>NZ_AUGS01000010.1 GCF_000422785.1 Pseudovibrio exalbescens DSM 16456
GTTTCGGCCAGCGCCTTGATCATGATCAGGCTTGATGTTGCACCGGCGTCCTGGTGGCCGATGGAGCGTTCGCCCAGATAAGAGGCGCGGCCCTTGCGCGCCTGCATGGGAATGGTGCCCTTGGCCGCTTCTTCGCCCGCAGCCACCATCTTGTCGAGGGCGGTGGGCAGATCGCTGCCAGCCTCTTTGGCGTCGTTGGCGGCTTTCATGACCGGCCACCACACGTCGCACATGGTCTTGTCGCCGGGCTCGGCCTTGCCGCGCATGACAACGCCGGCCGTGCCGTCTTCCAGCATCTTGATCAGTTCAGCCAGGTCCAGCTCTTCCTTGGTGGCGGTGGAGGTGGCAGCGCGGATGAAGAAGGTGCCATAAAGCGGGCCGGAGGCCCCGCCGATGGAGGACATCAAGGTCATGCCAACGCCCTTCATGATGCCGCCAATGGGCTGGGCCTCAAACGTCGGCAGCTTTTCCATGACCTTGGCAAAGCCGCGGTTCATGTTCAGGCCATGGTCGGCATCGCCAATCTCACGGTCCAGATCGGTCAGGTAGTCCTGCTGCGCGGCGAACTCGGCCGCGCATGCCTTCAACCAACCGAGAATGTGGTCTTTTGTGACTGTCATCTTGGTCTTGTTCCTTGTGTGCTCTTACTTGCCCCAGCGCAGCGACGGCGCCGCCACAGGTGCATCCCACAGGGCGAGCGTGTCCGCATCCGCCTTCAGCAGGGTGATGGAGAAGCCTTCCATGTTCAATGACGTGCAGTAGTTGCCCACCAGCGACCGGGCAACCTTGAAGCCAGCCGCTTCCAGCCCCTTGTGGGTTTCACGATAAGCGCCGAACAGTTCCGATTCCGGTGTGGCGCCCATGCCGTTGACCAGAACGATGAGCTCATCGCCGGCGGCAAAGTCCTCAACGGTGCTTTGTTCTTCGATCCAACTGCCGTCTTCCCGGTTCCAGCTGCGCACGGTGCGGGTGTAGCCGGTGTTGGCCAGAAGTTCCTTCAGCATGTCGGCGACAACACTTTGAACATCGGTGTAAGGGCGGCGTTCAATACCCGGCTCGCCGTGAATGCCGACGCCAAACTCCATTTCGCCATCTGCCAGATCGAACGAGGGCTTGCCGGCGGCCGGCACCACGCAGGCGTCCAGCGCGATGCCGAACGAGCGCGAGCGGTTGTTGAGCGCGCGGCCCAAGGCTTCAATGGCGGCCAGATCGTCACCGCGCTCGGCAGCTGCGCCGAGGAGCTTTTCAATCAGAACCGTGGCGCCCACGCCGCGGCGGCCTGCCGTGTACAGGCTGTCCTTGACGGCGACATCATCATCAATGGTGATGGAGCCAACCGGAATGTCGTCAAAATGCAGCAGTTCAACGGCGGATTCAAAGTTGAGCACATCGCCGGTGTAGTTCTTGATGATGAGCAGGACGCCCTTGTCGGACTTGACGGTCTTGCCACACTCATACATCTGATCGGGGGTCGGGGAGCTGAAGACCTGCCCCGGACAGGCGGCGGTGAGCATGCCTTCGCCGATGAAACCGGCATGCATGGGTTCATGGCCGGAGCCGCCACCGGAAACCAGAGCGACCTTGTCGCCGGCGGTCTCGCGCCAGACATAATATGGCTCGGTGCACAGATTGAGCTGCGGATGAGCCAGTACCAGCCCTTCCATCTGTTCCTTGACCACATCCTCGACCTTGTTGATCAGTTTCTTCATCGCGATCACACTCCCTATACGCACCGCGGACACCTTGAATGGGTCGGCCAATTTGCCTGCATCTGCGGACACAGGTCACCCAAACCCGAATTTCTTGCCATTCCTTCCTAGCACACCTGCCCAATCACGCTCACATCCGGATTACTACCTGATATACGAAAACCGCAATGGTCGGCTTTGAAGCTTTTATAAAAGGCGCTCCGGAAGGGCTGGTACGTCAGATGATGCACGTTCTCGGCGCACAGCGGTTACGACTCAGCATCGTCGTTATTCGGAACAGCAGCCATGAAAACAAAAAAGGCATAGCTGACACGAAGAAGATAGGGAGCAGCCCAAAGGGTGTGGCTTGCGTGAGCACGATTCATCTGTGCCTGCGACATTGTGGACAGAAAGATTTGTGAAGAGAGCAAGAAACGGGCGATTGCGACTGTCTGAGCGGAAGAAATTTGCGCCAAATAGAAACCCTGAGAAATAACTGGAATTTTCGTGTCAATACGAGCCAAATAGGTATTAGTACATGGCCAAATTTAGATATATTTGAGTTGACTTGAGGCGCCTTTACTTATTCAATGAACTCATCTGCTGTCGCTGGGGCATCCTAGCGTAAGAGGTGAGGAGCAGGTCATGAAGCTGAGCGAACTATTTGCTCAAAACCATATTAATGTGTACATGGCATGGTACACGCGAGATATTCGTCTCGCCTATGACTTTCCTGATTCAGCTGCCTGACATTTGAGGCAGATCTTCCCGGCTGACAAATTATGAGAGCGTTATACTTGCGAATACTGCGTTTGTGAGTGCGGGCGAATTGTGTGCCCCACCGAGCTGTTTGCAAGTCGCTGACCGGCAAGATCAGGAAAGGCCTCTTTTTCATTCAACGTTAAAGAGCAGTTCCTCTTGGGAGGGACAGATCTAAGAGACCCTTGCGTGGCAAGTCCGCAAGTGGCGGATGTCCATGCACATCATCTGTGATGAGGAAAATAAAATGAAGCGCATTCCTGAGCCATTCCGCATTAAAATGGTTGAGCCCATCAAAATGACCACTCGTGAAGAACGGGTGAAGGCTCTTGAAGAAGCAGGTTACAACCCCTTCCTGCTGAAAAGTGACGATGTCTACATTGACCTTCTGACAGACTCCGGTACTGGCGCCATGTCCGACTACCAGTGGGCTGGCATGATGATGGGCGATGAGGCCTATGCAGGTAGCCGCAACTACTTCAACCTGCAAAAGTCTGTTGATCACTTCTTCCGCTACAAGTATGTGGTGCCAACTCACCAGGGTCGTGGTGCAGAACAGATCCTGTTCCCGGCTTTGATCAATCGTATGCGTGACGTGCGTGGCGGCGACAAGCCGGTGTTCATTTCGAACTTCCACTTTGACACAACTGCTGCACACGTGGAAATGAACGGTGCAAAGGCCATTAACGTAGTAACGGAAAAGGCTTTTGATACAACAACATACGATGACTGGAAGGGCGACTTCGATCTTCAGAAGCTTGAAGATGAAATTGCCAAGCATGGTGCGAAGAACGTTGCAGCTATCATCACAACGGTAACCTGTAACTCTTCTGGCGGTCAGCCGATTTCACTCGCCAACATGCGCGCGGTCTACGAAATCGCTCAGAAGAACGATATCCCTGTCGTTATCGACTCCGCGCGTTACTGCGAAAACGCTTACTTTATCAAGCAGCGTGAAAAAGGCTACGAAAACCATTCCATCACCGACATCATCCGTGAGATGTACACCTACGGTGACATGCTGACCATGTCCGCGAAAAAGGACCCTCTGGTCAACATCGGCGGTATGTGCGCAATCCGTGAAAAGGAAGAACTCTTCCGCGCTGTTCGGACGCTTTGCGTACCGATGGAAGGCTTCGTGACCTACGGTGGTCTTGCGGGTCGTGACATGGAAGCTCTGGCACGCGGCATGCACGAAGGCGCAGATGAAGACTTCCTGCACTATCGTATTTCTCAGGTGAAGTACCTCGGTGATCGCCTGATGGAAGGTGGTGTGCCAATCCAGTATCCAACAGGTGGCCACGCCGTGTTCGTGGATGCGCGCAAAATCCTGCCGCATATACCTGGGGATCAGTTCCCGGCACAGGCATTGTGTAATGCACTGTACCTGGAAGCTGGTGTACGTCCGGTGGAAATCGGTTCGTTCCTGTTGGGTCGTGATCCGGAAACGGGCAAGCAGAAGGAAGCTCCGCTGGAGCTGGTCCGCCTGACCATCCCGCGTCGTGTCTACACGAACGACCATATGGATTACATCGCGGACGCATTGATCGACGTTGCGAAGAACGCAGACAAGCTCAAGGGCTTTGAGTTCGAATACGAACCGCCGGTCTTGCGTCACTTCACGGCTCGGTTGAAGCCGATCAAGTAAAGCCACTTTCGGGAGGCGCAGAGGGGTCTGCGCCTCCCGTTTCAATTGCTGTGCATTACTTCATGGGAGAGAAGTAAGATGACAAATATTAGCGAGGCCAAAACGGAGACGCCGGCCAAGGCAAGCCCATCCTTTATTGGGGGTGCCATGATTATCGCCGGCACGGCTGTGGGGGCAGGCATGTTCTCCGTTCCAACCGTGAGTGCAGGCATGTGGAGCGTATGGGCAATCTTTGCGCTCGTATTCACATGGTTTTGTATGCTGCACTCCGGATTGATGATCCTGGAAACAAATCTCAACTATCCCGTCGGCTCAAGCTTTGACACCATGGTGAAAGATACCTTGGGCGGGACATGGAATGTGGTGAACAACCTTTCCGTGGCGTTCGTCGGGTATATCCTCTGTTACGCCTATATTTCCGGCGGTGGGTCCATTGTGAACCATACGCTTGATGCAACCCTTGGGGTTGCGCCACCTCAGATCATTGCGGGCTTTATCTTTGCCTTGGGGCTGGGGGCGTTCGTCTGGTACTCTACAAAGGCCGTTGACCGTTTCACCACCATCCTGATTGGCGGTATGGTCATCACCTTCATCATGTCGGTATCTGGCTACACTTTCGAGATGAAAGCGGAAGTATTCTTCGATACGGGCAATGATCAGAGTGTCCTGAGCTACTTCCCCTTCATGTTTGCGGCGCTGCCATTCTGTCTTGCGTCTTTCGGCTTCCACCACAACGTGCCAAGCCTGATGAAGTACTACGGCAAGGAACCGCGCAAGATCGTCAAGTCATTGGCGTTGGGTACGGGGCTGGCATTGTGCCTTTACATCATCTGGCTGTTTGCGACCCTCGGTAACATTCCGCGTCCAGAGTTTGCACAGGTTATTGCAGAGGGCGGTAACATTGGCGTTCTGGTGAATGCACTGGGTCGGACCGTAGAGAATGTCTCGGCTTCTAACCTCTTGTCTGCGTTCGGTAACATGGCCGTGGCGAGTTCTTTCCTGGGTGTGGCACTTGGTCTTTTTGACTTCCTGGCCGATTTCTTCCATTTCGACAACAGTCGAATGGGGCGTACAAAAACGGCAGCAGTGACGCTGATTCCGCCGATTATTGGCGGGCTGTTCTTCCCGGATGGGTTCATCATCGCGATCGGTTTTGCAGGTCTTGCTGCAACGATCTGGGCCGCTATCGTGCCTGCGCTGATGGTGAAAGCCAGCCGTGAGAAGTTTGGCAACAAGCAGTTCCGCGTCTGGGGAGGCACGACACTTGTGTATGTGATTATTGCCTTCGGTGTTCTGGTTGCTGCAAGCCACATTCTTGGAATGATGAACATGCTTCCGGTCTATCCGTAAGCAAGCCCGTTGGCACGATAACGAGAGGTGTAATGTGCAAGGTGTCCTGTCTATCCAATCCCACGTGACATTCGGTCATGCCGGCAACAGCTGTGCCGTATTTCCGATGCAGAGAATGGGGCTGGAGGTCTGGCCAATCCACACAGTACACTTCTCCAACCATACCCAATACCCGCAAGGGTGGCGGGGACGGCCGATGCCAACTGATCAGATTGCAGAGGTTTTCGAAGGACTTGTCGGGCTTGGCGTCCTGTCGGATATCTCTGCGATCGTTACCGGTTATATCGGCGATGCCAGCCAGTGTGACGTGATTGCCGATATCGTGTCCCGGGTTAAGGCAGAAAACCCTAATTGTCTCTATTTGTGCGACCCGGTCATGGGGGCGCCGGACAAAGGCTGCATTGTCAGTGATGGGGTCGCCGAAAGTCTGATTCATAAATTGATGCCTCTCGCCGATATTCTGGTACCCAACCAGTTCGAGCTGTCGCAGTTTGCCGGCAAGCACATCGCGTCCTTGTCTGACGCGGTGGATGCCTGTCAGGTTGCGCGTGAGCTTGGGCCGGATATCGTTTTGGCGAAGCATCTTCACAGCGTGTCGGATGACTGCTTTTCCATGGTCCTTGCGACTTCGGAAGGCCCTTATCTGGCGCAACGGCCGCATCTGGTTTTCGACCGCCAACCTGTTGGTGTCGGGGATCTGATATCAGCGGTTTTCCTGGCCGGCCTGCTCTCCGGCCACAGCCCTGTGGCTGCTTTCGAGCATACCCATAACGCCGTGTATGGCGTCCTACAAAAAACCAAGGCACTGGGTGAATGGGAGCTCCAAACGATCACTGCGCAAAGCGAGTTCGACAATCCAAGCAACCAGTTCCGTGCAAAAAGTATTGAGGAGATAACAATATGACTGCAATCGCAACAAAAGACGCTCCAGCGGCAATCGGTCCTTACGTTCAGGGCGTAACTCTGGGCGAAATGGTAATTACGTCTGGTCAGCTGCCAATCAACCCTGAAACTGGCGAAATGCCGGAGTCCGTTGAAGAGCAGACCCTTCAGTCGCTGAAAAACGCTCTTGCCATCCTCATGGAAGCTGGCTTGTCCGCTCGCGACATCATGAAAACGACCGTTTTCGTGAAGGACCTGAACGACTTTGCCAAGGTCAACGAAGTTTACGGCAAGTTCTTTGACGACAACGAAGCGCCATATCCGGCACGTTCGTGCGTTGAAGTTGCTCGTCTGCCAAAGGACGCAAAGGTGGAAATCGAAGTACTGGCGTTCCCACGTCGCTAAGGCTTCGATGCCGCTCGAGAGGTCACATGTGCCATCATAGCCCGTCTGTGGTGGCGCACGGCAGTGTGACCTTCATCGATGTCTCCGCCAGGACGCTGGCGGAGACTTTTTTATGCGTTCAGCGGGGCAGCCATTGCTGGAAACCGGGTCGGTTGATGGCAGTTTCAATGATGGCCTTTGGGTTCGCGCCACGCAACAGAAACGGCGCTCTGGCCGGGCCGCAGTCCACGCCAAGTGCCTGTAGCGTCGCCTTGCAACCCGGAATCACTCCGGTCTTGAGTATGTCGTTCACATAGGCTTGCGATATGCCCTGCAATTCCCGCAGGGTTTCCATTTCTCCGAGCTCCACCGCTTTGAACAGAGCGGTGTATAGATTGCCGAGAATATTGTAGGTGGTGCCGATGCCGCCATCCACACCAAGAGCCGCTGCTCCGCCAATGATTTCGTCAAAGCCGAAGAAGTAGGTTGCATCCGGTCGTACGCTTTGGATCTGAGAGAGCGCGAACATGTCCGAACTGGTGAATTTCAGGCCAGCTACATTTGGAAGATCCAGCAGTTTGGCAATTTGGTCCGCAGGTGTAGGGCGGCCGGTACGGATCGGAACCTCGTAGACGATCAATGGAAGATCGGTTGCCGCGGCGAGGACGCGATAGTATTCGAAGATCTCTTCCTGTGAGAACGGGTAGGCATGAGGCGGAAGCGCTGAAAGCCCGTCATAACCCAGTTCCTGTGCCCGTTCGGCCAGAGCGATGGATTCGCGCAGGCTCGGTTGGCCGACATGCGCGATGAGCTGTTTGCCGCTGCCGCGGGCTTTGTCTCGAACAACTTCCTGTTGACGGGCCAGTTCCTCAACATTCATCAGGCCGCCTTCACCGCTGCTTCCGCCCACATAGAGCCCGGTTACATTCTGCTTGAGTACATACTCAAGGATGTTTTCCTGCCTTTTTGCGTCAAATTCCCCCTGATCGCTAAAGCCGGTCAGTAGGGCCACGTGCATGCCCGCGAGTTTTTTTGTCATTCCATTTCCACCCAAGATTGTTTAACCGGTGCTCCGGTTATCCTAATTCTCGTCCAATATAAGACCAAAAATAAACATATCGCAACTTTGGTTTGACAAAAAATAATAGATGTAATACCAAAATACCTAATTCGGATGGTGAACTCCTGAATCGCAGGGGCTATAACCAGATCACAACAACTCGGGAGGGTCCTGTGAGTGATCAAGCTGAAAAAGTAATAGGTAAAGACGAAGGGGTTCGTGCGTCCGAAGCCATGGCCAGAATGTTGATCCATGAGATCAAGCTGGGAGCGCTCAGTGTGGGCGATCCATTGCCGACCGAACGAGAACTATGCGAGCGGTTCAACGCGTCGCGTCCGACGGTTCGTGAGGCCATCGCGCAAATGCAAATGAGTGGCTACGCCACATCTGGCGGAGGCAAACGCCCAAGGGCTGACAAGCCCACAGTTGGCAAAATCATCGTTTCCGCCGCCGATCATATTCGCGAAGCATTGGGCGATGCGGAGGGCGGGGCGCAGTTGGAGCAGCTACGCCAGTTTCTGGAATGCGGTGCCATTCGTGAGGCGACCCGCAAAGCCAACAACATGAGCATCGCCAAGATCAAGCAAGCGCTTGATGCAAATTACGCAGCCATTGGAACCGAAGATTTCGGCCGGACAGATATCGCCTTCCATCGCAGCATCTTGTCTGTGGTCGGTAACGCGTTGATCCTCGCGCTGCATGACAATTTCGTAGACCTCATGCTGTCGCATCGTCCTCAGCATACCGACCAACTGGCCCACGACCAGGTTGTCTACGAAGAACACAGGGAGATGTACGAAGCCATCCTGGCAGGAGACGCCGGCAGGGCCTCGGACATTTTGGACCGGCATTTGGAGCGGTCCTATCGATCCCGCCTTTCACCACCAAGCAAGGCCATCGTTAAAGGGGCGGACGACGAAACGTCTGGCTAACGGGGTCCTATCACTTTTCTACAGGGAGGTAGATTATGAAACTCTTCAAAACACTTATGGCGGCGACCGCTTTGGTTGGCCTGGGGCTTGGAGCCGCTGCGGCCCAGACCGAGATTTCGGTCGGTACTCAGGATAACGAAGCATCCTACGTCTACAAGGGCATCATGGCCGCCAAGGACAAGCTGGAAGAGGTTTCCGGTGGCGAGATGACGCTCACCGTTTTCCCAAGCGCGCAGCTTGGCGATTTCAAGACCATGACCTCCCTGATGCAAGCCGGCGAGTTGGGCGCGGTCATCACCGGTTACCCGGACATGAGCTACATGATTCCGGAGTTGAAGCTGATCGGTGCCCCGTATGTGGTTAATAACTTCGACCATCTTCAAGAGATCCTTGACGGACCCTTTGGCGATAAGATGGACGAGGAGTTCATGAAGCGGGGCATCAAGCAACTTGATGTGTGGTACTATGGTACGCGCCACATGACATCCAACAAGCCGATCAACTCCATTGAAGACATGAAGGGCTTGCGTGTTCGCACGCCAAACGTCCCGTTCCTGATTGCATTTGCTGAAAACACGGGTGCATCACCTGCCCCGGTTGCTTTCCAGGAGGTTTATCTGGCCTTGCAGACCAATCAGGTTGATGCTCAGGAAAATCCACTGCCTACCATTGACGCAATGAAGTTCTACGAGGTGCAGAGCCACATCGCACTGACAGGCCATTTCGTTGCTTCTGCTGCGGTCAATCTCTCGGCCAGCCTGTGGCAAGACTTGTCCGATCAGGAAAAGGCTTGGGTGGAAGAAGCCTTCCTGGCCGGTGGTGATGTTGCGGATATGGCGACCATCAAAGCCGAGCAAGACCTTCTGGAGGACTTCAAGGATCGCGGTTTGACCATTACCGAACCAGATCGTGTCCCATTCCAGCAGGCCATGAAGCCTTACTATGACGAACTGGAAGAACAGTTCGGCAAAGGCTCTATTGCAGCGCTGATCGGTAAATAAGATCAATAACTTGAGGCCGGTGCCGACGTGATAACGGTGCCGGCTTTCATATTTCGACAACTGGTCGATCACTGAACGGATCGCGGGCGCGAACATGAATACCAGAAAACAGTACAGTTTGGAGGGCTGCGTTGCGGCCGTCCTGTTCATCATATTGATCTGCGTTGTCATGCTGCAGATCTTGGGTCGTGTTGACTTGTTCACAGCGCCCGTCTGGACCGAAGAACTGGCCCGTTGGATTTGGGTCTGGATGGCCTTCATTGCGGTGGGGGAAGTTGAGCGTACGGATGGCCATCTGCGCATGGAGATGCTGGCAGATCTAATGGGGCCGCGGTTCAAGCTCATCCTTTATACCATTGTTGATATCATCTACCTCGCGGCGACCGCCTATCTGTGCCACATCGGCTACAAGACCATCATGCGGACCTGGTATAACGAGTCCGTCACTCTGCCGTTTACCGACGCAGCTCTTTATGCGTCTTACTTCGTCGCCTCGTTCCTCATCATGTATCGGGTTGCACAGCGGATCTACCGCCACGTGCGCGCGCTGAAATCCGCGCCGGCGGAAGGAGTGTAATCATGACACTGATTGCTGTATGCGCCATATGGTTGGTGATGGTGTTCATTGGCGTGCCCATCGGCATTGCGATGATCTTCGTGTCGCTCGGCTACTTCCTGTATTCCGGTTTTGGTATCAATTTCGCAGCGGAATTGATGGTCAACGGTCTCAATTCCTTTCCCATTCTGGCGGTGCCGTTGTTCCTTCTTGCGGCCGCCATCCTGAACAGCGCCGGGATTACGAACCAGCTCTTTGGTTTTGCGCGGGCGCTTGTGGGGCGTATGCCGGGCGGCCTTGGTCACGTTAACGTGTTGGCCTCTCTGTTCTTTTCTGGCATGTCCGGATCAGCCGTGGCGGATGCGGGCGGGCTCGGAAAGATGGAAATAAAGGCAATGCGTGATGCAGGATATCCGGATGATTTTTCCGGATCTGTGACGGCAGCCTCCTCCATGATCGGGCCTTTAGTTCCCCCAAGCATCACGATGGTGCTCTACGGGGTGATCTCCAACACCTCCATTGGCCAGCTTTTTCTTGGCGGTGTGGTGCCGGGGTTCTTGTGTGCCGGTACGCTGATGATCATGGTCTATGTGTTGGCGCGCAAATATGATTTTCCCAGAGATCGTCCGTATGCAGCCAAGGAAGTGGCTGGTATGTTCGTGCGGTCGTTCCCGGCGTTGCTGACACCTGCCGTGATCGTTGGTGGCATTTTCAGTGGCATGTTCTCTCCCACTGAAGCCGCAGCGGTTACTGTGGTCTATGCATTGTTGATTGACCTGTTCATCTACCGCGAGATGACATTTAAAAAGCTTTGGAACGCCATCTACGAGACGGCATCCACATCGGCGGCCATTGCGACCATCATTGCAGGCGTGAACCTTTTGGGGTTCGTTCTGGCGCGCGAGCAAGCGCCGCAACAAATCGCCTCGCTGTTCCTAGGCTTCATCGACAGTCCGATCACGTTTCTGATTGCCATCAACCTCCTGATTTTTGTGTTGGGCGCATTTATCGAGAGTCTGGCTATCCTTCTCATCGTTGTCCCCATTCTCGTGCCGGTTTCCCTGAGCTACGGGATCGATCCGGTCCATTTCGGCATCATCACCGTGCTCAACCTCATGATTTCAACACTGACACCGCCCATGGGCATGTCCTTGTTCGTGGTCGCCAAGGTGGGTGACATTTCCTACCACAAGCTGGCCAAGGCGATCCTGCCGTGGCTGATCCCGCCCTTTGTGGTGTTGGCCCTGGTTTGTGTGTTTCCGGTACTGGCCACCGGACTGCCGTCCTTGCTGAAGTAGGAAAGGAGCAGGAGCAAGATGCTGGATCAATTGAAAGGGGGGCTGGTGGTTTCCTGCCAGCCCGTGGATGGCGGTCCAATGGATACGCCAGAGATAATCGCCGCAATGGCGCAGGCAGCTGAAATTGGCGGGGCGGACGGGGTGCGTATTGAGGGCTTTGAAAACGTTGCTGCTGTGCGCAGCAAGGTTCGTTTGCCTCTCATCGGGATCGTCAAGCGAGACCTTGAAAACACACCGGTACGAATAACGCCTTTTGTTGAAGATGCCCGCGCGCTCATGGCCGCTGGCGCAGACATTGTTGCGGTAGATGCAAGTGATCGTTGGAGACCTGATGCCTTTGAAGATGTCGTCGCAGCTGTAAAGCAGGAAGGGCGCCTTGTGATGGCCGATTGTGCCACCTTTTCTGACGCACAGCGTGTCCTCGCGCGTGGCGCCGATATCATCGGGACGACGCTGTCAGGCTATACGGAAGAGACGTTTTCTCGCAGTAAGGCCCCAGATCTGGAACTGGTGCGTGCCTGCAAAACGCTGGACTGCTTCGTCATGGCGGAGGGGCGCTACAATACGCCGGATCTTGCAGCGCAGGCCCTTGCTGCCGGTGCGGACTGTGTCACGGTTGGTTCCGCGCTGACCCGCCTGGAGCACATGGTGAACTGGTTTGCAGCACCTTTGAAAGCAGCGGGAGAGCGATGATGGCCTCACTATCGGGTGTTGCGGTAGACCTTGGCGGTACCAAACTTGCTGCGGCGCGGTTCATAAACGACACGCTCGTTGAGCGCCTGCAGGTGCCAACCCCCAGAGATGGCGGCCTTGAGGCAAAGCTGGAGTGTCTGACCGAACTGGTCACCGCGCTTAAGCTTACTGCTGTTGATGCTTTCGGCGTAGCTGTGGCAGGGCGGGTTGACGGGCAAGGCAATTGGCATTCGGTCAATCACAAGACGCTCACAGGCGTTACCTCCGTGCCCTTGAAAGACATGCTGTTGGACCGTGTCGGATGCCCGGCCGTGATCATGAATGATGCGCAGGCCGCAGCTTTGGGCGAAGCGCGATTTGGCGCGGGCAAGGGAGCCGACCCTTGCGGGTTCATAACCGTGTCCACCGGTGTCGGCGGTGGGTTCGTGTTTGGCGGTAACATGCTTGAGGCGCCAAGTGGCTTGCCGGGGCACATCGGGTTCACGCGAAACAGCTACGCCTCGCGGTTTTGCGGCAGCGGACGGTTTGGTACGCTGGAAAGCGTTGCCTCGGGCACGGCCATTGCTCGCATTGCCAAGGATCTGGGTCGCGATATCGACAGTGCCGTTGATGTATTTCGCGCATGGAATGCGGGCGAGGGATGGGCGAAAACCATTGTTGAAACCTCTGCTTGCGCCGTGGCGGAGGCTTGTTGTGACCTAAGAGCGTTGCTGGGACTGGAACGCATTGTAATTGGGGGCAGTGTTGGTTTGGCCTCCGGTTATCTTGACCAAGTCGCAACCGCGATTGCTGGAGAACCGGAATTGTTTCAGGTCGAGGTCAGTCATGCCATACTCGGCCATGATGCCGGTTTGTACGGCGCTTTGAGCCACGCCAAGCGGGAGAGTTGATCCAATGAAAATCCTAATTCACGATACCGCGGAAGCTGCTGAAAAGGACACTGCCCGAAGATTGGCGCAGGCGGTCAACAAGAAGCCCGATAGCGTTCTTGGTCTTGCCACCGGTGGCACCATGACCCGTGTCTATGAAGAACTTGTTGCGCTCTACAATCAAAAGAGAGTGTCGTTTTCCGAAGCGACAACCTTCAATCTAGACGAATATATCGGCCTGCCGGCGGAGCATCCTTGTTCGTATCACACCTATATGCGCGAAGCGCTGTTCAAGCATATTGATATACCGGAAGCAGCCACACATCTACCGGACGGCATGGCGAGCCATCCAGATCAGGCTGCTGCCGACTATGAGGCGGCGATTCATGCCGCAGGCGGCATTGATTTGCAGCTTCTGGGAATCGGCCACAATGGTCATATCGGCTTCAACGAGCCCTCTTCAAGCTTGCAATCCCGGACGCGGGTCAAAACCTTGACTGAAGATACGCGCCGGGCAAACCAGCGCTATTTCGCAAGCTTTGACGAGACACCCATCTACGCCATTACCATGGGCATTGCTACGATCATGGATGCGCGTGAATGCCTGCTGTTGGCGACGGGCGCAGGGAAAGCTGATGCTGTCGCGGCGATGATCGAAGGGCCAATGAGTGCCAATTGTCCGGCCTCAGCCCTGCAGATGCATCAAACGGCGACCATACTATTGGATTCTGAGGCGGCGAGCCGTCTGGCGAACCGTGCCTACTATGAGTATGTCCACCCAAAGGGAGATGACAGTGTCCAGCTCTGATAAGAAAACGGGCGTTCAACGTCTGCATGCGGAACGGCTCATCGATGGCACGGGTCAGCCGGGACGTGCCAATATGGTCGTGGAGGTGGACGGGGATCGGATTGCGGCTGTTTATCCTGCTGCGGCCGCCCCTGCCAACATCAAGTTTGATGCCCATGCCGAAATTCTGACGCCGGGTTTCATTGATATTCAGATCAATGGGGCGCTGGACATTCAGTTCAATGATCAGCCGGATGTAAAAGCGGTAAGAGCCATTTCAGATGGAGCCCGCGCCGGTGGTACCGCCTATACCTTGCCAACGTTCATCACCGCGCCGGGACAGGATTTTGTCAAGGCCATGAGGGCCGTGGAAGAGGCCATTGAGCAGCATGTGCCGGGTATTTTAGGCATGCATCTTGAAGGACCGTTTCTCTCAAAGGAGCGATCCGGTATTCATCCCAAAGGGTGCGTACGCGGGTTGAACCCTGAAGATATGGCGCAGTTGACACAGGCGACGACTGGTATTCGCTTGATCACGCTGGCTCCCGAAGAACAGACCCCAGGCACTGTAAAGACTTTGGTGGAGAGCGGGGCAGTTGTGTTTGCTGGGCACACTCAAGCCACGTACGAACAGGTGCAGGCGGCGATGGCCGAAGGGCTCAGTGGTATGACACACCTGTTCAATGCCATGTCCCAAATCACCGGGCGTGCACCTGGTGTCGTGGGCGCCGCACTCGCCGAGTCTGCTGCTTATGCAGGCATTATCGCGGATGGTTATCACGTGCATCCTGCCAATCTCCTGTTGGCGGCAAAGTGTAAGCCGGATCATCTGTGCCTGGTGACGGATGCCATGTTGACCCTTGCGGGCACGCGCCGTTCCTTCGACCTTTATGGCAAGGAAATTTTTCTGGCTGAAGGTCGCTTGACGGATGCTAGCGGCACCCTCGCCGGCGCCCATCTTGCGATGGATGATGCCGTTTGCCTGATGCAAGGCTTCACCCACTTGCCCTTGGAAGCAATCGTTAAAATGGCAACGCACAACCCAGCAAGTGCCCTCGGACTGGCTGATGATCTCGGCCTCATCAAGCCGGGGTACCGCGCCGGATTGACCTTCCTGGATACCGCCTTGGATGCAGTATCGGTGATGTGTGATGGGGAACTCTACGCGCTTTGAGATGAGCCAACAGGAGAGCCCTCTCCTGTTGGACTTTGCTGAGAAACTAGCGTTTCTCGGTCAGGATGATTTCGAAACCTTCGAAATGCGGTCCTTCCAGATACATGTGTTTGCGCTCGCCTGCGCCTTTGTGGGCATTGCGGAAAGCTTCTGAACGTGTCCAATTAATGAAGTGTTGCTCGCTTTCCCACAAGGTATGCGAGGCATAGAGGGTGTGGTCGTCGAACTTCGCGCCCTTGAGCATGTGAAACTCAAGATATCCCGGCACCTCTGCCAAGTGGCGTTCCCGGTTTTTCCAGGTTGTCTCGAATTCTTCTTCCGCTCCGTGGACGACTTTGAAGCGGTTCAGTGCAATATACATCGTCGATAGTCCTGCTGTGCGAAGTTGCGAAGCCCTCCTCACAAGAGGGAGGGGCCTCGATTTTCGTGCGCTTTGGGTGCACGTGATCCCTTAGAAACCTGTCCGATGGTGGGCGTTTTGCCACCGATTTGCCCGTAGAATCACGGAGCAAAACAAAGACGTTGATTTCCTATAAAAACATGAGTATTTAAGTCAAGAAAATACTTGCGAGTCACTCGCAGGTCGTCGCTCAGGTGCGAATTGAGGCTTCTCAACTCAACCCCAAGCTGGAAACAGATTGTGTGGATGAACTCATGGACCTAACGACAACCTGCTCCCGTTTCACGAAATCCGTTTGTTTTGGTTTGGCGGCCGCCCTTGGCCTACTTGCGCTTCCTCAGGCTTCATTCACCGCGCAGGCGCAAGAAGGATCGAGGGTGGTCGCTGTCGGATCATCGGCAACGGAAATCGTATATGCGCTGGGGCAGCAACATCGATTGGTTGCCGTTGATACCACGAGCACCTATCCCGAGGCTGCCACCGAGCTTCCCGACGTTGGATACATGCGGGCGCTCAGTGCAGAAGGGCTGTTGTCGGTGGAGCCGGATCTGGTCCTGATGATGGAAGGGTCGGGACCCGCAGCCACGCTGGATGTACTCAAGGCCTCATCAGTTCCATTGGTTGCTGTCCCTGAAGGCTTCACCAAGCAAGCTGTGCTTGAAAAGATTGAGGTCATCGGTGAGGCGTTGAATGTTCCGGACAAAGCCAAGGCCTTGAGTGAAACCGTGGCGGCGGATCTGGACGCCGCAATAGCTGAAGCTGCTGATACATCCACGAGGCCGCGTGTCATGTTCGTTCTCTCCATATCAGGAGATCGCCTCACGGTATCTGGAACCAATACGGCGGCGGACGCAATTATAGAGTTGGCCGGAGGCGTCAATGCCATGGACAGCTTTGAAGGCTATAAGCCGGTGGTCACCGAGGCTCTGCTATCTGCGCGGCCCGATGTGGTCCTGATGATGACGCGTCATGGCGCAGAGGATATGAAGGACGCGATGAACCGTGTGCCTGCTCTGGATCAGACCCCTGCCGGTCAAAACGAAGCCTATATCGCGATGAAGGGCTCGTATTTGCTGGGATTTGGACCGCGCACTGCGGATGCAATCCGCGAGCTGTCAAGTAAACTCAAGAAGCTAACTCCGGAAGGCTGAGCGGAAATGGCGGCAATCTCAGAGTATCAGGAACGCCGTTCAGAACCTTCAGGCTGTGCTGCAAGATCCCGTCAGTTCTGGCGAACCTATTGTTTGCCTGTCCTGTTTGTTTTGTGCGGATGTGTTTTGTTGGCATCCATGGCGAGCGGCCCAACTTCGGTGAGTTTTACAAGTTTGGGCAGATGGTTTGCCTCGTTATTTGGCGGTGAAGCACTTTCCCTTCGCGATCATGTTGTTTTGTTTGACATTCGGATGCCGCGAACGCTGCTCGGGGCTTTGATTGGTGCGGCCCTCGGGGTGTCTGGTGCCATGATGCAGGGGCTGTTTCGCAACCCGCTGGCTGATCCGGGATTGATTGGCGTTTCCGCAGGATCCAGCCTTGCGGCTGTTGCAGCCATCGTTTTGGCCGGGTATCTGCCAGCGGCTATCGCTTCACTTGTCGGAACTTACCTCTTGCCGCTTTCAGCATTTGCAGGCGGTCTGGTTACCACGTTGATCCTTTACAAGGTTTCGACACGCGGTGGAGAAACCTCCATAGCCACGATGCTTTTGGCCGGGATTGCTCTTGGCGCGCTAACGGGGGCCGTAACGGGCCTTTTGATATTCAAGAGCGATGACAGCCAACTGCGTGACTTCACGTTTTGGAGTATGGGCAGTCTGGGCGCGGCGACCTGGCAACGCGTCTGGTCCATTTTGCCCTTTATCCTCGCGCTGCTCGTTGCCATGCCATTTCTCAGCCGGGGGCTGAACGCGCTGCTGCTCGGGGAAGCGGAAGCTTTTCACATGGGCTATGATACTCAAAAGCTTAAACGAATTTTAATTGTGGTGGTTGCGGCAGCTACAGGCGCCGCCGTGTCGGCTGCCGGGGCCATCGGTTTTGTGGGCATTGTTGTCCCCCACTTGTTGCGCCTTTTGATCGGGCCTGATCATCGCCTCTTGTTGCCCGGCTGCGCACTTTTGGGCGCCTCGCTTCTGGTCGCGGCGGACATGGTCAGTCGCAGCATTGTCGCGCCGGCTGAACTGCCGATTGGCATCATCATGGCTGTAATTGGCGCACCTGTATTTCTGTCGATCCTTCTTGGGCGACGGTCTTTGATCAGCTTGTGAGGAGAAGCAAAATGTTTTCCACGCAAGGTGTCGGTGTTCGCCGGGGCGGCAAAATGCTTTTGGAAGAGGTGAACTTTCATGCAATGGCCGGTCGATTTACAGCAATCATAGGCCCCAATGGCGCTGGCAAGTCGACCTTGCTCAAATGCCTCAGCGGCGAGATTACGCCCGAACAAGGGCGCGTCATGATGGAAGGCTCTCCGCTAACGTCTTATCGAAGCGAGGAAATTGCTGCCCGTCGGGCTGTGCTGCCGCAGGTTTCCACCCTGTCGTTTCCATTCACCCTACGTGAGGTTGTTGGGCTTGGCATTCGTTCGGGCGCTTCGGCCCAGCCAATTCATGACCCGGAGGCTCGGATTACGGAGGCGCTCCATCGGGTTGGATTGGGCTACTATCCTGACCAGCTTTATGCCCTGTTGTCAGGGGGAGAAAAACAACGGGTCCAACTGGCGCGGGTGTTGTGTCAGGTCTGGGAACCTGTGCTGGATGGAGCGCCCTGCGCCCTGTTCCTGGATGAGCCGACCTCCAGTCTTGATCTCAAACACCAGATTGATGTTCTGAACTTGGCACAAACCTACGCCAAAGCCGGTGGCTGCGTGATCGCAGTCCTCCATGATATTGATTTGGCAAGCGTTTATGCCGATGAGGTGGTGATCCTCAAGCAGGGCCGGGTCTACGCTACCGGGTCCCCTGAAAGGATTATCGACCGGCCGATGCTCAAGGAGGTGTATGGCTTGACTGACGAGATGATCGACTTGAAATGGAAGGCGTCTCTGGTCGGTGCGTGATCTGCGTCGCCGTAATTGGTGCGAATGCAAGGAAAGCCGTACCCCGAAGCGGGGATACGTAGCCAAATATGTACGTCCCAAGCGGGTATCAGGCACGCTAGACATGCCTGCGTTGACTTTGCGTAGGTTTTGCACGGATTTGAAAGAAACCCGTATTTTGGGGCATGATTGACCGCAGCTGTAAAACCGCGCTAGGTATCACGGCCCTCCAGACGGTAGTTCGAGCTGGAATGGCCCCTTGAGCGCAAGCAACGAACGGTCGTGATGGAACTTATCCTCCTGCTCACCCAGCAAATGTGCGTGTATCTGGTCATCGTTTATCTGGTGAGCAAGACGCCGTTCTTTAAGGTGCTCACAGAAGCGTCGCCGCGTCTGCCGCACAAGGTGGTCATATACATTGTGTTCTCCGGGTTTGGCATCATGGCCACCTACTTTGGCGAACAGATCAATGATGCCATTGCCAACACCCGTGTCATGGGCGCGGTCATGGGCGGATTGCTGGGTGGACCGGTGACAGGATTCCTCGTCGGGCTGACCGCAGGGATCCACCGTTATTCCTTTGGCGGTTTTACCGATTTGGCCTGCGCCATCTCAACCACCTTCGAAGGCTTGTCGGCAGGCCTGATCGCCTACTATTTCCGCCGCAATGGCCTGAATGCCCTGCGCTTCAAGCCGCTGTTCGTGTTCTGGTTCACTGTCTTCATGGAAATGGGGCAAATGGCCATCATCTTGATGGTGGCCCGTCCGTTTGATCAGGCCTTGTCGTTGGTGGTGGAAATCGCGCCGTCCATGTTGCTGGTGAACTCCATTGGCACGGCCATGTTCATGAGCATCGTGCGTGACCAGAAGGCCATGTATGACAAACTGTCGTCTTCCTTCACAAATCAGGCCATGCGCATTGCCGAACGCTGTGTTGGTGTATTGGCCAAAGGGTTCAATGAACAGTCGTCGGCCAAGGTCGCTCAGATCATTATTGAGGAAACTCGTGTAGGGGCGGTGGCGATCACAGACCGCAAGAAATTGATGGCCTTCATCGGTATTGGTGACGATCATCATCTGCCCGGCCGCCCGATTTCGTCCCAACTCACCATCGACTGCATCCAGTACAATCGAGTGATGTTCGCCGATGGGGTGGATCTTCCCTACAGCTGTTCGCTTTCGCCCAAATGCAAGTTGGGCTCTTGTCTGGTTATCCCGCTTACCAGTGAGAGCGAAGTGATCGGAACGATCAAACTGTATGAAGCACGCAACAAGATGTTTTTGAACATCAACCGCACGCTTGGGGAAGGGATCGCCAAGTTGCTGTCCAACCAGATCCTCTATGGGCAACTGGAGGAAAAGCAACATCTGCTGACCCAGTCGGAGTTGAAGCTGTTGCAGGCGCAGGTGAACCCGCATTTCCTGTTCAACGCACTGAACACGACCGCCATCGTCACTCGGCGAGACCCTGAAAAGGCGCGCTCGCTCCTGCTTCAGCTCTCCAAGTATTTGCGGATCAACTTGAAGCGTACCACGGGGCTGGTGGCGCTGGCGGATGAACTGGACCACATCGACTCCTACCTTAATGTTGAGAAGGCGCGCTTTAACGACCGACTGAACATAGAGCTGGACATTCCCAACGAACTTCATGTGGTCAAGCTGCCTGCCTTCACCTTGCAGCCCATCATCGAAAACGCGGTCAAGCATGGCGTCTCGCAAATGATGGGGCCGGGTACGGTATGGGTTCGTGGCACGGAATGCGAAGGCGTTCTGGAACTGACAGTGGAAGACAACGCCGGCTTATACAAGCCGACAGAAGACTCCGAGGGGCTCGGCCTCAATCTGGTCGACAAGCGCTTGAAAAATCAGTACGGGCCGGACTATGGACTGGATGTTGAATGCGAGCCGGATGTGTTCACCCGGGTGCATATCAGATTACCGATAACTGTGCCGGAGATGGCGTGATGATCACATGCCTCATTGTCGATGACGAGCCCTACAGCCGGGAAGAACTGGCGGACATGCTCTCGCAGACACCAGACATCGAAATTGTCGGCGAATGCGGCAATGCAATCGAGGCGCTGGCGGCAATCAACAAGAAGAAGCCGGAACTGGTGTTTCTGGATATTCAGATGCCTCAGATCTCGGGCATTGAGTTGATCGGCATGCTTGATCCGGAAACCATGCCGCGCATCGTGTTTGCAACCGCCTATGACGAATATGCCATCAAGGCGTTCGAGCATCATGCCTTTGACTATTTGTTGAAGCCGATTGAAGAGGCCCGGCTGGCCAAGACCCTGCACAAGCTGCGGCGGGACATGGAGCCGCGCTCCATGGAAGAAATCGTGCCGCAAACACTGACGCATCTGCCGTGTTATCTGGGCAACAAGCTGAAAGTGGTGCCGGTTTCCTCGGTTGAATACATCTTCACTGACCTGAGCGGTGTTCATGTGGCGACCAGTCAGGATTACGTGCATACGCACCTCACCCTGAAGGTTCTGGAAGAGAAGACCCCGCTGGTGCGCAGCCACAAACAGTATCTTGTTTCGCCAGAAGCCATCTCCGAAATCGTGCTTCTCGAATCCGGTGCGGAAGCGATCACCCACAGCGGCACAAAGGTGCCAGTATCGCGCAGATACCTGAAATCACTTAAGCAACTCTTCGGGTATCAATAGGTCTGCGCAAGCAACCATACGAATCTGCGTATGGAAGCGCCCGACCGCTTGTCTGGTATATCGACCGCTTACCCCGTCAATTTGACCACTCATGGGATCCTCCAGATCCCCTCATTAAACATTGTTAA
The DNA here is from genome assembly GCF_000422785.1 of Pseudovibrio exalbescens DSM 16456. Lineage (GTDB taxonomy): Bacteria > Pseudomonadota > Alphaproteobacteria > Rhizobiales > Stappiaceae > Pseudovibrio > Pseudovibrio exalbescens. Next base: position 21,310 of record NZ_AUGS01000010.1, read on the forward strand.
AAAGTTTGTGAGGTTTCTAAGGAGGATGAAACTATGGGATGGTTTCTACTATGCATTGGCCTGCTGATTGGCGGCTATTTCATCTACGGGGCGTTTGTCGAGAAGATCTTTGGAGCGAGACCTGGCCGTCAGACACCTGCTTTTGCAAATAAGGACGGCGTGGACTATGTCCCGATGTCCAAGAAGAAAGTCTACCTGATCCAGCTCTTGAACATTGCTGGTGTTGGCCCGATCTTCGGTCCGATCCTCGGTGCGCTGTACGGCCCTTCGGCCATGCTCTGGATCGTCGTTGGCTGCATCTTTGCCGGTGCCGTTCATGACTACTTCTCCGGCATGTTGTCCGTTCGTAATAACGGCCAGTCCGTGCCCAACCTGGTTGGCAAGTATCTGGGCACAAGCGCCAAGCACTTCATGAACGTGTTCGCACTGGTTCTCTTGTTGCTCGTGGGTGTTGTGTTCATCTCCGCACCAGCTGGCCTGCTTGCCAAGCTCACCGGCATGGACATGATGATCTTCCTTGGTGTGATCTTCGTGTACTATCTGGTCGCGACCATCGTGCCTGTCGACAAGATCATTGGCCGTCTTTATCCGTTCTTCGGCGCGCTGCTGCTGTTCATGTCTGTTGGACTGACCCTTGCACTTGTCGTTTCCAGCGAGCACACGCTGCTGCCTGGCTTCGGCATTGCTGACTTCTTCCAGAACGGTCATCCGAGCGATATGCCGCTGTGGCCAGCTTTGTTCATCACCATTGCTTGTGGTGCGATTTCCGGTTTCCACGCAACTCAGTCTCCGCTGATGGCGCGCTGCATGGAAAACGAAGCCAACGGTCGGTTCGTATTCTATGGTGCAATGATCGGTGAAGGTATCATCGCCCTGCTGTGGTGTGCGATTGCCCTGTCCTTCTTTGGTGGCCTGGAAGGTCTGCAAGAAGGCATGGCTGGTAGCCCGGCAAACGTCGTGTACGAAGCATCTACCGGTCTTCTGGGTGCTGTTGGTGGTGTTCTGGCGATCCTCGGTGTGATTGTTCTGCCAATCACCTCAGGCGATACCGCGTTCCGTTCTGCTCGTCTGATCATGGCTGAGTTCTTCAACATGGATCAGAAGGTCGTTGCCAAGCGTCTGATGCTTGCCCTGCCGCTGTTCTTCATGGGCGCCATCCTGACTCAGGTCGACTTTGGTGTGATCTGGCGCTACTTCGGCGTCGCCAATCAGGCAACCGCCGCCATGATGCTCTGGACCGCTTCTGCGTACCTGCTGCGTCACAACAAGCTGCATTGGATCTGCACGATCCCGGCAACCTTCATGACCACCGTTGTCATCAGCTTCCTGCTGAACTCCTCAACGCTGGGTGCAGGCCTGCCGATGACCATCGCGACCGCTATCGGTATTGCCGGTGCACTCGCAACTGCCGGGCTGGTTATTGCGAAAGCGAAAGGCAAGGTGGTGGACCACGAGGACGTCGCTCAAGAAGCGTAAGCCACGGTTCATCTAGCAAAACTGCAGCGCATCGGTTTGCTCCGGTGCGCTGTTTTTTGTATGTAGGCTCTATGTTTTAGAGTGCACCGTTTGCCTTTGGCTTCATGGTGCGTGTTGTCTCCATATCAATAGTTGAAAGCTGTCATGAACATAGATCTGCTGCGCCGCCTTTGCGAAACACCCGGTGTTCCTGGACATGAACACCGGGTTCGCGAACTCATTCTGAAAGAAATCGAGGGCCTGTTTGACGATGTGCAGACCGATGCACTGGGCTCTCTCATCTGTCGGCGTGCTGCACGAAAGCCGGCGGAAAATGGCGAGGCACCCAAAAAGGTGATGCTGCTCTGTCACATGGATGAAATTGGTTTTCTGGTGTCGCATGTCACGGAAAAGGGCTTCATCTATGTCCAGCCTGTCGGTGGATTTGATCCCCGTAACCTGTTTTCCCGCCGTGTGTTGGTTTCAACGGATGAGGGCGATCTGAAAGGCGTGATGAACCCCGGCGGGCGGCCGATCCACACCGCCAGTGCGGAAGAGCGCAAGAAAATTCCGGAAGTGACCGAGTTCATCATTGATCTGGGGCTGGGTGAAAAGGCCAAGGATGTGGTCAAGGTTGGCGACATGGTGACGCTTGATGAGCCGCTGATCGAGATGGGTGAAAAGGTTGTCTCCAAGGCTTTGGACAATCGTGTTGCCTGCTGGCTTGGCATCGAAGCCATTCGGGCATTGGGTGATGCGGAACACGCTTGCGAGATCTACGTTGCCTTCACGTGCCAGGAAGAGGTTGGCCTGCGCGGCGCAAAAGCCGCTGCTTATGCCGTGAAACCAGACATTGGGTTTGGCGTCGATGTGACGCTGTCTTGCGACACACCCGGTGTGGCAGAGCAGGAACAGACCACGCAGCAGGGCAAGGGGTTCGGCCTTCATGTCAAGGACAGCGCCTTTATTGCGGATCTCGGTCTGGTAAAAGAGGTCGAGCAGATTGCCGTTGAAGAAGAGATTCCTTACCAGCGCACCATGTTGAAGGGCGGCGGCCAGGACGGCGCGGCCGCTCAGCAGGCTGCTGCGGGTGCAAAAGCCGTCGGGATCATGGTGGGAACGCGCTATATTCACACCGTGACAGAAATGATTGATCGCAACGATTTGAAGGCTGCGCGCGATATTCTGGCGGCCTATATCAAGCGCCACTAGGAAAGGAAACTGCCCCTTCAAGGGTATTTTTCAGGCTGTTCCATCATGACGAAGAAAATGCAGCGCATCGGTGTCACCGGTGCGCTGTTTTTGTTGGTGGGCTGTGTCGGTCCTCGAGCGCTACTACCAGCGGCCAAGTGGTTCGAGAGCCGAAGAGGGGCCTCCCTGTCTCTCCGGCTCCCGAGGATGAAGGCGCGCCCTGTTTGGAAGGCGTCAGGCGGGAGCGGCGAGACGTACACTGACGGCATCATCCACACGGGCCAGCGGCTCTTCAAGATCTTCACCGATGAACACCAGGAATTCCGCCGGCGCATCCGTGCCGCGATAGCGTGTGAGCTGTACGGAATTGGGAACGTGTTGGCACACCCATAATCCGTTCTCCTGCCCGAGCCTCACCAGACCCTTCACACGCAGGACGGTGGGCGGCAGTGCGAGAAGGAACGCCTCAAGTGCATCCTTTTCGATCTGCCGGGAGGGGTGCCAGATCTTACTACTGATGCCGTAGTGATGATGGGTGGCACAGTGGTGCTCGTGGCCATCATGACTGCATCCGCAGGGGGTGGGGGCGGCTATCTTTTGCGGGCCTTCAAAATTGACACCGTAGAGCGTGCGCGGCGAAATATCACCATCTGTGGTCAGGTGCACTCTGCCAAACGGATTGAGATGGTGAATGGTCTGCTTGAGTGCCTCCACCTGAGGCGCTGCCGCCAAATCCACTTTGTTGATCAGGATCGTATCGGCGACAGCGATCTGATCGCGCATGATGTCATAGGTTTCCAGTCCAATGTTGGCGTTAAGCGCGTCCAGAATGCAGGTTACGGATGAGAACTCCAATCGATCCTCCAGTTCCGATAGCTCTGACAGCAGGTTGGCCGGATTGGCGAGACCGGTTGTTTCCACCACTATAAAATCGGGCTGGTAGCTCTGACAGATCAAATCGATTGCCGCAGTCAGGTTGTCAATCAATGTGCAGCACACACATCCTTCATCAATTTCCTCGACGGCGTAGTGCTGACCAAGCAGCCGGGCATCCAATCCCTTTTCGCCGATTTCATTCTGGATGATGGCGACGAACTGGTTGCGGGCGGCCTGATGCTCGATGAAATGGGAAAGATAGGTGGTCTTGCCGGCCCCCAAGAAGCCGGTCAACAAAATGAGCTTCGGTTTTTCTTCAATGCCCATAGTGCTCTTGTCCATGGAGTGCCGGGCACCAGGCACCATGGGGTTCCACCACTTGGCCTGTTCATACCGGGCCGCAGCATTGGAATCGCGGCTCCACTCGCGCGGGTCAATTGGTGCGAAGGTGGGGTGAGAGCCATTGGCAGAAAATGTCCAACCGAGCCGTAGCGCGTCCAGAGTGTGCTCCGGGTCCAGTTTCTGCCAGACTTCGCCAGCCGTATCGAAACCGCGCTTTACATGATCCGTTTGCTCGCACTGGAGGGCGGTCGGAGCCTGCTCGAACGCATAGGCGAGAGAGGCGGCCAGTATCTCGAAGAAGGGATAGGCCAGATCATGACAGGGCAAGTCCTGATCCAGACCGCCCGGCTCAACAAGGGTTTGATGGGTGCCGTGCAGGCGTGCGGTAATGCCTTCCACTGCAATGGTTCTGTCTCGCTGCGGGGCGATCAGAGAAAGAGTGAGTTGGTCATCCGGTGCAAGACGGACTTCAATCTCGCCAATATGGAAAAGCTGCGCGAATTCAGTGTGAATGGGAAAGTCCCGCAGCCGGTCCAGATAGCTTGCATCGTAGGCCGCAAAGCCGGCTGCCAGTGAGTAGGCGTTGATGATGTCGTCTTCTGGTTCAGGGAAGTAGAACAGGGAGAACGTGGCCACGCCTTCTTTTCCAACTTGCTGCTCTGTAGAGGGGTAAAGGCCATAAATGCCCGTGCGGTCCTCAATGCGTGCCGTCAGACCCATTGGCGCTTGCGGACAGGCGCGCATGCCGCGCCAGCCCAGGCGTTGGCGCACGCCGGGTATGAAGTTGATGCGCATCATGGCTGCGCGTGGCAATTGGCCTGCGGCTGTAGCTGGATCTCGAGCGTATCCTGGAGGGAGAAGGCGAGTTAAATCAATCATCGTGACCCCATAAGCTGTTGGGCCCACCCGCGTCCTTGCCAAGGGACGTGGATGAGCCATGGTGTGGATTAGCCGAAGGTGATGGTGTCACCGTTGCCCAGATACGCGGTGTCCTTGGAGCGGTGCTGAGCAGTGCCGCGCACTACGGGATAGCCGGCCTGAATGAACTTGTTGGCGCAGACTAGGCCGGTACAGTGATTGCAGCCGATCACGTCAAAATCGTAGTTGCGCAGCGAGATCACCAGATCATCGTATTTCGGATCCCAGTCATCGAAGGGCGAAATGTGAAGCCCGCCATAAATGCCGTAGAAGTTGTCGTTCTCATACTTGAGTTCATTATAGGCTGTTTCAGCAAACTGGATGATGCCCTGGTGGCAACAGCCGGTCACGCTGACGAGGCCCTTGTCCTTCACGTTGCAATAGATGGACTGTTCGCCGAACACCCGGCAGATGATGGGAACCGGGAATACGTAGGTGGCAAGCCCCGGGATGATCTTGTTGAGGCCATTCTTGACCTCGATCAGCTTGCCGGTATGACCGGAATCCTTGATGTATTGTTTGCCTTCTTCGTAAAAGCCCTCCGGAATGTAGATGGTGATATCAGGGTCATACTTCAGGGTGACCGGTAAGCCCCAGTAGTGATCGAAGTGCTCGTGAGAAATGATCAGAGCCTCGATTTCCTTGTTGCGCAGCATGGCATCGATGCCTTCGCGCTTGAAGCATTCGTCCATCCATTTGTAGGACCAACCGCTGTCCAGCAGGAACTTGCGCTTTGTGCCGTCCAGCTCCTCAATGTCCAGAAGCGCGGCAAAGCCGCCCGCATTTTCTACACTGACGCACTCCTGCTCAATGATGCTCCATGCCTTTTCCAGATCATGGGGCAGGTACTGTTTGATCTTGGCAATGCCTTCCTCGTAGGACCCCTTGCCAAGACCTTTGCCATTGCCAAAGGGGGGCCAGTTGTAGTCGTACTGGTTCACCAACAGCCCGCCAGCCTTTTTGATGTCTCCCATAAGGACGGCATTTTCAAACCAGCTGGTTTCGCTGATGTTGGTCACATGGACGCTTTTCAGTGTGCCGATGTCGGTCATCTTGCGATCAACATTCGGGAAATGGGCTTTGCGCAATGGGGAGTAGGAATACAGCCCCATGACACCAACCAGACCGAAACCCACTCCGGTGGTGGCGCCCTTCAAAAAGGTCCGGCGATCAAATGACTTGTTCATCGTGATCTCCTGTGTTCGGTCAGTTGATGATGGTGATGGCAGAGTAGGCTGCCGGCAGGATGGCAACGACGACGAAGTAGACTGCAACACCAGCCACAACGCCTGCACCAACGCCCCAACCGTAAGACCGAGTTGGCTTTTCAGCTTCCAGCTCGGCTGCAGCAGCAGCGTGGTCCTGGTCGATTTCCTCCTGAGTCTTGGGCACCATCTTCCACATGGGCCAGTTGTCCATGAACCAGTGATGGACCAGCATGATATTGACGAGCCAGATCATCGGGATCATCGGGAACTGTTGCGGGTGAGAAAACCCTTTCTGCGTGCCGAGGAACAGGTGAGATGTCTTGTAGTAGACGATGTAAAGCAGCACGGCGCCAACAATGGAAATCACCGTGCGAACAGCGACATTCACCGGCATGGAGTACTTGCGTGGCCAGTTGTCGAAATAGAACGACAGGGCCAATGCAGGGACCAGCCAGAAGATGGCCATTTCACCCACATGCAACCAACGCCAGTCCGGAGAAAACTCACGGCGTGTTCCGCGAACGGCTTCACCCCATGTCAGTTCCTGCGCGAAGTACAGGAAGAAGTTGAGAGCCAGCGCAATTGCAATGATGCCAAAGAACATGGCAAAGCGCCGGGCCCACGCGTTCTTTATCAAATTGAACGGATAGCGTTGCCAGATGGTTTCCACCAGCCAGATCACCACGGTACAGCACATGATCCAGGCGATATGGAAGTTGCCGGAGACGGTATCTGCGAAGTTCTCCCAGTATGGCGGGGCGATGGACGTAAAGGACTGCCATGGCTGATAGAGGATGCCCATGTGAGAGTGCATCGTGATGAAATACACAATCGTGGACAGGAAGAAGGTGACCAGCAGAATGGTCAGGCCGCGTACCGGTTGCTTCAGTTTCTCCCATGGTGCGTTTTCCATGGCAACAACCCATGCCGGAGACAGCCAGGATGCGATTGCCGCGAACATCAAGATGGCCAGTGAGGCGTACTCGATAGCGAAGAAGGACGTGATGCCCGGCAGTTTTTCAAGTTGCTCCGGATTGAAGTAGGCCAGCCCGTAGTTGCCCAGCAAACCTTCGAAGAAACCCTTGATCAGGGTAACCAGAATGAGAGCCGAAACCGCTGTCAGCACAAGGCCCTTGAGCACTGGATGGGCCGTGTTCAACCAACTGCGCCGGAACGGCCAGTAGTCGAAGATGTAGACCATCCAGATCATCATGATCAGCCACCAGCGGCAGTACATATAACCCACATAGGGTGTGTACATGCGCATCAGGCCGCGGGGATCGTGAAAGATCCACCAGGTGCCATAAAAGACGGCCAGAACCAGCACAAGGCTGACTATACCGGCTGTCAGGCCAGAGGTGCGCTTGACCAGCTTGCGCTCCTCCAGATATCCAACGCCAAAGCGTTCCATGGTTGCCTCCCTAGCAACGTGGTTTGTTTCCTTCGTCAGGGCCATGAAGGACAGGACGGCCCACTCAAGACACAGAGGGTTCGTTCCGATACTCGCGTCCGCATCGGTTCAAAGTGTCTGGAGGTTTTGCAAAGCTGCAGGTCAGACCCAGCGGGCTTTAGGGCGGCGCCAGGCTGTGTTGTTCTGCAGCGATAATCGGAGAAAGGGCGATGCCCCGTAGCCGTGCCAATGCAACGGCCACGTTCAGGATTTTGACTTTCACCGCCTTTTCCATCAGCGCCGTGTCACGGGCCTTGAGGGCTTTGAGTACAAGCACAAAGTCCGCAAACATCTTGTTGCGATCCTCCTCTGCAAACGAGTCAAACCGCGGGAACAGAAAGGAGGAACTGGCACATATGGAACAGGACACATCACGAATGATGGCGTTCTGCAAAGCGCCCGAAACCAGAGCAAAGAATTCTTCAGAGTTGCGCCGTAAGGCGGGCCAGTTGTGGTCCAGTATGGCACGGCCGATTTTGCCCGTGCATTCCTCAAGCTGCGTGATCTGCTTGGAGGAGATGACATGGCATGCGGTGACGAATACCGGCGGCAGGAACAGATAGGCTGCCTCCAGCTTTTCCATCAGAACCGGAGCGCTGTCCTTGTCGCTGGTGTTTTCCTGAGTGCCATTGGCCGCGTCGGCCAGATAACACCCGCTGCCGCGCTTGATTTGAACCACACCGCTTGCTTCCAGCTTCTTCAGCACACTGCGAACCGTATTACGGCTGACTTCAAACTCCTCGCAGAGAAGGCGTTCAGCCGGCAGTCGCTGACCCGCGGTCCACCGGCCTTCGGCAATGAGATTGGAGAGCTGGGCATGCAATACAGCTTCCCGGCTGGCATTGATTGAAGAAGATTGAATTGGTACTACCAATTTACTTGCTCCCGAAGTATTCATAGGCCAATAATCACTCTAAATAGGCATTTATTAAAGTATTTTATTGGTGCTACCAAAAATCTACATAACTCATATAAGTAGTTGTCATTAGTGATTGAGAGGCGTGCTTTGTGCCACAACTAAAGCAGCATTACCGCCCGGCAAGCTGGTGTTCGGCTACGGCGTTTGCTTCACTGGAGATAGGACATGGGGATTAAATCCAGACTGGATAAGCATATGGTGGGCTGTTCCATATTACTTTGGAAAATCAATCTGTTGAAGCAGAGCCTACATGTCTCCATGCACGCTGGATGGGACCAGTTTCCCTACGATGTTGCAGGCATCATGAAGAATCCGGGTTACAGACAAAGTGTCGTTCAGGCAGATGATCTGCCTGGTCTTGATGCGGCGTTGACAACGATTCGCAAAGGGCGAAGCAGTTCTGTGGTTTTTCGCATTACCTCCTGTGACAATCTGACCTACTGGTGTTTGTTGGCAGGCAGGGCGCAGGAGGGCGCTGCGGATGCGATTTACGGCTCTCTGGTGTGTATCGAAGACCGACTCATAAAGCAGTTGGATATGGAAAGCCCGGTATCAGCGGACCGGCCTTTTGAAGGCCAGACGGGAGATGATGTCGCCGTTTCGACAGCGGAGCTGGTTGGATTGAAACGGGCCTTGAGCGGCCATCGGGATCTGCATGGTCGCCTCGAAGCGTTATGTGAGTGGAACGAGGGGCAACTGTTTGAGGCTGTTTTGTTTTCCGACGTGAAGCAGGATATCGGCCGGGTTGAGGTGCACAGAGCAGGTGCCGCAGTTGCTGAGCTGCCGCAAGGCAAAAGCTACCCTTACGACGGCACAATCGCCGAGATGATCGTGTCGCTGGACCTGCGGTATATGGTGGTTGAAGACACCATGGAGAGCCTCAAGCCAATCGACTGGGCGCTTTTTGTGCCCCACGGCATTCGCTCTTATTTTGCCGTGCCTTGCTTCGAACAAGGCCAGATCCGAAGCGTTCTGATTTTTTGCTCACGGGAAGCGAGCGAGTTCTCCATGGATCAGGAGTATTTCTTTCACAAGGTGAGCGAGATGTTCATGGACGGGTTGCAGGCTTAGTCATTCCCGTTTTGCGGGCCAAAGGCGCGGCTAAAACAGGCCCCGCAGGCGGGCGGAGCCTGATGCGTGATCCAACCTGCAAGATCAGTTGTTTTCCAGAAGATCTATCTTTTGTTCTGCCAGCACCCTGTCCAGCCAGTGCGGATCCATTTCCGGTACGGATGCCAGAAGGCGGGCGCTGTAGTCCGGATGAGGCGGCGAGAACACTTCATCGCGCGTGCCTTGCTCCACGATCTTGCCGTGCTGCATGACCACCACATCGTCGGCGATGGCTTCAACGGTGGCCAGATCGTGGGTGATGAACATGTACGTCAGGCCATATTTTTCTTGCAGCTTGAGCAGAAGTTTCAAAATGCCTTCCGCGACTAACTGATCGAGAGCCGAGGTGACCTCATCGCAAATGATGAACCGAGGTTCGGCAGCAAGGGCCCGTGCAATGCCGATGCGCTGCTTTTGCCCACCGGACAATTCTGTAATACGGCGATTGAGATAGATGTCCGGATCCAGCTCGATCTGTTCCATCAGAGACCGCAAGCGCTCTTCTTTTTCTGCTCCATGCAGGCCGAGGTAAAAGGTCAGGGGACGGCCGACCACATCGCGCACTCGGTGGCGTGGATTGAGAGCCGTGTCCGGCATCTGGTAGATCATCTGCACATCGCGCAGGATTGTCTTGTCACGGTCTTGAAGCCGAGGAGGGAGAGCCTCGCCCTGCCAGCGGATTTCTCCGCCCGGCGAATGGGGCAAGAGGCCAGTGATGACCTTCGCCAATGTTGACTTGCCGGATCCGCTTTCACCAACCACGGCAACGGTTCGCTGCGGAAGGATGTCGAAGCTGATGCTGTCGAGCGCCTTGAACTCCCCGTAGTGGGCTGTAACCTTGTCGATGGCCAGCAAAGGGGTTTTTTCGGGCCGAGGCCGGGTTTCACGGTGCAGGGTGCGCACCGCCCACAAGGACTTGGTATAGTCTTCCTTGGGATTGGCCAGCATTTCTTCTGTGGGTGCTGTTTCCACCATGTGGCCGTCGCGCAGCACCATGATGCGGTCCGCCATTTGCGATACCACGGCCAGATCATGGGTGATGTAAATGGCTGCGGTGTTGTGTTCTTTCACCACCTTGCGAATGGCAGCCAAAACCTCGATCTGGGTGGTGACATCCAGGGCCGTGGTCGGCTCATCGAAAATGATCAGATCCGGCTTGCAGGACATGGCCATGGCAGTCATGGCCCGCTGCAACTGTCCTCCGGAAACCTGGTAGGGATAACGAAAGCCGATTTCCTCCGGGTTGGGCAGTTGCATTTCGCGGTAAAGTTGGATGGCGTCAGCCTCGGCCTGCTTGCGTGACCGTACCCCATGTTCCAGCGGTGCCTCGGTGAACTGGTCGATCAGCCGGTGCGAGGGATTGAAACTTGCGGCTGCGGACTGCGCCACATAGGCAATGGAGTTGCCATGGAGATGGCGCAAAGTGCTTGCCGATGCGCCAACCAACTCTTGATCCCTGAAACGGATTGACCCGCTGCTGATACGGCATCCATCGCGGGTGTAGCCCATGGCTGCCAGACCGAGCGTGGACTTGCCAGCTCCAGACTCGCCAACCAGACCCAGTACTTCACCGGGTTTCAGGTCGAGATCGATGCCTTTCACGATTTCCGTCGTGCCGTGTTTATGGCGTGCTTGAATATGCAGATCTCGGACTGTCAGAATATTTGTCATTGTTGGCACCTCAATCCTTCAAGCCGCTGGCTTTGTGCAGCATCCAGTCCACGACAAAGTTGATGCCGATGGTGAGCACAGCGATGGCTGCCGCAGGGATCAACGGTGTGATGTCGCCAAACGTGATCAGGGTTGCGTTTTCCTTCACCATGGAGCCCCAGTCCGCTGTTGGCGGTTGAATGCCCAAGCCGAGGAACGACAGCGCGGCGATGAACAGAAAGACGAAGCAAAACCGCAGGCCGAACTCAGCCACGAGCGTGGAGGTGATATTGGGCAGAATCTCGCGGGAGATGAGCCAAAGGTTGCCTTCTCCCCGCAACCGGGCCGCTTGAACGAAGTCCAGTACGACAATGTTCATTGAAGACGCCCGTGCCAGACGAAAGACCGGTGCCACATAGATCACGGCGATCACCAACACCATGTTGGGAATGGATGGACCCACGATCGCCAGCAGCATCAAGGCCAGAATGAGGGGCGGAACGGCCATCAATACATCTACCGCGCGGCTGACCACCTGATCTACCCAGCCCCCTTTGAGGGCCGCATAAATACCCAGTGTCGCTCCAACAGTGAATGCGATTGCGGTGGTCAGCAAAGCAAGACCAACCGTATTGCGCGCACCGTAGATGACCCGGGAAAGCATGTCCCGGCCCAGATTGTCGGTGCCCAACAAGTGTACGCTGTCCCATGGCATATAAGCGGCACCAACAACTTCGGTTTCGCCGTAAGGGGCAAGGAAGGGTGCAAAAACGCCCATGATGGCGACGCTGAGAATGATGAAAAGCCCCAGCAGCGCTGTGGGAGGAGTTGTTTTGAAAAAGCGAAGCATGATCCCCTCCTAAGCTTTGGCGCGCAGGCGCGGGTTGGACAGGATCGACAAGACATCAGCCAGAATGTTCAGGCTGATGTACGTGGCCGCAAAGAACAGCCCCACGGCCTGTACAACGGGGAAGTCGCGCTTGGCAACGGCATCCACGAGCAACTGGCCCAGACCGGGGTAGACGAAGACGACTTCGACCACCACCACACCTACGATCAGGTAGGCGAGGTTGATTGCTACAACGTTGATGATCGGCGGCAAGGCGTTGGGCAGTGCATGTCTGAGAATGACTTTGTACCGGGGTACGCCCTTGAGGCGGGCCATTTCGATGTACGGTTCAGCAAGAACATTGATGATGGCAGCTCGCGTCATTCGCATCATGTGCGCGATCACGACAAGGATCAGCGTCAGCGCGGGCAGGAACGTTCTGTAGAGCGCTTCAATGAATGGCGTGGCGTCATCAATGCGCGCCAAAGATGGGAACAGCGGTATGTTGACCGCAAACAGGAGGATGAGTACGTAGGCGACAAAGAATTCAGGCAGGGAAATCGACGACAAGGCAAAAACGTTCGCCAGCCGGTCGAAGATGGAATTGCGGAACAACGCTGCCAGAATGCCGAGCGTGACAGCAACCGGTACAGCAATGGCGGCAGCGTACCCCGCGAGAAACATGGTGTTCTTCAGACGGGGAGCAACCAGCTCAGCCACATCGCGGCGGTTGGCAAGGGAAACACCGAAATCGCCCTGAAACACACCGGCAACCCATTCGAGATATCTGATTACTGCCGGTTGATCGAGACCGAGCTCACGCCGGAAGGCGGCAACGGTTTCCGGTGTTGCGGCCTGACCAAGTATTTCTTGCGCCAAGTCGCTTGGAAGCAGTTCAACTCCTATAAAGATCAAAAGTGACACGATAAACAGTGTCACAATGCCAAGGCCGATGCGCCTTAGCACAAGTTTTTGGATTCCAGACATATTACCCCTCAATATGCCTCCCGCCTGTGCGGGAGGCATAGACCATCACGTGAGTTAAGACCTGACAGTGAAGGGCGCTAGCTGACCCACCAACGCTCGATGAAGCGCATACCGTCAAGATCCCAGAGCTGCGTGACCTTTTCAGGCATATGAACGCGCTTGGTCATGGCAGATACGTACTGGCCAAAGGCCGGAATGATTGTCGAGCCTTCATCGGACACGATCTGTTGCATTTCAAAGTACATGTTCCGGCGGGTTTCGGTGTCGAGTTCCGCTCTTGCCTTGACCAAAAGCTCGTTGAAGCGTTCGTGATTGAAGCGGGACTCGTTCCAGTCTGCGCCAGCGGCGTAGGCTGTCGTGAACATGAGATCAGCTGTTGGGCGGCCACCCCAATAGGAAGTGCAGAATGGTTTCTTCAGCCAGACATTGGACCAGTAACCGTCGGCAGGTTCGCGCACGACCTCAATGTTGATGCCGGCAGCCTTGGCGGTTTCAGAGAACAGCAAGGATGCATCAACGGCACCGCCAAATGCGTTTTCCGCTGTGTGCAGTTTGACGTTGAGCGTATCGAGCCCGGCCTGTTTCAGGTGGTACTTGGCTTTTTCCGGATCGAATGCACGGGGGGCCAGTTGATCGTTGTAGAATTGCATGGAGGAGGCGATGGGCTGGTCATTGCCGACCTTGCCGTAGCCCTTCAAGACCTTGTCGACGAATTCCTGGCGGTTGATTGCATTCTTGAGTGCCAGCCGCACATTGTTGTCGTCAAACGGAGCTGTGTCCGAATGCATCGGCATGACATAGTGCAGTGTGCCGTCCTGCGTATGCAGCTTCACATTCGGGTTGCGCTTGAGCATGTGAACGGTTTTGAGGTCCGGCCTATCGATCAGATCTACTTCGCCGGTCAACAGGGCGTTCATACGCGCCGCGGGATCGGCAATGGTCAGGATCTCAACGCGGTCAATGTGAGCACGGCCCTTTTTCCAGTAGTCGTCGCGGCGCTTGAGCACAGCGCGCACGCCGGCTTCAAACGATTCCACCACATAGCCGCCGGTGCCGATCATGGTGTCCGGATCGATCGTGCCATCGGCTTGCGCGGGTCGAATGCCCAGATGGTAATCGTTAAAGATGAGGGGGAAGTCCGCATTGCCCTCTGTCAGGGTGAAGACAACGGTGTTATCGCCATCAGCCTTGATGTCTTCGATGGACTTCAGCAACGGCTTCGCCGCCGACTTGCTGTTTTCGCCCAAATGGTGCCGGATGGATGCAATGACGTCAGCGGCAGTGACCTTCTTGCCATCTGAAAAGGTTGCCTCATCGCGCAGCCGGAATGTCCAGGTTTTTGCATCTGCGGATGCTTCATAGCTTTCCGCCAGATCCGGTTGACCGGATCCATCTGGTGCGAGCTCAACAAGGGTATTGAAGACTGCGTAACCGGTGGCCAGCATAAAGTCGTTGTTGAACGTTGCAGGATCAAAGGTGTCTGAGGTTGACCCCTGCGTGAAACCGATACGCAAGGTGCCGCCTTTCTGCGGTGCTATTGCGTGAGCTTCGCCAACAAGCAGGCTTGCGGAAGAAACAGTTGCGCCCATTGCCAATGCGCCCGCCATGAATGTGCGGCGGCTGATGGTACCGGTCGCAAGATCCTGTTTCAACTTCTCAATCATACTCTTTCTCCCTGTAAAAATGGTGTTCAAATACGAAGCGATTTGCTTTTTGTCTTTGTGTACGCGTCCAGTGCCTCCAGTCCTTTTCCGCGGCCAATGCCGCTGGTCCAGCAGTCATTTACAGTGACCCGACCACAATCAACGGTGTGCGCGATACGCAATTCTCGCCCGTTGTCTTGCGTGTAAATACTGGCGACGTTTCCGTATTCGGTGTCATTTGCCAAGGATACGGCAGTATCCTCGCAGTCGAATGTCCGAGCCGCCAGAACAGGTCCGAATATTTCTTCTTGCACAGCAGGTTCGTGGGCGGGGAGAGCGTCTAAGATTGTTGGTTCGTAGAACCAGCCTTTTCCCGTCTGCGGGTCTGTGGTCTTGCGCCCGCCATTCGAAATCTTGCTATGCTATTCGTGAGCATTTTGAATATATTTATCAATACGATCCAAATGTAAAGCCGAATTTGCGGTGCCACATCAGGGCTGGCTACAATGTGCCCCAGCGTCATTCGTCGGACGTCTGCGGGCAACCTGTTCTTGAGTGCGTCATGCACTCAAGTCATTGAAGCGGGTCTGGAAGCGGGTGAGCAGATTTGCCAGCGTTGGAAAAGAGGCCCTGACGGGCTTTGCGAACGCGTCGATCTGCTTGGCATTTTTGAAGACGGAGGTCGGAGGTTTTTCACCCCGTTCCGTGGTAGCGCGATTTATGGTGGTCGCTGCCGAATGGGCGATGGAAATATCCGTGCCCATAAACCCGGAGCATGTGATACGGCTCCGGTGGTCTCAATGGGAAAGCGTATAGGCGCGGAGGGATTGGGGTTTGGCTAGCCTGGCGAGTCCATCGCAAACGGCTATAGAAACCGTGTGTTCCTCGATGATCAGGGTCTCGGATCTTGCGGCAAAACCGGCACTTCTGTTTTTTTGACGAGCGTTCGCACTTGCGCCAAACCTTTGGCGTGCGAACGCTCAAACTATCAAATGCTAGGCCGGCTTTACGGCGGCGGCACGGCGTCCGGCAATCTGGCTGATCCATACACTGCCCAGTACGACTGCTGTCCCCATCAACTGGACTGGCGTGAGGGCTTGACCGAGTGCGATCCAACCCAAAAGAACCGCTGTGAGAGGGCTCAGGAAACCCAAGGTCGATACTGCGGAGGGAGCAAGCAGGCTGATTCCGCGGAACCAGATGAAGTAGGTGGCGGCGGCACCGATCAGACCGAGGTATGTAATGCCAAGCACGTTACTGGCGCTCAAGGGAGGCAAGGCTGGCTCTAGAAAATAGGCGACAGGTAACAGCAACAGGCCTCCTGCCGTCAGTTGCCATGCAGTGAATGTGAGCAGTGAAACTGGCGGTTGCCACTTTCGGCTGAGCACAGTGCCGAATGCCATGGACAAGGCACCTGCAACGCCCGCTGCAATGCCAATCGGGTCCAAGGCCGCAGAAGGCCCAAGCAACAGGAGGGCGACACCACCTATACCTGCCAGTGCCGAGACGACGGACAGTGCGTGAATTGGAATGTTGAGCAAACACCACGCGATGAAGATGACGAACAGCGGCTGAATGGCGCCTACGGTTGCGGCAACTCCGCCCGGCAAGCGATAGGCGGCGATAAACAGCATGACCCAAAAAACCGCGAAGTTCAGCAAACCCAGAAGCAAAATGCGGGGCACCCATTCACACGAGGGCAGCCGACGCACTATGAGTAGCAAAAGAAGGCCAGCGGGTAACGCCCGCAAGACGGCCATCGTGATGGGATAACCCTGTGGCAGAAATTCCGTTGTGACGTAGTAGGTGCTACCCCAAATTGCGGGCGCAAGAGCCGTCAGAGCGATGTCCGAGAGACGGGCCATCGGCGTCTCCTTTCTGGTTATTGTTGCCGGTGCCGCCTGCAAAGGTTGGGGCGGCGGCACCGGTGCCTTGCAGCAAAGGGATGAAAGGTTAAAGAGCCAGCCGCATGTTGGCGAAGATCTGCTCTCGCAAACCCTCCAACGGTTGGTTGATGAGGCGCATGCCGGTTTCACGAAGGACCACGGTTGGGACCGATGTCACGTGGAGTTGACGGGCAAAAGCCTGATCTCTTTGGACCGCTTCAGCGATGCGGGGACTCAGGATGTCAGTCGCTGTTAGCTCCGGATCAAAGCCCGCTTCTGCCGCCACTTCCACGACTGTATCGAGATCGGCGATGTTGCGGGCCTGCGTGAGATGTGCTCGCTGCAACGCATCGAACATGACCCAGTGACCATCTTGGCCGGCTTGGCGTTCTGCTGCCTTGCAGGCCCGTGCGGACAGTAGCCCCGACGGATACTCAAAGGAGGCATGGCGCATGCCCTCGATATTGAATCTCTCTGGATTGTCGGAGGCTGCCTTGCATGCTTCCCAATGGCCAAGGATTGTCTGCTTGGCATCGGGCATGGATCCGAATACCGCTATCATTTGATCCCGGTTCTCCTGTAGGACGAACGTGTGATGCACAACCTCCAGACTGAACTCTGTTGCCAGTTGGCGCAGCCGTGGTGACAGGTTGAAACACCAGCCGCAAACTACGTCATGAAAGAAGTCGAGTGTCAGTGTCGGACGAACCATGGCTATACCAGAGCCTCGGATGCGGGCAGAGAGGCGGCCGTCAATCGCCGGGCCGTTTCCGCAATATGCTGCCCTTGGAAGTGGGCGCCTGCCAAGTCCGTTTCCGTTGGTTCAAGTTCACCGTTCGCACCGGCGACCGTGCCAGCCCCATATGGCGAACCACCGATCACCTTGTCACTACGGGTCTGGTCGGAAAAGGTGTAGGGCATTCCGGAAATCAACATGCCGAAATGGAGCAGGGCGATGTGGAACGACAGAATGACGCTTTCCTGCCCACCGTGTTGGGAGCCGGTAGAGGTGAAAACCCCGCCAACCTTGCCGACCATTGCATTCCGCGCCCACAGGCCACCGCACTGATCAATAAATTGTTTCATTTGCGCGGCCATGTTGCCGAAGCGTGATGGTGTTCCGAATATCACGGCATCATAATTTTCCAGATCCGTTGGGCTGGCCACAGGAACATCGAAATCGACGAAGCCGGCTTTGCTGCGAATGTCAGAGGGCACGGTTTCCGGTACCTGCTTGAGGTCAACGGTCACACCGGGTACGGACGCGGCACCGTTGGCAACGGCCTGAGCCATCGCGTGAATGTGGCCGTAGCTGGAGTATTAAAGAACAAGAACTTTAGTCATGGGCACTCTCACTGTGTTGGGGTCGTGGTGTGCCTTGGATATGCCAGCTCCAATCGACGGGATTAACCGCGCTAAACTGAGATAACTTTTTACACTGGGTTAAAAATCAGTCTTTCCTGCTCAGTTCGTTCTCCAGAAAGTCAAGAAAGGTGCGTGCCTTGGCATCGGCGCTCAGGCGACTGGCTGTGACGGCGAAGATACTGCGCGAAGGCAATGAAAACTCAGGCAATACCCGCTCTAGCGCGCCGGTGGCTTCAAGTGGGCCCGAAAGAAAGCCGGGCAATGAACCTATGCCTTGGTCTGCCAGCAGCATGTCACGAATGAACAAGCTATTATTGACGCTGACTTCCGGTTCTACAAGCAAGGTTGAGTGGGTGTTGGGGCCTTCAAGATGCCATGTATGCTGGTGGTCGGCCAGAGAAAAACCCAGTTTGCGATGGGCGGGAAGGTCCTCCGGAGCCTCGGGGCGCCCACGCTCCGCAAGATATCGGGGTGAAGCAAACAAGGCCTGTCTGGATTGGCCTATTCTGCGGGCCACCAGTGAGGAATCTGGTAGAGTGCGCAGTATTCGAATGGAAATGTCGAACCCGCCCTCCACCATATCCACGACCCTGTCATCCAGCGAGATGCCGAGATGGACGTCTGGATAGAGTTCACGGAAACTGGGTGTGATGGGCCCCAACACCGCAATGCCGAATGACAGCGGCGCGTTGATGCGCAAAGTGCCTTTCAATTGTTGGGCCCGTGCTTGAATACCCGTCTCCAACGCTTCTACTTCCGAGAGCAGACGCCGCGCCTCATCGTAGTAGTGAGCGCCGTGTTCCGTCAGCGTCATGCTGCGGGTGGTGCGGGTTAACAGGACACACCCGAGGCTCTCCTCCAGGAGCTTGGTCTCTCGGCTCAAGATGGCTGGAGACAAACCGAGGTCCTTTGCTGCTTTGGAGAAGCTCTTCAGTTCCACAATGCGGCAGAATGCACGCATGACACCAAGTTTATCCATGAACGGAAACAGGTCCTTGTCGTGTGTTTGGCTGGTCCCTGGCTGGTGAACAAGGAACTAGCAACCAGTTTGTTGCGTTTTGTTTGCCACATCAATCGGGTTGTTGTTTTTGTGCCTGCGTTTATCCGCGTTTCAACTAAATTTTGAAATCCCTTTACGATAGCTAAGCATTTGCCAAGGGCACAGACGCAAATTGTGCGCCGCAGCATTTTAGTTGACATGCCCCTGCGGCATTGGATATCCCTAGTAAGGCGTTTCTACTTATGCGTCGCAAATGACGCGAACGGGTGCTTGCTGTGGCACCGACGCCGAGACCGAGCGGGAGGGTATCTGATGCGTCAACTTCGTGAGTTTCCGGGAACTCGAGACAAGGCGGAGGGGCGTTCTTCAGCCGCATCGTCCGACCCTCGCCGCTCTGCTGAAGAGGCTGAGACACGAACCGAGACTTTTGACAGTGCTGCTGAGATCGTAGATCGCGCCTTCAAATCTACACTGGCAAAAATGACTAAGGGTTTGTCGCCGGCTGGACTGGCCACAAAGGGGTTTTCCTGGGCGGCGCACTTGGCATTGTCACCGGGAAAGCAGATGGTCCTCGCCAACAAGGCGCTGGAGAACAACCTGCTTTTATGGTCTCATCTGGGTGAAGCCATGCTCGATGAAAAGGCTGAGCCATTTGCCAAGCCCACAAACGGCGACCGACGCTTTCAATCAGAGAGCTGGAATAAATGGCCCTACAATTACCTTTATCAGTCGTTTTTGTTGAACCAGGCGTGGTGGCAGGAAGCCACCACCAATATTGACGGTCTTTCCGAAAAAGATGAGCGTGAAGTGTCGTTCGTTGCTCGGCAATTGCTCGATATTTTCGCTCCGTCCAACGGCGTGATGACAAACCCGGAGGTTGTAAATACCGCCGTGCAGGAAGGCGGAATGAACTTTGTGCGCGGTGCTGAAAACTTCATGCAGGATTTTGAACAGTATACATCCGGCAAGAAGCCCGAAGCGCTGGAACAGTTTTCTCCGGGAAAAACAGTTGCAGTCACTCCCGGCAAGGTGGTTTTCCGCAACCACTTGATCGAACTGATCCAGTACAGTCCGACAACAGAGACCGTGTATCCCGAGCCTGTCTTCATCGTGCCGGCCTGGATCATGAAGTACTACATCCTCGACTTGTCGGCGAAAAACTCTCTGGTCAAGTATCTTGTCGATCAGGGGCATACGGTTTTCATGGTGTCGTGGCGCAACCCGACCGAAGAAGATCGTGACCTGGGCATGGAGGATTATCGCCAACAAGGCATCATGGATGCACTTGATGTCATCAACCGGATCGTGCCCGACGAAAAGATACATGGCGTGGGGTATTGTCTGGGCGGTACCATGCTTTCAATTGCGGCAGCGGCGATGGCGCGGGATGGCGATGACCGTTTCGGGTCACTTACCACGTTGGCCGCGCAGTATGATTTCACTGAGGCGGGCGAGTTGATGCTCTTTATCCGTGACAGTGAAGTGTCTTATCTCACAAACATGATGTGGGAGCAGGGGTATTTGCAAGGCACACAAATGGCAGGTGCCTTCCAGCTGTTGCGCTCCAATGACTTGATCTGGTCTCGGCTTGTGCGCGAGTACCTGATGGGTGAGCGGCAGGGATACAATGACCTGATGGCGTGGAACGCCGATTTGACCCGTATGCCCTATCGCATGCACGCGGAGTACCTGCGCAAGCTGTTCTTGCAAAACGATCTGGCTTCAGGGCGCTACATGGTGGGCGATCGCCCAATCCATATCACCGATATTCGTGTGCCGATTTTTGCCGTTGGGACCGAAAAAGACCACGTGGCCCCGTGGCGCTCCGCCTACAAGATAACCTCCCATCCGGCAACAGATGTCACCTTCCTCCTGACCAGTGGGGGGCACAATGCGGGAATTGTAAGCGAACCGGGCCACCCGCATCGCCACTATCAGGTGCAAACCATCAAATCTGGTGATCCTTATGTCGATCCGGATACTTGGCGGGAGAAAGCAGCGCGCAAGGAAGGATCGTGGTGGCCGGAGTGGCATGCATGGCTCGCGGAACGGTCTGGAGAGCGGCGGGCAGCTGTCGAACCGGGCAACACCAAAGTGGGCCTCAGGCCACTGTGCGATGCACCCGGAACCTACGTTTTCCAAGACTGATCATCTGTAATCAGGAGCCGCGGGGCTTATGTCCTGCGGCCTTTCATTTGGGGATCGTTGCGGTCGTCAGCAGGGTTGAAGCGTCCAGCTTGTGCGCATTCATCATCTCCGCAACCTGTTCCAGCGCAGCGCTGATGGCTTCTTGATCATCGGGCGTTTTTTGGGCCAGAGCCTGCTTGAAATCCTCATGTAATAAAGCAGGGGCGCTTTGCAGGACTGAACCGCCTGCCTCAGTCAATCGTGTGTGAACGATTCGCCGGTCTTTGCCTGAGCGATACCGCTCCACCAACCCTTTTTTTTCCAGCGCATCCAAAATCGTCACAATGGTGGCAGACGATAGGTCTGCATGTTTGGCCAAGGCACTCGTGGTTACTTCTCCAAGCTCGTTTATGCCTTGCAAAACAACAATTTGCGGAATCGTCAGGCCGCTGGCCCGTGCGACTTCGCGTGAGCGCAGATCGATGGCCCGAACAATGCGTCGGATCGATTTAAAGATGCGGGCGGAATGGTCGTTTTCCATGGTTTGAATTCCAATAATTTGACCTCTAATCATTAGGGCTCTATGAAAAGGCGGTCAATGTCAATATCTGGAGGTACGGATCGCTATGTGCGGTATTTGTGGAGAGTTTGTATTCGGGAACGATGTTGCCAATACAGCACGTGTGGAACGCATGGCTCGCCAAATGACTGCCAGAGGGCCAGACGCCATGGGCGTGGTCACTCGTGGCCGTGTCTCCTTTGGCCATCGCCGTCTCACCATTATTGATCTGAGCGAGCGTGGCACCCAGCCGATGCAGGATCCGGATCTGGGCCTGACGCTGGTATTCAATGGCTGCATTTACAACTACAAGGAACTGCGCGGTGAACTGGCCGCGAAGGGCTACCGGTTTTTCTCGAACTCGGACACAGAGGTCATCCTCAAGTCGTGGGCAGAATGGGGCCCGTCCGCAGTTGAGAAGTTTCTTGGAATGTTTGCTTTTGCCATTCACGAACACGAAAGCGGCACCGTTCATCTTGTCCGCGATCGGTTTGGCATCAAGCCGCTCTACTATTCAGAAAAAGACGGGCGTGTGGGGTTTGCCTCGACTTTGCCTGCGCTGCTTGCGGGAGGCGATGTCGATACGAATATTGATCGTGTTGCCTTGAACCACTATATGAGCTGGCACGCCGTCGTACCGGCACCGCGTACGATCCTGAACGGGGTGCGGAAACTACCGGCAGCCACGGTGCGCACCTACAAGGTCGATGGCACCTACAAAGATTGGACCTACTGGCGTCCAAGCTTCGAGCGCTCTGCTGAAGATGAAGCCCGCAGCATGGAAGAATGGCGCGATATGGTGCTCGATTCCATGCGCACCGCTGTTCAGCGCCGCATGGTGGCGGATGTGCCGGTGGGTGTTTTGCTTTCAGGCGGTGTCGATTCGAGCATGATCGTCGGCTTGCTTGCCGAGCAGGGTCAGAAGGGCCTTGGAACCTTTTCCATTGGCTTCGAAGCGGCGAATGGTGAACGCGGTGACGAGTTTGTCTACTCCGACATGATCGCGCAACACTATGGCACGGACCATACTAAAATCTTCATCGAATCCAGCGAGATGCAAAAGCACTTGCCGGGCGCGATCGCCGCTATGTCGGAGCCCATGGTGTCTTACGACAACATTGGCTTTTATCTGCTGTCCCGCGAGGTGTCCAAGCACATTCGCGTTGTTCAATCCGGGCAGGGAGCGGATGAAGTGTTCGGCGGATACCACTGGTATCCAAAAATGCAGGGTGCCAACAACCCGGTCGATGCCTACATGGATGCCTTCTTTGATCGCAGTTTTGACCAGATGCGTGAGCACATTGCGCCTGAGTACTGGACCAGCGAGGATAAAAGTCGCGCCTTCGTAGAACAGCACTTCGCCATGTCCGGGGCCACTGACCCGGTCGACAAGGCGCTGCGTCTTGATACCAACGTCATGTTGGTTGATGATCCGGTGAAGCGTGTTGACAGTCATACCATGGCCTGGAGTCTTGAAGCCCGGGTGCCGTTCCTTGACCATGAACTTGTCGAGTTGGCGAACCGCATCCCTTCACGCCACAAGTTGGCCCATGAGGGCAAGGGTGTATTGAAAGAAGCGGCCCGTCTCGTGGTACCCAATGAAGTCATTGATCGACCAAAGGGCTATTTCCCTGTTCCTGCTCTGAAGTATCTTGAAGGAACATATCTGGAAATGGTTCAGGATGCGCTGTCCAGCAAGGCTGCCAAGGAGCGTGGGTTGTTCAATCAGAGTTATTTGACTGCGCTTTTCGAAAATCCGAGCGAGCACATTACCAAGCTGCGTGGCTCGGAACTGTGGCAGGTTGCACTTCTGGAGATGTGGTTGCAGGCACAGGAGGTGTAAGCCCATGGCTGATCCGGTCAATCACCGTCCCAAAGCTGCTTATGATCATCGCTTGCGCCGTATGCGCGGGAATGCGTTGCCTCATGAGTTGCGTGAGGATGAAGAACCGGCCACGGAGAATGTGTTCGTCAATTGTGGCTGGGGGCGCCTGATCCTCGGTAGCACGTTTTATGATGCGGAAGCCCTGCTGGAGACCATCCGGCAGGAAAAACAGGACCGGCGTGATGTGGCTTTTTATGTGCGCGATCCACATGTTCTGATTGCCTCCGCGCCGCAGGAGCTGTTTCTCGATCCGTCTCACACTTACAGGCTGATGCTGTCCACCTATCGGACACGGCGCAGTCGGCGCAAGGGGTTCACGATCCGTCGTTTGTCCTCGCGAGAGGATGCTGAGGCGTTGAACACGCTGTATGCCACGCGCAAGATGGTGCCCATTCCGCCAGATTTCTTTTGGGACAAGATGGACCCGAAGGTATTGGCCGTTCTGGTTGCTGAAGATGACGATACCGGCGACATCATCGGTACGGCCATGGGTGTGGATCATAATCGCGCCACCAAGGGCGCCGATTTGGGATCATCCTTGTGGTGTTTGGCAGTGTCACCACAAGCCAAGCCTGCCGGTGTGGGCGAAGCATTGGTGCGCCGTCTTGCAGAGCTGTTTCAGGCGCGGGGCAATCCGCACATGGACCTGTCCGTCATGCATGACAATGAACAGGCCATTTCGCTCTATGAGAAGCTCGGTTTCACCCGCGTTCCGTTTTTCACGGTGAAGCATAAAAACTCCATCAACGAAGCGCTGTTTGTTGGCAAAGGGCAGGAACAGGAACTGAACCCTTATGGAACCATCATCGTCAATGAAGCAAGGCGACGCGGCATTCATACGGAAATCATTGATGCTGAAGGCGGCTTTTTTCGGCTGTCCCATGGAGGGCGCAGCATCCGTTGTCGAGAGTCCTTGAGCGAGTTGACCAGTGCCGTTGCCATGTCGATTTGTGATGACAAGACGGTCACCCGGCGGCTTGTGGAACAAGCTGGTGTGAAAGTGCCATCGCAGTTGGAAACGGAGGATGACAGCTCCATTGAAGCGTTTCTTGAAAAACACGGCGCTGTGGTGGTCAAGCCTGCACGCGGTGAGCAAGGAAAAGGCGTTTCGGTGGGCCTGACAACGCTTGAAGAGGTGCGTTCGGCGATTGCGCAAGCAAAGACCTACTGCTCGGAAGTGTTGATTGAGGAGTTCGTTGAGGGCGAAGATCTCCGATTAATCGTGATTGACTACAAGGTTGTCGCTGCCGCTGTACGCCGCCCGGCCGAGGTAACGGGAGATGGGCAGTCCTCAATTCGGGATCTGATCGCAGCTCAGTCGCGCCGCCGTGCAGCCGCAACAGGCGGCGAGTCGATGATTGAAGTTGATGGCGAAACAGAACGCTGTCTGTCCGCAGCGGGCTATGAGCTCGACAGTGTGTTGGCTGAAGGTCAGCGGCTCTATGTGCGCAAAACGGCCAATCTTCATACTGGCGGCACCATTCACGATGTTACGGGTGAAACCAACCGTGAGCTCATCAATGCGGCGATCAACGCTGCCAAGGCAATCGGGATCCCTGTTACGGGCATTGATCTAATGGTGAAATCCGTCCGAGAGCCGGAGTATCGTTTCATCGAGGCGAACGAGCGACCCGGCCTTGCCAATCACGAACCACAACCCACGGCTGAAAAATTCATCGACTTTTTGTTTCCTTTGACCAAAACTCAGATGGAAACAACGCATCAGACGGGGGATACGTGAACGAGTTGCCAGTGATTGATCTCGATTACCTGCGAGACATCCTTGAAGAATTATTGAGGTGCCCGAGTCCGACGGGCTACACCGATGAAATCGCCCATCGGGTTTGCAAGGAAATGGATCGCATGGGCGTTCCTTACCAGCTGACTCGGCGCGGTGCGATCCGAGCGCGGATCAAGGGTGAGGCGAGCAAGCCGGCCCGTGCGATGGTTTCGCATCTCGATACCCTTGGCGCCCAGGTCAAGTCCTTGAAGGATAATGGGCGGCTTGAACTGGTTCCCATTGGTCACTGGTCTGCGCGGTTCGCGGAAGGTGGTCGGGTCATTCTTTTCAGTGAACGCGGTGCCTACTCCGGTACCGTGTTGCCACTCAAGGCGTCCGGTCACACGTACAACAACGGCGTTGATGATATGCCGGTGGGCTGGGACTATGTGGAGTTGCGGGTGGATGCGTACGCCAAAACGGCGGGGGATCTGGAAAAGCTTGGCATTGAAATCGGGGACTTTGTTGCCTTTCATCCGCAGCCGGAGTTTTTGGACAATGGCTACATTGTCTCCCGGCATCTGGATAACAAGGCCGGTGTGGCATTGATGCTGGCCTCCATGAAGGCGCTGGTGGATAGCGGGCGCAAGCCGACCGTGGATGTCTACTGGCTCTTCACGATTGCCGAAGAAATTGGCCATGGGGCGACATCCATTCTGACGCCTGAAATTGCATCTCTGGTGGCCATTGATAATGGGACGACAGCACCAGGCCAGAACTCAGATGAGTTTGGTGTGACCATGTCCATGGCGGACCAGACAGGGCCCTTCGATTACCATCTGACCCAAAAGCTTGTACACCTGTGTAAGGAGTACAACATCAAGGTGCGCAAGGACATTTTCCGGTTCTACAGGTCTGATGCAGCGTCGGCTGTGGAGGCTGGTGCTGACGTTCGTACGGCGCTGGCAACGTTCGGTGTGGATGCGAGTCACGGCTATGAGCGCATTCACATGCATGCACTGCGTTCTCTTGCGGAACTGTGCGTTTGCTATGCACTTAGCCCGGTCGAGATCGCACGTGATGCGCGCGAGTTTGCCAGCATCAAGGGCTTTACTCATCAACCGACGGAAGAGGCGGATCAGGATTTGGTGCCTGAAGTCAGCGAGCCTGATGAACTGTCGGCGGACGCCCAAAGCTAGGGAATGTGCAGAGGTCGGCCTTGAGGGACAGACGCTGCAATGGTTTGAATGACTGCTATCATCACTTGATGCTCTGGGTCACTTACTGTTTTGGCTGAAAATACAGCATTGATTTTGCTGAAGAACAGTTGATTGGTTTCCCGGCGAGTTGCAAATGGCAGGAATGTGTGTCTCGTGCGCCAGCTTGGCGGTGTTCGCCAAAGGGTACTTGTCGGAACGATCGGACAAAATAAGAAAGGCGGCGCGAGAAACCCGCGCCGCCTTTTGGCGTTCTTATCAGATCACTTAGGCCCGTTTGCGGAAATGCAAGATACCCCAAGCCAGATTGCCGCTATCGCAGGCATTCACCCAGTGGTCCATGCCAACCAGCATTTTGTCCAGATACTCGGCTGAGGCGCCTTTTTCACGCAGAAGCTCGTAGTTTTTCTCGATCTCCTGCTTAACCCGCGCGTAGTGAGCACGCATGTTGTGGGTCATTTCATCCAGACCAACCGTTTCAAAGCCAAGGGTTTCTGCCGCTTCACGGTAGAACCGGAAGGAACCCATGCTGTTGAGACGCAGGCGATCATAAACCGGCTGAAGGTTCTCGACGTTGACCTCATCGGCCTGCATTGGGTCTGTGAAGATCAATGATCCACCCGGCTTCAATACCCGCAAGGCTTCAGCCAGCACCTTGTTGCGCTGATCAGAGTGCAGGAATGCATCCTGGCTCCAGACCACATCAAAGCTGGCATCTTCAAACGGCACATCTTCGAATACGCCGTGCTTGACCTTGATACGATCGTTCAGGCGTGCCTGGCGGATCTTCTGCAGGTTATACTCGTTTTGAGTTTCGGAGATGTTCAAGCAAGTGGCCTGACAGCCGGTCTTCTTGACCAGGCGGCGCATGGCACCGCCAAATCCTGCACCCATGTCCAGCACATGGCTATCCTTGGTGAGCGGCGGCAGCGTGTCGATCATCCGGTCGATGGTCAGGTCGCTTGCACTGCGGATATCCTGCGTGGTGTCATAAAGACCGACGTGCAGGTCTTCTCCGCCCCAAATGGTGGAATAGAACACGGCCGCGTCGTCGCTGTCATAATAGTCTTCCGTGTAGTCGCGAATGTCTTCTTGACCCTCTGCGACTGTTCCGCCCCAACGAACCAGATGAAGCGCGCTTTTTTCCGCAACGTGAATGAAAAAGTCAGGATCATCCTCAGCGTACGTTTCCTGGAAGTCGCCGTAGGTCCGTACGCGTTCAAAACCAGCTTCAGACAGCAGACGGCGAAGGTAATTTTTCCGGATCGGACACATGTTGAGCGTATATTCCGACCCATCCGGGAAGGAGTAGCGCATTCGCAGAAGACCTTCATCGACGTGATCAGGTTCTGCGGTCACCTGTTCACCGCAATAGTAATATTTGTGTTTTGTGGTGAAGCCGCGATCCAGCATGGCATCATAGTTCCGCTGGTCAAGGATCAGGACGCCGTCATGCTTGAGAGCTGCATAGAATTCCGCAAGCGCTCTGCGGCGGTCACTTTCTTCATATAGATGCGTGAATGAGTTGCCCAGACAGATAATCGCGTCGTATTTGCCGTGTACGTCGCGGTTCAGCCAACGCCAGTCGGCTTGAACTGTTTTAAGGATCAGCCCCCGAGACTGTGCGTTGTTAAACGCCTTCGCGACCATGGCAGCAGAGCCATCTGCCGCGGTGACATCAAAGCCGTTTTCCATCAATCGAACGGAGTGGAAGCCAGTGCCACAGGCAACGTCCAAAATTCGTTCCTTGCCACGGGCACGCAAGATATCAATAAAAAACTGGCCTTCGCTCTCTGCTCGGCCATCCCAGTCAATGAGCTCGTCCCACTTGTCAACGAAAGTTGAAATGTACTCTTTCTTGTAGTGATCGGTTTCGCGATCTTCCAGAGGATTGTCTCCGTAAACCTGATCTCGCATGGTCAGTTCCGCGTTGCTTAGGTTTTGTTTCGACATACCCTCTTCCTCTCCTTTGGTGGCCTTGGGCCAAAAACAAGTTGTCATGTTCCAACGACGGCAAGCCGTGTCATGACATCAAACGATCAAGTTGCGTTTTCAGCGGCGCAAACGTGGTTGAGCGCCTGAGTGCGAGAGCCGAAAACTGTGTGCCGCTATTGGTTCGTGCGGTGCCCAGTGAAACCTGGGCGGCTCTCGTTGCGGTTTGATGGAAACCGCAAACAGGCAGGCCGTGGATGGTGCAATGCACTGGCCCGCAAGCGTAAAGACTGTGACTCAAGTAAATCCAATAGGATGGCGAGTCACTACTATGTTGTGTTGCAACTCTCAGAAATCATTTATCTGTTTCAAGTCGCAAGCAAAATGTAACAGATGGCGAAATACGATCATTAGCAACAGAAATTCGCGCCATTGCTGTGTTCAAGAATTATAGCTTCGCCTGTGGTTGCTTATAGTGCAGATATGAGGTTCGGTTTCAACCCCCAAGTTGGCAATTTATTCTGAAATTCGACTTCGCGCTCCAGTGGAAATATATAATACGAAAGCATCATTCGGCAGGGCTAGTGTGTTGAGTTGACTGAAGCATCTGTTTTCAAAAATTGCATTTTCAAGCCTGTTGAATGTTAAGGTTGTATGAAAAATGCTTGTCCTACCGCAGTGCACAGATCGTGAATACCAGTTGGGGTGGCATTTGTGTGCCATTTTCGATTCTGCGGGCTGCTTGTGGTAGGTTTTGCTTCATAATGTCGTTGGTGGCCGCTAAATTTATTGGCAAATAGTGGGTTTGAGATCAGCAGCTTAATGAGCTTGGATTCTTGCTGCAGTAAGGATCGTTCCGGGCTATTTAAAGCCAGATTTTGCAGGATGTGTTTGTAAAGATACGTTTTTTTAGTTCTGCAGGAATAATCTGGCGCATTGATTTTGGGGGGGCAATATGTACTGTGAAATCAAATTGTCTGGAGTATAGGAATTGGTAATGACGCAGCGGCGCCTGTATCAGTCGATCGCAGAAGATCTGAAAAACAAGATCGCGGAGGGCGAGTACCCGGTTGGCAGCAAACTTCCACCCGAGCGCGTCATCGCACAGGACTTTGGTATTAGCCGGACCGTTGTTCGCGAAGCCGTTATCATGCTGGAAATCGAAGGCATTGTGTCTGTACGCAAGGGCTCCGGCATTCAGGTAATTTCTACCAATACCATTCAAATGGACAGTGGTAACAGCCGCACAGAAACAGCGCTGCGCCTCCTTCTCAGCGAAATGGAGAAGGCTGGACCCTTTGAGATGCTCCAGGCCAGGCAGATGGTAGAGTGTATGATCGTGGAACTTGCGGCCAAGAACATCACCAACGAGGACATTGCGGAGTTGGAGGCGATTCAACTGCGTGCGCAGCACGAAGATCGCGCTCGCGATTCCAGCTGGGATCGCGACTTCCATATCCGCTTGGCAGAAGCTACTGGCAACAGTGTGCTTGCTGTACTTGTGCAGTTGATGTGGGAAGGACGTTCCGAAAACCCACTTTGGAAAAACCTGCACAGCCACATTGAAGAAAAGGACCTGAATTCCTGGTGCGCAGAACATCAGTTGATCATGGATGCGCTGATTGCGCGCGACCCTGCCTCAGCACGCAAGGCAATGTGGGCGCATATAGAAAGTACCAAGGAAGCGCTATATAACGCGTCTTCTGCCTTGGGCGACATGTATGATGAGGATCCTGTAGCTAGTGGTGCTATTTAGAATAGCAGACAAGTTGTGCTCGCCTAAACGAGCCGGGTAAGTCGCTCGTGTACCCTGTTTACGTGTTGCAGCATTCTGTTTCGCGCGAGAGTTCGTCTATCCTGTTGTAAATAGTTTACAATTGACTTGTGGTCCGAGATGGCTTTTTTGAGGTCAATGCTCGTTTCTGTGGCTGTGTTGTGGGCCCATCTCAAATACCTGTTGAACAAAGACACAAAAGACCAAATTTCTGGGTGGCCGCTCAACTCGATGATTTTTTTATGAAATAGCTCGTCGTAATGCTGAAAGCGTTCCTTGTCTGGCTTTTGAAGCTCCATCTCCTGTTTGTGTATCAGGTCTTCAAGCTGTGCTTTGTCTGCTTCTGATAGGCCATGGGCGCATACGGCGTCTACTGCACTGGCCTCCAAAGCCGCCCTCATGAACGCATAATCTTTTACACGGTTTACATCTATTTGGGCAACGCGTGTGGGTCGGCCCGGCACGACTTCGACGAAATGCTCTTCCTGAAGTTTTAAAAAGACTTCCCGTATAGGGGTGCCCGACATCCCATAGATTCCGGCCAATACGTTTTTGTCCAAAACCTGACCGCAGCCAAGTTGGTTGGATATGATTGCGTTCCTCAATAGATGAAATATCTCGTCTTTGTTCATTGTCGTCGCTTAGTCAGTCGATTGTGATGTCTCTGGTGGTGTGCGTTTTGTTGATCGTAAACCAGAACTGGAGACAGATTGGTTGAAATTCCAGGATATCCACAGGATCGAAATATATTGGTATAACAAATAAATGGTGAGCTACCACAAGCGCTTGGGATATATAGGAGAGTGTCTATATATCTGATAAATAAGGGTAAAGTGTAATGATAGGCGGCATTTACATGAATGCCAGGGCCATTTAATGCGCGGATATTAAGTGAAATACCTATTGAAAGCGTGATTATTTGAGTGTGATTATCTGCCCGCGACGCTGAGCTTGTGCCGAATGGGGTGATGTATTTTCCGAGATTGGTGCGAGCGTAAAGCCTGCTGTCGGAGCACTAATTATCTGCATTGCTTATGTTTGTGGGAGAAACTCAAATGAATCTTACTAAAAAATTCCTGACATGCGCGCTTGCGGTGCCCTTTGCACTGTCCGCGTATTCGGCAAGTGCCGTAGAGGCCGTGACCTTGCGCTTGGCACATAACCTAGACCCGAGCCACGTCGTGGCGAAGACGCTTGAGAAAATGAAACAGGACCTTGCCGACCTTTCTGACGGGCAAATGAAATTGCGGATCTATCCCGGCGGTCAAATGGGCGGACCTCGCGAAACGTTGGAAATGTTGCAGCAGGGTGCTCTGGACATGACCAAAGGGTCGGCGAGTGAAATGGAGCCATTTGAGTCTGCGTTCTCGGTTTTCAGTATGCCGTATTTGTTCCGCGACTCTGACCATTTTAGATCTGTACTGTATGGCGATGTTGGTCGGGAGATGATGAAACTGCCGGAAGAGAAGGGCTTCATTGCAATAGCTGGATATGTCGCCGGTGAGCGAAGCTTCTATGCGAAAAAGCCGATTAAGTCTCCGGCTGACATGGAGGGTCTCAAGATCCGGGTCGTATCGACGCCAACAACAAACCGGATGATTGAGCTGCTTGGCGGTGCCCCTGCGCCAATTCCGTTCGGAGAGGTTTATACTGCATTGCAGCAGGGTGTTATTGACGGCGCTGAAAACAACGAGCCTTCCTACTATCACACACGCCACGTTGAAGTAGCAAAGCATTACTCACAGGACCAGCATACTTCTGTTCCCGATTACTTGGTCATTGCGACCCAGACTTGGGAAAATTTGGATCAAGAGCAGCGAGATATTCTGATGGAAGCTGCGGAGATGTCTGAAAAGTATCAGCAGGTTTTGTGGGACGAACAGGTCAAGCTGGATCGTGAAAAGGCTATGGAAGCTGGAGCTACCTTTTACGACGTCGATAAAACCACGTTCCGTGCTGCGCTTCAGCCACTTTATGACGATGCAGCAAAGAACCCTGGCAAAGCCGCTTGGATTGAGCGGATCGAGTCTGTCGGGAAATAATATCAGTGCTGCAAGAAGGATACCTTCTTGCAGCCCTCGTAATTCGAGATCGGGTTACCTTAGATGTTAGCAAATACAATCAAAAAATACATAGATCGCACCTTAGCCACCTTTAGTGTTCTTGTGATGGTTCTACTTCTGGTGTGTGTAGTTTGGCAGGTCTTTAGCCGATATGTTTTGAATGCTCCAAGTACATTTACTGATGAGGTCGCCAGATTTTCGATGATTTGGGTCGGTCTTTTAGGGGCCGCCTACTGTGTAGGCGCCCAAAAGCATTTGTCGATAGATTTGTTTACAGCTGCCCTGTCAGGTAGAAGTCGTGCTTTGTGCACCATTTATACCAACTGTATCGTCTGTGCCTTTGCCGCATCAGCGATGGTCTTTGGTGGTGCTCGTCTGGTTCACAAAATCTATGTAACAGGCCAAGTCTCACCAGCTATGCAGCTTCCAATGGAATACGTCTATGCTGTTCTGCCTCTGAGTGGTCTGTTTATTGTGGTGTACTCACTAAACTATGCAGTTTCGGGTCTTGGTGATTTCAGGAAGAATCGGAAGGAGGCCTGTTGATGGAAGCCTATGTTCCACTCGTATTATTCGGGTCCTTTTTCCTTCTGGTCTTTTCTGGAGTTCCCATCGCCTTTTCTCTAGGCGTGTCTGCCATCCTGTCCGGCATGATGATGATGCCTTTGGAGGTGATACTGGCTATTGTAAGCCAGAAAATGGTCGCTGGCCTTGATAGCTTTGCTCTGCTTGCGATCCCATTCTTCATTTTGGCCGGCGTTTTGATGAATAGCGGCGGTATTGCGCGCCGTCTGATTAACTTTTCTCAGTTGATTGTCGGCTCACTGCCGGGGTCTCTGGCCCACGTGAATGTCATGGCCAATATGCTGTTTGGATCGATATCGGGTTCCGCAACCGCTTCAGCGGCGGCTGTCGGTGGAACCATGGCGCCCCTGCAGAAAGAAGCTGGTTATGAACCTGCTTACTCTGCTGCGGTCAACGTTACCTCATGCATTACCGGGCTGCTGATACCGCCATCAAATGTGCTAATTATATATGCTTTGACGGCTGGTGGTATTTCTGTTGCCACTTTGTTCATGGCTGGGTATTTACCTGGAATCCTCATGGGGCTCAGTCTCATGGTTGTCGCAGGGGTTATCGCAAAACGTAGAAACTATCCCACCGAGCCCAAGCCATCTTTGGCATTTGCCTTGAAAGTCACTTGGGACGCAATTCCTAGCCTCTTTCTTGTAATAATTGTGATGGGTGGCATCCTTGGTGGCGTGTTTACAGCGACTGAGGCTTCGGCAATTGCTGTTGTCTACGCCTTTTTTCTTTCAGTTGTTGTGTATCGCGAAGTGAAGATTCTGGATTTGCCGAAGATCCTGCTCAATTCTGTGGTTACAACATCAATTGTTATGATCCTGATCGCAATCTCGATTGGCATGTCTTGGGTTATGACCCGCGCCGATATACCTTACATGTTGACCGATGCGTTGTTGGCCATCTCTGAGAACCCGCTGGTAATTCTTTTAATAATCAATGTCATTTTGCTAGTGGTTGGCGTGTTCATGGACATGACACCAGCGGTGTTGATTTTTACTCCAATTTTTCTTCCGATCGTGAAAAATATCGGCATTGATCCTGTTCACTTCGGCATTATGCTGGTCGCCAATCTATGTATCGGACTATGTACGCCACCGGTGGGTAGCGCATTGTTTATTGGCTGTACTGTCTCCGGTGTGAAGCTTCATAATGTAATAAAACCAATGCTTCCATTGTTCGTAGCCCTTCTGTTCTCTTTGGGTGCGATTATATACTTCCCCGAACTGTCTCTATTCCTACCGAAACTATTTGGTATGTACTGAACAATTCAAATTGAAATCTGTAGCTGGACAATCCGGCAGCATTGTTGCTGCCGGAAACCCCGGATCATGGCTGTGAGGATAACACATGAAGACGTACCTTAAGATCCATAGCTCTGACAGTGTTGGGGTTGCACTGCAGGACCTTACGGCGGGCCAGAGCCTTGCGGGGGTTGAGCTGAAAGAAGATATCCTGACAGGCCACAAGTTTGCATTGCGGGATATCGCCATGGGTGAAGATGTCATCAAGTATGGCAGTTCCATTGGCAAGTCGACACAGGCTATTGCAGCCGGGAGTCTCGTTCATTCTCACAATCTGCGAACAGGATTGGGGACGGATGAGGTTTACAGTTATGCAGGTGCCCCGGAGGAGAACGCCCCTATCGTCAACGTGCCCCAGATTCAGGCTTTCGTTCGTGCCGATGGCGACATCGGTATACGCAATGACATCTGGATTGTGCCCCTTGTCGGATGTGTGAATGGCATCGCGAACAACGTGGCCCGTCAGTTCGAGGCTTCGGGTAAGCTACCGGAAGGGTCTCAGATAACAGTTCTTTCGCATCCCTATGGTTGTTCGCAACTCGGCGATGACCTGGAGAACACGCGCGCCATACTTCGGAATCTGGTTGTACATCCGAATGCAGGCGGCGTTCTGGTGATGGGACTTGGCTGCGAAAACAATACCTTGGAAAGCTTTGTCGATGGCTTGAAAGTACCTGATCCCGAGCGTGTACGCTTCATGGTTGCGCAGGCTTTCATGAACGAAGAAGAAGCTGCGCTGGAGCATCTCGAACATTTATCAGCACAAATGCAGAATGACAGGCGTGAACTTGTGGGCATAGACCGCTTGCGCGTCGGTTTGAAATGCGGTGGATCCGATGGGTTCTCCGGGATTACAGCAAATCCGCTTCTTGGCGCATTTTCGGACTGGTTGTGTGCTCGGGGTGGGGCGACCGTGCTGACTGAAGTACCGGAAATGTTCGGCGCGGAGCGCATCCTAATGGCACGTGCTGAAAACCAGGGTGTTTTTGGCGATATCGTCAAGCTTATCAATGATTTCAAGCAGTATTACGTGGATCACGACCAGCCAATCTATGAGAACCCGTCTCCGGGCAACAAGCAAGGCGGCATCACTACACTGGAAGAAAAGTCACTCGGCTGCACCCAAAAGGCGGGTACGGCTATCGTGCGCGATGTCAAGCGCTACAAGGAACGTATCGAAAAGCGTGGCCTCACCTTGTTTGAATCGCCAGGCAATGATGGAACGGCTATCACCGCGTTGGCGGCCAGCGGTTGTCACATGGTGCTGTTTACCACCGGCCGGGGCAATCCAATGGGGTCGGTGGTGCCAACGGTAAAGGTAGCCTCCAACACTGCACTTGCGGACAAGAAGAAACACTGGATCGACTTTTCTGCAGGGTCTCTGGTCGATCAAGAGACTGACATGGATGCGTTGTGCGATGACTTCGTCGCCTACCTGATACGCGTTGCCAATGGCGAAAAGACAAGAAACGAAATCAGCCGCAATCAGGATGTGGTGATCTTCAAGTCTGGCGTCACGCTCTAGTCCCTCTACTAATCAGTATTCCGAAGGAAAATTTGCCATGGAACGAATTTCTGCTGGCGCGTTGAATGGACGCCCTCGCCCGACTGAGCGCGTAATTCAATTTGGTGAAGGCAACTTTCTGCGTGCATTCATCGATTGGAAGATTGATCGCATGAATGAGGAAGTTGGAGCGGATTACGGTGTTGTGATTGTGCGCCCAATTGATGGCGGGATCCCGCATTCCCTCAATGATTCAGGTGGTGTGTATACTGTCTTGTCACGAGGTGTTGGTGCGGACGGTTCCGCCGTATCAGAAGCCCGCGCGATTGCCGCAATTCGCCGTGAAATCTCTGCCGTTTCTGATTGGGAAGACACACTGGCGCTTGCACGTGAACCTAACTTCGTTGCCGTAGTCTCCAATACCACGGAGGCGGGCATCACTTACAATGGCGAATGTCAGGCCAATGATGCACCGCCAGCCTCATTCCCAGCGAAGGTTACCCGCCTTCTCATGGAGCGCTATTCCACCTGTGGTCGCGATGAGGCACCAGGTCTGCAGTTCCTGCCCTGTGAGCTTATCGACAAGAATGGGGACACGCTCGAAAAGATAGTGCTGCAACATGCTCAGGATTGGGAGCTGTCGATCGACTTTCAAGGGTGGGTCAAGACCAAGTGTGCATTCTACAATACTATGGTCGATCGCATCGTTCCGGGGTATCCGCGAGATGAGGCGGAATCTATCGAAATGGAGCTCGGTTACCACGATCCACTCATGGTAACAGCAGAACTCTTCCACTTCCTGGTGATCGAGAAGCGCCAAGATCAGCCTGAGTTGGTGCTGCCGTTGGCTGAAAAGGATGCCGGTACCATCATCACAGAAAACGCGGAAGGATATAAGGAGCGCAAGGTTGCGATACTCAACGGTGCCCACACTGCACTTTGCCCTCTAGCATTACTCGCTGGCGTGGAAACGGTGCGTGAAGCAATGGACAATGCACCTGCCCGAGCGTTCCTCGATGCCTTGATACAGACCGAGATCATGCCGCATCTGTCGCTGCCACAGGACGAGTTGAAAGTGTTTGCTGAGGAAGTTCTGCGCCGCTTCGCCAATCCATTCATCCAACACCGTTGGTACGACATTTCTCTCAACGGCCTTGCCAAGTTTCATACCCGCAACCTGCCGCGCTTAAAAAAACACTGGGCTGCCACAGGTGTTCCGCCAAAGCTGATGTCTTTGTCGCTTGCGGCTTGGCTTGCGTTTTATATTGGCGACTTCCCAGGGGCTGAAGAGTTGCCTCCTCGCGACGCCAAGGATGTAGTTCAGCGCATGAACAAGATTGCTCAGCTGAAAGGTGAGGGTGACGTCGAGGCATTGGTTGGGGCCTTTCTTGGTGATGAGTGCATCTGGGGTCAAAGCATGGCGGATGAAGAGCTGATTGCTGAGGTGGCCAACGGCTACCGTTTCCTTACCGCAGAGGCGTTTTCACTGAACCGTCTGACTGATTGGTGTGAGCGCCAGTGAACCCTGCTCGCCCTAAGGGGCTGAAGCTAGCTTCGCCCCTTTCCTTCCGTTTCCCAATGTGATCAAGAGACCAATAATGAGTAGCTTTCTGACAGAAGACTTTCTGCTCCATTCGGCCGTCGCCCGTGAGCTTTATCACGACTACGCCAAGGATATGCCGATCATCGATTACCATTGCCATCTGCCACCGCACCAGATTGCCGATGACTACCAGTTCGCAAATCTCGGTGAAATCTGGCTGAAGGGTGATCACTACAAGTGGCGCGCCATGAGGACGAACGGTGTGCCAGAGCGCTATTGCACTGGTACTGTCTCAGACAAGGAAAAATTCCTGAAGTGGGCGGAAACTGTCCCTCACACCTTGGGTAACCCGCTCTATCATTGGACCCATCTCGAGCTGCGTCGCCCGTTTGGCATTGATGATGTGGTGCTCAATCCGGATACTGCCGAGGATGTTTGGAACCGGGCCAATGAAATGCTCGCAACGCCAGAGTTCTCTGCGCGCTCGATCCTGCAGAAGATGAATGTGCGTATGGTGGGCACAACCGACGATCCCCTAGATGATCTTGCAGCCCACCAGAAGGTCTCAGAAGACAAGGGTTTTACAGTAGAGGTTCGCCCCAGTTGGCGTCCGGATAAGGCATTCCTGGTCAATGCTCCGGGCTATGTTGACTACGTTGCGAAACTCTCCGAAGTCTCTGGTATTGAAATCCGTTCCTTTGCTGATCTTTGCGATGCCTTGGTTAAGCGCCTCGACTTTTTTGAAGCGCGTGGTTGTTGTGTTTCTGATCATGCGCTTGATGTCGTGGTCTTTGAAGATTCCTCGGAGACAGAGCTGGATATGATCCTGAAGACACGTCTGAATGGGACTTTCGTGTCTTCACAGGATGCGGACCGCATGCAGACTGCGGTTTTGGTGTTCCTCGGTCAGGAGTATGCCCGCCGCGGATGGGTACAGCAGTACCATATTGGCGCCTTGCGCAATAACTCAGATCGGATGATGCGCACCTTGGGCCCCGATACAGGATTTGACAGCATCAATGATGGTCTCATCGCGCAGCCGCTTGCTCGACTGCTGAATGCGCTTGATGAAAAGGATGCGCTGCCCAAGACAATTTTGTACTGCTTGAACCCGCGGGACAACGAGGTTCTGGCTACCCTGGCAGGATGTTTCCAAGGGGGTGAGATTGCCGGGAAGATTCAGTTTGGATCCGGCTGGTGGTTCAATGACCAGAAAGACGGCATGTTGCGTCAGATGGAGCAGCTCAGCCAACTGGGCCTTTTGTCCCGCTTCGTAGGCATGCTCACGGATAGCCGTTCCTTCCTGTCTTATACCCGCCACGAATATTTCCGTCGCATTCTTTGTCAGATGATGGGCCGCTGGGTGGAAGAGGGGGAAGCGCCTCACGATATGAAGTTGCTCGGATCAATGGTCCAGAACATCTGCTTTCATAATGCCAACAGCTATTTTGGACTAAACCTCAAAATCTGATCTCAGGCAGATAGCGTTCCCAAAAATCTGCCGAGTGGTTCCATTCGGCAGATTATTTGCGTCACAAACCCGAATTCTAGCCACATTTTCCCAATGAGTGGCTGCTGCCAAACGACGGTTGGGCAGGGCAGACATATAATCAACTTAATTCTTTGAGATCTCGGCTTTCCTCATGCGGCATTTGGGCGTTTGTTACAGATTTGTGTCGTTCAGCACAGACAGGCAAGCGTGCTTGTGTTACGAGCCTTCAAGCTCGGGATCTGTCAATAATCATGGGTTGTTTGTGTCGGGTTTCCCATACGCTGTGGTCCCTTTTGGGCCATGTGTTGGTTGTTGAATTCCAACGCCGCGGATGCTCTTCCTGGCGCTCACCTGAATGGCACGAACTGAAAAACAAGAAGAAATCGAAGGTACATTGAGTATGACGCCATATCCCCGATCCACTCTGGTTAATGCTGGATCCATTGTACGCTGGGGCTTGGTTGCTGTCGGTGTGGTGGCGGTTTTGTTAGGTGCGTTGTCCGTAGGGGCCTTTCTGAAGCCAACGGTTTTTGGAAGCATTCTTGAAGAGGGCGGACCTGTCGAGCGCCTGAGTGTCTTTGCTTGGATCCTGGCCGCTCTTGCGGTTTGGTACAGGGCAAAACTGGACAAGCAAAGCACGGCCATCATGCTTACTTTTCTTGCCTTTGGGGCGCGTGAGGCTGATTTGCACAAAGCCTTTTCCTCCGACAGCTTTCTGAAAATCCGCTATTACACAGAGGGTTCCTTCGGCGCGGAGAAGTTACTGTTTGGTGTGGCGGCCCTTGTCTTGATCGGGATGCTTTTAATCGCGGCCTTTTGCATCTTCCGACATGTTTTCCTGCGCGGTGGATGGCGGACAGCCTTCGGGCAGGTCGTTGTTGTTGGCGGCGCTCTATTATGCCTGACAAAAGTGGCGGACAGACTGCCCTCGATTTTGAGAGTGAAGTTCGGCGTCCATATCCAACCCGATCTTGCTGCAGCTTTGCTTTCCTTTGAAGAGGTGGGGGAACTGCTTGTTCCGACCCTGTTTATTATTGCTTTCGCGTGGCTCAACACCGCACGGGCAACTGATCATACGTTCCGGTTCCTGGAGTTGAGGGGAACTGGCAATCCGACAGCCAACCGGTCCTGAGATCGGATCTGGATTGCCTTGGGTAGCCAAGAGGCTCACTCTATGTAGAATACTCAGGATTGAAGACTTCTCGGTGTGTGGCGAAGTACCCGGATTTGTTAATGCGCGTTCAACCTATCCACACTGCCGGTGTCTGTATGTCTCATAGGGGACAAAAAACCTGCCAGTGATGTAGCCAATCGTCTCAAATGGTTAACGGGAGTCATACAGCGTTTAATTAAAATTCTAATAGAATTATTCTCTATTCAAATTTTACATTTAATTTGAAAGAGATAGTCGTTGTGAGACGGTCGCGTTGTGGTGCCTTTTCTGTCGCCAAGTTCGGTATCAGCCTCCTTTTTGCCAGTGCTTTGTTCCCATCACTTTCGCCGGCGGCTCACGCCGAGCCCGGCAATACTTATGATTGGACCCTGAACGTTAAGGACAATGCGGAGTCAACTGGTGGTACCATGCCCAAGGCTGGTGACTACTTCTCCTATGACGTCGTGGTGACAAACGAACCGACTGATGGTGAAAACCGAAGGTCACCGGAGACTGTGATCAGTCTTTCTGTCCCCTCGACCATTCAGTTGGTTGAGGTCTCAGGTCTGACATGTGGGACCGCATTGCCCGCCATTGGCCCGCAAGATGTCTCTTGTACTATTCCTGAGCTTGAAGCTTTTGGTGCTGTTGCCTTCACGGTAACGATGCAAGCGAATGAAGAGTACACAACGGCGCGGATCATCAACTTCCTCTCGGAAATTCCGGCAACGAACGACCCCGTCCCTGAAAACAACAGTCATACTGAGCCAACAACAATCGAGGCGGGCCCGGGCCCGGTTGAGCCTCCAGAGCCGGAAGTGACTGACCTCTCTCTTGAGGTCACAGGGCCCGTATCCGCCCCGTCGACCTCCAGCGTATCCTATGTCTTTACAACAGAAAATCGCGGTCCCGATGTAGCCAGCAATTGGAAGCTGTTTGTGCCGGAAGTCAACGGTCTTGAGTTCTCCAGCATACCAACGGGGTGTGCGCGCGTATCCGGCGGATATGAATGTACCTTTTTTGGGAACATCGCAGCCAGCACGGCGGGAGACGTGAACCCACCTCGGTATAGTGTCACATTTACTGGGCGAGTAACGGAGGCTGGCAGTTCGGCGGGGTCAGAGCCCCTTCTTGAGATTTCTGGAACAGTCAGCGCCGTAAACGGAACGGATCCGGTTGCTGGCAATAACTCGGCATCAACCGAGACCCGTGTTTCGCTGGGCACGGATGTGTCAATTGCTGCAGATGCCAAACCGATCGGGATTCTTGGCTATCCGAACAGCCTTGTTTTGACTGCTTCCTATCAGGGGGATGCCCCTGAAACTCTTGAACTACGCAGTGTGATACCCGAGGGTTACGGTGTAGCGCCGGGCGGATGGACAAGTGTGTCTGGTGGGTGGACTTGCGCGTTGAATTTGCGCGAGTTCGTATGTACGCGTCCAACGACAGGGTTGAGCAGTGCACCAAACTCGGCGGCGCTAGGCAGTGTCCGCCTTGAGCTTGAGGTGCTTGATGATCCCTCAGCGCCCAGTTACCGCCTGAAGGACGCTGTGCCGACTACGGCGACGATAAGCTCTACTGGACCGACGGAACTGGATCTTACAAACAATACGGCTACGATCAGTCAGGACCTGCAGCGCCCGGATGTGCGTTGGCACCTACAGAAGACCATCTCCGACAATGGGCGAGTGCTGGCAACCGACGGTATTGTTGTAGTCAGCCGCGGTGCTGACGGCTACGACTACACCTATGAGATCCAGGTTCGGAATGACGGCAATGTTGCATTTGATGGTGAACTGGTCGTAACCGATGTAATACCTTCCGGTGTTCAGTTTCGTGGTTATTCCGGGACAGGGTGGACATGTAGCCCAACGGCCTCTGCTTCAGCCCCTCTGTCATCGCCAAGCCTGACTTGCAGCCGCGACCATTCCACTTCGCAATTGGAGCCGGACGCAACGACGGCACCGCTCGAACTGGTCGTGC
Source organism: Pseudovibrio exalbescens DSM 16456 (assembly GCF_000422785.1). GTDB lineage: Bacteria > Pseudomonadota > Alphaproteobacteria > Rhizobiales > Stappiaceae > Pseudovibrio > Pseudovibrio exalbescens. The sequence goes on from NZ_AUGS01000010.1 coordinate 62,977, forward strand.
GTTTTGAACAGGAAGGTTCGATTACGAACCTGGCCACTGCCCGTGCTGTCGATTGGCCAGATGGGGATGGCTCGGGTGATGTAACCGTATCCAGCTTTGAGGTGCCGGACGCCGCGGACATTTCAGTAAATGCCACTGCCCTTGTGAATCCTGTGGTTACAGGCAGCCCGCAAACCATAAAAATGGAAGTAGTCAATGCGGGGCCCAACACCTCTAGCGATGTGGTTTTTTCGGCTGACTTTCCCTACCTTTTGAATAATCGAAGTGGTGGGGCGGGTGCCGGATTCCAAGATCTAACAGTTGTTCCCGGGTCCCAGACCAGCGGGTTTTCAGAGGGGAGTTGTGTAAACTCAAGCAGTGGTGCACGTGGCCGCCAACTGACCTGCACGCTGACAGAACTGCGACCATGTTCAGCCGGAGTGGATTGTCCGATCATTCGGGCGGTTGTGTTACCCGGGGATGGACCAGCGAGCAGCCCCAACTCCCTTACAGTCACCGCTTTTGCCCAAGCCCGAGACCTGCCGGATCTGGTGACGGGAAATCAAGAAGCCACTGCGACATACACAACGATTGACCGCACTGATGTTGAGCTTGAGATAACGGCTTCTACGATGGAGCCAATAGCTGGCCGCGAATATGCGTATCAGGTAACCGTCGCCAACCCGAATACGGCTCGCTACGTCAATACAGCCGACGATGTTGTCGTGACACAAACCCTTCCCGCCGGTGTCCATTTCAAGCGTGTCGCTGGAGCGGTTTGTAATACAGCACCGACAGCGGATGCGCTCATAGTGGCGGGGAGCAACGACCAATTAGAGTGCAATTTGGCGACTGTTTCTTCCGGTGAAGCGAAAAGCTACAGCGTCTACTTCGAAACCGTTAGACAGGCATCAGACCTGACTCTCGAAACCTCTGCGCAGGCCGTGAGCTCGACGGAAGATTTGGACCTCAGCAACAACGAGGACAGTCTGACACTGATGCAAAAGGCCGAACCTGCACTGGATTTGATCGTTAACAGTCAGGATGACGTCGATCCTATCGATATCGGCAGTGAGATGAACTTCGATGTGACCGTTCGCAACGCGGGCCCTTCTTTCGCTGAGGACGTCACGGTCACCTATAATATGCCATCAGAAAACCTCAGTTTTCAGCGGGTAAGCCCCGGCGCAGCAGCCTGCTCGTCCGAGCCGACTGGTGGAGAGGTCGGCGGACAACTGGTGTGTACTTTTGATCGGATCGATGCAGGAGATACCATGAGCCTGCAGATCACTGCTTTGGCCGAGGCCAAGGGGCCGACAAGCAGCAGTGCAATATTGAGCTCTCCTGCCATAAGCGACGGAGCCGACCGTCTTGCTGGTAACAACAGTGAAAACGAAACGACGACAGTTGTTACGCGGGTAGATGGTGAAGTTGTCAGCAAGACTGCCAGCCCCGAACGCGTCGAGCGCGGTGAACCATTTACCTACGATATTACCGTGAGGTTTGCGGACGAAGCGCAGTTTCAGGAGGCGGACGACGTCGTTGTAAAAGACAGTTTGCCCAACAAGATGTATCTGGTTGGAGGTCCCGCCGCGGAGCCGACTGTATCGGTTATTCAAGGGAGCACAACCTTGTCGACCTGCTCAGTTGCGTCAAATGAGCGTTCGTTCGAATGCACGCTCGGCACGGTAGAAAAGGGTTCTGAATTCAAGATTTCGGTGCCAGTGTACATTGACAATGTCACCACATTTCCGCGTTCCATCAAAAACACGGCCACTCTGGATACGACATCGCGCGATGTGAACGAAAACAATAACACCAGAGAGGGTGCGGTGAGGGTCGTTGGATCGACAATCGAAGGCATGGTCTTCATGGATTTCGATGAAAACGATCTGAACGACAATAATGATATCGGAGCGCGCGATATTGAGATTGCCCTAACGGGCACGGACCGAAATGGCGATCCGGTCAACCGAACTACCACGACAAACAGCGCCGGTGAGTATTCTTTCTCAAATGTGTTGAGCGGGACGTACTCCCTGACGCGGGAGGACGTATCAGGCTCAAAGTTCTTGCTCGATAGCAAGGCTTTTGTCGGCGACATCGTGGCCGGAACAGACGCGCTGCCCATTCCTGCCCGCAATCCATCAGATGATGGTGTTGTGGCAGGTGCTCGCGAGATTACTGGTATCATTGTGGCCAAGGAGACGGTTGGGTCAAACTACGATTTCTCCGTTATTCCGCAGGCACGTGTCGGCATTGCTCTTGATGAGTATTCCACGACCTATCCCGAGGTCGCTGCAGATGGGTCCTTCACTACGCGGCTTGTGATGCGAGTGGAGAATTTTAGCGAAGAGCCAGTTCAAAATGCGCAAATCATTTTGCCTCTGAATGGCGCAGAGCCACGATTTGGGAGCTTTGTGTCTCTCTCGAACCCAGCTAACGACAACCTTGATCCAGGTTCCTACGCCATAACGGTTGCGCCGCGCGATCGCAGTGGTTCCGTCGGTGGTTGTGGTGGATACAATTCTGGATACAACGGTCAGAGCGATCCTGTCGTCGTAACCGGGGCAACCATTGGTGCGGCCGCAACGTGTGATGTGGAAGTGCATGTTCGGGTTCAGCCGCTGCGTCCGGGCACACCAGCCTACCCTGGCACCTATCGTCTGCAAGCCGAAGTAAAGGCGCAGGGTAATTATTCCGGCCAGGTTGATACGAGCTACAACCTGTTGGACGACCTGAGCCATCATGGCTCCAACCCAGACCCGGACAATGACAACAATCCGACAGAAGCCAGTGAACAAGACCTGACCCCTGTACTGCCCAGTTATCGCTCCCGTCTCTCCTTGATCATGCAGGCAACGCCGAGCTGGAACACAAGCACGGAAGTGGCTGAGGTTGGGGATACGATCACCTATTCCTATGAGGTCTACAGCCGTAACGGGGCCAGCGCGAACAATAAGAGTAACATCGAACTGCGTAACGTCATCGTGACCAATGACAAGACCGGTTTGGTGTTAACGGGTGCGCCGCTCACAACACTGGATACGGGTAATGCAGGCACAAACTCGGGGTATTTGGGTGTTTACACCCTGACGCAGGCAGACATCGAGGCGGGCGAAGTTACAAACTCTGCGCGTGTCAGTGCAAGCGATGTTTTCGGTTTTGCATTGAACGATGTTTCAGGCACCGCCGTAGACAATGACACACCTCTGACGACCCCACTAACACAACAGCCATCCGTTGCGCTTGTCGTCGTTCCTGACGAAAGCGCTCTGAAAACGCCAACGGAAGTTGGCGACAAGATTGCCTACTCCTACAACATCAAAAACACTGGCAATGTGATCCTGAAAGATGTTCTGGTCACCGATATCAGATCAAATGTGGAAGGGCTGAGTTCAACTGCGATTGCAGAAATGCAACCGGGTCAAGAAGTCGTGGGCGCTTTTACCGCCAGTTATCCGGTTACTCAGGCCGATATCGATGTCTTTCAAGTCACCAATACGGCAAAGGTGCAGGCCAAGGCAGTATCGGCTTCAAATGTGAGCGACCTTGTCGGGACAACTTACGACAATGATGGTCCGGTTGTGACACCTCTTTCCATCAAGCCTGATATTGATCTCGTTCTTAGTGCCGATACATCCGGTCTTTCGCAGAGTATGGGGCAAGCAGGTGAAACCCTAGTCTATCACTATGAGGTGACAAACAAAGGCAGTGTTACCCTGTCGAATGTTAACATCACCAACACCTTGACTGGTGTCGTGATGACAGGAAGTCCGATCACGCTTGCGCCAGACGAGACCAGCACGGGCCACTTTTCTGGAGATTACCTTCTGACAGCAGGGGATGTCACGGCGCAGGTTGTGGCCAATTCGGCAACGACTACTGGCTATTACGATCGTGGCACCAAGTCGGTAAGCGATACAGAAAACCTCACCACCAGCATAGTGTTTATTGAAGCGAAGTCAGAAGCGCCATGGACCTTCACGGAAGATGGAGGCACTACAACAAGTGTTCTGGCATCCGACAGGATAGGAGCCGACCCGGCGACGTTAACAAATGCAACGCTCTCGGTTGTCAGTACGGATCCAGAACTATCGCTCGATACCAGTACAGGCTTCATCACGCTGTCAGCGGGCAACCCTGCTGGTCAGTATCAATTGACATATCGCCTCTGTCGGCGTGACGCCCCATCTGTTTGTGCCGATGCTACCGAGACAGTTGTTCAGGCACCGATTGATGAGATCGAGACTACCGTTGTTCTTGAACTGTCCGACAATGGTGATGGTATCGACGGCGTCGGTGATCTCGCCACCTATACAATTAGTGTTGAGAACAAGGGCAATACAGACCTATTTGATCTGGATCTGAATGGTACGTTCCAAACTCTGGAAAATGAGGTGCCGCTCGTACTGGATAGCGGCCCCATCTATCTGGATCGCTCTTCCGGTGTTGTGAAACGCGCCTCGCTGGAGCCGTTCAAGGTAGCCATGCTGGGAACGGGTGACCTTGCCTCTCTTGTTCTGGCTCAGGCAACGCCGCCCGATGCCTATGATGGGACATTGAAGCTTGGCGAGACGGTTCGATTTACTTCGACCTTCACCATTACTGTTCCAACCGTTGTCAACCGGGGTGCCTCCTATCAGGTTTTGGCAACGGCTACCCCGATTTATCCAAGCGGAGCGGGAACGCCGGCGGGTGTTTCGGATATCTCAGATGATGGACTTGATGCTGATGGCAACGTCGTTGATGACCCAACGCTTCTTGAGTTGGCGCCGATGGTCCAAGAAAGCGCATTGCAGATCAGCAAGACGACCACAAGCACTGTTGTGACGCGTGGAGCCACAGTGCCGTATACCCTGAAGATATCCAACCGCCTGTCGACCTCCGCGGGACCGCTGGATCTTGTGGACGTACTGCCGTCAGATTTTGTTTACATCGAAGGTTCTGCGCGTGTTGAGGGAGCAAGCTTCACGCCAAAGGTGGAAGGCCGCCTCGTTACCTTTCAGGATCTGGAAGTGTTACCGAATGGCACCTTGACAGCCACTTTGCGTGCGCGGGTATTGGTCACCGCTGATGTTGGTGAACACACCAACAAAGCGCGTTTGCGTGATGCTGGCTCGGGAGAAATGTTGGCCAGAGAAGCCGAGGCCACGGTCTCGATTTTGCCGGAACATGTGTTCGATTGTGGGGATGTTTACGGCAAGGTCTTCGATGATCGCAATCGGGATGGCTACCAGAATCCTCCAGATGGCACGAGAGTCGAGCCCGGCATCCCATCTGTGCGCCTGACGGGCGTCGATGGCACCATCATCACCACGGACAAACATGGCCGCTTCCATGTGGCTTGCGCCATGTTGCCAAGGGACCGTGGCTCCAACTTCATCTTGAAACTGGATGCCCGCTCCTTGCCAGAAGGGTATCGCGTGACCACCGAGAACCCGCGTGTTGTCCGCTTGACACCAGGTAAGATGACTGAGCTGAACTTTGGTGCCGCGAGAGCAACTGTATCTCGCATTGGCTTGAACCGGGATGGATTTGTCGGGACGGAGCTGAGCCCCGCCTTGAAAAAGGCACTCTTGGGTTTGGGGGGCAATCTCGGATACGGTCCGGTCCATTTCGAACTGACATATCATCTGAAAAATTACGAAGGCGCGGATGAAACGCCGGTTGCTTTGCGGCGAATGGAGGCGCTGGAGGGATTCCTTCGGGGCCTATGGTCTGAGCATTCCAAAGACACTCCTAGTTTTGAAGTAATAATTTCCAGGACCAAAGACTAATGGCTGCAGAAAAGCGTATAGATCCCTGCCACAAAGGTGCTGGGAAACGGTTCTACTCGATCTCTGTAGCCATGTTTGCGGCGTTGCTGAGTGGAACCGCGCTCGCGACGGCAAGCGAAGAAGCGCAGTTGGCGGCTCAGGGGTTTTCGATTTCAATGGAAGCTCCCGGTACGGCGACCTCAGAAAATTCACCCGCACAGATCTCGGAGCCGGTCAAATTGGGCCCGCCTGCAAAGGTTCAGGTAAACTATAAGGGCATCAACCCGGTCCGCAGTCTTCGCACGTTTGTTCGTTCCGAAGCGCCAGCTTACAAGCCGGGTGCCACAATCACAATCACGACCGAGAGCAATTATCCTGCTTTCATCCAGCGGGCTGAGCTGCGTGTACTGAAAAGCGGCGGTCGTGGTGATGAACTGTTGGAAACGCTAGTCGCACCCGTCAATGGCAGCGTTGATTGGGTGTTGCCTGAGCTGGAAAATACGGCGCTCACTTATGTGTTTCGTGTCTATGACGAACAAGGTCGCTATGACGAAACCTTTGCTCGCCCTTTTTTTTCGGAAGAAGCAGCGTTTGAAACAAGTGAGCTCCCGAATTCTGTAAATACCGCCATGATGCCGGGCGTCGAGCCGGGAACGATCCGTCAGCGTTACATTCCCATTGAAGGTGGCGTGGTAGCGGTTTCTGGTCGTGCCGACCCTGATCAACCTGTAAAAGTCATGGGAGAAACGGTGCCAGTCGATGACCAAGGCGAGTTCTCTGTAACTCGAAATTTGCCGGTGGGAACGGCACTGGTCGAGGTGGACTTCAGCTCTCAAGGTGAAGCCAAGTCGATTATCCGGCCCGTCGAGATTCCGGCGTCTCAGTGGCACTATGTGGGCATCATCGATATTACTGCAGGTCATCGCCTGCAGGATGATCAAGCTGAAAACACGCCCGACTTTGAGCGGAACTATGTAGACGGACGCGCTGCCTACTACATTTCTGGAAAAACAGGGAACGGGTGGGCCATTACCTCATCAGCAGATACGGGTGAGGGCGATATCGAGGATATTTTCCGCCGACTGGACGAGAAAGATCCCGAAGCAATTTTGGATCGGCTTTCCGATGATGATCTTTATCCAACCTATGGCGATGACAGCAGCAGCTACGATGATACGCCCACATCGGGTCGCGTTTACTTACGAGCCGAAAAAGGCGACACGAGCGCATTGTGGGGAGACTTCAAGGCGGACCTTTCCTCTGGCGGACTGATTAACAACACACGCGAACTTTACGGTGCCAAGGTGCGCACTGCCTTGCCATCCCGAACAAAAAGCGGCAAGGCGCGTTTGAGCGGTGTCGTTTACGCGGCTCAGCCAGATACATTGCCCCAGACCGATATTCTCAGAGGAACCGGCGGCTCGATCTATTTCTTGTCCAGACAGGATGTAAATGGTCAGTCTGAGAATGTTACCGTCGAAGTGCTTGACCCAGATACAGGAAGGGTAATTGCAACGCGGTCACTTCAAGCTGGTGTCGATTACTCTCTTAATTATTTGCAGGGCGTAATTTCTCTTGCCGAGCCATTGGGTTCAAGTTCCTCAATAGGCAGTCTGGTTCCATCGGCTGGTGGCGACTATGACGTAAACCTTGTTGTACAATATGAATACACCCCCGCTGTTCGTGATGTGGACGGTTTCTCTTTGGGCGGGCGCGCTGAATCATGGCTGACTGATCACTTGCGATTGGGCGCAACCGGCATGAAAGAAGGGACGGGGACCGCTGATCAGAAAATGTTCAGCACGGATCTGCGGGTTGAATGGGGAGAGCGAAGCTTTCTTGAGGCCGAGGTTGCGCAAACTGAGGGACCGGGTTTCGGTAGAACAGTTTCATCTGATGGCGGTCTAACCCTCACGGACGAAGCCGGTGCTGAGGGCGAGCGGGCCCGTGCGTACCGGGTTGATGGGTCTTTAGACTTTGAGGATTTTAACCTGCAGCAAAAAGGCACGGCGCGGTTTTATCTTGAAAGGATAGAGGCGGGCTTTGCCACACTGAACAGAACGGCTACGCATGATCAACTGCTTGTTGGCGGTGAAACATCGATTGATGTGTCCAGCGCGACTCGCTTGCGTATGGCCGCAGAAAACTACGAGGAAGACGGCGGGGATCGCAAGCGTAGCGCGGAGGTCATTGCGTCTCACAAGCTTTCTGAAAGCTGGAGCGTGGATGCCGGTGTTGAATATGAGGACAAAAAGACTCTAGGAGAGGAGGAAGAGACAGGTCGGCGGACTGATGTGAGTAGCCGATTGACTTATTCTGTCAACGATGACGCACGTGTCTGGTTACTAGGTCAAGTTACGGCGGATGTCACCGGCGGTCTTGATCGGGACGATCGCTACGGTGCCGGCGGTGAATGGCAGTTGAACGACAAATTGCTCGCGGCTGCGGAAGTTACAGAAGGAACAACCGGGCTCGGAGCGACGGGACGGTTGACTTACAAGCAGACGGACGATCGTGAGATGTATGTGGGATATACGCTCGACCCAACACGCACGGTGGACGGTTATGATCTTATTGGCGAGGACAAGGGAAAGATTGTTGTTGGCGCCCGCACAAAGCATTCCGAAAAGCTGAGTTCATTTGGGGAGACGGCGTTTGACCTGTTTGGTGATCGGTACTCCTCCACACGAACTGTTGGCGCAACATATCAACCTTCCGAGCCGTGGAATTTCAGCGGATCCGTTGAGAGCGGGCTGGTTCGAGACCGTCATAACGGCGACATTGATCGAGACGCCTTCTCCATTGGAGTGTCCTATAAAACCAAGGATAGCCTGAGCGCGCACTCTCGATTTGAATACCGTCGCGATCGCGGAGATGATCAGGATGAGGAAGCCGACACGTACGCTTTGAAAGCGGGCCTTGGGTACAGGGGTAATGAGAACGCGCGCCTTCTTGGGAGTGTTAATGCGCTCATCTCTGACAATTTGGGTAATAGCTTTCGCGATGGGGAGTATGTGAAAGCAACACTTGGCTATGCCATTCGCCCGACGTTGAGCGAGCAGTTCAACATGCTCTTCAAGTACTCGTACCTTCATGATCTTCCCGGCGCGGATCAAGTGACCGTCGATGGGTCAACGGAAGGGGACAAGCAAAAAAGCCATGTTATCTCGGTGGATGCTGACTATGACTTGACGCAGCAACTGACACTGGGCGGTAAATACGGCTATCGCATTTCACAGGTCGCCGAGCGGGGGACTAATGATTTCGAGGATTCCTCCGCACATCTGGGCATATTGCGTCTGAACTGGCATGTCGTGAAAAACTGGGATGCCATGGTGGAGGGGCGCCTTCTGTATGGCGTTGAAACGGACACGGTTTCGACGGGCGCGCTTGCGGGCGTCTATCGCCACATCGGTGACCACCTCAAGGTCGGTGTCGGCTATGAATGGGGGACGGTCTCTGATGACCTGACAGATCTCAACTACACCAACTCTGGTGTGTTCCTCAATCTGATCGCCAAGATGTAATGGCGCTTCATGAAGAACGGTCGGCTCTCCAGTGTTTGTCGACCGTTCTTGCAACATGACATTCTGAGTTAAATACAATTTTATATATTGTATTAACTATATGATAAGGCTAGAAGTTGTGGCGCCTGAGCTAGCTCTTTAATTCGCCTCAAAGACTGCCACACAAAAATGTCTATGCCTTTGAATGATAGCTTTCATATGGTTTCGCAAAGCCAGCTTCAGCGTTTTGACTGGAGACAATGGCAGGCGTTTCATGAGCAAATTTCCGGGGACGTCATTTGCAGTGGTCCAAAACATGATCTTGCGGCCTTTGCTGGCGGTATCTCCGGTCTTTTCTTCAATGGCGTTGTTCTTGGTGATCTGCGTGCCAATGCCCATTCCTTTCAACGCAGTACCCAACGCATTGGCAAAGATGGCATTAGCTTTTTCTATCTGCAGCATTTCCGGAAAGCGTTCGGCAGCCAGATAAAGGCATTCAAGGAAATTGACGATATTCGCTCCGGCGATCTGATTTTTCACGATCTCACAGTGCCTTTCGAAACCCATCACACTGATTTTGAGGTGAGCACTCTCGTTTTTCAAAGAGACATTTTGTCAGCCTATGTTGATGTCGATCGGGGGTATCCAAGTTTCCGGATTTCCAAGGAGAGGGCCGAACATGGTTTGCTCGTTGGATTGATTGAAGAACTCCGGCGAACCGCTCCGCTTATGGACCGCAGAGCTGTATCGAGCGTATTACGTTGTCTGACGGAGCTCTTGGCAAACGTTCTGACGCCCACGTGCCACCAAACCCCTTTGGTGTCTGAAGAGGGGCGACATTTTCTTCAGATGCGGGCGGCTCACAAGCTTTTACAACAGCACATCAGCGACCACACATTAAGCAGCACTGAGGTTGCGAAGGCGCTGGGGATTTCGCGCGCGACCGTCTATCGTTTGTTCGAGCCGCAAGGGGGGGTGATGCAAACCCTGAAGCGTATGCGCCTCGCTAGGGCGCGCCAGATCCTTGTGGCACGGCCCACCCTAAGCATACAGCGGGTTGCAGAAACGTGTGGTTTCAAAAACGCTCACCATTTTTCTCGCGCCTTCAAGCAGGAGTTCGATAGCTCGCCTGGCGAATACAGAAAGCGTAGTGCAGCGAACGAGGGTGAAAGCGCGTCGCGCTATATCTCATGGGCACTGCGTTAGCATTCGTATGTTTGCACTGGCTCATGGCCAGCGAAAGACATCAGCGCCCGATGGGTTGAAACAGTCGCAGCGATGGCGTGGAAGGTACATTCCATTTTCATAATTGTGCCAATGGCTTCTTGATCCGGAGGTGTGAGATACTCCCTTCATGGCCTCAATGGAGCCTTCATTTTGCAGAGCGTCTCCACTGAATATGGCCTCAGGCCATAAATCACTTAGTCCTGCAAACGCAGCGCATCCAATCGAGAGTTTGGTAAAGTTTTCTCTACTTCTTTTTTGACATCGGCTCTGCCGCCGCGTCCGTATTTTGGAATCTCCGTTTTCAGAAACATACCAATGGTTTGGATGCCCATTAGAAGCGGTGTGGTAGATCGGCCGAGGGGAGCTTTCAGCTGCGGGCACACCTATAAATTGCTGATCGTAAAAATCCTTACAAAAACTTGTTACAATCTACATCTAACGTATGGTTGAAATTTTCGATTTACGGAAAGGAGGCTAGCCATGTTAGTTGTAGTTGGAAATCGTCTGACTGATTTTGCTCAGGCAACGGGTGCAGTAACTGCTCAGATGGCAATTGAACGTTTGGCGCAGGACGAGCCAGGCGCAGGTTTTGTGATTGGTCAGGGAGTGGGTGACGAAGAAGCGCGCGTGATCCGTGTGCTGGGTCAGGCGAAAGGTGTGCCGATCATCAACTTCGAGCAGGATGGATTGCGAGCCGGACAGACGGTTTGCCACAAGCACCATCCGGAAAACCAACTTATTTCCATGCCACGCAAAGTTGATCAGGATGTGTTTGAGGCGGATCTCCTTATGGATGATCGGAATGAAATTATGTCCGATCACCTCACCGGATTGCACCTTCAGGGCATGTTGCTGATTGAAGCAACGCGGCAGATGTTCATTGCAGTTGGTGAAACTCAATACGCCCATTTGGGTGTGCCCCACGGGGGATATGTTGTCTTCAATCGACTGGACACACGGTTCGAACAGTTTGCCTTTCCCATTTACTCGATGATCCGTCAAACAGTGACAGATGTAGACCAACCCCGTGATGATCGTACCAGTTTTTCGGCTGAAATCGAGATTTTCCAGGAACAGGGCCGGGTGGCGCATACCTCGGTGCAATATACAATTTTCGAGAGAGCATCGCTGAAACCGAAGGAAGAGAAACTGGCGCGCAAGGCCGTGGAGGCTGTTGTTACTCGCGCCGAGGAGAGTTTGGTGGATGAAAGAGCCACCCAATTTCCGGGGAGGGTCGCCGTATGACCCTGACAGATTTCGGCGTATCCAAACGCAAGCCCCATGCATTTGCTTTTTTTGATGTTGATGAGACACTGGTCGTTGAAAAGACCATGTTTACTGTGTTGGGTGCTTTGAGCGAGCGGCTCCCCTCTCTGGATGCAGCGTCTCTTATCTCTCATCTCCAGGATCTTAGACGGCAGGGCCGGAGCCGTGCTGAGGTCAATCGTGCCTTCTACAGAGGGTTGTGTGGGCTGCCGCGCGATGTCGTCGTGTCGATCGCGCGCACGTACATTCAAAGTCGCATTTCGGAAAGTGATAGGCGACCGTTTTTCATAGCTGCGTGTGTTGCACAGCTCAAGGCATTGCGTCATCAGGGCGTGGCACCTGTTTTCGTGTCGGGATCTGCCTGCGATTTCCTTGCATCGATTGCTGAACATCTTAAGGTCGAGCATGTGCTCGCCACACGGTTGCAGGTTTCAGCAGCTGGTCGATACACAGGAGAGATTGACGGACGTTGCATGATTGGTGCGGGTAAGGCGTCGGCCGTTGCCGAGTTCCTGGCAGAGCATTCTATCGATCCGACACAATGCTTCGGATTTGGTGACCATCCTTCCGATGAGCCTTTTATCTCTTTGCTGGGTGCTGGGGCTATTGTAGCTGGAAATCCTGACACTGAGCGTTTGGCGCGCGAAAGAAACTGGGTTCTCATCGATAATGTTTCGTCCAGCAGCGAGGTGGCGTGATGGCGCGTTTGAGTGCGCAACTTCTGCCGCGTGCAGTGCTTCTCACAGGTCTTGCTGTTTGGCTGACAATCGCAGTGCTGAATAACGTCACAGATTCTGGCACGAACATAATCCATCTTAACAGAATGTTGTCGATGAGGTTGCTGGCGGATGATCCGCTGTTTGGCAATGGTCTGGAGTGGCGGGCATGGCAAACAGTCTCCGCGCAGACCATTCTTTATGTCGTCGTTGTCTGGCAGGTCCTTACAGCCTGCGCGTTATGGTTGGCAGCTTTCCGGATGATGGGGACAGCTCTGAGCGGTGAAATGAATGATGCTGCTCTACGCTCGGCAAATCTGGCCCTGTCAATGTTCTTGGCGCTATGGCTTGTTTTCCTTTGTGGTGGACTTTGGTTCGGCTACTGGATGAAGCAAGGGCCTATTCAAGGTGTACATCTGACCCTAGTCATCATTTCCTTGCTGAGCCTGACTTATGTGAACCAGCCAACGCAGTGGTTGGACCGGAAATATTGAGCTGGATCCACGCCGGCACTTGACACGGCAGCAAGAGACAATATCTTCATCTTACGTTAGAAAGGGAAGATATGTCGAACCAGCTCATGAAGATCGGCGAGCTTGCCAAGCGGGCCGGGGTCAGTCATCGCACGGTGCACTACTATGAAAACCGTGGCCTGATTTCCCCGGTCTCCCGTGAGGAAGGGAGCCACCGCATGTATGAGGAAGAGGCATTGCAGCGCCTCGAGAAAATTGCAGCCCTAAAACGACTGGGCCTGTCCCTTGAGGAAATAGCTGACGTAATCGACCTATATTTCCAGTCGAGCGGGGGAATGCTCGATGGCAAGAAGAAAGTGATCGACATCCTCAAGGCGCAATTGAAGAAGGTGGATGATCAGATTGACGAACTGTCAGATTTTCGCAGCGATTTGATCCGAAACATTCGTCATATGGAGCGGCTCTATGAGGAGGCGCTACCTTCCAAAACCTAGGTACAACTGGGCATACGTGCCCAATTTTGACTTAAATCTACATCTCACGTAAGGAATAGAAATGTCGCGTTCCAATGTGTTGATGGCCCTTTTGATGCTTACGGGCATTCTAGTTGTGGGTCAGCTTTATCTGACTATTCCAATGATTAGCGCCATAGCCGCTGAGTTTTCGGCAAGTAACAGCGCTGCGAGCTGGGCAGGAACAGCCTTTGGGTTCGCTTATGCCTGCGGCTTTCTCGTGTTTGGGCCCCTTTCGGACCGCATAGGCCGTCGCGTCGTGTTGGTTTATGGGTTGCTTGCAGTCGCCATAGCGAGCTTTGGGCTGAGTTTTACCTCGCAAATCTCGGTGTTCCTCGGTGGCCGGGCGGTGCAGGGCTTTCTTGCCGCCAGTTTCCCGCCTGTCGCGCTCTCTGTCATTGCTGAGGCTTTGCCGCTTGAAAAACGTGCCTTTGGCATTTCGCTGATGAGCTTTGCATTTCTCGTGGCCGCGCCGCTTTCACAGTTCTTCGGTGCTGGAGTGCCGCAATCGCCAACGTCGATCATGTTCATGTTGTCTCCTTTTTATGTCGTGATGGCTTTGGCATTGTTTGTTGTTGTGCCCAAAGACCAGCCTGCATTGAGGCCAACGGGCGGAAAGCCCCACAGCCACCTAAGCGAAATGCTTGCCAATGGTCTGGTCTCAACCGGTTGGTTTGCGGCCTTGACGGTGCTGTTGGGGTTTGTGGCGTTTCAGGTTGGTACTGTCCTGTTGACGCAGGAGGCTGATTTGAGCGCACAAACAGTCCGTCTGGCCGGATTGCCCCCGCTTGCGCTCAGCCTTTTTGCTGCCGTGATGTCGAAGCGCCTGACACCCGCAGTGACGGGTCGTGTAGGTATGATTGTCACCGCGTTGGGTCTGGGCATAGCCATTGTTCCCGGTGCGTTGATTGCCGCCTCTGTGATTGTCTCCAGTGGCGTCGCTTTGGCAGTTCCAGGCCTCATTGCAACAATCGCTGGCGCGGCCAAAGACCATAACAGAGGGCTGGCAATGTCCATCTACACCTTCTGTTTGTTCGTTGGGGCAAGTATCGCGCCGCCCCTGACCCTTACTCTGTTCAAGTTCGGAGCGCTGGCTGTGTTTGGTCTGCCTGCTGCTCTTCTGGTGACAGCCGTAGTGATTGTAACGCTGGCTGTATCTCGCCGCGCCAAGTCCGTTTCCATGCAACCTGCTACAGGAGAACAGTGATATGAAAACCGCAACCCTACTCGCTCTGCTATTTTTGAACGGTGAACTGCCGGAAAATTTTCGCACCGTCGGCGAGGCCGATGTTTTGGCGGATGGCATTCCTGTGACCATTACGCGTGCTGAGCGTTCGGACGGCTTGAACGGTGGTATTGGCGGTGAGCACATTTCGCAGGCTGTATCGGACAGTGGGAAATTGCTTGGCTATGTGCGCATGACGCGTGAGATGGCGCAGCCTGCGGACTTGCCCGATGAAGAAACGGCGCACCGTGTTGCCATGGACGTCTTGCGTCAACACGCGCCGGATCTTTTGGAGGCCCATAAAGTGCATTGGATTGCCCCTCATGATGAGTCCATTACGGTGATGGAGAATGGTAAGCCCAAGAAACTGGTATTGACGGGTATGAAAGTCAAAATGCGAGCGACCACACCTGACAAGCTTTGGTTCTGGGTTATTGTTGGGCCCAATGAACAAGTAATGGTGTTCGAGCGCGACATCTACTGGGTTACTCTTCCGGGACATCGGCGTACTGAAAAGTGGCTTCACGACAATTGGTTGAGTGAGCATCCTGAAGTGGTTTCCCGTTTGCGTGAGGCTGCGGATAGCTGAATATCAGCGCACTGTCTTCGCTCCCGCTGAGTGATCGGGCGCAAGGTGGGCCTGCCGGCGCGGTGCTAGGTATGAATGCGCAACCGGCTGGCTCATCTCTTGATGCTTACTCGAACCACTGCCATACCAAAGGCTGTAACCTCAACAAGCCAATGGTAGGCAAGCAATGACAAGCTCGGCAATTCTTGAAACTGCACCCGTTTCGGGCGTTTCCTTCGCAAAACTTAAAGCCGGAGACGGGCGGCAGGTTCTTGTGATTGAAAACGACCTATCGCGAACTGTAATCGCCTTGAATGGCGCGCATGTGATGTCGTTCAGGCCCAAGGGTAAGCCGGATTTGCTTTGGATGTCGCCAAACAGCGAACTGAAGGATGCCACGCCTATTCGTGGGGGCATTCCTTTGTGCTTGCCCTGGTTTGGTCCGGGCGTGGATGGCGCCCCATTGCATGGCTTTGCACGTATCGTGGATTGGGCTGTTTCGAAGGTGGCGACGCTGCCGGATGGCGGAACGACGGTCACGCTTGTCTTGCAAGATAGTGAAGTTTCACGCCAAGTGTGGGCTCATGCGTTCGCTGCGGAACTTGAAATCCAGTGTGACACGGAACTGACTGCAACGCTGAAATACACCAATACTGGGTCGGATGACCAAAAGGTTGAGTTTGCGTTTCACACCTACTTCAATATCGGGGATGTAACACAGATCCGCATTGAAGGTTTGGATGGCTTGAAGGGCATAGATCGCTTGAACGAGGATGCGCCCATTCGTCAGGCGGGTATCAAAACCTTGAGCGGGGCGACGACCCATTTTTACTCTGGCATTCCCGACTGCCTTTACCTTGATAGCCCGAATGGTCGGATACGCATTGCAGGAACACAGCAGTCTGCCATGGTTTGGAATCCCGGCTCCGCAGCCGCCAGTGTGGCGGATATGGGCCCGGGTGTAGAAGCAGAATTTGTTTGCGTTGAACGCGTCGATGCAATCGATACCGCTGTGACCTTGAAACCTGCACAGACTTATTCCGCCAACATGACCATCGGGTGGTGTGACTGAACAATGGCGTTGCTGCGTCCTTTAAGAGCCCGCGGACTTGGTGATGGCGGTGGTTCTTGAAGTCGGTGTTTGGTGAGTTGGGTAAATCGCGCCGTTTTTCGACGGCGCGATTATTTTTTGCGGCACTCGCAGCCAAATCGGCACTCTTTTGAATTGTAAATAGTAAAAAATCATCTGAGACGAAATGTTACACCTTTTAAAATATATTACGGGTAGACGACTCTGAAATTCAGAATACAATCGATTACATTCTACCGGGAGGAATATTATGACATCGATTCGTATCACGGCTTTGTTGGCTTCGGTTGCGTTTGCGTCGGGTTTAACAGCTGCGTCGGCCGCCGATTACAAGATCGGGCTATCCAACGGGTGGGTTGGTAGTGAATGGCGCACTCAAATGATTTCGGAAGCCGAAGACATGGCTGAGGCGTGGTCAGAACACGGCATCGAAGTGGATGTTGTGGTCCAGAGCGCGAATGTTGACGTCCCTGGTCAGGTTGCGCATGTTCGCAACTTCATCAATGAAGGGGTTGATGCAATCATCATTAACCCAAATAGCCCTACCGCCTTCGATCCTGTATTCGCCCAAGCAAAAGCTCGCGGTATTTTGGTGATTGCAACGGATGCTGAAGTTTCGTCACAAGACGCAATGTATGTGGGTATTGACCATAAGGCATATGCAGCTGGTACGGCTCGTTGGCTGGCCGAAACACTTGGTGGCAAGGGCTCTATCGTCGCGATTAACGGTGTGGCGGGGCATCCGGCCAATGAGATGCGGGTTGAGGGCTACCGGGAAGTTTTTGCAGAATACCCTGACCTCAAAGTGGTCAATGAAGTAAATGCGAACTGGGAACAGGCCCAAGGCCAGCAAGCGATGCAGAACATCTTGGCCACGTATCCCGATATTAACGGCGTATGGGTTCAAGATGGTATGGCCGCTGGGGCTTGGCGGGCCATAATGGACGCGAACAAGGCCGAAGACATCGCAGCGACCGGTGAGATCAGAAAGGACTTTCTCGATATTTGGGTTGAGAACGGTTTCACCTCTGCCGCATCCGTGAACCCTCCGGGCGTCATGGCCAGCGCATTGAACGTTGCTGTGAACCTCCTTGAAGGCAAAGAACTGAAAGAACCTGCTTCGGCTGGCAAATACGGCAACGCAATGTATTTGCCAATCCCCTTCATCGACGGCGACAATGTCGCTGAAGTGCATGCTGAACTTGAAGGCAAGCCTGGCTATTATTCTTACACCAGTTCCTTGTCGATCGACGAAACAGCTGAGCTTTTTAAGTAAACCATGAGTTCAGGTGCGGCGTTAATCTATGCCGTACCTGAACCATGTTGCTGGGTTTCTCATGTCAAAACTTGTATTGGATAACGTAAGCAAGTCTTACGGGCCGACACGTGCATTCAAAAATGGTGACTTTGCTCTACAGAGTGGCGAAGTACATGCGCTGATGGGAACAAACGGCTCGGGCAAGAGTACGCTTTGTAAGATTATTGCTGGCAGTGTAAAGCCCGACACCGGTTCCATATTTCTGAATGATTGCCGCGTTCAGATTAACTCACCAAAGGATGCGCGCCGCCTTGGTATCGGAACGTTTTTTCAGGAACTGAGCTTGGCAAAAAACCGCAGCGTGGCTGAGAACATCTTTATCTCACACCTGCCCCTGAACAACTACGTCTTTATAGATAAAACAGCTCTGGAGATGAATGCAGAGTACTACATTGACATGGTGCGCGATGTCGCTGGTGACGATTTTACGGCGAAAGCCGTGGTTGGAGATTTGCGTGCTGACCAACAACAGCTTGTCGAAATCTTGAAGACCATAGCAACAGAAGCTCAGGTGTTGATTTTTGATGAGCCAACCTCCGCTCTCGACCGATCTCAGGTGGAACGCTTTTTTGAAATACTGCGAAAGCTGAAGGCGCAGGGGCGAGCGATCATTTTCATTTCGCACAGAATGGACGAGATTTTTGAAATCAGCGACCAACTGACGGTCATTCGCGATGGTGCAATCGTGGCTTCCAGGAAAAGAGAAGCTACCACTGCTCAGGAAGTAATTTCCTTGATGGTTGGAGAGCAGACAGATTTGGCTGATCCGACATCAACTTCGCACGACGTTTCGCCGATTTCGGATGGACAGTTCGTTGTCACTGCACATGATCTGACCGGCGATGGTTTTTCGGAAGTTTCCTTTGAAGTGCGAGCGGGAGAAATTCTTGGGTTCGGAGGACTTCACGGTCAAGGGCAGTCTGCTGTTTTGAGGGCTCTATTTGGTGCCAATGCCATAACGAGAGGCCAAATCCAGGTTGCCGGTGACAATTATGATGGACGTACACCCCGGGCCGCCATTCGGAACGGCTTTGCATATGTTTCTGGCAATCGTGTTCGAGATGGAGTGATCCAAGGGCGCAGTATCTTCGAGAATACGATTCCAGTACATGCGTTCAAAAAACATATGTTGCTGTCCACTCCATCAAGATTATCTCGCCGCGCATTTGAGGCGCTTAATAAGCTGGCGACCAAATATCACTCCTTGTCGAGCTCCATAGGCTCCTTGTCAGGTGGCAACCAACAAAAGGTGGTGATCGCCAGATGGCTTATGGATACCCCGAGGGTGCTTCTGCTGGATGATCCGACAAAAGGGATCGATTTGTCCGCCAAGGCAGACTTGTTTGCGCTTATCCGCGAACTCGCCTCAGAAGGGCTGGGCATCATTCTGTACTCTTCAGAGGACGCGGAACTGCTGAACAACTCGGACAGGATCCTTGTGTTTAACAGCGGGAGAGCTGTCCGCGAGTTGTCGGGTGAAAACCGTACGCGTTTCAATCTTTACGACGCAGCCTACGAGGTAGCGCAATGACAGTTGGAAAAGCACGTTCAAGGAGTATGTCGGTCAGAGTCCGGCAGGCATGCGCTACGTTCCCTTTTTTGCCAGCCTTGGTTATTTTGGCTGTCCTATTCATTCTGAACGGCATGTTTAACGCCAATAGTGTGTCTTTTCAGGGAATTAGCGGTTTATTCAGCACTTATCTTGGCTTGGTATTCTTGGCGGTCGGACAAACTTACGTCATCTATGCTGGCGATATCGACCTGTCAGCTGGGGCCATCCTTTCCTTGGTGAACGTCGTTATCATTACTCTGATGAACCGTTATGATGGCGGCGTACTATCAACACTCATGATTATGTCGATCGGAGTGTTTGTTGGTGCCGCGTGTGGTCTGTTTAACGGCTTGATCATTGCAGGTCTTCGTCTTCAGGCAATCGTTGCGAGTTTTGCCAGTTCCATTTTCTTCACCGGGGTAGCGCTTTACGTCTTGCCAGTCGCTGGTATGCCGGCTCCAATGATCTATTGGCAAACCTATTTTGGATCCATTTTTGGTATTCCTTTTGTGTTTTTCGTGTTGGGCGTGCTGCTGCTGCTGGTATTCCTGCTATCACGAACACAGGCCATTCTACACTTGTTGACTGTTGGTGATGATCAACAAGCGGCCTATCAGTCGGGCCTTCCAGTTACCCGCATTCGTATTCGTGGCTACGTTGTTTGCGGTGTCTTCGCCAGCTTTGCAGCGTTCTGCTTGACTGGGGATACTGCAAGTGGAGACCCCTTGGTGGGCAGCGCCATGACCTTGTCATCAGTTGCAGCTGCAGTGTTGGGTGGTTCCATGTTGTCGGGTGGTTTTGGCACTGCATTGGGTTCTGTGTTCGGGGCGCTGACGATCGGGTTGATTGGGAGCCTTGTCTACTTTGTTGGAACACCCGCCTCTTGGCAAAACCTAGTCCAGGGTTTGGCGATACTTGTTGCCTTGATGGTTGGAATTTTGATCAGCCGGAGGACTTAGGATGCCCAAAATGACGAAAGAAACGATGCTGGGGCTTGCAAAGCAGCCTGTGTTTGTGGCGATTGTCCTCATACTCGCGCTGTTTGCAATTGGTGAAACGATGTCGCCCGGTTTCACCTCGCCGGATCAGATCGTACGACTTCTCATTGTAGCGTCACTTCTAGGCATTGTTGCTGCAGGGCAAAACCTGGTCATTTTGGCTGGCCGTGAAGGCATTGATCTGTCGGTGGGAAGTGTTGTTTCACTCGCAGTTATTGTTGCCGGCAATCTAATGGACGGCAGCAATGCAAACATACCTCAAGCTGTGCTATTGACGATCTGTGTCGGATGCCTGTTCGGGCTGTTTAACGGCGTTGGTGTTACGCTGCTGCGTATTCCGCCGATTGTCATGACACTCGGTATTCTCGGCGTCATTCAGGGGCTATTGGTTGTTATTCGACAGGGTGTTCCGTCTGGTGTCGCGGCCCCGATGCTGGCGAACTTCGTATCCAAACCGTTCTTGTTTGGCCTGCCGGGCATATTGTGGTTGTGGGCGTTTCTGGGTTTGGCCATGGCATTCCTTTTGAAACGGACAGTTTTCGGAAATCGTATTTATGCGATTGGTTCTAATGAAAACGCCGCCTTCATGGCTGGCGTGCCCGTGAAACTTGTGCGCATAGGTGTCTATGTATGTTCTGGGTTTTTCGCGGCCGTGACCGGGATTTGCCTTTTGGGGTATTCAGGGGCGTCCTTCGCCAATGTCGGTGACCAGTACATGCTCACATCAATCATTGCGGTCGTATTTGGCGGCACTCCACTTTCCGGTGGCAAAGGTGAATATACCGGCACAATGCTAGGGGCTATCTTGTTGGTTATACTTCAAAGCATACTGACGACCATCAATATTGATGAGTTTGGGCGCCAGATTATATTTGGCGGAACTTTGCTTGTTTTGATGGTATTCTATGGGCGCGGCAAGGGGTTGCGAGTATGAAACGGCCCGCCACACTTAAGGACATCGCAGAGTATTTGGGCGTCTCGACCGCAACGGTATCTCGTGGCCTGGCGCGAGACCCGCGTGTTACTGAAAGCACGCAACGTCGGGTATGGGAGGCCGCCAAGACGTTGGATTATCGCCCGAATGTAATCGCGCGTTCGTTGCGGACCAAGAAGACAGGTGTTGTGCTTCTGGTCGTGCGTGACATTAAGAACTCATTCTATCTGGATGTCATGGTGGGTGTCGAGGCGGCCGCTCGTGAGGCAAATTACAGTGTGCTTATGTGCAACTGCGAAAATGACAGTGCACTTGTGTCAACTTATCTGGAGATGCTGAAAGATGGCCGAGCGGATGGGATGATCTTGATGACGGGCAAACTGCCACAGTCCGTTGCCGAGGATCCTCAACTGGCACAAATGCCCATCGTTTTGGCACTTGAGGCAATCGAGAATTGTTCCTTGCCTTTGGTGCAAATTGACAACGTTGCGGCAGGAATGAAGGCCGTGCAGCATTTGATCGACCTTGGGCACGAACGAATTGCACATGTTCGTGGACCCGAAGGCGAGCTTATGAGCCAGCGCCGTTTGATTGGCTACCGCCAGGCCATGCAGCAAGCCGGCCTGCCTGTTCTGCCGGATTATGAACAGGCCGGTACGTTTGAACTGCATTCCGCTGAACACGCCTGTCGTGTCCTCATGGCGCTGGATACGCCGCCTACGGCCATCTTTTTTGCCAATGATGAAATGGCCGCTGGCGCCATCAAGCTGCTACGGCGCATGGGGTATGCCATCCCCGAGGACATTTCCTTGGTGGGGTTCGATAATACATTCTGGTGCGAAGTATCTGATCCAGGGCTAACCACTGTTGATCAGCCGCGCTTTCAAGTAGGGCAGGAGGCATTTGGTCTGCTTCATTCGACATTATCGGGTGAAGAAGGGGGAGAGAAAACCATTGTTCTTCCCACGGAACTATACGTGCGTGAGTCAACGACATCACCCAAATCAAAGAAATGAACGGGAGAGAACACCATGAGTGCTTCACCAAAGGAACGGCTGCGGGTTGGTTTTATCGGGAGCGGCTTTATTGCTCAATTCCACCTGAAATCCATGATCAATGTGCGCAATGTGGATGTGACAGGCGTCTACGGTCTGAGTCCTGAAGGCAGAAAAGAGTTCTGCGATTTGGTAAGCAGTCTGGAATTGGGAGACTGCAAATCATATGAAACTCTTGAGGATATGCTGCGGGCGGATGATGTGGACGCCGTGTGGTTGTTGACGCCAAATCACACACGCGTGGACGTCATGAGAACCATCCATAAGGAGATCAAAGACGGGCGATCATCGGTCACAGCAATAGCCTGCGAAAAACCACTGGCGCGGACCATTGGTGAAGCGCGCGAAATGCTCCATCTAGCTGAGGACGCTGGTCTGAACCACGGCTATTTGGAAAATCAGGTTTTTTGCACTCCCGTGCTGCGCGGTAAGGAAATCATATGGCGGCGCGCGGCTTCTGCTACAGGCCGTCCCTACCTTGCCCGGGCGGCAGAAGAGCACTCAGGTCCGCACAGTCCTTGGTTTTGGCAGGGTGACAAGCAAGGCGGTGGTGTTCTTTCCGATATGATGTGCCATTCCGTCGAGGTTGCGCGTCACCTGCTGACGAAACCGGGTGCTGGTCGCAATAGCCTTCGAGTGAAAGAAGTGAACGGAAGCACGGCGAACCTGAAGTGGACTCGCAGCCACTATGCCGACAAGCTGATGAAGCAGTACGGTCCCGAGGTGGATTACCACAAGCGACCTTCTGAAGACTTTGCACGTGGCACTGTCTTGCTTGAAGACGAAGAAGGTAATGAAGTTGTTATCGAGGCAACGACCTCCTGGGCCTACGTGGGAGCGGGACTGCGTATTCAATTGGAACTTTTGGGGCCGGAATATGCAATGGAGTTCAACTCATTGAATACCGGATTGAAGGTGTTCATGTCGCGTGAGGTCAGTGGCTCTGAAGGTGAGGATCTCGTTGAAAAGCAAAACGCCGAGCAAGGGTTGATGCCTGTTCTTGAAGATGAGGCGGGCGTTTATGGCTACACGGACGAAAATCGCCACATGGTGGAGTGTTTCCGAAAAGGTGAGACGCCTCTCGAAACATTCGATGACGGTGTCGCGGTGGTGGAGATTCTGATGGGTCTTTATCGTTCTGCGGAAATTGGTGAGACCGTGAAGTTCCCGGCTCATGATCTGACCGACTATGTGCCTGTCGTTGCGCGAACAGGTGCATAATTCACGGAAGAGCAGGGTCAGCATTGATGCTGGCCCTCACAATTGGTCCGATACCGTGACCTTGAGAGCTGGAAGTACCCAATGAATTGTCAAGATACACGCCAGATACTTGTCTTTGGCAATGTGAATGTAGATTTGGTGCTTGGCGAATTAGCTGGGTGGCCAGCGGTTGGAACCGAAGTGCAAATGGATCGGAGCGAGACACGGCCAGGCGGATCAGCTGGGAACACATCGCTGGCACTGAGTGGTTTGAATGTCCTGCATCGGTTGGTTGCTAGTGTAGGACACGATTTCTTTGGTGAATGGCTAAAAGACCAGTTTGATGGAAAATGCTGTGAATGGCTGTCTTGCCCGGATCCGACAACAGTCACTGTAGGTTTGGTGCATGAAGGCGGAGATAGAGCGTTTTTCACCAGCCAAGGGCATTTGTTGAGTGCCCGGGTTGATCAGTTGCTACCCAACATTCACGCAGCTCCTGATGCTTGCTCAATAGCGTTGATTTCCGGGCAGTTTCTGATGCCTTTCATACGAGATGATGCTTTGACCCTCATGGGTGCCTTGAAAGATCGCGGGTGGCAGGTTGCTATCGATCCGGGTTGGCCGCCGGAAGGATGGACTGCTGAAAATATTGGATTCATGAGAGCGTGGCTCTCAAATTGTGACTATGCGTTGATTAATGAAGACGAGCTGTTTGGTTTGACGGGTGCCGCCGAGTTCGAGGCGGGAAGCGCCTTGGTGCGTTCTGTGATGCCGGCGGACGGTCATCTTGTCATAAAAATGGGCCAAGCGGGGGCGCGTTGTTACGTTGGCCAGCAAGTCTATAGCTGCGCAAGTCCCACTGTTGATGTAATTGACAGTGTTGGGGCCGGAGACACCTTCAATGCCGCGTTTATTGCTGGGGTCGTGCGAGGCGTTTCAGTCCAGACTGCACTTGCACAAGGAGTTGAAACCGCAGCGCGAGTCATCTCCACATATCCGCGTCGATATACGGCAGATTGAAATACCCTGCTAAAGACGACACGCGTCGCGATCTTCAGTTAGTCGTGGATTCGTTGCTGGCGAACCGCGCACTGAGCACTAACGTCTGCGTTGAGTTCTCCGTGATTTTCTGGCGATAAATCGCGTTCCCTTCTTCTATGCGCTGCAAAATGTCTTCCAATGCCCAGAATCTTTTAAGGTCCTTATGGTCCATCTTTCTGCAGGTGGTTGTCTTCAAGACACCCTCCCGCTTCAGGAACCACTTCGCCAGTGCTGGATAACCCATCGGCTCCGCTAAGGCGGAGGTAGCGAGAAAGACCGCCAGTTCATTTGCTAAACTGGAGTTCTGCTTTCCCTCCCGATAAAGCCATTTGTATAGATCGGGGTGGATATTGTTGAACACGCCGCCGAATCCTGAAGCGCCTGCTTGCATCGCGGGCCACGCGATTGCAGCATTTGCATTCATGATCGAGAGCGGCGAGCCAAGCGACATCTCCACTCTTCTCGCGACCACTTCAAGATCGCATGAAACGTCTTTCAACATTGTGAAGCGGCCGCTATCGGCGCAAAGCTTTATCTGATCATCGGTGAGAAGACGACGATAAGGTGCGGGGCATTCGTAAAGGCCAAGTGGTAGGTCGCGAGGTAGCTCTGTCATCAAGGATAGAAGACCATGAGTTGCTGTGTCCTCCTCAGCTTCTTCTGATGCCAAACGGTTGGTTACAAGCACAACACCGTCAACTCCTGTGTCGACCATAGATGTCAGTTCCCGTTTTTGTTCCCTCGGATCTTGGGAAACGTGGCCGGATGCGTAAACGGGTATTCTGTTTTTCACATGGCGGGCTGTGAACTTGGCCAGAGCAACTCGCTCCTCAAGTGTCAACTCGTGCATTTCACTTGATTGGCAAACGGCAAACAACGCATCTGCGCCCTTGTCAATGTACCATTCGAGCAAGCGCGCGTAGCTCTCCCAATCAATGGACGCATCCTCATGAAAGGGGGTGAGCACAACGGGCATGATGCCTGTGATTGGACTAAACATTTCTAGATACTCAGCGTTGTTTGAGGAGGACCAAGAGGTCCGGATCGGATATCCGGACCTTTGATTACGCTATGTCGGTATGTAACCAAACTGCATAGGTAGGTAGAGAATGATATCTGGCACCAGAACAAGCAGCAGCAAGGCTGCGAGGAGCAGAAGCACGAACGGCCAAACTTCGCGGATAATTTCTCCTAGAGGTATTTCCGCTATATTGCTGATGACGAACAGGACGACGCCATAGGGTGGCGTGATTAGTCCAATCATGATGTTCAGCGTGATAACAACGCCGAAGTAGATCAAATCAATTCCCAGTGCAGTTGCAGTTGGCAAAAACAATGGCACTGCTATAAGGATCAAGGTGGTCGCATCCAGAAGACAGCCGAGCAGAAGGAATAGCACCATGAGAGCTATCATGAACATCGTGGGGGAGGTATTCAGGCTGCCAAGCCACCCTGCCACCAAGTTTGGGATGTTTTCACTCGCTACCATGTAGTTCAGGATAAGCGCGGAAGCGATGATCAGGCCGATGACTGAGGTAGACCGCGTGGCTTCAAGGAAGGCCTGATAGAACCCGGCCCATGTGAGGGTGCGGTAGAAGAAAACAGCCAAGATCAGCGCATAGAACGCAGCGACTGCAGCCGCCTCCGTTGGTGTGGTTGCTCCACCATAGATGCCAGTTAACAGTATGACCGGCAGCATCAGCGCTGGAAATGCCCGGAAAGTCACTCTTGGTATGTCGCGTAGCTCAACTTTCTCATCTTTTGGAAACTTGCGTTTGTGGGCGATGAGTATGTTGAAAACTATCAAGAATCCCGCAAGCACCAGCCCTGGAAGAATACCTCCCAAGAACAGATAGCCAATTGAGGTATCGGATACCAAGGCGTACATGATCATCGGAATTGATGGTGGAATGATTGGCCCGATTACGCTTGAGGCAGCAGTAATCGCTGCTGCAAAACCACGAGGATATCTGTCCTCCTTGACCATCATTTGAATGATGATTTTTCCCATGCCTGCAGCGTCAGCGATAGCTGACCCTGACATGCCGGAGAATATCAAACTTGCTACGACGTTGACTTGTGCAAGCCCTCCTCGGAAACGCCCAACGATGGCTATGCAGAAATCCAATAGCCTATCGGTCACGGCGCTAGCGTTCATGATATTCGCGGCAATGATGAACAATGGCACAGCAAGCAGCACGAACGAGTTGAAAAGCCCATTAAGGCTCATCTCGGCAACCAGGCCCACATCTTGTCCGCTCAAAAGGAAAAAGGTAATGGCGGCTGCAAAGATGCTCAAGGCAATCGGTGCCCCGATCATCGCGACCCCGAAAAGACAGGTAATCGCAGCAATAAAGGAAAAACTCATAATCTTGTCTCGCTAAACCCAAATCAGAGCTATGTTGTGTTGCCTTGGTTCATGGCAGCTCTGAAGAGCCCGAATGCGCAGCGGATGATCACTGCAACGGCGAACAGAATGAAGACCGAATAGGCGAGATCGAACCGGATCCGAAGCATAGGTGTGCGATCAATGGCCATGAATGTTACGAAGTCCAGCATCTGTGGAAGCCCAACGGCGAAGGTGCCTCCCAACGCCAGACAGAACAGGCCGGTATAGATGCGTTTGACGTGCGGAGGCGCTGCATCCCGCAGCATGGAAAACGCAACGTGGTCTTCGTTTCGCAACAAGAACGCTCCACCCCAGAAGACGACCCAGACATAAGCCAGCGTGCACGCTTCTGAGGTCCAGCCAAGCGGGGAGTTCAGGACATAGCGATAAAAAATCTGCAGCAAGAAGCAGAGAAACATGGCAATCATCAAAATGACTGCCATGCCTTCCAGTCCGTGCTGCACTCGTTTGAGTGTCTTATGCACGGTTCACCTCACTTTACGGCGTTGACACGATCAACAATGCCGTCGATCCAATCTTCTGCCAGACTACTGGACAGATACTCAGCTTGAACGTGAGTCCGGAATGCTTCGAGGTCAGGTGAATACACCTTGAGGCCCTGACTTTCGAAGAATGCTTCAAGCTGGGCTTCGTCCTCAATGCGCTTTTCATTGTTGAAAGCTGTGGCTGCTTGCGCGGCCTTAAGTACATTTTCCTGCTGTTCTTCGGTCAATGAATCGAATTTCTTCTTGGCCATGGACAGGAAAATGGCATCCACGAGGTGGTTGGTTTTGACTATTTGCTTGGTGACTTCGTAGAACTTAGCAGCACGTACTGTTGGGAGTGGGTTGTCTTGTCCGTCGACAGCACCGGTTTGAAGCGCGGTGTAAATCTCGCCAAATGCCATTGGCGTCGGGTTCGCTCCCAGTGCCTTCCCGAGAAATTGCCAAGCATCAGAGCCAGGCATGCGCAGGTTTACACCTTCTAGATCTTCGGGGCGTTGAACTTCCTGCTCGGTTCTCAGGTTGAGCTGGCGTGTTCCAAGGTAACCAACATCCAGGATCTTGATATTCATTTGATCGGCGACTTTTCCGTAAAACTCATCTCCGATGTCGGAGCGGAAAACCTTGGTGAGGTGTTCTGGGTCACGGATCAAATAACCAGCTGTAAAAGTCGACCATTCCGGGATTTGTTTCGAAATGTCGAATGCTGATATCATTGCCATATCAAGGTTGCCGCGCTGCATTGCGATCGGCTCGGTACCTTGCTTGAACAACGAAGCATTGTAGTGAATTTCTACATCAAACTCACCTGGTGCGAGTTCCTCCAACTCATCTTTAAAGACAACAAGCATTTTTCCATGCCAATCTGTCTCTACAGCTGGGGTAGAAATTCTGAGTTGAACTGCATCATCGGCAAATGCTGGAATCCCCATTAGCATTGTTGCACCGAGTGCCGCACTCATTACTGTTTTTGCGGTGAATTTTGTCACTAAACAATCCTCCCTAGTGATGTTTGAATGAGATTTTTGCTCCCAGTCGACCGACTCGCAGCAATTCCTCCGCGCTCTGAGATTTCACACTAAACGGTTTCATATCAATTTAGTAGTACTACGACTAACATGTTAGTGATAAATCAAGAAAATGATTCCTGATATTTTTTGTTCATTTAGTTGATTCAAAACGGTGGGAGCGAATGTGAACCACAATGGACGGACACACAGAGATGAGCACCAAGACACGCACGAGCATGCGAGATAAGGCCTATCAGAACTTTTCTGATCTGCTTTTGAATTCACGCATTCAACCCGGCCAATTTCTGACGCAAAAGGAACTGGTCGAGATAACTGATATGTCCTTGAGTACTGTTAGAGAGTTGATTCCGCGACTGGAAGCAGATGGTTTAATCCGTGCGATTCCGCAGAGGGGGCTGCAGGTTACGCATATAGACCTGAACCTGATCAAGAACGCATTCGAACTGCGCTTGATCCTAGAAAAGCGTGCTATTGCTCACTTCACGGAGTTCGCTGAGCAAGCGCTAATTGAGCGACTTTTGGACGAACATCAAACGGTCTTGGCGGCTGCAGAAAATGGTGCCGACAAATCTCTTTTAGAGAAAGCTCAGCTCACCGACTGGGAATTTCACGACACGATAATCGACTTTCTCGATAACGAAATCATTTCGAAAATCTATCGTGTGAACTCAATCAAGATCCGGCTCATTATATCTGAAAAGACGCGAATCTCGCCTTTTAGTCTGACGCGCGTTTTCTCAGAGCATTTGAAAATCTTGAATGCCGTGAAAGCCAGAGATGTGCAGGCCGCAGAAGTCGCACTCGAAGAACACATCCTCAGCGCTAAGAAACATTCATTTGAGACTAGCTTCCGCTGATGCAATTCGGCGTTGTTTTGGGCGCTGAGCCGGCGAGCAAAAGCGCGAAGAAAACTATCTGGGGGACAGATGACCCAAAAATATTACCTCGGCGTTGACGTTGGCTCGGCAAGTGTCCGGGCAGGGATTTTCAATGCAAAAGGACAGCGCCTTTCTTTTGCGGTTGAGGAGATCGACCAATACCATCCTAAGACCAATTTTGTTGAACAGTCCTCATCTAACATTTGGAAGAAGGTCTGCGTTGCAACCAGAACCGCGATTGCAGAATCCGGTGTCCCCACTGAAAACATCTGCTCGCTGGGTTTTGACGCAACTTGCTCACTGGTTGCATGCGACGAGAGGGGTATTGGTGTCTCTGTCTCCCAGGATGGCGAACCAGATCGGGATGTCATCATGTGGATGGATCATCGCGCTTCCGATGAAGCGGAGAAGATAAACGCCACTGGCCACCACGCGCTTAGATATGTTGGCGGCGAAGTTTCCGTCGAAATGCAACTACCCAAAGTGCTTTGGCTCAGGAAGAACTTCCCTGATCGCTATGAACGCATATGGCGTTTTTTTGATTTGGCTGACTATCTTGTTTGGCGTGCAACGGGTGTTGATGCTGCAAGTGTATGCACATTGACATGTAAGTGGAATTACCTGTCGCACGAGAACAAGATGCCGAGTGATCTTCTCGACTTGATCGGACTTCGTGATCTTCTACCGAAGATCCCTCCACGAGTAATGCAGCTTGGTGAAGCGGCGGGTCGGGTATCCGCTGACGCTGCCAAGCAGCTTGGCCTGCCAGAGCAGGTTGTTGTGGCAAGCGGCGTAATTGATGCTCATGCCGGGGGTATCGCTTTGATTGGCGGCGATCCTGAGGGCGGGCTGGCCTTAATCTCAGGAACATCCAATTGTCATATGGTTGTCAGCGCAGAGCCCGTAATGGTGCCCGGAGTTTGGGGGCCCTATCTGAATGCGATGTTGCCGAACTGGTGGCTCAGCGAAGGTGGGCAAAGTGCGGCTGGGGCTTTGGTGGATTGGACTGTTTCCCAATGCGGCTTTTGGCCTGAATTGCTACAGCAAGCTAAAGAGCGGGACACGCATCCATTTTCTCTTTTGAATGATTGGGTCAAGGATCTTCAGAAGGTCGACCAATATCCGACACGTGATTTGCATGTGTTGGGTGACCACCACGGAAATCGCTCTCCAAGAGCGAATCCAAATGCGCGCGGACTGGTGTCTGGTCTCACGTTGGAGACAGGACCGGACTTTTTGGCACGTATGTATCTGGCAACCCTCCAGGCCGTCGCTTATGGAACGCGGCACATTGTTGATGAGATGACAGCGGCAGGGCACGAGATCTCGAAGGTCTATATTTGTGGCGGTGCCACGAAGAACCCTGTTTGGTTGCAGGAGTATGCCAACATAACCGGCCGCGATATCCAGTTAGCAGCAGAAGAAGACATGGTCACACTTGGCGCCGCCATCTTGGGTGCGGTTGCGGCAGAGCGTTTTCCTTCAATTCATGCGGCATGCACTGCTTTGGTTCGTCCTGGGAAGCGCATCCAATGCGATCCGCAGACGCGGGCGTTCCACGATGCGAAATATGAGGTGTACCTGAAACTCTACGATGAACGGGAACACCACAAGGAAATTATGGGCCAGTGGGCTTAGCAAACATAGTAAATTGGGAGGAAATACAATGATTGAACTATCTACGAGCGAGCCATTGATCTCGACCGAAGCTGACGAAGTGCTTGTCGTAACAAATGCGGACCTTAGAGAAAGCGCAAATGTCCCGTGTTGGCCTGTATACGAGGAGTTTTCTCATCTGCTGGAAAGGGAACTGGCCAGGCAGGGTTTCAAGATGAAGCGGGCACATCAATACGATCCTGCACGTAAGCATGGCTTCATCTCCTCACAGAAAGAAGGGTCCGAGTTGTTTGCGAGGATCGATCCGGACGCGCCGATCATTGTTCTTCTGACCGCTTGGCAGTACTCACACCACATCGCTCCTTCATTGGCTCATCATCGTGGCCCGATCCTGTTGATGGCGAATTTTGATGGAACCTGGCCGGGGCTTGTCGGCATGCTGTGTATGGCCGGAACACTCACGAGCCTCGGTGTCAACTACTCTCGTTTGTGGTCTGAAAACTGTGAGGATGTCTTTTTCCGTGATGGCCTGGCGGCCTGGCTGAAAGACGGCAAGATAGAGCACGACCTCTCTTATCTGGAAACCGTAGACCGTAACCACCCGGTTCTTAGCAGCCCTGCGAGTGAAGCTGGTATTAAAGTTGGCGAGCACATACTGAAACACAAAGCCATCTTGGGTTTGTTTGATACCTTCTGCATGGGTATGATGAATGGGTTCTTCCCCCTGAAGGCGCTCACAAGTATCGGGATGCCGCTGGAGGCACTGTCGCAATCCGCACTCCTTGTTGAGATGGAGAAGGTTCCTCAGAAATTGCGCGAGGATTGTCTGAGCTTTTATGAAGCACGGGGTATGAGGTTCCAATATGGTGAGGACCCGGCCTCCGAGTTGACTAGGGAACAGGTGCTTGAACAGTGCGCGATGATGATTGCGATGGGCCGGTTCGCCAAGCGGTTTGGGCTCACAGCAGTTGGAGTTCAATATCAGCAGGGATTGAAAGACAGTTGTGCAGCGTCGGATTTTGCTGAAGGTGCAATCGGATCAACTGAGCGCTTTCCGATACCAGATGAGGATGGATCCATCATCTGTGAGGGCAAGCCCATCCCCTGCATCAACGAGGTCGACATGGGGACGGCTATTCCCCAAGCGATGCTTTTCCGCCTTCTGGATGCCATGGGATTGCCGTCTGAGACAACGCTTCACGACGTGCGTTGGGGATCTGAGTTTGACGGGACTTTCTATTGGGACTTTGAGATTTCCGGATCAGTGCCATTTGAGCATTTGAAGGGTGGTATTGCCGGTGCGACTGGCTATCGCCAGCCAGCGATGTTCTTTCCGAAGGGGGGCTCATCAATCGCTGGTCAATGCAAGGCGGGACGATTTGTTTGGGCGCGCGCTCACTATGAAGGCACCGCAGTGATCATGCATATTGGTACCGGCACAGCGGTTGAGCTTCCTGACCAGGAGTTTGAGCGGCGCCGTCGTGCCACGACCTATGAATGGCCGCTTATGAACTGCGTGCTTGACGGGGTCGGGCGTGATGACTTGATGGCCGGTCATCAATCAAATCACATCACTGTCGCATATGTTCCAGAAACTGAGTTGCAAACGGTTCTGCAAGCTTTTGTTGCACAGGCCCTCACCCAGGGCATCTCTGTGAAAATAGCTGGCTCTGCCAAGCACCTACTCTAGAGAAAGCCATGCAAGATCAAAACAAATATGCTGGTGTCTGGCCGGTAATGCTCACGCCGTTTACAGAGTCCCGGTCTATCGACTGGGACTCACTTGAGAGGCTGATCGATTGGTATATCGACGCCGGTGTTCATGGGCTCTTCGCGTCCTGTCAGTCTAGCGAGGTGTTTTTCCTTTCAGACCGGGAGAATTACGAGCTAACGAGGTTCGTGGTAGAGAAAGTTGACAAAAGAGTGCCTGTTGTTGCCTCAGGACATACTGCGACGCATGTTAGCGAGCAACTTGACCAGATAGCGGGGATTTCAGAAACCGGAGTAGATGCGGTCATTCTGATTTCCAATCGTTTTGCTCAAGAGGGTGAAGCTTCGTCCAAGGCACTCGAATGTGTTCAGAACATTACCGAAAACACGCCTCTGGATCTCAATCTGGGTGTTTATGAATGTCCGTATCCATATAAGCGTTTGATGGATGATGCGATGGTGTCTTACTGCGCGACGAGTGGACGTTTTGTTTTCATCAAGGACACCAGCTGCGATCTTGGGATAATCGAGAAGCGTCTACGCTTGATTGAAGGATCACGCTTACAGCTTGCAAATGCAAATGCCCAGACGTTGCTTCGTACATACCAATTGGGAGGTAATGCCTATTCGGGGGTGATGGCCAATTTCCACCCTGAACTCTACGTCTGGCTCCATGAAAACTGGAAAACCAATCCGGAATTGGCTTTGAAGGTCTCAGATTTCCTGACGTTGGCCGCGGGTGTAGAAAGTTTCGGTTATCCAGTAAACGCCAAAGCGTTTCATCGGACTGCGGGTCGGTTTGACAACATCGCTTGCCGATCACGGCCGTATGCGAACTATGATGAAAGCTTCTTCCCGCTCGTAGTTGATAGTATGACCCGCCTCGAAAAGGAGTTGCTGAACGAACTTCGGAAACCGTAAGGCGGATATGTGCAGGGCCTTTCGGCTGCGGGCAGAACAATCAGTCGCCAAAGTGGTTTAAATAGGCTGCAGTATATGATTTGCTATTAACATATACTGCAGCATTTATATGAAGTGTTTGTCTGATACATTGTTTTGAAATTGTATTCAGATTTGTATATAGAGAATCCTACCAAGATATTCATCTTAATACTTTTGATGCTTTGCTCGTTGAGAGGAGCCAAGCGGGCATTGCGGATTTTATAAGGCGGCCTGTTTTTTAAAAACATATGACGTTTGGCAGTTTCTATTCTGCTACTTTGTATTGAGTAGATCATCTGCCATTTTCCCTTATGGTAGGTCCCCGAAAACTCAAGGGAATGCTAGAGTTCCCTTGCGCGGGGTCAGGTGTGCTGCTGTTCTGGCCTCCTTGGACCGACGCCAGCGCCGGGGGTGCCTGATGCCTGCTCTATTGACACTGAATTCTGGCTCCAGCTCGATCAAGTTTGCGGTGTATCTGCAAAAAGAAGAGCAGTTGCATGAGGTGGCAAGCGGACAAGTAGACGCGTTGGGACCCAAAGCTTCCTTGATTTTCAAAGAGTCTGGCGTCAGACATCAGACCGAAATTGGCAAGGCTGATCATCTGTTAGGCTTGAAGGCGATACTTGAAGCTCTAAAGCCTGTCCTTGGCGGTGAGTACATTGCCGGGGTAGGGCATCGTATCGTGCATGGGGGAACGCTGTATGCCGAACCCATACTGTTGACCGGCGCAGTGTTGCGCGCGCTGGACGATTTATCTCCGCTTGCACCCCTTCACCAACCGCCAAATCTGGCAGGCGTGAAGGCAGCGATGCAGGCGTTTCCCGAGGCCATTCAAGTCGGCTGTTTTGATACCGGGTTTCATCGCGGGCACCCTTACGAAAACGACACCTACGCCTTGCCCCCCAAATTTTATGAGGACGGGATCCGTCGTTATGG
The DNA here is from genome assembly GCF_000422785.1 of Pseudovibrio exalbescens DSM 16456. Lineage (GTDB taxonomy): Bacteria > Pseudomonadota > Alphaproteobacteria > Rhizobiales > Stappiaceae > Pseudovibrio > Pseudovibrio exalbescens. The sequence continues at coordinate 97,402 of NZ_AUGS01000010.1, forward strand.
CTTTCATGGGCTCAGCTATGAGTATGTCTCATCCTACGTGCAACAACATTATCCTGATCTGAAAGATGGACGGATTATTATCGCTCATTTGGGAAATGGATGTTCCATGTGCTGCGTCCGTGGCTTCCGGCCGATTGCCTCGACCCTCGGTTTCTCTTCCATGGATGGGTTGCCTATGGGGACGCGGTGCGGGCAGATCGATCCGGGTGTCATCTTTCACCTGCTCGACAAAGGAATGTCGGCTGATGAAGTAGACGCGCTTCTGCTAAAAAACGCGGGTCTCAAGGGCATGTCTGGGTTGAGTAATGACATGCGGCAGCTCCTTGCGTCCGACAGTTCTGATGCGGCCAATGCCGTTTCCTATTTTGTCTCGCGCATCCGGCGTGAAATCGGCTCGCTAACGGCGGCCAATGGGGGGCTGGATGCCCTCGTTTTTACCGGCGGCATAGGAGAGAACGCATGGCAGATCCGCGAGAGGGTATGCGCTGACTTGGACTATTTCGGTCTGGCCGTGGACCCCGCTGCCAATAGAGAAAACCAAGAAAGCATCGGGATCGGTCGAACCAAGGTGCTTGTGATCAACACAGACGAGCAGCGCGTCATTGCTGATGCGCTCGTAAGTTTTCTCTAGGAAGCGGGTGAGGTGGGTGTGTAACGCTGCGGGATTGCTCAAACTCGCCATCAAACTCGGGCGCGCGACTGAGGCATTGAAAATTCCGTTAGCGGCATTGTCATGGTCAAATCATCGCGGGTGATGCGACCATTCAGGCTGCCAGAGTGTCTAGCGATTAGACCAGGTAGCCCAAAGGTTGATTGCGGACGGCGTTCCGACGGAGACATTAAAACCAAGGGTTTGGCCTTCACAAATCTGTCCGAGCCGTGCGATTCTGACTGCTGATTGTTTTACCATGATATCGCGGCCACCACTGTCCGGCTGAATCCAGCCCGTTCCTGACAGGTGGTCATAGCTTTTTACAGTGCCAAATTGCATATTGTTCAATAAATTCATCCTTTTCTTCGAGAGTGTTAGTTAAAGACTCGGCTCGGCACTTATCGTCGTGCCGAGCCGAGTTGTGGCATCAGAGCATTTGTAGATCTGAAGCGGTTTTGCCGCGACCACGTGGGTCGTCGATTGCTTCAAAGCTCAGCTTGTCGCCTTCATCGATTGAGGCAATTCCTGCGCTTTCCATTGCGGTCACGTGGACGAATACGTCTTTGCTGCCGCCATCTGGTGCAATGAAGCCAAAGCCGCGAGAATGATCAAAAAACTTAACTGTTCCGTTTATAGGCATGATTGGGTCCTTCCCGGTTATCATGTTAAAAAGATTTGGTATGAAACCACGCAACGTTCGTTGTGCGTTACTCTGGATTCGCAGATTTTCGGGAAAGATCGATACGTCAAATAAGTCGCGTTCGGGACGCTGACTTTAGTGAGTCTATAACACTCTTACCGTGACTCTGGGATGCACACTTCCAAATCATCGTGCATCGCATAGACTCAATTCTACACCTGTATTTCGGAAAACGCAACTCATCAAAATTAAAATTTCGGATTTATTTTTTCGTCAATTTTTATATTTCGATCTTGAAAATATAAATATCGAAAGAAACTAGGAATGAGAGATTGTATTTCTGGTTTTATTTAAGGGCAATTATAGAGGGAGCCCGGGCCGTCCCGGGCTCGTTGTTTTTACTGGTCACAAAGTTGATTGAACGCCTCGCGTGTCGCCATCATTTCAGGGGTGATGAGCTTGCCGTTAACTCGAAGCTCGTTTCCGGGTTCTTGCGTCAGGAAGTCTTCTCCCGTGAAGGCCATGGTTTGACAGAGCGTGGGGGTGTTTCTGATCGTGAGATCCCCGCTGATGTTCTTCATCTGACCCATGGCATGATAGATCCCGGTTGTGCCGGTTCCATCAATGACAACATTCTCCAGGGAGACGTTGGACATGCCCTCCCACATGTTCAGGAACATGCCATTTTGACCGATATTTGTGATGGTTACGTCTTTAAGCGCAAGGTCGTCGATGCCTTGAATATACAAGCCATGACCTTCGGCGCCATCAATGCTGATATTTTCAAAACTGTAGTTCTTGTTGGCACTCGCACGTGTTGCCTCATCAACTTCCGGATCCCCCGTGTAATCAGTAATGTTGATGCCACTGGACCAGCCATATTCGGGGTTCAGGAGGTGCTTGGTGGATGCGTTGCGCACTGTGATGTTGCCGGAAACGACAAACGCCATCGCATCCTGCCCGAGAGTTTCAATGGCGACATTCTCAATCACTGCGTTCTGCACATTGTGGAACACGAAACCCTCATTTTGCGTGGAAGTGATTGAAATACCATCTATGTTGGCGTTTCTGACCTTGTTGAACAGTGTGCCCATGGCCACTCGATTCATATCTACCTGCGCGACATTCACATCGGTGACGTTGTAAAGCCGCAGACCAACACCATTTTCCTTGCCATTGGGGTTGCTGTTCTGGAACTTGGAATCATCATCATAAGCAACCTCCCGCATGGCGATGTTCGAGATCGAAACCTCATCGCTGTTCATCACGTTGATGGCAGAGCCCGAGATGTCATGGATGTGCAAGTTCGATATACGCACATTGTCTGCGCCGTCCGCGAACACCGCGTGTCGTCCGCCAGTGATTTCAAAACCGCTCAAGCTGGTGTCGCTGGTCATGTGGACCATGTTTTGAGCGGCATTCAACCCATGAAGCTGCAAGGCGCCCCCAAAAGACGCGGTACGCCGGGTTTGTGGATGGATGACATTGAAACCCGATCCGACGGATTGGCCTGCTCTAAGCGAAATCGGGGAGGTTAAATCAATGCCGCCCTTAGGCCCTTGGACGAAAATGATGTCTCCGGCTTCTGCGCCTTCTATGCCAGCGCGCAAGGTGGTTTCGTCACTTGCCTCAACGACCTTGACGTCTGACAGCTTGCGGCCCGTTGCGGCATCTACACCAACCGATGTGCGGCCATAAGCACCAACGCTTGAAACGATATCAACGTCTCGTTGGATCGTGTCGGTCATGCGCTGCTCAAGCGGGCTGAGTGTACCGGCCGGTTGGGCTGTTCCGTAAAGGGGCAGGCGCAGTTTGGCACCAAAGAATGTCTGGCTACCGCGCGGACTGTCATGTTGATATTCCGCATTGATAGAGAGTCGGCTACCAGGCGTTACTATGTCAGCCAAAGTGTATTCAGCACGAAAGCGCGGACCGGAAATGGCGTCAACGCCTGTGTCGTCAAAATGATAGCCGCCTGCGTAAAGGCTCAGGGCATCTGTTCCGTCCTCTGTAAGACTGGTCCATGGAACTTTCACGCCTATTTCGGCATCAAATCCCTGAAGGGCGCGTTCCTGCCCCTCTGTAAACAGTATACTGGATCCGGAGAGGGCAACCGTATCACCTGCAGCACTGCTGTATTCGGTCGTGCCAATTGGTAGATACACATTCCCGCGAAGCTCAAAGGCCTCCGTTAGAACTTCAGCTCCGAGCGTGATTTGTTGAAATTGATGCCCATACCCTGAGTTGCGAAGATCGTAAAAACCGTAGCCGCCGATGATGAATTGGTCATTGAACAGTTTTCGAAGGCCTGCGCCGATGTTGATTTCTTCAGAGCTATTGTTATCGAACCGGCCTCTCACGTCTCCAAAGAGCAGCGTTGTTTCGTTTTGGAAGAGCGGCATGAACACCGTCGTCTCACCAATATTCCGGCTATTGCTGAATTTGCCGCCGAACTCCAGATGGGGATGCCATTTATGAGTATCGCCTGCCAGCGCCGTGCTGGCCAGCAGGCTCAGGGAGATGGCGAGGGAGGATGGTCCTAGGAAATGAGCTTGTGAAAAATCTCTGAGTCGCATGATTGGCTTTCGATTACGCATGACTCCGCCGGCGCGCCTTCTGTTAATGCGGGCGGAAAAGGACGCGGCCGAATGGGATCGGCTCGTCGGGTTATCTGGGAGTGAGCTGCCTGATGCGTGGGAAAACACGTATTGGGTGGCGGTGTTTTCGCTTACCGCTAAGATTAACTTGAGTCAATAATTCATAATTATATTAAACAAAGTTTGACTGCGGAGGTCGTCTTTGAGCGGCCCGGGCTTCTCGGAATTGATAGCTTTCTGTGTACATCACAGAAAATAGATATAGAACTCATGAGCTTATGTGATGTGTTAATTCATGAATTTCTCGCATTGGTTTAGTCTATATTCAGTATCTACCAGTGCACGAGATGATGAACATTAGAAATGCATTGAATAATAAGGTGTTGGCTATCTTGTATACGAAAATATGCCAGAATATTTCGTAAATAAATGGTTATTACGTATGGTTATCATGCTCTAATAACTGTATGAGTGCCCCCGCAAATCTATTAGTTCTTGTTGCTTGGGAGCATTGAGGGATGTCTGACCACGTCATCACAGAAAGTGTACGTGACACTCAAAAAGAAAAATACACGAAACACGACTTGACCTGGTCGTTATCGATGTTTGGTACGGCCGTCGGCGCTGGTATTCTGTTTTTGCCAATTCGCGCCGGTCTGGAGGGCTTCTGGCCGATCGTGTTGATTGCGGCTCTTGTTGGTCCAATGACCTACTTCGCACACCGTGCCTTGGGACGGTTTGTCTTGTCGTCTTCTCGCTCGGATGCAGATATCACGCATGTGGTTGAAGAGCACTTTGGTAAAACAGCAGGGGTCATTATCACCTTCCTGTATTTCTTCGCGATCTATCCGATTGTATTGATTTACGGCGCTGCGATTACCAACACGATTGACAGCTTCATCGTTAACCAGCTTAACGGGCCAGAGATCCCAAGATTTCTGCTATCCGGTGGTCTTGTCGCGCTCATGATGGGTGTGATGATTTTCGGACGTCGGTTGATGCTGATTGTAACCGAGTTTCTGGTTTATCCGCTGGTTCTGATCCTTTTGTTCATGTCGGTATACCTGATCCCGCATTGGTCATTGGAAGCGACATCATTTGCGAGTATTCCGTCTGTAAGCACGCTGCTGGTTACGGTCTATCTCGCCATTCCAATGCTTGTTTTCTCATTCAACCACAGCCCTGCCGTGTCCTCCATGGCATTGGCTCAGCGTGAGAAGTATGGCGAGGCGGCAGTTGCGCACTCGGACATGATCCTGAAGCGCGCATCCATCATGCTGCTAGGTTTCGTGATGCTGTTTGTGTTCTCATGCGTGCTGGCTTTGTCGCCTGAACAACTGGCCGAGGCGAAGGCACAGAACCTTCCAATCCTGAGCTATCTCGCGAACGAATTCGACAGCCCGTTCATCTCGTTCCTTGGCCCGTTGGTTGCCTTCCTCGCGATCTTCTCTTCCTTCTTCGGTCACTATCTTGGTGCGAAAGAGGGCTTGGCTGGACTCGTGCGCAAAACAGCGCCTGGGGCGGTTACCGGTTTGGGTGAAAAGAAGTTCAACAACGCACTCGTTGGCTTCTTCTTCTTCTCGATCTGGATCATCGCTTATCTGAACCCATCAGTCCTGGGCATGATCGAGTCCCTTGGTGCGCCGTTCATCGCTGCTATCTTGTTCCTGATGCCGATGTACGCCATCAAGAAGGTTCCGGCCATGAAGAAGTATGACGGCGCCCTGTCTAACATCTTCATCACCGTTATGGGCGCGCTGGCAATCAGCTCCATGGTAAGTGGCTTCTTCTGAAATCTAGGATAAGCCTGTGATGCGAAAGGCTGGTATCGAATGCGATACCAGCCTTTTTCATGTTTGTGGCGTTGCCATACCTTGAAAGAGTGTGGTCAGGACGATACGAGCAGCTTCCTCATGAGAAACCGATCCATCCTGAAGCAGCTCCCATGCGGAAAACAAAAGGCTGTCAATCGTTGCGCTGATCCAGAAAACTGGTAGGTCCTGCCTTAAGGAGCCTTCGGACTGGGCGTCGATGATGACGTCGTGCATCGCCGTTTCCGCCGCCTGTATTTCCTGAGTTGAAAGGGCTTTTGTTGCCAGTTGATCCCAGTAGATGCCAACAAATCGAAGATGTTCGGCGTTGGGTAGCAGCCGCTCCACCATAGCCTCCAGTGCACCCCTGCCTCGTGCTCCCGTGGACTGCAAAGCAGTCATTTCCTGATCCAAGATTTCCAGAGAATCGATGAAGATTGCCAACACCAACGACTCCCGCGTAGTGAAATGTCGATAGAGAGTGGCGCGTCCCACCCCGGCGAACTTGGCGGTGTCGCTCAGTGACGCGCTGGCATCTCGAAGCAGCAACTGGCGGCCGCCCGTAATCAGAGCATTTCGGGATTGGACGATGCGTTTGTCTTGTTTCATTCGCCTGTTGGTCATTGCTGAAAAAATGTGAGACATTGTTGTATCACAAATACTATATATGATACATGAGTGTCTCGCAATTGATGGGATCTGTGACCTAATTGCTCTCCAAATGGGCAAGATCAATTTCTGACGACAGCAACGCGCTTAAGTTTCTCGCCGAAGCGCGGTCGGACAAGGAGCGGAAAATGGTACGGCGTGTTCTATGGTTTGTCGCAGCGCTCTTGGTCTTGGGCGGGGTACTTGCATATCTGGTCGTACAAGAGGATACGGCTGATGTAAGCAGTTCGACCGAGCAGGTAGAAGTCTTGCAGCCCGTGAGCGTGATAGAGGCGGCAGTTGGACCGCATCAAGGGTATGTTTCCGTTTTTGCCGAAGTGAAACCGCGTTGGTCTGTTGAGCTGAAGGCGCGAATTTCCGGCACAGTACGGAAGGTCTCTCTGGATGCTTTGGCCGGCAAGCGAGTTCGTGAGGGGATGGAGCTGGTGCGTCTCGACGCAACTCCCTACGAGGCTGAATTGGCGAATGCGCAGTATGAACTTGCCAATGCCGAGTTCACTTTGATGCAAAAGCAGAACAAGAGCCGCATCGCAGCAAATGATTGGCGCGCAAGCCGTCCAACGGAACAACCTCCGGAGATGGCGATCCATTTACCCGAGGTGGAAGTTGCAGAACGTGCCGTGGAAGCGGCCCAGCAGCGTGTGGCTTCCGCACGGTATGATGTCAACTCGACCGTTATCGCCGCGCCTTTCAGCGGTATCATAACCAGCCGCTCGGTCAGCATTGGTCAGAGTGTCTCGGTAGGTGATACGTTGTTCGAGTTGCTTGATGACAGCCAATTGGACATCCACGTTTCTCTCGATTCCCGCCAATGGAACCTTTTGGACAAGCGTTGGAGCCGAGCCAGTGCGAGCATTCTGGACGAGGAGGGGGCTGCCATCGGAACAGCCACAGTTCAGCGCGGCGGCGGGTTTTTGGATCGGGAGAGCCGGCGTTATCAGCTCTTCCTGGAAGTTGATGATACCGGCGGCTCTCGCGCTTTGCCGGGACAATTTGTAACGGTGGCATTGCCGGGCAAGGTCATCGACAACACAATCAGGATTCCAGAAAGCGCGCTAACCCCGAATGGGTTCGTTTGGCATGTGGACGCTGGCAACGTCCTGCGCCGTTTTGAGGCGCGAGCTCTGTTTCGCAATGATGGTGATGTGGTAATCCAGCCGCCTGATGCCCTCAGTGAGATGGGGGCTCTGCGGGTATTGGTCATGCCGATGGCGGGATACCTGCCGGGGCAAAAAGTCGAGCCTCGAGTTGAGGAGGTTCAACAATGACGGCACTGACGAACTGGTTTCTGCGCAACCCAGTCGCCGCCAATCTGCTCATGGTGTTTCTGCTGGTTGTTGGTCTGACTTCGCTTCTGACCATGCGTATTGAAGGGTTTCCGAAAATACCAGCAGACACAGTCGTGATCACGACAACACTGCCCAACGCCTATACCGAGCAAGTTGACAAGCAGATAACACGTCAACTTGAAAGGGCCGTGGAAGGACTGCAGGGTGTCAAGAATATCCGATCTGTTTCCCAACCCGGCTACTCGATAATACGAATCCAGCAAGTTGATGGATACGATCTGCAAAAGCTCCTGGATGATGTGCGTTTGAAGGTGGATGGGGTTCATGATCTGCCGAAGGATGCCCGGCGCCCTGTCATTCAAACCAATAACTTCGATGTGCCGGCGCTTTACGTTTCGATCCACGGAGATACCGATCTCAAGACACTACAAAGCCTTGCGCGCTCGTTGCGCCAACAATTGTTGGCGGGAATTGAGATCTCGCGCGTGAATGATTGGGGCCTGCAAGGACAGGAAATCGCTATTGAAATGACCCCAGGCGCATTGGAGCGATTGGATCTCACCATTTCCGATGTGATGACCAAGATTCAGGAAAGCTCCTTGTATTTCCAGGGTGGAACCCTTCGGCGTGAAGGGGGGTACATATCGCTGCGTGCGGATAGCCAAGCCTATACCGTTGAAGACTATCGCCAGATCCCGCTGGTCGAATGGCCGGATGGATCGACCACGTATCTGGGCGATGTCGCATCCATAACCGATGGATTTGAGGAAGTTGATTTTCAGACGCGGTTCAATGGCTTGCAGTCGGTGGGGATGGAGGTTCTCATTGGCCGCAAAGATAACCTTCTGGATGTTTCAGCGGAGGCAGGCCAGATCATAGCCGATTTCAATCGAACCCTGCCGGAGGGTGTAACCGCTGAAATCTGGGGTAATTCCAGCCACTACATCTCTGATCGTCTGCAGCTTCTCAGTTCCAGCGCTGTGCAGGGTCTTTTGCTCGTTGCGCTCCTTCTGGCGATTTTTCTCAATGTGAAGCTCGCGTTTTGGGTCGCCATGGGAATTCCCATTTCCATGGCAGGAGCTCTCGCGGTATCGACAACCAGCTGGATTGATTATTCGTTGAACGATATCACCACATTTGGCTTCATCATCGTGTTGGGCATTCTGGTGGACGATGCTGTGGTCGTGGGAGAAAGCGTTCATGAACAACGTCGTCGTTATCCGGATCCAATCAAGGGAACCGAGGTCGGTGTCCAGCGCGTTTCAGTTGCCACGGTATTTGGTGTTCTGACTACTGTTGCCGCTTTTGCGCCCATGTTGTTGATCGAAAATCCATTCGGTAAAGTGTTGGCAAGCTTTGCAGGTGTGGTGATCTTGGCTCTTTTGTTCTCCCTTGTTGAGAGCAAGCTGATCCTGCCTGCGCACTTGGCGCACATCTCCATTCACAACGAAGCCCGGAAGACGATACTTGCCCGTCTGTGGTCGTATGTTCAGGCATTCTTCCGCGCGGGGCTTTTTGGCTTTCGAGATCGCGTCTATGCGCCGGCTTTGAGGGTGGCACTCGCCAATCGTTACGCAGTTCTCATATTGTTTGTGGCCATCGGGACGCTCGTGTTCGGTTTGATGGCGACCGGCCAGATCAAGTCGACTTTCTTTCCGAATGTGCCGGGTCAGATCCTCTCGGTTTCCATGGAAATGGACCCTCGTGCACCGGTGCAATTGACGCGCACCAATGTGGGGCGTTTAGAAACCGCAGCGCTTGAACTGAACGAGGAATTTGCGGGTGAAATGGCCTCAGGACAGCCACCCATTGAACATCTTTCCACCTATATGAGCGGAGCTGGAAAAGCGGATCTATATCTTGAACTTATTCCTGCGGATCAAAGACCGGAGGTAACCACGCGGGATGTCATGGAAGCGTGGCGTGCCCGTGTCGGCGGGTTGGAAGGCATTTCAGAGCTGTCGTTTTCCGGTTTTGAAGAGTTCGGCGGTGGATTTGAAATCCAACTGCTGGGCGAAGACGCGCAGATGCTGCGCGCCGCTTCATCTGAGGTGCGAGAGAAGCTGGCGGGCTTCGAGGGCGTGACCAATGTGCGAGATACGTTTAATTCCGGTCAGCCTGAGCTGCGGTTACGCCTGAAACCCGAAGCGCGCCATCTGGGCTTTTCCTCGGAGCGCTTGGCGAGCCAGATTGGGTATGCTTTTGGAGGTGGTGAGGCGCAGCGCATTCAGCGCGGCACATCTGAAGTGCGTGTGGTTGTGCGATCGGCCTTTGAGGCTCGCAACACCATTGAGGATTTGTTGCAGCTGCGCCTCAAAAGCAGTGACGGTGCCTGGATTCCCTTGGAGGCGATCGCAGACGTTGAGGCGCGTTACATCAACAACGAGATCACCCTCCACAATGCGCAACAGGTTTCGCTCGTTTCAGCCGACGTGAACCGGGATGTTGTGGCGCCAGAAGAACTCGGGAAGGCGCTTTTCGGTGCATTCGCGCAGGAAATCGAAAGCAAGTATCCCGGCATATCAATCAAACGTGGTGGTGAACTGGAAGATATCGGTGAGTTGCAGGGGGGGCTGCTGCGCGCCTTCATCATTGCCGCCCTTTTGATTTACATACTCATCGCCGTGCCGCTGAAATCCTACTGGAAGCCGTTTCTCATCATGTCGGTTGTGCCCTTTGGTTTTGTTGGGGCCGTCATCGGGCACGGCATCATGGACTTGCCGTTCTCCCTGCTTTCTTTCTTCGGTGTTTTGGCGCTTATCGGAGTTGTTGTGAATGACTCCTTGGTCATGATGACTTTCTATCTTCAATCACGCGAAGAAGGCATGTCTCACGATGAGGCAACGTATCGATGTGGTGTGGATCGGTTTCAAGCCATATTTCTGACGACCGCGACGACAGTTGTCGGATTGATCCCCCTTATGAGCGAAACGTCGGAACAGGCGCTCTATCTGGTACCGGCAGCTGTCTCGCTGGCTTTTGGCGAGATATTCGCAACGCTGATCACGTTGATTCTGATCCCGGTCTTACTGTCTATCAGTGAAGATGTGCGTCAGCTGGTTTGGGGGCGAAACAAGAAAACTGACCCGGTCCGTGAAGGCGTCTTCGCTCACTCAAATCACGCTACCGATGAAAGTTCTGAACCTGTCTTAGAAGAGAGTCTTTGATTGCCAATCCAACGGGAATACGTGTTCTCGAATTGGTCAATGCAAATGTGTGATCGAAATAGTGTATTTGTTTGAGTAAGTTGGCAAAAGCGCTTTTTATTAGGATAAACTAAAATAAATGAGATTGGGAAATGGTATTCCGAATGGTTGATTGTAATTACCTAATATGTTTCACTAATTTTATCTTAGATGAATAGGTGATTCTTGGCTTATCTTCACAAATGTATACTCGTCGCTGCATTGGTTATTGGTTATGGATCTGCACATGCCGAAGGAGATCCTGAGAAAGGCGAAAAGGTATTTCGCAAATGCCAAGCATGTCACGCGGTTGGTGAGGACGCCAGAAGCCGTGTAGGTCCTCCTTTGAACGGAATAGTTGGCGCCGAGTGGGGCCATACTGAGGGCTACCGGTATTCCAAGCCCCTCCTTGCTGGCAAAGATGAAGGACGGGTTTGGGATGTAGAGACCCTGACCGCGTATCTCAAAGATCCCAAGGATGTCATTCCCAGAGGGCGCATGGCGTTTGCTGGCCTGCGTAAGGATGCTGAGATCGAAAACATAATCGCGTATCTGGATCAATTCAAAGAAAACGGCGAACTCAAATGACGCCTTGAGCATCGTTATCCAGGAAACGTTGTCGGACAACGGTGCTCATTCAGGTCGTTTACCTATTGGTCTCAGGGCGATGTCAGCAAGGGTCGAGTTGTCCAGATCGGCCAGAAAGGCAGCCTCGGCGCGTCTTAACCGAGCCTTGAGGCGGCATTGGCCATCCAAAGTGCAGGCTCCGCCGTCTTTGGCGAAGCATTCAACGAGGGGATGGTCCTCCTCTAGCAACCGGACGAGCTCGCCCAATACCAGCTGATCGGGCGATTTTGCCAATCTTGCGCCACCACCGCCGCCGCGTTGGGTGGTTACGATGCCGACCCGAGCAAGCTGCTGCATGATTTTGCTCAGATGATTGCGGGAGAGTTTTAACTCATTGGCCAACTCAGAGGTTGAGTACATACGAGCAGGATCGCTGGCCATCCGCATGAGCATTCTTAAGCCGTAGTCGGTAAAGAGTGTCAGCTTCATTTGTGATCCATCTCCTGAATAGGTATTTACAATTCCAATTAAAATGGCTAGCCTGATTTCACACTTGGCGGTCTCTAATGTCAACTACACCAATCAATAGGTATTAGGAAGACTTTTGAGAATTGGCGGTTAAATGAGTGGCAGGCAGTATGTTTATGGCCAGCGTATAGCGCCTATAGTGCGTTTTTCTCGCTGGAAGTAAGTGGTCTGATTAGGTTGGCGAGATCGGCATAAAGCGAGATGGCGAACTTAAATAGGCAAATTATATGCGTATTGAATTTGCTTTTACCTGTCGGTTTGGCGCGAAGTGATCAGCGTTGGAATAGGATCCTGAATGTCGACGACATCACAACTCATTCGGTCTTGGCGCGGCCCAGCTGTCTTGAGCTTTGGTTTTCGCCCATTCTTTCTGGGCGCTGCTCTGTGGGCGGCACTTTCCGGAGTGGTGTGGGTCCTGATGTTGTCGGGCAAGGTGGTCTTGCCAACGGCCTTAGATCCCGTCTCCTGGCATGCACATGAGTTCTTGTTTGGATACTTAGGCGCGGTAATCGCGGGATTTTTGCTGACCGCGATACCCAATTGGACCGGACGTTTGCCTATCGTCGGGTGGCCCTTGGCAACCTTGTTTGGTTTGTGGCTCCTCGGCAGGGCTGTGGTCGCCAGTTCCGCGTTGCTCCCAACCGGTTTGGTAATCATGGTTGATCTGTCGATGCCCATTGCGTTGGCGATTGCGAGTGCCCGGGAGATTTATGCTGGTCAGAATTGGCGCAATCTGGCAGTGCTGGCCATGCTCGTGGCGTTTATTGTGGCTAACGGTGTTTTCCATGTCAGTGCAGCTGAGGGTGAGTATGCAGCACAAGGCATAGGCATGCGTCTCGGTGTAGCCGCCGCTGTTATGATGGTGGCGGTTATTGGCGGGCGAATTGTTCCGTCATTTACCCGCAACTGGCTGGCGAAGCGCGGCGCTTCAAGAAAAACCTCGTTGCCCGCGGTGCAAGTGTTCGATCGAGCAGCTCTGATCGTGCTGTTGGCCGCACTGGCCGTATGGGTGTTCGCGCCTTTCGAGCGATTGACTGGGCTGTTTCTACTCGGTGCGGGTGCTTTTCACCTGCTGCGTTTGGCGAGATGGAAAGGGTGGCTCACATTCGCCGAGCCCTTGGTCTTGATCCTGCACGGCGCGTATTTGTTCCTCCCAATCGGGCTGCTTGTATTGGGTCTAGAAATACTCGTACCAGGTACTTTGGGTATGGCGACCGCCCAACATGTCCTCATGGCTGGCGTTATTGGGTCCATGACACTCGCAGTCATGACCCGTGCCACTCTTGGTCATACAGGAAGATCGCTTTCGGCAGGACCTGCGACGACCTTAATTTATGCAGCCGTAATTGTTTCTGTGTTTAGCCGGGTAGGTGCTGGCGTATGGCTTGAGCACGCCTCTCTTTTCCATGCCGTTTCTGGTTGGGCCTGGTTCGGCGCGTTTGCGGGGTTTGTTTTCGTTTATGGCCCCTTGCTGATTTCCGAGCGCAAAAAGTCGGGGGGCTCATGAACAGTATAGGCAGGCTTTGCCAGCTCCGCATACTGGTTGCCTTTGTGTTCGCCATAGGTTTCGCTGCACCGCAGGTCAGCGTAGCGCTTGAGTACGCCGCTGGAGCAGAACGCATCTCTGTACTCGCAAATAAAACAATTGGGGGTGCGTCAAAGCATCAATTCCTGAAGCGCTCTCGCTGTCATTCCAAGTCCGCCAAGGCCAAAGGGCTGCTGTCTGAGCAGGCAAAGTCTGGCGACAGTGGATCAAATTCGACCGGATTTGAGGCATTTTCCGGAAAGGGTCTTACAGCTCTGACATATGGGTTGGGATCGCCGGCGCCCGTGTTTCTTTCCTTCGCAAAACCATTTGCCGTCTTCGGTTCTGCTGTGGCTCGTGCTCCACCGAGGTTCTACTCATGCCCCATCTGATCATTTCCCGTGCATTGCGGTTCCTCACTGTTGTTTTCTCCCTGGCGCTATTAGTGGTACTGCCGACGGATGCTTTTTCCCAGTCGCAGAGCAATCTGTTAAGCCGCTTCCTCGCCCAAACCCCACCCTCATCACTTGTTGAAGGCGCAGACGCGTACGGCGGTGTGAAAGAAGACTTGCCGGTTGCACCGCTTCTCAAGGATGGAACCCAAATCGGGTGGGTCTGGGTCACATCCGATTTCGTTGGTACGACTGGCTACTCTGGAAAGCCAATTCACACACTGGTGGCTATTGGGCCCGACGCGACCATCTTGGGCGCGAAACTTGTCGAACACTCGGAGCCAATCGTTTTGGTTGGTATTCCCGACGAGAAGATCAAAGCGCTGACAAGAAGTTACGTAGGTGTTGATCTCGTCGAAGAAGCGAGCTCTGGTGGCCAGTCTCATGATCTGGACATCATCTCGGGTGCGACAGTTACAATCATTGTCATAGATGACTCTATTGTGCGGTCCGGTCTGAAGGTGGCCCGCGCTCTGGAACTCGGAGGGCTTAAGCAGGCTAAAGCCCAAGGACCCAAATTCGTAATCAATGAGGATGCTCAGGCTGCGGGCGATTGGACCAGTCTCGTCGGTGACGGCACTGTTCGGCGTTTGGATTTGGACGTTTCGCAAGTCAATCAAGCTTTCGCGAATTCAGCCGATCCACGTGCTGCCCGTCATCCTGAAAAGGGACCAGATGAGGATACCTTCATAAAGCTGGCTGTTGCTCCAGTCAGCGTGCCTGCGATTGGCAAGGTGCTGCTGGGTGAGAACGGTTATTCCGGTCTGTCTAATTGGTTGGCTGCCGGAGATCATGCATTGATGGTTGTCGGGCGTGGTCGGTATTCATTCAAGGGCTCCGGGTATGTTCGCGGCGGGATTTTTGACCGCATACAAGTAGTCCAAGGCGACAACAGCTTTCGGTTCAGAGATCGCTCTCACAAGCGGGTTAGCAACATAGCCGTTGACGGCTCCCCCAGCTTTAAGGAAATGGATCTGTTCAAGATCCCCGCGGACGCGGGTTTTGATCCAACCAAGCCCTGGCGGCTGGAGCTCTTGGTCCAGCGGCGTGTTGGCGCTATCGACAAGGCGTTCGTCACTTTCGGCTTGGACTATCGTTTGCCGGAAAAATACTTGAGTCCGGTCATCGCACAAAAGGTCGAACCCACCGGCTCTGCCGCGGCGGCGGTGCAACGAGCGGACCAAAGCGAAATTGCGGCAAAGCAGGCGCTCTGGAAGCGGATCTGGTGGCAAAAACGCTTTGAAATTGCTGGCCTGCTTGTCATGCTCGGCACGTTGACCATTGCCTTCTTTTTCCAAAGATGGCTGGTGAAGTCAGAAAAGATCACCTTCTGGTTCCGCATTGGCTTTCTTACGCTCACCCTGTTCTTCCTTGGTTGGTATGCCAACGCTCAGCTTTCCGTCGTGAATTTGATGGCTCTTGGAGGTGCCCTGGCTACTGGGTTTAGCTGGGACGCGTTCTTGATGGAGCCGCTGACATTCATTCTCTGGTTCTCTGTAGCCGCAGCGCTCTTGTTCTGGGGGCGCGGAGCTTATTGTGGGTGGTTGTGTCCTTTTGGAGCACTTCAGGAATTGTTGAACCGTGTCGCGAAGTTGGCGCGTGTTCCGCAATGGACATTGCCATTTGGCCTCAATGAGCGCTTGTGGGCCGTAAAATACATGATCTTTTTGGTGCTGTTCGGCTTGTCTCTGGCGTCTATGCCTTGGGCTGAGCGGTTTGCCGAGGTCGAGCCATTCAAGACGGCCATTATCCTCAAGTTCGATCGTAGTTGGCCCTTTGTTCTTTTCGCGTTGGCAATGCTCGCACCCGGACTGTTCATTGAACGATTTTATTGCCGGTATGTGTGTCCACTTGGAGGGGCCCTCGCAATACCGGCGCGTATGCGGATGTTTGACTGGCTCAAGCGCTACCCTGATTGCGGTAGACCCTGTCAGACGTGTGCAATTGAGTGTCCGGTTCAAGCCATTCATCCAACTGGAGAAATCAACCCGAACGAATGTGTGAACTGCCTACACTGTCAGGTTCTCTACCATTCTGAGAAAAAGTGTCCGGTGGTCATTCGACAGGTGAAGAGGCGGGCGAATATCGCGGCTTCTTCCGGAAAAACGGCCGCGCAGAAGCGTGCAGCCTCAACACAACCTTGAGGAGAGGAGATACTCATGGGTGATCAGGTGAACCAAACAAAACGCAAGGGGCTGAACCGCAGGCAAATGCTCAGTGCCACTGCTGCCGGCGCGGCATTTACGGCAGGCAGTGGGGGCGGAATGGCCCTTCTTGGTGGGGCTGCTGGCCTTGGTGTGAGCGGGGGGATCAGTCCTGTCCAGGCGGCTACCGGAAAGGTGGAGCTAAGTCCGGGTGAACTCGACCCATATTTCGGCTTCTGGTCTTCCGGCCAGACTGGTGAGCTAAGAATCCTTGGTTTCCCATCAATGCGCGAGCTCATGCGTGTCCCGGTTTTCAACCGCTGCTCGGCTACCGGATGGGGGCAAACCAACGAGAGCCTCAAGGTCATGACGGAAGGACTGCTTCCAGAAACGAAGGAGTTTTTGGCCAAGCGCAATCAGGTTACATACGACAACGGCGACTTGCATCACCCGCACATGTCCTTCACGGACGGAACCTATGATGGTCGTTATCTTTTCATGAATGACAAGGCCAACACGCGTGTTGCTCGGGTTCGCTGCGATGTCATGAAATGTGACAAGATTCTCGAAATCCCGAATGCGCATGATATTCACGGCATGCGGCCCCAGAAATACCCGCGGACGGGCTATGTATTCGCGAATGGCGAACACGAAGCCCCGCTGGTAAATGATGGCTCCATTCTGGACAGCCCAGAAGAGTACGTGAACATTTTCACGGCAATTGATGGTGACACCATGGAAGTTGCGTGGCAGGTCATTGTGTCAGGGAACCTTGATAACTGCGACTGCGACTACCAAGGAAAATATGCTTTCTCAACGAGTTACAACTCCGAGATGGGGATGAACCTTGCTGAGATGACTGCAAACGAGATGGATCACGTGGTGGTGTTCAACATCGCCGAAATCGAGAAAGCAGTTCAGAGCGGGGACTATCAGGAACTGAATGGTGTGCCGGTCATTGACGGGCGCAAGGGTAAGAACAAGAAGTACACCCGCTACATTCCGATCCCTAACAGTCCGCATGGCATCAACACCGCGCCGGATCAGAAACACGTTGTGGTCAATGGCAAATTGTCTCCCACGTGCTCTGTGCTGGATGTGACGAAGTTCGACGCCTTGTTCGAAGGAGACGTTGATCCGCGTTCTGCAGTAGTCGCTGAACCAGAGCTTGGTTTGGGGCCACTCCATACGGCTTTTGACGGCAAAGGCTATGCATATACGACCCTGTTCCTGGATAGCCAGATGGTGAAATGGGACATGGAAAAGGCGATCCGTGCCTTTAATGGTGAGGACGTAAGCCCAATCATCTCGAAGGTGGATGTTCACTATCAACCCGGTCATAACCACACAACCATGGGCGAAACCAAGGAAGCCGATGGCACCTGGCTGATTTCCTTGAACAAGTTCTCGAAGGATCGGTTCCTGAACGTAGGGCCGCTCAAGCCAGAAAATGAGCAGATCATCGATATCTCTACGGATGAGATGAAGGTGGTGCACGATGGTCCAACCTTTGCCGAGCCACATGACGTGATCCTTGTGCGGAGCGACATTGTGAATCCGGTCTCTGTTTGGGATCGCGCAGATCCGTTCTTCGCGGACGCGGTTGAGCAAGCCAAAGTGGATGGGATTGAGCTGGAGTACGACAACAAGGTTATCCGGGATGGAAACAAGGTCCGGGTCTACATGACCTCCATGGCACCTGTGTTCGGTCTTGAGAAGTTCACCGTAAAGCAGGGGGATGAAGTAACCGTCATCATCACGAATATCGATGATATCGATGATCTGACGCACGGCTTCACTCTTGGCAACTATGGCGTGGCAATGGAGTTGGCACCGCAGGCCACGGCTTCGGTGACGTTCACCGCGGATCGCCCAGGCGTCCATTGGTACTATTGTCAGTGGTTCTGCCACGCGCTCCACATGGAAATGCGTGGTCGTATGCTTGTTGAGCCGCAAGGAGTATAGCAGATGCAGCTCCTTCGGCTTTTGACAGTGCTTCTTTCCTTGGGCCTAGCAGATGCAAGAGCCCTCGAAGTTTTGCTTGAGCCGGGGAGCGATCTGGCTGGAACCCTGGAAAGAATTAAACCCGGCGGGACAATTCGTCTTGCCGGGGGTGTTCATGAAGGTCCAATTACAATCGACAAACCGCTACGTTTTGTGTGTGACGACGGAGCTATTGTGAAAGGCAATGGTACCGGATCAGTCATTACTGTTTCGAGCCCTTCTGTCCTTGTGAGCGGATGTCAGATACGTGGTTCAGGCGATCGCCACGAAACGATCGACTCCGGTGTCCAGTTGCTGGAAGGTGCAACCAACGCCGTTGTTGAAGGCAATCATCTTACCGAGAACCTTTATGGAATTGACGTGCATGGCGCACGGAATGCTCAAGTAATAGGAAACACTATTATCGGACCGCAAGGGCACCGAATGAACCGACGAGGTAATGGTGTATACGTGTGGAATGCACCAGGGGCAAAGGTCATAGGAAATACCATTCGCTTTGGCCGGGATGGTATATTTACAAATACTTCGCGCGATAATGTGTTTTCTAAGAATATATTTCGAGATCTACGTTTCGCAGTACATTACATGTATACGCAAGACAGTATCGTATCCGATAATATTTCGATCGGTAACCATCTTGGCTATGCGATTATGTTCTCGAAAAGCGTCAGTGTACTGAATAATGCATCGATAGATGATCGAGATCACGGAATAATGTTGAATTACGCAAATGACGGTGTTGTTCGGGGTAATTATGTAAAGGGTACTTTGGACAGGTCTCTTTTTATCTACAATTCTCACAAGAATTCGATCAACGGCAACCGGTTCGAAGCAAGCGGAACCGGGATACATTTCACAGCGGGATCTGAGCGCAACGCCATCTACGGAAATGCTTTCATAGATAATCGTCAGCAGGTGAAGTACGTGGGCTCCAAATGGGTAGACTGGAGTCAAAACGGCCAGGGGAACTTTTGGTCGGATCATGCTGCTTATGATTTGAATAATGATTCCATAGCGGACGCGCCGTATCGCCCCAACGATGCGATCGATCGGATTTTATGGACGCAACCGGCGGCCAAATTATTGTTGGGAAGCCCGGCGGTTCAGCTGGTGCGTTGGGCGCAGAAGGCTTTTCCGGCGACACTGCCGGGCGGGGTGATTGACCGCAAGCCCCTGATGAAGCCGGTAAATCCTCAAGCGATGGAGAGTGTTCAATGACACTTCAGGTCAGTGGTGCGTCGATCGTACGGGGCGGCGTTCGAACCCTCAATCAGGTGTCGCTCTCCGTCGCCAGAGGAGAGCGTGTAGCATTGGTTGGCCACAACGGAGCCGGCAAAACCACCTTGATGAAGGCGGTGCTGGGGCTCTGGCCCCTGGATGAGGGGGAAGTTAGCATTATGGGCGAGCCGCCCGGCAGCAAGGCCGCACAGGAAAGGACGGCTTACCTGCCTGAGAATGTGTCTTTTCATCCCGCGCTGACAGGGCGGGAAGTGCTGCAGATGCTTGCCTCCATCCGAAAGGATAGCGCGTCGGTTGAGCGCCTTTTGGAGCGCGTTGGCATTGCTGACGCTGCATCCCGGCGCATCGGGACGTATTCCAAGGGGATGCGACAAAGACTTGGGTTGGCTCAAGCGTTGCTGGCACAGCCTCGATTGGCTGTATTGGATGAGCCAACCAGCGGTTTGGATCCGGTGTCCAGAAATGATTTCTACAAGTTGGTGGATGAACTCGCTGGCAATGGTACGGCGATACTCATTTCTTCACATGCGTTGACCGAACTTGAAGCCAAAACCGATAGAATTGCCATTCTTCGTAATGGGCATCTAGTCGTCAATGACACCCTCACTGCGCTCCGCCAGCAAGCGGGTCTCCCAATCAAGGTCCGGATAACAGCCAACTCCATGCTGACTGACGCTATTGCCGAGAGTTTGGGAGGACGCAGGATAAACGGTCAGTCATTGGAACTGGTTTGTGCGCCGGAAACCAAGGTGAAGACACTCTCACGGATAACCGAACTTGGTTCGATCATCGAAGATGTTGATGTAATCCCGCCATGCCTTGATGAGCTCTATCAATATTACAGTGCGGAGGATCAACAATGAGAACCGCTTTCGCCTTTGCCGCAAATGAGTTTCGAATATCCAGGCGCAACAGGTTGTTGTGGGCCTCGGTTCTGATGATGGTGCTTTTTTCTGGAGCTTTGACTCTTTTGAGTTCCGGCTCGGCGGGGAACTTGGGTGTAGACACGCTGACGGCCGCAAGCGCCAGTTTGGCAACGCTTTCTGTATATCTGGTTCCGTTGATTGCGCTGATCCTGTCTTTCGATGCAATTGCCGGCGAGCTTGAACGCGGGACGCTTGCTTTGATACTCACCTATCCAGCACCCCGATTTTCCCTGATTTTCGGGAAGTTTCTCGCACACGGCGCCACATTGGCCATTGCGCTGTGCCTTGGGTACGGCGTGGCTGCAGGCGTTTCGCTGGCAGTAGGCAGTGCATCCATTGAAAGTGCCATGTATCTGCTGCGGCTGCTGGGCGGGGCATTACTGCTGGGGGCTTCATTTTTGGGCCTTGGCTATGCGCTCTCAGCCTGGACGAGGTCAACTGGGGCGGCCGCAGGATATGCGATCGGCGCTTGGCTGTTTGTTGTTGTCCTTTACGATGTGGCGCTTTTGGCTGGGCTTGTTGTGGACACTAGTGGCGGCCCGTTCAGCAAAATTTACTTTCCCTGGCTTTTGATTGCCAATCCGGCCGATGCCTTTCGGTTGGTAACCTTGCCAAGCGGTCAGGCCGCAGAACTTTCCTCCGGCTTCATTTCCTCTGCTGCTGCGATGAGTGCTGGGCCTCTCGTTTCTCTGCTTGCGTGGCCTGTGGCGATGCTTGTTTTGGCCTGGATGTCCATTCGAAGGATTTCACCATGAAACCGCTTTTTGCAATCGTCTTGTTGTTGTTCGTAACGTCTTGTGCCGACGATCAAAACGCCGGAAAAAGCAAGCCGTCGCCAGTTGAACTTACCGCGGATGCTGTCAGCCACTACTGCCAGATGAATGTTTTGGAGCATCCTGGCCCCAAGGCGCAGATACATGTAGCCGGAATGCTGGCGCCCTTGTTCTTCTCTCAAGTGAGGGACGCCATAGCTTTCATCAAGTCAGAAGAACGTCCCGGCGAAGTGATGGCAGTATACGTTTCGGATATGGCGAAGGCTCCCTCATGGGATGAGCCCGGGAAAAACAATTGGATAGATGCGGAAAGTGCCTATCTGGTTGTCGGCTCCAACAAGAGGGGGGGGATGGGGGCACCCGAAATCGCACCGTTTGGAACTGGCGAGGCAGCAGCTCGTTTTGCCGAAAATTACGGCGGCGAAGTTATGACACTAGAGGGCATCCCAAAGGACGCGGTACTGGGCAGTGTGAACCTGTTTGATGAAGGAGCTCAGCGATGAATAGGCGGCGTTTTCTCTCCATTTTCGCCAGCACGGCTGTAAGTGCTACTATCGCGGGACCGTTCGCTGCCTCTGCCAGTATGTCGCGGTGGCAGGGTGTTGCGTTGGGCGCGCGAGCCGAAATCCTTATCGATCACCCTTACGCTGAAGAATTGGTCGACGCGGCTCGGGCCGAGATTGTGCGTTTGGAGAAGATTTTCAGTCTTTATCTTGAGGACAGTGCGCTGTCGAAACTGAACCGCAAAGGTGAGTTGACATCGCCTCCGCTCGAACTGGTGGAGCTCTTGAGTCTGGCGCGCCATATCAACCAGAAATCAGATGGACTGTTCGACCCTACAATTCAGCCGCTTTGGCAACTCTATGCAAAGCATGGAGTTGAAGGATCAAAGCCAAGTTTATCGGAGATCAAGGAGGCAATGATCCGCACAGGGATGGAGCGAGTTGCTGTATCCCCTGACCGGATTGTCTTTGACACAGAGGGAATGGCATTAACCTTAAATGGGATCGCGCAAGGGTTCATTGCTGACAAGGTGGCCAATCTTCTGGCTCGCGAAGGCCTGACAAACGCCCTTGTTGAGACGGGTGAAATCCGTAGCCTTGGGCCAAAGCGATCCGGGCGCCCTTGGAAAGTGGGCATAGTACGACCTAACGGCAAGTCAGAAGAGACGATCGAGTTGACAAATGGGGCGCTGGCGACGTCGGCGCCGGATGGGACCTTGTTGGATCCCGTTGGAAAACAAGGACATATTTTGCATCCACGCCAAGGTGCGGCGGAGATGAGGTGGCGCCTTGTCACAGTGTCTGCACCTCAGGCCGTTGTGGCGGATGCGCTATCGACGGCCTTCTGCTTGATGGAAAAAAAGCAAATGACGGCGACACTAGCTCAGTTCCCAGGAGCAAAGATCAAGCACCTCGCATAGTTTGAAGTGAAGCATCAGAGTGTGTGTGCCGAAAGCTGCAGCGCGTTTCCCGCTATTTGGGTAATCGGACTGCCAGATAGGAGGTAACCATACCCTCGACAACCTTTAGGTGAGCTTGAGCGGCCGCCCGGGGCATGTCTTGCACCATATCAAAGATGCTGGTGCAGCATTCTATGATGACGCGGGCCATCGTTGTGGCATCATCTGAAGTAATCTCCGGATTATGGCGTGTGATGGCCTCCGCAAAACGTCTGGCGAGGAGCGTGTTGTCCTTCTGATCCAGCTCGCGGAGTGCGGGAGACGCCTTCATTGCTTTCCTCACCGCAATGAGTGCTGGCCGGCCTGAAAACCTTGCGTGGGTTCGCTGAACCAATGCTGGCCAGTTTCCAAAGGCTGCAATCTCATCAATGTCATCGAACCACGTATTCCACTCATCCATGGCTTGCTGAGAGAGCGCCGTTACAACAGCCAGCTTATTCGGAAAATATCGATAAAGTGTTTGGATGCCGATCCCGCATCGTTCTGCAAGCGCATTCGTCGTAAATCCGTCCCATCCCTTTTCCAGAAGAAGCAAGGTCGCCGTTTCCAGAATGAGATCAAAGGTTCGCGCAGAGCGTGCCTGCGTGGGGCGTCGGCGAGGTTCGAGTGTGTTGCCTGTCATGATGGTTCCACTGAAACTAACGGAATATTAGAACAGAAGTATATGCTTCTATTTTTGGTATTCTGTTATATATCAGAAAACAGGGAGAATAGATTTGCAACAACCCAGCCACGATATCCCTGCTCGACCCCGCTTTTTCCAATGGAAGGATCTGGGGGCCAACATGTGCAGATGAGGATTGCCGGGCTGTAAGCAAACTTGATTTCGATCGAATGCAACGTTGAACACGGGAGGGGTCGACCTGCGTGAACGGGTGAGGTCGGCCCAGAGGGAGGAAAATGCGCAACGATCCGCTTGTGGCCATGAACCAAAATCAGTCTTTCTGGCAGTTTAAATGGGGCGACTACAGACCCAACAAGCCGTTTGGTTCGGGCCGATATTCGGCCGATGTCGTGATAATTGGCGGCGGCTATACAGGGTTGACTGCAGCACGTGAGATCAAGGCGGACGCACCTCACAAAAGGGTTGTCGTGCTTGAAGCGCGCGAAATCGGGTTTGGGGCATCTGGGCGGAACGGCGGCTTCAACATGACATTGTTCGGCCTTGAACCTGAGGTGACTCTCATGCGGTGGGGGCGCCAGAGAACCGAGCAGGCGCAAGCATATATGCAAAAAGCGGTCGCCTTCGTGAAAGATCTGATTGAAGACAACAATCTGGATTCAGACTACGAGCACACAGGCATGTGGCGGGTTGCCTACTCTGACAAGCAACGGAAACGGTTGGAAAAGACATACTCTCTTCTTTCGGAGATTTCGGGACGGAAGAGTTTTGAGTATTTGGATGCACGTGCAGTTGCGTCGAAATTAAGCGCTCCGCAGATGCGTGCGGCCATATTCGAAAAGGAGTGTGGCATACTGGATCCTTGCAAACACGTGCGCGAACTCAAGCGCTTGGCAATGGAATGCGGCGTTGAGATTTTTGAGAATACCGAGGTGATCGGGTTATCGCGGACTGATACCGGCCTTCGGGTGCAAACACATGATGCAAACATCACCTGTGAGAATGTCGTTGTGGCAACGAATGCCTGGTCTCACCAGTCTCCGGGGCCGAGAAAAATCCGCAACCGGCAATCGCCGGTATGGACCTATCAGATTGTCAGTGAACCGCTGACCTCAGAAGAGTGGCAGCAGATCGGCTGGTCTGGGCGCATGTCGATTGAGGACAATCGCCAGTTCGTTCATTACATGCGTGTCACAAAGTGCGGCCGAATTACCATTGGCGGTGGAGATATTGAGGCGGACATCGGTCGTCGGATGCATCGTTGGCACAGCGAGCAGGTTTGGGATCGCTTGGAAAAGCACTTTCGGTGGCTCTTTCCAACTTTGCGTCACAAAAAGATTGCCTTCAAATGGGGTGGAGCGGTTTCAGTCAATCTGGATATGACGCCCGAAATCAGTTTCATTGGAGATGAACGGATCATCATGGCATCGGGATGTATAGGTCATGGTGTCTCGCTGACACAATTGAACGGCCGTCTCATCGCGGATCTGATTGCCGGTAAGGACAGCCCGTTGACACGGTTTTGGATTGTCAATCGCCGCGCCGTACCAATGCCGCCGGGCAACCTGCTCAGCTACATAGGGATCAAAACCATCTCCAGCATCCTCCATGGCGTGGACCGTTATGAGGAACGTGAGCTGAGAGGATGACAGGGTGTGGTGTAAAGTGTCGTTGTTCAGATAACCGCAACAACGAACGCGTTGAAAATGCGTTCGTTTGAATAAAACGCGCATTTTCGGCGCTGAAGCTGGGAAGCCAGATCCGGTGGGTTGTTATGTGCGATAGATGGTCGATCTCAGCGCGGTTGTTTCAATTCTTGTCAAAGATGGGCAGTCCTCGTCAGAGTTTTGCAAAACTCGTCAGAGAGTAGCAGTGTGTCGGGTGACTTTGGCCGGTGATTTGTCAGAGTTCGTCAAACCTGTGCAGTCTTTGTCCGTCTTTTGCAGAATTTGTCAAAGGTGGTCAGATTTTTGCAGAGAGTGTCAGGCTTTGTCAGTTGGGGGACTGGCAGGATAGGTAAAGTGATATCACTTTACGGGTTTGGCGGGAACTGCGGAGCGTATCCTTTGCTTATTCGCCCATAATGGGCTCAATGCGGGGTAGGGTGGAGTTCGGTTGGAGCTAGGCTTGAGGTGGAACGTAGTTGGCTGCGATGCTTAGGGTGTGTTGCGAGACTCTGGAGAAGTCTTGATCAACACGAATGAAATCAGGTGATGGTCAGGGGAGATCAGATGGTAAGTTACGTTGCTGTTGAGCCGCGCTGCACGAGCGTCACACCTGTGATGACCTCATGGGGCGGGGCCTCTGGCGTTTCCAACCGGTCGAGGAGCAGGCGCATGGTAACCTCGCTCAGCTCCTCTCGGCTCTGAGCGATGGTGGTCAGATCATAGGCCTTCCAGCTCGACTGCGGAATGTCGTCATATCCAACCACCTTCAAATCTTCTGGCACTTTCACATTGTGATCGAAGCGAAGGCCGTCGAGAAACCCCAGCGCCATGTAGTCCGCGACGCAGAAAACACCGTCAATGCCTGATGCTGCCTCCGCAAACGCATGCGCCGCTGCCAGCCCGCCAGCATAGGACTGTCCACCTGCTTCAAGCTTCAAAACGTCCCAGCCCTCGGCCTTTGCCAAAGTTTCAAAGGCAAGGGCTCTGCCCAGAACCGTGTAGGAAGCGCGTTTTGGGACGACAACCGCCAGCCGGTTACAGCCAATTTCCCGCAGGTGCTTGAAGGCAAGGCGCCCACCCGCTGCAAAGTCGGTCAGTACACGGTCAACAGGGGCACCCGTGTCCTGCTTGTTAACCACCACCAATGGCACCCCATGGCTATGGCATTCCATGCAGATTTCCTTTGGCGGTGTATCCGAAGTCACGATCACCCCAGCCACGCTGTATTGAAGCAGTGAACCGATCAGGTCGGCAACATCATCAGCCCGGTCCCCTCGCAACAGGATCGGTCGGAAGCCCTTTTCCAAGAGCATCGAGGACAAAAAGTCGATCTGCTCGGCTCGAAAGGGGTTGTCCAGATTGGCGGCCACAATGCCCACCAAATCCGTGCGTTGCTTGTGAAGAGAACGGGCGAGAACGTTCACCCGGTACCCCAGTTCCCGGGCCGCCTTGATCACCTTTTCCCGGGTTTCCGCAGAAACACTCGCACCATCAGTAAACGTGCGGGAAACGGCAGAGCGGGAAACACCCGCCCTGCGGGCAACATCGTTTGAGGTCACATGGCGCCGCGACCCAGTCGTATCAGTCATTGCTCACTCAGCATCCAACAGCACCTGCGGCCGCTTTTCCAAGAGCCGCTGCGCCAGATAGGGGTAGTTCAGGTTCAGTAGGTCCGGGGAAAGGTCCACCACGCGGCCCATCACTTCAATATCATTGCCCTTGTAGGCGATCATCGCCTGCGCTCCAGCTCTCCGCACCTTTTTGATACTCTCTGGATCTGCATTGGTCGCATTGAACTCTACAATGTCGGGCTGAAGGTCTGCCAGACATTCCTCTACCGAGCCATAATCTTCTGCACGGGCCATAAGCCGAGACTGCGGAAACTTCGAGGCGATGGTCGCAAGGTAATCGCGGCAGAACGACCAGTAAAACACCTTTTCCGTTGGCAGGATCTTGGAGACCTCTTCAACCACGGCGATTGGATCTGCTTCCTTGAGCTCCACATAAAGACCTCCGCCATTGCGGTGGGCACAGTCCACAATCTCTCTCAGCAAGGGAACTTTTTGACCCTTGTGAAATGAAGAGAGCTTGATCCCGGCATCAGCCTTCCTGACTTCTTCCAGCGGCAACTCCCGAATGGCACCGGATCCCGTGGTGGTCCGATCCATCGTCACGTCATGGTGCACCACCAGATGACCGTCCGATGTTTGCTGCAGGTCAATCTCCACGATGTCATAGCCAACGGAATAAGCGGCCTGCGCGGATGCCAGAGTATTTTCAGGTGTAAGCGTGCACAGACCGCGATGGCAGACGATCTGCGGACCATTGGGTACGCGATCGCGATAACGGCGCATCAACTCGGGTTGGTCGGTGCAGATGCCCAAGACTGGCTTTGCCATAAGGGCACGCAGCACAGGCATGCGTTCTTCATGCCAAGTGACCACCGGCATGCCATGGCGTCGGGCTTCGGCGAAGAATTCCGGGGTCAAGAGTTGGTCGGGACGTTCACCGACGTGCTCCCAGCACGGATGGACAATGTCGGCGCCACACGCCACCGCCCGGTCGATGAGAGGAACACCGGGACCAGCCAGCAGGGACAAGGGATAGGGACACCCTTCCGCACGCAACTCAGCGATGGCCTCGGGCTGGGCCGTGCCGAGTATCGCTCTTTCAAAACGAGCCGCCAACAGGCGCTTGACGGCAGCACGCATAACCTCAGGTTGCTTGGCGTCGAGGTAGAGTGCCGTCTCATATTGCTGTGCAAGCGCAATGACCTCATCCAGAAGCGGGGCACGGCGACCGGCAGCTGCGGTAACCTTCGCGATCTGCGCATAGGACAGATCGGATAACCTGTCTTCGCGCCCCGTAATCGCCGCCATAGTTTCATCATGGAAGACAACTGGCTCCCCATCTGCAGAAAGCCTAAGATCTACTTCCCACATCTCCGCACCCAACGCATGTGCGATTTCAAAGGAGGTTAGAGTATTGTCGAATGTATAAGCACTGGCCCCGCGATGAGCGATTGCCAAGGGCGGTTGGTCCGCTGTACGGATCCAGCTACGATCAGGAACGAAGCTCATGCCAACGCTCCCATGTGCAGTCGCGCGCCCGAGGCATCGAACGCCAGAATCTGGTTCTCCGCAATGCCCCAGGAAACTTCATCACCCAAGTGATACCCGCCCCCTTGGCGCTGTATAGACCTCAAAACCGAACCGTTGCTCAAGGTCACGTCGTAAAGCTCCTCTCGGCCTTGCGTTTCAACAAAGCTGATCCTGCCGGTTACCTTCAACGGGTTCTCCGGCTGAAAATGCTCCGGTCGGATGCCCAATCGAATAGGCATACCGGAAGACGGTAGGCCATGTTGACCCCGCAATGGCAGCAGTGCTTCCGATGAGGCAAGCTGAACGCCACCATCAGTGACAACTCCATCAAGGAACGCAATGGGTGGATTGCCAAGGAAACTGGCTACAAACTCGCTATTTGGGTTCTGATACATGTCTTGCGGAGAGCTCAACTGAACGATGTCGCCCTTGTTCATGATGGCAATGCGATCACACATGGACATGGCCTCCACCTGATCGTGGGTCACCAGAATGGCGGTGATGCCAGTTTGCTGCTGGATACGGCGGATTTCCGAGCGCATTTCAAGCCGCAGCTTGGCGTCCAGGTTCGCAAGAGGTTCGTCCAGAAGCAGGATATCTGGCTCCCGCACGAGTGCGCGCGCCAGCGCCACCCGCTGTTGCTGCCCGCCGGAAAGCTGGGCAGGTTTGCGCTCCATCAGCTCCCCAATATGCACCAGTGCGGCAATCTCGCTGACCTTCTTTTCGATGGTCTTCCTGTCCTCTTTGCGGATCATGAGTGGGAAGGCAATGTTCTCATAAGCATTCATGTGCGGGTAGAGTGCATAATTTTGGAACACAACACCCACATTGCGTTGCTGGGATGGCACGAGCGTTACGTCCCGATCTCCGAACAGAAGCTGGCCGCCTGTCATTCGGTGAATGCCACAGATGGCAAACAAGGTCGTGGATTTGCCGCAACCAGACGGCCCCAATAGGGCGAGCATCTCACCGCTTTCCAGTGACAGGGACATGTCCTCAATGACTGTGATGTCGCCGAAGGTCTTTTTGAAGTTCTTGAGTTCGATACGCATCAGCCCTTGGTGCCTCCGCCATAGATGTTCATCAGATGCTTGTTGAAGAGGATGTAGATGAGGATCACAGGGATCGCGTAGAACACACCAACGGATTTGAACTTGGCAAAGTCCATGCTGGTGTCGTCGGAAATAAGGCTCTGCAAGTAGACCCCAAGAACCTGCGCATCCGCACCGGGTGCCAGAACCTGTGGCAGAATGAACTCACTCCAACCGGACAGGAAGGCGAAAATTCCAAGCGCCGTAATTCCCGGCTGCACTTGAGGCAGCACAAGTTTGCGCCAAACCGTGAAGCGAGTGGCCCCATCCGTGAGGCCCGCCATTTCGATTTCCCAGGGAACGGTGTCGTAAAACCCCTTCATGATCCAGACACCAAACGGGATCTCAAGCGCCGCCTTGACCAGAATTACGCCCGCGAGCGTGTCATAAAGGCCTACCATCTGCAGGATGAGGAAGATGGCAATGATCAGCGTGATGGTCGGGAACGCGTGGAGCACGATCAGACCACCGAGAAAAAAGCCGCGGAACGGGAGATGAAGCCGTGAGAGGGCATAACCGCCAGTGAGGGAGACGGAGAGGGCCATCAAGGTTGAAACGCAGGCAAAAATGAAGGTGTTTAAGGTCACCGACCATATACTTGGCCTACCCGGCGCGGGCGCCTCCCACAGGAAGCTCCACGAGCCAAACGAGATCCCATTGGGGATGAATGATCCGGGAGGGCTCACCGTCACCGTATCGATGATCATGTAGGCATACATGGTGACCAATGGTACGGAGGTGAGGCCTAGAGCCAACAGGATCGGCCATGATTTGAAGTTGGTGTTCATGTCCTTCTCCTATTGCTCGATCCGCGGTGAGGTGATCATGCTCTTGAAGTTGAAAAGGCGCAGATAGAAGAGCGAGGCTATGATTCCAATGATCACCAGCACCATGGCAAGCGCCGCTCCATAACCGTATTCCAGATTGCCGCCGTAATTGTTGAGCGCGATCTTGAAGGCATAAAGCGCCCAGACGTTTGTTGCGCTGCCCGGTCCGCCATTGGTGGAGAGCAGGATGTACTCGAACGAGGTGAGCAGCGAGAGCGTCTGATAGGCGGTGGTGAACAGGATGGGCCAGCGCAACTGCGGCAGTATGATGTAGCGCACCTGCTGCCACCGGTTGGCGCCATCCACCTCACTTGCATGGAGCATGGATTGAGGAATGGAGCGGATGGCGCTCGAGAACAGGATCATTCCCATGGAAGCCCCCACAAAACCGTTGATGAGCACGACTACAACCCATGCATGGGTAGCGGTGTGTTTCATCAAGTTGTGGGGAGGCACGCCGAAGTGACTGAGCAGTGTCGACAAGAAACCCGTATCCCAGGTGAGCCACTTCCACATGAGCACATAAAGAACCGGCGGCAGGATGCGCGGCAAGAACCATATGGTACGGAAGAAAGCGGCTTGGCCCGAAGGCAAATAGAATGTTGTAATTGCTAGGAACAGTCCGAAGCCGACGTTGAATGCCAGAGTGAAGGTCACATAGATCGCTGAGTTGGCTGTAGCTCGATACGTGGACGGAAGATTGACTGCCCTGTCATAGTTGGCGCTTGTCCAGATCCAACCGGTGTAGGCCGTCTCTGTCAGAAACACAGCCTCGGCAGGCGAAAGGTTCAGGTTCAGCGACGAAAGGGCACTTTGGAAATCTGCCTCGGTTTCAAAGCGCACATTGAGGACCGACTTCTGAAACAGTTCAGTTGCCTTTTTCAGATCACGGATGGATCTGGGCCGATGGCTCAGGTCCTTGAGAGCTCTCTCAAAATCGCGACGCCCGGTGAAGGTGTCCCCCAGCAGGGTGCTACGAATTTCCGCGATAAACCTCGGCGTGTAGCCTGCGGCCTCTGCTGCTTCAAGGCCAGCCTCGTCGACCACGTAGCTTTCGGAGGACAGGCGCTCAATTGCATCCCCTTGGAACCCCTGTTCGGTAAGGCTGCGGATTGTGGCAGGTGAAATCAGATAGGCACCACCGGAAATGCCGGTTGCTGTGCTCATGTTGGTGAAAGAATACACACCTGTCATAACAACCGGTGCCAAGAAAAACATGATCGTCAGGATCAGAGCCGGAGCCATGAACCCAAGGCCAAACAGGTCTGTGCGGCGCATTGTGTCCTCCGTAAAACCGGAGAGCGGCGAAAAACGCCCACCCTCCGGTCCTGAGAATTCTGATTAGCGGACGATCAGATCATCGCCGAGGGTGGCGCGCATTTCTGCTTCCACTTCTGCGACAGCCTGCTCGGGGGTGTTCACACCGGTCCAGGCGGTCTCCAGACCCTTGAACATCAGTTCAGCGAACTGACCATACTTGAGGTGGTTCGGCTGGGCATTCGCCTCGGATAGCAGCACGTCTGTCGCTTCGGTCAACCAGCGGTCGTTTGCATAAAGGCCGATGTTGGACTGCTCCTTCGCGATCGCAAGGTGAGCCGACTTGACTGCATGCAGGGTGTTGATGCGAGGCTCTGAGGCGATTGATACCAACTGTGCTGCAATCTCAATGGTCTCTTCATCGTCCTGCGCCGTCAGAAGATAAGCGAGAGGATGTGTGATCGTGTTCGCACGACCGTTCTCGTTGCCAGCCGGGATGAGAGAGAACTGAACCTTACCAAAGAAGTCCTCAAGGCCTTCCTTGCCGGTGTAGCGGGCATAGTGCCAAGTACCACCGTGCCATGTGGCTGCCTTTCCAGTGGCCACCTCGGAATACCATTGATCCCAATCGGTGCCGAGGTGGTTTTTGCGCGTTACACCGGCTTCAACCGCATCCACGAAGAACTGATAGAACTCGGTCATGGCGGTTTTATCGAGGACGAGCTTGCCGGTTTCCTTGTCCATCAATTCACCGCCGAAAGACTGGTAGAACTGGGCATAATCCGGTCCATTGGATACACGTGGGTAGAAGCCGTAGCCTTGTTCCACGATCTCCATCTCGACGGCCTTGCGGGCATCCGCCAAGACGTTGTCCAGCGTATATTCGCCAGTTGCGATCTTTGCAGGTAGCGCATCAATTTCTTCATCGGTGTATCCGATGGCACGCATGGTGTCCTTCCAGAAGAAGAATGGGCGGGATTCTGCATCCTGCGGAATGCCAAAGACCTGACCGTTGTAAGAGGTGATTTCCATCAGGTTGGCGTAAATGTTATTGAGCGGCCAGGCATCCAGATCCACATAGTCCTCAATTGGAACGATGAGGCCCGCCTGACTCCATGGAGCGATATCAAGGTGGCTGGTCACCACGATATCCGGCGCAGTTCCGGCCTCAGCGGCCAGCGTGTAAGCTTGCTTGAAATCTGCCCAACCGCCGAAATCGCGCTTGCCTTCAACCGTGATGTTCAGCTCTTCACCCATGATTGCATATTCGCGCTTAAGGATGTCTGCTGCCATCTCGATTGCTTCGATGCGGTAAGAGTCCGCATCATTTGAGCCGCCAGCCCAAACCGTAATCGTCATGTCCTTTGCAAGGGCATTGCCAGCAAAGCCAACGGTTGCTGCTGCCAGTGCAATGGCCGCAGTTGAACGGCGCAATTTCGAAAGAAGAATAGTCATCTGAACCTGCCTGTCTTGATCGAAAACCAGTCCCATGCCCCCATGGGCGACCCCTCGCGGAGTACATTGCACTCGTGTGCAGACCTCGTTTACGGGAGGCTCATGGCGGTGAGATGACACTTTTTAGGAGATTTGATTACATCATACACGCCCGGTGATCAGGTACTGGGTTCCGATCGACGTTGGGAGATGGGCCGGCGCCGGAAACTCAAAGCTTGAATATTTTGGCAATGATGTCTGCGCATTTCTGAAAATCTTCCTCCGTATATTCAGGCAGGCGCTCTTTGAACCTTTCAAAGGCTTTTTGATCTTTTGCCCGATGGGTTTCGAAAACGGTCTTGCCCGTATCCGTGAGCAAAAGGATCTTGCGCCGAACGTCCGTCGGATCTGGCTCTTTTCGTAAAAGCCCCTTGGCTTCCAGCTTGTCGACGGTCTGGGCGATGGCGCCTTTTGTCTTGCCGATTTCATTGGCCAGCTGTGTGATGTTGGCCCGGTCTTTGTTCCCGATCCTGTCGAGTAGATGAACCTCTGTCATGTAAAGTAGATCATCAGTGCCATACTCACGCGGCACTGCGGCATAGGAGTCCATTTTATCGCCTGCGGCGTAGATGTTTTCCATAAGCTGGGTAAAGCTGTCGTTCTTCATGAACAATCCATCAGTTATACTGCGTACGCTAATTTTCTCGAATAAAATCAATATATTATTTGATCACTTAGGTCTCGCCAATATTGTTTAGCTGCTATTTGATATACCTCAATTTCTATATGATATAGCTCCTATACGAATATGCTGTATCACCTGAGGTTTTACAAGAACCAGGCGCCAAATTTGCGAAATTCTCGGGCGAATCTCACGTCAAATTGCTGGTTTATGAACATGCCAGCTGCGCTTAAGGAATGAAAAATGGGAGATAAACGTATTGCGACGATTGCGGTGCACGGCGGCGACCAAGTGGACAAGGGGCACAATGCCATTATCCCGCCCATCGCAACAGCAAGCTCTTTTATACAGGAGAATATAGGAGAGTACGGGGAGCACCGGTATTCACGCGTCAGTAATCCGACAAGATATGCCTACGAAACAGCGTTGGCGGAACTGGAGGCGGGTGTATTCGCGACAGCGACGGCATCCGGCATGGCGGCGACAGCTTTGGCCGTGGAACTGCTGGATCAGAACTCGCACGTCATCGTCATGACGGGTGCGTATGGGGGTACCTTTCGTTTGTTCGAGCAGTTGAGCAAAAGAACATCCGGTACCGAAGTCGAATACTTGAACCTCAACAAACTTGAGGCTGTTGAGGCCGCCATCAAAGAAAACACAGCGCTGATCTGGATTGAGTCCCCTACCAACCCGCTTTTGGAATTGGTGGACATTGCAGCGGTTTGCGAAATGGCGAAGAAGCATGGCGTGTTGACCTGCGTTGACAACACCTTTGCTTCTGCGTGGAACCAACGGCCCATCGAATTGGGTGCGGATATGGTCATGCTGTCCACCAGCAAGTATATCGGCGGGCATTCCGATGTGATTGGCGGGGCGCTGATTACCGGTGATCCAGAGCTGGCAAAGCGCATCAATTTCATCAAGACCACCGTTGGCGCAATTGCCTCTCCGTTTGATGCTTACCTGGCCTTGCGCGGCATGAAGACACTGGATGTGCGCATGCAGCGTCACTGCGAAAATGCGCAGATCATCGCCGAGTATCTGGAAGCCCACCCCAACGTAGTGGAAGTCCATTATCCCGGCTTGAAGTCTCATCCCCAACATGCGCTTTGCAAAAAGCAGATGCGGAGCGGGGGACCTGTGGTGTCATTCCGGCTGAAGGGGGATCTGGATACGGTCAAGGAATTTGTGAGGAAGTGCAAATATTTCGTCCTGGCAGAATCCCTTGGCGGCGTAGAGAGCATGTTGAATCACTCGGCAACCATGTCCCATGCGTCAATGACAAAAGAAGAGCGTGAAAACATAGGCGTATACGACACTACTTTGCGCCTGTCTGTCGGAATTGAAGCTGTAGAAGATCTTATTTCAGATCTTGAAAACGCTCTGGGCTAGGAATTTTCAAAATGGAAGACTATGGAATTTGGACGGTCATCACGCCGTTGGTCACTATCGGTCTGGCTATTGTTACCCGTCAGGTCATTTTGTCATTGCTGGCCGGTGCAGTGGTAGGCACCACAGTCATTGCAGGCTTCAATCCGCTTTTGGGCGTCAAAGGAACCGTCGACGGTATCATTGGTGTTTTCGGGTCCGCAGGCAGCACAAGAACCATTTTGTTCTGCTTCATGGTGGGCGGAATTCTTCGGCTCATTCAGGTTACCGGCGGTACGCAAGGGCTGGTGCGCTGGTTGACGGTCAAAGCAAACGTCATCCATAACCGCCGCGCGGTTCAACTGCTGGCGATGCTGATCACCGCAATCATATTCATTGAAAGCTCAATCTCTGAAATGTCTGCGGGCACGGCCACCAATGAACTGGCAAAACGGTACAAGGTATCTCGCGAGCAGATGGCCTATGTCATCCAGGGAACCTGCGTTTCTGTTTGTTCTTCGGTCATGATCAATGGTTGGGGAGCGGCGCTCATGGGTGTGATCGGTACCCAGATCAGCCTTGGCTACCTGACGGGAGACCCCTTCTCCATTCTTGCGGGCTCTATTGGCTACAACTTTATGGCTTGGCTCACCATCGCCAGTATTTTGTTCTACGTTCTTTCCGGGCATTGTTGGGGCCCAATGAAAGAAGCTGAAGAGCGTGCTCTTGGTGGTAAAGAGCTGCGTGACGGAGCCTTTCCGATCACGGCAGATGAAGAAGTGGCTGTTGTCGATCATCCGGCAGCCGGCAGCGTTTGGAACTTCATTTTGCCGCTTGCCTTCACCATTTTAATGGTGCCGGTTGGCCTCTACATCACGGGTGAGGGCAACATCGCGAACGGCTCTGGGTCGACCTCTGTGTTCTGGGGCGTCATGCTCGGCACTTTCGTCTCCTTCCTATGGTTTGTGAGTTGGGGAATGCTGACCATTGACGAGTTCTTCAAGGAACTTTTCAAGGGCTATGCCACCATGATCCCACTGGGTGCGGTCATGACCCTGGCGTTCTTGATGGGCAATATCTCCGGCGATCTGAACACGGGGGCCTATATCTCCGGTGCAATCACCGGTGCGCTTCCTTCCGGATTTTCTGCGGCGTTTGTGTTCATCATTGCCTGCATCATGTCTCTGGCGACCGGCACGTCCTGGGGTACTTTCGCCATCATGATCCCGATTGGTGTTCAGATCGGTGTTGCAGTCGGAATGGACCCACATCTCATGATCGGTGCTGCACTGTCTGGAGCCATCTTTGGTGATATGACATCCCCGATCAGCGATACCGGCATTGTGGCATCAATGGCGACGAAGAACGATCACATTGATCATATTCGGACACAGCTACCCTATGCGCTCGTGACAGGATTTGTCGTCACTGTCATGTTCTCGATTGCGGGCTTCATGTCCCTCGCTTAACCAGAAAAAGGGGGAGAGAAACCTCCCCCTTTTCGTGCCGCTTCAAAACCAAATGAGATGAGGAAGTGATCATGTTTCCAGAAAGAATTGTGGCGTTTCTAGAAGCTTTTGAGCGTGTTGCGGTGGGTCATTTGCCAACCCCAATCGAAAAGCTGACTGGAACATTTCCTGATGACAGCGGTCCGAGCATCTACATCAAGCGCGATGATTGTACCGGTCTGGGGCTGGGCGGCAACAAGACACGCAAGCTGGAATACCTGATTGCCGATGCCATGAAGCGGGGGTGCACGACGGTGTTTACAACGGGCGGCATTCAGTCCAACCACGCGCGCCAGACCGCGGCCATGGCGGCCAAATGTGGCCTGGCCTGTGAGCTGTTTCTCACCCCAGTGTCCGGCACCCCGGAAATCAATTATAACGACAATGGGAATGTGCTGCTGGATGGGCTTTTCGGCGCTGAAATCATCTGGTGCGAAGATGATGATCACGTGGCTGTTCGCATGAACGAGCGCGCTCAAGAGCATGGCCCTCAAAGCGTTTACACTGTGCCACTTGGCGGGTCCAATCCCGTGGGTTCATTGGGGTATGTTCGCTGCGCGCAGGAGATATTGGAGCAAAGCCAACAGACAGGCATTGCGTTTGACGCCATCGTCATTGCCACAGGCAGTTGCGGTACGCAGGCAGGTCTGATTGCCGGTCTTGAAATCGCCGGTGCGGATATTCCAGTTTACGGTTATTGCGTTTCCCGCGAGGGTGAGGAACAAGCCAGCCTGGTGAGGGACCTTCTGGAGCGCTGTGCTCGTGACGTTGGCACGCCGACTGTTGATGCGGGAAAGATCCACTGCAACGGCGATTACTTTTATCCATCCTACGGTGTGGCCAATGCCCCGACCCTTGAGGCAATTGCCAGGTTGGCCAAGCAAGACGCCATCCTGCTGGATCCTGTCTACACCGGCAAGGCCATGGCCGGCTTCCTTGATCAATTTGGGAAGGGCACGTTTGCGAGCAACAAAAACATCCTCTTCATTCACACGGGCGGGCAAGCAGGTTTGTTTGCCTATGCGGAGCAACTGAAGGCCTAACCGATCCAGTCAACAAACGCCCCCACCGCCCAGCTTTCTGTCTCACCGGCAGAGAGAACAGGTGAGCTGTGCCGAGTGCGAGGCAGTTGGAGAACACTATGAAATCTATCATGCAAACAGATCGGGCCTTGGCAGCGACTCGCCCTTTCTCTCAAGTCATTTCCTTCAAGGATTTGGTGGGAGTCACCGCCGTCGTAATCGAACACGCCGAAACAGACAACTAAAGCTGGAGCCAGATCATTGACACAGGACGTTTCACAATACCTGCGCTTTCTCAAAGAAATCGCGAGACCTGCTCTGGGATGTACAGACCCGATTTGTGCCGCTTATGCGGCGGCAGAAGCGGCCGCGTTGTTGGAGAGCAAGGCTGAAAAGATTGAAATCACGGTTTCAAAGAACCTTTTCAAAAATGCACTCGATGTTTTTGTACCAGGCACCGGGGCTGTCGGCATTCCGATTGCGGTGGCCAGCGGTGCGCTTTTCGGCAGGCCTGAATTGAAATTGCAGTGTTTGCAGGGCATCAAGAAAAGCGAAGTGGATACCGCGCTCGCATTCGTTGAGCAGGGCCGTGTAACGGTGAACACGAAAAACGATTGTGGTCCGCTTTATTGCCACGCGAAGCTTGTCAGCGAAACGCAGCAGGCGGAGGTCATTATTGATGGTGGCTATACGCGCGTTGTTTCAAGAAAACTGTGCGGAGAAGAAGTAGGGGCGGATGAAGTGGACAATAGCCCCGCGGACACAGAAGACAGAGTTGACCCACGGCAGTTCACCATTGCTGGTATTTATGAGTTCTGCACCACTTGTGAGGTTGAACAACTGAGCTTTGTTCTGGAGGCGCGGGACCTGAACAAGGCGCTCTCCGAAGAAGGGCTGAGCCACGGCTATGGATTGCAGGTCGGTCGGTCGATGTTGGATGACTTCGCACCGGATGAGGCCAACGTGCCTCTAGCCATTAAGGTGCCCATGCGCTCTGCAGCCGCTTCAGATGCCAGAATGGGCGGCTCAACTCTGCCAGCCATGAGCAACTACGGCAGTGGAAACCAGGGTATTGCGGCGACCATGCCCGTTGTCGCTGTCGCCGAACACCTTGGAGTGGATGAAGAACGCTTGGCCCGCGCGTTATGCTTGAGCCATATCGGGGCCGGTTACATCAAGTCGTACTATCCGCCGCTTTCGGCTTATTGCGGAAATTCGGCGACGTGCGCAGCAGGCGCCGCAGCCATGGTGTATCTTTTGGGAGGAAGTTTCGAGCAGTCGTGCTACGCCATCAATCTGGTTCTTGCCGATATCTCAGGCATGGTGTGCGACGGCGCGAAGGCGTCTTGCGCCTTGAAAGTCGGCAGTGCAGCCAGCTCAGCCTACAAAGCGGCAACCATCGCCATGAAGGTTGATGGTTCTATGTGCATGGGCGTCATTTCCGATGAAGTCGAGGTGACAATTCGCAACCTTGGTGCGCTTGTGACCACCGGCATGGCCAAGACCGATGATGAAATCTTTTCCATCATGGCGGATCGATAACTGCCATCTGGCCCAACACAGTGTTGTTGGGCCAGAATTTCCTTGAGATTTTGTCGGGGTACCGGTTGATTGGCGCAGAAAACCAGTCATGGCAAGTTTTTTAATGAACATGGCCGTCATCTCGGCGGTTGCTCACGAGTTTTGTTGTTCATTGAGCTGAACGCGAATGGCTTTTGTGTTCATTTAATCATGCATGAGCTTGAGGTGCCGTGAAACGCAAGAGAGGCTTTTCCCGTGTTACCCGCCGAGCACTTGCGCTGTTGGGCAAGCTGATCCGGTATCGCTTTACGGTCCCCAAAGAGACGCTGAGAGAACTTTACGGGCGGATTTCCATGTGACGAGAGAAGCCGCCGCAGCGCTGATTGTAGGCGGAGTGACCTCGCCTAATTTTTAGGGCAATCAGGCTGGATCGAGCCCCTTGAACCCAAGCGGGAGAGGAGCATGTGCCCTGCGCCGTTCGTGGCCTGAGCGACTCAGTTGTATCGGGTTTGCCCCTTCAAGGCGCGGGCCGCACCTTCATTACGACTGTTTCTGCGGGAGGTGAGGGGGCGGTTTTTTTAAACAAAGCAACCTGTTCTCCATGCACCGAAACCTTGTTTCGTAGAAACGCTGAAAACAACAAAAATACCGCGCCGAAACCGATTTTGTTGACTTCCAAAACCGATTTTGTAGTCTTTTATTGGGAGATCCGAACAGCATGGAGCGGAAAAAGCTGCAGCGTTTGGAGGTAGACGGGGAGAAGGCGGGTGAAAGCCGAGACACGAGCAGTGACCATTGCCGATGTTGCGCGCCATGTGGGCGTAGCCAAGGGCACGGTGTCCCGCGTTCTGAACAACTACAGCGATATTTCCGAGGCCACCCGGCAACAGGTGCTGAGGGCCATTGAGGAGCTTGGTTATCGTCCCAGTTCGCTCGCCCGAAACCTGAAGCGGGGCCGTGTTGATACGGTCGGCATGGTGCTGCCGATCGCCGGAGCAAATGCCACCAATCCGTTCCTCTCCGAATTTCTGAACGGTATTTCCTACGCCTTCAGCAAGCTGGACAAGGACCTTCTGGTGTCTACTGCCGCTACGGCCGAGGATGCCCTGGCGGCCTATGGCCGTATGCTTGCGGCACGCAAGGTGGACGGCATCATCATCACTCGGACGCTCTATGAGGACCCGCGGGTGGATTATCTGCTGGAGCGCGGCGTGCCATTTGTCACCCACGGTCGGGATAGCAGGTGTAGCGAACACGCCTGGTTTGATGTCGACAATGAGGGCGCGATGCATCAGGCCGTTGCCCATGCCTTCGAGTTGGGCCATCGGCGTATCGGTTTCATTGGGGGCTCATTGAAGTGGAACTTTGCGCGCCAGCGCGATGAAGGCTACCGCGCTGGTCTTGAAGACTGCGGCTTGGTTTTTGATCCGGAGCTGACTTGCACCAGCGAACTGAGTGAACAGGGCGGTGAAGACGCTGCCAAGGCGCTGTTGATGCAGGAAGCTCCGCCAACAGCGCTGTTATGCATGACCGATGAACTTGGCATTGGCGCCATCAACTGCGCTCGAAAGCTGGGCCTTGAGGTGGGTGCCGATCTCACAGTCATTGGGTATGACGCCTTGCCGGTGGGTGCTCATCTGGACACCCCGCTTACCACTTTTGCCCAGCATATGGAGGATGCGGGCAAAAACATTGCGCGGAGCCTCGACGCCATTTTGCGCGGCGATGATCCGCAAAACCATCAAATGCTGGTCCCGGCCGCAATGGTTCGGCGCAACTCGGACGGGCCACCCCGTCTGAGCTCGCAAGACCTTGCGGGGAAGATCAGAAAAGCAATTTAGATCCTGAAACGTACAGGGAGGAAGTTATGTTCAGGAAACAGAAGCTATTAATGGGAACACTTGCCGGTTTCATGGCAATGGGCATGAGCTCGGTGCAGGCGGAGGACCTGCGGTTCTGGACCACGGAAGAACAGCCGGAGCGTCTGGCAAAACAGGCGCAGATTGCCGCTGATTTTGAGAAGGCAACTGGCATTTCCGTCGAGATCATTCCGGTGACCGAAAAGGATCTGGGCACCCGTGCAACCGCGGCCTACGCCGCTGGCGACCTGCCGGACGTGATTTACCACCCGCTGCAATATGTTCTGCCGTGGTCGGAAGCTGGTATTCTGGACATTGACGCCGCATCAGAAGTGATTGACATGCTCGGCGCTTCGACATTCGCGCCCGGCGCCCTGCAAATGGCTTCCTCTGAGGGTATTTACGCCGCTGTGCCCGTAGATGGTTGGACGCAGATGATCGTCTATCGCAAGGACCTGTTTGACGCTGCCGGCCTTGAGGCGCCCACCACCTACAAAGCCATTCTGGCGGCGATCGAAAAACTGCACAATCCGCCGGAGCAGTTCGGGTTTGTCGCGGCAACCAAGATCGACGAGAACTTCATGAGCCAGGTGTTGGAGCACGTGCTGCTGGCCAATGGCGCAACGCCGGTTGGTGAAGACGGGGTCACCGGCTTTGACGAGAAGAAGCTGACTGAGGCACTGGAGTTTTACAAGGCCATCGCGAAGGCGTCTCCTCCGGGCGATCTGTACTGGAAGCAATCGCGCGAACTTTACTTTGCAGGCAAGGCCGCCATGATCATCTGGTCGCCCTTTATTCTTGATGAACTGGCCGGCCTGCGCGACAGCGCCCCGCCCACCATCAATGACGACCCGACGTCTGGCGAACTGGCATCCAAAACAGATGTCGTGACCACATTCTCCGGCCCGTCCAACCCGGCTGGTGCCGCGTGGGCGGACATTCGCTACTTCGGCATCACCAACGATGCGGACACGCAAGCAGCACAGGAATTCGTGGAGTATTCCATGAATGAAGGCTACATGACCACGCTTTCCATCGCACCGGAGGGCAAGTTCCCCATTCGTCGGGGCACCCCGGAAAATCCGAAGGAGTTCGTGGAAGGCTGGTCCACGTTGCCCGTGGGTGTTGACCGCAAGGCGCCTCTCTCCGAACTGTATCCAGAAGAAACTGTTGCCGCGATCACTACCGGTCTCGACACGGCGAGCCGTTGGGGAGTGGACGTCGGCCAACTGGCCCTTGCCTCCAAGATTGTAAACTCGCAGGTGATCAACCGGTATACCCGCCAGTTCATTGATGACGAAATCGACGTGGCAACTGCAGTTGCGAAAATCAACGAAGAACTTGCCAAGGTTGACTGATGACGCGGTCTGGATGCGCCCTTGAGGGGGCGCATCGCCCGCCAGTCAGTGACAACTCAGGAGCACGAAGGTTATGAGCGTGAGCGCAGAACCGTCGGGCAACGGGGCAGCCATGTCTGCTCCCAACTCGGCAGCCCCTCCCCAGACTACCGGCCCCATGCAGAAGCGCGAGGCGCGGCTTGCCTTTTCCATGCTGGCGCCCACGTTCCTGATCATTTTCTTGATTGTTCTGGGACCGTTGCTGGCCAACTTCTGGATCAGTGTAAAGCCTGTTGAACTGGGCGACCTGCGCGCACCAACGCTGCTGGTCAATGAGCGCGTGCGCGGCAAGCCGCAAGCCGCCGGCGATCCCGTTACCCTGCAATATCGTTTGCGCAATTCGTCACAGGACTATTCCATTTTCGAGGTGTCATTTACCGACACATTGCCTGCTGATTTCAAGCCTACCGCCTGGCCTGAGGCCTGCTCGGTAGATGGTGCGCGCTTGAGCTGCACACTGGGCGATATTCCCGGCAAATGGCGCGAACGGCTGGATATTGAGGGCATGGC
This sequence comes from Pseudovibrio exalbescens DSM 16456, assembly GCF_000422785.1. GTDB lineage: Bacteria > Pseudomonadota > Alphaproteobacteria > Rhizobiales > Stappiaceae > Pseudovibrio > Pseudovibrio exalbescens. The sequence continues at coordinate 139,731 of NZ_AUGS01000010.1, forward strand.
TGGTGCCGCCTTTGCCGAGTACCGCAGCCAGAGCAAGGACACAGAACCTGTTTACACCGGGGAAGCGGACAATGTGCTGACCAACCTCGATTTCACGTTGGACAACTTCAGGCGCATTTTTGATGCTGACGAGTTCTGGAGCGTGTTGCGGGTTTCGTTCTACTACACCGTGTTTGGCACGGCCGGGGCGCTGGTGCTTGGCCTGTTTGCCGCACAGTTGCTCAACACGTCCTTCAAGGGTCGCGGGTTTTTGCGCGGGCTGTTCCTGTTCCCCTATGTATCTCCGGTGATCGCCGTGGCGTTTACCTGGTTGGTGCTGCTTGATCCGTTCTCCGGCACCGTCAATGCCCTTTTGACCAAGATGGGCGTGGTTTCTGAGCCGATCAACTTTTTCGGTCAGCGCGCCATCGAGTTTTCGCTGTTCGGCCTGCCGCTGGAGTTTCCGCTAGCGCTGTCCACGGTGATCGCGTTTGAAGCGTGGCGCTATTTCCCGCTGTCATTCCTGTTCATTCTGGCGCGGATGCAGTCCATCTCCTCGGATATGTACGAGGCCGCCGAAATGGACGGGGCCACGCCGCTTCAGCAGTTCTGGTGGATTTCGCTGCCCCAGCTTCTGGGCATCCTCTCGGTGCTGTTCCTGCTGCGGTTCATTTGGACCTTCAACAAGTTCGACGACATCTTCCTGCTGACCGGCGGCAATGCCGGAACCCGCACACTGACCGTGGATGTGTATGAGCAGGGCTTTGCCCTGTCCAATCTGGGTGCTGGGGCGGCGGTGGCCGTGGTGGTGTTTGTTGTGCTTGTTACCTTTGCAACGCTGTTCATCAAGTTTTCGACCAAGGAGGAAGGACTATGAGGCTGCTGAACGGCTTTACGCTTTCCGCTATTGCAGGGGCTATCTGGGGCGCTATCGCCATGTTGGTCATTGGCGTTACGCTCACCTTGATTACCGGTAATGTCGCCAGCCCTCAGGTCAGCATGGCCGCCATTGTGGGGGGCTTGACCGGATCGGTTGCCTACTGGTTCCAAACCCAAAACCCGTCTCTTGGCCAAAGGGCGGCCGCGCCGCTGGTATGTTTGTTCACCTTGATCCTGTTGACCTTCGCTCATCCCTTCACGCTGTCGCTGGAAGTTTCGACCCTATGGCAACTTGGCGGCATTGCCGCCTTTGTGGCGGCGGTGGTCTGGAGCTGCCGGGCCACCACCTATGGCCTGCCAAGGGGTGAGTTGACCCGCTACGAACGCGAAATGCTGTATCTGCGAGTGGCCAAAGGCATCGGCTTTGTGGTGTTCACCATTATGGTGGCCCTGCCGTTTTACGTGATGGTGATGACCAGCTTGAAGAGCCAGCAATCGTTGCTCGCCAACCCGCTGGATCTTTCCATCGATTTTTCCGGCGGTTTTTATGGGCTGTTTCGCTCCTACATCGAGCTGTTCACTTTGTTCAATTTTGGTGACTACCTTTTGACCTCCGCCATCGTGTCTGTGGCGACGGTATGCCTGACACTGCTGTTTTCCGTGCCAGGAGCCTATGCGGTATCGCGGCTGAAGTTTCCGGGGCGCGACTGGTTTTCCCGCTCTGTACTGTTGATTTACATGGTGCCCGCTATCGTGTTGGTGATCCCGCTGTATGCCGTGTTTTCTCAGCTCGGCCTGCGCAACTCTCTAGTGGGGCTGCTGATCGTCTATCCGGCGACAACCATTCCGGTGGCGCTCTACATGTTGCAGGGCTACTTCAAGGGTCTTCCCGCCGAGCTTGAGGAAGCGGGGCTGATGGATGGACTGTCCCGCATTGGCGTGATCTTGAAGATTACGCTGCCGCTGTCCTTGCCCGCGCTGGCGTCGGTCTCACTGTACGTGTTCATGATCGCTTGGAACGAGTTTTTGTTCGCCTTCATGTTTCTGGACGACCCGGAGATCTTCACCCTGTCGCGCGGGGTTGTGGCCCTGAACTCCTCCGAGGTTCCCCGACAACACCTGATGGCGGGCGCGGTGATCGCCACTGTGCCGGTTCTCTTCATCTTTCTTTGGTTCGAACGCTTCTTGGTTCAAGGGCTTACGGCTGGCAGCGTGAAAGGCTGAGACCGTTGTGCCCCACATGTAATATGGAGATACAGCATGTCTGCTGATCTGGACAAAATCGCCATCGACATTCTGCAGGCCAACGATCTGGGTGGCTACACCATTCCAACCAAGGGGCTTTATCCCTATCAGTGGAACTGGGACAGTGCCTTTGTGGCGCAAGGGTTTGCCACCTTTGACGTCAACCGGGGCTGGCAGGAGATCGAAACACTGCTGCAAGGCCAGTGGGATGACGGCATGGTGCCACACATTCTGTTTCGCAAGGACGACCCGACCTACTTCCCTGGACCAAGCGTTTGGGGTACGCAGAACCGGGCACTGCCGTCTTCCGGGCATTCGCAGCCGCCTGTGGCCGCCAGCACGGTGCGTCTCCTTTTCGAAAAGGATCAATCCGCCACTTACGTGGAGCGCCTGCGCGTCGTGTTTCCCAAGCTACTTGCGTGGCACCGCTGGTATCACACCGCGCGTGATTTTGATGGCCGGGGCGTCATCGCCGTGATGCACCCTTGGGAGTCCGGCCGAGACAACCTGCCGGACTGGGATGGCCCGGCGGCCCGCGTGGACACCAGCGGTGTTGGCGACTACGTGCGCAAGGATACCTCGTTCGTTAATGCGGACATGCGGCCGCGCAAGACGGACTATGACCGCTATCTGGCGATCCTTCAGTTTGGCCGGGAGTGCAACTGGGATGCGGAAAAGATTGCGCGCGATGCGCCGTTTTATGTGGCTGATCCAGGTGTGACATTCATTCAGTTGCGTGCGGATCGGGACCTTCTGGCGCTCGCCCACGCACTGGGGGAAACCGCGGCACTGCCTGAAATTGAAGAGTGGATTGCCCGTGCGGAACAGGGCATTGAGTTGCTCTGGAACCCTGATCTGGGTGCCTTTACCACGCTGGATCTGCGCAGCGGGGTTCACGGTGAAGGTGTGTCCAGCGCCTCCTTCCTGGCTCCTTATGCCGGCATTTGCAAGGCCAGATACCTGGAGCCTACGCTGGCGCACTTTGATCGCATGATGTCCAAGGTAACCTACGGCGTACCAAGCTACGATCCGGACCATCCGGCCTTTGAAAGTATGCGGTATTGGCGCGGACCGGTCTGGGGCATCTTGAACTACATGATCGCCACCGGCTTTGCCGAGATTGGCGAGACCGAGCGGGCAGAGCGCATTCGCAAGGACACGGTTGCCCTGATCGAAAAAAGCGGCTTTGCCGAATACTTCGACCCGATTTCCGGGGAAGGGGCGGGTGGGAACTCCTTTTCCTGGACTTCTGCAATCTGGCTGAATTGGGCGTCTCCCAGCCGCAACCAACAAGCCGCGTAAGGAGGACGCATCATGGGTACCATCCGCCTCAACAACGTGGAGAAATGGTTTGGCGATCTTCAGGTGATCAAGGGGGTTGATCTGGAGATCGAGGACGGCGAACTGGTGATTTTTGTTGGGCCGTCTGGCTGTGGCAAGTCCACCTTGCTGCGCCTGATTGCCGGTCTGGAGGAAACCAGTCGAGGCTCCATCTTCATAGACGGCAAGGACGTGACGCCGCTGCCTCCCTCGGGCCGCGGGCTGGCTATGGTGTTTCAAAGCTATGCGCTTTACCCGCACATGACGGTGCGCGAGAATATGGGTTTCCCGCTGAAGACGGCCGGCGTGCCAAAGGCCGAAATCGACAACAAGGTCAATGATGCGGCGGCCATTCTGAAACTGGAAGAGTATCTCGACCGACGACCCAAGGCGCTGTCTGGTGGCCAGCGTCAGCGGGTGGCCATTGGTCGGTCCATCGTTCGAGAACCCAGCGCGTTTCTCTTTGATGAGCCGCTGTCCAATCTGGACGCCGCGTTGCGCGTAGAGATGCGTTTTGAAATCGCCAAACTGCACGAGCAACTGGATGCCACCATGATCTATGTGACACATGATCAGGTGGAGGCCATGACGCTTGCCGACAAGATTGTGGTGTTGCAGGCGGGCCGCATCGAGCAGGTGGGGTCATCTCGGGAGCTTTATGAACGCCCGCAAAACCTGTTTGTTGCCCAGTTCATTGGATCGCCGAAAATGAACGTGATGCCGGTTGGCTACGAGGACGGCACGTTCGTACTGCCGGGACAGGGGCGTGGGGCGTACCCGGTCGACCCAGCCAAGGGAACGCCGGTGAAGCTTGGCATTCGACCCGAGCATATTGACGTGTGTGCGGTCGGTGAGGGACACGTGACGGGCACAATCGACGTGGTGGAGTATCTGGGCGCGGACCAGTTCCTCTACGTGGATGCGGGGGAGCTTGGCACATTGTTGGTGCGCCTGTCCGGTCTCAAGGTCGCCAAGGTAGGCGAGCGCATTGGACTGCGGTTCGATGAAAACCTGCTGCACTTTTTCGACGCCAATGGCAACGCTTTGCGCAACGATCGCTTGAAGGTTGAAGAGCCTGCTTGAGCCAGACCATGACCGACAATCAAGGCCTCCGGTAGCCCTAAAAAAGGTAGAAGGGGCCTTGGTCGTGGCGTTGCCGAAGGTCGCGCGAGGGGCACTGCAGGTCCGCTGACTCAGCCCCAAATGAACAGGCTGGCTCCATAGGTGAGAATGGCTGCGGCGGACATTGCCGCAATTCGCCAGAGCCATGAGACTGTGCGCCAGAAATCTATGACAAGGAAGGCAAAATAAATTGCAAGCGACACAAGAAGAGGAAGTGCCGCTATGCTGAAGGCAACAATATATTGGTTCCGGGTCCATCCAAAATAAACCCCAAGAAAACCAGCGATGGCGGGCGGGCACCAAAATACCAGAGCCCACACGGCATGCATGTTGTCGTTTTCTGGATCTTGTTGATCTGTCATGGCGTCCCCAAAGCACTGCGCCCTGAGCATACCCGGATGGCAGAGGGAGTAAACACACAGTGGCAACCTGTCAGTTTAACTGTGTGGGTTTTGTGCGCTCTTGATAATCCAGACCACAAAGAATGGCTAAGACAAATGTTCAAAAGCTGCCTATTGGGAGCTTACCAACTGTTTTGACAGAAGGCAGGAATGGAGGAACCGGCGGGAAGAGTTCCGGCCGGTTCCCCAAGATTTAGGGCTGTTTGCCGATATAGGCCAATATTCCGCCGTCCACATACAAGACGTGTCCATTGACAAAATCCGATGCACTGGAGGCCAAGAATACCGCAGGACCCTTCAGGTCGTCGGTGGTGCCCCAGCGGTTTGCCGGAGTTTTTGCCAGAATGAAGCTGTTGAAAGGATGGCCAGGCTCGCGTAGAGGCGCTGTCTGGGGCGTTTCGATGTAACCGGGGCCTATTCCATTACACTGGATGTTATCTGCACCATATTCTGACGCGATGTTGCGGGTCAGCATTTTGAGGCCACCTTTTGCAGCGGCATAGGCGGAGACGGTTTCTCTTCCAAGCTCGCTCATCATTGAGCAAATATTGATGATTTTGCCGCCGCCGCGTTCAACCATGCTGGGAATGACGGCCTTGGCGACAATGAAGGGTGCTGTCAGATCAACATCTATGACCTCGCGAAATTCGCTGGCTTTCATTTCGTGCATCGGAATGCGTTTGATGATGCCTGCGTTGTTGACCAAGATATCAACCGGAGCCACATCCTCGCCGATTTGTTCTACCATTTTCTGTACTGCGTGCTCATCAGTGACATCGCAAACATAACCTTTTGCGTCGATGCCAGCTTGTGCGTACGCTTCTACGCCCTTCTTCAGGGCGTCTGGATTGATGTCATTGAAGACGATGCGCGCACCAGCTTCTGCGAGGGCGCTGGCCATTGCGAAACCAATTCCATAGGAGGCGCCCGTTACCAATGCGACTTTGCCTTCAAGAGAAAAACTACTTGGAAACATCATTTCTGCTCTCGTTTATCTGTCGTTGTGCGTGAGTGTTTCGAAGACCATTGCACGAACTGCACAATGGTCTGAGGTGCCGGTGTTTGCTGTTCATGCCGGTTTTGACGGCCCCCGATGGAACGACCCGTTTGAGGGGCACAAAAGGGGCCGTCTTTGTCAGCGCAATTCGTTGATGGGGATGGCGTCCATGTCGGTGAAGGTTTGGTTTTCGCCGCCCATTGCCCAGATGAATGAATAATTGGAGGTGCCGCAGCCCGAGTGAATGCTCCAGGACGGGCTGATTACAGCCTGTTCGTTTCTAACCAGAATGTGGCGTGTTTGTTGTCCTTCACCCATCATGTGAAACACAGCGTGATCATCTGGAAGATTGAAATAGGTGTAGATTTCCATGCGCCGCTCATGGGTGTGAGGGGGCATTGTATTCCAGACACTTCCGGATTCCAGTTGGGTGAGGCCCATGGAGAGCTGGCATGTTTCCAAAACGTCCGGGTGAATGAACTGATTGATGACCCGTTTGTTGCTGGTTTCATTGGCCCCAAGAGGAACCTTTTTTGCATCCTCCATTTTCAGGAAAGTTGTCTTGCAGCTTTTGTGTGCTGGAGCCGATACCATGTAGAATTTTGCGGGTGTTCCAGGATCCGCGCTTTTAAAGGAAACGTTTCTGGTCCCTCGGGTGATGTACAGGCAGTCCTGAAAGCTTAGAGAAAAGGTTCCACCATCTGCCTCAACAGAGCCTTCACCTCCAAGATTAAAAATGCCGATTTCACGTCGTTCCAACATGAACTCTGTGCCAAAGGCCTTCATGCAATCAATGCCTTTGTCCAGTGGCACCGTCTCTGCAACGGGCATACATCCAAGCGTCACCATACGATCGATATGGGTGTAGACGGCTTTGACCGTGTCTGGTGCATACAAGCTTTCTATCAAAAACTCATTTGCGATCTCTTCAGTAGTGTAGCGCTTGAAATCGCGCTGATTTACGGAATATCTGATGTCCATTGGAGGGTTCCTTTTAAAAACTGGCTGGGCGCAGGTTACAAACCGGATTCGTTGTTCCGACAGGATTGAACCGCGGAACTAGTCAGACCCTTTGGTGACGGTGCGAGGTGTGCTGGTGTTTCTGGTCTCCGAGAACAGCTCAGCGGTTGTGATGCATGTCGATTTTGACAAGGATCTTTCGAACGTCGCAGGGTTCCGAAATCGAACACCCAGGGCGGTGGATGTCCCATGGAAAGAAAACGGCGTAGCTTCCAGCAGTCATCAGGAGCGAGGATTCATGTGGGACGTGATCGTAGAAACGAATGTCCCGCTCTTCGCTGTAGTCTTCTACTGCTGGTGGTGCGTCTGTCGATGAAGCGAAGCCTATCTTCTCGCACCCAGAGGCGATAAATTGAATGTCAAGGTAGCGAGAATGAGCCTCTGGCCGAACTTCAGTTTCAGGTTTGGTTCGATAGTCTTGAACCAATGCGAAAACACGATCGCCATCAATATCGATGCGTCCGGCTGGAAGGCTAGCGAAGTCTTTACCTTCGAGAAACCGAAGGCCTTCAAGTACTATTCCGGGAACAACCGAAATTTCGTGGGCCATGTTCTCCAATTGTCCATAGATCATACTGCTTCTCCTTCCCAACCAGCAGTCCAAGTACCGATTAATTGAGTTGTTCGAGCTCAGTCCGGACTGGGTCATTGACCGGATAGTGAACACTTTCGTTTTGGGAAAACCGAACTGCTTCTTCGGCGACCTTTCGCTTCAGTTCCTCGGAGGATTCCTCGGAGTAGTAGGCCATGTGCGGTGTGACGAGGCAGTTCTGCATCGCCAACAACTGGGAGCTGGACGCCAGCGGCTCCCGTTCAACGGTGTCGATCGCGGCGCCGCTGATATGCCCGGAATTCAGAGCGTTAGCCAGAGCGGCCTCATCCACAATGCCGCCGCGGGCCGTGTTGATTAGCATGGCTCCCGGTTTCATTTTGGAAATGGCGTTTGCACCCAGTAAGCCGCGCGTTTCTTCTGAAAGCGGGCAATGAACGGATATGAGATCTGACTGGGCTAACAGGTCGTCGAAAGACACCTTATGTGCGCCTGAAATCGTCGCTGCGAGGTTGTCCTTGTACGGATCGCACAGCAGCACCCGACAACCCAGAGCAGATACTTTATGGGCAAATAGACCGCCAATGCGTCCCACTCCCAGCACGCCGATTGTCATTTCTTGTACTCGACGAACTGGAATTGTCTTGCGAAAGTCCCAAACGCCTTCTCGGGTCAGCTCAGTAATAAACGGGATTTTTCGAATTAGAGCGAGCATGAGCCCAAGGGCATGATCAGAGACTTCATTCATGCCATAATCTGGAATGTTACAGATCTGCACGCCGTGTCTGGTTGCTGCGTCCAGGTCTATGTTGTCAACGCCAACGCCATATCGGACGATGAGACCAAGATGTGGAGCAAGTTCAGAGAAAACCCTCTCTGTGAAAGGAGCGTATTGATTAAGGACGATATTGGCTCCGTCGCAATGGGATATAACGTCCTTCTCTGTTTTACAGTCCAAATGCTCGATCTGGAGGTCGACTGTTTTCAAGACATCTTTCTCGATGTCCATGGATTTATGATCGCAATCAGATACAACGACTTTCATCGGTTCTTCTTTCAATGTCATCACAACGAGCGCTCAACGCCCAAGATAGCCGCCATCAACGGGTATGATTGCGCCGTTTACGTAGTCGGATGCACCGGACGCGAGGAAGAGCAGCGGCCCTTTCATGTCATCTGCTGTGCCCCAGCGGTGCGCGGGGATGCGGGCTGATATCTCGGCATTTCGGCCTTCGTCAGCAATCAGTGCCGAGTTCATGTCGGTCGCCATGTAGCCGGGCGCTAACGCGTTGACACAAATGCCATGGCAGGCCCATTCGTTCGCGAGGGCTTTGGTCATCTGTGCAATGGCGCCTTTGCTCGCGGCATATGCAGGAACAGTAAACCCACCAAAGAAGCTGAGCAGGGATGCGATATTGATGATTTTGCCGCCGCCTTTGGGCAACATGACCCGTCCAGCACGCTGACACAGATCGAATGATGCTGTCAGGTTCACTTGCAGCACAGCGTCCCAGTCCTCCAGAGGGAACTCCTCGCTTTTATGGCGCTTCTGTGTACCTGCCGCGTTGACAAGAATATCAAGACTCCCGTCCAGAATATCGAGCGCTTCACCAAAGGCGCTTGCCCTTGCATCGGCGTTGGCAAGGTCGGCCACGACGCCATGGCAGTCGAAGCCACGCGTGGTGAACTCCCCGGCCACTGCATGTACGCTTGGCCCGGAACCGAAGATGACCACTTTCACACCCGCTTCCAACAGTGCCTCGGCCATTCCTTTGCCAAGACCACGTGTCCCGCCGGTTACAATCGCCTTTTGACCGCGTAAATCATTGCTTGTCATTGGATTTTCCCTTTCTTATGCCTGACAGTCGACGAGGACCTTGACAGTATTGACTGTCGGGTCGGCGATCATGTCGAACACGCCTTCTGCTTTGGTAAGTGGCACTGTTTGCGTGATTACCTTCTCCAGATCAGCAGCAATGGATGCGGCATAGGCGACGGACATTTCGAACTCGCGTTTGGTATAGACACGTGAGCCGATAAGGATCTGTTCCTTGAAGTTCATGTCGCGCAAGTCTACCGGGCGCGGCGCCTTATGGATCCCGGTCATGCAAATCATACCGCCAATGCGGGCAAGCTTCGTCATTTCCGCTGCTGCACTTTCTACACCGGAGCACTCGAAGACTATGTCGACACCCTCGCCATTGGTGCTTTGGCGGACGTAGTCTACGATGCTGGCTTCTCGCGCATTTACGGTTTCGAATCCAAACTGCTTACACAGTGATAGCCGGGCCTCATCCACGTCAGAAATAATGATGCGCGAGGCGCCTGAATGCTTAAGCACTATTGCGGTCAAGATGCCGATCGGTCCTGCTCCAGTAACCACCGCAGAGTCCAGAAGTTCAAAGTGCGCCTGATGCATTGATCGCACAACAACCGCAAGTGGCTCCACCAAGGCCGCTGTGGTGTTGCTCATGGTTTCCGGTAGTTTGAAAAGCACATCTTCATCAATCCAGGCATATTCAGCGATACAGCCATCCTGGTCGATGCCGATCAGCTTCAGCGTATCGCAAACATGAGGATTGCCAGTACGGCAGGGCAGACAGTGGCCACATGAAATCAATGGATAAGCCACTACCCGGTCGCCGGGTTTGAAGCGCCCGCTGCCTTCGCGTACCTCTTCAATCGTGCCTACAAACTCATGACCTAGGACCAATGGCGCCTTCGCTCGCGGATGTTTCCCGCCAACGATGCCAATATCTGTGCCGCATATTCCGCAATAGTGCATTCGAATTTTAACGGCACCGGGTTTGCCGTCTGCAACCGGCACATCGCGCACTTCGACCTTGCCAGGTTCGGTATAAACCAGCGCTTTCATCTGACAACTCCTTATAGGAAATGCATGGACCATGGTTTGCCAAGGTCCCCTTCCAGTTGTTGGGTGTACGCGTCCGCGCACAATGATCGTTTCAAGATTGTTGACTGCGCCGACAGGCAAAACTGTTGCCTGTCGTTGAGGTTTTCGATTAGCGGATCAGCCCCGCTGCCTTTGGTAGTCCCAGTGAAAGCTCCGGTATGAACGTGACCGCCATGAGCAATGCAACGAGGATTAAGAAGAACGGCAGCAGCGGTTTGACCACATCTTCAATTTTCAAGTCCGCGATTTTGCAACCAACGAACATGATTGGGCCGACGGGGGGCGTGATAGTGCCGATGCAAAGGTTGAATACCATCAGCACACCAAAGTGGACCGGATCGAAACCCAATGATGTCGCTATTGGCAGAAAGATTGGCGCAAAGATTAGGATGGCGGGTGTCGGGTCCATCACGCAACCGAGGAGCAACATGATCAGGTTCATAATGATCATGATCAGGATCGGGCTATCCGTCACGGACAGCAAAGAGCTGGCGATGATATTCGGAATTTGAGCATAGGCCATTATCCAACCCATGATCGCTGAAACACCAATCATGAATATGATCATCGAAGTAGTTTTAACCGTCTGAAGCAAAAACTCCGGTATCATTTTGATTGTTATTGTTTTGTACAAAAATGATAGGATTGTTACATAAACAACCGCAATACAACTGGCTTCCGTCGGCGTGAATATTCCTGATATGATGCCACCTACAACAATAACGATCATCATGAGGGCTGGTATTGCGTCGATTGTTGTTTTGAAGTTTGTCTTGAAGTCAGCCAAGCGTTCTGACTTGTATCCAGCCTTTCTCGCAAAGAATATTGCGGGTACCATGCAAGCAATACCCCACAATATGCCAGGAATGTAGCCAGCAACGAACAAGGCTGCGACTGATGCGCCCCCGCTCGCGAGAGAATAGATGATAAAAGTGTTGCTTGGCGGTATCAGCATACCGGCGGGCGCGGACGCTATATTTGCGGCGGCTGCAAACTTTGGATCGTAACCGTCGTCTTTTTGTTGTGGTCCCATGGCCCCGCCAATAGCGGCCGCTGCAGCAACCCCTGAGCCACTGATGGCACCAAATAGCATATTGGCGACGATATTGGTTTGGATAAGGGCGCCGGGGATGAAACAAATCAAGGCCTTGGCGAAGTTGATAAGTCTTCGTGCAATGCCGCCAGTTGTCATGATTGTACCTGCAAGTACAAAAAACGGGATTGCCAGCAGAGAAAATGAGTTTACACCGGCGAAGATGCGCTGCGCGGCCGTTATGGCCATACGGTCGAAAGAAAAGATCGTTGCCATGGCCAGTACAGAGCCAATGCCCATGCTGACACTGATCGGTACGCCGATTGCGAGCAGGATTGGAATTGAGGTCAACAGGATCAAACCTATGTCGGCTGCATTTGCCATTTTTAATCCTCCTCGCCGACAGGCGCTTTTTTGGCGTCGCGGGTCAGCGCGCGAGCGTCCGTCCAAATGTTGTAGAGGCAGTAGTAAACGGAGAACGCACCACAGAGTGGAAGCGCCATGTATATTTGCCCGGTTCTGATAAACGGAATTGCTGCATTGGTTTGCCGCATGGTTCGTTGAACGGCATCTATGCCGCCGAAAAGCAAGATTCCTGCGACGAAACACAGAATGAGGGCGTTGGTTATGATTTGCAGGATTTTCTTGCGGCGGGGAGATGCAAATGCATCAACAAAGATTTCGATGCTCATGTGCCCGCGCTCACCAAAAAGAAGGGCGGCTCCGAGCAAGACGAGCCAAACGAACATGATCTTTGCCAGTTCTTCGGAGATTGCGCCGGCGCTGTTGAACAGGAAACGCCCGACAACTTGCCAAGTCACGACGACGGTCAAGAATCCGCACAGGACGATGCAAATGGATGCCAGCAAGCGGTCGATCCAGGTTTTGATCGTATACATGACAGAAAGGTTCCTCATTCGAGGTCGAGGCCTCGGAAAAGCCGAGGCCTGTTACAGTCAATTTGTAATATCGCCGCTTACGAGCCGCCGTGGATTTGACTGTAGATCTTCTTTGTTACATCACTTGTCAGCTTTTCTTCAGTCAGTGGTTTGACTGCGGCTCGGAAAGCTGGAAGATCAACTTGATTGAACTGAGCGCCAGACGCTTCAGCATCCGCTTTTGCTTCGGCTACGGATTCAGCAAAAGACTCGTATTCGTAATCAACGGCCTTCAAGAGCTCTTCTGTAAAGATCTCTTTCACGTCTTCGGGCATGTTGTTGTAGATGTCGGCATTCATCACCAAATAATCAGGCATCATTAGGTGCTGAGTGTAGGAATAGTATGGTGCTATTTCAGAGTGCTTCAGAGAGGAAAAGACGATTTCGTTGTTTTCGCCGCCGTCAAGAACACCTGTTTGAATTGCGGTGTAAACCTCGCCTTGACCCATGGCAATACCGACGCCGCCCATGAGATTCATCATGTCGATGTTGGTTTGGGATTGCATGACGCGGATCTTCTGACCTGCAAGATCTTCAGGCGTTTTGACGGGGTGGTCCTTGAGGTAAACATTACGAACACCACCATGAAACGCGGCGATTACCACAATGCCCTGATCTTCGACTGAACGATAAAGGTCGCCCACGATTTCCGGATCGTTAACTACCTCACGTTGTTGTTCGATGCTATCAAACATGTAAGGAAGGTTGAAGACGACGAAGTCGGGGTTCCAGCTTTCCAGGAGGCTTGCTGCCGCCAGTGACATGGCAATTGTGCCGGTTTGTGTCATCTCAACTGTTTCCTTCTGAGCACCCAGGAGCTCATTTGGAAACACTTGCACGCTGTATTCGCCGTTCGTCCGCTCGGAGAGGGCTTCACCGAAGCGTTGCATTGCTTTGAACTGAGGATGTGACTCTGGCTGATTGAATGCTACTTCAAAAACGGTTTCAGCCAATGCTGAAATAGGTGTAAAGGCAACTCCCAAGGCTAGTGCGCTTACACTGGCCAATTTAAGAAAATGTGTCCTGTTGTACATGGTTTCCTCCCATAACAGGTTGGCGTTTGGTATGAGCTGCCCCGCCTAGGATAGGCGGGGAGCAGCTTGGGTCAGGAGCCCGACGTTTCCGTCACTCCATTTTTCGCAGACACTGTTGATGTCTCCGATGAAATAGTTTGGATTGGTGTCATGAATTGCGCGCAGGTCTTCTGCACTTAGCCCACCCAGATGAGTGGTCATCGCCATGACGGCTCTCTCGTCATCACGTGCCGCAATCGCCTCCACGATTTCGGTGTGTTCGTCGAGAACGCGTTCCATTCGATGTGGTTGTGGTAGCGTTAGCCGGCGATACCTATCAACCTGAAGCTTTATCCGTTCAATGAAGCGCCAGATTCCAGGATAGCCCGCGGCGACAGCGATGGCGAAATGCAGTGCCTCGTCAGAGCTATAGAACTTGTCGGTATCATCCGCTTCCTGATGCTCCTGCTGGAGCACGATGGTCGCTTGCAAGTTCGCCACATCACTTCTTTGTGCTCGCTGAGCCGCCGCACGTACCGTAACCTGTTCCAAGGCTGTCCGGGCAACTTGTGCCTCCAGCAAGGATGCGACCGGGATTTTGGAAACTCTCGTTCCAGATTTAGGCACAATATCAATCAGTTTCTCTTCGGAGAGTCTTAGCAAAGCCTCCCGAATGGGGGTCCGGCTGACGCCGCACTCGAGAGCAATTTCTTTCTCACTGACTGGGTCACCAGGTAGGCGTTTCAGCGAGATGATTTCCGCCCGCAAACGTCGGTGTACGATTTGGGTAGCGGTCATGGGGCGGTTGCCCGTGTCCTCAACCAAGCCTCCGAGAATGCTATCAAATGTATTGTTCATCTATGGCTCCTACCAAGGTTGGATATCTTGTATATCATATATATAAGTTTGAAAAGAAGATTCTGAGCCCAGGATAAGAGGTTCGTCGAACCTTTCTATTGGGTTCCGAGCTTTGCGTTTGCGTCAGATGGCAAAGGTTGGCGTCTGGCGGCTCTAAGTGCAGCGGGGCGCTAGGGAAAGAAATGGCTCTGATTTGCAATTTTGGAACAATTCCAGAAGAAGGCAGTCCGAATATTTTTATTGCGTTCCGGCTTTGACGCTCCAGCAAACGCATCAAATAGGTGTGCGCTTGAGGTATTTTGATTCTTTGAACACGAGCTTATGCTCAATCTATGCGCGAATGTCCGGGGCGGTCATGAGTGTTTGGTCAAGCGGAGCTGGGGCCTGAACGGCGTTTAGTCTCATTGCGGCTTTCTTGCGAAAGTAATCTCGGCTCTTGCTCCTGTTTTAGATGATGGCTGGAACAAAATTGAGATTTGTGGCGCGGTCAAGACGTGCGCTTTGGCATGCCCTCGACCTGTGAAACTCCGAAAGACAGCGCCACTAGACTGTTATTTCCCTGCGAAGTTAGGGCAGAAGAAAAAGGTACCCCCGCCGATTGTTTGAGGGCGATCTAGGGCCTGTTGACAAAGTGGATTCCCAAATCAGCTGAGCTGTGATTCATATGTGGACGCCCCTTATGGCAAGAGCTGTTTTTGTCTTGTTGCGGTGATCGGTTGCTTTCATATGTCCGGCCTGTTTTTGCGGCGTGCGTTTGCCGCTGGCCCTGATGGAAATCCGCCGGTGAGGTCCCTGATCAAGATGACGCGCTTTAATGGCGCATTGAATCAGACGGGTTTGCCTCTCCATTGGCTCGATCGTTACGCATCATCGACTGCTATTGCCAATTCGGTTCGGGCTGCGTGCGGTTAGGCAGGCTGCCCATAGGGTCTATAAGTCTCTCCGCGGGTAAGGATTGCCCA
>NZ_AUGS01000011.1 GCF_000422785.1 Pseudovibrio exalbescens DSM 16456
GCCCTACTGGATATGCCTTTCCGCAAACCTCGGCTGTTCCTGGCTGACAAGGGATACGATGGCGATGCAGTGCGCCAAAGCCTGCTGCTGGCTGGCATCAGCCCTGTCATTCCGCCAAAGTCAAACCGCAGGGAACCGATACCTTGCGACTTCCGGGCCTACAAGGACAGGAACCGGATCGAGCGCATGTTCAACAAGGTCAAACAGTTCCGCAGGATCGCTACACGATACGATAAAACCAAAGCGTCCTTCGAAGCTTTCCTCAATCTCGCGGCTGCACGTCTCTGGCTACGAAACTTTGTCAACAGAGCCTAGGGTGATACTGTCGGGGAACTCGCCAAAGGCAACCAGTCCGGCCAATATGGCCCATACCAAACTGGAGTAGTTGAACGGAGAAATTTTTGACGCATCCCCAAACGAGAAGGCTTTGATAACCGCATAGTGACCGAGTCCTGACAAGGTGCCGATGAGCAAGATTAACAGCCAACCTCAAGGTTGGGCGCCTTCCAAAAGAACGGTACGATGAGCGATGAGAGCACGCCTCCGACGAGCGCGGTGCAGTACAGCACCGTGGAGGGCTCATCATAACGGTTGGCGTAGCGGGCAGCGATATGTCCGAGAGAGTAGATGACGGTTGTAGCTAGGGCAATAAGTGAGCCCAGCTGCAACACGCCAAAACCTGGTTTGACGATCAAAACAGCGCCTACACACGCTAAAGAAATTGCAGCCCATTGGGTTCTGTTCACACTCTCCCCTAGCAGGGGTACAGAAAAAGCCGTGACCAACATCGGGCCCAATAGGCCGATGGCGTGCATATTTGCCACAGGTATCAACTGCAGCGTTGCCACGCTACCGATGCTGGTTAGAAACACGATAATTGCACGCAGATACGTTGCTTTCGGGTTTTTCGGGCGCACGAATTTCGGTACCTTCGGGGGGAGCACCAAAGTCATGAGAACCAGATGAATAAACAGTCGTGCCCAGACAACTTGGAGCACCGGGTAAGTTTGAGTTAGGTGACGTGCAACAGTGTCAGTGCAGACAAACAAGAGCATGCCGCAGACCAACCAAACAATTCCATAGCGGACCCGATTTTCAGGGGCGCCTTCCGTAGCGACAGCACTCATAGTGAAGTTTCCCAAGAAGCAAGCAAGGGGCGACTGTTGCCCCTTGCCATTGGTTGAAATGACGAAATTCGCTCTAGTCGTCTTCATCCTCGATGGTCATACCTATGAGATCGAAATCCTCAAAGCTCACAACCACCTCATAGTCATCGATGATGTTTGGATACTTGATCTTCACAGCGGAGGTTGTCGCATCATAGATCCAGCCGGTGTCAGCGTCTGCCCACTTCTTACGATCCAAGAACTGTTGGATGCGGTTGCCATTGACGGTGACCCAGAAAGCACCCTTTTCTTCGTTGATTACTTCAAGGACAATTTCTTTGATGGCGCTCTGGTAGGTCCCTTCCTTTCGGAAATTGAGGATGGTCTGGTCCCCTGCTGTCAGTTCCACATGTGTCTTTAGGTAAGTGCCGGACTTAAACTCGTTGGTCTTTCCGTCATCTTCATAGAGCGTGGAGGTGTTGTCCCTGCGTGGCGCAATGATGAGATTGAGATGTTCTATCTCTTCCTTGGCGATGGAGAACAGCCCGGTAGTGGTAGGGACGATTGCATTGTCGCGCAGGAACATGGGAATGGAGTTCATATCGACGTCCAGCTCAATTTCTTGCCCGCCCTTGTAGCGCTTGCGCGTGGACCAGTCGTACCAGTCAGAGCCCTCTGGCAAATAAACCTTGTGTCGATTTACGCCCTTTTCGACCACGTTGGCCACCATGATGGATGGTCCAAACATGAATTGCACACCCTCATTGTCGATTGTGCCATCCTGTTGGAATTCATAGACAAGAGGACGCATGATTGGCGAGCCAACATCATGAGCTTCATACATGAGAGAGTACAGGTAAGGCACCAACTGATAGCGCAATTGAATGGCTTCCCTGATGGTGCCTGTATATTGCTCGTACATCCACGGCTCTGTCACCGTATTGTTGGTGTTGCAGGAGTGGATTGAAAAGCGCGGCATGAAGATGCCGTTTTGTACCCATCGCACGAGCAGTTCTGCTTCAGGGGATGGTCCCTGAAAGCCGCCAACGTCTGAGCCTTGGTTCGCAACACCGGATAGACCCATGCCAAGGATAGTGGCGATGTTGTATTTTAAAGTCTTCCATTGCGACGGGTTGTCGCCAGCCCATGTCTGCGCGTAACGCTGGATACCCGGACCACCTGACCGGCAAATAACATAGGGACGCTCATTTGGTGTTGTTTCGGCAACGGCGACGTGGCTCATCCTGGACATGAGGTTTGGCAGGATTGCCTTAACTTCACCAACTGGTCGGGGCTTTCCGTCCCCATCAACCTGCGCGAGATGATCGGACAGATCGTATTCGCAGTTGTCATTCCAGATCGACGAGGTGCCATAGCAGGTCAGATTTTTCACGATCATCTGTTTCCAGATTTCTCGACCTTTCTCATTGGTGAAATCTAAAAATGACCCTGGGCCACCCCACCACCGGTCTACATAGGTATCCGACCCATCCTGGGTTTTTATAAAGGCATCGCCGTTCTTGAACTCATCGTAATACGGATGGGTGCATAGTATTCCCGGTTTGATGTTGGGCGACACCATGACCCCTTTCTCCTTCATGCGTGCAAAGAAGCCTGCAGGGTCCGGAAAGCGTTTGGTGTTCCAAGTGAAAAAGTAGCGCAGGCCGTCTGCCCCGACAGTGTAGCCTGATGAGAGCTGGAACCCGTCAACTGGGATACCTTCTTCGAAATTCTTGTCGATGAAGCCGATGATTTCATCGTCGCAGTTCTCAGGCAGCTCGGAGTAATACATTGTCGAGCCAAGATATCCTAGTGAGTACTTCGGTGGCATGACTGTTTTGCCGGTCAAGTCGGTGTAACGTTTCACCACTGATGCCAGGTCCGGGCCATTAATGAAGAAGAGATCGATGTCTCCACCGTCAGCGGTCCAATAGCTATAGTGGTGCCAATAGTTGGAGTGCTCTCCGCCCATGTCGAACTCAGATTGCCACAGATTGTGGTAGAACAGGCCTACAGCCTGTCGGTTCGCACCTTTCAGCTTGATGTAAAACGGGATGTGTTTGTAGAGACAGTTTTGACTTTCCGCGTCGTATCCAAGTGCATCCTTTGGAGCCATGCGCACTCGTCGGCCATGCTTGTCGAGGCAGCCAGAAGTCTCGACAAAACCATAGTATCGGTCATCGATCTCCCGTTCCACGTAGTGGTAAACTCGTCCCAAGTGATCCTTGGCGAAGGACTTCTCCTTGAGGTCCTTATGTAGAAGGTTTCCCTCTTTATCGGTAATTTCAATGCCGAACGGATCTTTGGTGATCGACATATTCACTGTGCCCGTGGAGAAGATGTAACGCTTCTTTCTTTCCTCCACATTAGGCGTAATCGGCGTCACTCGTGTCCGCTCGTCTTTCAAAAAATCATCCAGATGATCGTCCCAGGCAGTCATTGTCAGGACATAAGATGCTTCTTCGAAGGTGCCATCAAACGAGGCCCGAATACGAATGATATCATCGGTCAAGAATACCAGTCGAACTGTTGGCCCATCCGTGATGAGGTCAACGTGTTCTGGCGCCCTTTTCACATCAAGAAGTTTTTTCGCCGTGATCATTTCAAATCTCCCGTTGCGTGCGGAGGAGCCGATAGCCGGCCCATGCCTTGTTTGTTTGCGTTAGAGTAGTCCCAAAAGCTTCGGTAGGCCGGTAGTGATTGCAGGCACATAAGTGACTAGCATCAGCGCTGCGATGAGGACTGCAAAGAATGGAAGCAGAGGCTTGAAAACTTGTTCGATTGTCACGCCGCCCACGCTACAGCCAACGAACAGTACCGCGCCAACGGGTGGTGTCATGTTTCCGATGCCGAGGTTGAAAATCATCATCAGGCCAAAATGCACGGGATCCATTCCAAGCTCAGTGGCAATTGGCAGGAAGATCGGAGTAAAAATCAACACGGCCGGTGTCAGGTCCATAAAGGTGCCAACGAGCAGTAGACAGACATTCATGATGAGAAAAATCACGATGGGGCTGTCGAATTGCATAAGGCTCTCTGCGATTACATCCGGAATACTTGTGATGGCCATGACATAGGACATAATGCCGGACGCTGCGATCAGAAACAGGATTGACGCGCTCATGACGACGGTAGATCGCAGAACCTCAACATATTCCTCCCAGGATGCCATGCGATAAACTAGCGACAGCAGGAAGGAATACACCGCAGCGACCGCTGCACCTTCAGTTGCGGTGAATACGCCTGCCACAATACCGCCTATCACGATGACGACCATCATCAAGCTGGGCAACGCATCTAGTGCGATTTTTACGCCCTCAGAGAAGCTTGACCGTGGCGCTAGTGGATACCCTGCCCTCTTGGCGATGACAAAGGCCACAATCATGATGGACAGACCCATCAAGATGCCGGGACCGTAGCCACCTATGAACAGCGCGGAGATGGAGGTGCCCCCTGACACAAGTGAGAACAGAATAAGCGGACCACTTGGTGGGATAAGAATGCCACAAGGGGCACTGGCAATATTGACCGCTGCAGAGAAAGATGGATCGTAACCTTCTTTTTCTTGCAAGGGGGCCATTGTACCGCCTACGGCTGCAGCTGCAGCAATTCCCGACCCAGAGATGGAACCAAACAGCATGTTTGCGATGACGTTGGTGTGCGCCAAAGACCCTGGAAGACGGCCGCTGACCAGCTTTGACAGATTGACCAGACGGATGGCGATGCCGCCCTTGTTCATGAGGTTGCCAGAGAGAATGAAGAAGGGAATTGCCAACAATGTAAAGCTGTCAATGCCTGCAAACATCTTCTGTGTTGCGACAAAGTAAGCCGTGTCAGCGGGCATGAAGAACAAGGCCGTGAGGATTGAGGAGACGGCGATGCCGACAGAGATTGGTACGCCGGTGATGAGGAAAGCGAAGAACAGTCCAAACAGAGACAGAGCTGCGAACAGTGCTTCGTCCATAAAGCTGAAGATAATGTCCATGATCGATGCTCGCTCAGCGCTCGCCTGCTTCGAATTCGCGGTCTTTGCCGGTGAACTCGAGAATGGCGTTTATTCCCTGAAGGATGAAAACCAGTACCGCGGTAATTGGAAGGATCAGATAGACCTGTCCCATGGCTAGCCGCATGATTGGCGAGAACTGCGTCATGGTTGAATCCACGGCTCGCATGCCGCCCAGAAAGAGGATGAAGTAGGCAAAAAACAGGACTACCAGATTGTTGAAGAGGACTATCGCCTTTCGGCGCCACCCTGTCAGGGCATCACGAAAATACGTTAGAGCAAGATGTTGTTTGATGCCGAAGGCGTAGGCCGAGCCGAGAAGAGCCATCCAAATCATGGAAAAGCGAAGAAGCTCTTCTGTGAAAAGCGCAGGTTGCTGGAGCACGTAGCGGGTGAAGACTTGCCAGACCGCCAAACCAACAAGGATGACCAGCATGACAGAGGTTATTACCGCGAGCGCCCTTTCGAGAGTTCTTTTTATCGTGAAAAGCATAGTCGACCTCCCTAGTCGGCCGAAGACAACTCATTGCTTGGACTTTTGCTCAAAGCGCTGAGATATCTTCCTAATGCTTATTGCTCTAGATGGAAAAAAGGGCGGCACCAGATAGCACCTGAAGCCGCCCATTTTGAATGATACGCCGGTTTATTGTGCCGCCAGGATTTCACCGACCAGAGTGTCGATCGCCGGGTCCTTACGGTATTCATCGTAAAGTGGCATGACCGCTTTGCGGAAGGCATCCTTTTCGGGATAGGAAATCTGAACGTTCAGCTTTTCTTCTGCCTCTACAACAGCCTTGGCGACAGCCGCCTGCCATACTTCCTTGTGAAACGCGGTGGCATTGCGGGCTGCTTCGCGAACAATTGCTTCCTGCTCGTCACTGAGCTTTTCCAGGCTCTTGTTGGAGATGACCAGAAAGTCAGGGATGCGCCCGTGTTCGTCAAAGGAGTAATATTTGACCACTTCACCGTGACGCCCAAGCGTCAACGCGGTTGGATTGTTTTCGGCGCCGTCAATAACGCCTTGCTGCAGTGCAGTGTAGATCTCGCCATAAGCCAGAGGCGTGGGTGTGCCGCCCATTAGCTCAACCATGCGAATTGAGGTATGGCTGTTCATGACGCGGATCTTTTGTCCCTTCAAATCATCCGGGTGATTGATGGGCTTTTCTTTGGTGTAGAAACTGCGTGCGCCCCCATCAAAGAACGTCAGGCCTACAAAGCCGCTATCTGCGGATGCTTGATAAATTTTATCGGCGACCGGTCCCTCCATGACCTGGTAGAATGCTTCTTCGCTTTCAAACAGGTACGGAAGCGTGAAGGCTTGGTAGACGGGATTGAAGTTTTCCAGCGAGGACGCCCCCACGCGTGTCATGTCAACCGCCCCATTCTGGAGCTGTTCCAATACCTCACGTTCCGAGCCAAGAACGCCGTTCAAAAACAGTTTGATTTTGACTTCGCCATCAGTCTTTTCCGCTACTTCTTCTGCGAAATGCTGCAGCGCCTGACTTGTGGGATGATCTGCGGCCAGATTATGCGCCAATTTCATGCGAATAGTTGCATTCGCATTGCCGGCGACCATCGCCATTGTGGCTGCTGCAGCCAAAGTGCAAAGCGTTCTTTTCATGATTTTTCTCCCAATGCGGCATCCCGGATAGGTTGTGTCTTTGCTTGATCTCCCCGAGGGGTTTTAAAGCTCACGCCGTCCACGGTTTACCGGTAGCTCCAAATGATTGCCAGTTCACGGTATCAAAACGTTTAGATTCTTCAAGTACGTAATGAGGCGTATAAGATCGCCGGTGTATATCACTAATAAGCGCAGATATCGGCTATTTATTGAGGCGTAAGTGTTTTTCTTTATTGCTTGTACGGCTTATTTCAAACTAAGTGTATTGAAACGTTTAGATTGAATTTCGTCGATTGAGTGGAATGTGGTAGGTCTGTGCCAATTCATTCAATCAAAGGAAGGTACGTACGATGGCCACCATGCGCGACGTTGCAAAAGCCGCTGGCGTTTCAATTGCAACAGTCTCTGCTGTCATTAACAAAACCACGAAGGTGAGCGCTGAGCTCACTCAGCGGGTTAATGATGCCATCAAAGAGGTCGGGTATCGGCCGAATGGCGTTGCGCGCAGTTTGAAGATGGGTGCGACTCCAACTATCGCCTGCATTCTGCCGGGTATTACAAACCCGGTTTTTGCAGAGATGGCACAGACAATAGAAAGCGAAGCCAACAAAAAAGGTTATGCCGTATTTGTTTGCAACGCTCTGGAAGATAACGCTCTTCAAGACAAGTATCTACAATTCGCAAGTTCAATGCGGCCAGTGGGCGGAATTATAATTCCGGCGGCCGGATCAGAAATCGATGTTGAGGCCATTCAACGAGAAATTGGTGTTCCCTTTGTGGTGCTTGACCGTGCTGCACCGGATACCAAAGCCGATAGCATTGTAGTCGACAACTATGACGCCGCATTCAATGCTGTTAACTATCTGATTTCATTAGGACACAAGCGAATTGGCGCGATAGCGTCGTTTCCGTACAGCTTTACCTCTCGAGACCGAATTCGTGGTTATCGAAGTGCCATGGAGCAATCAGGGCTCGATACCACCGGATTGGTAAGAGAAAACTGCTCAACAGTCGAACGGGCCCAATCTGCGGTCTTTGAGTTGATGTCGTCGCAGAACCCACCAACCGCGTTGTTCGCGACTTTCGATCACGCAGGTTTGGGAATTGTGAAAGCGCTCAATCGGCTTGATTTGCGCATGCCCGATGAAGTCTCCGTAATAACCTTCGACGGCGGCGCATGGGCAGAGGCAATCAATCCAAACGTTACATCAGTTCGTCAGCCGGCCACGCAAATGGGTTCAGAAGCGGTTCGCCTCCTTTTGGAGCGAATTGATGCAACTGAACCCATGTCACACCGCCGGCTGATGCTGCCAACCGAGTTTATTGTTCGAGGGTCCTGCGCACCTCTTTTCAGCTAAGCCGTTAGGATAGCTACAGCCTGCGCCGGTCCCCTG
Source organism: Pseudovibrio exalbescens DSM 16456 (assembly GCF_000422785.1). Lineage (GTDB taxonomy): Bacteria > Pseudomonadota > Alphaproteobacteria > Rhizobiales > Stappiaceae > Pseudovibrio > Pseudovibrio exalbescens. The sequence continues at coordinate 8,125 of NZ_AUGS01000011.1, forward strand.
TCTTTGGGAGTTTAAAATGAGAAGAAAAGTCGCGATCTACTGGCCGGGTGAATATGTCAGTGCCCCAAACGAGCTGGCGCGGCCGCAGGTTGAAGAATCTACCCGGCAAATGGAAAAGGCCCTAAAAACACTGGGCATGAACCCATATCGTGTTGGCGATTTTATTGACCGCCCGCACAAGGGCATCGAAATGTTGGGTAACATTGATGACCCGATGATTGGCATTCATTGCCACTGGGTTTGGGGGTCTCATGTTGTTGACGGGGTTGTTGGCAAGGATAACCCCTTGCTGCTGGCCAGTAACTTTAATCGAAAGTGGCCAGGGCTCGTTGGTATGCTCAATACCTGCGCTTGTCTGGAAAGTGTTGATCGGCCCTACAGCCGTATCTGGACTGATGCAGCGGATTGGTCGGAAAATGATGAATTCATGGCGCGTCTGGAAGAATGGGCGACTACAGGGCGTATTCACTACCCTGAAGACGACTTGTCCTTTAGTGCGCCGATCAGTCCCGCCGCGCATGAGATCGCGCTCAAAACTGCCGAGGACATTCGTCGGCGTCGCATCATGATGATGATGCTGGGTGATACTTCGCAGGGTATGGTCAACTCCTATTTCGGCACTCGTCTCCTCACCAAATATGGCTTTACAGAAAACAAAGTGGATCAGGCCTGGGTGATCGAATGGGGCAAGAACGTCTCGGAAGCGCGTATCGATGCGGCCCTGCAGTTCGTCAAAGACAAGGGTGTGACATTCCACTGGGAAGAAGAAGAGCTTGACGGCGGTGACTTCAGGGAAGAGCACACCCGTGAGCAACTGCGCGACTATCTTGCTGTTTTGGATATGGCGAATGAGTTTAAGGCCGATTGCATGGGGTGGCAGTTCCAGATTGGCCTTCTTGGCCTGCGTCCGGCCTCTGATTTTGCTGAGGGACTTTTGAACTCTCAATGCCGACCAGAAGGCAATGGTGATACCATCGTGTGTGCCACTGAGGCAGACCAAGGCAATGCCATGCCTGCTGAACTATTAAAGCGTTTATTGAAGGGCAAAGGCCTAAACCAGTCTGTTTTCATGCACGACACCCGTTGGGCTGGCGAGCACGATGGTCGCACCGTATGGATGTTGTGCAACTCCGGCAACGGAGGCGCGTACGCCTATAATCATAATCCGGACAGTCTTGAAGGGGTGCACTCTTATCGTCAGGTCCGTCGCAAGTTTAAAATCCCTGGCGGTACCTTTGCAGGCTATGCGCTTCCAGGCGAAATTACCTGGGCGCGTACGTTCTTGAAGAATGGCGAGTTATGGATGGATATTGGCCGTGGTGAAGTTGTCGACATCCCGGAAGACAAGCGTCAGGAATGGTGGAATGGCGCAACCCCGCAATGGCCGCTCATTACCGCTTATTTAGGTGTCGAGCGTGATACCATCATGGCACATTACATGAGTAACCACATCGCCCTTTGTTACGGCGATGTCTTTGAGGAAATGGTAGCTTTGAGCCAGGAACTTGGCTTTAAAGTTCGCATTTTCGGTCAGAACGCTTAAGGCAGGAGAGACTGAAATGCGCAATCCAATCGGAACCCATATTCAGGTCTGGAGTGCAACGTGGTCGGCGGACGATGTCCGCCGTACTGCCGAGAAAGCATCCGACTGTGGCTATGATTATCTCGAGCTTCCTGTTCGCGATCCACATTCTCTGGAAATTGAGGGTATCGCAAAGGCTTTGCAGGACAATAATATGTTCTGCTGTACACCATTTCTGCACACCAAAGAAACAGACATCGGGAGTGAAGACAAGAGCATTGCGGCCAAGGGCGAGGCTTTGATGCTCGATGCACTAAGCGCGGCCCGAGACATGGGTTCAAAACACATCACCGGCCCCTCCCACACTTGTCTTGCCAAGCACGACGTCATGCGTAGCGATGCCGGTCGACGCAACGCTATTGAGGTGTTGCAACGGGTTGCTGAACGCGCAAGTGAGATGGGGCTCTCTCTGAACTTTGAGTGTCTGAACAGATATGAGAGTAACTTCTCTACGACTTGTGCAGAAGCATTGGAGATGATTGAAGCTATAGGCCGGGATAATTGCTTTGTGCATCTGGATACCTTTCATATGAATATCGAGGAGCCAGATCCCGTTGCAGCCATCAAGCGCGCCGGCGATCGCTTGGGCTACTTCCATTTGGCGGATAACTATCGCGGCTATCTGGGCACCGGGTCAATCGACTTCCAGTCCATCTTTCGTGCACTGCGTGATGTGAACTACGAGGGGCCGATTGCGCTGGAAGTATTCTCGTCTGCTATCACAAATCCGGTGCACTCCGCACGGCTGGCAATCTGGCGCGATACCTGGTCCGACAGCATCGACATGGCGCAACACGCCATGCAGTTCATTCGATGCCAGATGGATACCGCGGATCGCCGTATCGATGCGGCCCTTCAAACTGAAGTAGCGAGGTAAGGAGGTGCTGGTTGCGGAACACAGCCCCCTTTCATGCCCGTCATCTGTATTCATGGGGGATCAGATGACGGGCCTCCTGCTTCTAATCTCTTTTTGAAGACTAGTGTGATGTTGAAAACCGTCAGCCCAGTTCTGTCACCTGAAATCCTTTATGTATTCGCTCGCATGGGTCATGGTGACGAAGTTGTCATTTCTGATGCGAACTTTCCTGCTGCTTCGCGCGGAATTGAGTGCATCGAGGCTCCCGGTATTACGGTATCGGACCTCTTGCACGCATCATTACCCTTGTTTCCTCTGGATTACCGCTTCAAATGTCCTGCTTTCAGCATGTCGTCTAAAGAGGACACATTGGAGCTGTCTGAGGCAGCATGGGACTATAAGAAAATTATTCAGAAACATGAAGGAGATGGTGTCGGTGTCGCGCCCCTGCTCCGCCAAGATTTCTATGATCGCGCCTTGAACGCGTTCTGCGTGATCCGTACGGGAGATCGTCGCCGATTTGCCAACATTATCCTACGTAAAGGCGTGGTCTAGTGCCCTTCATGGCGGGCGAAGCGCGCGGCTTCGTCTATGTCGACCGCTTGTTTTTCAAAATGGCGGTTGACCTGCGACTGACATTTCTATAGTTCATGAAATAAAGAAATAATAACGCAGTTGGGTTGTGCCTAAACGCGTGAGCCCCATCAGTTCAACTTTGGCGTCGTGTCGAGGCGTTTTTTTGTTTTGTGCGCTACCCGTCGGCGAATTCGTTTTGAAAGATGTCCTTTTGTTCGTTTCAACGAAAAGACGCGGAGGCTTCCGACGAAGTGAAATAGTACCAATGGCGGAATGTTCACGGCTGCTTTCCCAACACACGACACAGAGGAGACCACGGTTGGCGGATCCCAGACCCGATTGTTTCAAAACAATTGATGAAAATGAGCTGTTCCCAAGTTCGCGCGCGCGTCATGCGCCGCGTATCCTTATTCTTTATGGTTCTTTGCGAAAGCGAAGCTATTCAAGATTTGCCGCGGAAGAGGCCGGACGCATCCTGACCTCCCTAGGCGCGGAGGTGAGGTTCTTTCACCCCAACGACCTGCCTTTGCCGGATTCTGTGAGTGATGAACATCCAAAGGTGCAGGAGTTACGGGAGTTGGTGATGTGGAGCGAGGGTATGGTGTGGTGCAGCCCTGAGCGACACGGAGCAATGACCGCGATCATGAAAGCTCAGATAGATTGGATTCCTCTATCCCTTGGCAGCGTAAGACCGACGCAGGGCAAAACACTGGCTGTTATGCAGGTATGTGGGGGAAGTCAGAGCTTCAATGCGGTCAATCAGCTTCGAATACTGGGACGCTGGATGCGCTTGCTCACCATTCCGAACCAGTCCTCTGTGCCCAGAGCATGGGATGAGTTTGATCAGGACGGTCGCATGAAGCCTTCTGCTTACTACAACCGGATTGTGGATGTGATGGAGGAACTGGTCAAGTTTACTCTCCTGACCCGGGACAGTCACGCGTACTTGGTGAACCGGTACTCAGAGCGCGTGGAAAGTCATGCCGAGTTGTCGGCACGGGTAAATCAGAGCTCCGCTACGTGACAGGCTAGCCCCAGCCACATGGTGCCGGGGCTTGGCGTTCAGCATGGACGGCGATCATTGAAACGAGGCTTTATTGGGCCGTTAGCCAACCTTCGAGCTTGGCGACCTCTGGCAAGCCTCCGGTATGAACAAGGTTGCCGTCAATCTCGATGCCCGGTGTGGACATGACACCGGCCATGGCGATTGATTTCGCGTCAGTAATCTTTTCGATTGTAACCTCGACACCAAGCTGACTTGCTGTGTCGTGGACCATCTGTTCAGCGGTCTCGCAACGTTTACAGCCGGGACCATAGACTTTGACATTCTTCATGCAATGTTCCTTCAGATTATTAAGTTGAACAGAAAACCAGTGGCAAGAATGCCTGCCGACACAACAGCTATGAAGATTGCGATCAGTCGGTAGGTAAGCACTTGCTTTAGAATTATCATCTCGGGTAGTGAAAGCGCGATCACGCTCATCATGAATGCGAGCGTAGTGCCGAGTGCAGCCCCTTTGCCGAGCAGTGCCTCAACGATCGGTATAACGCCTGCTGCGTTCGTGTACATTGGCACTCCCACCCCGACTGCAGCAGGGACAGACCACCACGTTTCCCCGCCCATGATCTGCAGCATCAGTGTTTCGGGGACATAGCCGTGGATTAAAGCGCCAATCAAGATACCAACAACGACCCATAACCAGACCTTGCCGACGATCTCTTGCACCTGAGTTGCCCCGATCTTAAGGCGGTCTGCGAAAGTGAGCCTAGCGTCAGGTACGTCTCCAACTGGAGCTGTGTTTAGCTCGCGTACCCAGTCTTGCAGGTAGCGCTCCAAGTTCATTTTGCCCAGAACAAAGCCAGCCACAGTGGCAATGGAAAAGCCGAACACGAGATAAATTGTGGCAATCTTCCAGCCCACCAGACCGTAAAGCAGCCCAAGTCCTACCGGTCCTACCATGGGGCCGGCGATAAGAAAGGAAAAGGTTACACCAAGCGGGATGCCCGCTGAGACGAAACCTATAAACAGAGGAACCGACGAGCACGAGCAAAATGGCGTCAGCACACCAAGCGCGGCGGCCAGTGGATACCCCCATACTTGACGCTTGCCAGCAAGGATAGCCCGCGTCTTCTCGGGACTGAACCAACTGCGGAGCACGCCAGTGACGAACACGATTGCGATGAGAAGCATAAGTACTTTGGGAACGTCATATACAAAGAATGCTATAGCTTCACCAGCGTGGCTGTCCCGTTCAACCGGGAAGAGCTTTGTCACCCATTCAGAAAAAATAACCAGCTGTCCATAAAGAATAAACCAGATCAATGCGCCGACGGGAAGGCTGGAATACCACGCCCATACTGGCATCCCTCGTGGAACTTGCTGTCCCCTTGTGTTGGTAGTCATGCAGTTTTCCTTTGGGTGGCCTTTTCTGCTGCCAAAACCGCGTCGATCACCGCTGCAAGTTCAGGTGCCAATTCCGGATTCCGTCGATAACGCACCCATTGTGCGTCCCGGCGGTCAATCACGAGACCGGCTTCACGTAATGCTTTCATGTGCCTGGACATACGGCTCTGGCTGGCTTCCAGCCGCGCCATCAGCTCACAGACACAATGCTCACCACCATCCCAAATGATGGCAAGGGCGTCACGGCGGATTGGTTCAGATATTGCGTTCAGTATCTCTTGCATGTTGATAGGAATATGCATCAAACCGCATATGCGCCTTGACGCATATCAAGTGCTGTAGAAATATCTGGCCGATTGTTTGTGGAGTTCATCGCCTGGAAACATGCAGATAGGCCTGTGGATTTACGAGGCCCAAAAAAACGCGTCGTACATCCAACGGCATGAAGTTGTGCCACCTTGCTTGTTTGCATGAAAAGTGACGGGAGCGAACGGTCGTTGGCAGTGATTTTTTGAAAGCACTCACAATGCGCATTCGCACATGCTGTTGAACCGCTGATTATCGCAACGCTTCAAAAGGCGGCGTCCACTCTACGTAAATGCGGAGCTGTACATTGCTGTCGCACCGCATCCAAAATGACGATTAATGGAAAACGTTAATGCTATTCTGCGGCCACATGGGCGGCAGGGGCGATTTCTTGTGCGGCATTGAGGAGGATTTGAAGGCCTTCGTGAATTTGGGTATCTGGTGTTGTCAGTGGGGCCAGCACTTTAACCACTTCATCGTGTGCGCCTGACGTCTCAATAATTAGCCCATCCTTGAAGGCTCGGCGACATATTGCTGAAGCTATATTTCCTGAACCAACGTCTAAGCCAAGCATCATGCCTTTGCCTTTTAGACGTGCGCCAGGGATGGTCTCAGCAATTCGCTTCAATCCGGTCGTCACGATTTGGGAACGTCGGTTGATGTCGTGTTGAAAGCTGTCGTTGCTCCAGAATTTCTCTATCGCGATGCGAGCTGTAACAAATGCGTGGGTGTTACCGCGAAACGTGCCATTGTGCTCTGCGGGCCCCAGAATGTCATGTTTTGGCCTCACCAACACGAGCCCCATGGGTAACCCAAATCCTGAGATCGATTTGGCAAGGGTAACAATGTCAGGAGATACGCCCATCTCCTCAAAAGAGAAGAAAGGGCCTGTGCGCCCACAGCCGGCTTGAACATCATCAATAACGAGAAGCGCTCCGTGCGTTCGAGCAAGTTCAGCGACCCCTCGCAACCAGTGATCGCTGGCTACATTCAACCCGCCTTCTCCCTGCACAGTCTCGAGCAGGATCGCTGCGGGTGCATCAAGCCCGGATGACGGGTCTTGGAGCAGTCGTTCAAGTAACTCCAGAGATGCAGCGCCGTTAACGTAACCGTCAAATGGTAACCGTGAAATGCCACTCAGGGTGGCTCCCGCACCCGCGCGATGGTAACTGTTTCCAGTCGCGGCCAGTGCACCCAGCGTCATGCCGTGAAAGCCGTTGGTAAAGGCAATCACATTGCTGCGCCCAGTAACCTTGCGGGCGATTTTTAAAGCTGCTTCTACAGCGTTTGAGCCTGTAGGCCCTGTAAACATGACCTTGTGATCGAGATTCCGAGATTTTAAGATACAATTTTCAAATGCTGTAATGAAGTCAGCCTTAGCCTGAGTATGCAGGTCAAGACCATGGGTGATCCCATTCCCGCTAATGTGCTCGATCAGAGCAGCCTTCATGTCCGGGTCATTGTGTCCATAGTTCAGAGCTGAACACCCAGCAAGAAAATCAATAAAACGCTGCCCTTTTGTGTCCCATAACTCTGAGCCTTGAGCAGTCGTGAAGATGGCATCAAATGTGCGACAGTAGCTTCGCACTTTAGATTCTCGACGCGAGAAAATGGTTTCAATTTCGGTCGTCTTGGACATAACTCAGTTCCTGTGTTGAATTAGATCGTGGGGCCACAGGATATGTCTTATATTTGGGGCGCCTGTTTCAGGACGTGCTTTGATCATCCATTTAGAAAATTAGATAATATTACAGGAGATCTTGAGCATCTGTACTCGTGTCTAATATGTTGACACCGTTTCTCACCCAATTATTGTCAAGACTATCAGTCTTTTTTTCTTGCAGTTTCATAGCTTCAGCACTCGAAACTACTGTGCTGCAACCTTCGCCGGTGGGTAAGCTCCGTCTTCGTCGTGGTCCTCTCGTCCGGTCACTGGTGGATTGAATACGCAAATGGCACGAAAGGTTGTGAGCGGACGAAGCGTGTGGCGATCGTGCTTGTCGAGTAGATACATATCTCCTGGGCGGATCATATGTACTTCGCCTGTGTCTCTGTTTGTGAGCTCACACTCACCTTCAACACACAATACAGCTTCAAAATGGTGCTTGTACCAAAGATCTGTCACCGTTCCCGGGTAAACTGTGGTCTCATGGAGCGAAAAACCTACCTTGTCGTCTTCAAGTATAAGGCGCTTACTACGCCAGGTGCCCAGTGCTCCCTTGATATCTCTATCTGTATCGGTGATCCCCTCTAAAGATCTTATGATCATTTTCTTCTCCCAGTTTTGTTGAGTTTTGCATATTCGTCTCAAGCAGCGTCTTTTACGGATACCAAGAAGCTCGAGTATCCACCCACTGTCTCGAAATCCTTGATGTCGAGTTCTTCCGGATCCACATGGAAGCCCAGCATGTCTTCCAATTCCATGAGGGTTTCAAGCATGCTCATGGAATCGAGATGAAACTCACTGAAGAGGTTCATTTCATCGGATAATGGTGGGATCTGCTCTTCAAGAACTGAAGCTAGAGCTTTTCGGAGTTGCTCTCTTGCCTCCTGCTGCGTCAAGGGCTTGTCAAGCATAGGTTTCTATCCCCTCTGTAGTGGTCTTTTTCGCCCTTTCAGCCTCCATCAGGCTGATTAGTGCTTTTCGGTCGTATTTGTTATTTGCAGTCCTCGGCATGTCGTCGATGAACCGCACTTTCTCGGGTAGCTTGTGGCGTTCGAGCCGGTTTGCGAGAAATGGCAGAAGGTCAAACTCTCCACTTGGAGCGCATACAAACAGCGTCGCGGCACGGTTTTTCGCGGGAGGCACCATGACAGCGTGATGGACTTCTGGTGCTTCAGTTGCAGCGGCTTCGATTTCTGAGCAGCTGACACGAAAGCCTCTTATTTTGAAGATATCATCCCGGCGACCTTGGCAATAAAGGTAACCTTCTTCGTCCATCCATCCGTAATCACCGCTGTGAAGGCGTGGTAGCGTTGCGTGTTGCTTTCGGTATGTTTGCTGAGTCAGGTCGTCGTCTTTCCAGTACCCGGCCATCATGTTGGCGCCATACACCACGAACTCACCTACCTCACCTGCTGGCAAAGGAGTGCCGGTGTCGTCTACAACTTCGACACGCGTGCCTCGCAGTGGCTTTCCGCAGGTTCCCGGCCTTTGCAAGTCACCGTCTACCGGCGTAATGCTGACGCGCTTGCATTCGGTAAGCCCGTACATGAGTTGGAAACCCAGGTTCGGAAGCGCAGTGCGTAGAGTCTTGATTGACTCTGGTGAGGGTGCCCCGCCGGTATTCGTTATGAGCCGCAATTTTGGTAGACCACTTGGCTTGCGTTTGGACATCACGGCCAACGCATCTATCATCGGAGGAACCGCAGGCAGGACGTGCGCTTCACTATTCTTAAGCGCTTTGAAAAGCCCGAGGCCACCGACTTCCGGATCATCCAGCCAAAGTGATGCGCCGCTCTCAATCGCGAGAAAGACCTGATAGAGGCCGTAGTCGAACGACAATGGCAATGCACAAAAAATCCGGTCTCCGACTCTGTAGTCAAGTGCTTCAGCGATCGCGCCGATGGAGAATGTCATTTGCCTATGCAGGCAGGTTACGCCTTTGGGACGACCGGTGGAACCTGAGGTGTAGATCATGCAGGCGAGATCTTCAGAAACGATATCAGGATCAAACTTTGTCAGCTGCGTCTGAACTACCTTAGACGGACGGTGCTCCAAGGGGTTCGGGAGATTTTGTCGTTTGTTGCCATCGCGGGCAATCCATTTCCCGGCGACGTGAGAGATTACCAAACGTGCCTCGGAATTTCCTTCGATATAGGCCAGTTGTTCTGGAGGTGTAGAAGGATGAACTGGTACAAAACACCCACCCACCGCGCTAATGGCATAGATGAGTACGACCGAAATGGGATCGTTTTTGGCTTGAATGATTATTCGGTCCCCGCGCTCAACACCTTGTTCGGATAACCAGATAGCCATTGCGTGGGCGCGCTCGGCCAACTCGGACAAGGATAGCGACACGCTATCGGTTTCGATGGCGATGCGTTCTGGCTCTGTAGTTGCGGCACGATCAAGACGTTCATGTAGTAAAGCCATAGTCACACCCCAACTTTCTTGCTGCGGTTCGGCATAGGCACGACGATCAGACCACGTGCGGTTGCTACCCGTTCCGGGGGATGAACGGCTTCAACAGATGATGACCCCGAGTTTGTGGACCTTACAGTGCGCAAAGCCTCTACTTCTACGAAACGACGTAGCCTTTTTTGTCGGGTCACGCGCGCTCGGACAGTGATGAAATCGCCTGGCCGTGTTGGCCGAAGAAACTCGACGCTTTCCCAGTTTTGCAAAAGGCTTTCATCTCCATCTTGCACGGCGGCCAAACCGGTTACTGCATCTCCAAATAGTTTCAGGATGTGAGCTCCATCCACAATGCCGCCACCATAATGCGCATCTGAGGCTGAAAGCCGGACTGAGATTGTGAACTCCTTGTTTTGCGGAGGAAGGGGTAAGTCCCCAGGAAGTCTGTAGGCGGCGATAATATCGTTTACCTCGTCACCAGCACGCACGAGGTGCAGATCTCCACCATCAAGAAGAACTTCATTTGGATAGCCATGGCTTAGAAATCCTGTCGGTGAGGCGCTGGGGCCATATGCTCCTGAGCAAATGATCGCCAGCACATCACCTTCTTTAACGTCGCCTATGCTGGTTTTCCGAGCAATGGTGTCGCTGGGTGTGCAAAGAGGGCCTGTCAAAGTTGTTTTTTGCGATGTTTCTGAAGCATCCCGACTAAGATTCACAATAGGGAATGAACGTTTTGCAAATCCACCTACGCCTACAGCAGCCATGTGGAGGTTCGTACCTCCGTCGGCTATAGCAAAGTGCTCCCCACGCGAAACCTTGGTGTATCGCACTGTTGTCAGAAGAGCACCGCACCCGGCCGACAAGTAACGCCCAAGTTCTATTATGATGCGCGTGGACGGATTGTTGCGTTTGAAACTTGCAACTGCAGAATTTATACCGTTGGCTAATTTTTGTATGTCGAGAGGGGATTCATTGTCGAAGTATGGCACACCAAATCCACCTCCAACATCTACAACCTCTATCGGAGTGCCGAGTGTCTTGGACAGGCGCTCCGACATATCCAATATCTTCTCTGTATTCTCGATGATTGGCTCGGCTTCCAGATATCGTGTGCCCATGTAAACATGGAAACCCATAACCCGGACGAGTGGAAGCGCGCTCAAGGTGTCCCGCAGATCAGGTACCTGTTCTATATCAATCCCGAACTGACGTGGTTTCCCGCTCATTGTCAGTCCTGATCCGCCGGTTTTAAAATCCGGATTGATCCGAAGCATGACATTAATAGGATGTCGTGCGCTCAGTTCCCCCGCTTGCTCATTGATGATTTCCAGCTCTCGGCTGGATTCTGCAACAATCGCAAATATACCAAACCTGATGCAGTCGGAGATTTCCTCGGTGCTTTTTGCCGGCCCTACAAAAATGATGTCATTTGGATTGATGCCAACACGAATTGCCGTATGAAGTTCGGCCAGCGATGAAACCTCTGCGCCAGCTCCGCAAGACCTAAGGCAGTCCACAATCGCTGCGTTAGGGTTCGCCTTCAACGAGTAAAGCAGGTCAACAGATGAATCTATTTTGCCACGCAGGTCATTGAAGTTTTGTCGAATGTAGTCAGCGCTGTATACGAAGGCTGGCGTGCCGTATTTCTCTACTATATCCTTGGCTACTTGCTCACCAGGTACCCAGCCGCCGTTTTGATCATGGAGGTTGAAGGTCATGCCATGGCCTCCTTGCGAGATGCAGCAATTGAAAGCCGCGGCGCACGTTCTATTCTTGCGTCCTGCGGCAGACAAATACGCATGAGCATTTCATCGTGATGTTGATCATCTTCAGTCGATAACAAACTGCCTGGATACAATAATTCTTCTTCAACCCGTCCGTTCAGGCGTTTTGCCAAGGATTTCATCAGAACGCGTATTGGTTTGTTGTCATTGTCAACCGAGGCTTCGATCTTGGTGGCACCGTTGTCGATTTCTCTCCGAACCGCAAAATCAATCATGTCGACGCCCAGCCCAGCTACACCATGTCGATGTTTGGTTGCTGTCTGCCAAAGAAAGTATGTATCAGGATGAGTTGGGGATCTGAATCCAGTTAGAAAGCCAATGACTTCTTCGTCACGGATCGCGACGACGGAATGGGGCGCAAAGTGTGAACACCATAACGCATAGGCATACTTGCTGTTTCGATCCAGCCGCGGAGTGCTGTCAACAAGACGAATGATGTCTTTAGCATGAGACAGACTAGGACTTTTGAACTGAATATTACTCAAGGAACTTCCCTTTCCTGAATTACATCTATCTAAGTTTTCTCCAGTTATTGGTGTTTAGCTTTGGGCCTGAACTTGGGTCTTTGGGGCGTAGGAACTGGTAAACACGACGACACAGGCCATCAGACACAGAACTCCGGAGACGTACCAAAGCGGATCGTAGTTCCCGAACACCAGCCAGATCATGCTGCCCGACATTGCCATCAGGCCGGCCCCCAACTGATGGAAAGCGTTGATCCAACCGAATATTGATGGGCCGTCATAGCCATAGACGCGATTACAGATGGCGATAATTGGAGGCACAGTTGCCACATCCATGACACCGAAGATGATGGCGAAGGTTACAATTCGGGTGTCGAATACCCCCACGAGAATGGAGGGCAACCAAAGAAGGGTTAGCGCGCGAACCAAAAAGGCGACGGTGAGTATCGTGCGCACATCGATGCGATCTGTCAGCCAACCTGAAAGCGTCGTGCCAAAGACATTGAAAATGCCGATCAACAGCAACACGGAGGAAGCTGCCGTGACGGTCAAACCGCATATGGTTGCCGCCATTGTGAAATGGCTCCACATGATGCCGTTTGTTGTCGCGCCACAAATCAAGAACAGAACAACCAAACTCCAGAATATGCGGGTACGCATTGCGGTGAGCAGGCTTTTGAAAACTTCTTGGTAGAGGTGCGTCTTTCCAGTGGGTGCTGCGCGGTCTGGCTGATCGACGTCTTCAGGTTCGCGCAGGAACAATGCATTGATCCCTATGGCACATGCCGCAATCAGCGCGGACCCGATGAGAGGAGCCCGCCAGCCATAGAGCTGCATGACTTCAGACCAAAATGGCAAGAGGGCGAACTGGCCGAAGACGCTAGAGGCCACAAGAAAACCGGCAATTGTTCCTTGTCGGTTCGGGAACCAGGTTTTTACGATGAGGCCGCCGTAGGCCATGGTCAGGCACCCGGTTCCAATCCCGATAATGAACCCCCACACCAAATTGAAAACAACCGGTTGTGGGAACAGGACGACAAGGGACCCAGTAACAAGCATAGCAAGTGCAATGTTTGCAACCCGGGCTATACCATAGCGCCGCATGACATATATCGAGAACGGTGCTGTCAGCCCGTAAAACAGCATATTGATTCCAATGCCGGGGCCGACTGTATCGACGCCCCAACCGATTTCCGCAACAAATTCGGTCGTTAGTAGCCCTGCAAGCGTGGTGTAAGAGCCGGCGGCGATGATACTCGTCATACAGGCGATGAGAGCACCGCGCTGAGGTGCCGAAAGTGAACCCGCACGGCTTATTTTTGCAGTTGGCATAGTGTCCCCGTTCAATCAAGCAACTCACGACTCAGTGGATTTACGCAGATGAAATGACCGAGTCCCTTGACACCACTGCGTAAAGGAACGTACTCGAACAGGACAAACTATGGTTTCTTTCGCGTGGAGTAGTTTTACTATTGAGTTGGCACAAAAGGTCGCCAGGAAGTATGCCACCACTCAACTGGATGCGAGCATTTGAGGCAGCCGCCCGCCATTCCAGCTTTAAACTTGCCGCAGATGAATTAAACGTCACACCGGCAGCAATCAGCCAACAGGTTCGCTCCCTCGAAGGCTTTTATGACGTTAAGCTGTTTGTTCGCCAGACCAGAGCCTTGGAGTTGACCCGGATTGGCAAGCTCGCTGCACCTTTGATGTCGGAAGCATTGGATAACTTCGCCGAAGCCTGCTTTGTCATAAAGAACGATATCCAGCGTGATTGGCTTACTCTCACTGCGCCGTTCACCTTCAGTATGAAGTGGCTCATGCCTCAACTGGAAAGGTTCAACGAAGAATATCCGCAAATCGAGATCCGGATAAATGCCACCGATGACCTCATCGATCTGGCGCATGGCGAGGCCGATATCGGCATCCGGTATGGCGATGGCAACTACCCTGATCTGGATGTGCAGAAGCTTATGGACGGGGCTTATCACGTAGTGGCAAGCCCGGACTTTCTTCAAAAGCATGGAGGCTTGAAGAGGCCGGCCGAGTTGTTGAACCACACCTTGTTGCATACGGACTGGCGCGGCAGCCCGGATTTTGTACCTAATTGGGAGATGTTGTTGAAGAGTGCGGGTGTGCCGGTTTCTGACTTGGCGGCGAGCAAGGCGCACAAATTCTCAAATGAAATGATGTCTATCGATGCGGCTGTTACAGGTTTGGGCATTGCCTTGGTCAGCCATGCAAATGTCAAAGACGAATTGAAGTCGGGGCGCTTGGTTAAGGTCTTTGAAGACTCGGCTCTCAACGCAAAGAAATTTGACTATTACATCGTTCGTGCAAAAGATGCGGCGGGATCCAAAAGCGCTGCTATTCTACATTCTTGGCTTTGCGAGCATGCGACGAATAGTTTGGAATAATCCATTTCTCAGCGTGTATTACGGTTGTGCTGGTTCATGTTTTTCTTACATCAGTGGGGCTTACTTTTGTTTCAGGCAAGTCATCTGTTGTCGCCGCAGCTCCCCGCGCGACTTCAGGATTGGTATCCGGGTCTGGCGCACCATCCCTGCCAAATCGTACGCTGAATGCCGGTGTCTTGTGCACCAGCCAGTATGAAATACTTGCTGTAAAGACCAGCGCAGCCAGCCCGAACAACTCAAGATACCCGGTTTTATCCATGTCGAGAATGATGACTTTTCGGGCGACAGCCATCAGCGCTGTTGCGATAACTATCTTCACATGGATCACATCCTCGCGAAGGTAGATTGTGATGTTGATGAAGATCTCAATCGCGATGAGAACGGCCATGAAGGCGCCGAATGTCGCCAAGATATCGGGGATTGTCAGTATGAATGCGGGTGGTTCCAATACCCGCTGATATAGTGTCCACGCAACATCGACGACCCCCATGAGAATAACGGCGACCATCATGATGGCGAGCAATCTCACTGCCCAGTGAATGACGCGTTGAAGCGCGATGATCAGAGGTTCTTTATCCGGGCCGTGATCATGCATTGGTGCTTTCCATGTGCTCCTTCAGGCGGGCGACTGCTTGGTGTGCCGCGTCATAGAATGGCAAAAGTATCAAGGTCGCCCCTTTCTCCCGCAGTATGTCTTGATCGTGGGCATGCTGTGTTGAGATCGCAATGCCTCCAGCATAATTCTGTTGCTTCAAGCCTTCTATAAGGGACAGGCGGGGATCTTCATGAGTTACGCCGATATCATGCTGCGGCATTGCTGACACGATCCACTTCACACCTTTCAGTGGCAGGCCAGCCACAAATGCCGGATCGCACGCATCACCGTAAATCGCTGCAGCGCCTTTATTGCGCCATTGCTTGACAACCTCCGGATTGAAATCAACGACAAGAAGCTTGAAGCCCTCCTCCTGAAGGTAATGCGCGATCGCCTTCCCATAACGCCCCAAGCCGAATACAAGAACGTCATACTGCCCTGCCGGTATGGCTTGTTTTTCCAGCTTCAACTCACGGAAGGGGTTGCGGCGCTCAAAGACACCGAGCAGAGGCTCGAGCTTCGCGTAAAGGCTGTGGGAGTAGGTAATCATGTAAACCGAAAGAGAGATTGTTATAAGCCCCACCAACGTGACCAGGCCGAGGGATTCAGCTGATACGTGGCGGAGTGTAAGCCCCATCGCCATAAAGATGAGCGAAAACTCGCTGATCTGAGCAACTGTTAGGCCGGCCAGAAAGCCGGTTCGTTTTCGATATCCCATCAAGCCCATTATGACCATTACGATGAGCGGATTCCCGATCAGGACAAAGAGAGAGAAAACGACTGCTGGGACAATTTGAGCGCCCAACAAGCTCAGATCCAACTGAGAGCCTAATGCAATGAAGAAAAACAGAAGCAAGAAATCTCTCAGGCTGGACAGGCGCGCAACAATTGCTTCCCTGAATGGTGTAGAGGCCAGAGATATGCCGGCCAACAAACCACCCAACTCCTTGCTGAAGCCCAATTGGCTGCCAATTGCCGCCAACAATGCTGCCCATGCGATAGCGAAGGTAATCAGCAACTCCTGTGAATGGGCAATGCGGCTCACCAGTGGCGTTGCAATGAAACGGATGAACAGCAAAACAAAGCCGAGCATCAAAAGACCATAAAGCATGACCGTGGCGATGTGCCCAAGTGCTGTGCCTTCAGCCCCCTCCTCCACCCCAACGCCCAAGGCGGACAGGGCCATCATGGCAAGTACCACGACCACATCCTGAACAATCAGGAATCCGATCGCGATGCGACCATGAAGGGAGTCCACTTCCCGTTTGTCTGACAAAAGTTTGACGATGATAATCGTGCTGGAGAAGGTAAGAGCTATGGCCACATAGACCGAAGTTATAACTGACAAGCCCAATGCCAGACCGATGATAAACCCTAAAACAGATGTGAAGGTTACCTGCCCCAAACCTGTAGCCAAAGCGACTGGTCCAAGGGTTCTGATCAGCTTCAGGTCCAGTTTCAAACCAACAAGGAACAACAGGACAGCGATACCCAACTCGGCCAGAAGTTGAATGTGTTCATGTGTTTGAACGATACCAAGCGCAGATGGCCCTGCCAGTACACCAACGGCAATGAAGCTGACGATCATGGGTTGCCGTAGCACCATGCCGACCAAGCCTACCGCTGCAGCCAAGGTAAGAAGTGCGGTCACTTCGTAAAACGGAGAGGTGTGGATCAGATTGCTGACGATGTTCATAGCGCCTCACTCCGTGATCGAACAAAGTACTTTTCGGTCTCCAGCACCAGAAGAACGGCTATGCCGAATGCAACAACCTGAAGGCCCTGTGGTATTGTCAGTGGGCTGGCAGAAAAGAAGATCTGCATGAACGGAGAATAAGTGAAGAGGAACTGAAGTGCTGTAACTATGGAGATGGCCCAAAGAACGGCTTTGGTACCCAGCACTCCGCGCAATGTTAGAGAGGTTCTGTGAATGTACCGTACGCTGAACAGATAAAAGATCTCCATCACGACGAGGGTGTTCACAGTCATGGTTCGCGCCGCCTCCAGACCTACTCCTTGCGCACGCGCGAGAAAGAACTGACCGAAAACACCTGCCGAAAAGATCAGCGAGACGAAGAGGATCCGCCAGACCAGAAACCCCGAGAGCATGGGTTTGTTTACGGGCCTCGGAGGTCGTTTCATAACCTGTGGCTCAGAAGGCTCGAATGCCAACGCCATGGCAAGCGCCACCGAACTGACCATATTGATCCAGAGAATTTGTACGGGTGTTATTGGCAGAGTCATTCCGGCCAAAATGGCAATGATGAGGCTCAAGGACTCGCCGCCGTTGACCGGAAGCAGAAACGAGATGACCTTGGTCAGGTTGTCATAGACAGTCCGCCCCTCTTTCACCGCGGCGGCAATTGATGCAAAATTGTCATCAGCCAGCACCAGTTCAGCTGCTTCCTTGGCAGCCTCACTTCCTTTTTGCCCCATTGCAATGCCAGCATCAGCACGTTTCAGCGCCGGTGCATCGTTCACGCCATCACCCGTCATGGCAACGGTCATGCCATGTGATTGCAAGGCCATGACGAGCCGGAGCTTGTGCTCAGGACTGGTTCGAGCAAAGACGTCAGTCTCCATTACAACCGATTTCAGTTGAGCATCATCAAGCGCATCTATCTCGACACCCGTGAGAACCCGCCGGGTCTTGTGGAGACCTATTTGCTTGCCGATCGCTAAGGCAGTTGCGGCGTGGTCGCCCGTGATCATTTTCACGGTGATGCCAGCCTGATGACACTCATTTACCGCGGTGATGGCCTCATGTCGTGGCGGGTCTATCATGCCGACCATGCCTACAAGTGTGAGACCCTGCTCCACATCTGCATATTCCAGGACAGTATGGGCTGGTTCGACCGGTTTGATCGCAAAGGCGAGAACCCGCTGCCCCTTGGCTGCAATGGTTTCTGCCTGATCTGTCCAGTAAGCGCTGTTGACAGCCTCGGTGTGGATACCATCACTCCACTGCCCCGAACACATCTCAAGTATTCGTTCAGGCGCTCCCTTGACGAAAATGAAGGCCTTTCCTTCGTGGTCGTGATTGAGCGTTGCCATAAACCGGTGTTTTGAATCGAACGGTATCCGATCAGTTTGCGTCCAGTGTTTCCTTGTGGTGTCGCTGGAACTTCCCAGTTTTTCGGCAAAAGCCAGCAGCGCGCCTTCCATTGGGTCGCCTTCGACCTGCCAAATTCCCTCACGCTCATGAAGAAACGCATCGTTGCACAGAACGGCCGCTTGAGCCAATCGCGCCAGCACCGGATGATCCGCCCCGCTGATGGGCTGATCATCAAGGTTGACAGGACCGTCAGGTTCGTAACCACTTCCGTCGACAGTGAACACATATTTTGGGGACAGGGCAGAGGCCACCATCATCTCGTTGCGTGTCAACGTACCTGTCTTGTCGGTACATATGACCGAAACCGACCCGAGCGTCTCGATTGCTGGCAGCCTTCGGACAATGGCGTTGCGTTTTGCCATCGCCTGAACCCCAATGGCAAGTGTTATGGTCAGTACTGCGGGCAAGCCTTCCGGAATTGCGGCAACGGAAAGACCAACAACGGCCATGAAGACGTCGTTGAAAGGGTGCCCTTGAACGAAATACCCCAGTGCTAAAATGACCGCTGACAACGATAGAACAAACGCTGTCAACCACTTGGCGAAAATGCCCATTTGGCGAACCAACGGCGTCGTGAGGTTTTCGACTTGAGACAGCATGCCGCTGATCCGGCCAATTTCAGTTTCGCCCGCTGTTGCCACAACAACGCCCATGCCCTGACCCGCTGTGACCAGCGTTCCGGAAAAAGCAAGGCCCAAACGGTCCCCCAAGGCGGCGTCTTCCGCAGTTACGGCTGTGGTCTTGTCGCTCGGCACAGATTCACCAGTCAGCAATGCCTCTTGGATTTGCAAGCCGTGGCTATCGAAGAGCCGCAAGTCAGCCGGAACTTTATCGCCAGCTTCCAGAAGTACCACGTCACCGGGAACAAGCTCCTCCCCCGCGATGCTAAGGCGGCGGCTGTCTCGCAGCACATGCGCGCGTGGCGCCAGCATGGTGCGTATGGCCTCCATGGCTCTTTCGGCCTTGCCTTCCTGCAAAAAACCAATCACGGCATTCACGATGACGACGGCGAGAATGACGGAACTGTCAATGAAATGTCCAAGCAGCAGAGTAATGGCCGCTGCGGAAAGCAGTACATAGATGAGAATATTGTGAAACTGCAGAAGGAAGCGCTTCGCGCCACTGCGTTTTGGCGGTTCTGGTAGGCGATTGGGCCCGATCTCTTGCAGCCGCCGGTGCGCCTCCTGTGCTGTTAGACCGTCAGCAGTTGTCTTCAGATGCTTCAGCGTACCTGGTGCAGACAGGCTATGCCATGGTTGCCGTTCCATTTATGCCCCACCCCGTCAGAACGCCTTGACCGGCGATACAAAACCTTGGGGCTTGAGTGCCATCAGCGAACAACTGAGTTGTTGGACAATGTTTTCTGCCGTGTTGCCAAACATGAAACCGGGAATGCCGGTTCGGGCCACCGTTCCCATGACGAGGATATTTACTTTGTGATCTCGGACAAACCTCGGAATTTGGTCAGAAGGATCACCTCGAAGATGATGAACGCGGTGGGGGCCGTGAATGCCCGACGTATTGATAAGATTCAGCAGCGCAGCGCGATGGTCCGTTTTTGCTTTCAGAACGGTTTCTTCAATTTTGGTATCTGGCGTTTTCACCCAGACATTCTTGCGAAGATACCCTTCGAATTCATAGTCCCAACAGGAAATGATGTGCAGATCACCGCTACAGCTATCTGCAAGAGAGCGTGAGAGCTCCAACATCCGTTTGGACAATTGTTCTGTAACGGGTTCCTGAGTTTCGGGGTCAATGGCCACCGCAACCTTGATGTGTTGGCGCGAGTGACTGATAGGCTTGCAAAGCCAGACCGGCACTGGACATTTACGCAGCAGCTCCATGTCGATTGCCTTGAAACCACCCCTTTTATCGCGAGGTTCAGCTTCTTTGATAACCAGATCATGTCCGTGTTGAATTACTTCTTGTATGACTTTTATTGCTGGCGTTCTGTCGGCAACCAAGGTCAATCTGATATCCACTGCATCATGCGGAAGCTCAAGCGCGGCTTTTGTCGTGTCAATAGATTGTTCAACTTGCTCTAACAGCAAGGTCTCATAGTTTTTCTGATAATTCGGGAATTCTCTAGGAAACTCCGGTCCCACAACCATGACCTTCAGCGGTGCTGCGTTGTTGCGGGCCAAGCTTAATGCTTGCTTCAAGCCTTCCGTATCATCTGCGGTGCCATGGCTAACGTAGAGCAAATTATGAAAATGACGCACTTAGAGGCCCCGCAACTAGTAATATTATGGGTTCTTATAAGTAATATATGTTTATTCCCCGCGGCTATTAGCATTACGGATGATGGCGCAGGATGCAATTTGCCACATTTCGGGGTCTGGCATTACTTTTGATGTATTGCGTTTAATGGTGAAATAATTATTTGATTTATATTTATGATATCCTGCAAAAACGTATATTATAACAAATTTATAATAGGATGAGTATTGCGATATCTTATTAAATCAAGATGTCGTAATAATTTTATTTGCTTCCGGCTCTGCTTTGGTCGTTTTTGGCCCTGTATGACTTGGGAAGTTAGTTATTATTCAGCCTTGGCGGGTCACTTTTTCGCGCTCACGCAACACCCCCTATGGCATACCATAGGGGGTGAATTGTTGCTCAAGCCTTGTCGGCAACGATTTGCACGATCCGCCGTGTCACATCATATGATTTCTGGAAAGCTGAAAGCGGCAGAAATTCAAAGCATGAGTGGAAGTTGTGGGCACCCGTGAAATAGTTTGGCACGACCAAGCCCATTTGTGACAAGGCCGAACCATCAGTGCCACCACGCATGGCAATTGTTTTGGCCTCCACACCTTCTGCCTTCATGGCCTCGTAGATCTGCCCGATTGAACGGTGGTCCTTGTCTACCGAGTTGGAGATGTTGCTGTAAACGTCTTCTATCGTGAATTCGATCTTCGCTTTTGGGTGAAGACTGCGGATTTTTTCGACAACTTCACCAACCTTTGCCTTGCGCGCTTCATACGAAGCCAGGTCATGGTCGCGGATCAGCATTGTCATATCACAGGTGTTCTGATTACCTTCAATGCCGCTGAACCACCAATATCCATCGCGACCTCTCGTGCACTCCGGCGTTTGAGTGCGGTCAAACTCGCCAATGATGTCCTGAGCCACGAGAATTGGATTGACCAGTACACCATAGGCCGACATCGGGTGGGCAGTCACGCCTTGGATTGAAAAGGAGACTGTTGCGGCGTTGAAAGTCTCGTAGACCACTTCTCCCAGTTCGCAGCTATCAATAGTGTATGCGTAATCGACAGGAAATCGGCTGAGATCAAGGCGCTTGGATCCAACAAGCCCGATTTCTTCATCAGGAACAAAGGCCACGTAGATATCGCCATGATCATCACCGCTTGCAACCAACTGCTCAACCAGTGTCATGATCACAGTGACCGACGCTTTATTGTCGGCGCCCAACACACTTGTGCCATCGCTGAAAATGATATCTTCACCCACGTAGCGCTGTATTTCCGGGTTGTTTTCAGCGCGTAGCCAGATGTCCTTTTCAGTGTTAAGGCACAAGTCCTCGCCTTCGTAGCGCAGGATTTGCGGCTTGATATCGGGGGACAGGCTGACATCGACCGTATCAAGGTGGGCGACGAAACCAATTTTGTCGACGCCTGAGACCGTACCTGGAAGATGGGCGGTTAGAATGCCATTGTCATCGATGTAGATGGACTTGAGTCCGAGTGCCTTCAGCTCATCAGCCAACAAGCGAGCCAGTTCAAGTTGCCCTTCGCTCGATGGAACCTGACCGGTGCCCGCCTTGCTCTGGCTGGAAATCGAGACATAACGGAAAAATTTTTCGGTCAATACCGATGTGATCGGGTTGCCCATGCTACAGAACCTCAAGTCTTTTTCTGAAATGAATGAGGGCGGCTGATGCCGCCCTGTTGTCTTTTAGTGGCTTCAAGCCGGGGTATAGACGTACCCGCTATCAAAGCCGAGGGGAATACCCAAAGCCCAGAACAGATAAAGCGTCACAGTCATCGCAATCAACAACCCGACGGTGTAGGGCAGCATCATGGAGACCAAGGTCCCCACCCCGGTTTTGGAGCAGTATCGCTGACAGTACATGATGATCAGCGGATAGAACGCAAACAGCGGTGTAGAAACGTTGATCGCACTATCAGAGATACGGAACGAGGCCTGCGTCAACTCTGGTGAGATGCCGACTGCCATCAGCATTGGCACGAATACTGGAGCCAAGATTGCCCATTTTGACGATGCAGAAGTGATCAGGATGTTGAGACAAGCCGTCAGGAACACGATGCCAAGTATGGTGATCTGCGAAGGCAGATTGATGGAGCGCAGGAAGTCTGCACCCGCCATGGCGATCAGGGCGCCGATCTGCGACTGGCCGAACACGTAAAGGAATTGGGCGCAGAAGAAGCAGAACACCATGAAGCCAATCAGAGTGAACGTAACCGACTCCATTGATTTGGTGATTTCGGAGGTATCCTTGAAGCTTCCTGCTACCTTGCCGAATACAATACCGGGCACGGCGAAAAAGATGAACAGCAGTGGCACGATGATCTGCATGATCGGTGCCTGCGGTGATGTCATGGAACCATTCGGCGCCCGCAGCATGGAATCTTCTGGGTACAACAGCACCAAAAGGCCCACCATCATTGCCAGCATGAAAAAATTCGCAATACGAAAAGCTCTGGCCTCGACCGGGGTCACGCTTTCATGAACTGCCTTGTCTTCTTCCTCCGGCTGCGTGTCCACGGGCATGTATTTTTGCAGTCTCGGCTCGACAATCTTTTCCGTTATGTACCAGCAGACGCCGATCACCCCAAAAGTGGACCCAAACGAGATGAAATAGTTGCAAAGCACATTGACTGAATAGGTTGGATCGATGATCCGAGCCGCGCTCTGCGTAAAGCCCTGCATGATTGGGTCGATCATGGAGGGTGTGAAACTTGCAGCAAAGCCCCCTGCAAGCCCCGCAAACGCTGCGGCAATGCCAGCCAGCGGATGTTTGCCAGAGGCATAGAACATGAAGGCCGCGATTGGCATCAAGAACACGTAGGCACTATCGGATGCAATGTGACTTACAACACCCACGAAAATTACCGAGGGGGTTACAAAGCGCTGCGGCGTGATGGAGAGCAATTGCTTCAACAACGTGCGCAGATAGCCGGACCCTTCTGCAATGCCAATACCCAAGGTCGCAACGATGACGATGCCGAGTGGTGGGAAGTTAATGAAATTTTTGACCAGATTCTGCGAAAGGCCCAAAAGTTCTGCGGGCGCCAGCATGTTTTTGATCTGGATGGCTTCGCCACTCACAGGATGGATGTAACCAAAGCTGATATAGGACAGAAGCCAAGATGCGATTGCGGCGATGCAAAGCGCATAGAAGAACAAGATGGTGATGTTGGGCAGGCTGTTGCCCAGTCGCTCAATAGCGCCGAGAACACCGGTTGATTGGCCAGCCTCCGGGTTTGCCGATTGTATGGACATAAGAATGTTTCCCCTCGGGCGCCGGTTGAGGAGGAACCGGCGCCGGATCCTTTTCGTAACTCTACGGTGCTAATAACTCTTGAGGCGAAACTATGGCAACGCAGGGTTAATACGGATTTTTGCTAAACCTACGCGGGTGTAACCCCTGAGAGGATTTCAGCGAAGGGCTTGCTGTCGATATTGGATCCGGTCAAAATGACACCCGCACGACCACCTGAAAGGCGGCTTTTTTCCTTCATTAATCCCGCTAAAGCGGCTCCGCCGGCCCCCTCCGCGATATTGTGTGTGTCCTTATAATAAATCCGAATGGCCTCTGAGATTTCCTCCTCAGTTAGTTGAATAATTCGCGCAGCACCGGCCCGGATGATATCCAGTGGCTCGGGTTGCGGATCCCTGCAAGCCATTCCGTCCGCGAAAGTTTTTGCGCTCGGGGTTCCAACTGGGCGCCCCGCTTCATAGGACAACGCGAATGCCGGAGCATTCTGGGCCACTACGCCCACGATCTCGGTTTTCAATCCCAGCAGATCACGCATTGTTATCAACCCGCATATCCCAGAACCCATGCCGATTGGTGCATAGACCACATCCAGATCGGCAACATCGGAGAACAGCTCATGGGCGTAGGTTGCAACACCCAAAACGAGCGCAGGATGGAACGGCGGCACGATATGGTAGGCCCGTTGCTCGGCAATACGTGCAGCAATGGCACGGCTTTCGTCAAAGTCGCGCCCGGCGCAAATCAACTCGGCACCCAGGCCTTCCATTGCAGCGTTCTTTTCCAATGAGTTGCCTTGCGGTACGACTATGACCGCCGGGATCCCGAAGTGCTGTGCGGCCATGGCAATAGACTGTCCGTGATTGCCGCGAGTTGCGGTTACTAATCCTTTTGGTAGGGCGCCAGCACGGTCCAAAGCATCAAGATAAACCAATCCGCCTCGAACCTTGAATGCACCAACTGGCGTATGGTTTTCGTGTTTCACGAAGACCTTTACTCCGCTCCGTTTTTCCAACAGTGGCCACGCATAGGTTGGTGTTGGTGGAACAAACGGGTGAATCAAATCCGATGCTCGAGATACTTCTTCAAGTGAAAATAACGTCATTTCTCCGACCTATTGGGTTGCAAGAGGCCGAAACATGCGGGCAGAGTAGCTGCGGGTCTTTCAAAAATCTGATGTAAAAGACTGGCCAGACCAAAGGGCCTTGGAAACTAGGTTGATGACTGTAGCGATGCCAATTCAACAGCGCCCCCGCTCGGCGCGGCGTATGGACGTGCCGGGAGCCAGCCTGCAACTGCTTCCGGGCGCTTCTTACGCTGTTCGCGTTACTCCTTCGCGGCCCAGGATCGGCTTCGCATTTGAAACCCAGCGCGGGTTGCACGCGTTCGGGTCCGACCGGTTGAAGGCGTTTCAGGCAAGTGCCAACAGCATGGCATATACTCCTTCCGGGTGTGATATCGTCTCTCACTCTGAAACCGGTGGTGAGTATTTGGTCGTTGAGTTTACCGACCCCTTGGCGCAATCGGGCTCAGAGCAATTTACTGGAAGAGTGATCCCGCAATCAATTGATATAGCGCGCCTACTTCGGTGCTGGTTGCTGCAAATGGATCCGGTTGATCCTCTGGAGACGGAGTACGCCTTGGAACGCTTGAAAGCGAGTGTTTTCGGGTGCGAAAATGCAACAGACGGCACAATCGAGCCAGGGCGTTGGATGACCACGCGTCGCTTGAAAATCATTGAAGATGAAGTGGAAGCGCGGCTGAACACGCAGGTATCTGTTGAGACGCTGGCGTGTGCTCTGGGTCTGTCCTCGGGCTTTTTCAGCAGAGCGTTCAAAGAGGCCACGGGCAAGCCCCCGCATGACTACATCATCGAGCGTCGTTTGGCTCGGGCTAGGCTTCTGATCTCGACGGGTGAGCAAAGCCTGGCAGAAATCGCGAGCGCTTGCGGGTACGCATCCCAAGCGCATTTGACCAGCCAGATGCGACAGCGTTTGGGTCTGACGCCAGGAGCACTGCGCGAACGTAGTTGAAGCGAGTGACATCTGGATTTCACTTGCCCCGCGTTCTCAAGCACGTTGCTTCCCCTTTCCACCATTAGGCAAGTACCGTGAGGGCCCCGGGGTGAACCTTGAAAGAAATCTCGGAGGTCAGCTCGCATTCTTCACCGTCTATCAAAGCTGTCAGGTTCTCATCGCCGTTGGACATGGCTACGTTGACTTGTTTCAATGCTTTCACAAGAACGCACTCATTGTCTTCAGCTCGACCAATCAGCGCATCAACCACCAAACGCAATGTTTGTGCGGTTGAGCCGGTCGTCGCGGCATATATTCCCAAGACCCCGCCTGCGGGATTGTCGGCAAATGGCGGCATGGCGGGGGTGAAGAGGTTGTTGGATATGGACAGGCTTTGAAATTCTCCGGAAATTTGCCAGTTTTCGGGGCCCGTCAATCTCGCATGTAGAATTGGCGGGGATGCGACGGTTTCGGCTATTCCTTGGGCTCCAGCCAGAATTTTACCGATGCGCGTTTCATAACCAAGCTCTTCACGGGTCTTAACGGCCTCATGATGTAAGCCGATGGAAAACTGATGGACGAACGGGCGGTTGCCAGCAGTAGCTATGTCGACGGATCGTGGAGAAGCCTGGGCCAATTTGTCGACGGCTTGGTCCAAATCAAGCGGCATGCGCAGTGCTCTCGCGAACAGATTCATTGTTCCGCCTGGCAGAACACCCAGTGCCTTGTCGTGTTGCCATGCAAGCCCTGCTGCAGCGGAGATTGTTCCATCGCCTCCGGCCACGATCAAGCCGTCTGCGCTCTCGTCTTGTGCGGCGCGTTCAAGCACATCTTGTAGCTCGTCAGAGTGGACGCCCATAACCTCAACGGTATGGCCATGATCAACGAAGCGTTTCTTCAACCCATCTTCGAAGTCGTCGCGGTCGATATTTCGAAGCGATCCGCTTTGAAAATTCAAAACAGCCGTGAGGCGCATTGGCCTGCCTTCCTTTAAATGGGTGCCTGCTAAATGGGTGCCTGCGCGGTTGCGATGCCTGTGATCTCGCTCTCCGGACCGAACTCTGCACCATTTCCAACCTGCATCAAGTCGCAGAGGCGACTTCTTGCCCGGTTGACGCGGCTCTTCAAGGTACCCAACGCACAGCCACAGATTTCCGCTGCTTCTTCGTAGGACATGCCCAATGCACCGACAAGCACGATGGCTTCGCGTTGGTCCTCAGGCAATTGCTTGAGAGCCGCTCGAAGGTCTTTCAGATCAAGTGAGGAGGGTTGCTCCGGCAGAACCGCAAGTCCGTCCGCATAAGATGGATCGCCGGAGGACTGCTCACGCCCCTGCTTTCTTGCTTGCGTCAGAAATTCATTTCGTAGGATGGTAAACAGCCATGCTCGCAGGTTGGTGCCGGGCTCAAACGAACTTTGTTTGGACCACGCCTTCATGAGTGTGTCTTGGACAAGGTCATCTGCCCTGTCCGCACTTCCGGAAAGGGAACGCGCAAATGCGCGCAAACTTGGCAGATGGCCGAGCAACTGAGATTTGAAAGATGGAGCTTCCTCATTCATGGTGATCTCAGTCCTTTGCCTGCTGTTTCGACTTTTGCTCCGCCTTCTCCAGTTGGTCGAGAAGGTCGATAAACCGTTCAGGAATGGGTTCTTGTTCCTCAGACTTGAACAAGTCCTTCAGCTTTTGCGAGATGGATGCGAGCGCAAGGTTCTGGTCAGGTGTTCCGTCATTTGAAACCTGTCCATTCGCGCCAGCAAGTTGCCCGTTTTCTGCGCTTTTGTCTGTCATGGATGATGCCGCCATAATCGCTAGTGTTCGGTATCGAAACGTGAGGGATGGCAAAAAGTTCCAATACGAGGGAACTTTTTCTTCTGTTCAGCGTTTGTGTCTATGTCGTCCAAAGAGGGACAGTTTGAGGTAAAAAGCATGACACTATCCGTTCGCGTCGCAACGCACCTTCCCTACTTGCGGCGCTACGCGCGCGCCGTAACTGGCACTCAAACGGCTGGTGACGCCTACGTCACAGCTATTCTTGAGGCGCTTATTGCCGATATCTCCGCCTTTCCTGACTGCCAAAATGACAAAGTAGCTCTCTTCAAACTCTTTTCCGATTTCTATCAGTCTTCAAGCGTCGATGCGCCTCAGCCAACGTCTCCATGGAAGTGGGAGCAGAAAATGGCTTCACGGTTGCAATACACTCACCCGCAGGCACGACAAGCATTGCTGTTACGCTTGATTGAAGAGTTCACAGTGCGGGAGATAGCTGAAATTCTCTCCGTCTCTGAAGAGAAGGCGCAAACGCTTCTGGAGATAGCAGAACAGGAAGTTGCCAAGGAAACCGAAGCGGATATCCTGATCATTGAAGATGAACCGCTCATCGCGATGGATATTGAGCGCCTCGTCTCAGATCTGGGCCACAAGGTGGTTGGCGTCGCACGCACAAAAGATGATGCCGTGGCTCTATGGTCAAAAGAGCGTCCATCCATGGTGCTCGCGGACATCCAGCTTGCAGATGGGTCCTCAGGCATTGATGCAGTAAATGACATCCTATCGGAAACGGACATACCGGTAATTTTCATAACCGCGTTTCCAAAGCGTCTGCTTACCGGTGAGCGGCCAGAGCCTGCCTTTCTCGTGACCAAGCCTTTTAGGGCAGATGCGGTCAAGGTGTTGATCAGCCAAGCTCTTATGTTTGGAACCGATATACCCTCCTAACAGTGTTGTTCTGTTTATTGAGCACGAAGCAGCGGCCCGTTGGTCGCTGCTTTTTTATCTGCGCCCGCGTGCTATCTGCGCAATGGTTGAGATGACGAACAACACGATCGCGACGAAGAAAACCAATTTAGCGATGGAAACGGCCGTACCGGCGATACCGCCAAATCCGAGGATCGCCGCGATTAGTGCGATGATCAGAAAGAAAATTGCCCAGGAAAACATATAGGCCTCCGTGTTTGCTCTATGTGTGACCAACTCATCGGATAAATTTTTGTTCCTTCATTCTGATTTCAGATCAATAAAAAAAATTTGGAACCAAATCCATATCCAGTGAGTTTAACAGTTGAAACCGACAGCGGAGGTTGAACTCATGGAATATGGAATAATAGGAATAATAATTCTTATTCTTGATATTTACGCGGTCGTCCAAGTCATCTCGAGCTCCGCTTCAGGAGGTTCAAAAATACTTTGGATTTTAGGAATCCTCATCTTCCCGGTTCTTGGCTTTATCGTTTGGGCCTTCGCCGGACCAAGAGGTGGCCGCGCCGCCATATAGGCAGAGCGCCGCTGGCCATTCTTACCTCGAAAACAAACGAAACACAGTAAGGAGGACGTAATGATCCGTACGATTTTGACATCCACCGCACTCGTAGCTCTTGTTGCATCGCCTGTCATGGCGGCTGATACGCCGAAACCGGCAGCAAAAACCGAAGCGCCGATGGAGCAAAGCGTCGGAAACACAAATCACAGCGAAGT
This sequence comes from Pseudovibrio exalbescens DSM 16456, assembly GCF_000422785.1. Classification (GTDB taxonomy): domain Bacteria; phylum Pseudomonadota; class Alphaproteobacteria; order Rhizobiales; family Stappiaceae; genus Pseudovibrio; species Pseudovibrio exalbescens. The sequence goes on from NZ_AUGS01000011.1 coordinate 37,277, forward strand.
CTATTTGCTGGAGGTTATGTCTCTCAAGAATGAACAGAAAATGGGCTTTCTTGCATCCAACTTGATGGGTGAAAATGTCTTCACGGCGGGCGCCAATGGCGATGAGAGCATTGGTGAAGTTAGTGACCTGATTTTGGACCAGAACGGCGAAGCAACCATGTCCATCATCGGAGTTGGCGGCTTTCTTGGCATTGCCGAGAAGGACGTGGCAGTTGACTTCGATCGGCTGCAGATGAAATCGACCGATAAAAATCAGTTCCGCATTACCACGGATTTGACCCGCTCGGAGCTAGAGAATGCCGAGGCGTTCCAACGCCCAGACTATCTGCCCCGGTGGATGTCTGAGGCCTACATTGCCGATAAGTTCACTGCTGCCAAGCAATCAACCTCAGAAAGTTTTGAGCAGGTTGGCGACACGATTGCCGACATGGGGTCGGAAACGATGAAGTCTGACTGGCTGACGGACAAGACGCTTGTTGCTTCCGATAGTCTTACCGCTGATCGAGTTCTAGGAGCCCCCGTGTTTGGGCGCACATTTGAAACGATGGGCGAAGTCGGTGACGTAGAGGTGTCGACAGATGGCAAGGTGGATGCAGTCGTCGTTAATGTCGGAGGCTTCTTGGGTCTGGGTGAGAAGCCGGTTGCACTGCCCTTCAAGGATCTGTCTCTTTACGAGGATGAGAGTGGCGCCCTGGTTGTGATGGTGCCCCACAGTCAGAAAGAACTGGAAAATGCACCAACGTATGAGCCGGCCAAATATAAGGCTGATCCATCCAGTGTGCTTGTTAAGTAATCACATTTCTTGAATACGGAACGGATGCCCCGCTTGTTACAAGCGGGGTATTTTCTGTTCGGTGTTATAGGTGCTTTTGGCATTTGCCAGAGAGTGTAATAGGGTCCCGAACCCGATCAATTTTCAGTCGCAAATGACTGCAGTTTTCCGAAAGCCAATGACAGAAATGCATTTTGACCTTAGTGAACCCTTTCCGTTCCTGCCGCCTGCATGGAAGCCCGCCTTTGGGGTTCTGCATGGCATGTCGGATGCATTGCTTGCTCTTGCATTTTTTCTCATTCCAATAGCGATTTTCCGCTTTATCCGGTTGCGGCCAGACTTGGGGCGGGGCACTCATCGCGTGGCAAATTTGCTGATCGCTTTTACGGTGGGTTGCGGGATTACGAAGGTTATAGCTTTGGCTTCGTTGTGGTGGCCACTTCAAATCATCGAAGGCGTTGCCTCAACATTGACTGCGCTTGTTGCCATTGCTGCGGCTATTTTGATCTGGCCAATGATGCCCAAGCTGTTGTCGCTTCCCTCGCACAGACAGTTGCAGGCTGTGAATGCGGAGTTGCACCTTCTCAATGAAGAGTTGAACACGATTGTTGCCATGAGAACCGCTGAAGTGGAGGACGCCAATAGGCGCCTTTCTCTTGCGTTGAAAGGTGCCAATGTCACTGCTTTCACTCAAAACAAGAACCTTGAATATACTTGGGTGCAAAACCCAAAGGTGAGAGCAACAGAAGCCGAGATATTGGGTTTGACAGATGATCAACTTATGCCGGAGGACGTGGCTGAGATTACGCGCCCGTTGAAAAAGGAAGTGTTGGCGACGGGAGAAAGCCGTTCCACCTTCTTGGCGCTTCCGACCGAGGAGTTCGGTACCGTTTATTTGCATTTGGTCGTACATGCGTTGAGAAATTCTGAAAACGAAATAACGGGCCTTCTTGGAACGGCGACAGACATCACCGAGAAGAACCTCTATGAGATCCGCCTCGCCGCGTTGACAAGCCAGTTGGCAACGGCAAACAAACGTTTTGAAACAGCCATTCGAGAGTCCCTGATTACTGTCTTCGAACAAGATGCTGAACTGACATACAACTACATTGCCAATCCTCCTGCGGAGAGCAGCCAGGAAGATTACATCGGTCGCACCGATGAAGAGGTTTGGTCACTGGAAGATCGCTTCAGTATCATTCCGCTCAAGAAACAGGTTCTGGAAACGGGCGAAGCCTGTTCTGCTGAGGTGGATGTTGTGATTGGCGGGCAACAAAAGAGCTATGATCTCAGTCTGGAGCCCATATTGGATGCAGACAAGAGGGTGACCGGCCTGATTGGCACAGCGGTTGATCTCACTCACAAACGAGAGCAAGAAAACCACATGAGGTTGATCATGCGGGAGTTGTCGCACCGCTCTAAAAACCTTCTGGCGGTCATTCAGGCGATGGCAAGTCAAACCGCCGCGAGCGCCCGCTCAAAAGATGAGTTTTTTGAAAGTTTCTCGGCCCGTTTGCAGGCCATGGCAGCCTCCCACGATCTGCTCGTTAATCATTCTTGGTATGGCGCTACTTTGGAAGAGTTGGTTCGCACACAGGTAAGCCAACAACTGGCACCAGGGGGAGATCAACTCGTTGTGTCGGGACCTCCGGTGGAACTGAACAACGAGGCAGTTCAGAACATGGGATTGGCGCTACATGAGCTGGTAACTAACGCTGCCAAATACGGCGCGCTCTCTGTTCCTGACGGGCGCGTTGAAGTGCGTTGGGAGGCAGTTGAAGATGGCGTGCGTTTCATCTGGCAAGAAAGGGACGGCCCCGTCGTTTCCCAACCGCAACACAAGGGGTTTGGTACGACCTTGCTGGAAAAGGTTGTTGGCCCGGCTTTGGGCGCTGAGACCACACTGTCCTACGACGCGGAAGGCCTCCGCTGTTCTTTCACAATAGCCCCTGCCATGTTGCGGCGGGGTGGTTCCAATGCGACGCCTTGACCAATTTCGGGGCGGTTCAGGATGAACTGCCCATATCGGACAGGGCTTGATCAATCTCTGCCATCAGATCTTCACCTTGCGTTCGCGAGATAATGCTAGACCGCGTTTGCCGTCTGAGCTGAGCCCTCCACGCTTTCAAAGCTGATTTCTTCTGGTCTGTGGTGAGTATATCATCACGAACGAGATCCAGAGGTCGGCCAAATCCTGCGAAATTTCGTCCAAATGTGTTGCTCAAGATGTCCTCAATTGAGGCTTGGGGTGTTCACTGTAAGATCTACCTCTTTGACAGGCGATGCATGTTCTCACAAAGACAACGCAGAACCTGAAGAATGGTTCCACGTTTTTGCCCCAACTTTGAACGAATTTGTCCAAAATTGCGATTTTTGGATGTATGTTACCTGCGCTGCTCGCGTTTCACACGAGGAGCATGAGCCTGTCCGGTGGGGACATCCCCGCCTTACAGGAGCAGAATTGTGGCAGTGGATGCTGCTGCTGAACCGATAAAGCCCAGTAAAACAATCAAGCCATCACGTGTTGCCAATCCCAAGGAGAGCAACATAATGGCGCCTCCTGGAAGAGCTGCTGCGAAAGGGATCAAACCTGCGGGGATCACTAGCAGGGCAAGCACTACGCAAATCAAGGCAATAATGCGGGGCATAGGGTCTTGGATGGCCCAGTTCATTCGATCACCCACAAACCGGTCAATACCGGAGGCATAAGGCGAGAGCTTGTCCAGGGCCTCGTGCAGCTTGTCAGGCGGTATGGGTCTTTTGGTAATCACGGTTGGAAGCCACAGGCTTTGTGTCCCCCAAATCATTTGCATGGAAAGTATGATGATCAATGCCGCCATCAACAAGGGCACACCTGGAATTGCGCCGATAGGCGATATCAGGATCAACGCGCTCACAAATAGCAACGGCCCAATGGCACGATAGCCGATGGCGGACAAGACTGTGCCAATGGTGATGTGTTCGGTCTCCGCCGCCTCCTTCAGGTGATCAAGGATTCCACTCAAGCTCGTGGTTGATGTAGAGCTCATTCTGTTGCCCCTTTACGATCAGGGAGGGGGGCCGTGCTGCCTATCAGGTGGACATCAAATGCGGCGGCCTTGGCCTCCTCAGTCGTGATGGCAGGCAGTTGTCTGTTCTTGAACAAAACGGTCTGGTTCGGGTGATGCTTGCCTGTGTGCACTGAATGGCCCCATTGTGTTTTCAACGCGTAGAACGTTCCGGGTTCCGCTTGTATGCGAATTTCACGCACATGAGCGAGTTCACCAAGTTCACGACTAGTTACTGCGGTACGAAATTGCTCCTCCGGCTTTAGGGTGCTCTGCGAAGCTCCGGAGGCAAAGGCCATTTCTTCAAAAGAAAAAATTACGATAGCTGTGCTGAGTATGCCAGCCTTCAAATAATCAACGAGCATGATCAATCTCCTATATTCAAAATAGAAACGTTCCAATGGTGATATAGTTCCAAGGACATAATATTGAGCGTGACGTATGCTGATAAAAAATTCACGTAGCGATGGAACCTAATTTGTGCTGTTGCATTATTCAGGTGTAACAAGCAGAAAAGGAGTTACGCCATGTCTAGTACATTGAATAGAAGCAGCGAACACAACTCCACACAACAAGACCTTCAGAAACAGATCGACACCATTAATGAGAGCTTGCAACAAATCTCGAACGCCATGTTGCAGGATCAAGGATCTCCTCAACCACAATGGTCGGAGCGCGCCAAGCAAGCGGCAAATCATGTAGCTGCCAAATCACACGAAGCTGCTGCGGTTATTGGGGAGCAGGCTCACACGCTGGATGACGCGGTTGTTAATCAACTGCGCAGCAAGCCGTATCTGTCGCTTGGCATTGCAGCGGGCGTCGGTTTTGTTCTCGCACAGCTATCACGGAAGTAATCATGTTCGGGTTACTCTCACCTTTCATCGACCTGGCAAGAGCTGAGGTGAGACGAGCGCAGAGGCAGCTTTTGAAAGCTTGCCTTTGCGCGCTCGGCTTGGGCCTGCTGGCTTTGACCAGCTATGGATTCATCATATCAGCGGCGTTCATGGCATTGAGCGAAGTTTACGGACCGGTTGCCTCATGTCTGATCCTTGGTGCACTTACCCTTATTGCGGCCCTCTCAGCTCTGTGTGTTGTCTTGATCCGCGGGAAATCTAATAGCGGTTACCCAGCAAGCAGATCGCCGGCCCGAAGCGCTCAGCCGTCCTCCAATGTGGTTGGAACTGGCCAAAGTCCATCACCTCTCGGCGCCCCCGCTCTCTTGGCCTTGACCGCTCTGAGTGCGTTTGTTCTGAGCCGGAAGTAAGCTGACAGTTCGTAGCATCAGCGACGACAGGGGATGACCCGCGACCTTTACTCAAGCGCGCTTGGTTTTTTGACAAGGTACTCCGGCAAGTAACAACTGAGGTAAGCGACGGCAGCCCTCTGTCCCTCTTCGGCCATTGTATCCGTGATGTTCCCGTGCTCTTGGTGTGAGATGGAATAGATCTTGTCCGCGATTTGTAATGCGATCGCAAATATGTTGCGATCTGCAGGTAGCGGAGGAAGAACAAACAAACGTTCGTGAAAACCGAAGATACGTTTTCCGAGAACATCGTCATGCAAATAATCTGCATGACTAATCGTACTGATCAGGTGTTGCCCAAGTATCAAGTCACGTGCGTATTTCTTCCGTCTGTAGTAATCAACAAAACGCTTTTCTACTTCGATCGTGATATCGCGCCAGTTGTTTATTTCAGCGTAGTTCAACGGCTCATCGAGGGTTTTATCGAAGTCCTCGAATATTTCCTCCGCAAGTTCAGAAAGAAGCGCATTTATTTTCGGAAAGAAATGATAGACTGACGATGGTGGAATACCTGCCAGATCCGCTACCTGATAAAGCGATAGGTCGCCAACCGGGGTCGTCTCGAGGAGCTCTGATGCTGCGTCGAGAATAATGCGTTTTCGTTCAACACTGCGAGCCTGAGTTCTCCGCTTTGGCCTTCCGGTTTTTTTTGAAGCACGAGTGTTGGTCATTTTTACCCTAACGTTCAAGCTGGATCTCACGACGTGCGAGACCCAGCCTCTCAATTGTAATGTGTTAAACGCATATGATCATGCGGAACACATAAGTGTCAGACAGCGGGCACCTGTTGTGTGATACAATGAATGTTTCCACCACCAAGCAGTATTTCCCGTGCCTCGACCCCGACGACCTTATGATCCGGGAAAATGCCCTCAAGTGTCTGTTTTGCCTTATCGTCCCATGCAGGGTCAAGCAACGGCATGACTATGCGTCCATTGGTGATAAGGAAGTTGACGTACGATCCCGCAAGTCGTTCGCCAGCCTCGCGCTCCATGCCATCACTCGGATCGATACCGGCCGCCTCTTCAGCCGTCATGTGAAGGGGGCCCGGAACGTGGAGTTTATGTATCTTGAGCTGGCGTCCTTTTGCATCCGTCGCAGATGAAAGCACCTCAAAAGCTTCTCTCGAAATCTCATATTGCGGATCTTTGGGGTCCTCACACCAGGAGAGAATGACTTCTCCGGGCTTGGCAAGGTGTATCAGATTATCAACGTGACCATTCGTTTCGTCGTTGTATAAGCCGCGTGGAATCCAGATGATCTTTTCCAGATTAAGATAGTCTTTTAATACACCCTCCAATTCCGACTTGCTCAGGCTTGGATTGCGACTTGGGTGGAGAAGGCACTCTTCGGTTACATAAAGCGTTCCTTCTCCGTCCACGTGAATGGATCCGCCTTCCAGAATGATTGGCGCCCTGTAGTGATCGTCCCCATGAAACTCGCAGATTTTCTGTGCTACCTGATCATCCAGATCCCAAGGGAAGTACAGCCCATCCACGAGGCCGCCCCAAGCATTGAAACCCCAGTCCACGCCGCGACGCTGCCCTTTGCCATCTACAACATAAGATGGTCCAAAGTCGCGCACCCAGGAGTCATTTGTAGATATTTCGACAACTCTGATGTGTGCTGGGAGGCGTGTGCGGGCATTTGCAAACTGCGCTGCGCTAACACCAACGAAAACGGGTGTTTCCTCGGCAATGGCCTTCGCAACTTCAACAAAAGCTCTTTGAGCCGGTTTCGCACCGTCGCGCCAATTGTCGGGGCGTTCAGGCCAAGTAATCCAAACAGCAGCCTGCGGTTCAAATTCACCTGGCATTCTGAAGCCATCTTCGCGTGGCGTTGAAGTATGTGTGACAGTCATTTTTCGCTCCATAGTGAGCCGGACAGTATGGCTCTCCGGCTTTGAACTTGATCATCAGTTCTTGACTTCCGCGCCTTTTTCGATCTTTTGCCGTTTGATCGCACCGTTCAAAATCCATTCCCCAATGCCGATGGTGATGATCACGCCAATGGAAACCGGTGCGCTGTAAGACCAGTCGATGCTACCGATGGGCAGGTCCGGGAAAACGAACAGGACGACCGCCTGCGCAATGAAGAAAAGACAGACCGCAACGATCACAACCTGAACGCCAAAACTTCCTGGCACTCGATATGGCCGCTCAACGTCGGGTTGGGATGCGCGCAGCTTCAAATGCGCTGGGAACATGAAAATGTACGGCAGCAGGAAGATGCAGGAAGAGAATGCGAAAATTGACCAGAACAACTCGTCGCTTTCGCCTGCAAACAGACCATAGATCAGAATGACAGCAGAGGAGACAAGACCGGTAATGACGTTCGCGCCGATCGGTGTGCGATGTACAGGGTGCTCTTTTGCGACGGGTGCTGGCAATTCCCCTGCCTGAGCGGCCTCCATGGCAGCGCGGGTCGCGCCCATGGTCCAAGTAACCATATTGGCCAGGAAAGTGCACAATGTCAGAATGCCGATTGCATAAACCATGAACTGGCCAAAAGACCCCTGCCCAAACAGCAGTTTCAATGTTTGGACAATCCCGGCAACCAGTCCAATTTCAGCAACTGGAAGCGCCATCAAAATGCCAATGGTACCAAAGACATAAAGGCCGGTAACCAAAGCTGCTGCGATCAGTATGGATTTCGGGACATCTTTGCGTGGATCGCGGATTTCCTTGCCCATTGTGGCGATCAGCTCAAACCCGAGAAGGTTAAAGACAATAACGGGTAGAAAACCCAGGCCTGAATCGACTGAGGGGGCCATGGTCTTCCAGGAAAACTCGTTGGCAATGCCATTTCTTGCAGCAAACCAGACGCCGCCTATTCCCAGAACCAGAATAACGAGAACCTTGAAGAGTGCGCCCAGGTTGACAACCCAAACACCCGTATCAACGGAGACATTGCAAATCCAAACGGTTAGCCAGGTCAACGCGAGACAAATAACGATCTGGAGCCACAGGTTCATTCCGGGGAAGAACAGTTCGGCAAACATGCCAGCAAACATTATGTAGACCGCGGGCATCCACAGTGCCACGTTGATCCAATAGTACCAGGTTGTTCGGACTGCCCATTTGTAGCCAAAGGCTCGTTTTACCCAATCGTAGATACCTCCTTCATCCGGGTAGGTTGTGCCCAGTTCCGACGAGATTAAACCGTAGGGTATTACGAACAAAATCAGCGTGATCAGCCACCAGGTAATGGACGACGGCCCAATCGACGCTGATGCCGTCAATCCATCAACTACCAAAACCGCACAGACACTGAATAGCGTTAAACTGGGTAAGCCCATTCTTTTCTCAGAGCCAGAAGTACTCATCTTTCGTCTCCTTATGACGAGTGTTCAAAAGGACGCCGGTGTCTGTGCATGCCCATGAGCTCATTACTAACCGGTAGACGATAGCGGCGGACACCTCATCCTCAAAAGGATGATATACGACCGATAAAAATCGCCTTTGAGAAATGTCAAATACCGACATAAATCTATCTATAATTCATCAATGCGCAGTCTAATTTGCATTATAGCGACGATAATTTGAAAAAATATAAAGAATATCTGCAATTCCAAGGCGCTAAAAAGATATTTATCGAGTTATTGATTATTATCAATGTCGATAAATATCGATTCGGTGTAGCTGTGATATAGCACGGTGTCGCCGAGATTGGGGCGCCCCATGCTTCTGATATTGATGGTCCGGTGAATGCCGGCACTACTAGGAGCAACAAAATGAAAGAGCCAAGTTCCAGCGCCACAAACCTGCAAAAAAGTAATCTCCGCCACTTTTTGACCACCCAGGATTTCACAAGAAAAGAACTGGAGGACATACTCGACTTGATGAGGCTGCTGAAGGATGCGCGCCGTGAAAACGCCGTGCCGCAGCTTTTCAAAGGCAAGTCTGTGGCGATGATTTTCGAACAGCCTTCGACCAGGACTCGCGTTTCTTTCGAAACTGCCGCAACTATTCTTGGCGGACATGGTCTTTTCCTGTCGCCAAAGGACATTCACCTAGGCTCCAAAGAGAGTTTGGCTGACACCGGACGCGTTTTGTCGCGGATGGTGGATGTCATAATGGCCAGAGTGGATGACCATAAAACAGTTGCAGATCTTGCTAAGTATTCGACAGTCCCAGTGATCAACGGACTTTGTGACTGGCTGCATCCGACCCAAATCATGGCAGATCTTTTCACGATGCAAGAACACTTGCCCAAAGGAAAGAATTTGAGCGATCTGACCGTTGCGTTTGTGGGTGACGCAACCAACGTTTGCTCATCACTGATGTTTGCCTGCACAAAATTTGGAATGCACTTCAAGCATATCGGTCCAGAGAAATACCAGGCACCAACCAAATGGCGCGAAATCGCACTGGAAAATATCAACGAATCCGGAGGTCAACTCACAATAACTGACGACGTCGCGGCGGTTGAGGGGTGCGATATTATTGTTGCTGACAGCTTCTACTGGTTCGGTCAGGAAGATGAAAAAGAAGAGCGTTTAGCAGCGTTTATGCCGAAATATGTCGTTACTGAAGATATGATGGCTGCTGCGGGACCGGATGCAATTTTCATGCATTGCCTCCCGGCCAACGATCAGCGGGAAGTTACGCGTGAGGTCATGGATGGACCTCGTTCGGTCATATTCGATGAGGCGGAAAACCGACTGTCCGCACAAATGGCGCTCTTGGTCTACTTCTCCCACAAGGACGTGAAGGAACCGACGCAGGAGCGTGTTCAGGAATTCGAAACTCGCATCAAGAGCTTTCTTGAAAAACTCTGAAACCTAGTGTGGTGGCGATCATCCGCATCGTCACCCTTTCAGGAAGGTTGACATGAGAATTGTTGTAGCACTGGGTGGCAACGCCATCCTTCAACGCGGCGAACCTCTCGAGTGCGATGTCCAGCGTCGCAATATCCAGGAGGCCGCTCGCTCAATCGCGCGACTGGCAGAGCATCATCAAGTGGTCCTTAATCATGGGAATGGCCCCCAAGTTGGGCTTCTAGCTTTGATGAGTGAGGCTTACAAGGATGTGAAGGCCTATCCTTTGGACGCGCTTGGTGCCCAAACCCAAGGATTGATTGGCTTCATGTTCGAGCAAGAGCTGCGTAATGCGATGCCCGGTCGTGAAGTCTGCACGTTATCCACGCAAACTGTTGTCGATCCCAATGACCCGGCCTTTGAAAATCCAAGTAAATATGTTGGCCCTATCTATCGTGAAGAAATGCGGGCGGCTGTCGAGGCGGAGCATCCTGATTGGGTATTGCGGCGAGATGGCAACTATTGGCGCCGTGTTGTGCCATCCCCCAAGCCTATCGAGATATTGGAGTTGGCTTCTCTACGGAATCTGATCGACAAGACTGATGCCACGGTGATTTGCGGTGGCGGTGGTGGGGTTCCGGTTACACGCGGTTCAGATGGGGTTTTGCATGGTGTAGAAGCGGTTATTGACAAGGATAGAGCTTCCCGGCTGCTGGCCGAAGGAATTTATGCAGACGCATTCCTTATCCTTAGCGATGTGAAAGCCGTTGCAACAGACTTCGGTCGTCCGGGCTCGCGGGATATTCATTTTGCTACACCGGACGCATTGGAGCGGTTCGACTTTCCGCCTGGATCTATGGGGCCAAAAGTTGAGGCGGTATGCCAGTTCGTCCGTCAAACCGGTAAAATAGCGGCAATTGGTGCTCTCAACCAAGCGGCGGAAATTCTCGAGGGCAAGGCCGGGACAATTGTCAAACCGGATGTGCCAAACGACCTGATTTACTACGAGGACGTCCTCCCCAGCGTTGCATAAAAACTCAATTCAACGCGTGGTCCTCCGACTGCCAGGCCTAATCCCTCAGGGCCTGGCTTTTTCCTGCCAAAATCAAAGCCGGCTTTTATTTCGCTGTTGGTCACTGCAGCATCTCCATAAGGAAGTCGCGATCGGGAAACTCGATGGCTTCAATGCCACAGTTATCCAAGAGGTTCTTGGCATTCCAGATGAGGCCCAGGAAGGGTGTTGCCATTACATTGCGGTAGCCGTTGAATAGTGCCTCACATTCATGGGCAACTGCTACTGGATCGCGGACACTCATACGGGTTGCCAGCCCGCTCAGGAGGGAAAAGCCGGTTACATGGGCGTCATTCTGGTCTTCTTGAGCCTGGAATATCCGTCGCAGATAATGCAGCATCGCCAGTTCGGGATGGCTTTGAAAGACTGCCTTGAGGCATTCTCCAGTGTGGTACTCTGCAAACCCCTCATTCAGCACCGGTGAGTGAATCCAGGCCAATGCGCCCTCTGCGCTATGTTGCATCGCGGGTGCGTTTACCAGATGATATAGGTCGTGCGTGGCTTCGTGGCAGAGAATTTCCGCAATTGCGAGAAGCGGAATACCAACGTCCAGCGTTATGGTGGGCTCTTTCCGAAAAAAGGGCAAGTCGGGAAGCATGTTCCACGAAACCAACCGGCAAGCCGGGTCTTGGTGGTTTCCAAGAACGCAATCCACGGTGCAATCTAAGTCTTGCAAAGCCGAAAGGTCAGGCCTTTGCAGCTCGGGTGTGGTGGCCGGCAGCGTTTGAAAAAGGCCCTGCCCCCAGTCGAACCAGGAGGGTTCATAGAAAGCATCGGGAAAGCCCAGAGGACGCTGTGTAATGGCAACGTCGCTGACAGGCGCTGGGGCACGCAAATAGCGGGCCCAATAGCGGGCAATGACATCGCTCAGGCTTTGCCCCTCATGCCACGGCCGGCCATAGAGGAACTTCGCCAGCCTTAGATGCTTGTCCTTGAATGTTTCTACTCGGTTTTTGAGTCTTCGGTGGAACTGAGGATCGCTGGAGGCCAGTGCCTCATCTATTTCTGGGGCCCCCTGATACAAGGCGTAAGCCAGTGTACCGGCGCGATCGGGCGCCGCAGTAAAACCGCTTTCCCGCTCAATTGCGGCAAAGCTTGGCAAAAATCCTGAACATATGGCCTGAAACTCCGCCTTGAGGGGAACGGGAAGGTCTTTGGCAATCTTCTCCAGAAACACACCAGTCAGGTCTTCCATAGCCTGTGGAGGGGCAAGGGAAAGTTGACGCAGTGCTGCATAACCCCTGCTCTCTTGGTGCGAGACGTTGATGCCGAGGTCACGAAGTGCTGGCGGTAGATCAAGAGACAGGTATCGGTCACGATCATGACGCGCCTCATACATGTTGGCTTCTGAGAGCGGTTTGAGAGCCCTTTCCGCAATAATGAATGGTTTCACGCCAATTCGAGAGGATGTCGCCGGGCTGCTTTTCAGGATTGGGTTCGTGATCCCTATGGTCATGGTGAACCTCGCGCGACTTGAGGCAGGAATGGCAGATCGGGTCAAGCGTCGAGGGGATCTGCCATCCTTGTGTTTTTCTGAAGGAGCCCCTTACTTCGGGGCGCCCGTTCAAGTAGCCATGGCCGCTCATTCGGCCTTTGCCGCTAGAGCTGTTTTCCGTGGCAATAGCTGCCTTTCGGCGCGCAGTCCTGCGCAACTTGGCAGTTGACCGCGCACAGATGCCTCCGGTGGCAATATCTGACCGTGCACATATCAATCTTGCTCTTGCAGCGGTCCGCACCACAGCTGGCTTGCGGAGCGCAGTTGCCTCTGATGGTTTCGCCGGGGTCCACTTCCGGATCTCTGACCCAGATGAAGTCATTCAGGCCTGCGTCGCGAAGCTTTTCATCGATTTCGTTTTCGAATGTATCGAGAAAATCACTGAGTTCCTTGGAGAGTTTTGCGTCTGTCATGTCCCGTCTCCTTTGCTTGCCCTGCACCTCACACGGAGGCACCTCCTTCGCTTTGGAGTCTGTGCCGGAGATCGCTGACATATTTCAACTTTACGATTTCCTCCAGATTCCAGCGAAACTCTGTACACTTATGGCTTGCGTCGCCATGGGCTATCTCCTCATAAGAACAGCCAGCGATGCATAGGGGCAGATAGGGGCAAGCCCGACATTCTTCGCTTTCAAAGCGATCAAATGCCTCCCATTGTGCAAGTTGAGGGCGATACGTTTCCCCCTGCTCACTGAGCTGCCCGACACAAGCATCTCGTTCGCCCACATCGTTCCAGCATTTGTACAGGTATCCATCAGGGTCGATCACAAATGCATTTGAGCAAATGGCCCCGCACCCGTTCCCAAGTCTGGGAAAGGTTTCAATATCCTGGCCCCTGGTCAGCGCCTCCATGCCTCTTTGCACTTCGTATTCTGCAAACTCCCGGCGCGTGTAACAGTTCTCGGCATAGGCTCGAGACGCGTCAGTTACGGCATCAACCTTTCCCGGATACACGTAGACTTTGTCTGACAAGCCATCGCTGGCCACCATGTCGCGGATGATATCGAGATCCTCAGGGTTGGTCTTGTCGATGTTGACCCGCAGGCTGATGCGCTCGAAGTATTGACTGGCGGTCTTCAGGTTTTCATAGATGCGATCAAACGTCCCTCGGCCATTCTTCAGTTTACGCCGCTTGTTGTGAGATGGAGCGGCCCCATCAAGTGTAATCTGAACAAAGGATACGCCTGTGTTGCTGAGTGTGCGTGCAAGTTCCTCTTCCAGCAAATATCCATTGGTAATCATGGAGCTGCCGAAGTTCACGTTGGCTTCCTTGCAGGCTTCAAAGAAGTAGCGTTGCAGGTCCAAAACCCGGTCTTTCACCAGGAGTGGTTCGCCGCCGTACCAAGACACGGAAAAGTCGCTCAGATAGCGAAGTTGCTTGCCCACAAAAGATTTGATGCGCTCCGTTACTTCCGCGTTCATGTGCCGAGATTTGTGGTCCTGATAGCAATAGGGGCAACGGAAGTTGCAGGCCAAGGTTGGGGCGATTGTGAGCGCAAGCCTGGCACTCCCAAAACGGGCGTTCTGGTCCATGGCCTTCAACAGTCGCCGTTCATCGAGGCTGGCATCAACAACAAAACCACCGGAATTAAGTGCTTCCACAAGATCGGCGTGCAGCCTTTTGGTGAGGGCCTCCATCGTAATTGGCGAAGCGTCCAGAGCATTGTCCAGCTGCGCCGCGAGCTGTTTTGAGATGCGAAGGACAGCATTTGTTCTGGAATTGTAAAGCAAACACGCGCCAGATACTTCTCCAAGACTAAATCTAAAGTTGTAGATGGATGCTTGCAGACCAGTAACAGGTGGCGCGTTTTTATCTTGATGAATCTGAAGTCTGGGCTTCGTCAACATGGGTAACCTCCCGATCAATAAGAATCGGATTCGTATTCCCCTAGGATAAGTCGACGATAATCATTTTTATTGACATGCGTCAATTTGAAAGACGCAATTATTTCATCGAAAATGGGTTATGAATATGCTTGTTTTATATTTGTTAAATAGTGTTTCAGATCGATTTATATTTTGAAAAAATCTGGAACAACCACAGGCGGAAACATGCCGAGCGCATTTCTTACGCTGTTGAGCATCCTGGGAATTCCCAGTAAAGCGCGGCGTGCTCTCTGTTCTACTCAGGTCTATGTTTTGTCTTCATTTATATACTTAGCTTGCTGAAAGAAAACGGGATCACAACAGTATGAGATCCAACTTTATGCTTATCCAGCGCTCATTGAATGCTACCAGAAGTTGGACTAGCCTCTCTCGCCGAGGGGGCCATTTATGCATTTTCCAGAAGCTGTTTCGTGCGTCGAAGGACGTGCACCCAATCATCGCCTTGTACCAATCGATTGTCATGAAATTCACGTCACCGAATGGGGTAAGCCCGGCAATCCGCCACTTATTATGTGGCATGGTCTTGCCCGCACAGGACGTGATTTCGATGAACTGGCCGCTGCTTTGTCGCAGGACTGGTTCGTCTTGTGTCCAGACACGATCGGACGGGGCCTTTCAACCTGGGCCCGTGAACCTGCGACCCAGTATACGATCACTCATTATGCCGATATTGCTGTTCAACTGATTAAATCCTACGGGTTCCAGCGTGTCGGTTGGTTGGGAACCTCCATGGGCGGGCTCATCGGCATGCGCATTGCGTCCATGAGTGGGCAGAATTGTCTTTCCTGGTTGATCATCAACGATATCGGCCCCGAGATTCCGACAGAGGCAATAGAGCGAATTCTCAGCTACTCCAAAACGCCACCGGCGTTCTCTTCGGTAAGTGAGTTGGAACAGGCGCTGCGGACGGTTTATGCGCCTTTCGGGCCGGCATCTGATGTGTTTTGGCGCCGTATGGCGTTTACCTCTGCCCGACGTTTGCCGGATGGCACGCTTACCACTCATTTTGATCCTGCCATTGTTCAAATGATGGAAGACAACGACGCGGAACTGGTGAGTTGGGACCGTTGGGAAACGCTGTCACTACCGGTGCATGTGCTGGGTGGGCGGACCTCTGACATCCTGCTTACGGCGATAGCAGAGCGCATGCGTACCACCGGGCCCCAGCCGAAGGTGACATGGTGGGAGGACTGCGGCCATGCCCCAACGCTTAGTCGGACGGAAGATATCCAGATTGTACGCGACATCATAAGTGCGCTGGAGGTGCAAAGGGAGGCGTTGGCGATAGCCGAGAACTGAGGTCAAGCAATTGGCCTGATGACAGAAACAACCGGAAAAATACGGGAGGGTTCCGGAAATGAAACGCATTATTACCGCACTGGCCTGCGCAGTGGCCTTGACTGGCTCAGCTGCTGCGGAAATCCGCATCGGTCATGTATACGGCAAGACTGGCCCGCTTGAGGCGTATGCGGCCCAAAGCCATACCGGTCTGAAGCTGGGACTTGAATACGCGACGGATGGCACCATGGAAATCAATGGTGAGCCCATCAAGTTGATGGAATACGACACCCAGCTGGATCCTGCACGCGGACGCTCATTGTTGGCCGAGGCTTATGGCGATGACGATGTGCACATTGCCGTTGGTCCGGTCAGTTCCGGTGTGGCTTTGGCAATGCTACCTGTCGCAGAGGAATATGAACGCTTGCTGCTGGTTGAGCCTGCTGTTGCCGACTCCATTACTGGTTCCAACTGGAACCGTTACATTTTCCGGACCGGGCGAAACTCGTCTCAAGATGCCATTGCAAACGCTGTCGCGCTTGGCGGGGAAGGCACCGTGGTGGCGACCCTTGCTCAAGACTACGCCTTTGGCCGGGATGGTGTTGCCGCGTTTCGTGAGGCTCTGTCCGAGACTGGTGCGAACGTTGCCCATGAAGAGTATGTACCTACCGACACGACAGACTTTACCGCAGCAGCAGAACGCATCTTCACAGCGATGAATGATGTTGAGGCAGAGCGTAAGTTGCTCTTCATCATCTGGGCAGGTGGGGGTAATCCCATGAGCCAGTTGAACGCGATGGACCCTTCCCGCTTCGGGATTGAAATCGCAACCGGAGGCAACATCCTGCCTGCGCTTACCGCCTACAAGGAACTGCCGGGGCTTGAAGGCGCGACCTATTACTACTACGAGATCCCCGAAAATCCCATCAACGATTGGCTTGTCAAAACCCACTACGAGCGCTTTGGAACACCGCCGGATTTCTTTACTGCAGGTGGAATGGCTGCTGGTCTGGCTCTGGTGGAAGCGATCCAGCAAGCCGGCGGGTCTGATGATACCGAAGCGCTTATCGAAGCCATGGAAGGCATGCGCTGGGAAACCCCAAAAGGGACGATGATGTTCCGGCCGGAAGATCATCAAGCACTTCAGTCCATGTATCACTTCCGCACGGAGGTGCAGGAAGACAAGGATTACGGTGTGCCCATCTTGGTGCGCGAAATCACCATGGATGAAATGTCCGTGCCTGTTCGCACCGAATAAACCTGAAAAGCCTGCCTCGTTAGTGGTTGCAGATGCTGTAGCCACTGACGGCGCAGGCAAAGGGACAAAGCCGACATGACACAAACCCTTTTGGAAACCGAGGGCCTTTCTGTGCGCTTTGGCGGGCATTTGGCTGTAAATGACGTGAGTTGCCAATTTCACGCAGGCGAACTTACAGCCATTGTAGGCCCGAATGGTGCCGGAAAAACCACATACTTCAATCTGATTTCGGGTCAAATCCGCCCTACCGCTGGCAGCGTTCGGTTGCTGGGTGAGGATGTGACACGCGTCAGCGTTGCAGATCGCTGTCAGCGCGGTTTGGGCCGTGCGTTTCAGCTGACCAATCTGTTCCCGCAGTTAACGGTCTTGGAGAATGTGGCGCTTGTAATGCAGGCGCGCCAGCGCAAGGGATTCAGTTTGTTCTCCATGGCCAGCGCTCATGTTGAAGTGACCCGTGCAGCCATGGCCGTTCTGGAGCGAGTACGCATGGATACCTTGCGAGATCAAAAGGTGAGCGAGTTAAGCCACGGAAACCAGCGCAAGTTGGAAGTTGCCATGCTTATTGCGTTGGATCCGCTTGTTTACATGTTTGATGAACCAACCGCGGGCATGAGCATGGATGAGGCGCCCGTGGTGCTGGATCTGATCAGCGAGCTCAAACATGACAGCGATCGGACCATCCTGCTGGTCGAACACAAGATGGATGTAATCCGCACTCTCGCGGATCGGATTATTGTCCTGCACAACGGGGAATTGGCCGCAGACGGCCCGCCAGCGGAAGTAATGGCCTCGGACATCGTGCAGGAAGCCTACATGGGCAAGGAGCTTGAACATGTCTGATGCCCTGTTGTCCCTTGAAAATATCAGGACGGACATAGCGCAATATCACATCTTGAAGGGCGTTAGCTTTTCGGTGCCCCGCGGTCAGGTCACCATGCTTTTAGGGCGCAACGGTGTTGGAAAAACCACGAGCCTGCGCACAATCATGGGACTTTGGCAGGCCAAGGAGGGCACGCTGACGTTCGATGGTGCAGATATCACAGGTGCCCCGATTTCTGCGCGCGCCCGCGCCGGAATAGGATTTGTACCGGAGGATATGGGCATTTTCGGCGATCTGAGTGTTGAAGAGAACATGGTGTTGGCCGCAACCAACGGCATGCCGGATCCTGCCCGCCTTGAATGGCTGTTCTCCGCGTTTCCCGCGCTGAGAACATTCTGGAAGTCTCAGGCGGGGGCGCTTTCCGGCGGGCAAAAACAAATGTTGTCCATCGCCCGTGCCATGATTGAGGACCGAAAACTTTACCTGATTGATGAGCCCACAAAAGGTCTGGCACCTGCCATTATTTCCACCATGGTTGGTGCGCTGCGTACATTGAAGCAGCAAGGCGCCACGGTATTGATGGTGGAGCAGAATTTTTCGGTGGCCAAAGCGCTGGGAGATCAGGCAGTGGTCATGGATGACGGTGTGGTGGTCTGGACCGGTGCCATGGCGGAACTGGCCGAAAGCAGCGCGCTTCAAGAGCGACTGATGGGCTTGAGCATGGAGGCGCACTGACGATGACCATTGCACCTGAACATAATCCCGTTTTTGCGCGTTTGGGGTGGCGTGATCGGTTGGGACAAAGTGCCCCCTATCTGCTGGTCCCCGTGTTGATTGCTGCAGGCTTTGCTGCCATTGGGGCGCCGTCCAGTTGGTTGACACTAACCGTCTCTGGCCTTGCCATGGGCATGATGATTTTCATAATGGCTTCAGGTCTTACGCTCGTGTTCGGTCTGATGGATGTCATCAACTTTGGCCATGGCGCGTTCATTTCCCTCGGGGCGTACATGGGGGTGAGTGTTCTGTTCTGGCTCAGCGGCTGGACGGAAGCGGCCTCGCTGGCGCTCAATGTAGGGGCCATTGGCCTGGCCATCCTGGCGGCAATGCTGTTTGCGGGGGCCGTGTCCTGGGCATTTGAACGCACGATTGTGCGTCCTGTTTACGGCTCACACCTCAAGCAAATTCTGATCACCGTTGGCGCGTTGATTGTCCTTGAGCAGTTGATCCATGTGATTTGGGGGGCTGAGGAGATTTTCCTGTTGCGGCCGGAGTCACTGCGCGGCGCTGTCACCTTCTTTGGCGCGGCTTTGGAAAAGTACCGAATTCTCGCGGTGGTGATTGGCCTTGGCATTTTCATCGCTATGCGTCTCGTGCTGCGGCACACGAAGATTGGCCTGATCGTTCGGGCCGGGGTGCAAAACGGAGAAATGGTGGAGGCCCTGGGCTACCGGTTGAGACTGGTTTTTGTCGGTGTCTTCATTGCCGGCTCGGCCTTGGCAGGTCTGGGCGGTGTCATGTGGGCGCTTTATGAGCAGGTCATCACGGCCGGAATGGGCGAAAACATGATGATCCTCATCTTCATCGTAGTCATCATTGGTGGTTTGGGATCAGTGGAAGGTGCCTTTATTGGCGCTTTGCTGGTCGGTCTGCTGCAAAACTATGTTGCGTTTCTGGAACCCAAGCTGGCTCTTGTTTCAAACATCGCTTTGATGACCGCCATTCTCATGTGGCGACCGCAGGGCATGATGCCAGTTGTGAAGGCGAAATGATATGTTGACGCGTTTGATCTCTGGCGACACGCCTCGTTCCCCGGTTTTGGCTGCGCTCCTTGGCGCTATACTGGTTGCGTTGATGTTCGCTCCGTTTCTTTTTCCGGGGGTGCGCGCTCTGGATACTGCGGCCACAATCTGCATTTTCATCTTGCTGGTAGCTTCCTATGACCTGCTTCTGGGGTATACGGGTATCGTGAGCTTTGCCCATACCATGTTCTTTGGCATGGGAGCGTATGGCGTTGCTCTTGCCTCCATTCATATGGGACGCAGCTATGAGGCCTTGATAACCGGCACGGTACTTGGCGCGGCTGCGGCGGCGTTGTTCGCTCTGGTTATTGCCCTGTTTTCCTTGCGTGTGCGGGCAATCTTTTTTGCCATGATCACCCTGGCTGTTGCGTCAGCCATGGCTGTTCTGGTCAGCCAGCTCTTTCAGATTACTGGCGGTGAAGACGGCTTGACCTATCGTATTCCACGGGAGCTGACACCTGCTTTCCGGCTGGGCGAAATCTTCGATACGCGTATTAATGGACGTATCCTCAATTACTATCTGGTGTTTTTCAGCTGCCTGATGTTGTTCCTGCTGCTGCTTCGGGTGGTGAACTCGCCGTTTGGCAGGGTGTTGCAGGCCATTCGTGAAAACGAATTTCGTGCGCAAGCAATTGGGTACAAGGTGGTTCTCTATCGCACCACTGCCACCTGCCTATCGGCAGCCATGGCTGCATTGGCAGGCAGTCTTTATGCCATTTGGTTGCGGTATGTGGGGCCGGATACCACGCTCAGTTTCGAGATCATGCTGGATGTGTTGTTGATGGTGGTGATCGGCGGCATGGGGACCCTTTACGGTGCCGTTTTGGGATCCGTAATTTTTGTACTGGCCCACAACTACCTCCAGAACCTGATGGGCGCCGGGGCCGAAATGTTCCAGAACATCCCGATCCTGCCAGACCTGATTAATCCTGATCGATGGTTGCTTTGGCTCGGCGTGCTGTTCGTTCTGTCGGTGTACTTCTTCCCGACCGGGATTGTGGGTCGGCTGCGCGCAAACCGATGATCTGATGAAACTTGCTGTCTCGAGCTGGCACCCCGCAGGTTCTGCGGGGTGCAATTGTTCCGAGCGCTGAAGTCCCAAGCATGCAATGCATTGCTGGATTGGATCTACGGCACGGCTTTCATTAGACCGATTGGCAGGCTCTGGGTGGCGTGGTGTTTGTTGTCCCCCCAAATTGCACTTATGCGCTGATCGCAATAAACATATTTTATGCCCTAATACGCATAAAATAGAAATATGCGATGAATACGATATTGCGACAATATGAAAATTGGCGCATAAAAGGGGCTAGGAGATTGACATGAGCGACCTAGCCCGAACCCCAAAGCAGCTTGGGACACTGATCCGCCGTGCCCGTAAGCAACAAGGGTTCAGCCAAGCACAATTGGGCGAAAAATCCGGCCTCAGGCAGGAAACCATATCCTTGATCGAAACCGGCAATCCGGCAACCCGTATCGAGACGATTCTGGTTGTGTTGGCTGCGCTAGATCTCGAGATCAAGGTCGGCCCCCGCGCCAAGGTCACCGCAGCCAACATTGAGGACATATTCTGATGGGGCGTCGTCGTACTCACGTGCCCTTAAGCGTATTGTTGAACAACCGCCGGATTGGCACCTTGATCAAGGAACCGAGCGGAGCCGTCGTTTTCCAATATGATGAGACGTGGCTTGCTTGGGATTACGCCCTGCCCGTCTCGCTGTCACTGCCACTGCGCGAGGAGGCCTATCGGGGGGCGCCGGTCGTGGCCGTCTTCGAGAATCTGTTGCCAGATGCGGATGCGTTGCGACGTCGGGTAGCGGAACGCGTCGGCGCGGCCGGAACCGATGCCTACAGCTTGTTGGCGGCCATCGGTCACGACTGTGTGGGGGCCTTGCAATTCGCCGCAGGAGACGCTCCGGTGGACGACGCCAGCGCGATCAACGGAGCTGTGGTTGATGAAGTGGCCATCGAAGCGATGCTGAAGGGCTTGGCTCAGGCGCCGCTCGGCCTGTCCCGAGAGGATCCGTTTCGGATTTCTGTGGCCGGGGCACAGGAAAAAACTGCGCTTCTCTACCATGAAGGGCAGTGGCTCAAACCTCATGGCACAACGCCCACAACACATATCTTCAAAACCCAGATTGGCCGCCTGCCCAACGGCATTGACCTGTCTGACAGCGTGGAGAATGAATACTACTGCCTGCGTTTTGCTGCTGCTTGTGGTCTTCCAGTTACTTCTGCTGCCATGCATACATTCGGAGAAACGAAGGCCCTGGTGATTGAGCGATTTGACCGCCGGTGGACCAGAGATGGCCGCCTGCTGCGCCTACCGCAAGAAGATTGTTGTCAGGCTCTGTCGGTACCACCAACCCGCAAATATCAAAACGAGGGTGGTCCCGGTCTTGTGGACCTGCTCCAGCTCATGAAAGGCAGTGATGATCCCGCTGCAGATCAGGCAACGCTTTTGAAAGCCCAAATGCTGTTCTGGTTGATTGGGGCGACGGATGGGCATGCCAAAAACTTCAGCGTGTTTCTTGGGCCGGGTGGCAGCTTCCAGCTGACGCCGCTCTATGACATTTTGACCGCCCAGCCAAGCCTGATGAGCCGCCAAATTGATAGGAAGCAGATGAAACTGGCGTTATCCGTCGGCCGCAACAATCATTACCGCCTCGACCAGATCCATGGTCGGCATTTCCTTCAGACCGCAGAGCAGGCCCGCCTGCCTAAAGGCCTCGTACACAACGCCCTTTCGGAAATTGCGGAGGCCGCACTCAAGGCTGTGGAGGTGATGGAACAAGAGCTTCCACCCAACTTCCCATCCATTATTCATGACAGTGTTGCCGCTGTTGTGAGGGAACGTGCTCGCCAGCTCGGAAGTTCAACAGTGTAAATCCGGTTGCGAATTCTCGGAATTTGAGGGTGCCTTGAGAAACATTTGCAAAGGCCCATTGAAATCCAAGACTTGAGGATTGGGTAGAACACTGTCACGTTCACCTTAGGTGAGAATGGAATTCTCGTTCCTGATTGCGATGCGAAGCGCTCATAGCGACAAGGGCTTTCTCAATGAATGGCAACCACGCGCATTCTCGGTTGGCGGGGGCCCGACCTCCACTCGGGTTTTCTACTCTCGGCGCGATGTTTATATCCGGTTTTTTCGCAACCATCGCTTTTGACTTCTGGGGGCAAATCGTTAGCCCGGGTCTTGGTTTCGCAAACCTGTCGCCCCATGGGTTGGCGCGTAGTTTGTTAAGCACACTAGCTCTTCCGAGCGGCGATTTCGCAGGGTACTTCGTGCATTTTTACCTTGTTGGTCTGATCGGTTATCCCGTTGGATGGATGTATATTTTCGCGCCTGTCTGGCGCATGATTTTTGGCGATACAAATTGGCTTCTGCCCTCAGTCATGTATGGCTTTGGACTGTGGCTATTCGCCATCGGTGGCATCACGTTCGTGGCTGGATTGCCATTTTTCCTTAATTTTACCGGTATTACTTGGGTCGCGCTCGTTGGTCACGTGCTTTACGGCGTCGTTATGGTTGCTGTCTTGGCCATCATGGACAGGAAGCGTGGCGGCCAGTGATATTGAGAGGCGGCTGAGAGACCGCCCGTAGCTCCTCAATCAAACGCTCGAGACTACCCACAGGAAGATCCTCTTTCCCTTTATTTATGAAGGTATAATCAAGACGAGGCACGGTTTACTCTCCAGTGAAAACAGGAGAGCCCGCGATGCTTCCGACGGACATACTCGTCATTGTCTTTCTTGTCTCTCAGGTCCTGTTTCTCATTGCGGCGTATGTCTTTGCCTTTTCCGGCATAGATGACCTGATTGTGGACGCCTTGTATTATGGCGGCATTGCATGGCGCTCCGGTCCCTGGGCGGGGCTGAGGCAACAGGATCTGGAACGGGCACATCCCGATGCCTCGTGTCGCCCCCTGGCGATCATGTTGCCAGCATGGGATGAGGCGGAGATCATTTATCCCGCTGTCAGCCGAATGATCCGCCAGCTGGATTATCCCGCCTACGACATTTTTATCGGTGTCTATCCAAATGATCCGAAAACCATAGCGAGCGCACGGCGTTTGGAGCAGGAGCATTCCAATGTGTTTGTTGCGGTCAACCCTCTGGACGGCCCTACCTGCAAGGCGGATTGCCTGAACACCATCCTTGCGGCGATAGCGCAAACGGCCGCCACCAAAGAGCTGACCTATGCAGGCGTGATCATGCAGGATGCAGAGGATGTCATGAACGCTCAGGCATTGAGGATCTTCAATCTTGCCCTGTTGGATCATGACGTTATCCAGCTTCCGGTGCTGTCGTTGCGGCGATCTGCAAGGCTCTTCACGGCTGGCCATTACATGGATGAGTTTGCCGAATTTCACTCAAAGGAAGTTCTGGTGCGGCAAACACTGACGGGGACCGTTCCTGGAGCCGGCGTCGGCACGTGCTATTCGAACCGCGCGTTGAAAATTGCTGCCGCAGAAGGCGATGTATTCAGTGTGCAGACGCTGACTGAAGACTATGATTTTTCCATGCGGCTGCACTCCAATAACCTCGGCCATCATATCTTGTGGGTCCGATCTCAAGTAGCAGGTGTAGAGACCCCTTTCGCGGTGACGCAGGAGTACTTTCCTTCACGATTTTGGGCCAGCGTTCGGCAGAAAACGCGTTGGACGGTTGGCATCTGTTTTCAGGGCTGGGCGCTGGTGGGTTGGAAGGGAACGTGGTTGGACCGCTATTTCATGTGGCGGGACAGAAAAATGATCTTCTTCAGTCACGGCATATTTGTCGGCTACATCGCAATCCTGCTCTATGCCGGACTATGGCTATATCAAGTCCTGTATCCATTTGCCTACCGTCTGCCACCGCTGGTGGAGTTGGATAGTCCGCTTTGGAGCGTCATCTGGTTCAACGTCTTGTTATTTGTGCACCGCGTTGTTCAGCGTCATATTTTCAGCGGATATCACTATGGCTGGCGGGCTCTTCCCCTGGTCATCCCGCGCTACTTCACTGCCATCTTGATCAACTATCTAGCGATGGTGCGTGCCATACGTCAATGGCGGCGACACAAGCGAACCGGCGAGCCGATTGGATGGGACAAGACGCAGCACGAGTTTCTTGATGATCCAAGAGCAGCAAAAGGAGGGGCCCCATGACAGGCAAAGGGCTTCGGCTCGTTGGTGTATTTTGTCTGTTGTTGCTCCACTCCCTCCCTCTTCCCGCTCAGCCTGCAAACGAGACTTCGCCTTCTTTCCAGGACCGAGATCGGTACTATCAAGACTTGTTGCAGCAGCTTGGGCCAGAGCAAGGATTTCTTGCCAGCAAGTGGCGGGAATATCGAAACTACCCTCTTTTGGATCGTGCCTATCGGCTTTTGGCGGCCGGACAGGCAAGCAGCGCACTGGCGGAATTGAACAAAATCCTTGCGGTTGAACCGGGTAACATGAGCGTCTTGTGGCAAAAGGCGAACATACTGATCACTCTGGGCAGGACAGCAGATGCCAAGAACATTCTAGCCCGGATTTTTACGGCGCGCCCCGGTTTTGGGCCGGCCTATCTCAGCCTTGCAGAAATTTTCAAGACAGAGGATCGGGATCGCACAGCGGCCAGTTTGTTTCTGGATGCACTGGACACCGGCATTTTGTTGCCAAATGACAGGCAAGAGGCCATTCGGGAAACCTTGAGCATAGCGCGCCGGTCCATGAGCCGTGAGTTTGTTGCCTATATCGTGAATCGCTTGAACGCCATTGAACAGCTAACCCCGCCCGAAGCCTTGCAGGTCGCCCGCCTTCTGAACCAATGGCGTTTAGATGATGAGGGTGATCGCCTGTATCGAGAGATCATGGAGGCTGGCCAAAGTGATCAGGTCAAGCGGTTGGCCATTCTGGAACACGCGGAGTTCATGCTGGGTCAAGGCCAACTTGAGCGGGCCATGAAGGACCTGGAACGCGGTGAAAACATGCAATTGTTTGCAACAGGCAAGCCAGTGGAGGACGGCGAGCGCGCAGCCTACCAGTATCTGTGGGCCAAGACCTTGATCGCACTTTCAGATCACGCAAACTTGCGAGAGCGCCTGTCAGACGATTTCTTCGTAAACCTTTCGCTCTTTCGCCGCGTTGAACTGTCCTACAAACTGGCGCAGCGCGACCAAAAAGCGCTCGCCCTTGCCATGCTCTCGAACCCGGATGGATCCTTTTTGGATACGGCCAGCGCAAGTCAGGAGACCGTCAACGAGTACTATCTGGCGGTGTATCAGTTGGCATCGGATCTCAACCGAATTTCGACAGAGCAATCGGCAAGACGCGCGCTTTTGATGTTGAACGTTTCGCCACAAACGGTCTTGCGCCTGAGCAATATTGCGTTGGACTCGGGTTGGTTGAGCGGTGCATTGCAAATTCTGGAGGATGTCAAAGCACGCACCTCTCCGGCACAGCTGCAACAACACCCCATGATATGGGCAGAGTATATGCGCAACCTCAGTCACCTCGCATTGGAGGCGGGCGATAGGGCGAGAGCGGTAACCGCGTTGAACGAAGCCATCAGGCTTGATCCGCGTTGGCAGTCTGTCGTGGCTCTGGGGCGCTTGTTGATTGAAAAAGACAGGATGCAAGAAGGTGCGACCTTGCTTGAAAACGGCGTCTCTCGTGCCGGACCGGTTCCGCCCGGCTCGCCAGATGCCGAGCTGCTAGCAGGTGCTTATGTTGATCTTGCTCGAGCAAAAATCGTAACAGCGCCAGCTGCGACCGTGTTTCCATTGATCCGCACCGCTTGGGATCTGGCTCCCTCAGAGAGCATTCTTACGGCTGTAGATCAGGAGATCATGACAACACGCGATGGTCTGACCCTGTTGCCTCGCTGGCTGGATCTGATTGGTGACGAGGGGCCAGACGATCAAACCAAGGCGGCAGCGCTGTTGGTGTTGGCCCGGACGCTTAAAGAGGAGAAAGATCTGGAAGCGTCACTCACTGTTTACCTGCGATCTATCGACCTGCATCCCGTCAAGGCAGCGGTGCTGGAAGCTGCGTATCTGGCGCTTGATCTTGATCAGCCCCGTCGTGCCCTCGCTTTGGCGGCGAAGTTGAACGATGGTGAAGATGCCCCGGCTATTACCGCAATAAAGTGTCAGGCAGCAAGCCAACTGGCTGATAAGGAACAGCAGCTTGTTTGCCTGATGCGTTCTGCTGAAGACCAACCACAAAGCGTTAATGCGCAACTCAACGCCGCTTATGCTGCCTTGGCCCTTCAAAGAACCGAACAGGCGCTCGCGCTTTTTAAATCCGCATATGCTCTCCAACCCAGTGCGGCGCTAGCACTGGAGATCGGCGTCATTGAAGATCAAGCGGGGCGCAGCTCCAAAGCCCTGCAATGGTATGAGACGGCGTTTCGCCAGTTTGATAGTGCGCTTGCCGGTCTTTATGTCGTCAACACCTTGCTCAAGCTGGGCCAGATCAAGCGAGCCTTTGCAGTCATTGAAACAATCGATCCGTACCTTCTCTCTTCAGAGGACGCTAGCCGGTATTTTGAAGCTCGTGCCCGTCTGCGGCTTCGTGTGCTTGCACAAAACGCAGAAACTTTGTCAGCTTCGCTGGCGGACATGCGCCGTGCCGGGGCGCTCAGGTCTACGTTTGATATTCGCTTTTCGATCGTGAACCTCTTGTTCCAATCTGGAGAAATTGAGGAAGCTGAAACTGCCTATACGGCTTTGCCCAGTTCTGACCGGGCCCAAGCTCAGGTGCTTGCGCTTGGTGGATACATTGCCCGAGCCAATGGCCAGCCTGAAACAGCAGCACAGCGCTTTGCTGCCTCGCTGGAGATCAATCCTGCACAGCCGTTGCTGAAAGAGGATCTCGCTTATACCTATCTTCAGATTTACGAAAATGCCCAGGCTGCCGAACTGTTTCGGGAACGGTTGGTGGACATGCAATCCGCGCAGCTCAGCTTGGCGGATCAAGAAAAGAAAGCCCGGTTTCAACGCCAACTTCGGATCCTCGAAATACCCCTCTCCTTCACGGCGTTCAGTGGTCTGAGCCCTTCGCCACAAACAACGGTATTTTCCGGCGGCGCGCTTGGCATTCCGAGCAGTAGTCCTTTTGGCTCTGTGGAAGTTGCCTGGTGTCCACCGATAATCGGCTATGCGAATGGGCGCAGTTTTGAAGTGGTAGGCAGAACGCAATGGGCCAACGAGCGTGGGAGCTTTCGGCCGGATGACGAGACAGTTCAAGCCGTGGTAGGCGTGCGTTTTAAGCCATTGCGCACACAGAACCTGAAATTCGGTCTGGAACGATTTTTCAAGATAGGCGATCAGACCGAGGACAACTGGTTGGCGCGTGTCCTGTGGTCGTATACGCAGGGCAATGACTTCCTCCCCTTTGTGGATCCTGAAACAGGCACGGCTCTCGATGGGATGCCTTACTACAGCGCATACCTGGAAATGGGGCGCTTTTTGCAAGGGGAAAAGACGACGTTGTTTTACGGAGACGGCCGAGTTGGTTACACTTTTCATGTTAATCGTAATCTAATCTTTTCGCCCTTTGTCTATGCCATTGGAAGCGGGAACTGGTCATCGACACTCGATGCCTTTGCCGCAGAAGCGGGCGCAGGCATAAGCTTGAAGCTCAAGACATGGGATACAAAACTGTACGGCGACTTAGTCACGCTGGAAGTTTTTGGCCGATTAGGTGGAGAGTTTTACACCAATGAAGGCTCGCGCAGCGATCGCATACTTCTGGGTTTGCAGGCTTCTTTCTAGGGCGCTGCCTTTGGCGCTTGCCTTTGTTTTGCTGTTGCCATCACAGATAGCCCCACAGGGGCACGCCGCTGATGCGGCAAGCAGCGAGTGCTACGAAATTCGCTATTCTTTCCTTCAGCCCTGGGGTGATCAATACTTCACCGATCCTGAGGAATGGGCTGCTGAATTCCGGCAGTTGCGCGGCCATGGCGTTGAACATGCCATCTTGCAGTGGACCTTGTGGGGCAAGGAAATCTCCTCCAACCCGACGTTGCCGGAGTGGTTGCCGGCTGCACTGGAAGCCGCCCACGATACCGGTACCCAGCTTTGGGTGGGGCTGCGCTATGACCCGGAGCTGCTGGAAAACATCAAAGGATATCGGGCTGAGGACTACATGGAATGGCGGTTGGCCGAAGCGGAGGATGCTGCAGCGCTCCTTGGTGCATATCTGCAAGACCATCCGACAGTGAGGCAAGCCGTTGCCGGCTGGTACATCGCCGACGAGGTGGACAATACCTTGCTTGCGCAAGGAGCGGCGAACGAACTGCTTACTCGGTTCCTGTCTGCCCAAAGGCAGGTCATGACCACGGCGGTTGACATGCCGGTTGCCGTAACCAGCTACGCTTCCGGTGATCTTCCGCGCAACAAGCTTGCGCAGCATCTCGCAGACTTCATGGATCATACGGGCGCCTCGATATTGTTCATGCAGGACAGTCTTGGTGTGGCCCTTCAATCCAGAAAACAGGCCAAAACCCAGTTCACCGCGCTTCGCGAACTGGCTCGGGAGCGGTCATGGAAGGTGGTGCCGGTTGTTGAGATCTTCGACATCAATCAAAAAAACAAGTCATTCTCCAGCCTGAGCGTTGAAGCCACCACGGCGCTCGAGCGGATGAAGTTGGCGAGCCAGACTGTACAAGAGCCACTGGCCTTGTTTTCCGTATCGATCCATGTGCTGCATGACACCAGCTCCAATGGGAAAGAACTTTCATCTCTTCTCAGGAAAAACAGGTTAGGATGTCCCTTAGAACAATAAGAAGAGGGACATATGAATTCCTCCAGTCTGCCGAAGGTGACGTGCCTTGTCGGTACGCGTCCGGAGGCCATCAAGATGGCGCCCGTAATTCTCGCAGTTCGCCAATGTGGAAAGGTCCACTGTGAGGTCCTGCTTTCTGGACAACATCAGGCCATGGCCGCCGAAGCATTGGGGTTGTTTGGCATCCATGACGTGGTTTGGTTGGAAACGGATCTGGCTTCTTTTTCCCTTGCGGATCAAGCGGCAGCCTATCTCGAGGGATTGGGGCGCTATCTTAGCCACACTTCCTGCGCTTACATGCTGGTTCATGGCGATACAACCACGGGACTGATTGGTGCTCTGGCCGCTTTTTATGCCCATGTACCTGTCGGCCATGTAGAGGCGGGCCTTCGCAGTGGCGATATGCAAAATCCGTTTCCGGAAGAGGCCAATCGTGTTCTCATCGACCGCTTGTGCGATCACTTGTTTGCACCCACCGAAGGGGCTGCGGCCAACCTGAGACAAGAAGGTTGTGCAACTGAGCGTATAGAGGTAACAGGCAACACCGTTGTGGATGCCGTCCGCCTGATTGCAGCCCGTGCGCCGCGGGCCTGCACCCTGTCAGACCTGTCTCGTTTGTCGATGACCGGTAGCACGGAACTTGTTCTGCTGACGGCGCACCGCCGCGAAAATTGGGGAACACCCCTGCGCGATATCTGCCGTGCTGCCCGCGATTTGGTCCGTGCACGGGAAAATCTTTGGGTTGTCATGCCAGTACATCCAAATCCAGCCGTCAAGTTGATCGTTTTTGAGGAACTGGGGGATGTTGAACAGGTCATCCTTACGGACCCGCTGGACTATGACAGCTTGATTGCGCTGGAGCGTGATGCCGATCTCATCCTCACCGATAGCGGTGGCATTCAAGAAGAAGCGCCAGAGTTTGGCACGCCGGTTCTTGTCCTGCGCGAGACGACCGAACGTCCGGAAGCTGTTCTTGCCGGTTTCGCATGGGTCATTGGTAGGAAGCCAGAGGATATTGTTTCTGCTGCAGTCAAGGCACTGGATGCCGGGCGGCTGACCGGCGGCACCAATCCGTTTGGTGACGGCAAAGCGGCCGAACGTATTTGTGCCCGCGTTTTGCAGGCCTTGAAGATAACCTGACAAGGTTGATCGCCTGAGAGCTGCACCTTTGAGGTTACCTAAACGAAAACCCGTATAATTTGTGCATATCCCGTCAAACTACGGCTTTCTCTTCATACTATTGTTGCCGGATCAACTGTAGGCTCAGTTGTTTCGTGGTCTTGTGCCCTTCGAATCCGTATTGATCCGTTTTCACATGCGGCTAACCTGTTCCGTGATAAGGTTTTGACCCAGAACAGCCAGTGTGATGTATTAAGCTGTTGTTACAGTGATGAGCGGTTCGCAGGTGTTACAAACCCGGCCTTTTGCCAAGAAAAGAGAAAAACAGGCCGTCAGAGGAAGTATAAATACGCCTTTAAGAAGTAATAAAACATAATGGCGGCGTGTTATGAAATTTCCCTTCAGATGTCATGAAAACGAAATATAGGTTTCGGTTTGTAACAAAACGTAACAACGCGTAACGATAGGCAGAATGCGTATTGTTGTGCGCGGTCCTGCGGATCAATCATCTCCCTAACTAGTCAAGAGACCCGCCCTGTTTTCGCGATCAAACACCGGGCCTCAATAATCTAGGCGACACCTAGAAACCGGGAGAATAACGGTGAGGGACCAAACCAATACTTTTTCCATTCTGCTGCCGCTGAAAGGCATTGTTCAGCCGATTACTGAACTGCCGGACCCGGTGTTTGCAGAAAAGATGATGGGCGATGGCGTTGCGATCGACCCGCTGGATACGGTGCTTTATGCGCCGTTCGCGGGCAAGATCACGCAGATCCACCCCTCCCATCACGCTGTTACCTTGCAAAATGGCGATGTTGAAGTGCTCATGCACATCGGCCTTGATACTGTTGCCCTCAAGGGACGTGGGTTTGAGATCAAGACTGAAGAAGGCGACATGGTAGAGGCCGGGCAGCCACTCTTGTCGTTTGACCCCGACATCATCGCCCGCGAGTGTGTCTCCGTTCAGTCCGCTATCGTGATCACCAGCGGCCAAGAGGCCAATGTGGCCGTGCCATTTGGTAGCGCACAGGACGATCTGGCCCAGACGCTTTTCACCGTTCCCAGCGGGAATGACCCTTCCGAGGCACCGGCTCCATCGACCACACAGCCCGCCTCAACCGACGCACCAGCAACACCAAGCGGACCACGGACGAGTGGCTCCGTGCAGATCCCGAATGCAACCGGGCTGCACGCTCGTCCGGCGGCTCGTCTTGCTGTTGTGGCGCGTCAGGCAGATGCCGAAGTGACCTTGACCGTGAACGGCAACAGCTGTCGCGGTTCAAGTGTCACCGGCATCATGTCGTTGAAAACAAAGCTGGGCGACACTATTGAAATCGAAGCCGTCGGTCCGGACGCGGAAAAAGTCGTCAAGGAGATTGAGGAGGCCGTACGTAGCGGTTTGGGCGAAGAAATCTCCGAGGTTTCTGAGGCCCCCAAAGCCGAGGTCGTCAAGGAGACGCCGCTTCTGCAGGTAACCTCCGGCGAAGAGGGCGTGTTCGTCGGGTTCACGGCGTCACCGGGTCGCGCAATTGGCAAATTGGTCAAGCACAGCAAGGTCTTGCCTGAAGTAACGCGCAATGGCATGGGGCCGGCTGAAGAGCGCGCGGCGTTCAAGGCGTCGGTCAAGTCCAGTGTGGCAGACCTCCACTCCGTTATCGAGCGGCTCAATGCTCAGGGTCAAGAGGAGCTGGCGGAGGTGTTCAACGCCCATGTCCAGCTTCTGGAAGACCCGGAACTCTCTGAAAAACCACTCGAGGATATAGCGAAGGGCGAAAGCGCTGCGTGGACGTGGAAGCGTGCCTATGAAGCCCAGGCGGAAACGCTGGCAAAGATGGACGACCCGTTACTCGCCGGACGTGCCGCAGATGTGCGTGACGTAGGTTTGCGCGTTCTGAAAAAGCTTCTGGGCGTGGACGATGGGACGGAAATTCTTGAAGAAGGAACCATCCTTTTACAGGAAGACGTTACGCCTTCGGAAATCGTGTCGCTTGATCTGACCAGAATTGTGGGTCTGTGCACGACCCATGGAGGTTCGGCATCGCATGCAGCGATCATCGCGCGCAGCAATAACCTGCCCTATCTGGTTAATGTTGAAGAAGCCATGATGGATCTGGACGACGGCACCGTGCTGCTTCTGGATGCCAAACGGGGCCGCGTCAAGGTGAGCCCAACCGACGAAGAACAGGCCGCCTTCAAGGAAAAGATCGACAACGCTGCCAAGCAGGCGGAAGAATATCGCCGCGACGCGGACAAGCCTGCCATTACCACTGATGGTGTCCAGATCGAGATCGCGGCCAACATAGGCAATCTGGAAGATGCCCAAAAGGCTGTCGAACTGGGTGCTGAGGCAGTCGGTTTGTTGCGCTCTGAATTCCTTTATCTGGAACGCCTGAACGAGCCCTCCGAGGAAGAACAGGCTGAGAAAGTAGGCAGCATTCTGGAAGTGATGGGCAAGGATCGCCCGGTCATCATCCGCACGCTGGACGTGGGAGGTGACAAACCCCTGCCCTATTTGCCAATGCCCACGGAGGAAAACCCGTTCCTTGGCGTGCGCGGCATCCGTATCGGCATTGAACGTCCAAGCATTTTGCGCCGCCAGGTACGCGCAATTCTGTCTCAGGCAGACAAGGGACATGCTCGCATCATGTACCCAATGATAAGTGCGCTGGATGAGTTGCGGGCAGTAAATGCGCTGGTGCGTGAAGAACAAGCCAATCTGGGCGTGGACAATGTGGAGGTCGGCATCATGATTGAAGTGCCTTCCGCAGCCCTGATGGCGGACAAACTGGCAGAAGAAGTAGACTTCTTCTCCATCGGTACCAATGACCTTACTCAGTATGTCTTGGCGATAGATCGGGGCCATCCGGGCCTCGCATCCCGTGCGGACGCACTTCATCCAGCAGTGCTGCGCATGATCGACATGACTGTCAAGGCCGCTGACAAGGCGGGCAAATGGGTTGGCGTATGTGGCGGACTGGCCAGCCAGACTGAGGCCGTTCCGGTCCTCATCGGTCTGGGCGTCAAGGAATTGTCGGTCAGTGTACCGTCGTTGCCAGAGGTCAAACACAAGGTTCGTTCTGTGTCCATGGAGGAATCCAAAAAGATTGCACAAGCAGCTTTGGATTGCGCGGACACAAGCGATGTAAAGGCGCTCCTCAAGTCATACCAGTAACTGAGGAGTACTACGTGGGAGCAAGTCTTCCTCTTGAGGAATACTTGTAAAACATCAGAGGGTTGGTGCTCTGCCGGCACCAACCGTCTCTGGGGGACAAAAAATGAGCATGTTCAATAACGCTTTCGGGACTTTGCAAAAAGTTGGCAAGTCCTTGATGCTACCGGTTTCGGTTCTGCCGGCCGCTGGTATCCTTCTCGGTGTTGGTGCCGCAGACTTGCCGTTTATTCCGGATCTTGTAAACCACCTGATGGAGCAGGCTGGTGGGTCGATCTTCGGAAACCTTCCAATCATCTTTGCCGTAGCTGTTGCGCTCGGCTTTGCCAATAACGATGGTGTTTCGGGTCTGGCAGCCGTGGTCGGCTATGGCGTCTTGCTGGCGACCATGGGTGTTATCGCCGAAGCCATCGGCGTTGAAACCAAGTCAATTCTGGGAATTCAATCCATCGATACCGGCGTGTTCGGCGGTATTCTCATCGGCGGTGTGGCCGCCTACATGTTCAACCGCTTCTATCGAATAAAACTGCCTGATTATCTCGGGTTCTTTGCCGGGAAGCGGTTCGTGCCCATTATCACAGCCTTTGCATCCATTGCGCTGGGTGTGATCATGGCGTTTGTCTGGCCCCCAATCGGTGGTGCCATCAATGCGTTCTCGCATTGGGCGGCAGATGAAAATCCTCAGCTTGCCTTCTTCATCTACGGTGTTGTTGAACGCTCGCTGATCCCGTTCGGCCTGCACCACATCTGGAACGTTCCGTTCTTCTTTGAAGCCGGCTCCTATGTAGATCCGGCAACCGGCGAAATGGTTCGTGGTGAAATTCAGCGGTACCTTGCTGGTGATCCGACTGCGGGCAACATGGCAGGTGGCTACCTGTTCAAGATGTGGGGTCTGCCAGCTGCTGCGCTTGCAATCTGGCACTGCGCCAAGCCTGAAAACCGCACCATGATCGGCGGTATCATGCTCTCCGCAGCGTTGACCTCGTTCCTGACCGGTATTACCGAGCCGATCGAGTTCTCCTTCTTGTTCGTTGCACCGCTACTGTATGTTGTTCACGCCCTGATGGCTGGTATCGGCTATTCGCTGATGATCATGCTCGGCATCAAGCACGGCATGACCTTCTCGCACGGCTTCATCGACTACGCCCTGCTGTATCCGCTGTCCACAAACGGCTGGATGCTCATCGTGTTCGGTCTGGGCTATGCAGCGCTATATTACGTCGTGTTCCGTGTCCTGATCACAGCCTTCAATCTGAAGACTCCTGGTCGTGAAGACTCTACTGCAGGCGACCCTGCCGCAGTGGGTGCAGGTGATGAAGATGCCATGTCGGCTCAACTCGTCGAGGCATTCGGCGGCGCTGACAACATCACTGCTCTGGATGCGTGTATCACTCGCTTGCGCGTCAGCACGGCGGATGTGTCCAAGGTAAATGATGAAGCGCTCAAGAAGCTTGGCGCACGGGGCGTTGTTCGTGTCGGTAACGGCGCGCAGGCCATCTTCGGAACGGCATCGGAAAACCTCAAGACCGATATGGAGATCTATCTGCGCAACCGTGGCAATGCGCCAGCCAAGGCACCAGCTCCGGCCGCTGCCGCACCGGCTGCCGCGCCTGCCGCAACCAGTGCAGATGCAAGTGACTTCGATCCGGAAAGCATCTTCAAGCAATTGGGCGGCAAGGACAATCTTGTTGCAGCAGAAGCGGTGGCCAACACCCGCGTTCGCGTTGAAGTGAAGGATCTGAACAAGGTCTCCATGGCTGATCTGGCAAATGCTGGCGTACAGGTCATGAAGGCTGGCGACAAGGCTCTGCACCTTGTCGTTGGCGGAGCCTACACGACACTTGCAGATGAACTGGCGGCCCGGATTTAATTTCGGACCACCAATTCAGGCGTCACTCACAGATCCGAACTCTCCCCTTGTGACGTGACGCCTTTCAACAAACCTCCCGGTTGGCATCGGCGCTCAGGCGCCGGTGCCGATTTTATTTTGGGGGATTTGAAATGGAAACAGGCACTATTACCCGTACAGGCGCATACCGGTTTCAGCGTCAAACACACACGCGCGAGACATGTCGAGGGCGAACTCCATGCTGTCACCGGGTTCACAGGCAAAAGCCGGCGAAACACGCGCCTTGGCGCCCCGCCCCGCCAACCGGATTACGCAGAGCGTATCGGCCCCTGTCGGTTCCACGACGTCTACATCACAGGTGATCACCGGGTCTTCTGGCGCTGCTGTGGTGGCCTGAGAAATCATTTCAGGGCGAAGGCCAAGAACCACGGGCTGCCCGATATGGCTGTGATACTGTCCCCCCGCAGGCAGGGGCAGGAAATAGGGCGTATCCACGCCTTTCAGCTTGGCAGGAAGCATGACGCCGATTTGGTCTCCGTCCCGCTCCAGAGTTACCTCGAAAAAATTCATGGCCGGAGAACCGACAAAGCCCGCCACATACACATTGGCAGGCGTGTTGTAAATTTCCGAGGGCGTGCCGATTTGTTGGATGCGTCCGTCCTTGAGGACCGCTATACGATCGGCCAGTGTCATGGCTTCGATCTGATCGTGAGTCACATACACCATGGTCGCCTTCAGCGTTTGGTGCAGCCGCTTGATTTCCGTTCGCATTTCCACACGCAGTTGAGCGTCCAGATTGGAGAGTGGTTCATCAAACAGGAAAATTTTCGGACGACGCACCAAAGCCCGGCCCATGGCGACCCGTTGGCGTTGTCCGCCAGACAATTGAGCGGGTTTGCGATCCAAAAGGTGTTCAATCTGCAACAGGCGCGCCACTTCTTCGACGGCGGCCTTGCGCTCGGCCCGACCAACGCCGCGCATTTCCAAGCCAAACGCGATGTTCTTTTCAACGCTCATGTTTGGGTATAGCGCATAGCTTTGGAACACCATCGCCATGTCACGATCCTTGGGGTGGACATCGTTCACCACCTCACCGTCGACGCGGATCGTGCCGTGGCTCACCTTCTCAAGGCCCGCAATCATGTTGAGCAACGTTGACTTGCCGCATCCGGACGCGCCAAGCAATACAAGAAACTCGCCATCGTCCATGGACAGTGAGATATCCTTAAGAACGTCGGTGTCGCCGAATGATTTTCCTGCGTTTTCAATGCTCAACGTCGCCATGCGTGTGTTTTATCCCTACCCCTTGATGGCCCCGGCGGTCAGACCGCGCACAAAATAACGTCCGGCAACAACATAGACCAGAAGCGTGGGGGCGGCTGCAATAAGGGCCGCGGCCATGTCCACATTGTACTGCTTCACGCTGGTGGTGGTATTTATGAGGTTGTTCAGAGCCACCGTAACGGGCTGGGCCCCGCCGGTGGTGAAGCTGGCGCCCAAGAGGAACTCGTTCCAGATCTGGGTAAACTGCCAGATGATCGAAACCACGATGATGGGTTGTGACAACGGGATCATGATACGCCAGAAGATCTGGAAGAACCCGGCCCCGTCCATGGTGGCCGCTTTCACCAGATCATTGGGAATGGTCACGTAATAGTTGCGGAAGAACAACGTGGTAAAGCTGATACCGTAAATCGTGTGTACGAGGATGAGACCGCTGATGGAGTTGGCAATTCCCAAAAAGCCCAGTGTCTGCGCCATGGGAAGGATCACGATCTGCAGCGGGATGAAACAGCCAAACAGCATGAGCGAGAAGACTGTATTTGCACCTTTGAACCTGAACTTGGAGAGGGCAAAACCGCTGAGCGCCCCCAGCGCGGTGGACAGGATTACAGCGGGAACAGACATCAGGATCGAGTTCAGGAAATAGGGTTTCAACCCCTCACAGCGGACCCCGATACAGGCGTTGGACCATGCGGCTTGCCACGCACTGAAGTTCAGCTCGTGGGGCAGGTCCAAAAGTGCGCCTGCCCTGATTTCCGCCAGATCTTTCAATGAAGTGGCGATGACCACATAAAGCGGGGTGAGGTAAACGAATGCTGCAAACAGCAACAGCGACCAGATGAAGATCCGGCCAGCCATACGGCGCTTGCCATTGGCCCCTGCCAGTCGTGAGCTGTTAGGCATGGCGTTTTCCTCGCAGCTCCGAATAAAGATAGGGCACCATGATCGCGGCCACGGTCAGCAGCATCATCACAGCAGAAGCCGCCCCAAGCCCGATCTGATTACGCCGAAACGTCATCTCGTACATGAAGTTTGCGGGCAACGTGGACGCATACCCCGGTCCGCCGCCGGTCAGGGCGACAACGAGATCGAAGCTCTTGATGGACAGATGCGCCAGAATGACGAAGGCGGACAGGAACACGGGCCGCAGTGATGGCAGGATGATGCCAAGGTAAATCCTCGTGGTGCTCGCCCCATCCAGATATGCGGCCTTCACGATTTCCTGATCCACGGATCGCAAGGCGGACAAGAACAGGGCCATCACAAAGCCGGAGGCCTGCCAGACGGCGGCGATGACCACCACATATATTGCCATGTCCTTGTCAACGATCCAGTCGAACCGGAAGCTTTCCCACCCCAGACCGCGAATGTAGCTCTCGATTCCGAGTGAGGGATTGAGCATCCATTTCCACGCCGTCCCGGTAACAATGAAACTGATCGCCATGGGGTAGAGATAGATGGTGCGCAGCGCTCCTTCCGCGCGGATGCGTTGGTCGAGAAGAACCGCGAGCAGACACCCGATTGCCAGTGACAAGGTGATGTAGAAGGCGCCGAACACAAGCAGGTTGTCAAAGGCCACATCCCAGCGATCCATCGCGAACAGGCGAAAGTACTGCCGAAAGCCCTGCACCTCATAGGCGGGCAGCATGCGTGAATCGGTGAAGGAAATATAGCCGGTCCAGATAATGAACCCGTAGACGAAAAACAGAATGAGAAGAAACGACGGCGCAACAACCAATTGCGGCAAGAAACGGGAGAGCTTGTCCAGAACAGTCCGATGTGAAGACCCGCCCTTGGGCTGCGGCATTTGGGTTCCTCTCTTGCCTGAAGTCCTGCACCCCAGATAGCCCGTCGCCTGCCTGCGTGCGGCGATCCGTATCAGCGTGCGAGCGCTACAGTCTCTGCTAGCAAGTTGACGGCCTCTTGAGAAGACATGTCCGTGTTAAAATGCTGGGTAATCACATCCAGAAAGGCACCGCGTACGGCTCCATCCTGCACAATTTCGTGGGCCAGCGAACTCACCAGTGAGCCGTCCGCTTCGCTTGCTTCCAGATCCTCCATTGACCGCAAGGCGCATGGATCGAACCCTGATTGGTCAACACCTTTTCGCGCCGGGATAGACCCTTTTTTCAGGTTGAACTTCCGTTGCAATTCTTCATCCAGAACCAGCGATGCCATCAAGTCCTGACCTTGTCCCGCCTCATCTTCCGGTACCTTGAACATGGCGAAACTGTCCGAGTTGAGGATATAGCCGTTCTGGGCTGGTGTTGGTACACAGATGAAGTCTTCTTCGGGCGTCAAACCGGCTGATAAAAACTCTGCCTTGACCCAATCTCCCATGATTTGCATAGCGGCTTCGCCGCGCATTACCATGGCGGTTGCAAGGTTCCACTCGCGGCCGGGAAAGCCCGGATCCACGAAGGTGGAAAGCTTGCGCATCTGGTCAAAGACCTTGATCATGGTCTCAGATGTCAAAGCCTCGGCATCCAGATCCTGCAAGGCCTTCTTGTAGAATTGTGGTCCGCCAATACCCAGAACCACCACCTCAAACAAGGTGGCGTCTTGCCATGGCTGGCCCCCATGGGCCAAAGGAATGACGCCCTCGGCTTTCAGTTTCTCGGCTGTGGCATTGAACTCCTCCCAGGTTGTGGGGGGCTTGGCGTCTACCCGTGCCAGAACTTCCGGATTGGCCCAAAGCCAGTTGACCCGATGAATGTTCAGCGGCACGGCCACATAGTCACCGTTATACTTGACCACGTCCTTCAGCACATCCGGCACAAGCGCATCCCAGTTTTGCCGTTCCGCCAGATCGGTCAGAGGGCGAAGCGCACCAGCTGCAGCCCATTGGTGAATGTTCTGTCCCTTGATCTGAACGGTAGAGGGTGGATCGCCGGACAACACGCGGGCGCGTAACACTGCGGCCTGGGCATCGCCTCCGCCACCGGCAACCGGTGCATCTACCCACTTCCCGCCTGCGTCTTCAAACGCATTCTTGAGAACCTGAACGGCTTCCGCCTCGCCGCCGGACGTCCAGTAGTGCAGCACTTCCGCCGTCGGCTGCGCTGCGGCATGTGTTGTCAATGCCAGCAGAACGGCCGAAGCGTGTCTGAAGAGCGACTGGACCATGGAGTTCCTCCCACCTTTCACCTACAGGATTCGGCGCGTTTTGATAATCTAGTAACAATCACGTACAGGTCAGGTGTTTCGTGAGAATCCGGTGCAGGGTAACGTTCTCGGCAGTCTGCAGTCTCGCGCTCACTGGAAAATTTGGTATATACATCAAGAGTTGGGCTCTCTGCCACGCATGAATGACAGGCACACCCGAGTATGATGACTTCCAATAAGACTTTGCTCATTGTTGATGATGATGAAGAGATTGCAAGCCTGACTGCCAGCTTTTTGCGGGATCGTGGCTACACGGTGTTGACTGCCAACTCCGCAGAAGACGCTGAACAGGTTTTGAAGGCCAACACGGTCGACCTTATGGTGCTGGACATCATGCTGCCGGGAGAAAGTGGTCTGAGCTTGTGCCAAAAAGTGCGCCAGACCTCCAAGCTTCCGATCATCATCATCTCCGCAATTACCGGAGATACGGAACGCATTGTCGGCCTCGAATTGGGCGCGGACGATTATCTGGAGAAGCCCTTCAATCCCAGAGAGCTGCAGGCACGCATCTTTGCCATTTTCCGGCGCACAGAAGAGCCTGGTGCGACTGGCGCGCGGCTCAAGGCCCGCCGTTACGAGTTCGGCGGCTGGCTTTTGGATGAAGCCACCCGTCATCTGAAGGCGCCGGATGGGGTGTTGGTTCATCTCAGTTCTTCGGAGTTCGACGCGCTGCTTACGCTGGTAAAGTCACCACAAAAACCGGTGTCTCGCGACACGTTGGGGCGGGTGCTGCGGGGCACGGGCGTGAACTCGCATGATCGTAGTATCGACATCCTCATCAGCCGCCTGCGCAAGAAACTCGCTCAGACCGACCCGGCAAAGGATTTCATCAGTACGGTTCGCCATCAGGGCTATGTGTTTTCTTATCCGGTACAACAGGTCTGAAACACGAAGGCTAGAAAGAACGCGGATTGTTAGGACAGCTCTACACGTTTCTGCCCAAGACCTTGGAACAGCGCGTTACAGCGTTGCTGTTGGCCACTGCTGTCCTCGTCGGTCTGGTTGTCGGAATGGCGGTCAACACCTTCAATCAGCGTGAACAGGCACTGGCCATGGCCTATGAGGTCGGGCATGAGCTCGCGTTGTATTTTGAAGCATCACCTTCACAAGGCCCCTTTCCGGCTCCTTACGCAGGCCAGTTCATTCAAGTCGTGCCAACCCCTGAAGCTTTGAAGCCCCAAGAATATTTCGATTTGCCGCTGCTCCTGCAATTTGGCGAGAAGGCGGTGAGAGCAACGCTTTTGTTTGATGGTCGTCCAAGTCGCGCTGATTTGATAGAGGCAGGCTATGATCTCAGCGAACAGTCGGCGACCCGCCTAGGTGCTTTGGCAAAGGCCCTTGCACGGCAAGACCTGACGGCTCGCCTTCTAATTCCCGATGAAACAGCGTCAGGACTCGGCGGCGTGGTGGTCTCAGCGCCGCGAGTTTGGTCGGAACGCCTGACGGAACCCATGGTGGTCATTTTTGCGGCCTGCGCCCTTCTGGTGATTGTCGTTGGGGGCCGAATGCTTGCTCATTTTTGTGCCCAGCCATTTCGCTCTCTGGCTGAACACGACCGTGCGAACCTTCAGCCATGGGACACGGAAGAAGCGGTGGTCTTGCAGGACAAGATTCTGGAGCAACAGGATGCGCGCGCCACCATGCTTTCAGAACAAACGCGAATGCTGGCCTCTATCAGTCATGACCTGCGAACACCGGCAACTCGTTTACGCCTGCGACTGGAGCAAATCGAGTCGGCTGCCATCCGTAACCGCATGCTGCAGGATGTGGAGGAGATGACCCAGCTCATCACGGCGTCGTTGGATTTTCTGCGTTTCGATGTTCGGATGGAAGAACCACAACAGCTTTCCCTAGGGGCGCTCCTGCAATCGCTTTGTGATGATTACGTCGATACGGGTCATAACGTCACCTTTATCGCCGAGCGCCATGCCCGCGCAGATCAGGCACACAGCATTTTTGGTGGTGGCGGGGAAGTTGAATTGGCTGTTGAAGGACGAGCGGTCATGAATGGGCGGCCGACGGCCTTGCGGCGGGCCTTCACCAATCTCATTGACAATGCGCTGAAATACGGCGGCGCGGCCACTGTGCAATTGCAAAGCCATTTGCACGACCGTCTCAAGATCAGAGTAAGTGATCCCGGACCAGGCATTCCGGCACATCTTCACGAGCGTGTCTTCGAACCCTTCTTTCGCAATGACAGCAATGAGCGCACCCGCTCCTCCAGCGTGGGATTGGGCTTGTCCATCGTGCAGCAGATTGTCAAGGCGCACGGCGGGGTGATCACGCTTGGAGAGACGGCAGACGGTCAGTTCTGTATCATCGTAGAATTGCCACGCGAACTATAAACCCTTGAGAGCACAGCATGTACTTCTTCACTGCAGACACTCACTTTGGCCATGAGCGAATTATTGGTTTGTGTGATCGACCGTTCAAGGATAGCGCGGATCAAACCGCCGGTCTTATCGAACGCTGGAATGCAGTTGTCGGACCCAACGATCACGTTTTTGTCGTCGGCGACTTTGCTCACGGCGCCACACAGGATGAAATGAAGGCCATTTTTGCAGCGCTTAACGGGACCAAAAGTCTGATTTGCGGGAACCACGATGGTGCCGCTACGAAGAACCTGCCGTGGCAATCACATGACCAGCGATTTCCGGAGTGGGCTGTCACGGATACCTTGCGGCTACGCCATGAAAAACAGACCTACTTCATGTGCCATTATGCATGGCGCACGTGGCCGGAAGATCATCACGGCGCTATTCATCTGTTTGGGCATTCGCATGGCCGATTGCCGGATTTGGGGCGATCCTGTGATGTTGGCGTGGATCTGTGGGACTATGCCCCGGTCAGCACGGAACAGTTGCTTGAAAAATTTCAGGCTGTCATGCCTCATGCCTGACCTTGAAGGACTCACAAGCCACTTCAGGTAGTCAGGGCTCGCGATTCCGAAAGCGCGGTATCAATTGCCATTCGGCGCTTTTTTCGCCGCTTATTTTTTAAAAAACAAGCGTTGTACATAGCGTGTGTGCTCTTTGATTTTACTGCGTTTTCAAGGTGGCTGTTGCTTTGTTACCAAAGAAACTCACTGTCATGATGAAAATATCTCTCGTTCCCCTCTTGCGCAGTTTTCAAGTTCAGGTTAAAGAGCTGACTTCAGCAGCAAAATTTA
This sequence comes from Pseudovibrio exalbescens DSM 16456, assembly GCF_000422785.1. Lineage (GTDB taxonomy): Bacteria > Pseudomonadota > Alphaproteobacteria > Rhizobiales > Stappiaceae > Pseudovibrio > Pseudovibrio exalbescens. The sequence continues at coordinate 80,277 of NZ_AUGS01000011.1, forward strand.
GTCGGACCGCAAAAAGGTCCAGTTGTGTGTTTAGTGTAGTTACTGACAGTAGTCAGTGCTGCGCTTTTTCGTGCACATAGATCTTTAATACGTGCGTATTACTTGCGGCGACTATTTATCTACTGCCCATTGAAAATCTATACTGCTGAGGAACGGATCTATGGCGCAAACCGAAGTTCTGGACGAGACTTCGTATGGCAAGTCACGCCTGCTCGAACAAGCAATTCTCCCCGTCTGGCTCAATCAACGCGCCATCTCGAATACAGGGTATATCGGTCTTTGGATTTCCATGGCCGTGATCATCGCCACCTTTCAGTTAGGCGCTGGCGGTGTTGCGGGCCTGCCTCTGACCACCGTTCTGTTGACGATCTTCATCGCAAACGTTCTGCTCGGTTTTGTCATGATGCTGACGGCCGATATTGGCACTGAACATGGGATTTCCTTTGCGGTTTACCTGCGGGCGCCGTTTGGAACGCTTGGAACGCACATTCCCTCCATCTCGCGCGGCATTGTAGCGGCGATCTGGTTTGGTATTCAGACCTACCTCGGTGCTCTGGCACTGAACGGGATTTTCGCCCATCTGACGGGGTTTGATAATTGGGTGCCCTGGTACATCGGTTTTGCGGTGCTGCAGGTTGCCAATACCGCGATGGGCATTCGTGCTGTTGAGCTTCTTGCCAAGGTTGCTGCACCCGCCATTCTCGCCATCTCGGTTTGGATGTATTTCACACTGGACAATCTGGCAACGGCCAGTGGCAAGGACATCTGGACCTTCGTTGGCGATGCAGAAATGTCCGTGGTTGCGCTATTGGTGGCCAACATGGCCTTCTGGTCCTCGCTGGCCGTGGACATTCCCAACATCACGCGCTTCATCAAGGTGGAAAGCGGCACCAAGAATTTCTTCAAGCGCAACAAGAACACCTTTGCTGCCCAGTTCATCGCTTTGCCGGTGGTGCAAGTATGGATTGCCTTCATTGGCGCGATTTCCTTCATCGCTGCTGGAGATTGGAACCCGATCACGGTAATCCAGAGCGAAGGTGCGGGTATTACCCTCATCGTCCTCTTGGTCATGGTTGTGCTGGCGCAATGGTCCACCAACACCAGCGCCAATCTCATCCCGGCTGCCCTCACCTTCATCAATGCAGGGGCGCCATGGATCAACTATGCGATGGGACTGGTTCTGGCAGCGCTGGTTGGAACCATTGCAATGCCTTGGCTGATTTTGGAGCACCTCTTCACCTATCTCAGTCTCTACGGTGGCATGTTGGCTGCGCTCGGCGGGATCATGATCTGCGACTACTTCGTGATCCGCAAACGGCGGTTGAACGTGCCGGATCTTTACGAGGAAGAAGGCCAGTTCCACTATCTGGGCGGATGCAACCCGGCAGGACTGATTGCCTGGGCGATTGGCGGAGTGCTGGCAGTGGTCTTTATCGAGTACTCATATCTCGTGGGCTTTCCCGTTGGCTTCGGTATCTACTACTTGCTGATGAAGGGGTGGGTTCTGCCGCGCTTCAAGCAGGATGAAGTGGAACATCCGGATATGGACAAGTATCTGGCCACCAGCGTGGACCGAAACTGGGTCTATGTTCAGGGCAATGGCATGGTGCAGATGGAAACCTCAGCAATTCCTGCACATGCGCTGGCTCGCGAAGACCTCTAGGCTCTGCCGCAAATGAAACAGATTGAAGACCCGGCGGGAGAAGCGTCCTGCCGGGTTTTTTGTAGGTGTGTGACTAAGAGATCATTCACCAAGTGGCCATCAACGCTGATGAGTGTGCTCACTGCCTTGTCCGGTTGGCGTCCTATCTCCTGCAACGTTCCAGTTGCCACAAATGACACTGATCATACAACAGGAGAAGAAAATGCCAGCAATTGTTCTTGATCAGAACTGGACTAACCTGCCGGGCGGAAAATGGCAGCCACAGTTCAACGACAATGGAGTTTGGGTTGACGCAAATGGGCAAACACCAATCAGCTTTCTGCCACTTGTCCGATCAAATCCTGCCGGCGATGAGAAAGCTCTGAGCGGAGCATTTACCGTGCCGGGCGGGAGTCAGTATCAGGCTCATACCATACCGCAATCCGCCAATCAGGTGCGGCTGAATCCAGTCTGATTCAGGGCGGTCATAATTTGAGCAGGAAAAACGCCACTTGCAACGGCGGGAGAAGGCTCCCCCGCCGGAATTTCATCACAAGCCGGAACGCTGACGAACCGCACCAGAAAAAGCGAGTGAGATGCCCAAAAGAGGCAAGACGGCGGCCAGGCCGAGCTGAATGCCGAATGGTTCGGCGATGAAGCCGATCAACAAGGGGCCAACGATAAATCCGGCAATGCCAATCTGAGTAACAAGCGCGACATTACTGGTCGGGTTGGCGCCGTCCTGTTCGGCTGCAGCCGTGATGGCGAGGGGAAAGCCGGTGGAGACACCAAGGCCGGCGAGTCCAAATCCGATCAGCGCTATTTCTGCGTGAGGGGCAATCAGCAACAGGATGCCGCCACCAACTGCCACGCTCACGCACAAACGGGCGGTCCGGCCCGCACCTAGACGTGAGCGCATGGTGTCGCCCAAAAAACGGCCCATTGCCATGAACAACGCGAACAGCACATAGCCAAAACCTGACGGGCCGGGTCCCAGTGCAAACACATCGCGCAGGTAAATTGCTGACCAGTCGGCCATCGCGCCTTCTGTCATTGCCATTCCGAATAGGAAGCAACAGATGGCGAGCAATGATCCCGTCAACCTGAGCCTTCCGGGTGTTGCGGAGTTATCCCCGTCCGGCTCCGCCACGTTGGGCAGTGACCATGTTGCCCACAGACAGGGCAGCGCGACCGCGATTGCCAGAGAGAAAAGGCTTTGAGCCGGACTGGCGCCAATCCAGGCAAAGCTGGAGCCGATAAGGCTGCCGACCAGTACACCAGAACTCCAAAAGCCATGGCAGGAAGACATGATCAGGCGACCGCAGCGCCGTTCAATTGCATCTGCGGTGACGTTCATCCCCAACTCGACGGCACCCAGCGAGGCACCGACAAGAACCAGTGCCGCAAAGAGCCAGCCGATCGTTGGTGCGAGGCTGGCGAGCGGCATGGATGACAGAAAAGCGCAAAAACTTGCAAGAAAAACGCATTTGAGCCCATAGCGCGCAACAAGGCGACTGGCAAAGACAAGGGAGCCAACGATGCCGATCGACATGCCGGTCAGAGCAATGGCAAATGCGGCCTCACCAGCACCAATGGCCTGTTGAACCTCGGCCAGACGAGGAAACCATGCGCCCAGAATAAGAGGTTGAACGAAAAAGACAAACCGGATCAGCGCGATATCTCGGCGGCCGTAAACCGAGGTGGCTCCCATGTGAGCGTCCTTTATGAAGTGAGCAAGATTCTGCCAGATACGTGGAGGGTGAAAGTGTTTCTGCTTCGCCCGTGGCTGGCAAGAGGCATTTGCAACCGGAACGGCTCGCTATCAACTTTTTGCTTGCCCGCTTCACCCGGATTGAATAAATATGAGTAAATAACTCATATTAAAGCGATCTGACATTACCTCCCCACACGCCCCTGAATTATAAGGAAAACCGTATGGCTGAAACGTCGAAGCCCCTGCAAAATGCCGCGCCCAGCAAGCCGTCCGCCCGTTTGTTGTTCGTCAAGTCTGCCCGGTATCTCACGCCCAATATGATACGGATCACCCTCACAGGTGACGAGTTGGAAGGGTTTCCAGAGAACCACGAAGGTGCGAATTGCAAGCTCGTGTTCCCTGAGTGCCAAAGGGATCCGGTGGCTTTCCGGGGATATTTCGCTGATGGCATGCCCAAGAAAGGAACCTTCCCGGTCCGGACTTATACCGTGCGGCATTATCGGCCAGAAACTCAGGAGCTGGATATCGATTTTGTTGCTCACGGAGATGAAGGGCCGGCGACCCGATGGGCGCAACAGGCCAAGCCCGGGGATTTCCTTATGTTTCGAGGTCCGGGGCCGGTCAAGGTGCCAAAATTTTACGCCCGCTACTATATCGTGGTGGCGGATATGTCTGCCCTGCCCGTTGCCGCTGCAACCTTGGAGGCCATGCCACGTGAAGCTAAGGGCATTGCTGTTTTCGAGATCATGAGTGAAGAGGATAAGCAACACATCGACTTGCCTGATGGCATCGACGTGCACTGGATTGTGCACTCAGACCCGCACGTACCATCCCATGCGGCACTGGAATTCATCCAGTCCCGCGACTGGCCTGAAGGCCCGATCCAGACCTGTATCGCGGGTGAGCACGGAATGGTACGCGATTTCAAACAGTTCCTCCTGAAAGAAAAACAGGTTCCGGTACGCGATACCTATATCTCCGGCTATTGGAAAATCGGTTTGGTCGAGGATCAGCACCAGATCATGAAGCGGCAGGAGGCTGCGACTTCCTAACAAAAGATATGAACATATGCTCTAAATCATGGAGCATGCCAGTGATTGATCTTACAAAGGGCCAGACCAAACGGGCTGGCCTTTATTGCGTCGGACCGGGTTGCATAAAACTTCAGAACTACAAGAGAACCCCATGACCTTTCTTCCTTATGAAATGGAACCAAACTCAAACCACCAGCACTGCGTTGTCTGTAGTCCCACTGCGCCAGGGTCATTGGCTTTGGTTTTTACTGCTCATCCAGATGGTTCTGTAACAACAGACTTTTTCCCGGACGAAGCCGTACAGGGGTATACCGGACAGGTTCATGGCGGGATCATTGCTTCGCTGTTGGATGCAGCAATGACCCATGTGCTTTTTCAGCGGGGTGTGGAAGCGGTGACCGCGGAACTGAAGGTCCGGTATGTGAAGCCCGTACAGCTTAAAAACTCCCTCCGGGTAGCCGCTTGGGAGCCTGAAACAAGCCGGCGCATTTTCGAGCTTTATGGTGAGATCCGACAAGCTGGCAAGGTTGTGGCATGGGCGGAAGGCAAGTTTATGAAACGGCCGGCTGCTCGTCCGTAATGAACCTATGTTCATTTTGACTTGCATACAGCTCTGTTGTGCGCTAATAATGAACATATGCTCATTATATGGAGGCTATAACAATGCCACGTCCTAGAAAAACACGCCGTATTCAGGAAGGCAGCCGCGTCCAGTTCTACAAGCCGCAGGGTGTTCCCATGCGGGAACTGAAAGCGGTCGTGTTGCCCGAAGATGGTCTTGAAGCATTACGCCTCGCCGATGCCGAAGGGCTGGAGCAAGCCGCAGCAGCAGAGCTGATGGGGATTTCGCGCCCAACCTTTTCTCGCCTGGTTTCTCACGCTCGTACGACAGTTGCGACAGCCTTGACTGAAGGCATGGCGCTCAAAATTGAGGGCGGAGATGTCGAAATTGGCGAAGATACTGGCTTGATCGAAGACGAGGATAATGGCCGGTGCCGTCGGATGCGCCGCCGCCGCGGGTTTTGTGGCCGGGCTACGGTCGTCACCGAGGATATTGAAGATCGTCCACGCCGCACCACGGTAGAAACAATCTGACCGACTGTTTCTTGAAACAGTCGGGAAAGTTCAGAAAACGGGTCAAGTCGACATGACAGACTGCTGTGTCGCGCGGTAGTCCTCCCCAGATCCGTTTTCTCTAAAGGCAACGTTGGCGCTCACAGGTCCGTCAGGGCCATATCCACGCTGCAGTGAGCGTCAGCGTTGTCGTTGCATTTAACTGCCGCGGAAGAATTCCGAGGTGAACGGCAAGGCCGCCGCCCCCACTGCCGAGGCATCGCGCTCAATCTCAGAAATGATCGGTTTGGCCACAACCCGCGCTATTCCATAGCGGGGCCGATTGAACCACTCTGTTCGCGCAATGAACATTTCAGCAAGCTTTCGGGGAATCTCGCCCCCAAAAACAATGGCTTGGGGATCTATGATGGCGCAAATCGCGTTCATCATACGATTGTAGTTCGGGACAACTTCATCCATCCAATCCGCGACACCCGGCCAATCCGGCTGAAATTCCCGTTTCAGCCGATCAACAGAGGTAATAGAAAGGCCGTTTTCATTCAGGCGTCGGATCAGCAGTTCAAGTGCCGGGCGTTTGTAGTTGTTCTCATTGTCGAACATGCCGCTGAATTCACCGGCGTTTCCGTGCGCCCCACGTAAAAGCTTGCCATTCATCACGACGCCGCCGCCAAACCCGTAGTTGAACGACAAGTATGCGAAATGAGACAGATGGCGTCCGACGCCCATCAGATTCTCGCAGATCGCGGCCGCGTTGGCCCCATTTTCGAGCCAGACCGGCGCTTTGAACCGACCGGAAAGCAAGGGGCCCAACTCGATGAGGGACCAATCCTGCAAAGGCAGCGGCGCATTATACTGTGTTCCGGTAACGTGATAACCCGCAATGGCAAAACCAACACCAAAGAGTTTGTCTTCCGAGCGACCCGAGGACGTGGTCAGCTTGGCAACGGCTTCCTCTATTCGGTCCAGTGCAGGTTCTCTGTTCAGGCCTTCGATATCAATGGTTAGGGTGTCATGCCCCCCGGCAAAGTCCATCAGGCAGACTCCGGCCTTGTCGGTATTTATGGAAATGCCGAGGGTGTAGGCGTAGTCCGGATTGAGGAACACGGCGGGGCTCGGCTGCCCTCGCCCCTTTGGTGGAACCGGATCGCCAATCCTCAATAGGCCACGCTCTGCCAACGTTTCGACCAAGCGATGCACCGATTGCTGGGTCAGGTCCAGATGACTGATCAGCTCCGCGCGCGCCAGCCCCGGCTTGCGGTGAATTTCCGAAAGCAGATGGCGCTCATTCCGAGAGGCGACGTCGGCATTGCGGCCCCCTCTTAGAAATGGGGCTCGAATCAAATGACGTGGAGTGTAGGACAGATGTACCATTATCACAGCATAGGTGTGGAAATGACGTCATGAAAGATTTATCTTTCTGGATTGTCGCCTGTTTCCCATGAGTTTTCTTAAGTTGGCTCTTATTATCACACTTTATGTGTCATTATGTTGTCACACCAAAACTGTGATAACTGCCGCGCCAATTCACTTCTGGTCCAAACAATTTGGGGGCGCAAATGAAACTCTTGAAGATCGCAGCATCCGCGTTGATGCTTTCCACTGCAGCCACAGCGGTTAACGCTGCGCAGTTCGAATTCTGGTACGGCAACACCGGTTCTGTAGAAACTGCAATTCAGGCCGCTTGCGATGCGTTCAACGCGTCTCAGGAAGAACACACCGCAAACTGCATCGGTCAGGGTGGTTATGAAGCCGGCATGCAGAAGGCGATCGCGGCCTACCGTTCTGGCAAGCATCCGGTTCTCATTCAGTTCTTTGATGCGGGCACGCTGGATCTGATGCTTTCAGATGCTGTGGTGCCCGTTCAAGAGATCATGCCAGAGGTCAATTGGGGCGATTATCTGACCGGTGCGCGCTCTTACTATGAAACATCCAAGGGCGAACTCTTCTCTCAGCCTTACAATGGTTCCACGCTCATTTTCTACGCCAACATGGAACAACTCGGCGAAGTGGGCGTGAAGGACGTACCTGCCACCTATGAAGAAATGGTGGAAGTTGCTCGCAAGCTAAAGGAAGCCGGTCACGAATGTCCCGTCACTACGGACGCTCACCCATGGCGTGTTCTTGAACAGTTTTCTGCCCGTCACGGTGCGCCAATTGCCTCCAACAACAACGGTTACGGCGGTCTGGATGCCGAATACATCTTTAACGAAGGCCCGGTTGCTGACCATCTGAACAACCTTGCCCAGTGGCGTGAAGAAGGCCTCCTTAAGCTCAATCAGGACACCAAGGCAGGCAAGTACAACGTTGCCTTCAATCAAGGCGAATGCGCCATGATGGAAGCCTCTACCGGTTCATATCGTTCTGCCTTTGAAGCTCTGGGCGACAAGGTGGAGATCGCGATGGCGCCCATGTATGAAGGCGTTGAGCGCCGCAACACCCTGATCGGTGGCGCGTCCTTGTGGGTTATGAAGGGCCACGAAGGCGAAAAGCTGGAAGCTGCAAAAGCGTTCCTGAACTACCTGCGCCAGGATGACGTGCAGATCGAGTTCACCCGCATGACCGGTTACATGCCTGTCACCCAGTCAGCGCTGACCAAACTGAAGGACAGCGGCAAGGCGGAAATGAAAGAGTTTGCAACCGCTGAAATGGGCGTGAACTCCTTGAACCAGCCGGGTGACGCGAACAGCCGTGGCCTGCGACTGGGCTTCTACGTGCAGTTCCGCGACATCTTCATGGAAGGAACCCAAAAGGCATTCAACGGCGGCCAGACCATGCAGGCGGCCCTCGATGCAGCCAAGGCCCGCGGTGATGCCCTGCTGCGTCGCTTCGAACAAACCTACCGCGGCGTTGAACTGCCTTAACTCCCCAATCACGCGAACCATGGCGGGCCGGTGCATCCGGCCCCCTTTTCCCGTTAAAGGCCGACTTCCATGTCAAACCGCTTTTATAGAAACAAATGGCTTCCGCTCTGGCTGGCTAGTCCGCAGCTTGTGGTGTTGTTTTTCTTCTTCTATCTGCCGGTGTTTCTGGCGTTCTTCTGGTCGTTTCATCTGGAGCGCCCCTTTGGCGGCGGCTCCCAGTTCGTGGGCTGGCAGAACTTTGAGCGTGTCCTGAGCGATCCGGAATTTTGGACGTCGCTTTGGCGCACGCTGACCTACATGGTTGTGGCGTCCTCCACCTCCATCATTTGTGCTCTGGTCCTTGCACTTGCTGCCGATCGCGGCATTCGCATGTCGCCGTTGGCGCGCAACGTCCTGATCTGGCCGAAGGCCGTTGCTGCTGCCTCCATCGGTGTCATCTTCCTGTTCATCTTCAACCCGTTCATGGGCATTCTTGCGCCGCTGAACGAGATGTTTCCAGGGTTTTGGAACCCGCGCATCAACCCGGTGCATACGTGGATCATGATCTACATCGCCAACATCTGGAGCGCGATCCCGTTCACCTTCATCATCCTGCTTACCGGGCTGCAGTCCATTCCAGACACGCTTCATAAGGCGGCAGCCATTGATGGGGCGGGCCCATGGCGGCGGTTGTTTGACATTCAGCTGCCATTGCTAACGCCGCAGCTCTTCATCGTGGTGGTGCTGGAAATTGCCGACAGTCTGTCTGGCTCGTTCGCACTGATCGACACCATGAGCCAAGGCGGCCCTGGCGGCGCCACCAATCTGCTTGTCTATAAGATCTACGTAGATGGTTTTAAAGCTTACGATCTGTCCGGTGCAGCCACACAAACAGCGATGCTGATGATCGTCGTCGCTGCCGTCACCGCGTTCCAGTATCTGGTCGTTGAAAAACGGGTGAAATACGAAAGATGATTGAAGATACCCGCTCCATCAACACCACGGCGACACTGCTCCTTATGGCTGGCTGTGCCTTTGTTCTGGCACCTCTTGTCTTCGTGGTCATCACGGCAACGCAAAGCTATGGCGACTTCCTGCGCAATAATTTCTCGCTGACGCCTGGAAGTCATCTCGTAGAAAACTTCAGGCAGGTTTGGGAAATGACCCTTCTGCCACGCCAGACATTCAATAGCTTCGTCATCGCGTTTGCCTCTGCTTTTGGGCGCTGCTTTCTGGCATTCACTACGGCCTACGCAGTGGTGTTCTTTGCGCCGCGCTACAGCATCTTCATTTATGCGGCGGTGCTTGCCTCCATCATGCTGCCGCTCGATCTCATGGTGATCCCGGCCTATCAGGTCGCGGCCAACGTTGCCATGCCCATCAATGCGGTGGCCAATCTGGGGGGGGGCTGGGAAACTCTTTTCGGAGCACCATTGGACTTGCAGCTCAACCTGCTCAATACCTACGCCGGTGCTGCGATCCCACTGATGGCGCAAGGTACTGGCACACTGATTATGGTGCAGTACTTCAAGACCCTTCCGGTGGATCTGGCAAAGGCGGCCACGCTGGATGGGGCGAGCCCTCTGCGCTTCATGGTGGACATTCTTTTGCCGCTCAGCAAGGGACCGCTGCTCAGCCTGTTCATCTATCTCTTCATTGGTGGGTGGGTTGCCTACATGTGGCCACTGGTATCCATCTCCTCTCCCGACATGCAGACCGCTGTAGTCGGCCTTACTGCATTGGATACAGGCATGGGAGAAGATGAGATTCCCAACTTCCCGTTGCAAATGGCCGGCGCCATCATGGTAACCGTCATTCCCCTTGTACTGATCGCCCTGACCCAGCGCCTCATTGTGCGCGGGCTGATCCTCTCGGAGAAATAATCATGTCTGCTCAATCACATGCCGCTGGCATTCATTTGACTGATCTGCAGAAGACCTACAATAAAACGCCTGTTATTCCGGGACTGACGGCCGAATTGGCCGCTGGTGAGTTCACCGTTATTCTGGGTCCTTCCGGCTGTGGCAAGTCCACCTTGCTCAACATGATCGCCGGTCTTGAGAAAGTCTCCGGTGGCAAGATCATGATCGGGTCGCGCGAGGTGCAGAATATTGCGCCAAAAGACCGCGGCCTTGCCATGGTTTTTCAAAACTATGCCCTCTACCCACACATGAGCGTAGCAGACAACATTGGCTACGCGCTGAAGGTTGCTGGAGTGCCAAAGGATGAGCGCACCAGCCGGATTCAGACGGCTGCAAACGTTGTGAATCTGGGTGACTACCTTGATCGCCGACCTTCAGAGCTTTCCGGCGGACAGCGCCAGCGTGTTGCGATTGCCCGCGCGATCGTGCGTGAACCGCAGGTGCTTCTGTTCGATGAACCGCTGTCAAATCTGGATGCCAAGTTGCGTCACGACATGCGCATGGAACTGTCGTCCCTGCACCGCCGCATTGGCGCAACCAGCGTTTTCGTAACCCATGATCAGGTTGAGGCCATGACGCTGGCTGACCGCATTTTGATCCTCAATCACGGCCGCATTCAGCAGTTTGACACCCCGCATAACATCTACCACAAGCCCGCAAATACCTTTGTCGCCGGGTTCATAGGTTCCCCTCCCATGAACCTTATTGAGGCTCAAGCCTCGAACGGTGCGGTGAGTGTGGGTGGTGTGCGCCTTGCGGCAACTGAAATCAGCGGGGATGTGACAGTCGGCATTCGACCGGAACACATCAAGGTTACGGAAAGCGGCATTCCCGTGCACGTGGCCTACAGGGAAGATCTTGGCTCCCACAGCACCATGGTGGTGGAGATGGAGAACGGTCAGACCCTGCGCCTTGCAACCCAATTGGGCGAACCCATTCGCGGTGGTGAATGGGTTCATATCACCATCCCAGAAGACAAGCTGCACTTTTTCAACGCCGCCACGGGCGACGCGCTGCGTAGTAATTAACAAAAGAACACAAGGACTTTTCCATGATACCGTATCGCGACTTTATCCGCGGATCCCGTTTGGCACCTACTATTGTGGCCCATCGCGGCGCATGGCATGAAGCCCCGGAAAACTCTGTTCAGGCCATTTTGAATGCTGTTGAGGCGGGTTATGAGATCGTAGAGATCGATGTGCGGCGTTCACGTGATGATGTGTTGTTCATTTGCCATGATGAGACGCTCGACCGCATGGCAGGCCAGAACGTTGTTGCAGAAGAACTGACCTTGGCCGAACTGAAGGCTTTGCGACTGAAAAACAGAGACGGTGGTGAAAACCAACCCTTCACGGAGCACCTGATCCCAACACTCGCTGAAGCCTTGGAAGCCGCCAAGGGCCGCGTTTATCTGGACATTGATGTAAAGATCGGGCGCGATCTGACGGATGCGTCTCATCTGGTGTCGGAACATCGCATGAATGACCAGGTTGACCTGAAGATCAAGGTACAAACTCCTGAGCAAGCCAGCGACCTTCTGGAACTTCAAAGCGCCAATGGCATCATGGTCATGCCCATGACACGGTTTGAAGAACATAATGTGGATGCCCTGATTGATTTGCTTGCCGAAACGGGTGCTTCCATCGTTGAAACCAAGTTTGATGACCTGAACACCATTGCCTCACGGGCGGACCGCTTTCGTGTGGCGGGACTGGCTGTCTGGGTTAACACGCTGGATGGTGTCGCCTGTTGCGGCCTGACGGACACATTGGGTGCGCAAGAACCTGCGGCTGTCTGGGGCCGTCTCATGGACGCAGGTGTGAGTGTTATTCAAACCGACGAGCCGGAAGCCCTTCAGGCTTACCGCTCCCAACTGGCGAAAGTAGGTTGATGAAGCTGACACCAGCCTTTTATGAAGCGCTGATCAACGAAGTGCGGCAGATCGCTCGTGAGGAGATCATGCCGCGCTTTCGGAACTTGGAAACCACGCAGATCGACAGCAAGACTGCGCCTGATGATCTGGTGACCATCGCTGACAAACGCTCTGAAGAGCGTCTCACCGAAGCTGTGGGCCGCCTGTTGCCGAGTGCCGCTGTGGTGGGCGAGGAAGCGGTCTCCGATGATCCGTCCCGACTATCCCTGATTGACCGTGAAGACATTTGCGTGATTGTCGATCCCGTTGACGGGACCTGGAATTACGCCAATGGCCTTGCCACCTTCGGCGTTATCATCGCCGTTACATACAAGGGCGAGACGGTGTTCGGTCTGCTCTATGACCCAGTTCTGGATGACTGGATCTGTGCGGAAAAAGGTGCTGGCAGCCGGTTTCAAACAGCAGCGGGTCATACCAGAAAGATCTCCAGCCTTGAGGGGCCGGGGCTTCTTACTGGCATGGTGCCTTTGTACCTGCTGTCGCCTGACCAGCGTCTGGCCGTCGGAGCCCGTTTGTCGGAGTTCAACCGCCTTAACTCTCTGCGGTGTTCCTGTCACGAGTATCGATTGGTATCGCAAGGCCGAATTGGCTTCTGCCTGGCTGCCAATCTGAAGCCATGGGACCACGCAGCGGGGGCGCTGATTGTTGAAGAAGCGGGAGGTGCGGCGCAGTTGATTACTGGTGAGCGGTATCGTCCAACCATGTCTGAGGGCATGCTGCTAACTGCCGCAAGTCCGCAAATGATGGAGGACGCGCTCTCGCGTCTGCGGCCTGCCTTGCAGGTTTAGGCAATCTGACAAGCCCGGTCCGTTAGACCTCCTCTGGACCGGGTATTCCTTGAAAGCACACAGTCTTTGTGCTCTGCTTTTCCTCCTCCTCCGCTTGGGAACCGGTTTTTCGTCAATGATGTGGTGGGAGCACCGAGCCTCAGCGGCACCGTCTGTATTGTCTAGTTTTCAGGATTGTGGCGACAGGCACCCCATCACCATGGCAACCACGAGCCGTTCGACGGTTCTGTTTTCACGATGACGATGAGATCAAACTTTAGCTCGTAAGCTTTGTTTCCCGGTGCCCGGTTATCAAAGCTTCATTAGCATGCTCGCTCGCCTGCGTTCTGGATCTCCAGAGCGGATGATGAAGTGTCGGGCCTATGATCCGCTTTGGTATTCAGATTGCGGTTACCCTGCAAGCAGGGCGCCTACCCCAATGGGTCTGAGCGGCGTGGCTGGCAACGCTATCTCTGCCATTTCGGCCGTGTTGCTGATCAAGAATCAGAGGTTTGATTCCCCCGACTGCTAGGGATTTACGCCACCCCTACCATTTTAGCAGGAGGTTTGGTTGCGTTGATTAAGTACTCACAGCCTAAAATTCATGCCGCGAATGAGTGCCTTGAGAGCGCCGTGCATGGTTCCTAGACAACTGGCGTGTGTGGTTACACGTCTATTCAAGTGCTTAAGTGTCTAACGCATGCAGGATTTGCGTAGCACGAGGGGCGTTCATATCCTTAGTTCTACGATAATTCAGGGGTGCTCGTAGCAGATGAAAACGCATATTACGCATTTTCAATAGGTTAGCATCTCTTCTTGCTACAACCATTTGTACATGCTGCTGTCTTTCGGTCGTTCACGCACCAACTTTGCCATCGAAAATTCATAAAATGCTTGCACATGCATATTGACAGATGCGGATGAATATACTTGTATGCGCAAGCAATCAGCGAGGTTGCCCACTCAGACAGAGGTTAAAACGCGTTATGGTCTATGAGACTTTAAGCCAAGGCTTCTTGGAGCAGTTTGAGAAAACCAAAGACAAGATTGCACTTTTTACCGATCATGGCGATGTGCGTTACCTTGACCTTTTGGAGATCTATCGTGGTTTCTGCCACCAGGTAGAAGATCTGCCGCTGCCTTCTGGTTCCCGCGTAGCATTGTATGCAGAAAAGAACGCGCAAACGATCGCCCTGATCCTGGCGCTCTGGCACCACGGTCATCCTGTGATGGTTGTTCCTACCGCCCTCGGTGATAAGGCATGTGACAAGGTATTTGAAGATGCAGCTATATTTGCGCAGTTGGGCCTTAACACCAACGGAACCATAGAAATCCTGAAGGAAGTGCGTGGTAAAGGCTTCACGAAATGTACCAGTAGTTGCGCTTTGATCTTAACCACATCCGGAAGCACCGGGGTTCCGAAAGGTGTGATGCTTCCTGTAAGGGCGTTGACCAATTTCTTCAACTGGGCACGACAGCAGTTTTCAGTAACAGCTGACACAACGGTCTTCAGCTATGCGCCCTTGAACTTCGATTTGGCTCTTCTCGAAATCTGGACGCCTCTTTCCGTCGGGGCGCGCTCGGTCCTTGCGGACCCTGTAAAAGGTGCGGACGGTGCTTATCTGCGCTCGTTGGTATCCACGTATCAGCCAGACCTCATTGAAGGTGTTCCCCTGCTTTATCGACTGCTTGCAGAGGCTGATGGCAGCTCAGCCTTCAAGGCCCCCTTTGTGAAAAATGTTATCATGACCGGCGAGAAGTTCTCGAAAGAGCAGCGCCATCAGCTGGCCCATATGTTCCCTGAAGCGATCTTTCGGAATGTTTATGGGGCCACGGAGACCAACAACAGTCTGGTCTTCTCCTGCAATGCCGAAGAGTTGACAGACCTTGAGGTCATGCCGGTTGGTATGCCGCTACCTAATGTAAAGGTTCTGGTCGAGCCGACAGATGAACCGGAGGCAGACGATGTCGCCCGCGGCGAATTGCTCGTTTCTACGCCGTTTCAGGCAACAGGTTATACAGATCCAGTAAAAACAGAGGATGCGTTCATAACTCGGACTGTGGAAGGCGTAGCATCAACATTCTATAAGACCGGAGATCTTGTGAACATGAAACAAAATGGCCTGATTTATCTTGAAGGCCGAAGCGATTTTATTGTGAAAGTTCGTGGTGTCCGCACCAACATTGTCGATGTTGAGATCGCCCTTGCCTCCCATCCAGATGTGGAAGCGGCTGCCGTAATACCCCTTCCTGACACGGCTGCAGGCACGAAGCTGGCTGCAGTTGTGCAGGTTTCGCCTGGCGCAAAGCTGAATAGCCTGAGCCTGCGCAGCTTTTGCGCCGATCACATCCCCCGCTCCGCAATTCCCTCTTTCTACAAAATTTCAAGTGATCCAATCGCAAGAACCTCTACAGGCAAGCCCGACCGGAAGTCTCTTGCTGGGTTCTTCCTAGAAACCGGAGAAGCAACTTCATGACCTATTCGCAAGCAATTCGCAGTTTCATTTGTGACGAACTGACCACCGATGTTTCTGCAGATGAAATCCCAGAGGACTATGACCTGTTGGCCTCTGGTGTTTTGGACAGTCTGGCGCTGGTGCGTCTGATTGCGTGGCTCGGAGAAACTTTTTCTCTGCCAATCAACGAGATGGACCTTGCACCGGAAGACTTTCTGAGTGTGAAGGCCATAGACGACTTCATTCTGAAGCATGAACAGAAAGCAGTCGCCTAGTACTAACCAGATTTTCTATTAGGAGGATAGAGTAATGTTCTACCGCAAGAAAGATGAACTTGAAGGCGTAAATTGGGGAAATGGGTCCAGCCACCGTCTAATCACGAAGAAAGACAACATGGGGTTCACTGTGGCCCATACTGTTGTGAATGCAGGTTCAGAGTCTCGCTTGCAGTATGAGCGTCATCTGGAAGCCTGCTACTGCATTTCCGGTAGCGGCAAGGTCTACAACAAAGATCGCAGCATCGTTTTTAACATTGAACCAGGCGACATCTACGCTCTCAATGAACACGACCCGCATATACTCGTCGCCAACGAAGGTGAAGACATGCATCTCGTGAGTGTCTTCAACCCGCCGCTGAATGGCGATGAACGACATAAACTAGACCCAGAAGGGTTCTCCCGCTACTAAGCTAAAAGGAGTGCGAGCGTCATGCTCACGACCAATCCTTCTGCGCGCTTCGAAGAGCTGATTTCGGCTCTTCGTAAGCTCGATCCCTCCATCAATGAGGGAACCCCTTCTGAGAGGGTGTTTCCTCGTACCAAATGGCAGGCCATCTCCGAGACGGGTTTCTTTCACGCGGCTGTAGACGAAGCCTTCACCTTAAACGATCGCCTCAAAGGCATGCTCAGCCTTTGCGAAACATTGGGTGAAGTCTCCCAGGATGCAGGCCTCAACTTCTCTGTGGCAACACATCTAGCCAGCACCATTTCCGCTTTGGAGCAGTTCGGCAGCGATGATCTGAAAGACCGTTACCTGTCTTATTTGGCAGCGGGGCGTTTGATTGGTGCCCACGCCATCAGTGAGCCTGGTGCCGGGTCTGATGCTGTTTCCATGCAGGCAACGGCTGCCAAGCATGGAGATGAGTACGTCCTGAATGGCCACAAGGCATTCGTAACAAACGGCCCGATCGCCGATGTGATCGTGGTTTACGCCAAGACCAGTGACAGCAAGGCAGGCGGCATTTCCGCGTTTCTTGTGCCAACAACCACTAAGGGCGTGAAGATTGGGCCAACCATGAAGAAGGTTGGTTTGATTTCTTCTCCCCTCAGCGAGCTGACACTGGATGACTGCCGCATTCCGGCAGCCAATCTCATTGGCCGCGAAGGCGCAGGTTTCCTGATCCTGAGCTATGTCATGAAGCGTGAGATCCTCTATTCCTTCATGATGAATGTCGGCGAAATGAAGCGCCGAATTGACCGGTGTGTTCGGTATGCCAACACCCGCGAGCAATTTGGCACGTCCATCGGGGCCTTCCAGTCTGTGGCCAACAAGATCGTAGAGATGAAAATGCGCTTCGAAATGAGCCGCAACTGGATCCTGCACGTAGCGGAAAAGGTCAGCCAGAACAAAGACGTGACGACCGATGTTGCGATTGCAAAGGTCTATGTGAGCGAAAGCGCCCTGTCCACGGCCATTGACGCGGTCCATGTGTTCGGTGGCTACGGCTTTCTGGCGGAAAACGGACTTGGCGCTGAGGTGTGCAATGCACTGGCCGGTCCGATTTACTCCGGAACAAACGACATTCAGCGCTCCCGAATTGCAGCCATGATGGGGATCAGAGCATGAGCACGTCGCACATCCACTCCAATCAAGACCCGTCCGTTGCTCTGAACCATTTTGGTTTGGACACTGACTTTAGTTTTCTCGGTGTCGAGTGCCAGCCCGGCGAGGTTCTGGATTATCTCGACCCTGGGGTTCAGAACTACGTAAAGCATGCACTTGGTCGGAAAGATCATTCCGACCGGTCCGTGGCAGTCACGCTGTACTACAAGATCCGCGATGGCATCTTCTACGAGGTGTTTGGAACGGACATCAGCAAAGACGGCTTGAAGGCCTCCGGCATCATCAATGCCGGGCGTGGCTTCTGTCTGCACAAGGCCATTTTGTATGCTGCATGTTGCCGTGCCGCCAGTGTGCCGTGCCGTGTTGTGGCCTCTAAGGTTCAGAACCACATCACCACACCAAGCCTGGAAAAATTGGTTGGCGGCAAGGTGTTTCTGCATTGGTACAATGAGGTGAAAGTAGACGGTCAATGGCTGAAGACTGCACCTGTTTTCAATAGCTTGCTTTGCAAGCTCTACAAGATTGAACCGCTCGAATTCGACGGTTTCAGCGATGCGGTCCATCAGCCGCATACCAAGGGTCGGTCCATGGAATACCTTGGAGAGCCGACACGTTTCTCTAACCCCAAGCACTCGGAACTTGTGTGTCTGGTTCAGTCCCAGCACCCCTTGATGGTGACAGGCAAGGGATCAGTGCCGAAGGAGCGTGAGTTCCGGGCTGCCTGATTACAATTTTTTTTGAGGATATACTTGCATGTACAACAAAAACACTGGTGGCCCATCAAACAGCATTGTCGTCTACACCGACTATGTGTGCCCGTATTGCCTCTTGGCTGAGACGGTCATTCGACGTGTCATCGACGGTCACGATGTGCCTATCGAGTGGCGGCCTTATGAACTGCGTCCTGATCCTGTGCCCACGCTCCGGGTCGAGGATCCATATCTGCCTTCAGTCTGGGAACGTTCCGTTTATCCCATGGCAGAAAAGCTGGGAGTAGCAATCAAGCTGCCTGAGATTTCGCCGCAACCTCGCACTCAGAAAGCCTTTGAAGGCTTCCAACTTGCTCAGGAAAAGGGACTTGGTGAAGCATATTCCAATCGCTTTTTGCGCGCATTCTTTCAGGAAGAGCAGGACATTGGAGACATTGAGGTGATTGTTCGCCTTGGCGAGGAAGTTGGCCTTGATGGAGCGGAACTGCGAGAAGTGCTCGATAAAGGCACCTATTCATTCTCTCACTGCAAGGCGCTGGAACAGGCCAAAGAAGAAGCCAACATCTCTGCTGTTCCAACCATTTTCATTGGAGACAGGCGTCTTCAAGGCGTTCCTTCGGAGGGCGAGTTGCGCGCTGCCCTTCAAGAAGCCGGGTTGTTGAATACAGCAACCTAAATTTCAACCACTCCCCTCATTCAACTGAAACATAGAAAGGTATGTCATGAGCTGGTTCTATCTTGGTATCGCTGTAATATTTGAAATTGCAGTTGCAATTTCGGCAGGTAATGCAAAAGGTTTCACTAACTTCAGGTGGACGGTCGCAACTCTAGTTAGTGGTGTAATCGCCACATTTTTCCTAAGCCTCGCGCTTCTAACCTTTGATGTCGGTGTCGGTTACGCGATCTGGACCTCGGTATCAGGTGTTGGAATTGTTGTTTTGGGCGCACTCTTCTTCAATCAGCGCCTTAATTGGCAGAAAGCTCTAGGCATCGCGATGGTCGTGGGCGGGGTCGTCGGTCTGCGTCTGACTGGGGCAGCATAAACAGTCTACTCGGCATCCTTCACATGAAGCTAAAACAAGGAACTTGAAAAATGTCAGCGACAACTGAACAAAATGAAACGACTGAAGGTCACGGAAAAGCATGGATCATGCTCCTTCTCGCAGGCCTGTTTGAAATCGGCTATGCCTTGAGCGTTGGTGGGAGCCAAGCGTTCACAGTACTCACCTGGTCCATCTCTGCGGTCATCTTCTTCTTGCTCACGTTATATTTCCTGAGTGTGGCGTTGAAGCAGATCGATGTTGGTATTGGCTACGCCGTTTGGGCAGGTATCGGCGCAATTGGAGCTGCGGTCTTTGGAAGTATCCTTCTGGACCAACCCGTGACCTTGTATCAGGGCGTATGGCTAGCCGTAATCATTGCGGGTGTTGTTTGGCTGAAACTGGCCGATAGCAAGCAGCTAAACGGCTGAGGTAATCAACATCAAAGGCAGACCTTTTGATGCTGTAACCCGTCTCAAGATCCCGCTCCTCGCGGTAAGGCATACAACACCGTTAGTTTGAAAACCATGCAGGTGTTTGCCGCGAGGAGCGATATCTCTTGCGACTTAATTTGCCCCTAAATTCTCAAACCAATGACAGGGAGCGCGGCATACATGCCCTCAAATACAGAACACGACGTAATTAACGGTCTGGTTCAACAGGCGGTGGACATGTCTATTGAGCATGTTGAGAAGGGCGGCATTCCCTTCACAGCGTTGATTGCCGATCAAAACGGCAAAGTCTATGGAAGCGGGGTCAACCGCGTTTCAGAAGATCACGATCCCACAGCCCACGCAGAGGTTGTAGCAATCCGAAATGCATGCAAGCACCGTCAGCACCCTAGCCTGAGCGGTTTGACCCTGATCGCCTCCGGTGAGCCATGCGCGCTGTGTTACATGGCAGCGCTTTATTCCGGCGTCTCACGCATAGTCTACGCGGTGGACAGAGACGGAGCCGCGCAAGGTGGCTTTAACTACTCGCGTTCCTACGAAATCTTCGCTGTGCCAACAGAAAATTGGGCCATGCGCCCACAACTTCACGAAGTAGATAATGGTTTCGAGCCCTTCCGTATGTGGTTGGCGAAATCAAGTTTCATGCGGTTTTGAAGGAGGACGCTCAGATGGAGGGTAAACTTGATGGCAAATGGAAGGCTGATGGATGGAGTGCTCCCACTCGCATCGGCGTGATTGTACCTCACGCGGATGTGGGGCCTGAAGCCGAGTTCGGCGCAATGGCGGGCGGCGAGGTGTCCATTCATGGTGGGCGGGTTCATTTTTCGGCCATGCGCGCGGGTGGCGTTATGGACGAGAAGATCGCTCATCAGCCAGTTGAAACGTTTACCGCGCCGCCGCATCTGGATGAAGCGGTAGAATCTCTGGCCACATCTCCGTTGGATGCGATCGGGCTTGCATTTACAAGTTCAGCTTACAAGCATGGCCCGGATGGTGAGGCTGCGTTGATAGAGCGACTAAAGCCTGTGCTGCGCGGTATTCCAGCCACCACAACTTGTCTTGCTGCCGCGAAGGCTTTCAAGCAACTTGGGACCAAACGATTGGCCTTGATCAATCCGCCCTGGTTTGACGATGCGCTGTCCAAAGAGGGGGCGGGCTACTTTGAAAAGGCCGGAATATCCGTCGCGCATCATGGCCCGTGTGGTTTGCCGAGCGGGCAACCGCATATTACCCCAGCCGGGCTTTATGATTGGGTTGCCAAGGTGGTCAAGGAAAATGACGTTGATACCGTTTTCGTCGCCGGCAACGGCCAGCGTGCCGTTGGCATCATTGATGCGGTGGAAAAGGATTTCAATGTAGCGATGACGTCCGCCAACCAAGTGTTGTTCTGGGATACCCTCTCCAAGTGTCGTGAGAAACCCGTGGTAACGGGATATGGGCGTCTTTTCGGCTGAACGTTTTTAAAGCAACCAGACGCCCGGCAGAAACACCATAGCTGCTGGGCGCTCATTTATTTGAATTGTTTCTTCATATTTCTATCTGGCCTTGTGCGGTGATGAAATTGATGAGCGTCGTCAATTCTTCACAACGTACTCTACCTCTTTTATTATTAATTTGTATGTGCATATATAAAATAGACTAAGACAATCTATGCGCAGGAAGCGAGCAATACCATGTCCCTCCAAAGTGCCGCATGGGAGCGGTTGATTTACCTTATTGACTTCGTGGAGAACTTCATAGCCAAGGAAATGCAGCGAAAGCACAACATCGGGCTTTCAGAGTTCCGCGCGTTGAAGTTTCTGGAGGTCGCAAAGGACTCCGAGCTCCGCATGCAGGAACTGGCCGGGCTGTTAGGCTTGAATCAAAGCTCCGTAACCCGTTTGGTCGGGCGTTTGGAGAATAACGGCTACACTGTCAGGGATCTGTGTCCAGACGACAAACGTGGCATTTATACTGTTCTGACGAACCGCGGACGAAAGCGGCTTTCCGAGGCAAGAAATGACTACGACAGCGCGCTGCAGTCTGCTTTGGACCAAGCCAAGGATAAGTTCAACGCGGCGGACGTGCTTGCTTTAACGAATGCGCTTTCCGCCAATGACAAGGTTGAGGCCGGATGAGTGGCCTGTTTCCCCGTTCCTTCAGGGTCGGGGAAACAGGATTCCCTCTGCAAGGACGTCCTTACCCGTCAAACGTGTCGACTTCCGGCATCCATTCAGGTTGTTCCATGTCAAAGCCCTGGGCGCGCAGTGTTGTCGCGACCTTGGGAAAGTAAACTGATTTGTAGAAGGCTGCTGTCGAGACGGTGTAGCTTGGCATTTCGGTCATGCCTTGTTCATCCCACCATTCACGCAAGGTCGCGTCGTATACCTTGACACCATCAGCAACGGTTTTGGCGTTGTATTTTTCGTGCATGGCAAACGTTTCCAAAGGCACGCGCGGTTTAACCGCCGGTAGCTTTTTCTCGTCTGGTACACCGAGTGTCAATCCGTTGATAGGATAGGTCCGCGGTGGAAGGCCGAGCAATTTGATCATTTCTTCTGGAGCGCGGCGGATTCCGCCAATCGCCGTAGAGCCATATCCAAGGCTTTCAGCAGCAGTCTGAAGCGCATTGGTCATTATGCCGGCATCAACAGCTCCGACCAGCAAGCCTTCCGCCGATTTTTCAATAACAATTTCCTCGCCGGCCAAAAATGTTGCGAAGCCCGGACGCACGTAGTCGATGACAACCGTGATGAAGACATCGGCATTGGCCACTTGCGGCTGCCCGCCAGCTATCTCGGCGATTTTCTTGATGCTGTCTTTATCGCGGGTGACGACAAGCGAAATCTGTTGGCCATTGATGGAAGTTGGTGCCTGCTGTCCGGCTTTCAGGATCAGTTCCAGATGCTCATCTTTCACGGCCTCGCCAGTAAAGGCGCGCACAGAACGGCGGTTCATCATCTGCTCAAGCACAGTGTTCGTCATATGATTTACCCTTCAGCCCCTTTGAAAAATGGGGATGTTTCAAAACAAAATGAGACCCGCCGGGGCGGGTCTCTGGAATTTGGTTTCGAGACCTGCAAGCCTCTTGTTGCCTCAGCATGGCATTTTGCCTATCGCCGGAAAAGCAACAAGCAAGAGTTCATCGCAGTATCTGCGCCCTGCCCCGTGTTATCGGAGCGCGATCCTACAGAGCTTAGGCGATGCGCTCAACCTTCTTTACATGCAGTTCGGCCAGGAACGGTTTGGATGCCTCCACGAACCCAGTAAAATGTTCGGATACGGCGTGCTTTTCAAAAGCTGCCTCGCTCTCGAACTGTTCAATCATGACGAGAGTATTGTCGTTGTCCTTGTCTCGATACAACTCATAGGAAATGTTGCCGGGCTCTTCTCGGCTGGGTTCAATGAGCTTGAGAAGTTCTGCCTTAAGGTTCTCGTACTCGCCCGCTTTCGCAGTAATGGTGGCAACAATCACAATTTTATCAGACATGGTTCAATCTTTCGCTTTGGTATTGGCAACCAATCTCGTTTTTGTCCAATACCGTAGAGTTATCGCAGAGGTATAAGCCTCCCGCTCCCGGGCCTCCCAACCAACAAAGACCTCAAGGTCACGGTATACAACTGTGCCCCATGATCCGTGATCAGCAATATACGTGAGATTGCGTGGGCAGCCCGCATAAGTTGTCGCTCTGTAAAACGATTGCGATCAATCAGTCAATCAATCCCCCTTCCTGATCAAAAAACGGATGTGGGCCGGGAAAATCGCCAAGAAAGCTTTGATGAGAAACCAGTGCATTGTTCTGCCACAAGAACAGTCGGATAGCAGGTGGATCCATCGTGAAAGAAGGGCGTGACGTTGGATCGAGGTCAAGAGTGACCTGGTGCGCCACGCACGAGCCGATGCTCACGGGAATACCATGTTTCATGGTTTCAATGGTGCGATGAACGTGTCCGCAAGCGATATGCAGGACCTGATCATGCCCTTCCAGCAGAGGCCAGAAGTCGACTTCCGCATTTTGGAGCATTATCTCGTCCATGTGGTGGATCCCGGTTTCAAAAGGCGGATGGTGCATGAAAATCAGCGTAGGCTCATTTTTATGCGTGGTAAGTTCGTGCTTCAGCCAGGCTTGTTTTTCAGTATCCATGTGACCTTCGGGACGACCCGGGACCGATGTATCCAAACCGATAATGCGCAGTCCCTCCCGGAAAATCGAAAACGTCAGGGGCCCTTCGGTCGCCAAATAGGTGTGATCTGAAAATGCCTTTCGCATCACCCGGTAGTCGTCGTGGTTTCCCGGAATGACATGGTAAGGCATGTGAAGGCGGTTCAGTTCCTGGCGAAGTAAGTTGTACTCGGCCTGCGTACCAAAGTCGCCCAGATCACCGCTGACCACGACCATATCAATGGCTGGCCTGAAGTCATTCAAATGAGTAACCGCGCGCTGCAACGCGCCGTAGGTATCGACTGTTTGGTAGGCAAACTTCCCCTCTTCCTTGATATGCAGGTCTGTTAATTGTGCGATGATCATGCTTCGTTACTCCACACGGGTAGAACACCGTTTTCTTGAATCTTGAATAAAACCGGATCGCCAGGATGTGGGGGATGACACCAAGCGCTTTCCAGTGTCACGGTTTGGTTGCCAGGAAGCTCGACAATTACTCGATGACAAGAACCGACGAAGGCAATTGTGCGGGCAATCCCTTTGAGAGCGCCGGATGCCTGGTCCCCGTCTTCTATGAGGTCGACATCTTCTGGACGAAAGCACATCAGATTACCTCCCTGAGCGGCCATTCGGAGAGCCGCTACCGGCACCTCCATACCCCGAGGCACGAAGCCTTTGTGCCCCCAGTGTCCTGATAGTGCATTGGTTGCCCCAATGAAGGTGGCCACAAACATGTTGTTGGGCTGATGATAGATTTCCTCCGGGGTGCCAATTTGCTCAATCGTCCCTTCGCTCATGACAACAATTCGATCGCCCAAAGCCATGGCCTCTGACTGATCATGGGTAACGTAGATGGCGGTTATCCCGAGATCCCTGAGGAGGGCATTGATCTCCATGCGCAAGTCGTCGCGTAGTGTGGCATCGAGGGCAGT
Source organism: Pseudovibrio exalbescens DSM 16456 (assembly GCF_000422785.1). Classification (GTDB taxonomy): domain Bacteria; phylum Pseudomonadota; class Alphaproteobacteria; order Rhizobiales; family Stappiaceae; genus Pseudovibrio; species Pseudovibrio exalbescens. The sequence goes on from NZ_AUGS01000011.1 coordinate 104,777, forward strand.
CAGCGGCTCATCCAGCAACAAGACCTTTGGGCGTGGAGCAATGGCTCGTGCCAATGCTACGCGCTGCCGTTGACCTCCAGACAACTGGTCAATGGAACGATCGGCCAGATCCTGAATGCGCATCATCTTCAACATAGTTTCAATGCGCGTATCCCGATCAGCCTTTGTCAGGCGCTCATCCCCCTGCCCGGTTGTCAAACCATACCCAACGTTTTGTCGCACGGTCATGTTTGGGAACAAGGCATAAGACTGAAACACCATGCCAACTTGACGTTTTTCAATGGGACGGGAGGTGACGTCTTCATCATTGAAGAGAATGGCGCTTCCATGGTCTGGTGCCTCGAGGCCGGAAATGATGCGCAGCAAAGTTGTTTTTCCGCACCCCGATGGACCGAGAAGCACGACGGTCTCCCCTGCTTGTATATCCAGCGTTACCGGCTTCAGCACCTGAGTGTTGCCAAAGGTTTTGGCGCAGCGGCGCAAGTTAATCCTGGTGTTTTGTGAACTGGTCGAGTTCATGACAGTCTTTCCTTGAAATTGGTCAGTGCTGCGTTGGCTTGCGTGCGGTTCCTGTCTGGCCAAACTTCTGCATTGCGATAAGTAGCGGCACGATCATGATGAAGAAAACGAGCGTGTATGCACTTGCCACCTCAAGTCGCATCGAGGCGTAGGAGTCTGCCAATCCGACTGGCAAAGTCTTGGTCAGCGGGGTGTGAAGCATCCATGACAAGTTGAACTCACCAATTGAAAGCGTAACGACCATGAGGCTGCCTGCCATGATGCCCGGCATGGCGTTGGGGACCACTATGTCGAAAAAGCGGCGCCGCTTGTTGGCGCCCAGACTTGCAGCGGCCTCCTCATACTCATTCAGGGGAATGGATGAGAGAACAGCGAGAACGGACCTCACCATAAATGGCAGAGTGTACAGAACATGGCCAACCAGTATGAACGCCCAGCTCATGCGAAACTCGCGAAAGCCACCGTAGGTCTGGATCAGCGCAAGGGCGATGGCAAGGCCTGGAACCGCTACGGGCAGAATGAGCGTTTCTTCGAAGATCCGTGCCCACCTGCTTTTCGAGAGGGCAAGTCCGTAAGCTGCGGGCACGCCAGCGATCAAGGTAATAGCCAAACAAGCCAAGGCAATGCCCATGGAGCGCCAGATTGTGTCCTGATACAGCTCCCACACCCGGAATACCCATTCCAATGTCAAACCGCTTTTCAATCCGACAAAGAAGTTTTTCGTCAAACCAGCCATGACCGACATGACTACGGGGACAACAAGAAAGCCGACTGTAACCAGAGTCAGCATCAAGGCCGCATAAAAGTAAGTTCTGCGTTGCATTGGTGTTATCCTGCTGCAGCCACGTTGCTGCCGGATAGAGACCGGGCAATGGACAAGGCGGCCCAAGTGATCAGCCCCAGAACCACGGAAAGACTTGCAGCGCTGGCAAGGTTCGCGCCCAGGGTGAACTCTGTGTAGATCGTCATGGCCAATACATCGATGTTGGTAGCCAGGGTGAAGGCCGTGCCAAACGCCCCAACGGACGTGGCAAAACAGATTGCACCGGATGCGATCAAACCCGGCTTCAGTGCTGGTAACAGTACATCAGTAATGACCCGCCATTGGCTCGCACCCAAAGAACGAGCGGCCTCTTCCAGTGACACATCAAGCTTTTCTGCTGCAGCCATGACGGTGAGAATGACACGTGGAATGGAAAAGTAGAGATACCCAAGAAACAGTCCTGTCATGGAATACGCAAACACCAGTTTGCTCCCAGTCAGGGTTTGGCTCACCATTCCTATGAGGCCTTGCCGACCTGCCAGCATTATGATCAAAAAGCCGATGACGACACCCGGAAAGGCGAGCGGAAAGGTCAAAAGAGACACGAGAATTTGTGAGCCGGGGAAACGATTTCGTACCAGAAAGACACCAACAATGGTCGAAATAATGAGAGCCACGAGGGTGACCAAGGCCGATAGCAAGAGCGTTGCAATCAAGGCTTCGCGGTGGCGTTCTACGGTCAGGATGCTCCAATAGGCAGCCAGCCCCTCTTCTCCGCTTGCACCGGTCACTATCAGCTTGACCATAGGAAGAGCGAAAAAGGCCAGCACAAGAACGCCCGCCGGGAGCAGAAGCAGCCCCATGAAGTGGGAGGTGTGTTTCATCACGATATCCAGTGAGATCAGTCTGTTCGGCGAAATGGATGTGCCGATGATCCTTCAGGGCAACTCTTGCTGCCCTGAAGGCAAAGGCAGTTTAACGAACGTCGTTCAGGTACGCGTCCTTGAACGCCTCCTGAGCTTCTGCCATTTTGGCGTAATCTACCGGCGTAGCACGCTCATATTCACTCTCCGGCAAAAACTTGGCGGCAGCTGCCTCAGACATTGCAGAGGCGCGGATGGGGCGCAAATACGCATTCGCCCAAACGGCTTGACCCTTGTCGGACATGATGAAGTCAAGAATTTCCTTGCCTTTTTCAGGGTTTGGAGAGTTTTTGACCAAGCTCATCACATAGGGAACCACAACGGTGCCTTCCGCTGGAATGACGAACTCAACATTGGCTTCGTCAGTATACTTGGCGCGATAGGCGTTGAAGTCGTAGTCAAGCAGGATCGGGATTTCACCGGACAGGACGCGGGCATAGGAGGTTTGCTTTGGAACGATTGGGTCGTTTTCCGCCAGTTCTTTGAACCAGTCAATGCCCGGCTGCCAGTCATCGAAGTTGCCGCCCATGGCGCGGTTCACGGCCACTGCACCTGCGTAGCCAACAAAAGCAGATGTCGGGTCCAGATAACCCACCATGCCGCGGTATTCATTTTTGAGGAGATCGGCCCATGAAGATGGGACTGATGCCCCGCCCAGAGCGTCCTTGTTCACGAAGAAGCCCAGAGTGCCAGAGTGAATGGTGAACCAACGGCCTTCCGGATCCTTCAGGCCTTCCGGGATTTCGTCGAAGTGGGTCGGCTTGTAGGCTGTTACAACATCCTTTTGTGCAGCTTGAATGCCAAACGAAACCCCATAGTAGGCCACATCCGCAACTGGATTGTCTTTTTCAGCCAACAGCTGAGACAAGGTCTGACCGGAGTTCTTGTTGTCATGCGGCAGAACATATCCGAGTTCTTGCTCGATGTTCTTCAACTGGCCTGCCCAGTCTGCCCATTGAGGAGGACAATTGTAGCAAATCGCATCTGCCGCTTGCGCTGAAGCGAAAGGCGCACTAACCATTAGGGTTGCGCCTAGCGCAACGGACTTCAGTACCTTCGAAAACATAACAGTACTCCTGTTCATGCTTTTGGTTGCATGGGTTTTGAAGCCGAGGGTGGGGATATGGTTGCAGCCGGCCCCACCGACTCGCCCTCTTGATAGTCATGGGGAAGTAGTCGTGTTGCAGCACACTCCTCCCCTTTCAACTGGCTGAGCACCAAAGCCGCAGCCTGTTCTCCCATCTCACGCGATGGCTGTACCACTGAGGCGAGAGATGGGGTTATGAGAGAGCCGATGGCGATACCATCCACTCCGATTACCGAGACATCATCGGGTACCCGCACACGGCGGCGCCGTAGATCCTTGATGACTGCAATTGCCAGAAAATCATTGGAGCAGAACAAGCCCGTGGGCCCCTCTGGTGTGCCTACCCTCAAACTGTTCAGTGCGCTATGAACGTCTGCCGAAACAAAATCGACCTCACAAATCCTTGGTGGGGCCAGCCCTGCTTCTGCCAGCGCACGTGCAAAGCCTTGCCGCCGTGCACGGCTGCGATCGGAAGCAGTAAAGTGGCCCGCTACCATGGCCATGGATGTGTGTCCTAAGCTGATCAGCTTTCGGGCTACGTCATATCCAACCTGCTCATTGTCTACTGTCACCAGTGGTAGCGCGTCGCGTGTGGCATCATTTTCCTGATTGAACACCAGTACAGTTGGTATCTTCGCTGTTTTGAGCAGAGCCAGACCTTCACATTGTGCGGGATTCGTCACGGTTAAAATGGCTGCATCTACCTGATGGTTGAGAAAGCTCTGAATGCTGTCCAGTTCCAGTTCTCGATCATATTCCGACACGGTAGCCAACAGCGTGTACCCCTGCGCTCGCGCGATGTCGTTGATGCCTGCGAAAATTTCCGCGAACACCGGATTGGAGAGTGAGGGAATGAGTACGCCAATATTGCGGGTGCGCCGTGTTTTCAGCGAGCGGCCTGCCGCAGACGGGCGGTACCCGAGAACCTCAACCGCCTTGAAGACCTTGGTGGCGACTTCTTCGCTTACCCGTCCCTCGGCCTTTCCGTTCAGGAGGCGCGAAACCGTGGCCACCGAGACACCGGCACGATTTGCTACATCCTTGATTGTGGGGGTGCCAGCCATTTTCAAACCGCGTTGGTTAGTTGAGTATGGTCATGAAGGTAAACGTTTACCTTTGCTGATCAAGTGAAGTTTTGATGACGCATTCGATCAGAAGCTTTCCTTGAGAAGCCCAGGTTGTGCACAGTTACATTACCTAGGGGTTTTCTCTGCATAGCTCTGAATTGGAAGATTTTCGGAACCTACTCAACGGTATGTGTATCGTATAGATACACGTAAAAGAGGATTATCCTGAGACTAAAACGATTAAGTGCGGGCAACGACGTATACCAATTTATTTTTCTATTTATGATTGAAATGAAAATATAAATAAATGTGATAATGGTGTCGTATAATCAACTCATAATAGTTATAAACCAACAAAGAGCTTTATACTTCTATTAATAGTTTTTCTCTAGCTGCTAGTAAGATATTAGAGGCCTATTAGTCCCAAGAAGTCGGGTAGAATACATGTCACGTGCTCCGAACCAATCCCAAACTTCCGTCAGCTTTTTCAATAGTATACTGACCAAGGCATTGCTTGTCGCCCTTGCTTCAGTGTTTTTTGTTTTTGCTGCCTTCGCCTACTACAATGACGCGCTGCAGCGTTCATCAATTCAGAACGAGGTTTCCGCCTTTCTGGACAGTGTTACGGAAACAACTGCTGACAGCATGGGAAACTGGCTCGAAGGCCGCATAATGCTGCTCAACTCCGTTTCGGAGACCATTGCAAAGCTCGAGCCAGGTCAAGACCCAGTCGATACGCTGAGCAAAGACTTCATGGTCAACAATTTTGATTTCAGCTACATGGGCACGTCTGCTGGCGAATTCTTAATGTGGCCAAAAGGCCCGGTTCCTGAAGGATTTGATCCGCGTGAGCGACCTTGGTACAAGGATGCGGCAAGTCACAACAATGCTGTTTTGACGGAACCTTACACGGCGACTGCAAATGGTGAACTGACCATATCAGTGGCTGCGCCAGTAAAAGATACGGCGCCCGTTAGAGATACACGTGGACTGCTTGGCGTTGTTGGTGCCGATTTCACGATTACCACCATTGTTGACACTCTGAAAGAAGCAAACTTGCAAGGCGCAGGTCATGCATTTCTTGTTTCCGAGAACGGCAAAATCCTCGTTCATAACGACACGGAACTGATGGATAAGTCCTTGGCAGAGGTCTATCCGGAGAAAACGCCAGTTATCTCCGATGAGGTCTCGGAAGTTCCAGAGGGTGATCACATGGCTCTGGTGACCTTTCGCCATATCGATGGGCTTCCGGTTGACTGGTATGTCGCCCTGTCAATCAACAAGGAAATCGCATACGCCAATCTCACCCATTTCCGGATGTCCGCTGCTATTGCAACGGTTCTTGCTGCTATTTTGATGGTCGTGGTGCTTGGGTTTGCTCTGACCAAACTTGTTGCAAAACCGGTTCGCAGCATCACTGAAGCTATGACTGTTTTGGCTCAAGGAAATCATGACGTTGATATTGCCGGTGCTGGTCGGAAAGATGAAATCGGTCTGATGGCAAATGCTGTCCAGGTCTTCAAGGAAAACGCGATTGAGCGGGAACGGCTGCGGGCACACCAGGAAGAAGAAGAGGCGGCGAAACTTCGGCGCGTAGAGAATGTTAATCAGTTGATCGGTGATTTTGATCAGTCCGTCACTGAGGTCTTGGAGACTATCGGTCGCTCCTCACATGATTTGGAAAAGACAGCTTCCCACCTGAACGCAACTGCAGAAGCTGGCAGTCAGAATGCAGCAACTGTTGCAGCAGCGTCTGAAGAGGCTTCAACCAACGTTCGTTCTGTTGCAGCGGCTTCAGAAGAACTGGCGGCTTCTATCTCCGAGATTGCCCGCCAGGTTTCCAAATCTCGCGAAATTGCAGATCGAGCATCCGGCGCTGCGGAGCAGACCGACGAGACGGTGCAAAGCCTTGTTGCGACGACGGATCGAATTAGCCAAATCGTCAGCCTGATTAGTGATATTGCTGAACAAACCAACCTTTTGGCTCTCAATGCAACCATAGAAGCGGCGCGGGCCGGCGAAATGGGTAAGGGCTTTGCCGTTGTCGCGTCTGAGGTAAAGTCTCTCGCCGATCAGACATCAAAAGCGACGGATGAGATTGCTACTCAGATTAACGCCATGCAGACGGTGTCCAATGAGGCGGCAACTGCAATTCGCGATATTGGTGGCGTGATCGGCGAGATAAATGCGATCTCCACAGAAATATCAGCGGCTGTTGATCAGCAAGGCGGGGCGACCCAGGAGATTGCCCACAACGTGAGCGAAGCGGCAAAGGGTACTCAAGAAGTTTCCGAAAGCACTGTTCTGGTCAAACAAGGTGCGGCCGATACCGAGCAGAGTGCCGCGCAGGTTCTCTCCGCTGCAAATGACCTTTCCTCCAAATCTGTTACACTGCGCCAAACCGTTCAGCAGTTTGTTCAGGCAATCCGCACAGCGTAACGCTCTGATTGGATTAGGAAAATTAAATGTTTTAAAGCCTCCGCTTTGGCGGGGGCTTTTTTTTGTGCGGCTGCCCTTCCACCCATAAATAAACTGTACTTACCAATATAGTTCTACTGGATAGTGATGTAAGTTTACCTTATCGTTATTCTCTACTATTGCGATAGTAATCGACCCTTTTCGATGCGGATTTTCAGGATTGATCCTTCGTTGGACATCGCAATACTTATCTATAAACAATTTAGTTAGAAATTTTCAGGGATACTTGGCTCAGGTTGATCACTTTTCAAATTGGGGCCCATTCGATGACGACGATGACAAGCGAAGCCAAGGCTTCCACGAGTTTCCTGAATAGTATTCTGGCGAAGATCCTTTTGGTTGCCATCACGGCGGTGTTTTTCGTTTTTGCTGTATTCGCGTTTTACAATGATGGCCTTCAAAGGAACTCGATTAGCAACGAGGTATCCAACCTTCTTGACAATGTCGGTCAAACAACGGCCAACAGCATTAACAACTGGCTACAAGGCCGGATCATTCTGGCAGAAGCAATAGCCGAAAACGCGTCAAAACAAGCCGCTGGCGATCCGCCAGTTGCCGTCCTTCAACATAACTATGTTACAGATAATTTCCAGTACGCTTATGTTGGTTCAGAAGACGGCTCCTTTGACATCTGGCCCGCTTCCGAAATGCCCGAGGGGTATGATCCCCGTCAGCGTGTTTGGTATAAGGACGCCGCTCGGACTGGTGAAGCCATATTGACGGAGCCATACGTTGATGCATCGACGGGCGACTTCGTTATCTCCGCAGCCGCGCCGATACTACAAGGTGCATCCTTGAAAGGCGTGTTGGGCGCGGACTTTAATATTGGCACCTTGGTCAACATGTTGAACAAAACGGACCTCAATGGCGCGGGCGAGGCGTTCCTCGTGTCTGCCGAAGGAAAGATCCTGGTCCACAAAGATCAAGCACTGGTTGATAAGACGCTTTCGGATGCTTATCCATCCGGCGCACCTGCAATTTCCGCTCAAATGGCTGAAGTTGAGGCCGCAGATGGCAATGCAGAGCTGATTACGTTCCGCGAAATCGAAGGGCTTCCTGTTAAATGGTTCGTTGCCGTGTCCATGAACAAAGACAAGGCGTTTGCAAACCTCACACACTTCCGGACTTCAGCAGCCATCGCAGTCTTTCTTGCAGCGTTGCTGATGGTTGCTGTCCTGAGCTTCTTCTTGACCAGAATTGTCGCCAAGCCCATTCGTGCAATTACCTCTGCTATGGCTGGGTTGGCAGAGGGTGACAACAACGTGGAAATTGCCGGCGTCGGGCGTAAAGATGAAATTGGCGCTATGGCAGAGGCCGTGCTCGTTTTCAAGGAAAACGCAATTGAACGTGAGCGTCTGCGCGCACAGCAGGAAGAAGAGGAAGCAGCCAAACTCCGCCGTGTTGAACAGGTAAATTCCCTCATTGGTGAGTTTGACACAGTTGTAAGTGATGTTTTGGAAACCATCACGCAGTCGTCTTCCGATCTGGAAGCGACCGCCTCTCACCTGAATGCTACCGCGGAGTCCGGCAGCCAGAATGCGGCGACCGTTGCTGCAGCTTCTGAAGAAGCGTCAACAAATGTTCGTTCTGTTGCCGCAGCCTCGGAGGAACTCGCCGCTTCTATCTCGGAGATCGCTCGTCAGGTCAACAAGTCACGCGAAATTGCTGAACGTGCTTCCGGCGCTGCTGCTCAGACAGACGATACTGTGCAGAGTCTCGTATCCACGACGGATCGGATAAGCCAGATCGTCAGCTTGATCAGTGATATCGCGGCCCAGACAAATCTACTCGCATTGAATGCAACCATAGAAGCTGCACGGGCCGGAGAAATGGGCAAGGGATTTGCGGTTGTTGCCTCCGAGGTCAAATCACTTGCTGATCAGACTTCCAAGGCGACAGATGAAATTGCTACGCAGATCAACGCCATGCAAACTGTTTCAAATGAAGCCGCCACGGCAATTCGTGACATTGGAGATGTGATCAGCGAGATCAACAGCATCTCCTACGAAATCTCTGCGGCTGTCGATCAACAGGGCAGTGCGACCCAAGAGATTGCCCACAATGTCAGCGAAGCAGCAAAGGGCACTCAGGAAGTGTCTGAAAGCACCGTTCTTGTCAAACAAGGTGCTGCCGACACAGAGCAGAGCGCATCAAGAGTGTTTGGTGCGGCCAATGACTTGTCGAGCAAGTCCAATACTCTGCGGGAAACGGTACAAAACTTTGTACAGGCTATCCGCGTAGCTTAACCCTCCCCTCCCGAGCAACCTTCACGGCCTCCAACCTACGTTGGGGGCCTTTTCTATTGCCCCGCCCGTTCAGTCCACCAGAGCAGAGTTATAAGCCACCGACGCAACTGCCATGTCAAATGCAATAAGCTTGTAAATTGCAGCATGTGCGGCAAGGGCAGTTCCCCTGTCGACTTCCGAATGGTTATCCAGTGCTCTGCGGAACATATCGCCAAGAACCAGATAGCTATTGATGTACCAATCAAAGGGAAGGTCGATTTCCCGGTGTTTGAGTGCAGTATTGATGGTGGAGTTGATGTAGTCGGTATCAAGTTGGCCGGTTAAAAGCAGCTTCCAGTGGCGCGATTGTTTGCTGATCAACGGTCCGCGGCGGCCTCTTGTTTTGTTTCCAAGGTGCTCGACCGCGTCGGTCCGATCATAAAATGCCTGTAAGATGCTGCTAAGTTCCGGCTCCAGAACTGGCCAAATGCGCCTGGCATCTCTTATGGTTTCGGCGTCGATCTCGAGAAAGTCGCGATATTGAGGTATCACGGTTCTTAAAGGGCTATGTAAGTCCATTAGCTATGAAAACTCAGGAATCATTTGAGATATATTAGAATTTTAGCAGCGGTTTAAATGAAATCCAACGCAATAGTAGGACAGTATGTCTTAAGGTGCTGAAAAATATAGCACTTCCTTTTCTCATGAAATCATGAAGAACGGTAAGGCTTTCCAATCATGTTTGATAGGCGGTGAAGAAGCTTGGGCGGATGCGTTGGTTTTAAACGTTGAAGGGTTTGTGACCAGACCGAGATTTCAGTCCAACAAAGCTGCTGTGTAAGCCGTGGAGGCAATTGAAATGTCAACTGCGACGAGCTTTAAAACTGCATTGTTTAAACTGAGTACGTCGCTTTCAGACAAATTCGGATGAGACTTTAGTCTCTGTCCAATGATCTCTGCAATAGCCATAGAACTGGCAATGTACCATCCCAATGGCAGCTGACGTTCGCGAAACGAGAGCGCAAACCGCATTGCTGTTTGAACATATTGCTCCCCTAACCGGTCAGTTAAAAGAAGGCATGTTTTTTCCTTCTGAAGCTTCATGAGCTTTCGCAGTTCTTCTTCTGATCGCGACTGCAGACCGGGGACTTCAGCAGCTCGAGAATGGAACTGCCGCAGAATGCCTTCCATTTCAGGTTCAAGACAGCGCCAAGCTCTTTCCGCCACTGCCATTGTGTCGGCATTGATCTGAAGAAACGTTTCAACGTTGGCCAAAACGCTATCAAGGGACTTGTAGTGCTGCATGATGCATTCAATTTGCAAACTCAACTAAAAATTGAGATAGCAACTCATGTTTCAAATGACAAGGGCTCAAGATATGCAGCATACGTACAGAGGATTTGAGAACCGCTGAGGTGTATCGGGGTTCAGCGCATCTCATTGTATTTAATCGAAACGCGGCCGTGTGGTCGGGATGACCGCCCCTTTTGAAGACTGTGGATACCGGCGCCATGATGAACGGCGCCGGCAATACGCGATTTAGCGTGACAGAACTCGCAAACGACTATCAAAGTCACCGCGATCGACGTAGCAGCCATGGAGGTGGCGATAGCCGGTAGACGGATCGAACGCTTCGCGTCCATGAAGGGCGCGGCGATTATCGAACACAACCATTTCTCCAGCACGTAATGCCAATGAAAGCACGAAGCTCGGATCACGCGTTTTTGTCATGAACGCTCGATAGGCTCGGTAATAGTCCGCCATGATGTCGCTAGGCAGATCGAAAATGTCTGCAATATGGGCGTTGTAACAGACCTCGGAGACCTGCCGATCTTCGCGAAGCGTAATCACACATTGACGCCGTCGGATGTCGTGGTGTTGATCGTGGAACCGAAAAGGGATGGAGACCGAACTCAGTAGGTGAAATGCTTCGGGATCCGTAGTTCGCAAATCTTCGGCGATTGCCACGCCATCTGCGAAGATGGATCCACCCCCAACGGCATTATTACCCAGACAATGTAGGAACTGAAAGCCAGGTGGAAGCTCCTGATTGGGTAAATCCGTATGCAATGGCAAGGCGTCAGAAGTATAAGCCAGATTGTTAGGGTTTGGTTTTGACTTGACCTGAAACGTCCTCCCAAAGTTGGTTTCACGAAGAAAAGCGATGCGCCGCGCTACGGCCATGCCGGCTTCCGGATCACCATTAAGGCCTTCAACGATCGAAAGGCCAAAGCGTTTCGTGTCTCGCATCCAATTGGCGAGCGCTAGATCGTTCTCCATAATAATGCGGGCATTGGCACGTGGCACGCCATCTGCCCCCAAACTGGCGTCCCAAGTTTGCGCCTGAATATCGGCGGGATCACACCGTGTTTGGCCGGGGCGATGGGCCTCCAACCAGGCTAGATCAAATACACTAACATGGTCGCCCCAGTCGACGGTCAGTACTCCTGCTTCAAGTGTTACCTTTTGGGGTTCAATGTCTAGTGCGACAGAAAGAAGGTCGAACGACCGTTCTTGTGTATGTTCATGAAAGCCACTGGGACAATTATCTCTCAGCCAGATGTATGGCAATCTAATTTCCTGGCCGCCGTCGTCCAACAGGCATACAGCGCCCTGCTGCTTGCTCATTTGGGCAAGTTTCATTGTTCGCTCCGAATAGAAATTATCTATGAGTTTTACATGTGGTCGTATTCGGAAGAATAAGGAGGCGGCCACCAGTCATGTGCTTTGGCATAGGGCGAGCCAAAGTTTCGGCCCGGAATGTCAAACATGACTGCTCCTTGTGTTGCCAACGGGTGAAGTGTTGATTGCTTATATGCGCGTAGGATCACGTAGTTGCGTGGCAAACGCAATAGAGCCTATGGAATTTCATATGGTCTTGGTGACAAACGAGAGCGTGAAAGGGTTTCATCGGCGGATGGCAGCTGATTTGTGCCACGGATGCCAATGGGTCTCGCAATACCGCACCGTTTTCACAAAAGCCATCAACGAACGCGTTCCGATCGGAATATGGCAAAAACGTGCGCTTTTTGATTCTCGGATCTCCAACTGTCTAACCTTTTGATGTTTCGGCCGCTTTGCGTCGTCTCGGCAAAATCTGATAGGTACGAAGATATTTCAGCCTTTGCAGTGATCATAAAAAATTTCCTTTTTGATAGAAGCACATAGGTAACGACCCGCATCATTTTCTGATATATAAGCAGGAAAACGATTGCGCAAACGTTTTTCTTGCCGTTACAGTGTTCCCAAGATGATGGATCATCCAAGCCAGTTGGGAGAGGCCTCATGAGAAAGAGCGTTCTTCAAAACGCACCGATATCAGACATAATTTCACGCATGGGCCATGGAGATGGCCTGTGTTTAGGTGATGCCGGGCTGCCAGTTCCTCCTGAAACGAGGCGTATTGATCTGGCGGTTCGGCGTAATTTGCCGAAAATGCTGGATGTCGCGCAGACCATTGGTGAGGAGCTCCAGATTGAAAGCGTGTTGATCGCAGATGAGTTGCCCGAACAACAACCGGCTTACCATCAGAGCGTCCTTGCGTTGATCAAAGATATCGAAACGGCACAGGGCACGCGAATTGACGTTCGCTCCGTACCTCATGTGGATTTCAAAAAGGCAACGGCTTCGTGCAAGGCCATTGTTCGCACGGGCGAATGCACCCCATTTGCGAACGTGATCTTTTACGCTGGCGTCGCTTTTTGATCCGACAAACCTTTTGCAGCCTTGGGAGGGTAAGCAACAGTGGCCGCCCTACTGGAACTCAACGATATCCATAAATCCTTCTCGGGAGTTCATGTGCTCAAGTCGGTGGGCATGGAAATTCATCCCGGAAGAGCTGTGGGCCTTGCCGGTGAAAACGGTGCAGGCAAATCAACCCTGATGAAAATCATTGCGGGTATCTATAGCCGAGACGCCGGCACCGTCCGCTACAAGGGACAAGAGGTGACCTACAGCAATGCTCGGCAGGCGATTGATGCTGGCATTGCTGTAATTCACCAGGAACTCAACCTTCTGCCGGAACTGAGTGTGGCCGAGAACATTTTCCTCGGCCGGGAACCCACCCGCATGGGCAAGATTCAGTGGGACTATGTGCGCTCAGAATCACGCAAGTGGCTGGAAGCGTTGAAACAGAAGATAGATCCAGACGCCCCGTTAGGCACATTGTCTATCGCACAACAGCAGATGGTGGAGATTGCCCGCGCATTGTCACTCAATGCGGAAGTCATCATCATGGATGAGCCCACGGATGCCCTAACGGACATAGAGGCAAAAATCCTTTTTGATGTAGTGGCTGACCTGAAGCAACAAGGTAAGGGACTGGTTTTCATTTCCCATCGCCTCGGGGAGATTTTCGAGATCTGTGAGGACATCGCAATTCTGCGCGATGGTCAGATGGTACATACCGGCCCTACCTCACAAATCACAGAAAATGATCTGATCCGCCACATGGTGGGACGCGAGTTGTCCGATCAATACCCGTTCGTTCCAGCGCAACCGGGCAAGATACGGCTCGAAGTTGAAAAGCTATCAGCCAAAGGTTTTTCAGAGGTTTCCTTTAGCGCAAGGGCAGGTGAAGTGGTTGGTTTTTCTGGACTGGTGGGCGCCGGCCGGACCGAATTGGCCAAGGCCATATTTGGAGCCAACCATATCACGGGAGGTACTATCAAGATTGATGGGCAACCCGTTACAATCGCCAATCCGCGCCAAGGCATAGCCAATCACATCGGATATGTAACCGAGGACCGCAAGTCCGAAGGCTTGATACAAATGCATTCCGTTGGCGAAAACATGTCGCTCACGGGTCTTTCCAAGTTCACAAACCGGTTTGGGGTGGTGAACCGCACGTCTGCTTTCATCACGATTGACGAGTTTGTCAAGGCGTTCAGCATCAAGACACAAAGTGCTGCGAGCCTTGTACAGAACCTGTCTGGCGGTAATCAACAAAAGGTGTCCATTGCAAAGTCCCTGATCCCGGGGCCGCGCATTCTCATTCTGGACGAACCCACGCGTGGTGTGGATGTGGGTGCGAAGCGGGAGATTTATTCCCTGATCAACACACTGAAAGCGGAAGGCCTGTGCATTCTGCTGATCTCATCGGACATGCCCGAACTTTTGGGTATTTCCGATCGCGTGCTGGTGCTTTCCAACGGAAAGTTGACCGGTGAGTTTTCACGGGAAGAAGCCGACCAGGAAAGCATTATGCGCTGCGCCGTGGCGGGCCAGTAAAACGGGTGGGACTGATGAATATCAAACAATTCGCAAGTGACAACAAATCGCTCATCGGCCTGATTATTCTGATGGTGCTGGTGTCCATTGCAAACGCCAACTTTCTTGGCGTGGACAACATGCTGAACATTCTCCGTCAGACATCAATCAACGCCATAATCGCCATGGGAATGACCTTCGTCATCATCACGGCTGGTATTGACTTGTCGGTGGGGTCGATTTTGGCCTTTGCTGGGGCAGTTTGTGCCAGTTTGATCGCAGCAGACATGCCGCTGGTTGTTGCGCTGGTCATGACAATCGCTGTGGGAGCCGCCTTGGGCGCGACCAGCGGTACCATTATCAGTTTTTTCAATGTGCAGCCTTTCATTGCCACCCTAGTGGCGATGACCATGATCCGCGGTGCGACGCTGGTTTATACCGAAGGCCGCCCGATCTCGACCGGTAGTTTTGATGTCGCGGAAAGCTTTTACCAGTTTGGGGCCGGATACACCTTTGGCGTACCAAATCCGGTTATTGTAGCTGCTGTTGTCTTCCTCGTGTGCTGGTTCGTGCTAACGCACACAAAGTTGGGACGCTACGTTTACGCCATTGGCGGAAACGAGAACGTTGCACGCCTGTCTGGTGTTAACGTCACTGCAGTTAAAATTTCGGTCTTTGCCATTAGCGGCGCGTTGGCTGCTTTGGCCGGGATCATTCTCACAGCCCGTCTGGAGTCGGCCCAGCCGACCGCTGGCTTGGGCTATGAGCTGGATGCCATTGCCGCTGTCGTTCTGGGAGGAACCAGCCTCATGGGCGGCAGAGGACGTATCTTTGGCACCATCATCGGCGCGCTCATTATTGGCGTGCTCAACAACGCCCTGAACATCATGGATGTATCTTCGTACTACCAGCAAATTGCCAAGGGCGCTGTTATCCTTCTCGCGGTTGTCGTTGATAGTCGCGGTAAGGCAAATGCATAAGGTCTTGCAGGCCACTTCATCGGGAGATTGAAATGAAGAAACTACTTGGAATCGCCGTCGGTACAGCAATGTTGCTGGGAACCACCGCCCATTCAATGGCGGCAGACACCATGGCGCTGGTTGTCTCCACCTTGAATAACCCATTCTTTGTTACACTTAAGGACGGCGCGGAAGCCAAAGCTGAAGAGATGGGCTATGAACTGCTCGTTCTCGATAGCCAGAACGACCCTGCCAAGGAGCTTTCCAACGTAGAAGACGTCCTGAACAAGGACATCAAGGTGCTGCTGATCAATCCGACGGATTCGGACGCTGTTTCCAGTTCGATCCGTGCGGCCAACCGCAAGGATATCCCGGT
The DNA here is from genome assembly GCF_000422785.1 of Pseudovibrio exalbescens DSM 16456. Lineage (GTDB taxonomy): Bacteria > Pseudomonadota > Alphaproteobacteria > Rhizobiales > Stappiaceae > Pseudovibrio > Pseudovibrio exalbescens. The sequence goes on from NZ_AUGS01000011.1 coordinate 120,382, forward strand.
TGTGACATTGGATCGTGGCGCTTCTCGTGGTGATGTCGTGTCTCACGTTGCTTCGGATAACGTTCTTGGCGGAGAGATGGCCGGCAAGCTCATCATTGATACGCTCGGCGGCGAAGGCAAGGTTGTTGAATTGGAAGGCGTGCCGGGAACTTCAGCAGCACGCGACCGTGGTGAAGGTTTCAACAAGGCCGTGGGTGCATCTGAAGGTATTGAAGTTGTTGCCAGTCAGCCGGCTGACTTTGACCGCACAAAAGGCCTCAACGTGATGGAAAACATCCTTCAGGCTCAGCCGGAAGTCGATGCTGTGTTTGCACACAACGATGAAATGGCTTTGGGTGCGATCAAGGCTGTTCAAGCCTCTGGCCGCGACATCGTTGTTGTTGGCTTTGATGGTACCAGCGATGGTGTAGCCGCGGTTGAAGATGGTTCCATGCTGGCAACCGTTGCTCAGCAGGCAGGTATGATTGGCGCGATTGGCGTGATGACTGCGGACAAGATAATCAACGGTGAGAGCGTTGAATCTTATACCCCGGTTCCACTGAAGCTCGTAACCAAGTAAGAGCTTGGCTTTCAAACGGTGATTTGGCCCCGGCGCATTGTGCCGGGGCCTTCTAAAAGAGGCTGGGGAAACAATGGTCAGTATCAAGGATGTAGCGGAAAAAGCCGGTGTATCTCCATCGACCGTTTCTCATGTCATCAACAAGACGCGGTATGTTTCACCCGTGACAAGCAGCAAGGTTGAGCGCGCGATTGATCAACTGGGATTCCATCCCAGCACATTGGCGCGAGCCCTGAAAATGAACCGCACCAACAATCTGGGCATGCTGGTATCCTCCAGTACCAACCCGTTTTTCGCGGAAGTGGTCCGAGGTGTGGAAGAAGGCTGTTATCGCAACAACTTCAGTCTCATTCTATGCAATTCCGGCAACAAGATTGACCGGCAGCTTGATAACCTCACAACGCTGGTTCAAAAACGGATTGACGCACTGGTCGTCATGACGAACCGGTCGGAAGAAAGGTTCAACGAGGCTCTTCAAAAGGTGAAGGGCTTGCCCAAAGTAGTTCTGGATTCAGCGCCGCAGCCGAACGCCTGTACATTGCAGGATGACTCCGTTTTAGGCGGACGCTTGGCAACGAACCATCTGATTTCATGCGGCCATCGAAAGATAGGCTGCCTCATGGGCCCGGAAGGCCATCCTCGCTCCATCGATCGGCATCGCGGCTATATTGAAGCCATGGCGACGGCGGACCTGCCGGTGAACTCCCTTTGGAGCGCTTCCGGGCCCCTTTCTGTTTCCGGCGGTTACAACGCCATGGCGGAAATCCTGCGATCTGGTCAGCGACCAGACGCTGTTTTTGCGTTCAACGATCTGATGGCGATTGGTGCGTATCATGCCATTCAGGAGAATGGTTTGAGCATTCCGCAGGACATCTCCGTTGTTGGCTACGATGATATTGAGTATGCCAGTTATATGACCCCGGCCCTGACCACCATACGGCAACCGAGTTTCGAGCTGGGTTTGCAGGCGGCGCGTACGCTGATTGACCATCTGGATCAAAAAGTTGAGCTTCCGCCCGTCATCCAGTTGGTTCCCGAGCTCATTGTTCGTCAATCGGTAAAAACGAGATAGGAAGACCCATGTCCATTGCGGTTCTTGGCTCCATCAATGTAGATATTATTACGCGATCCGAGCGATTGCCCAAGCCTGGCGAAACCCTACACGGAGAGAGCTACTCCACCAGTTTGGGCGGCAAGGGGTGTAATCAGGCAGTCGCTGCGCGCAAGCTGGGAAGTGAGACAACCCTAATTGGCCGGGTGGGAAAGGATGGGTTCGGCCAGATCGCGCTCGATGCCTTGGCTTCCTATGATGTGCCACTGGCTAATGTGTTGGTGGATGCGGACAATTCAACCGGCATCGCTGTTATCGGTGTCGATGCCAACGCAGAGAACTGCATTACCGTTGTTGGTGGTGCGAACATGGCCGTTACAGACGAAGATGTTGCACGGGCTAAAGGTGCACTTACAACCGCCAAGATTTTGATGCTTCAGTTGGAAATACCGGTTGAGACATGTGCTTCGGCAGCACAACTGGCGCAAAAAACCGGAGCGACAGTGATTTTTGATCCCGCGCCTGCGCCGAGTCAGGGCCTGCCAGACGGCTTTTTAAAACACGTTGATGTTGTTACTCCGAACGAAACAGAAACGCACATCCTGACGGGTATTTTGCCAACCAACGAGTCAGAAGCCAGACAAGCTGCCGAGAAACTTCATGAACAAGGCGTAGCGGCAGCTATTGTGAAACTCGGAGCCCACGGCGTTTACTATTCCGGCTATGGCGAACGCGGCTTCATAAAGCCCTTTTCGGTCAAAAGCATAGATAGTGTGGCCGCCGGAGATTGCTTCAATGGGGGGCTCGCCCATGCGCTTCATGAAGGACAGAGCTTTTCCTCCGCCGTGCGTTTTGCGGCTGCGTGTGGTGCGCTGGCGACAACCAAGATCGGAGCAGCCCCGGCTGCGCCCACCGCAGACGAGGTGGCTGCGTTACTTGCAACACAATGAAGCACAGAGGACACCAACTGACCGAGGCTGGAGTAAAACGAACACATCCGGCCTCGACAGGTGTTCTCTGAAATTTCATGCCGCCGGTTTGAATGATCCTTTCAATTGCCGGGGTATGTGCTAAACCGCCTGCGCAGAGAGACAGGTTTGCGAATGAGAGCGGTATGCGAATTATTGTGATGGGGGTAAGTGGGTGTGGCAAATCCACGGTAGGTCAGGCCATCGCCGATAACCTAGGCTTGCCATTTATCGAAGGTGATACCCTGCACTCCGCAGAAAGCAAAAGAAAAATGGCCGAAGGCGTTCCTCTCAGCGATGAGGACAGATGGCCTTGGCTGGACCGTGTTGGGCAGAAACTCGGTGCAGCCGATGCCGGCGCTGTTGCGGCGTGTTCTGCCTTGCGGTTGGCATATCGGCAACGATTGCGATGTGCGGCTGGCAAGGATCTGAAGTTTATCTTTCTCCATGGCCAGCGTGACCTGTTGCAACAACGCATGGAAAAGCGCGAAGGCCATTTCATGCCCCCTGCCCTGCTGGAAAGCCAGTTGGAAACTCTGGAAAATCCCGAGCGCGAGGTTGGCGTTCTTACTCTGGATGTCTCTCACGACCCGAGTACATTGGCGCGTCAAGCGACTAACTGGTTGCTATCAGAACAGTAAGGGGGTGTCCTCGCCTCTGCTTCCAAATGCTAAGTTTACCAGGAGCCCCAACCTACTACTGTGTGTCGCGGGAGGGGGATTCATGTCCGAAATAATGAGTTTTGCGCAAACTGTATTCGAGTCTCAGCCATTCACCCGCTTTCTGGGCGCCAGATTGGGCGAAGTAACATCTGAAACCGCCGAGATCTATTTGGACGTCCATGAAAACCATAAGCAGCAACATGGTTTCGTTCATGGCGGGGTATTGAGTTATCTGGCAGACAATGCACTGACCTTTGCTGGTGGAATTGCATTGGGTGGTAACGCATTGACTTCCGAATACAAGATCAACTACGTCCGTCCGGCGCTTGGAAAACGCGTAATCGCGCGCGCGAGTGCCCAAGCAGCAGGAAAACGCCAAGCGGTTTGCCGTTGTGAGTTGATCTGTATTGATGAAAACGGAGACGAAAGACTTTGTGCGTTGGCTCAAGGTACTGTCGTGCCTGCCGGTTAATGATCGCATCAAAGCCAAATAAGAAGAACCCCGCTTGTGAGGCACAAGCGGGGTTTGTTTGTTTTGGTTATCAATCTACCAACTGCAGGGCTTGTCCATGGATGCCTTGGCGTCGCCATAGTACATCCGGGAGTTCTCCTTGAAGAACAGTGGGTTTTCGATACCTGAGTAACCGGTGCCCTGACCACGCTTGGAGATGAAGACGTTCTTTGCCTTCCAAACTTCCAGAACCGGCATGCCAGCGCTTGGTGAGCTCGGAAACCGTCTGCTGAGCCTGTGCCACTGCCATGCCGTAGCCCGGAACGATGATGACGCTGTCGGCATCATTCAAGGTTTCGGCGACATAGTCTGCCTCTGCCGGAACCATCTCGCCTTCGATTTCCTGCGCAGGCCCGGAAGTGCCGCCGAAGCCGCCAAGGATAACGGAGACGAAGTGACGGTTCATGGCCTTGCACATGATGTAGGAGAGGATCGCACCGGAAGAACCGACGAGCGCACCCACAACAATGAGAAGGTCGTTGCCCAGAGAAAAGCCGATCGCAGCGGCTGCCCAACCTGAGTAGGAGTTCAGCATGGACACAACGACCGGCATGTCTGCGCCGCCGATGCCCATGATCAGGTGGTAGCCGATGAACAGCGCCAGCAGCGTCATCAGGAACAGCGCCCAAACACCCCAAACATCGTTGAAATACATGACGCCGAGGGGGGATGGGAAGCGCGGTGCGGGATGAGGTCAATGGCTGGGCATCAGCCGCGCAGCGAGGCGCTGCAGGCCTTGGGTGATGCCATGGGGACACCAGAGTGTCCCCATTTGCGCGATCAATTAGGGACGGAAACGCCCTCTTGGAGCGGCGCTTTTTTCGGATCCGGGCCATACTTATTCGGTCCATCCGTGCCAGGCATCAGAAGAAGCGCCAGCGTAACCCCGGAGCTTGCCAGTCCAGCGACGATTCCCAAGATCGGCCCCAAGAGCGCGGAGCCGGCGCCTAACACAATGAAGATGATGAGCAGGGGCTTGCCGCTCCAACCAATGTCGTGGCACCGCTGAAAAAAGGCGGCGAGGCTCATGACCACAAAAAGTGCGGAGAAAGGTATCCCCAAAACACCCAGCAAGACTGACATGGAGCTGGAGGTGCCTAAAGTCATAGCGGTAGAGGCGAGGATGGTGGCAATGACCAACATGCCAACAAGAGCTAAAGTGAAAAGGAAATAACTCAAGCGGTTACGGCGACCTTCAAAGGTAAAGACATTTTCGAAAACTGGTTTAGACACGGTGCTGCCTCAGGTTGTATAAATTGGATATATACAATTTTAAACACCCCGCTTGTGAGGCACAAGCGGGGTTCTTTTGTTTTGGTTATCAATCTACCAACTGCAGGAGCTTGTCCATGGATGCCTTGGCGTCGCCATAGTACATTCGGGAGTTCTCCTTGAAGAACAGTGGGTTTTCGATACCTGAGTAACCGGTGCCCTGACCACGCTTGGAGATGAAGACGTTCTTTGCCTTCCAAACTTCCAGAACTGGCATGCCAGCGATTGGGGAGTTCGGATCGTCCTGTGCAGCCGGGTTCACGATGTCGTTTGCACCAATGATGATGACAACATCCGTGTCCGGGAAGTCCTCGTTGATCTCGTCCATTTCCATGACGATGTCGTAAGGCACCTTGGCTTCCGCAAGAAGAACGTTCATGTGACCGGGCAGACGGCCTGCAACCGGGTGGATTGCAAAGCGGACGTTCTTGCCCTTGGCGCGCAAGCGCTTGGTGAGCTCGGAAACCGTCTGCTGAGCTTGTGCCACTGCCATGCCGTAGCCCGGAACGATGATGACGCTGTCGGCATCATTCAAGGTTTCGGCGACATAGTCTGCCTCTGCTGGAACCATCTCGCCTTCGATTTCCTGCGCAGGCCCGGAAGTGCCACCGAAGCCACCAAGAATAACGGAGACGAAGTGACGGTTCATGGCCTTACACATGATGTAGGAGAGGATCGCACCGGAAGAACCGACGAGCGCACCCACAACAATGAGAAGGTCGTTGCCCAGAGAAAAGCCGATCGCAGCGGCTGCCCAACCTGAATAGGAGTTCAGCATGGACACAACAACCGGCATGTCTGCACCGCCGATGCCCATGATCAGGTGGTAGCCGATGAACAGCGCCAGCAGCGTCATCAGGAACAGCGCCCAAACACCCCAAACGTCGTTGAAGTACATGACGCCGAGGATGATGGAGCCCAGTGCTGCTGCTGCATTGAGCATGTGGCCGCCGGGCAACTTGGTTGCTGCGGAAGTGACCTTGCCAGCGAGCTTGCCGAAGGCAACCACAGAGCCGGTGAAGGTGACCGCACCAATGAAGACGCCAAGGAAGACTTCAACACGCAAAATGCTGACTTCGACCGGGGTCTTGTGTGCCAGAACAGCTGCAAAACCTTCAAGGCTGTGGCGGGCTGTTTCGTCCATGGCCAGAACGCGGGACAGTTCAAAGTCCGCATTGAAGCCGACCAGAACCGCGGCCAGACCCACGAGTGAGTGCATGGCTGCCACAAGCTGTGGCATTTCGGTCATCTGAACGCGCATGGCGACGAAGTAACCGATGATGCCGCCTGCAATGATGAGTACGACTGAAAGAACCCAAAGGCCCGCACCGGGACCGACTAGGGTTGCAATGACAGCCAGTGCCATGCCGACAATGCCGTACCAGACAGCGCGTTTTGCGCTTTCCTGATTGGACAGGCCGCCCAGAGACAGGATGAAGAGAACGGCTGCTACAACGTAAGCAGCAGTGGTGAAACCGTATTCCATTGTTCAGCTCCCCCTTAAGATTTCTGGAACATGGCGAGCATGCGCCGGGTGACGAGGAAGCCGCCGAAGATGTTGATGCCAGCCATGAACACTGACAGGGCGGCAAGAACAATGACCAGCCATGAGCCCGAGCCAATCTGCAGCAGCGCGCCGAGAATGATGATCGAGGAAATAGCGTTGGTGATTGCCATCAAAGGCGTATGAAGAGAGTGCGCCACGCCCCAGATGACCTGGAAGCCGACGAAACACGCCAGAACAAACACGATGAAGTGCTGCATGAAACTGGCTGGAGCTACAAGGCCAACCAGCAGCATCAGGATACCGCCGCCTGCAAGGAGAGAAACCTGCTGACGGGTTTTCTTCTTGAACTCGGCAATTTCGGCTGCGCGCTTTTCTTCTGGTGTGAGTTCCTTCACCTCCGGCTTCTTTTGCGCGGCGATTGCCTGCACTTTCGGCGGCGGAGGTGGGAAGGTGATTTCGCCTTCATGGGTGATTGTGGCACCACGAATGACGTCATCTTCCATATTCACATTTGGCTGACCGTCCTTTTCAGGGGTGAGGTCGTCCATCATGTGACGGATGTTAGTGGCGTAAAGCGTGGAAGACTGTGTTGCCATACGGCTTGGGAAGTCGGTGTAACCAATGACGGTGACGCCGTTTTCGCTGACAACCTTCTCATCCATCTTGGTGAGATCACAGTTGCCGCCCTTTTCTGCCGCGAGGTCAACGATCACGGAGCCCGGCTTCATGGACGCAACCATGTCTTCCAGCCAGAGCTTTGGCGCATCGCGGCCCGGAATGAGCGCAGTGGTGATGACGATGTCAACTTCCGGTGCCAGTTCGCGGAACTTGGCCAGCTGTGCGGCACGGAATTCTGGAGAGGAAACGGAAGCGTATCCGCCTGAGGACGCGCCGTCCTGCTGTTCCTCTTCAAAGTCCAGATACACGAACTCGGCGCCCATGGATTCAACCTGCTCAGCCACTTCCGGGCGAACGTCGAACGCATAGGTGATGGCCCCCAGAGAGGTGGAGGCCCCAATGGCCGCAAGACCGGCAACGCCTGCGCCGATGATCAGCACCTTTGCTGGTGGCACCTTGCCCGCAGCGGTGATCTGACCGGTGAAGAAACGGCCGAAGTTGTTACCTGCTTCGATGACAGCGCGGTAACCGGCAATGTTGGCCATGGAGGACAGAGCGTCCATTTTCTGCGCGCGGGAGATGCGCGGCACCATGTCCATTGCAAGAACGGTGACTTTCTTGTCAGCGAACTTCTTCATCAGCTCTTCGTTCTGCGCTGGCCAGAAGAAGGAGATCAAGATCTGGCCCTCTCGCGCCAATTCCAGTTCTGCTTCTACTGGTGGGCGTACCTTGCTGATGATGTTTGCTGTTTCCCAAAGGGTCTTGGCATCCGGCACGATCTTTACGCCGGCGGCTTCGTAGTCTTCATCATTGAAGCTTGCTGCCGCACCGGCGCCGGTTTCAACGACAACCTCGTAGCCCAGCTTCTGCAGCTGCTTGGCGCTTTCCGGTGTCAACGCGACGCGCAGTTCACCCTCAAGGACCTCCTTAGGAGCTCCAATAATCATAGTTTAACCTCATCTATGCTCTCGATGCACATTCGTCGTTCGAATTCTGTGGTTCGCCCGCCCAGAAATGATGGCGCTGCTCTACATTTAACGCATCTTTTGGTTCGCATGCCCCAGCCGAATAGATGGCCCGAACTACCCCACCTATGTCAATTGAGTGTTCTTCATCAGTTGTGAAAGAACTGCTGGCCTCGTTCAAATAATGAGATGAGTCTTGCACGCTGATGAGTGAGGTTCCATAGAACTTCAGTGCGGTTTTCAAGCGACACAAATAGCCTAAGTCTTCCAATCGAATTCCCAATATCTAGATTTGTGCACTTGTATGCAGATGCGTTTAAGAGAAAATACGTAATACTGGTTTGACTTCAGCGTAAGGGACGGATCGTACCTCCAAGTTCCATGAGCAATGCTCCGAACTTAATCGGTTAGAGAGTTTGTGTCATGGCGGTTGACGCGCTCTACGTCCTGTTTTCCTGCTACATTTTGCACCATTTTGTCGACAATTCGTTGCTAGTCACAGCGATCTGAGGAGATGCCTAACGCGTATGACTGAAGTGGTTTATTGAACGCTGCGCGCACAGTTGGATGGACGAAGTGACTCCTTGCATTCGTTTCGCCGAATAGAGATCGAGGAATGTGCAATCCGGACTCAGTTAATTACGAATAGATGATAATAATTTGATGAAAAACTCTTTCATCACTTTTTATAGCGGAAGCGTAGTGTTATAAAAACGGTAGTCTGAATATGTGTTTGTTTATATGTCAATGGAGATTAGCCTTTCGTGTGTTAACGAGCTAATCTTACCGAGAGAGTGGTATTGGGTGAAATTGGATAATCTATACTGCGCAGTCCAATAACGTGGCAGCGTTGTGGTCTTTCTGCAATTACGAAGGGGCATTGCATGGCTCAAACATACCCAATTGCAACCATTCCGCTTAACAATGGAGGCCGAATTGGCATGGCGCCTCTTCCTGGGCGGTTTACATGCATATTCAATGACGTGGAAGAGATAACCGATTGGTTTCCGCAGATAGTGGTTTCATTGACGCTGCCGAGTGAGGCGGTGAAGCCTGAGGGGCCAGACTTGGGTGAGCTGCTTTCAGAGCGCGGCATTTCTTGGTATGGCTTCCCACTAAAAGACTTTGATATTCCTAAGCCGCACAGCAAATCCGTGTGGGACGAGCTTTCTACTGTCCTTCATGATTGTCTGAACCATGGTGGATCGGTGATGTTGCATTGCCGAGGTGGTTGCGGGCGGTCTGGAATGGTTGCGTTGAGGTTATTGCGCGAACGCGGTCTTACCAGAAAGCGGGCGCTTCAAGATGTACGCGCAGCCCAGCCGTTCGCAGTTGAGACTGAACATCAACTTGGATGGGGGAACTTTGGTTTTGAGTACGGGCCTACTCCTTCATCCGCTGGTGCATGGTATGATGATGCCAACCCAATAATGACTTCAGATAATGCTGCCATCCTATACCGTTGAAGACTTGAAAATTCGCCGCGTCACAGTTGAAGATGCACTCCCGATCCGCCACAAGGTGCTTTGGCCTAACCTGCCGTTGGACGCGGCCCGTGTCGATGAAGATGACGTGGGGCTTCACTACGGTGCATTCTATCGTGGATGGTTGGTAGGCGTGGCCTCTTTGTATCTGGGAGATGGCGGAGCGCGATTACGTAAGTTTGCGGTTTTGCCAGAGTACCGAGGCCATGGCATCGGTACATTGATGGTTGAAGAGCTTCTTGAATGCGCTGGGGCGCTCGGCGCTCAAGAATTCTGGTGCGACGCACGCGAAACTGCTGTGCCGTTCTATCAGCGGTTTGGCCTGAAGGTTGACGGAGACCCGTTTTTAAAGCGGGATCTCCGCTATGTCCGCATGAGTACGCCTCTACGGCCGGACCTGTTTATCCGCTGACCTTTTTGACTATTTCCACGCGATGCGGATAGGGAATGCTAATGCCTTCCTTATCAAAGGCCTCCTTGACGCGTTTTGTCATGTCAAACTTCAAATCCCAGTAGTCAGCACTGGAACACCAGAGGCGCGCAGTAATGTCGACCGATGACTCACCAAGGTTTACAAGGCGGATCCAAGGCGCCGGGTCATTGTGGATGCGTTCATCAGCTGCTGCGATTGCTGTAATCAGTTCAATAGCCTTGTCAGCGTCATCGTTATAATCAACCCCAAAGGTCAAATCCACACGCCGTGTTTTGTTGGCAGAGTAGTTTGTGATGATCGAACTCCAGGCTTTTGAGTTCGGCATGATGATTTGAACGTTGTCGGGTGTTGCCAATTCGGTCACAAACAGATTGATCTCCTTAACCGTACCCGCAGTACCGCTGACGTCAATGTAGTCGCCCAGCCGATAAGGTCGAAAAATGATGAGCATCACGCCTGAAGCCACGTCGCTCAGAGTGCCTTGCAAAGCAAGACCAACCGCGAGTGATGCGGCACCCAATACGGCCACCAGACTGGTCGCTTGAAAGCCCACGAGCTGCAATACCGCAATGATAACAACGGCGAGTATGGCCCAACGTACCAAAGAGGAAAAGAACACCGCCAGAGTTTGGTCCAGTCGCTCCATTTTGCTCAGTCGATCTCGAACAATCCGACTGGCCAGGCCAGCGATGAAATAGCCTACTATGAGAAAGACAATGGCTTTGACAACATTCAACGCCAGAGCTTCATACCCGCCCATGGCGGTGAGTGTTTCGTTCATGAGAACCTCTCAGGTGACCTGCATGCTATGTGAATATACGACTGGATTATCAGCCTACCCTGAGGGCGTAAAGGGAGTGTTGCAGTCTAAACCAGATACAACCCCAAGCCTTCGGTCTTCAAGTAGTGAGCGGAATTGGTGCTGAACGGCCAATCATTCGTGCTCAGGTCTGGCGCCCTTCTGTGAAACCAGCATTTAACGACGACAACGAGGTCGCCGGTTACCATGAGAGCTGCGCCCTGTTGCATTGTAAGGGCAATGCTGAGCGTGGCAGAATACATCAGCGAAACCACCTCACTCGCTAAAATGATATAAAACGCGTCAGCCATTTGAGCCTTCTTGTGATCAACGAGGCGCAGCACAATCCTATGATTATGAACGTGGTGCCGGCTCAACGAGGAACCTGGACACCAGCATGTTGAACAGGAGGAAACTGGCAGTCGCGAGCAATACGGAATAAGGCGCGACAGTCAGTATGGAGTTTGCCCAAGCGGACCAAAATGCCGGTCCGGCAACTCCTTTTTGCCAAATCATGATCGCCGGAAGGCCGCAAGTCATGCTGATCATGATCAAGGTACCAACGATGGGTTGCTGCATTTTCCTTGGTAGTTTTCTGCATACCAGCTTCATGCTGATCTCCGTTCTGGACTTGGAATGAAGCCATGTTTAAACATTTCAATAATGTTCGTATGTAGCCAATTATCTAAACTGAGGTTTCAAAATTGAAACGTGAAAATCTGGACGATTTGCGCGCGTTTTGCGTAATTTTGGAAGAAAGAACCATGACCCGCGCTGCAAAGCGCTTGGGGGTATCATCTCCCACCTTATCCCGTCAGCTGGCAGACCTGGAAGCTAGAGTTGGACAACGTTTGTTGCATCGTAACTCGAAGAGTCTGAGTGCAACTGAGGCCGGGCTCCGTTTTTTTGAGGTGCTGAAGCCCTGCTTTGATCAATTATGCGAACAAATCGCTCTATTGGAAGCAGAACGGGAAGAAATCGCAGGGCCAATACGGATTGCATGTCCTGAAACGCTGTTTCTCGATTACTTGCACGAGAGGCTCTGCTTGTTTTTAGAAAAACACCCTAAAGTCAACATCCATGTTTCCTACGCTCTGACTGAGGCGAGCTTTGTAGAAAATCGTATTGACCTCGCTGTCGTTGTTACACCGCCAAGAGATGGCCGGTTGTCACAGGTTAAGTTGGTGGAACAGCGATCCTCTCTTGTAGCAGCCCCATCCTATTTGGCGCGCGCGGGACAGATTCTTGAGTTGCAGCAATTGGCGGAACACGATCACCTTGCGCTCGCATTTCAAGACCACTGGCATTTTTATCGTGATGGCGAAATGGTCTCGGTTCCAACGCGTGTACGCTATTCATGCGAGAGCATGAAGGCTTTGGTTGATGCGGCTGTAAGGGGCATTGGTATCGCCTTGGTGCCGGACTACTTCACCGATGAAATGGTGCGCTCTGGCCAGTTGATGCGGGTCCTCCCCGATGCCGCAGTTCCGGCGACGGGGCTGTATCTTGTTTCTAACGACAGAAAGTTGCTCCCGACCCGGATCGCCGCTTTGAAAGCATTCTTGATCGATCAAGCCAAAGCGTTCGAGTTGGAGCAAGACCGTTCAACGGCCCAGACCAATAAAGCCAGCGCCGGGTCCTTCGGGCCGCGATGAAATCACGACGGATGGCCTCAAGGGAATTGCATTTGTCGGCACTCGGTCCGGAACTCTATCGAAAACACGATGTCGGGCCGCCGGTTGCAAGCACTGCGTGGCCAATATCCGCATACGCTCCGCACCTGCGCGATAATGATCGAAGTGTGTCCACAACACACACAGTGCTTCAGCAAACTCCCGTTCGGACAAGGCAGGCAAGCCGTTCTGTGAGTTCAGAAACCGCTGCGGAGCCATGTGCGCTGTATGAACAATGGGCCGTCCACCAAAGACGCCATCAAGGACAAGATCTACCCCTGTGACCTCATGGGCGCCGGGTTGTGTTGGCACCAGCAGCGCGTCAGCGCGCGCCAAACCTTCCGAATAGGTTGAGCTGCTCATTGGGGTAGACAAAAATTCGACTGTCACTTGATCCCCAAACCGTCCCTCCCGTGCCAAATCCCGGAAAATACCAGTGCGGCGATCCTTCTCGGAAGCAGCTACCAGGAAGTGAAAAGCTTGAGAGCTGCGCCTCAGTACGGTCAAACGTGCCAAGTGTGACAGGATTGCCTCCAGATCAGGTGGCGGCGGCCCGTCCCCTCTATCCGTTTTACCGAGAAGCCCTATTACAAGTGGAGCTGTTCCCGGAAGTGCTGGTTGATGGGGAACCGGTGGATCAAATGGAGAAACCCGACGCGGCAACACCATGGCGCCTGCGACTGGCATCGGGAGTTCTGCTCGTAGGACAAACAGATGTTCTTCTGTTTCAGTGTAAAGCGCGATCTTCCCGGACCATACCAGTGAAGACAGCGCTTCTTTCTGCCCGAAACCCTTCAGATAGTTGTTGGGATCCTTCGGACACCGAAACCTCAGGTGCAACCGAGGCAGCTTATCCTCTCCGAATTTTTGATAGTATTGGGTGACGGCATGAAGCAAACCAAGATGGCAGTCGGGTATCAAAATGTGATCATTCGGCCCGAGCCGGAAACGACTTAGCGCTTTGGTTAGAGGCTCCCAAACGGCTGACAGATCTTGGGCCAAGCCACCAAAGGCAGCGCGATCAACAAACCGCCGAATCTGACCTGCAAAGGTAGGAAGGTGATGCTTCGCCAAAAGATTTAGCCGATCTGGCGTGGCTAACCCACGCACCTCGGCGTTTAACGTCCGTACCGGTGGCGCACCAACGGGCGCATCCGTCAAAAAACACAGATTATATCCCTTGAACAATGAGAAAAGTGCCCGGCGTTCGGGATGCGCATTCGCGTTTTTATCTGATAGTCCGGTCTGGACCACAAGCATCTTGACCATTGGTGCCCTCCCCCCTGACGCACGCACAAAACCTGGAAGCCAATGTCCCCGACACCCTAAGCCAAGATGCGTATCGTTAACATTCTTGGGAACACCCATGGCAATTTCTGCGAGACTTAATTTCAGACCCCGGCCCTGTTAAAACCGGACCGATACAACGACAGATTCGGTCTGGAATGTTGCTGTAGCTATTTTTCATCTCGATTCCGTGCGGTTTAAGCGCGCCTCTGGCGGGAAAATATAAAAAATGCACAGAAAACCGTCAGCGGATAGTGGACGACCGGCCGGGCGAGGGTACCCCTGAGGATATCAAGAAAAACCGCGGAAATCTGGGGTTATTGAAGTATCTCGAAGCCCACTGCAGTAGAGCCCAAGGTCGCGGGGAATTCATTTCAGAAGAAATCACCTCTGTGACTCAGGCGCGAATCGAAATGGTTAATGCACGTTAACCATAAAGCCATTGACGGCGCTTGCAAAAAGGAAAAATATTCGCTTTGACGGATTTTCTTATTCGGGCCCTTCAAAACCGTCACGCGAGGAAACAGGCATCATGCTGCTAACTGCTGAACACGAGGAATCGTCTGCCGAGAAAATCTCCCGGCACTCTGCGCTCCTGTCGCGTCAGTTGCAATCGCTACGCGAAAAAATGTATCCGCCAGAAGCGAAAAAGAAGCTCAAAAACTTCTCCTCTCGCGATGTTGCTAATCTGTTGGGTATTGCTGAATCCAGCCTGAGACAGCTTTCTTTGAATGGAGAAGGCGTTATTCCGGCTCGGTTGGAGAACGGGCGGCGTATCTACACGCTTGAACAGATCAATGACCTTCGCAAGTATCTGGCAGACAAGCGTCCCGCCGATGCGCTCAGGTTCGATCCACGCCGGCGTGAAGGCGACAAGATGCAGGTTATTGCCGTCGCGAATTTCAAAGGCGGTTCAGCAAAAACAACCACGACGGTTCACTTGAGCCATTATCTGGCGTTGCAAGGCCTTCGTGTTCTTGCAATTGATCTCGACCCTCAAGCTTCCTTGTCTGCCATGTTCGGGTACCAGCCTGAGTTCGACGTGGACGACAATCAAACGCTGTACGCGGCGATCCGATACGATGATGATGAGCGGGTTTCATTACGAGAGGTTATTCGAGAGACCTATTTTGATGGGTTGCATCTGGTGCCTGGCAACCTGGAACTCATGGAATATGAGCACGAAACACCGCAGGCGATTGCTCAAGGCATGTCACGCGGTGATGGAATGTTCTTCCGGCGGATGGCAACAGTTCTGAAAGAGGTTGAAGACGACTACGATGTGGTGCTGATAGATGCTCCGCCTCAACTCGGCTACCTGACGTTGGGTGCTCTGTATGCTGCAACAGGCTTGGTGGTAACCGTACATCCGGCCATGTTGGATGTGTCATCCATGAACCAGTTTCTGTCCATGACCTCCGAACTTCTTGCGGTAATCGAAGAAGCTGGCGGGTCCCTGTCTCATGATTTTGTTCGATATCTGCTAACCCGATATACACCGCACGACGTGCCGCAGGTGAACGTAGCAGCATTGCTGCGCGGCCTCTTTGGCGAAGATGTCTTGGCAGCCGCGGTGGTTGAAACAACTGCGATTGCAAATGCGGGTCTGGAGAAGAAAAGCCTGTATGAGGTTGAGCGCGGAACTGTGACTCGCGACACATTGAACCGTGCACTTGAGTCCGTGGACGCCGCGAACGCAGAGATCTTTTCACTGATACAACAAGTGTGGGGACGGGTATGACCAAAGCCAGCGACCGATCCAAAAAGATGCGCGCCATGTTTGGCGGGGTGGATCCGGCTGAACTGGCCAAGGAACCGGCCCCGACGCAGGTAGGGCAGTCTGCGTCCAAGCGAGTGTCGGCTGGTGCGATAAAATCCATGCGCAACACCTTTTCCAACGTGGAAAAGGAGAACGAAGAGCTGCGTCACCTGCTTGAAAGCGGTGATGTTGCACGTGAGCTAGACCCCAAGCGGCTAGAACCGTCATTCGTTGCGGACAGAATGGTTGTTGAGGTTGATGCGGATTTCGAGGCGCTTAAACAATCCATTGAGGCTAACGGTCAGCAGGTCCCTATTTTGGTGCGTCCGCATCCCAGTTATGACGGACATTACCAAATTGCCTTCGGCCACCGTAGGTGGCGCGCCTGTCAGGAACTAGGGCGTCCGGTTCATGGTATAATCAAGCAGCTTACTGATGAAGAGCTGTTGATCGCCCAGGGCCAAGAGAACCATGAGCGCAAAAATCTGTCGTTCATCGAGACCGCATTGTTTGCCTATAGATTGTCCTCGGACTTTCCTCAGACCATCATTTCGAAGGCTCTTGGTAAGGATGCGACAACTGTTTCCAAGCTGCTTCGCTTGATGGGGCAGCTTCCGGCTGAGTTTGTTCGGATGATAGGTCCTGCGCCGCGTATCGGGCGGCCCCGGTGGGAAGAGTTGGCATCGCATTTTGTCGACGGGTCGCTGCCTGAGGGCGTTCACGGTCCTGTGCATGAGCTCATGGAGCGGCCGAACTACAAGGCTGCCAATAGTGATGATCGCTTCATGATGGTGTTCGATCTCGTGGGGCAATTGGTTCGGCAGATCTCCTCCTCTCCTACGGAGGCAGAAGTTTCGAAAACCACAACTGCAACGTCGTCAGCTGGAAAACTTTGGATTGGGGACAAGAAGGTACTAATGAAAGACAAGGGAACGACCTTGAGCTTTCAAGTTGACACCCGAAAGCAGCCAGAACTTGCAGCATTTTTGAAAGAGCGGCTACCTGCTCTTCTCGAAGAATTTGAAGAAATTTCCGAAAAGGAGGACGCACAATGAGTTGATGCTGTCCAAATGAAAACGGTCTTGCTGACGGCAATCAGCAAGACCGGAATTCAATGGTACAACAAGCTGAGCGCCCGTCGTAACCCTTATTTGCATTTTCACGTTACTTCGAGATGCGCTGCGAATCAAGTCTGCCAAGTGGACTTGAAACGGTTTTCTATGCCGTAAAGCCAAGTTGTACCCGTTAATCCCCAGAACGGATTCTTTATCCGCAAGGAACGTTGAACGCTACCAGTTCAGCGAACGGTGAAGCTATGCAAAATCAGGTTTCGGTGGCGACGTTCCGTCGCTTGACCCCGGCCATGGTTGAAAGCCAACGATTGGCGATGGCCAACGATATTGTGGCCACCACCAAAGCGGAGGTTGCAATTACCTTGAAGAAAGCGGCCCCCGCTCTTGGTATTGAAGGAACAACCTATCACATTCTGGATATTCTGATTGGACTGACAAAGGCGGATGACTGGAAACAGGATCGGCGTCCTCTCGTTGCTATTTCGAACGAAAAACTGGCGGAGTACGTTGGGCGTACGACGCGGACCGTGGCGCGTTGTCTGAAGAAACTCGTTGAAGCTGGAGTATTAGCCTATCGGGACAGCCCGACCGGTCGGCGATTTATCTATCGAAACGATGGAAATGGGGCGATAGATCGTGGCTATGGCCTAGACTTCTCCCCTTCTCGCCAACGCATCAAGGAACTACAAGAAATAGCTGAAGCCTTTACTGCGGAGTTGAAAGCCAAGCAGCAGGCTCGCCGTGAAGTAACCCGGCTGTCCAGAGCTATCGCCGACTTACTGGTGCTGCTGGGAAATGATGGCAAGTCAACAAGTGACCATGAAAACAATCTAAGTCTAATCATGAATGCACAAGCTGGATATGCGGAAAAAGCGGAACGCCTTCGCGCGTTGTACGAATTGGTGGTAGCCTCTCAACAACCAACCGAGCCAGCCAAGCCTGCCTTAGAAGCAAATAAAGACAATAAAATGTCGGGCGTGCATGACATCAATGTCACCCCATATAATTATACAAACCATCAAAACTTAAAAAGAAGTAATAAGCGGACATCGTCTAACGACGATGACATCAACTCAGCAGACGCTAAACGCGTCGATTTGGCTCTTGAAAAAAAGCCAAAAAGCAAATTTTGTACCATACTCGAACGACCTTCCCCCCAAGCTACCGGTTCAAACAAACTTCAAAAGTGGAACGATCATCAGGATGAGAATGGTGCTCTTTCGGAGGTCTCTATCGGTTTGATAAACTCAGCTACAAATGAGGTGAAATCCATTTTGGGTGGGCCCTTCAGATCTTGGGCGCATTTGATTGAACGGAGCCAAGATCTGAAATTACTAATTGGCTTGTCTGAAGATGGTTGGCGCCGCGCAATCGCCCGAGTTGGGCGGCATCTGGCCGCCGCAATTCTGGTTACAACCTGTGAGAAAGCGCTGCGCTCGCCTGATCAATTGGCTCGGCCTGCCGGATACTTTCTGGCCTGCGTTGATCGAGCAATTGACGGTAAGTTGGCCCTCCATCGATCACTCTTCGGTTTGGCAAGTGTCTAGAGCCTGCAGTCCCCTCCCCCGCTCCGGGAAAGGTTATTGGTAAGTTGGGCGGATCCACTCTCAGGCATGAATTGGAAACGGAGTTGTCGTTGTCGTCGGAACCATGGCAATCTGTATTCAGTGTCGCTTGTGAAAGCTGCCAGTTTCGCCTCGAGCTATGGCTCTAAGTGTATGCAAGTTTCCTTTGGCGGACTGGTTGAATCAACTGGGTAATGTTTTGGCATTAATCAATTCTTATCAAATGGTAAATGCCTCTTGGATGGGCGGCGCCTTACTTGGCAACTGCCAAGTAAGGTTTGGGGAGCGGTGCCACTAGCCATACATTCCATCTGAATCCTCCCAATGAATAGGTGCACCTGACAACATTTGCCCGATAATTGTAACAATGGAATCCGGATGTTCTTGCGGGAAGAAGTGCGTTTGATCTGATAAGTGGAGATCAGAGCAGTGCAGGTTGGCAGTTGCCAAGTCTGGCCAAGTCGGCGAGCTGCCAAATGACAATGCCCCCTCCCCTTCCGATCTCGTGCGTGCTCGTATAATGGTGGTCTCGCAACTCAGGTTCACGATGCCCTCAAATGCCTGGGATCCACATGCCTCGGTATAGACGGAGGCTTCTCGAATGGGCAAGCAGGCCAATTTGTATGCATCCCCTGCATCGTCCGCGACAAGACCAAATTGGCAATAATCATGCAGAACCTCAGGCGCCCATTGTGAATAAGGTGGTTTCCCTTTAAAGCGCTCGAACATCTCTTTCGGGCTTTCCCAGTTCAAGCGCCTTCCGGCTACGGGATGATCGCCTGGATTCATTGCATGAGGGTTCGTTTGGGACGCTGGCCAAATGACGGGATCCAGAAGTACTAGTCGCTTGAAGGCCCCTGCCCGCTCTGCGGCTGCATGCGCTATCAAAGCACCTCCCATCGAGTGGCCGACACCGTAGCCCGCATGAACCTGAAAATGATCCAGCACCTCGATCACATCATTGCCCAATTCATCCCACAGCATAGAACCATTGACGTTTTGGCTTGAGCCATGCCCGCGTACGTCAATTGCCAGAAAACGGACATCAGGTAATCGCCGGATAACATAATCCCAGCAACGGGCATGAAGTCCTGTTGCATGAACCAAAACAACGGGAGGTGATGATCCAGACCAGGCATGCACCACGATATCTCCGCCGCGTGTGGATACGCCAATCTGATTGGGTTGGTCTTTGCGCATCGCGTTTCCATAGGTTCGTTTGAAAACTAAAACCCTAGACTGTTACGGCAGTGTCGTCCATTTGCCAAAATGTTGAGCCTCAAACAAGCGACTTGGCAGCTGCCAAGTGGGAAGATCGCCTAAGGTTCAGCTTGTTCTGATGACGTAGAGGCGGTTAACTGGAATCTACCAAGAATCTTGTGTGAGAAAGGTTTCTTGAGACCGACGAAATTGCAGGATGAAATCAACCCCTGCTTTACAACAGCGAACAGTAATGACCGCCGGAAATTAGAGTGTAACAAAGCAGTAAGTTCAGCTGTCCCAAAATATATGGCGTTCAATATCTATTGAGTTGCTAAGTTTGCGAGTGCGCCCCACATTAGAGGTACGTAAGGTTTTCAAGAATTTGGAGGCTGGCACAACGAAAGGATTCCCCCGATGGATGTGTTCTCTCTGTACTCTGAAATCTATGATCGGACAAAAGTCGAGGAAATGACGCTCCAAGACTATATCCTCGGCTGCCGCGATGACCCGTCGATGCGGGCAACTGTCGCTGAGCGCATGATTTCTGCGATTGGAGAGCCCGAAGTTATCGATACGAGCATGGATCAACGCCTCGGTCGCATCTTCTTGAACCGGACAATCAAAAGGTATCCGGCCTTTAAGGACTTGTTCGGCATGGAAGAAACCATAGAGCGTATCGTCGGGTTTTTCCGGCATGCATCGCAGGGACTGGAGGAACGCAAGCAAATTCTCTATCTCTTAGGGCCCGTGGGTGGCGGCAAATCCAGTCTCGCTGAAATTCTGAAGAACCTGATGGAGCAGGAGCCAATCTATGTTTTGAAGGCGGGCGATCAAATTAGCCCGGTCTTTGAATCTCCCCTCGGGTTGTTTGATCGAGAAACCACGGGGGATCTACTTCAAGATAAATACAACATTCCGAAGCGCTTGCTGACAGGGTTGATTTCGCCCTGGGCTACCAAGCGGTTGGATGAGTTTGAAGGCGACATTTCCAAGTTCAAGATCGTAAAGTTGTATCCATCGAAGTTGCGACAATTATGCGTGGCCAAAACGGAACCCGGTGATGAGAATAACCAGGACGTTTCGGCCCTTGTCGGAAAGCTAGATATTCGAAAACTCGAGCACCTCAGCCAGAATGATCCGGATGCCTACAGCTACTCTGGTGGTCTGAACAGAACGACTCAAGGTCTCTTGGAATTTGTCGAGATGTTCAAGGCGCCTATCAAGGTCCTGCATCCGCTTCTGACTGCTACTCAGGAAGGCAATTATACTGGCACGGAAAATATCGGGGCGTTCCCATTCCAGGGGTTGATTGTAGCCCACTCCAACGAGGCGGAATGGCAGCAGTTCAAAAACAATAAAAACAATGAAGCTTTTCTTGATCGCATAAGCGTGGTGAAGGTTCCTTATTGCCTGCGAGTTACTGAAGAAACTGAGATTTACGAAAAGCTGCTACAAGGCAGTACATTGGGGCATGAACAGTGCGCGCCGGAAACGCTGAAGCTACTTTCTCGCTTCTCGGTTTTAAGCCGATTGCACGAGCACGAGAACTCAACGCTCTATTCGAAGATGTGTGTTTATGATGGAGAGAATCTGAAGGATATCGATCCGAAGGCGAAGTCAGTTCAGGAGTATCGCGACGCAGCCGGGGTTGATGAAGGGATGCATGGGATCTCAACTCGTTTTGCATTCAAGGTTTTGTCAGAAACCTTCAATCATGACACCTTGGAAGTTGCCGCTGATCCGGTGCACCTGATGTATGTGCTTGAGCAGGCTGTGAAGCGTGAGCAGTTCCCCGAAGATACGGAACAGCAGTATCTGGATTTCATTAAATCAGAACTCGCGCCTCGTTATGCGGAATTCATCGGTCATGAAATACAAAAGGCCTATCTGGAGTCCTATAAGGACTATGGACAGAACCTGTTTGATCGATACATCGCCTATGCGGATGCGTGGATTGAGGACCAGGATTATAAAGATCCTGATACAGGCCAGATGTTCAATCGGGAAATTCTCGAGCAGGAACTATCCAAGATTGAAAAGCCTGCCGGGATCGCTAATCCCAAGGACTTCCGCAATGAAGTGGTCAAGTTTGTTCTGCGAGCCCGTGCCGAGAATGGTGGTAAGAATCCAGACTGGCAGAATTACAAGAAGCTGCGCCGCGTGATTGAGAAGCGGATGTTTGGACAGGTTGAAGATCTACTGCCGGTGATCAGTTTTGGATCCAAAAAGGATCGCGAGACAGATGCCAAGCATCATGAGTTTGTCTCGCGCATGATTGAGCGCGGTTATACAAAACGTCAAGTCCAGCGCTTGGTCGAGTGGTACATGCGAGTGAACAAGGCGGGTTGATGATAACCGCCACCTGACCGGCCGTGTACGTTTTTCAGAAACGTCATGGCCGGGGCATTCGGACCAGAGGCCGACATTCATCACAGTGTCGGGGAAGAGATAGGGTACTGATGGCCAATTTTATCGATCGGCGCCTCAATCCGAAAGACAAGAGCCTGGGAAATCGGCGACGTTTTTTGAAGCGCGTTCGAAAACACATAAAAAAGGCAGTGGATGCGTCCGTTCGCGAACGCGGGATCTCTGATGTGGATCAGGGGGAACGGATTTCTGTGCCCGCTGAAGGGTTGTCCGAGCCTGTTTTCCGCCGGGCATCTGATGTTGGTCACCGTGATTATGTATTCAAGGGTAACAAGGAGTACCGAAGCGGTGATCGTATAGCCAAGCCGGAACAAGGTGGCGGTGGTGCTGGAAAAGAAGGTAGTGATAGCGGAGAGGGCGAGGATGATTTTGTATTCGCGCTTTCTCGGGAAGAATTTCTAGATATCTTCTTCGAGGATTTGGAACTACCTGATCTGATTAAGCAGAGCATGAAAGAGGTCCAGACCTTTCGGCCGCAGCGGGCAGGTTATTCCGTATCTGGCGCGCCGAACAATATCAACGTCGCGCGAACCATGCGCAATGCTTTGGGGCGGCGTCTGGCATTGCGACGCCCCAATCAGCAGGAGGTAAGGGACTTACAAGAACGGATCTTCAAGCTGGAAGCCGTTTCTTCGCCAACTGCCAAGCAAAAAAGAGAACTGAAAAATCTGCACGATGAACTGGAGGAAGTTCTACGCCGGCAAAAGGTAATTGCCTATATAGATCCGCTAGATGTGCGGTATAATTACTTCCAGCAACAGCCGCAGCCAAATGCCAATGCAGTCATGTTTTGCCTCATGGATACCTCCGCCTCAATGGGGGAGCGTGAAAAAGACCTGGCGAAGAGATTCTTCGTGTTGTTGCATTTGTTCCTGAAACGACGGTACGACCGAATAGATGTGGTATTCATCCGTCATACTCATAACGCTCAAGAAGTTGACGAAGAGGCATTTTTCTATTCTCGCGAGACCGGGGGAACCGTTGTCAGTACCGCGCTGAGAGAAATGATGAAAGTGATAGAGGCGCGGTATCCGCCATCCGAGTGGAATATATACGCCGCACAGGCGTCTGATGGAGAAAACTTTGCCGGTGATACCGACACCTGCGTTGACCTGCTCAACTCAGAGGTTATGCGGTTGTGTCAGTACTTTGCTTATATCGAGATCTTGGATGAGGCGGAGTTGAAGCTGTTTCAAGGCGAAGAAAATGGTATGGAGCTGTGGCGGGGCTATCGCCGTGTAAAAGAAGAGTGGCCCAATTTCGCAATGAAGCGCATCGCCAGCCCAGCAGACATTTATCCTGTTTTCCGCCAATTGTTTGCTAAAAAAATGAGTGGGGCGGCATAATGACAACTGCACAATCACGCAAAACCGAACCGCTTTTTACTAATGCCGATTGGAATTTTGAGGTTCTGCAAAGAACTTATGACGCCATTGAAGAGGTGGCACTTAACGATCTGGAACTAAACCTCTATACCAATCAGGTGGAAATCATATCCTCCGAGCAGATGCTTGATGCCTATTCTTCAATTGGCATGCCGTTGATGTACCAGCATTGGTCTTTTGGTAAACATTTCGTTAATGACGAAGTGAGTTACCGAAAGGGGCTGAGGGGATTGGCGTATGAGATCGTCATCAACTCTGATCCGTGCATCAGTTACAATATGGAAGAGAACACCATGGCCCAGCAAACTTTGGTCATGGCTCACGCCGCTTTTGGTCACAATCACTTCTTCAAGAACAACCATCTTTTTCGGCAGTGGACCGACGCAGAAGGCATTTTGGATTATCTGAACTTTGCCAAAGGGTACATTGCCAAGTGCGAAGAGCGCCACGGGGTGGAAGAAGTCGAAAAGATACTCGATGCGGCGCACGCTCTGATGAACAACGGAGTTTTTCGATATCGACGGCCCCAGAAAATTTCGTTGAAAGCGGAAGAGGAAAAGGAAAGAGAACGCCGCGAACACGAAGAACGTACAGCGAACTATCTTTGGAA
Source organism: Pseudovibrio exalbescens DSM 16456 (assembly GCF_000422785.1). GTDB lineage: Bacteria > Pseudomonadota > Alphaproteobacteria > Rhizobiales > Stappiaceae > Pseudovibrio > Pseudovibrio exalbescens. The sequence continues at coordinate 144,193 of NZ_AUGS01000011.1, forward strand.
GACGGTGTATTTGGGTCCTGAAGAACAAAAATCACACGCCCAAAAAGAAGCGGAGGAGAGAAAACACGCCCTTCGTCTACCTGAAGAGAACATATTGTACTTTCTAGAGCAGTACAGCCCAATATTAAAAACATGGCAGCGGGAAGTGTTGCGTATCGTCCGCAATATTGCACAATACTTTTACCCGCAGCGGCAGACAAAAGTCATGAACGAAGGTTGCGCTTGCTTCGTTCACTATCACATTGTCAATCAACTTCAGCGCCAAGGTCGGTTGTCCGACGGGGCTATGTTTGAAATACTGCACAATCATTCAAACGTTTTGTTCCAACCGGACTTCGATGATCCGCGGTATACTGGATTGAATCCGTATGCCATTGGGTATGCAATGATGGAAGACATCAAGCGTATCTGTCTTGAGCCGACGGAAGAGGATAAAGCGTGGTTGCCGGAAATCGCCGGAAAGAAAGACTGGAAGGGGGCAATAAAGGATGCCTGGGCGAACTATAGAGATGAATCCTTCATTCAGCAGTTCTTGAGCCCCAAAGTCATTAGGGACTTTCGTCTGTTTTCGCTTTCCGACTATGCGAAGGATCAATACGTCACAGTTTCTTCTATTCACAATGAACAGGGATATAGTGACGTTCGTGAGAAGCTGGCGCAGAGCTATGATGTGGCGGTGGTTGATCCCGATATTCAAATTGTCGACGTTGATTTGCTGGGTGATCGTCAGTTGAAATTGCGACATTATAAACGCAATGGCATCTCTCTGGACCAGAAGGAGAGAGATAAGGTGTTGGCCTTGCTTCGCACGTTGTGGGGCTACGGTGTTTTGTTGGAGGAAGTCGATGCGGCACCGCCAAGACATTGATTTGGCGGAAGGCGACAGCGCAGCATGTTTTCAACACGCGGCACCTGAGTTTTACGGCGGGAAAGTGCATAGACAATCTGGTGGGGCAGGGGATGTATAGGTATAGTCCCGGCATCAAGCAATGAGCGCGCTGCGCCCCTAAAATTCGATTGAGCTTCTCAAATGTCTTCTTGGGTTTCCTACGCAATACAGCAAATACAGGCTGATTATAACCGCTCGTCAGATACACACCTGTTCAAGGTGGATGCACCGGCACTACAGCATGTTGATCTGTACTTAAAAGATGAATCAACCCATCCGACGGGGAGCCTGAAACATCGCCTTGCTCGTTCATTGTTTCTGCACGCGATTTGCAATGGTTGGATTAGGGAAGGCAAGCCGGTAATTGAAGCTTCTTCGGGGTCTACAGCCGTATCAGAAGCGTACTTTGCCAAGCTATTGGGGCTGCCGTTTATCGCAGTGATGCCGGATACGACATCTTCTCAGAAAATTGCTTCGATCGAGTTTTATGGTGGCAAGTGCCACTTGGTATCAGATCCAACTGTTATCGGTGAGGTTTCTCAGAGATTGGCAGAAGAAACTGGTGGCCATTTTATCGATCAGTTCACATACGCTGAGCGTGCAACCGACTGGCGTGGCAGCAACAACATTGCAGAATCCATTTTTGATCAAATGGCAAATGAACGGTTTCCCGTTCCTTCTTGGATCGTGATGTCTCCAGGAACAGGAGGTACGTCTGCCACTATCGGCCGGTATATTCGCTATCGATGTGTCGATACTCAGTTGTGTGTTGTCGATCCTGAAAATTCGGTATTTTATGACTGCTTCATGCAAGGCAGGCGAGATTTAACGTTATCTTGTGGGTCTCGTATTGAAGGTATTGGGCGCCCACGTTGCGAAAAATCCTTCGTCCCGACTGTGGTCGACGAGATGTATCGCATCCCCGACGCAGCGTCTATCGGCGCCATGAGAGCGCTTGAAAAGTTGCTTGGCCGACGCCCGGGAGGTTCAACCGGAACCAATTTTTATGGTGTATGCATGTTGGCTGCTCGCATGCACACTCAAAAGGAGCAGGGATCAATCGTAACCTTGATGTGCGATGGTGGGGAACGCTACGCAGCGACCTACTATGATGATGCGTGGGTCGCAGAGCAGGGCCTAGAAATCGAACCCTATGAAAAACAGGTCCTCACGTTTCTTGGGGAGGGGCTTTGGGAACCGCTTTAGCGCCGCTGGGGAAATCCCCTTGTTGGCTTACGTTTTTGACCCGTGTGCCAATGCGTCACGCTGCCGGATTGATAGGGTTGAGCTAGGGCCTGTTGACAAAGTGGGTTCCCAAATCAGCTGAGCTGTGATTCAAGACTGTCTTTTAGGAGGCAGCCTTGGCACGTGGCGATTTGACAGACGCGGAATGGGAATTGATCGAAGCGTTGCTTCCGTCAGAGCGGGGCCGAAAGTCCCGTCCAGCTCAGGATAACCGCCGTTATCTGAATGGTATGCTACATGTGCTGCGCGTTGGCTGCCCCTGACGCGACATGCACGAGCGCTACGGGAAATGGAATTCGGTCTATGTGCGCTTTCGCCGGTGGGCAGAGCAAGGCGTCTGGGATGGTCTGCTGGAAACGCTGGTGGATCTCGGGCTCACCGATGACTGGCAACACATGATCGACAGCACCACAGTCCGCGGCCACAGTCAGGCCGCCGG
>NZ_KE383920.1:0-127645 GCF_000422785.1 Pseudovibrio exalbescens DSM 16456
TGACGACCTGGGGCAGTTCCTCGGTGAACCCGTATCCGTCTGCCATCACCCACCGATGTCATGCCGGACATGCGCCGCGCAGATCCGGCATCCAGAGCCACCAAGCCCGGAGAGCCTGGCCACCGCTCCGCTGGATCCCGCGTCAAGCGCGGGAGGACAAATGAGGCAACGAAAGGAAAGCGGGAAAGAGGATAAAGCCCCGGCAAGGGCATATGAGGAGGGATGCAACAATCAGCGGCTTCACAATAAAATAGGCCGAGCGACCACTACCACCCGCTTCATGCGGGACACAGATCCGGCATCCAAAGCCACCAAGCCCGGAGAACCTGGCCACCGCTCCGCTGGATCCCGCGTCAAGCGCGGGATGACAAATGAGGCAACGGGAGGGGGCGGGCGAAATTTTCAGTCGCATCGGAGGGCGTGTGCAGGTGTGACCTGTTGCAGCCTCGTCAACTGACATCATCCTCGGTTTTGCCAAGATCTCTGAATATAGGTGTTTCACCCAGCATCTCCTCGAGCGTCTTGATGCGCTCCGTGCTGCGGCTGGCATGACGTTTCTGGATTTGCGCGATCATGGCCTCTACGATCAGGTTCAATGCCAGTGATGAATCCCAGGCCGAGGGGGCCTCAACCATAGCGCGGAAAGAGGCCGAGGCCTGCTTTTCGATGGGTGAGCCCCACTGATCCGTAAACAGGATGATTCGAGCGCCCTGACCCACGGCAAGCGATGCAAGGCGCTCCAGATCTTTTTCGTAGCGCCGTATGTCAAACAACACCAGCACTGTGTCTGCCGTGAAATCCAGCAGCGTCTGAGGCCAAACATTTGGCGAGGAGTCCATCAGGGTGACGCCGGGCCGAATAATCTGCAAGTGATTGAAAAAATTTTGCGCATTTGCGCGGGTTATCCGACCTCCCAGCAGATACACAGCTTTGCTTGTGTCCGCGAGTTCTTCCGTAACATCATCGAATGCGGCCAAATCCAGATGGGATAGGGTGCGATTGATATTACTGACTGCTTGCTGAGCAAAGCGGTTGAGAATGTGGTCCTGCTGGCCGGCCATCTCTGCGGCCTCAAGCTTTGCCAAGGGCTTCTTGATCCGATCGGCCAATTCCGCCCTGATGGCGTTTTGCATATCATGAAACCCGTCGAAGCCCAGCTTGCGCGCAAATCGCACAATGGTAGGCGTGGAGACCTCCGCCGCCTCGGCCAGCTTCGTGATGGATTGTAGCGCAACCTCCAGCGATTCACCTTGAAAAAACGGTGCAACGCGGCGCTCTGCCGGGGTGAATTGACGGGAGTGTGCTTTCACCAGATCCCTGACGAGGGGCTTTTCATCCATCCACTTGCCTAACACGCTGATCAATCTCTCATTGTAATATAGTATACAGAAAAATTATTGACAAAGAAATATATTCTGTAATTACTGTTACGTAAGAGGGGTAAGAAAAAGAACCTAAGTGAGATAACTATGCCGGACGATAATTGGTCGCCGGTAGGCGTGCGGGGTGTGTTTGGGCGCTCTCCGATCGTACTTGCGTGCGAGCATGCCTCCCGTCATATACCGGTTGAATTGAATAATCTGGGCTTGGATGAGGCCGCGCGGATTTCTCACGCAGCGTGGGATCCCGGCGCGCTCCACGTGGCTGAAAAGCTGTGTGATCTGCTCAAGGCGCCGCTGATCTTTGGCGGCGTGTCGCGGTTGGTTTATGATTGCAACCGCCCCCCGGAAGCCTCCGACTGCGTTCCCGCCCGTAGTGAAATCTTTGAGATCCCCGGCAATGCTGCTTTGACCGACCAGGAAAAAGACCGGCGGTTTGCTCTCGTTCATGAGCCTTTTCATACCACGCTTGCAAATGCGATCACCCAACAACAGCGGGCGCTGGCCGAGCCCATCGTGCTGGTCACCGTTCACAGCTTTACGCCAGTATATCATGGTGAGCGGCGATCTGTTGAGATTGGATACCTTTACGATACCCGAAGTGATCTCAGTGAAGCGGCGTGCACGACGGAGCAGACCAAGGGCCAGTATAGCGCAGCTTTGAATGAACCGTACGGGCCGGGAGATGGTGTGACCTACACCTTGCGAAAGCATGCGGAAGCGAACGGTCTGTCCTCCACCATGATTGAGATCCGCAACGATTTGATCCTGACACAGGAAGCGGCGCATTCCATGGCCAGCCACTTGGCCGGGGTACTGCGGACGGCATTAGCCAGCCTCTCGCGATCGCAAGAAGGAAGGAGCACGTCCTGATGGAGCTTTACATTCGCTTCGTCGAGAGGATCAACCGGCGTATTGGTCGGGTTGCCATGTATGGCATCTTCGTCATCATGGCCATTCTGCTTTGGTCCTCCATCTCTAAAACATTCTTCAATCCATCTTTATGGACACTGGAAATGGCTCAGTTTGCCATGGTCGCCTATTACATTCTGGGCGGGCCGTATTCCATTCAGATGGGCGCCAACGTACGGATGGATCTGCTCTATGGAGGCTGGAGCGTCCGTCGCAAGGCTGTCGTAGACTGTATTACAGTGCTGTTTCTTATCTTCTACCTTTCCGTGCTGCTTTGGGGTGGCATCGACAGCACGATTTATTCCTTTCAGTACGGCGGTGAACGAAGCCCAACGGCGTGGCGCCCCTATCTTTGGCCGATCAAGGTGATCATGTGCTTCGGCATTGTCCTCATGCTGCTGCAGGCCATTGCGGAACTATTCAAGGACATCCTGCGCCTGCGAACGAAAGGGGGCATCGATGTCCTATGAGATGATTGCCATTTTCATGTTTGCCACCATGATGGCCATGTTGCTGACGGGCCAGCGTGTGTTCGGTGCTATCGGCTTTGTGGCGGTTGTCGCCGCTCTGGCGCTATGGGGCGATCGGGGCGGTTATGACATCGCGTTTTCAAGCGCCATGAAGCTGATGAAGTGGTACCCGCTTCTCACCCTGCCCATGTTCATTTTCATGGGCTATGTGCTTTCGGAATCCCGCATCGCAGATGATCTTTACCGTATGTTTCATGTCTGGATGGGCGGTGTTCAGGGTGGGTTGGCGATCGGCACAATCGGTCTGATGGTGTTGATTTCCGCCATGAATGGCTTGTCCGTTGCAGGCATGGCCATTGGTGCCACTGTTGCTCTGCCAGAACTGCTCAAACGGAACTATGACAAGCGAATGGTCACCGGCGTCATCCAGGCGGGGTCCTCACTGGGCATTCTGGTGCCGCCTTCAGTGGTGCTGGTGCTCTATGCCATGATCGCTCGGCAGCCGGTCGGCCAGCTTTGGCTGGCTGGTGCCATTCCCGGTCTGATGATGGCGACCATGTTCATCTTCTACATTGTGATCCGCTGCCGATTGAACCCGGAGCTGGGACCGGTGCTCAGCAAGGAAGATCGGGATCTGCCTCTGGGCGAGAAGCTTGCCTTGTTGCGCGCAGGCCTGCTGCCGGTTGGCATTTTCGCGTCAATGATGGTGCCGTTCGTCAATGGCTGGACCTCCTTGGTGGAAAGCTCTGCTATCGGGGCACTGGCAGCTTTTGCCGCTGCCGTTCTGAAGGGACGCATGACACGTGAGGTCTTTGAAACCTCGCTTCGTCAAACCCTGGGCATCTCCTGCATGTTCATGTGGATCATCCTTGCCGCACTGGCCTTTGGCGCCGTTTTCGACGGTCTGGGTGCCGTGAATGCCATCCGCGATTTGTTTACCGAGCAGCTGGGCCTCAGCCCGTGGATGATCCTGATCCTCATGCAACTGAGCTTCATCATCATGGGTACCTTCCTTGATGATACGGCCATGTTGGTTATCGTGGCGCCCCTTTACGTGCCGTTGGTCAAGGTCTTGGGCTTTGATCTGGTCTGGTACGGCGTCCTTTACACCATCACCACGCAGATCGCCTACATGACACCGCCATTCGGCTACAACCTGTTCCTCATGCGCGCCATGGCGCCACCGGAAATCACGCTGCGCGACATTTACGGCTCCATCCTTCCTTTTGTTCTGGTGATGGTACTGGCTTTGTCGCTGGTGATGATTTTTCCGCAGATCGCGTTGTGGCTACCTGAAACCATCTATCAGAACTAACCAAAAGAGAGCTTTGCCAAAAGGCCAGAAAACTCAACCTTCCAAGGGAGTCTCGTTATGACAACAAGACGCAAGTTTCTGAAAACCGCAGGTGTCGGCCTTGCCGCCGCACCACTGGCAACCCCGGCACTGGCCCAGTCCACCATTCGCTGGCGGATGCAGACCTATGCCGGTCCGGCACTGGCCGAGCATGTCATCAAGCCAGCCATTGACATGTTCAACAAGATCGCCGGCGACCGTATGCAGATCGAGTTGTTCTTTGCAGATCAGCTGGTGCCGACCGGAGAGCTTTTCCGGGCGCTGCAGCGCGGCACGATTGACGCTGTCCAGTCCGACGATGACTCAATGGCATCGCCGACTGAAGTTGCCGTGTTCGGTGGCTACTTTCCATTTGCCTCCCGCTATTCACTGGATGTGCCTGTCCTGTTCAACCAGTACGGCCTGGCAGAAATCTGGGATGCTGAATACTCCAAGGTGGGCGTAAAACACATTTCAGCCGGGGCGTGGGATCCTTGCCACTTTGCTACCAAGGATCCGATCCGGTCGCTGGAAGACCTGAAGGGCAAGCGTGTCTTCACCTTCCCAACGGCTGGTCGGTTCCTGTCCCGCTTCGGTGTTGTGCCAGTAACTTTGCCTTGGGAAGACATTGAGGTTGCTGTTCAGACCGGAGAGCTGGATGGGGTTGCCTGGTCAGGCATCACGGAAGACTACACGGTCGGCTGGGCGGATGTGACCAACTACTTCCTCACCAATAACATCTCGGGTGCTTGGGCTGGCTCTTTCTTTGCCAACATGGAACGCTGGAATGAGCTGCCAGAGGATCTGCGCACCCTGTTCCAGGTCTGTTGTGATCAGTCGCACTACTATCGCCAATGGTGGTACTGGGGCGGCGAAGCGAACCTGCGCGTCAACGGCACAAAAATGGAACTGACCTCCATTCCAGATGCAGAATGGGCACAAGTGGAAGAGGCCGCCTTGTCTTTCTGGGATGAGATTGCCGAAGAGTCTGAAACCAAGGCCAAGGTCGTAGAGATCTTCAAGAAGTATAACGCCGACATGCAAAAAGCAGGGCGTCCATACCGCTACACCTGATCCTTGTGAGACCGGATGGCTCCTGAATGCGGTCAAGCATTCAGGAGCTCCCCATGAAAGAGCACTCAATGAACGGGCAACTCAATCTAGATACATTGCAAGGTCTCATTGCCGATGGCAACATTGATACGGTGCTGACCTGCATCGTGGATATTCAGGGTCGGTTGATGGGCAAGCGGTTCCATGCCGAAGCCTTTCTTGAAATGGCGGAGGACGAGACCCACTGCTGCAACTACCTTCTGGCGACAGACCTTGAGATGGCCACACCCGATGGTTTCGCGTCGACAAGCTGGCAGCAGGGATACGGTGACTATGTCATGAAGCCGGATCTGACCACGCTTCGTCTGGTGCCGTGGATCGAGGGTACGGCGATGGTACTCTGTGACGTGTTGGATCATCATACCCACCAGCCTGTTCCCATCGCGCCGCGCGCCGTTTTGCAAAAACAGGTGGCACGCGCCGAGGCGATGGGATTGACGCCGGTGATGGCGACGGAACTGGAATTCTTCCTGTTCAATGGCACGCATGATGAAATCACACGAAACGGCTTCCAAAACCTGCAGCCTATTTCGAATTACAATCAGGACTACCACATCTTCCAAACTTCCAAGGAAGAACATGTGATGCGCCCGATCCGCAACAAGTTGCGGGAGATGGGCATTCCCGTGGAGGGTACGAAGGGGGAGGCTGAAGCTGGTCAGGAAGAACTCAACATCAAGTATGCTGAGGCCCTGTTGACCGCAGATCATCACACGCTGGCCAAGCACGCCGTCAAGGAAATCGCCCACATGAACGGCCATGCAGCCACGTTTTTGCCAAAACTGGCCGTAAACAAGGTGGGGAGTGCCGCCCATGTCCATCAATCCATGTGGCGTGAGGGCGAGAATGCTTTTTATGATCCGGCTCGACCGCTCGGTAAATCCCGGCTGATGGACCACTACATGGCTGGTCTGATCAAGTATGCCGCTGATTACACATACTTTTTGGCTCCCTACATCAACAGTTACAAACGCTTTGCAAGGGGCACATTCGCACCAACGCAAATTGTGTGGTCCGTCGACAATCGCACGGCTGCGTATCGCCTCGTTGCCGATGGTACTCCCGGTGTTCGCGTTGAGTGCCGCACACCCGGTTCCGATATGAACCCGTATCTGGCTCAAGCAGCTCAACTGGCCGCTGGGTTGAAGGGTATCGAAGACGAGCTGGAATTGCCTGAACCGTTTTCGGGGGATGCCTATTCTGATGACGATGAGCACCATATCCCGCGCAACCTGCGCGACGCACGGGATGCGATGATCCGATCAACCATGCTGCGAGAAGCATTTGGCGATGAAGTGATCAGTCATTATGCGCGTGCGGCTGAATGGGAACTCGAAGAATTCGACCGGGTTGTCACCGACTACGAAATAGCCCGTGGTTTTGAACGCGCCTGATGAGGTACAAATGACACAAACTCTCACATGCATCTCACCCATCGACGGGTCCGTGGTTGCCGAGCGGCAAACATTGGAAACTCGGCAGGCAAGCGAGCGTATAGCGACCCTTCGTGCTGCGCAGGCCGACTGGGCAGCGCGACCGATTGACGAGCGTATTGATCTGGTCATGGCTGGTGTCGCGCGTGTCGGGGAAATGAACGACATCATCGTTCCGGAACTGGCCCGGATGATGGGCCGTCCCGTGCGATATGGCGGAGAGTTCGGAGGGTTCAACGAGCGGGCAACGCATATGGCAGCGATTGCCAAGAGTGCCCTTACCGATATTGATGTAGGCGAAGACGCCTCTTTCAAGCGATACATAAAGCGCGTGCCTCATGGCGTGGTTTTTGTTGTCGCGCCATGGAACTATCCATACATGACGGCCATCAATACGGTTGCGCCGGCATTGATCGCTGGCAACACGGTGGTTCTGAAGCACGCCACACAAACGCTTCTTGTTGGCGAGCGGATGGCCGAAGCGTTCCACGCCGCAGGTATCCCTGAGGATGTCTTTGCCAACCTGTTCCTGTCCCATGAAACCACTTCGGAACTGATTGCGGCCAATGCCTTCGATTTTGTGAATTTCACGGGATCAGTTGGCGGTGGGCAAGCGATGGAGCGCGCCGCGGCTGGCACATTCACCGGTGTGGGAACCGAGTTGGGTGGAAAAGATCCCGGCTATGTGATGGAGGATGCCAACCTCGATGCAGCCGTTGACACGCTTGTTGATGCGGCGATGTTCAATTCCGGCCAATGCTGTTGCGGTATCGAGCGCATCTACGTTCATGAAAGCCTGTTTGATGCCTTCGTTGATAAGGCGAAGAAAATCGTCAATGGCTACAAGTTAGGTAATCCGCTTGATGCGGAGACAACCATTGGCCCCATGGCCAATACGCGTTTTGCTGCCGAGGTACGCGCTCAGATTGATGAAGCCGTCGCAGCCGGGGCCACGGCGCACATCGCCAGATTTGCGGAAGACGATGGGGCGGCTTACCTCACGCCGCAGATCCTAACCGGCGTGACCCATGACATGCGGGTCATGCGTGAGGAAAGCTTTGGGCCCGTTGTTGGCATCATGCCGGTCAAGAACGATGAAGAAGCCATCGCCTTGATGAATGATAGTGAGTTCGGTCTGACTGCGAGCTTGTGGACGCAGGACCTGGCGCGTGCGGAGCGTGTTGGTGATCAGATTGAAACCGGCACTGTATTCATGAACAGGGCGGACTATCTGGATCCGGGGCTATGCTGGACCGGATGCAAGAATACCGGGCGCGGAGGTGGTCTCTCAGTCATTGGCTACCACAACCTCACACGTCCCAAATCCTATCATCTGAAAAAGGTGACGACATGACCCTCGTTGGAAACTGGTCTTATCCCACAGCCATCAAGTTTGGGGCTGGGCGTATTCGCGAACTGGCTGAGGCCTGCGCGCAGGTGGGCATCAAACGCCCTTTGCTTGTCACCGACCGCGGGTTGGCAACATTGCCCGTTACCATGTCCACGCTGGGTGTATTGGAAGAGGCGGGGTTGGGGCGTGCGATCTTCAGTGAGGTTGATCCCAATCCAAATGAAGTGAACCTTGAAGCCGGTGTAACGGTCTTCAAAGAGGGGCAGCACGACGGTGTTATCGCCTTTGGTGGTGGTTCGGGTCTTGATCTTGGCAAGATGGTCGCGTTCATGGCGGGCCAAACCCGCCCGCTTTGGGATTTTGAGGATATTGGCGATTGGTGGACTCGCGCAAACCCGGAGACAATTGCGCCGATTATCGCGGTACCAACAACAGCAGGCACCGGATCGGAGGTCGGTCGCGCAAGCGTGATTACAAACTCGCAAACTGCGGAGAAGAAGATCATCTTCCATCCCAAGGTTTTGCCATCGGTGGTGATTTGTGATCCCGAACTGACGGTTGGCATGCCCCCTGCGATAACCGCAGGGACGGGCCTTGACGCTTTTGCCCATTGCGTTGAAGCGTTTTCGTCGCCGCACTATCATCCTATGAGTCAAGGCATCGCGTTGGAAGGCATGCGCCTTGTCATTGAAAACCTGCCTCGAGCTTACAAAGAAGGGACGGATATCGAAGCGCGCGCCCACATGATGTCGGCGGCGGCAATGGGCGCGACCGCATTCCAGAAGGGCCTAGGGGCCATTCATGCACTTAGCCATCCCATTGGGGCCATGCATCATACCCATCATGGGACGACCAATGCGATTTGCATGCCGGCAGTTTTGCAACTGAACAGGCAGGTTATCTCCGCGCGGTTTGACAAGGCAGCGGGATATCTGGGTGTAGAGGGCGGCTTCGAAGGTTTTTGTGAATTCGTCAATCGCTTCAACGACAGTCTCGGAATTCCCAAGCGAGTTTCTGATCTCGGTGCCTCAGGTTATGACATGGATCGACTGATAGAGGGGGCTTTGGCTGACCCATCGTGCGGGGGCAATCCGGTGCCGCTAACCCACGGAAATGTCAAGCAACTTTTTGAAGAGGTGCTCTGATCTTACTGAATAATGAAAGGGTCATGAGACCCTGGCTGCGTTTCGCCTCCGATGAAGTGCAGCACTGGCCCTGGCTCATATGAGCCAGGGCTTTTTACTGGCGTGATGTCCCTGCCCATCATGGGGTAGGCGACGGCTATGATGTCAGCTTGATGAGAGTATGCAGAAGCGCATTCGCCCCGTTTTCAATATCGGACCATACACTGTACTCTTCCGGGCTGTGGCTGATGCCACGCTGGCTTGGTATGAAGATGAGACCCGAGGGACACAGAGTCTGCATGGTTTGGGCATCGTGCCCGGCACCAGAGGGCATGCGTTGGTAGGTGAGCCCTAACTCCTTGACCGCGTGCTCCGTGGCTTCGGCGAGTTCTAGTGCGAGCTTCTGAGGGTCCAGCCAGCTTTTTGGTGTCAGGGTAAAGGTTAATCCGTGGCGCTCCGCCGCGTCTTCTGCGCGGCGCTGCATCGCGTCACGCAGTGCGCACATCACATCCCGACTGGTGTCCCGGATGATGATGGAAAAGGTGGCTCGCCCAGCAATGGTGTGCGGGTGGTTTGGTACCAGATCTACCTTGCCAATTGTGATGCGGCTTTGCTCTGTGCCCAATTTTGCTATGAGTTCGGGAATACTGGCTGAAATGTCTGTGAGGCCGGCAAAAGCGTCACAGCGCAAGTCCATGGGCGTTGTTCCGGAATGATTAGCCACGCCAGAAAGCTGAACCTCCAGATAGCATACGCCCGAGACTTCTTCAGCAATACCAATGGCACACCCGGCGCGCTCCAGAACCGGGCCCTGTTCGATATGCAGTTCCAGAAATGCTTTGACGTCCTGCGGGCTACGCCGGGCTTCAGGAACACGCGCCCAATCAAGTCCGGCGACCCTCATGGCCTCCTTAAGCAGTACGCCATCTGAATCTCGGGCCGAATTGACCCAGTCCAGACTCGCCTGTCCGGTCATGGCTTGAGAGCCCAACATGCCTCCGAACCGGCCTTCTTCCTCTGAGGTTGCCACCACTTCAATGGCGCAGCTTGGGGCGTAGTTGGCATCGCGTAGCGCAAGTGCTGCTTCCAGCGCTGCACAAGCGCCCAGCGACCCGTCGAACGCGCCGCCATCAGCCACCGTGTCCAGATGAGAGCCAACAATCACACAAGGTCCGTCTGCAGGCCCGAACCTTCCGAAAACGTTGCCGACCGGATCCATCCGCACGTCCAAGCCTTCAGCCTGCATTTTTTCCATGAACCAGTTTCGGCATGCCATGTCTGATTCTGAAAAAGCCAGCCGGTTGTATCCACCTGTCTCCGGTGAGAATCCGAACTGATTGACGCCATCAAGCAGGCTTTTGAGGCGGGTGCCATCCACGGAAACTGTGGCGTGTTTCATACGGATTTCTCCATAGTTGGGAACAGGTTAAGCGATTGTCGGAGGTGAGGTGCAACTTCAGATTTGGTTTTATTATGAATTAAAGATTGCATGAGGACAATTAATTATGAATAATTATTTTCATAAATAACCAGGGGAACAAGTCATGAGAAAGTTTATTGCTGGGGTGCTCGCCTCGGCCTTTCTGGCGTTTGCGCCTGCCGCAACCGCGCAGATTCCGCCCAACGTTCTTGTGGTCGGTCAGATTGCCGAACCCAAGTCACTGGACCCACATGCTGTTACCGCGGTGAATGACTTCCGCATTCTGATGAACATGTACGACGGGTTGGTTCGTTACAAGGACGGGACACTTGAGGTGGAGCCTGCGCTCGCCGAAAGCTGGACCATCTCCGAAGATGGGACAACCTATACCTTCAAGCTGCGTGAAGGGGTGACTTTCCATGACGGGTCGGCGTTTGATGCAGAAGCGGTGAAGTTCAATTTTGATCGCATGCTCAACGAAGATCATCCATATCACGACACTGGGCCGTTCCCGCTGGCATTCTTCTTTTCATCGGTCGAAGATGTTGAAGTTGTTGACGAGTTTACAGTTGCCTTCAATCTGTCCGAGCCATATGCGCCGTTCCTGTCCAATCTGGCCTATCCCACTGGGCTGATCGTTTCTCCGACGGCCGTGGCGGAATATGGAGAGAACTTTGGCCGTCATCCAACCGGCACCGGCGCCTACAAGTTCGGCGAATGGGAAGCCAACGCCAAGGTTGTTGCTGTCCGCAATGAAGAGTACTGGGATGGTGCACCGGCTCTGGAAGCCGTCATCTATCGCCCCATCACGGATGCCAACACCCGTGTTGCGGAAATGTTGTCGGGCGGTCTGGACATCATGGTGGAGGTTCCACCGGACAGCTTGCAGCAGTTCAAGGGCGACAATGCGTATGCCGTGCATGAGCAGGCTGGGCCACACGTCTGGTTCTTGATCCTGAATGCCAAGGAAGCGCCGTTCAATGTCAAGGCAGCGCGTCAGGCAGCCAATTATGCGATCAACAAGACGGCTTTGGTGGAGAACATTCTGCAAGGGACCGCGGACGTGGCTGCCGGCCCGACACCTCCCGCGTTTGCATGGGCATATAACGAAGCGCTGGAGCCATACCCCTATGATCCTGCCAAAGCCAAGGAACTTTTGGCGGAGGCCGGATACGACGGTGAAGAAGTTACGTTCTACGTGACCGAAGGCGGCTCCGGCATGCTGGATCCGATTGCCATGGGAACGGCCATTCAGGCCGATCTTGAAGCTGTCGGGATGGACGTAAAGATAGAGACTTACGAATGGAACACCTTCCTGGGCAAAGTGAACCCGGGTCTGGAAGGCAAGGCCAACATGGCCGAAATGGCCTGGATGACCAACGATCCTGATACGCTACCGTTCCTGGCTTTGCGCTCCGATGCTTTCCCAGACAAGGGAGGGTTCAACTCAGGCTACTATTCCAATCCGGAGGTGGACACCTTGCTTGAAGCAGCGCGGCGCGAAACCGATCAGGAAAAGCGCGCTCAGCTCTACAAGCAGATGCAGGAGATCGTGCAGGAAGATGCCCCGTGGGTATTCGTGGCAAACTGGAAGCAGAACGCCGTTACCCGTGCTGAAGTCAAGGACTTTAAGCTTCAGCCGTCCTTCTTCCTGATGCTTCAGGACGTGAAAAAGTAAACACGCTTTTATCGCGTGACTCCGGCGGCGCCGCCATGTGCTGCCGGAGTTTGTTTTTGATGCCAGCGAGGGTGCTGCCTTGTCCGCCTACATATTGAAACGTCTATTGACGGCGATCCCCGTTCTGTTCGGCCTTACCATTATCGTGTTCTTGATCATGGCCATGATACCGGGGGATCCGGCAACCGCCATTCTCGGTTCTTATGCAACACCGGAAAACGTGGCGAAGCTCAATCAGGATCTTGGGCTCGATAAAACGCTTGTCGAGCAGTATTTCATTTGGGTTGGCAATCTGCTTCAAGGAGACCTCGGTCGCTCGTATACCTTGAATCGGCCCGTTCTGGATGAGGTCTTGGAGCGGTTCTCGGCGACGCTCATCCTTGCAGGAACGGCACTACTGCTATGTTCAGTGCTGGGGTTGATTGCCGGTATCATTTCGGCCGTTCGCCAGTATGGCTGGGCCGACAAGATGATCACGCTTTTGGTTCTGGTTGGGATCTCGACACCATCGTTCTGGCTCGGCCTTCTGATGATCTTGTTCTTCGCAGTCAAGGTTCGGTTGTTTCCGGCTTCAGGCATGTATGCGATTTACGGCGGCGGAGATCTGCCGGACCTGCTTCACCATCTTGCGATGCCCGCGTTCACGTTGTCCGTAGTGGCAACCGGTGTCATCGCCCGGCTCACCCGAACAGCCATGCTGGAAGTTTTACGACAGGATTATATCAGAACCGCCCGCGCCAAGGGGCTGAGCGAGCGCAAGGTCATATACAAACACGCTTTCAAGGCCGCATTGGTCAGCGTTGTTCCGGTCATCGGCATTCAGGCCGGATTTGTTATCGGCGGAGCTGTTTACATCGAAACGGTTTTTCAATGGCCCGGGATCGGGTCCATGTTGGTCACAGCCATTTCAACGAGAGACTTGCTGTTGGTACAAGGGGGCGTCCTTATCGTCGCTGCTTCCTATGTCCTCTTCAATCTGATGGCTGATGTCGTCCAATCACTTCTGGATCCGAGGTTGCGTTGATGACTGCAGTGGCTGATAGCACCGTGAAAACCAAATCCCGCAGCAAGTCCTCCCGGCCGGGAACAATTGCTTTGTTGCTGAACAATACGCTGGCAGCAACCGGGCTTGCTTTGCTTGTCCTCGTCTGTCTGATTGCTTTGGCCGCGCCGATCCTGCCACTTCCGGATCCGGATGTGACGGCACCGGCACAGCGTCTGCTGCCGCCCCTCAGTCCCGATCACTTGTTGGGCACGGATCATTTGGGGCGAGATCTGCTGTCTCGCCTTGTTTGGGGCACTCGCGTTTCGTTGGCCGTTGGCCTTTCGGCGACCTTTATTGCCGCCTTTTTCGGGTCTTTGATTGGTTTGGTAGCTGGATATGCCGGAGGCCGGGTTGATAACGTGCTCATGCGCGGTATCGATATGGTGATGGCATTCCCCTATATCTTGCTGGCGCTCGCCATCGTTGCGGTGTTGGGCCCCGGCCTTTTGAATGCGCTCTACGCCATCGCGTTGGTCAACATCCCTTTCTTTGCAAGAAACATTCGCGGTGTTGCGCTGGGGTTGGCCCGGCGCGAATTTGTAGATGCTGCCCGGCTTTCTGGTAAAACCCCGATCCAGATTCTGTTCACCGAAATCCTTCCGAATGTCATGCCGGTCATCGTGGTGACCATGTCCACCACTGTGGGCTGGATGATCCTCGAAACCGCTGGTCTTTCGTTTCTCGGTCTGGGGGCCCAGCCACCGCAAGCCGATCTTGGCTCCATGTTGGGTGAGGGCAGGAAAATCCTGTTCACCGCACCGCATGTGTCCATCGTGCCCGGCCTGATGATTTTTGTCCTTGTCATGAGTATCAATCTGTTTGGGGACGGCATTCGTGATGTTCTCGATCCGCGCCTGCGTGCCGGTTCTCTCACCCGCCCGGTCGCACGCACGGCAGTCACTCGTGATCCTGGAAAGCCCGTTCCAGCACCAGGTGCAGAAGACCGTCTTTTGGACATTCGCGGCATGAAAACCGAGTTTCAGATCGGGTCGTCCATTTACAAGGCAGTTGGTGGTGTCGATCTGCACTTGAAAGAAGGGGAGTGTCTGGGCGTTGTGGGTGAGTCCGGATCCGGCAAGTCTGTAACGGCCATGTCCGTCATGGGAATGGTGCCAACCCCTCCCGGGCGCATTGTCGAGGGTGCCGCCTATCTGGATGGCGAGGATCTGTTTGCGGCTTCTGATCAAAGGATCAGGGATTTGCGTGGCGGCTCGGTCGCCTATGTATTCCAGGATCCTTTGTCTACTCTGCATCCGCTGTTCTCCATCGGGCATCAATTGGTTGAAGCCATTCAAGCTCACCAGTCATTGACCAAGTCTCAGGCGCAAGAACGGGCGGTTGAGCTTCTTTCGTTGGTGCGAATTCCAAACCCCAAAGATCGCCTGTCGGCCTATCCGCACGAACTGTCCGGAGGGATGCGGCAGAGGGTCTGCATTGCCATGGCACTGGCCAATCAGACCAAGGTTATCATCGCAGATGAGCCGACCACGGCGCTTGATGTGACTGTGCAATCGCAGATCCTGTCACTGCTCAACCGACTGCGCCGGGAACGAAATGCGGCCATTTTGTTCATCACGCATGATTTTGGCGTCGTCTCCGCGCTGTGTGATCGGGTGGCGGTGATGTATGCCGGGCGCATTGTTGAAACGGGCACAACTGAAGAGGTGTTGAACAGTCCTCAGCATCCCTATACCGCCAAGCTCATTGAATGTGTGCCGGTTCTGGGGGAACCGGATCGGCGGCTTGACGCAATTGAAGGACGCCCGCCACTGGTCAACAATTTGCCGGATGGATGCGCCTTCGCGGACCGCTGTCCGCGAGTCCAAGCGGCGTGTCGCACGGCCGATATTGATCTTGTGATGAGCACGCCGGAGCGGGGTGTTCGGTGCCTTTTCCCTTTGAAAGAGGACACAAAAATATGAGTTTGGTGCGGTCAAATGAGACACCTGTCGGTTCGGCCTCCTCCTTGCTGGCCATGAAACAGGTGGAACGACACTTCGGTGGCGAGCCGCGGCTTTTTGGCGGGCGCGCACCGACGGTTCATGCAGTACAGGGGGTGACCCTGGATGTAAAACGCGGGGAAACACTTGGCATCGTAGGTGAATCTGGATGCGGCAAGTCGACTCTGGCCCGCATGATCGTAGGGCTCGACCAACCGACTGATGGCGCGATCTATTTTGATGGCCAGGACCTGAGCGCCTTGGTGCGTCAGGACCGGCGCGCCTTGGCTCGCAAGGTGCAGTACATTTTTCAAGACCCGGTATCCTCGCTGAACCCTAGAAAGACCATCGGCCGCATTCTGGAAAGTCCCCTGAAGCATCTGACGGATCTGGATGCGAGCGGTCGGCAAGCCCGATTGCGAGAGCTTCTTGAGGCTGTGAATTTGGCGCCGGAGTTTCTAGAGCGCTATCCCCACGAGTTCTCCGGCGGGCAGGCTCAACGCATCGGCATTGCCCGTGCATTGGCCGCAGGGCCGGAGCTTCTGGTTTTGGATGAACCTGTGTCTGCTTTGGACGTTTCGGTTCAGGCTCAAGTTCTCAACCTGCTTGATGATCTGAAACAGCGCTACGGCCTGACCTACGTGTTCATCAGCCATGACCTGTCTGTGGTCGAAGCGGTGAGCGATCGAATCGCCGTCATGTACTTTGGGCGAACAGCGGAACTGGGGCCGGCTGAAGGTGTGTTCTCCGCCCCACTGCATCCCTATACCGCGTTGTTGATGAAGTCTGTTCCAGTTCCGGGCCGGCGAGATCTCACCTCCGAGGATGCCTACGCCGAGTTGCCGGATCCATTGAACCCGCCACCGGGATGTGCTTTCGCAGCGCGCTGCACTTATGCCACGGCGCAATGCACCTCTGTAAAACCGGAGCTGTCTCAGGACATTGGCGTTGATAGAGACCACTCGGCAGCTTGCTTTCATCCCTTGTCACGGACTATCTAACATCCTGAAAGGCATAATAACGAAGAACGAATGAACAGCTCTCCCAACTCAACAGACTGCGGTCTACCGCGGCGCTTGCGTCGTCCGGATATCGTGGCTCGAAATCTGCGTGAACAGATCATCGAGGCCGGCTTGCGCCCCGGCGATCGCGTTCCAAGTGAGTGGATCCAGCCGGAGACGGTGAAAGCCTCGCGAGGAACATTGCGCGAGGCCTTGAAGTTGCTGGAGTTTCAGGGCTTGATCTGGACCCGAAGTGGTCCGGGGGGAGGGGTCTTCGTTTCGAGCGTCAAGCCGTCGGATGCTATCGGTTTTCTGGACAACCTCTTTCTTTTCCAGCAGCCGTCCATTTCCGACATATACACCCTGCGCAAGCAATTGGAGCCCGAGCTGGCAGCCTCTGTTGCAGGGGCGTTGTCCGAGGAGGCATTTCAAGCCCTGCAAAGTTGCATTCGGCTTTACGAAGATGAGCCACAGACGGCGGAGCAAGAATACGCACAAAGGCTTGCAGAGCTGGATTTCCATGAAGAACTGACCCGTCATTGCCCAAATCAGATACTGGCGTTCACGTGTGCGTTCCTGCTCAGTCTGCTGCGCGACATGACGGTTTGCCGATCTATATACAGTGAGCCCAACCCGGCGCTTCGGGAAACCGGATTGCATTACCAGGTCAGGCTGTTGCGTGCCATGCGCGCCGGCGACAAGGAGCTGTGTCGGATGCTGATGCGCAATCACATGATTGAAGCCGAACGATACATGCTGGAACGTGCCGAGATGCGTGGCCCAGCCCCCCAGAAATCATGACAAGCTACAGCTGCAAGTAGACAGGTGGAAGCGCTTGAGACCCGACGGCAGGAGTGTGCCCATTGCACCAAGCGCGACGACCTTCTCAACCTCTAATTGTTCGTAGTTGCTGCGGTCAATTTGCTCTTTGGGGACTCTGGTGCTATGAGAAACCATGACAAGTTGGCTTCCTAAATCAGATCAATTATCTCGGCCCGTCTACAAGTCTCTTCAGAACGAAATAATCCATGCCATTGATCGTGGTGATTTGCAGCCCGGGGCCAGGCTGCCGACGCATCGCGATTTGGCTTATGGCTTGAACGTATCTGTCCAAACGGTCACCCGCGCCTACGAGGCCCTTCGCGACCTTGGTTATCTCAGCGGGGAAGTGGGGCGGGGAACCTTTGTTCGCGAGCGTCCCACAGAGACGCCCATGCCCTTTCTACCGACCCGGGAGAGCGAGCTTATTGACCTTTCAATGCTCAAGCCGGTCATAACCGAAATGCATCACGAAGTGCTGCAAAACTCGCTCCAACGCCTCTCCGCAAACCTCACTCCCAATCTAACCCAGTCCTTTCGCCCGGAATGCGCATTTCAAAAGCACTCCATGATTGCGTGCCGTTGGCTGCAACGGCGCAATATTCCCGCCCGTCCGGCTGAGATCTTGTTCACCAACGGGGCCTCTCCCGCACTCACCGCTGCGGTCATGACGGCGGTTCCCCCCGGGGCTGCGTTGTGCGTTGAAGAAATTAGCTTTCATAACTTGAAGCCGTTGGCGAGTTATTTGGGAATTCGCCTGTGCGTGGCGGAAATGGACGAGGAAGGTCTGACCCCCGATTCGTTTGAGGCAGTCTGTGATGAGCACAAGGTGCGCGCCGTCATGCTTTGCCCAACAGTAGCTAATCCACGATCTTCTGTGATGAGCGTGCGGCGTCGCAGAGAAATCATTCGGATCGCAGAAAAGCACGAAGTTTACATCATTGAAGACGATGTCATGGGCGCAACCGTGCGCAACGCACCGCTGACTTTCAAAGCCCTCAAACCCGATTTGACGTTCTACATAACCTCCTTCAGCAAGCAAATCATGCCGGGCCTTCGAGTGGGTATTTTGCTGGCGCCTGAAGAGATGTCGGTGGCGGCTCGGAACAGGCATCTGGTCACGAACTGGATGGCGGATGCCTTAACGGTAGAGGTTGTTTGCGGTTGGCTGGCTGACGGAACGGCAGACAAACTGGTCGAATTTCAGGCAAAGGCACTGGCCAAGCGCCACAAGCTTGTCCGTAAGGTTCTGTCGGATATAGCTTTTTACGCTCACGACAACAGCACGCATGTGTGGGTGCCCCTTCCGGATGGATGGGATGAGGCCGAATTCATCAGCCGCGCTCGCAGCGAAAACGTTGCAGTGGCAGGAAGTAAGCCTTTTGTCATGATACAATCAGCTAGCGGCGGTGAGTTGGCTCATGACAATGCCATCAGAATTGCCGTTGGGGCAGGCGATGAAGACAGGCTGAAACGCGCTCTGACCTCTCTCGGGCGTCTGATCAAGTCGAGAGCCGAAAAACCGCTGCCAACTTTTTAACGACTTCCTCAAGGTTGTGGAGCTTGTTGAACCCCGCGCAAATGCGCTGGGTAATTGTTTTGATTTATTTCTGAACGATTGTAATGATTTAATATAAGTATTGACGCTTAATTGTCCTTGTTTGAAGGTACGTCGATCTCAGCTTGAGGGAGACAATGGCTCAGCCAATTATAGACATACAATCAATTACTAAGCGTTTCGGGGATCTCACTGTGCTGGACAACCTGTCGTTTCAGGTGCAGCCCGGAGAGAAACTCGCTCTCATCGGGCCGTCCGGCTCAGGCAAGACGACGATCCTGCGCATTCTCATGACGCTGGAAACACTCACCTCCGGTCATATTTTGATCGAGGGCGAGCAGCTCTGGCACATGGAGAAGGGCGGTGAGTTGGTTGATGCCGATGAAGCGCATCTGCACAAGATGCGCGAGAAAATCGGTATGGTGTTCCAACACTTCAACCTGTTCCCGCACAAGACTGTTCTGGAAAACATCACCCTCGCACCACGGCTCACGCTGGGCGTTCCAGCCCGTGAGGCGGAGCAGCGCGCGATGGAGCTTCTGGACATGGTCGGTCTGGCTGACAAGAAAGACGATAAACCGGCTTCCTTGTCGGGTGGTCAAAAGCAACGCGTGGCGATTGCCCGTGCGTTGGCGCTGGAACCCAAGATCATGTTGTTTGATGAGGTCACGTCGGCCCTTGATCCAGAGTTGGTGGATGAGGTGCTATCCGTCATGCGCCAGCTTGGCGAGGAAACGGACATGACCATGCTTCTGGTAACACATGAGATGGGCTTTGCACGCGACTTCGCAGACCGTGTGCTCTTCTTTGACCATGGCCACATCATTGAGAGCGGTCCTCCGGAACAGATCTTCACAAATCCAGAAGAGGAAAGAACGCAGTCGTTCCTGCGCAAAGTGCTGTCTGCGGGCAAACGAAAAGCAGAGAAGCAAGCTGCTGTTCTCTAAACACTCAAAAAAGGGGTATTCAATATGTTTGGCAATTTTAAGCGAAATCTTTTAGGCGTTTCGCTGGCCGTCGCGGGCATCGCGGCTGCTGGTCTCAACCCAATGGGCGTAACCTCCGCGCAGGCGCAAGACACGCTAGAGCGTTTGAAGGAGCAGGGTTATGCGCGCATTGCAATTGCAAACGAGCCTCCGTACACGGAAGTGACAGCTGGTGGCGAAGTAACCGGTGCAGCGCCGGAAGTTGCGCGCGCGGTACTCAAGCGTTTGGGCGTAAATGAAGTCGTCGCTTCCGTTTCTGAATACGGTGCCATGATCCCGGGTCTGCAGGCCGGTCGTTTCGACCTGGTAGCTGCAGGTCTGTTCATCAAGCCAGAGCGTTGTGCAGCGGTCATTTTCTCCGAACCGGATCTTTGTGACGCCGAAGCGTTTGCAGTCAAGAAGGGCAACCCGCTGGGCCTGACCACCTATGAAGAGGTAGCAGCACACGAGAGTGCTCGCATCGGTGCACCGGGTGGTGGCACGGAAGAGCGCTTGGCACTGGAAGCGGGTGTCCCGCGTGACCGCGTTGTCGTTGTTCCGGATGGTCAGTCCGGTATCAAGATGCTGCAGGATGGCCGTCTCGACGTGTACGCCCTGCCAACTTTGTCCATCGGTGATCTGCTCAAGAAAGCCGATGATCCGAACCTTGAAATGGTAACGCCAATTGAAGGTACGCCGGTGTACTGCGCAGGCGCAGCATTCCGCAAGCAGGATACTGCTTTGCGTAATGCCTATGATGAAGCGCTGGCCGAGATGAAGGAATCCGGTGAGTTTCAGGAACTGGTTGCATCCTTCGGTTTCCCAGGCGATGCACCGAACCTGACAAGCCGTGAAGAGTTGTGTGGCGGTCCTAACTAAGCCTTAGGCTCTTGTCCAAGTCATCGGGTGGGCGATGCCGCCCACCCTGCGAGTGCCTGATGCGTCGGGCACTCGTTTTGTTACCCAGGTTTTTGAGAAAGTTACATCCACATGCAACAGTGGTTAGGCTACCTTGAGTTGATCCTGGATGGGGCTGTGCTCACAGTTCAACTCACCGTATTGGGTTGTGCGCTGGCCTTGTTCATGGCCTTTGTGGCGGGATTGGCAAGAATGTCCAAGTTCCGCATTCTGCGCATACTCGCCACCACTTACATCGAGTTTTTCCGCGGAACGTCCATTTTCGTCCAGCTGTTTTGGGCCTATTTCGTGCTGCCGCTTGCTGGCATTCCCGTGTCGCCGTTCATTGCTGGCGTACTTGCCCTGGGCTTGAATGTGGGCGCATATGGCGCCGAAGTCGTACGCGGAGCCGTTCAGTCCATCGACAAGGGCCAGAAGGAAGCAGGGCTTGCGCTCAACCTGACACCTTGGCAACGCATGCGCCATATCATCCTGCCGCAGGCCGTTGTGGTCATGCTGCCCACCTTTGGCAACAATGCCATTGAGTTGTTGAAGGGAACCGCAGTGGTCTCCTTGATCTCACTGGCGGACATGACCTTTCAGTCGCAAGTTGTCCGAGCCCAAACCGGCAGTACCGCCATGCCATTCCTGACCATTTTGGTACTGTATTTCGCCATTGCCATGGTCATCTCCACCACCGTTCGCACGCTGGAAAAGCGGTTGTCGGATGGGTTGGACGTAACGAAATAGGAGGCCTCCATGGAATGGGACTGGCAATTTGTAATCGAGTCACTACCCACCTTGTGGCAGGGCGTGGTGGTCACCATTCAGGCGACCGCGCTGGGCTCTGTCCTCGCTCTTACCGTGGGGTTGTTTCTGGCAATCATGTGTCGCTCACCAAACTGGTTTATCTCGCAATGCTCGAAATGGTTTATCGAGTTCGTGCGCGGCACCCCGCTTTTGGTGCAACTCTATTTTCTGTTCTACATTCTGCCGGATGTTGGCATTTTGCTCTCGCCGTTGGTCGCCGGTGTCATTGGTCTTGGGCTTCACTACGGAACCTATACCGCAGAAGTCTATCGTGCCGGCATTGACAATATTCCGAAGGGACAATGGGAGGCGGCCAAGGCTGTCAACCTGACCAAGTCACAGACCTGGAAAGAGATCATCATTCCGCAGGCGATCCCGCCAATGATCCCGGCTCTGGCGAACTACATCATCGCCATGTTCAAGGAAACGCCATTGTTGAGCGCCATCACCGTTCTGGAGTTGATGAATCAGGCCCGCAGCCTTTCCAACTTCCACTACCGGTATCTTGAACCGATGACGATGGTAGGTGTGTTCTTCCTGCTGATCAGTATCCCCTCGGTTATCTTCCTGCGCCGGCTGGAGCAACGCTACGCACGGCCACACCATTGAGATCGCCATGAAACTTCTGAGCATGCCGATGCACTATTTGACCTCACCCGTTGAAAAACGGGTGGGGTTGATTTTGTTGGCGACAGATAACATTACCGAACTCGATTTCCGGCGCGCTATGCCGCAGGATCGGGTTGGGGTGTATTGCAATCGCGTTCGCTACGTCAATCCTACCACCGCCGACAATCTGCGGGCGATGTTGCCGCATATCGAAGATGCCGGAGGGCTGATCCTGCCGGATCAGCACCTTGATGTGTTGTACTACAGTTGCACCTCCGCCTCTGTTACCTTGGGCGAGGATGAGGTCTGCAAGCTGTTGCGAAGAGCCAAGCCGGACGCCTTACCCATTACACCCACGATTGCTGCGACCAAGGCATTGAACGCCTTGGGCGCGCGCAAGATTAGCCTGTTGACGCCTTACTTGCCGGAAACATCCGTGCCGATTCAAAGGTATTTTGAAGCCAAGCACTTCGATGTGGTTTCACACGCTTGTATGGGGTTGGGGGACGATCGCGATATGGCGCGCCTGAGTGCGGAAACCATCGTTGAGGCGGCGGTGGAAACCAGTGACCCGGCGAGCGATGCCTTGTTCATTTCCTGCACAGCGTTGCCCGCTCGGCAGACGGTGACGACAATTGAGGGAAAAATCGGAAAGCCGGTCGTGACGAGTAATCAGGCGGCTGTCTGGCTGACATGGCACCATCTGGATCTACCATTGCCAGCAGGGATCAAGGATCGTCTGTTTGCAGTCAAACCGGGACGTGAGGAAAGCGAACCATGAATCAATCGAGACAGTCGGAGCCGGATTTCACTCAGGTTTTACAGGCACAGCACCGCATTAGTGCCCACATCGCCCAGACGCCGACTGTTCTCGATCCAATCCTCTCGCGGAAGCTGGGCTGTACCGTTTCGATGAAATTCGAACATCGGCAAACCACTGGCAGTTTCAAGCTGCGTGGGGCCACGAATGCGGTTCTTTCTCTCAGTAACGAAGAAAAACGCCGCGGTGTGATTGGCGTGTCCACTGGCAATCATGGGCGGGCCTTGGCATATGCTGCGGCGCAGGCCGGCGTTTCTTGCATTGTGTGCATGTCCAAACTGGTGCCGGAAAACAAGGTGCAGGCCATACGCGACCTCGGTGCGGATGTCAGGATCATCGGCAACTCTCAAGATGAAGCGCAGAGTGAAGTCGATCGGCTGATCGAACAGGAAGGGCGAACCATGATCCCGCCTTTTGATCATCCTCAGGTCATTTCAGGGCAGGGTACGCTCGGACTGGACATCATGGCCCAGGACCCCACACCGGAGTGCCTTTTGGTGCCCCTTTCAGGTGGCGGGCTTCTTGCCGGTATTGCTGTGGCGGTCAAGACACTTCGCCCGCAAACACGCATCATCGGCATTTCCATGCAACGCGGCGCGGCGATGGCTGCCAGCTTGCAGGCCGGCAGCCCCGTTCAAGTGCGTGAAGAGGCGTCTCTGGCAGATTCGCTCGGCGGCGGTGTGGGATTGACGAACCGATATACATTCAATCTCGTGAAGCGGTATGTAGATCAAGTAATTCTACTTTCGGAGGAGGAAATAGCCTCTGGTATTCGATATGCATACTGGCAGCTTGGGGAAATCCTCGAAGGAAGCGGTGCTGTGGGAATTTCTGCTTTACTTAACGGAAAAGTAAAGCAAGCTGGTCCAGTTGCCGTTGTCTGTAGCGGCCGAAACATCGATTTACACGTTCATCACAAGTTGATTTCGGGTGAAATGGTCAATCTTTAGGAGGGGCGATGGCCGTTCGCGTATTGACGGAAGCCGAGCTCAAGGCAGCGGTCACTCTGACACCGGAAAGCATAGCCTGCATAGAACAGGCCATTGCGGCACTGTCCCTCCGCTCGGTGGTGATGCCACCGGTGCTGTCCATGGAAATCCCCGAGCATAACGGTGAAGTTGACGTAAAGACCGCCTATGTGCCTTGTCTGGACAGTTTCGCCATCAAGGTCAGCCCTGGTTTCTTTGATAATCCGAGTATTGGATTGCCCAGCCTCAACGGGTTGATGGTTGTTTTCAGCGCCAAAACCGGACTTGTAGAAGCGCTGTTGATGGATAATGGCTACCTGACCGATATCCGCACAGCGTGCGCAGGGGCTGTTGCAGCCAGATTCCTGGCGCGCCCGGACGCCCATAACGCCTTGATTGTTGGCACAGGTGTACAGGCGCGTCTTCAACTTCAGGCCTTGTGTCAGGTGCTCCCCATAAAATCCGCAGAGGTTTGGGGACGCTGTAAGGACAAGGCAGCGCGGCTCGCTCAGGATCTCGGACAAAAGCTATCCATCACGATCCAAGCCGTTGACGATTTGTCATTGGCGGTGCCAAGGGCCGATGTCGTGGTCACGACAACACCTTCCAGATCACCACTCTTGCAGGCCGAGTGGCTGCGTCCGGGTCAGCACATCACAGCGATGGGTTCGGATGCAAATTACAAGAACGAAATAGATCCAGCCTGCTTCAATCACCTTTCCAGATACGTTGCAGACCGCCGAACACAAACAATGACACGCGGCGAGCTGCGCACAGCGCTGGCGTACGGGAACGCGCCAGCAACGGAAGACATCCCTGAACTGAGTGAAATAATCACCGGTCACCGGGATGGCCGCGTTTCAGCGGCAGATATCACCCTTTGCGACCTGACGGGCATGGGGGTGCAAGATACGGCCATAGCGGCTTTTGCTCGGGAACGCGCCGAGAAAGAGGGGGCGGGTATCCTTATATAAAACAACAGGTTGATCTGGAGGAGACCGTATGGAGATCAACGCGCTGGAACCAATTTTGCATTTCGAGCGAGCCGAGTATGAGGCGCGGCTCTCGAAAACACGCAGGGCCATGCAGCAGGCAGGGCTCGACGTTATTATCGTGTATGACCCATCCAACATGGCGTGGCTGACAGGCTATGACGGGTGGTCCTTTTATGTGCATCAATGCGTGGTGCTCACTTTGGAGGGCGAACCCCGCTGGTTTGGACGAGGGATGGATGCCGCGGGTGCACGCCGCACCACCTACCTCTCGCCGGATAGTATCATCGGCTACGAGGACCATTATGTGCAGTCCAAGGACCGTCATCCTATGGACTATCTGTCACAACTTCTGGAGTCATGGGGCTTGGGGCGCGCCTCCATTGGTCTGGAAATGGACAACTATTACTTTTCCGCAAAGGCCTACACGTCGTTGCTTTCGGGGCTACCCAATGCGTCCTTCAAGGATTGCAACGGGCTGGTAAACTGGCAGCGGGCGGTCAAATCGCCACGTGAGCTGACATACATGCGGATTGCCGGCGAGATCACCAACAAGATCCACGAGCGTATTCTGGCAGTTGCCCGACCCGGAATGCGCAAGAACGATCTTGTGGCGGAGATTTTTGATGCAGGCATTCGCGGTACCGCAGAACATGGCGGCGATTATCCGGCGATCGTGCCGTTGTTGCCGTCAGGAGTGGATGCGTCTGCCTCTCATCTGACGTGGGACGATCGGCCCATGCGTGAGGATGAAGGCACGTTTTTCGAGGTCGCTGGATGTTACCGCCGCTATCATGTGCCGCTCTCCCGTACGATCTACTTCGGCAAACCACCGCAGCATTTTCGCGAAGCGGAGGCTGCGGTGCTGGAGGGAACGCTGGCCGGGTTGGAACAGGCCAAGGCTGGAAACCTGTGTGAAGACATCGCAAATGCGTTTTTTGCGGTCCTAAAAAAGCATGGAATTCATAAGGATAGCCGTACAGGATACCCGATTGGACTGTCTTATCCGCCGGACTGGGGGGAGCGTACCATGAGCCTGAGGCCCGGCGACAAGACGGTGCTGGAGGAGGGCATGACCTTCCATTTCATGACAGCGCTCTGGCGAGAGAGCTGGGGGCTGGAAATCACCGAGAGTATTGCCATTGGAGCACAAGGGGCCGAGTGCCTTGCAAACGTTCCAAGGCATTTGTTTGTAATCTCCTAATCCTTCCGGAAAGTGAGTGGCGTCATGCAAGATACCCTCGCGAACACAAAAGCAATCCTCTCTCAGTTGATTGCCTTTCCAACGATCTCGGGCGAGTCGAATCTTGACCTGATCGCGGCCATTCTGGCGTATCTGGAGGCCCATGGCATTGAGGCCTCCGTGACCTATGACGAGACGGGTGAACGCGCCAATCTGTATGCCACCATCGGCCCTGAAGTTGATGGTGGCATCGTGCTCAACGGCCATACGGATGTGGTGCCTACAACCGGTCAGATCTGGAGTAGCGATCCCTTTACGATGGAGGAGCGGGACGGCAAGTTGTTCGGCCGCGGTGCCGTGGACATGAAGGGGTTCATCGCCTGCATGTTGGCCATGGTACCAGAGTTTCAGAGGGCGGAATTGAAACGCCCTATTCATCTATCCGTTTGTTTTGACGAAGAAATCGGCGGATTCGGTGCGCCTGTTCTGGCGCGAGATATTGAATCCAAGCCGATGCGTCCAGCCGCAGCGATCGTTGGGGAGCCCACGTTGATGCGTCTGGTTACCGGGCACAAGGCGGGTTTCGAACTGCGCACCGAGATTGTCGGTCTGGAGGTGCATGGTTCCGATCCGATCAAGGGTGTGAACGCTATCGACTATGCGGTGCGCTATATCGGCAAGATTCATGAGGTCGCTCGGCGTCTGCGGGAAGAGGAAGCGCAGGATGACAAGTTCACACCCTCCTTCTCAACTCTCAATGTCGGGCGCATCGAGGGCGGGGCCGCGCGCAACATCACAGCAGGCTTTTGTTCCTTTGATTGGGAGTTACGCCCTATTCCGGCTGCAGATGGCTATGCCATTCTGGATGAGATCAGCCGGTTTGGTGAAGAGGTGTTGCTACCGGAAATGCGCGAGATGACGGAAAATGCGGAAATCCGGACGATTGTGGAGGCCGACGTGCCCCCGTTGCTGGCAGATGAAAAAAGTGAAGCGATGCACTTGATCCGCGCCCTGACCGGATCAAATACCAGCGAGTTTGTGTCGTTTGGGACGGACGCGGGCCACTTTCAGAAGATTGGCATTCCCACGGTGGTTTATGGACCGGGAAGCATCTATCAGGCTCATAAACCCGATGAATTCATTGCGGTTTCCGAAATTGAACGGTGTCTTGCATTCCTGCAAAATGTCGCTCACCATCAGTCATTCTGACGGGGAAGGCGGATGGTGAAAACGCGCATCAAACTTGATGACAGAGATTGGGAGATCCTGAAAATCCTTCAGGAAGAAGGCCGGATCACCAAGGCAGCGTTGGCGGAACGAGTCAATCTTTCGCCTGCGCCGTGCTGGGAACGGCTGAAGCGGCTGGAGCAGGCCGGATTTATTGAACGCTATGAAGCACGCTTATCCCTCAAGGCCTTCACGCCGCTTACATTCGTGTTGGTGGAAGTGGAACTGGACAGTCACCGCACACAAGACTTCGAGCGTTTTGAAAACGCAGTCCAGCTGTATCCCGAAATCATGGAATGCTGGGCAGTCGGTGGTGGAATTGACTATATTTTAAAGGTAGTTAGCCGTGATGTTGATAGCTATCAACGCTTCATTGACGAACTGCTGGATGCCAACATCGGCCTGCGTCGTTACTACACCTATGTGGTAACCAAGGCTGTCAAAAGTCAAACCGCTCTGCCGCTGGACCGTCTTTATCCCACAGTGCCCCAATAATTCTTCTCGTCAGTTGCGGTCGAAACGAAGAAACGCCTGCGCATTCCTTCCAACTCAGATGCACCTTCTACGTAGAATCCATCAGGATGCTCCAATGGCTTTCAGAGGAGGGTTAGTTGATGAGCATGACGTTGGAGCGACCGCGCAGTGCAGCGCTCGAGAAGTTGTCCGACCCAAAACTCTTCAAGGAATTCAGTTATATAAACGGTGAATGGTGCGCGGCGGATACCGGAGAGAGCTTGGCAGTGACCGATCCGGGCTCCGGGGATTTCATCGGCACGGTGCCGGCGCTGGGCACATCAGAAAGCAACCGAGCCATTGAGGCTGCAGACGCTGCATTTACCGAGTGGAGCGATAGGCTGCCTCAGGATCGGGCTGCGTTATTGCGTCGTTGGTTTGAACAAATTTGCATAAATCGCGAAGATTTGGCGTTACTCATGACCCTGGAACAGGGCAAACCCTTGTCAGAGGCACGCGGCGAAATTGACTACGCTGCCGAGTTTGTCGAATTTTACAGCGAAGAAGCAAAACGCCCCAACATCGAGGGGATAACTTCCCACTTGCCGGATGGTGAAGTGGAAGTTTGGCGCGAGCCGCTGGGTGTCGTGGCACTTGTAACGCCATGGAACTTTCCCAGCGCCATGATCACGCGCAAGGCGGCAGCAGCTCTAGCCGCTGGATGTACTTGCGTCATACATCCGTCAAAAGAGACACCCTTTTCTGCGACCGCGCTGGCCGAGTTGGCTGAGCGCGCTGGAATACCCGCCGGCGTTATCAATGTGGTCACCGGCGAACCAGCCGCCGTAGTGGAGCCTTGGACCCAGGACACCCGTGTGCGCGGCTTGTCTTTCACCGGGTCTACGCAAGTGGGACGGCTGCTTTATACCCAATGTGCTCCGACGATCAAACGGCTGGTGCTGGAGTTGGGCGGACATGCGCCTTTCATCGTTTATGCTGATGCGGATCTGGATCATGCGGTCAACAGTGCCATTGCGGCGAAGTTTGCAACGTCGGGGCAAGACTGTTTGGCGGCCAATCGGATTTTTATTGAACGTCCGATCTATGAAGCCTTTGCCGAACGCTTTGTGGCCGCGACCCGGCGATTGACCGTTGATCACGGTTTGGAAGACCCGGATATCGGGCCGCTGATGAACGCGGCTGCCGTGGCCAAACAGGAAGACCACGTGCGTGACGCGCTGGAAAAAGGGGCCAAGCTTTTGTGCGGTGGCGCGAGAAGCGATCTGGGACCGTTGTTTTTTCAGCCTACCGTACTCGGCGACACACCCGCTCATGCCCGGATTTATCAGGAAGAAACCTTTGGCCCAGTGGCCGCGTTGTCGGCGTTCGACAGCGAAGAGGATGTGATCGCGCGTGCAAACGACAGCGAGTACGGCCTGGTGGCCTATCTGCATACGTTGAATGCACGGCGCATCTATCGGGCAACCCGGCAGTTGGACTATGGCATGGTGGCTGTCAATCGCACCAAGGTTACCGGTGCGCCAATTCCCTTCGGTGGCATGAAGCAATCGGGTATCGGCCGAGAAGGCGCACGCCAGGGCATGGAGGCCTTTACCGAAATAAAATACGTCTGCCGCGACTACCGATAATTTCCTTTTTCTGAACCCATTGAAAACCAGAGGCTTTTACAATGTTGAGAAACGACCAGCTTGCGGAATGGGACCGCGAAAACTTCTTTCATCCCTCCACTCATTTGGCCCAGTTTGCCCGTGGTGAGCAGTGCAACCGGGTCATTCGTGGAGGGGAAGGGGTCTATATTGAAGACCGGGATGGCACACGCATGCTGGATGCGTTCGCCGGCCTTTATTGCGTGAACATCGGTTACGGCCGCCAGGAGGTGGCGGAGGCCATTGCAGAGCAAGCCAGAGAACTGGCCTACTACCACGCGTATGTGGGGCACAGTACGGAGGCTTCGATTACTCTGTCGAAAATGATCTTGGATCGGGCGCCTGCCAATATGTCCAAGGTCTACTTCGGTTTGTCCGGATCCGATGCCAATGAAACCAACATCAAACTGGTTTGGTACTACAACAACGTTTTGGGTCGTCCTGAAAAGAAGAAGATCATCTCCCGGTGGCGAGGCTATCATGGTTCAGGTTTGATGACCGGTTCCCTGACCGGGCTGGAGCTGTTTCACAAGAAGTTCGATTTGCCATTGGAGCAAGTCATTCACACGGATGCACCCTATTACTTCCGCCGTCAGAACCTTGAGCAAACCGAAGCCCAGTTTGTCGAAAGCTGTGTTGCCAGCCTTGAAGAGCTGATCGAGCAGGAAGGCGCCGATACCATCGCCGCTTTCATTGGCGAGCCCGTACTTGGGACAGGCGGCATTGTTCCACCGCCAACTGGCTACTGGGAAGCCATTCAGGCCGTGCTGAAAAAACACGACATTCTGTTGATTGCAGACGAGGTTGTTACTGGTTTTGGCCGCCTGGGGTCCATGTTCGGATCTGACCACTACGGCATTGAGCCGGATATCATCACCATTGCAAAGGGGCTGACATCTGCATATGCGCCGCTGTCCGGTTCCATTGTGTCCAAGAATGTCTGGAAGGTACTGGAACTGGGAACAGACGAGTTCGGCCCTATCGGTCATGGCTGGACGTATTCCGCCCATCCCATTGGCGCGGCTGCGGGCGTGGCAAACTTGCGTTTGATCGATCAATTTGATCTGGTGACCAACGCCAAGGACACGGGTGCTTATTTCAATGCGACATTGAAGGAGGCACTTTCCGATCTGCCGATCGTGGGTGATGTGCGCGGGGAAGGGATTCTGGCCGCTGTGGAGTTTGTTCGTGACAAGGATACCCGTCAGTTCTTTGATGCATCGGAGAAGGTCGGGCCGCAAATCGCCGCTGCCTTGCTGCAACGCTCAAAGGTGATTGGACGTGCCATGCCGCAGGGCGACATTCTGGGCTTTGCTCCGCCGCTTTGCCTGAGCCGACAGGAAGCCGATCTGATCGTGGGAGCCGCACGAGATGCGATTTCGGATGTGGCCGAAAACCTGCTGTAACAGTTGTCTGGCTTCGGTGGTCCAGGAGGGCGTGTGGAAATGGCCGCACGCCCCTTGGTTGGCCGGTAGCATGGACCTGGCGAGGGTTCACGGTGTCATCCGCCTTCATCTGCTTGCGAATATTGTGTAGGGTCAGCGCCCGCGAGATGAAAACGCTCACATTGAGCCTGAGGGATGCGACCCATGACACACTTTCCCGACAATTTTCTTTGGGGCGGCGCTATTGCGGCCAATCAGGTGGAAGGCGCTTTTGACCGGGATGGCAAGGGCTTGTCCACGTCGGACATGTTGCCAAACGGCATTTTGAGCCCGCATCAAAGTCGAGAGGAACGCACGCCGGGCATCAAAGATCTGGCGATCGATTTTTACAATCGGTATCCCGAGGACATTGCGTTGTTCAAGGAGATGGGATTCAACTGCTTGCGTTTGTCCATCGCCTGGAGCCGGATCTTCCCTAATGGTGACGACGAGGCTCCCAATGAAGCGGGGTTGGCGTACTATCACAAGATTTTTGATGAACTGGCGTGCCATGACATCACCCCTTTTGTGACCCTGTCCCACTATGAAATGCCGTATGCGTTGACAGAGCGCTATAATGGCTGGGGAGACCGCCACCTCATCGGCTTTTTCGAGCGCTATGCCCGCACTGTGTTCGAGGCTTACAAGGACAAGGTAAAACTGTGGCTCACCTTTAATGAGATCAACATGTCGCTGCACGCCCCGTTTACAGGCGTGGGTCTGCCGGAAGGGGCCAGTGAGCAACAGATCTATCAGGCCATTCACCATCAGTTGGTAGCGAGCGCGCGGGCTGTGCGCTTGTGCCACGATATTGTGCCCAATGCCCGGATCGGCAACATGCTCTTGGGAGCCATCACCTATCCTTATAACTGCAATCCGGATGACGTGATTGCGGCCATGAATGAAAACAACAAGTGGCTGTTCTTTGGGGATGTGCAAACCCGTGGCAAATATCCGGGCTACATGCTGCGCTATTTCCGTGATCAGGGCATTGATATTGCCATGGAAGACGGCGATCTTGACGAACTGGCTCAGGCCAGCGTGGACTTCATTTCGTTCAGCTACTATGCGTCGGGCTGCGCCAGCGCCGATCCCAAACAAAAGGAAGTGGGCAACATCGTTGATAGCGTGCCCAATCCCTATCTCGAAAAGTCCGAATGGGGCTGGCTGATTGATCCGAAGGGACTGCGTATCCTTTTGAATTTCCTTTACGACCGCTATCAAAAGCCACTGTTCATAGTAGAAAATGGACTGGGTGCTCGTGATGACGTTCTGCACACCGGCGAGATCAATGATGATTACCGCATCGCCTATCTGAACGATCACCTGGTACAGGCCCGCGAGGCGATCCTCGATGGGGTCGATCTGATGGGCTTTACCAGTTGGGGACCGATCGACCTGGTCTCTAACTCAACGGCGCAGATGAGCAAACGCTATGGGTTCATTTACGTCGATCGCCACGATGACGGAAGTGGTACGCTGGAACGGTCCCGAAAGAAAAGTTTCGAGTGGTACAAAAAGGTCATCGCCAGCAATGGTGCTGCGCTGCAGGATAAGTGAAGACGGGCATCACCCAGTTGTGGTCGACGCTGGGTGATGCGCGCATACAACACAAACATGCAATTTATGGTTGGTATGCTGAATTAGGTATAACCTCTGATTTTTTTGAGGTCCCATCCTGCGCTTATCTGGGGGAGGCTCAGGTTTCTCGGGAGGCAGGCATGTCAGCAGAACAAGCGTTTCAGGCGATTTTTGGCGGGTTGGATCGGCAAGGGCCGGGGAGTGTAGCTTCAACGCGCAAAGCGCTCTCCTTGCTGCCCAAACTCCCTGAAGGTGGATCTGTACTGGATGCTGGCTGTGGTACGGGCGGATCTACACTGACACTCGCGCAAACCTTGCCTCGTCCGATCATTGCTTCTGATGTGAATGCGCAGTCCCTGCAAATTCTCTTGGAAAGAGTGGGAAAGAAGGTGCCAGAAGCAGATGTGAGCGTGAAACAGGCTTCCATGGATGACCTCGGGCTTGAACCAGACAGTTTGTCGCTCATCTGGGCCGAAGGAGCGGTGTTCACGGTTGGCCCCGAAAATGCGCTGCGCCATTGGTACCCGCTGCTTAAATCCGGCGGTGTGATCGCTTTTTCCGACCTGATGTGGGTCAGTGCTGAGCGGCCGGAACCGGCAGAGCTGTTCTTCAATAAATGCTATGAAGGTCTAGGCGCCATGCCCGATGTTGTGGGCCTTCTGGATTTGGCACTGAGTGTGGGCTACCGGCTGCATACCTGTTTCACCTTGCCGGAAAGCGACTGGTGGGATGAGTATTATGCGGGGTTGAGTGCTCGGGTAGAGGAATACGCGGGAAGTGAAGACCCCGACATTCAAGGTGTGGTTGCGCACTGCAGAACCGAAATGGACATTGTTCGGCAATATCTCGGTTCGTTCGGATATGTCTTCTTTATTCTGGTGAAACCTTAACGGCGAAACCTGCTGGAAGGAAAGCTGATTACGCGGGCGATTTGCATCACCAAGGCTTGTCATGTCCCCCCAGTTGTGGTGAACTCTTGTCCGCGTGAAATGGCCCATTTGAAATAGGGAGACAGCGTCCTGAAATGACAGCGCAGGTGGCGCTTTTCTGGTCCGCTCCTTCCAGTTTCATGGGCGCACATCCACGCTGATCTCTGTGACGTTTCGAGGGGTCTGTGCCCTTTGAAACAACGCAGTACGGCGCTTACGTTCACCGACACGCGGGCATGAAATTGGCTCGCACGATACTGCGACAACATGTCGCAGGTAATCCGCGCGTAAATAGCGCTTTATACGTGTCTGTGCATAGGTTGTGGCGATTTAAATCGGTTTAAATTGTACCCGTCAAAGCTCTGAATCACCCATAACTGACCAAAAGGTCTATAGGAGGACTAAATGGGAAAGTTGCAGCCAGGCGTCGTTTATGGCGACGATTATAAGAAACTGGTCGATGCGTGTCGTGAAGAGGGCTATGCCCTGCCGGCCGTAAATATTGTTGGCACCAACTCCCTGAATGCGGTCCTTGAGGCAGCAGCAAAAAACAAGTCTGACGTGATCATCCAGCTCTCCAACGGCGGCGCACAGTTCTTCGCTGGCCAGGGCATGGAAGATGACTTCAAGGCGCGCGTGCTTGGCGCAGTTTCCGCAGCGCAGCATGTTCACCTTCTTGCCAAGCATTATGGCGTGTGTGTCGTACTCCACACCGACCACGCCAACCGCAAGTTCCTGCCATGGCTGGAGGCGCTGGTAGATGAAGGTGAGGCCTATTACAAGCAGCATGGCAAACCGCTGTTCACATCCCACATGCTTGACCTTTCCGAAGAGAGCCTGGAAGAAAACCTGGCCGAAAGTGAACGTCTGCTCAAGCGTATGGCTCCGCTGGAAATGAGTCTGGAAATTGAACTGGGCTGCACCGGCGGGGAAGAAGACGGCGTTGGTTCCGATGAGGACATCGGCGCGGACAATCCAAAGCTTTACACTCAGCCCGAAGATGTGTTGCAGGCCTATGATCGCCTGTCACCGCTTGGCCATTTCTCTGTTGCTGCCTCGTTCGGCAACGTGCACGGCGTCTACAAGCCGGGCAATGTGAAGCTGCGTCCTGAAATCCTGCGTGAAAGCCAAAAGCTGGTTCAGGAAACACATTCGCTGGAGAAGAACCCGCTGCCGCTCGTGTTCCACGGCGGATCCGGTTCTGAAAAGGCCAAGATCACAGAAAGCCTGGGGTATGGCGTGTTCAAGATGAACATTGATACCGACACCCAGTTCGCTTTCTCTAAGCCGATCGGCGAATACGTTGAGGCAAATCCGAAGGCGTTCAAGTATCAGGTGGATCCGGAAGACGGCTCGCCCTACAAGAAGCTCTACGATCCGCGCAAAGTGCTGCGTGCCGGTGAGTTGGGCATTGTCGAGCGTCTGACCGAGGCCTTCAAGGACCTTGGAAGCACCGGCAAGTCACTGGCCTAATCGTGAAACAAAACGGAGGGTGGTCCGAAACCGGGCCACTCTCTTCTTTCATTCCCAGTAAGCTTGGGCAAGGTTGTGTGTGAGGCATCGGATACGTTGCGAGCACTTTGCCCTTGCAGTACGCTCCAGGCCTGCCTCCTGGAATTGCGGACCATTTGGAGACCGTTATGAAAGCACTTTTTATAGGCCAGTCCTACATCGACGTCACATTTATCGCCGACTCCATGCCGACCGGTGATGAGAAGACGATTGCGAATGATTACGCTGTCGCCTTCGGCGGTAACGCGGTGACGGCGGCCTTCGTATGCGCCAAGCTCGGCATCGCGCCGGATCTTTTGTGTTCCATGGCCGATGACTGGCTGGCACGTATGTTCCGCGATATGGCGGCGAAGTACCAGATCCCGATCCACAGCTGCAAGGTGGCTGAAAGCTCGCTGTCTTTCATCATGCCGAAGGACGGCAAGCGTGCGATCGTTCGTTGTCGTGACAACGATTTTCTGCACCCGTTCCCGAACCTGAATCTGGCCGGGTGCCGCGCATTGCACGTGGATGGGCACATTCCGGAAGCTGCACTGCATTATGCCAAGCAATGTCGCAAATACGGTATTCTGACCTCTCTGGACGGCGGTGCCGTGCGCGAGAACACGGAAGAGCTGTTGGGTTACATTGATGTGGCCGTTGTCTCTGAACTGTTCTGCGAACAGCTCGGCAAGTCCGTTGAAGAAACGCTGGAATACCTGCGCACGCGCGGTGTGAAGGTGGGAGCGGTTACTCTGGGCGAGCGCGGCATGCACTGGTTCGAGAACAACGGTCCGATCCGTCATCTGCCGTCCTTGAAGGTGCCCAAAGATCGCATCGTGGATACCAACGGTGCAGGTGATACCTTCCACGGCGCTTATGTTTATGCCTACCTCGCCAATCCGGAAGGCAAGTGGGAAGACCACTTCAAGCTGGCCCGTGCAGCATCTGCCCACGCAATCCAGCATCTGGGTAACGAGGCATCGCTGCCGACCCTGGCGGACATTGAAGATGTGAAGCAGGAGTTTCCGGCAGGGACCTGATCCTTCGTCTTCCGATCTTGAAAAAGCCGCCGCTTCGGCGGCTTTTTTATTGGCATTTCTTACCTTGGCTCTATTGGGAGGCATCTTACACTTGCGGCGAGTCGAGCAGCGGGCGCAGCAAAGGGTTGGGGAAGCGCCGCGATATGGTGACCGCGTAAAAGGTTTCGACAATGCCTGTGAGGTTCGCTGCCTCCATCAACCGGCCGGAGGCCAACTCGTCCTTCACAACAATGGGCGGCACAACGGCAAGCCCCACATTCTCGCGAGCCAAGAGCCGGATCATGGCCATGTCGTCCACCTCTGCGGCAATCTTTGGACGCACACCCAACCGATCCGCGAGGGCATCGAACCCCGCGCGCATCGTGCTGCCCAGCGGTGGCAAGATCACGGGGTGATCGCGCAGCAAGCCAGCAATGGAGAGCTTGCCTTCCACCCGTTCCGGCATGCCGATGAGGCTCGCCTCCTGCTGGGCGATCTTGTGGGTAATCCACGGTGTTGCGCCATCATGGGTCGGGGCGAGATTCACAAGGGCCACGTCAAGGTGCAGCGCTTCCAGCTCTTTCAACAAATCGGCAAAGCTGCCGGAGGACAGGATCACTTCAACATCAGGACGGGTGAGAACCGGGCGCAGGAAACCCACCTGAAAGTTGCGCGACAACGTCGCAAGCGCGCCCACACGCAGCACTTGCCGTGCGGTGCCGGTTTCTCGCAGTGTGCCCAGAAGCTCTTCGCCGGCACTGAAAATCGCATCTGCATGATCCAGAGCGATCCGGCCCGCTTCGGTCAGGCGCAATTGTTTTCCACGGCGTTCAAAGAGCTTGTGGCCAAGCTGTTGTTCCAGTTTCTGGATTTGAGTGGACAGCGCGGACTGCGAAACATTCAGGTTTTCTGCGGTGCGCGTCAGGTTGCCCTCGTGAGCAACCGCCCAGAAATAGCGTAGGTGATTGTAATTAAGTGCGGCCATTTTCATTCTCCAAAAAAGAACGATAACCGACATATAATGAATTTTTAAGATCGAACAATCGCTGCTATCTCCGAAACCAACAAAAACACGTCGGAGTAGTTAACCCATGTCGATTCTCAGTCTTGCCCCATTGGCTGCCCCGCTCGCGCTGATTGGCGCTGGGCTTGTGGCGCGGGGCCAGAAAGGCATCCGGCCCACCAAAGCGCTTGAAGTGTCTCGGTGGGCGACAGTCGCCGCCCTTGTCATTGCAGTCGCATCCGCACTTGTCCTTCCGTTCACTGGCAGCGCCACGTCGCCGCTTTTGGGTGCCATGGAAGTGGGCGTGTCGATCCGACTGGATGCCTTGAGCGTTATCATGATGGTGCTGGTGGCCTTTGTGGGCACCATCGTTGTTCAGTTCAGCCGGAATTACATGGACGGCGATCCGGAGCAGGGCCGCTTCATGGGGCAGCTCTGCATTACAGTGGCCTGTGTCATGCTGCTTGTTCTTTCTGGCAATCTTGTACAACTGGCAGTCAGCTGGATCATGACCAGCCTTGCCTTTGACCGGTTGCTGGTGTTCTACAAGGACCGGCCGAAGGCTCGGCTGGCCGCCCGCAAGAAGTTTATCGTGGCCCGCATCGGCGACATGTGCCTTATCGCAGCCGTGGTTCTGGTCGTCTCCGCCTTCGGTACCTCTGACATCGCACAGATCCTGAGTTCTGCAGATGGGTTGACCCGGGCGCCGGACGGCGTGACGCTCGCGACCTTCCTCTTTGTCGTCGCTGCCATTACCAAATCAGCCCAGTTTCCGACCCATGGTTGGCTTACGGAAGTGATGGAGACACCCACACCGGTTTCCGCCTTGCTCCATGCGGGTATCATCAACGCCGGTGGTTTTCTGATCGTCCGCATGGCCGACGTCATGGTTCTGTCGGGATCAGCTTTGCATGTGCTGGCCATGGTCGGCGGGTTCACGGCACTGTTTGGCGCCATCGTCATGCTCACTCAAACGAGTGTGAAAGTTTCACTGGCCTGGTCAACGGTCTCCCAGATGGGTTTCATGCTTCTTCAGTGCGGTCTTGGCCTGTTCCCGTTGGCAGTCCTGCATATCGTCACGCATTCGCTTTACAAGGCGCACGCCTTCCTGTCCTCGGGCAGTGTGGTGGAAATCGCTCGTGCCTCCTGGATCCCGGATGCCACCAAGCCGGATGCAGGCCGTCTGGCGCTGGGCCTTGTGATGGCCTTGGCTCTGTACGGTGTGATTGGCGCTTTGTTCGGCCTTTCGGTACAAACGCCGGTACAGGTGTTTGCGCTCGGCACGATCCTGGTTATGGGCTTGACCTTTCTGTTTGCGCAGGCATCCACCGGCAAAACCAGCCAGTACATTCTGGTGCGCATACTGGGCACCAGTGTGGTGGTGTCCGTGGCCTATTTTGCGCTTCACGGCTTGTCGGGTCTGGCGCTGGGACACATGTTGCCAGCTCCATTGCAGCCTGATCTCTGGGCCGTGGCCATCATGGTGCTGGCAGTGGTGTCCTTTGCTGTCGTCACCTTTCTGCAAATCTTCCAGCCTTCGAACGCGACCTCTTCTTTCTGGCGCGCGGCACGGGT
Organism: Pseudovibrio exalbescens DSM 16456; assembly: GCF_000422785.1. GTDB lineage: Bacteria > Pseudomonadota > Alphaproteobacteria > Rhizobiales > Stappiaceae > Pseudovibrio > Pseudovibrio exalbescens. The sequence goes on from NZ_KE383920.1 coordinate 38,193, forward strand.
TCATGCAGCCAACGGCTTTTATGCCAATACCTACTTTGATCGTTTCGTCGGAGCGTTGAACCGGCCTGCTGGCAGCTCGAATTAAGGAGAACATCATGAACGCCCCATTTTCTTTCAGTGAAAGCGGTGTCGCTCCCAAGGCCCCGGCGGATGCTGTCAAAGCGCTGGAAGCCGCTCATGCGGCCACCAACAAGATCGCACCGTTGTGGTCTTTGAAAACCTTTGTCGCGGTCAATCCCTATCTTGGCCTGAGCAGTCAGCGCTTTGAAGACGCAGCCCAAACCATGGCGCAGGTGGCCGGAGCGCGTATGACCATGCCGCGGGCTTTCTATCTGGAAGCGCTGGACAGTGGCCGTATCTCAAAGGCCGATCTGGCTGCCGCGCTTGAGGAGGGCGGCTATCACGGTTTACCGCAAGATGTTGAGAGCTTTTTGTCATTGGCCCGCGCTGAAAAGGCCCAGAACCTAGAAGTCTTGCCGACTGTAACAGACATTCTTGGCCATCAGTCGGACAAGGACTGGACTGGCTTGATGGTCGACAAGATCTCGGCGTATGCCGCGGACTTTTTTGACGAAGGTCAGGCGTCTTGGGTCAATGTCGCGCGTGAGGCCGGTTTGTATGCGGGCTGGAAAAAGACTGCCAGCGTTGACCGCAGTGTTGATATCGCTGGGCTCAGGGGTTTTCGCAAAGCCGTCAAGGCCATGCCCGACACTGCCGAAGACCTGATCGGGCATGCGGTCTCGCTGCTTGGGGTCAATGAGGAGGCGATTGATCTTTATTTCCATCGGCTGTTGATGTCCGTTGGAGGCTGGGCCGCCTATGCCCGCCAGAAGGTTTGGCAAGCCGAGCTTTATGACAGGAAAGATACATGCCTTCTGGAGTTCCTGGCTGTACGGCTCGCATGGGATCTGGCGCTATGGGACCTCGCGGATCACACACCTCGGTTTGTCGGTGCATGGAAACAAGCGCTGCAGGAACATGCGACACCGCGCCATCAGCAGGCAGTCAGCATTGCTTGCGTGTTTCAGGCTGCCTACGACAAGGCGTGGCAGCGGGACTTCATCGGTCGGTTCAAGGTTACACAGGTGAACAAGACACCCCCGCGCAAGGCTGTTCAGGCCGCATTCTGCATTGACGTTCGATCCGAAGTATATCGTCGCGCACTGGAAACCGCTTCTGCAGACATCGAAACCATTGGGTTCGCGGGCTTCTTCGGCTTTCCAATCGAGTACGTGCCGCTTGGGCAGCGCCACGGTGGTGCGCAGTGTCCGGTTTTGCTGCAACCCAAGTTTATTGTTTGTGAAAGCGTTGCCGGAGCAGACAAAAACGAGCAAACCGGCATTCTGGACCTGCGCGTGTTCCGCAGGCAGGCGGCCAAGGCATGGAAATCATTCAAGCTCGCTGCAGTCGCGTCCTTTGCCTTTGTGGAAACGATGGGATTGACCTATCTCGGCAAGCTGGCAACCGATGCTCTTGGTTGGTCGCGCCCGGTACCCGATCCGCTGGTTGATGGCATTGACAAGGATGTTCAGGCCCGCTTGACCCCTGACATCCAGTCCGGGGAACTGGCGGGGCGGGTCACCGGCTTCAACGACACCACGCGGGTGGATATGGCGGAGGCAGTGCTAACCGCCATGTCGTTGAAAACCAACTTCGCTCGTATCGTTCTTCTGGCGGGTCACGGCTCCACAACCGTCAACAATCCCCATGCCAGCGGGCTGGACTGTGGGGCTTGCGGTGGCCATACCGGCGAGGCCAACGCACGGGTTGCAGCAGCGATCCTGAACGATGCGCAGGTGCGTGCAGGACTCAAGCAGCGCGGTATCGAAATTCCGGAGGATACGCTTTTCCTCGGGGCCTTGCATGACACGACAACGGATGATGTGCAGGTTTACGGTGAGGAGGCTGTGCCGGCTTCTCATCAGGATGATCTGGCTCAGTTGAAGCGCAATCTGGCCGAAGCTGCCAGCATGGCTCGGGCAGAGCGCGCCGCGACCTTGAACATTCAAAGCGGCAAGTCCGTGGATGCGCAGGTAATTGCGCGGGCTTCTGACTGGGCTCAGGTGCGCCCCGAATGGGGACTGGCGGGTTGCGCGGCCTTTGTTGCAGCGCCGCGTGAGAGGACCGCTGCTTTGGATTTGGGCGGACGCTCCTTCCTGCATAGCTACAATTGGCAGGACGACAACAACTATGGTGTTCTGGAACTGATTATGACCGCGCCCATGATTGTGGCGAGCTGGATCAGCCTGCAGTACTACGGTTCCACGGTGGACAACAAGGTATTCGGCAGCGGGAACAAGGTGCTGCACAATGTTGTGGGCACCGTAGGTGTACTGGAAGGAAATGGCGGTGACCTGCGGCCCGGTTTGCCTGTGCAGTCGGTCCACGATGGCGAGAAGCTCATTCACGAGCCGCTACGGCTCAATGTGGTAATCGAAGCCCCGATCGAGGCCATGAATGGGGTCATCGAGAAGCATGAGGCGGTACACCAATTGGTCGACAACGGGTGGCTCAACCTGTTTGCACTGGACGAGAACGGCCAGATCAGTGCGCGCTACACCGGCAACCTGAATTGGGAAAATGTCGCCGGTAGCCCATTGTCTGAAGCTGCCTAAGCCCCCGCCGCGGTTCGCTCTTTTGGTACTGGATCCCGGATCGGCGCTGCGCTGGTCCGGGATGACCTCCAGTGGAGCTGAACGGGTCGTGGCGATGGTTCTGAAGAAGATACCCAGGAGACTTTCATAGCGGTGTGCGCTCGATTGAACCAGATCTCTTGAGACCCAAGAATCTATCCTCATCCCACAACTGTGAACCGGCCTCCAACCTACCACCGTCACCCCAGCCTCATCCTCTCATTGTCACCCCGGCCACCGAGCCGGGGTCCAGTCGGGGGGGCGACCCCATCCTCTTTGCCATACTGCTCTGGATGCCGGATCAAGCCCGGCATGACATCGGTGCAGAAGATGATGGTGCATCACTCGTGGTGTGCTGGATCCCGGATCGGCGCTGCGCTGGTCCGGGATGACCTCCAGTGGAGCTGAACGGGTCGTGGATCTCGATGGTTCCGAAGAAGATACTCAGGAGACTTTCATAGCGGTGTGCGCTCGATTGAACCAGATCTCTTGAGACCCAAGAATCTATCCTCATCCCACAACTGTGAACCGACCTCCAACCGACCGCTGTCACCGTCACCCCAGCCTCATCCTCTCATTGTCACCCCGGCCTCCGAGCCGGGGTCCAGAGTCGGGGGGCGACCCCATCCTCTTTGCCATACTGCTCTGGATGCCGGATCAAGCCCGGCATGACATCTGTGCAGAAGATGATGGTGCATCACTCGTGGTGTGCTGGATCCCGGATCGGCGCTGCGCTGGTCCGGGATGACCTCCAGTGGAGCTGAACGGGTCGTGGCGATGGTTCTGAAGAAAAAACCCAGGAGACTTTCATAGCGGTGTGCGCTCGATTGAACCAGATCTCTTGAGACCCAAGAATCTATCCTCATCCCACCACTATAATCGACCTTCAACCTACCGCTGTTACCTTAGCCTCCGGCCTACCGCCGTTGTCACCCCGGCCTCCGAGCCGGGGGTCCAGTCGGGCGTCGACCCCATCCTCTTTGCCATGCTGCTCTGGATGCCGGATCCTGTCCGGCATGACAAGAACGAGGAAGAGACGCGCTTTGTAAACTCCCGCAGGCAGCCTCGGACGTGGGAACACGTAGTGTCTTGACGAGGTTGTGTCGAAGTCGCAATTTTGACGATGAACCGGGACTTGTAGCGGGAAGGTGACGGACGGCATGAACCACGAAAAGGGCATGAGCGACGCGGAATGGGCGTTCTTCAAGTCTTTTGTTGCCGAAAGGCAGGCGCGACGGGGTCGGCCACCGCAAGATCACAGACGAGTGCTGGACGGCGTGTTCTGGGTGGCTCAAAATGATCGCAAGTGGCGTGACCTGCCTGCCCAGTATGGAAATTGGGGCTCGGTGCACCGCCAGTTCAAGCGCTGGTCGGAAGCTGGTTTGTGGCAGGATCTGGAAACGGCATTGAACGACACCCTGGCCTGCTGTGAGGGCAATTGCCCTGTAGACGCCCATGCCGTTGCCATTCCCTGTGATGTGCTGTCCGGTGAACGCGAGGCCATCAAGGCCAAAATCGCTTCTGCCCGAACCGTTGCACGGCGCCGGCGAGGTGTCGTGGCCTCTCACTGAGTTCCGATATTTTACGCAGCGATTTCAATTGTATGAATGCGTTTTCCTTCGACTAAAGACAGGTTGAGTGCTCTCGACAGCTCGGCCATTTCCTGCTGAACTGACCAGAACCAGAACATCAGGCAGTCACGGGTATTGGCTGGATTGGGAGGTCCAGTCTACGGTGATCTGCGTCATCAGGGGAGGACGGTGGCAATGGCCGGGCACGCACAGGCTGCGCCCTTCGGCGAGGGCTATGATTACGTGATTGTGGGCGCAGGGTCTGCGGGGTGTCTTCTGGCCAATCGGCTCAGCCAGAACCCGCGCAACAAGGTGCTTCTGTTGGAAGCAGGTGGTTCAGATCGGTACCATTGGATCCACATACCGGTCGGGTATTTGTATTGTATCGACAATCCACGAACCGATTGGCAGTTTCAGACCGTGAATGAGCCAGGACTGAACGGGCGCTCCCTGATCTATCCAAGAGGCAAGGTGTTGGGTGGCTGCTCGTCCATCAACGGCATGATCTACATGCGCGGCCAAGCGGCAGACTACGACGGCTGGCGGCAACAGGGAAACGACGGATGGGGATGGGAGGACGTTCTGCCCTATTTTACCCGTCATGAGGATCACGCTTTCCGAAATGGCAAATACCACGGACAGGGCGGGGAACTTAGGGTCGAGAAACAGCGTCTTCACTGGGATATTCTGGATGCCGTTCGCGAGGCCGCCGTGGAACGGGGCATTCCCAAGGCCGATGACGTGAATGATGGGTGCAATGAAGGCGCGGCCTATTTTGAAGTCACCCAACGCGGCGGTGTTCGCTGGAGTGCCGCAAGGGCGTTTCTTGATCCCGCCAGGTCCCGTGATAACCTCAAGATCCTCACAGGCGCTCACGTCGAACGGTTGGTGTTCAACGGCAAGCAGGCAACAGGAGTGGTGTTTCATCACAAGCACCAGCGGTATCAGGTGGACGCACACCGGGAGACCATCCTCAGCGCTGGGGCGATCGGCAGTCCGCAGATCCTCATGGTGTCAGGCATTGGCCCGCAAGCGGAGCTGAAACGCCATGGTATTGACGTCCAAAATCTGCTGCCCGGCGTAGGGCAGAATTTGCAAGATCACTTGCAGTTGCGCACCATCTTTCGAATAAAAGGGGCGCGAACGCTCAACGAAATGCAGGCAACCTGGTGGGGCAAGGCACGGATCGCTCTTGAGTATGCCTGCCGACGTTCCGGCCCGATGGCCATGGCACCCAGCCAACTGGGCATTTTTGCCCGATCTCACGACCGCTACGCCACACCGAATATTGAGTATCACGTCCAGCCGTTGTCTTTGGACAAGTTTGGGGATGCGCTTCATGCCTTCCCGGCGATCACGGTATCGGTGTGCAATCTGCGCCCTCAAAGCCGTGGCGTTGTAAGGCTGACCTCGGCAGATACCACTTCCAAGCCGGAGATTCAGCCCAATTACTTGACTGCACAAGAGGATCAGCAAGTGGCCGTGGAGTCACTGCGCCATGCCCGCCGCTTGATGCAAACAGCCCGCATGCAGTGCTTCCACCCGCAAGAAATCAAGCCGGGTGCTCTGCTGCAAACCGAAGACGAACTGCTTCACGCGGCCGGTGATGTGGGAACGACCATTTTCCATCCAGTGGGTACGGCGAAGATGGGGCACGACCCCATGGCTGTTGTCTGCCCCAAATTGAAGGTTCACGGCGTGCATGGCTTGCGCGTCGTGGATGCGTCAATAATGCCCACCATTGTGTCGGGGAATACTCATGCCCCGGTCACGATGATCGCTGAAAAAGCCGCTGAGCTGATTCTTCAGGACGCCGGATAGGTGCCCCCTCAGGCTGCGCCGGCCACGGTTGGGGTGCGCATGGGATCTGCCCACGCATTGTTTGGCTTTTCAAGCGGTTGGTAGGTGATGCCGATTGTGTCACACAGCACACGCCACGAGGTATCAAGCTGCTCGTAGGAGCGAAACAGGCTGGCGTTTACAATCATGCCTTCCAGAGCCATTTGCAGATAACTTGCCATCGGCTCCACATCTTCGCGCCCCATGTCGCGCAAGATGTCGGCGATGACGTTGGCGATCCATTGCTTGTGACCCTGCGCCACCTCACGTAAAGGATCGCTGGCGTGAAATTCGCCCATTGCCTTTACAAACATGCAGCCGAAAAAATCAGGCGAAAAGAACCATTGCAGATGCCAGTTGAAAATTGCTCGCAGCCGTTGCTCCGGATCATCAATACCTTCAAGCGCAGAGGTGATCCCGTGACTGAACTTCTGATGCCGGTAGTTCAATACCGCTTCCACCAGATAATCCTTCGTCTTGAAGTGCTTGTAGATTGTCATCTTCGAGACATTGGCTTCGTCGCGGATAAGGTCCACCCCAACGGCAGTGTAGCCATACTCGTTGAAAAGACGCGTCGCAGCTTCAAGAATGTCTTCTTTTTTTGTCATTTGCCACTCCCTAAACCCACACCTTCCTTACACTGACGGCTTGCAAAAACCAACCCGTTTCAATATAGACAGACCGGTCTGTACACTTATGAGGGTTATTGTATGTTGAACAAGTTAAAGGGAACCGGCACGGCGCCAGCTCGTCCGTCATGGATTCAGATCATGAACGGACTTATCGGTGGCACACTGGGAATAGGTGTTGTGGCCTACATGGCGGATGCTGCTGATCTGCCGCTGTTGATGGCACCATTTGGCGCCACCTGTGTTTTGTTGTTTGCCGCCCCTCAAGCGCCTTTGGCACAACCACGCAGTGTGATCGCAGGACATGTTATCGCCGCAGCGGTGGGGTTGGTCATCATGCATTTGTTTGGGCCGGGCCTGATGCAAATGGCTGTGGGGGTTGGAGTGGCTATTGCGGCAATGCAGGCCTGTCATGCCGTGCATGCACCCGCCGGCGCAAACCCGCTGGTGATCCTGATGGGCGGGGTCACGGATTGGAGTTTCCTGATAACGCCTGTTCTTTTGGGCGCGGTTACGTTGGTGCTGATTGCGTTGGTGGTCAACAATGTGGGCCGCGGGCGCGCGTGGCCTGTTTACTGGTATTGAGGCACATAAACAGCATGACCCCGCTGGGCGGTTTTGAGTACCGGCGGGGGAGCGTGCGATTGGTTCTTCAGGCTCGCCGACGAAAACGAGAAGTCGCCTCTGGATATAAACTATGACGTGTGGTTATCTGGCCGCAGGGAGATCCGATCATGAAACAGCCAGAATTCAAAACCGTCCGCGCTCTGTCTCTTGTCGGGTGCGCTGAGCCGATCAAGTTGTCTGAAGGTGACGTGGAAGGGGTTGGCCGCGCCTGGCAGCGGTTGTTTGCCGAACCTTGCTTGAACGAAGCAAGCCGTCTTGAACCCTCTGTGTTTTGGGGAGCGACTTATGGGTTCGATCAGGACCAGCAAACCTTTTTCGCCGGGCAGGAAGGAACTGGCAGATCCGACGGGCAAGAAGCAAATGATAGGTTGGCTCGGCTGGAAACCACAGAGCGACTCTATGCGGTATTTGAACACCGCGGTCACCCTCACCAACTGGGCCGAACACACGGGCAGGCCTACGATTGGATTGTGGCCAGCGATGGGTACACGTTCGATGCGCCATTTACGCTGGAACGCTATGACGAGCGCTGCAATCCGGAAGACCCGGAAGGCTACGTGATAGATCTTTACTATCCGGTGCGCCCGCTCTCGTGAGAGCAGGCCGGTTGAAGGCCTGTGGGACCAGACTTTCCTCAGCCTTCGAAAGGCAGCCCCACATATTCATAGGCCAGTGCCTGTTGCATGGGTTCGTGGCTCAACAGCATGTCATAAGTGTTGGCCTGCAGCCGCCGGGTGAAGGGATCTTCATTCGGAAAGGCGTGTAACAACTGGGTCATGCGCCATGAGAAGTTCTCAGCGCTCCATACCCTGCGCAGAGCCGTTTTCGAATAGCGCGACAAGTGCGCGTCGTTGCGCCGGTTGAAATACTCGATCATGCCTCTTGAGAGATAATAGACATCGGAAAACGCCAGATTAAGGCCTTTAGCTCCGGTGGGCGGGACGATATGCGCCGCATCCCCCGCCAGATATAACCGCCCGTATTGCATGGGCTCGGCAACAAAACTGCGAAGCGGTGCAATGGACTTTTCAATGGATGGACCCGTCGTGATTTTTGCTGAGACATCTGCAGGCATACGACGCAACAGGGCTTCCCAGAACCGATCATCAGACCAGTTTTCAACCGCGTCATTGATATCACACTGGACATAATAACGGCTCAGCATGGGGTTGCGCTGGGAGGCGAGGGCAAAGCCCTCCTCATGATAGGCGTAGACAAGGTCCTTCAACGGTGGGACTTCGGCCATGATGCCCAGCCAGCCGAACGGATAGGCCCGTTCAAACGTGCGTAGAACGTCCGTGGGTATTGATTGCCGACTGACCCCGTGGAAGCCATCGCACCCGGCCACCAGTGTGCATGTCACCTCGAAGGTTTGCCCGTCCTTGGTGTAGGTCACGCGCGGTGCGTCACTCGTCAGGTCATGCAGGGTCACATCCCGCGCTTCGTTGATCACGTGGCCACCATCACGTTCCCGCGCCGCATACAGGTCTTCAGTAATGGCGGTCTGGCCGTAGGCCATCATCTGTTGGCCGGTCCATTTGGCTGTATCGATATAAAGGCCTTCCTTGCCTTGCCAAGCAATGGCGCCGCCGTTTTTCGGCAGGCCTTCACGGTCCATTCGCTCGCCAAGGCCAACGTCGCGCAGCAGCTTGATCGTTCCTGCCTCGAGGAAACCGGCCCGTATGCGTGCCAGAACATAGTCCTTGGATTGCCGTTCCAGCACAATGCTGTCAATGCCGTTCTGCTGAAGGATATGAGATAACAAAAGGCCTGCCGGACCTCCGCCGATAATGGCTACCTGCGTATGTTGCCGGTGTGCGCTCACGTTTTGTCCTCCCCGAAATTCCAATGGCTGCCCGGTGGTAGGCCGCCGTGCAGGCACCCCGGCGTTGCGGAAAACGAAAGGGTACATCACAGGAAAATTACATAGTAAAACCAAAATGAATAATCAAAATAATGCGGGTTATGATGCCTTTTTCGCTATGAGATTGGTAGGCGTCATTCTCTGGAAGATCGCTGAACGATCCCTGGGCATGGTCGGTGATTGATACCAGTTTGCGTATCAAAAGGCCCCTTAATATCATTTTTCAATTTCAAAACTGCATGCAATTCTCGCCGCTAAGGAGGACGCATGGAGTTCGTAAACCTCAACCATGTTGTTTTGCACTATGCTTTGAAAAAGGGGCGCAGTGTCGAGCCTGCCCTTGTGTTCATAAACTCGCTGGGCAGTGATTTGCGGATTTGGCAAGGCGTAGAAGCCCATTTGGGACAGGAGCACACGCTGTTGTTCTATGACAAGCGCGGGCATGGGCTCTCGGATGTGGGGGATCAGGCCTACAGTATTGATCGGCACGCGGATGATCTGATTGCGCTTCTGGACTACTGCAAGCTCCGGAAGGTCGTGCTCTTTGGTCTTTCCGTGGGTGGTCTTGTTGCACTGGCTGTCTATGCCAAGCGACCGGAGCTCGTCGCAGGCCTTGTTCTGAGTGATACCGCAGCGCAAATCGGTACCCCGCAAATGTGGCAGGAGCGCATAGATACCATTCGACGCGACGGGATTGCCGCGCTTGCCGATCCCATCTTGCAGCGATGGTTTTCTTCAGGTTTTCGGGCCCATCAGGCGGACAGGCTTGCTGGTTATCGCAATATGCTGGTGCGTACACCACGCAAGGGATACGTGGGCACCTGTGAGGCCATTCGGGACGCGGATTACACGGCGATTGCCAGAACAGTTGCAGTGCCGACCTTGTGCCTTTGTGGTGATGAAGACGGCTCAACGCCCCCGGAAGTGGTCATGAACCTGCAGCAGACAATTCCCGGCGCCTCGTTCGAGATGGTCGAGTACGCAGGGCATTTGCCATGTGTGGAGCAGCCGTCTGTTGTTGCAGGGTTTCTGAATGAATTCACCATGCGCCTAACGCCGCGAGGTTCGGATAACGATGACAAATAGCGCAAACAGATATGCTCAGGGCATGAGAACCCGACGTCAGGTGCTGGGGGACGCACATGTCGACCGAGTGGAGGCGGCAAAGGATGCGTTTGATGCACCCTTTCAGGACATGATTACCGAAGCGGCCTGGGGCCATCTATGGTCCCGCCCTGAATGGCCGGCCAGAGACCGCTCCATTGTGACAATTGCGCTTCTGGCAGCTCTGGGGCACCAAGAAGAACTGGCCATGCATATTCGTGCCGCTCGAAACACGGGTGCCACGCGAAGCGACATTCGCGAGGCCCTGCTGCATACGGCGATTTATGCCGGTGTGCCAGCGGCCAATACCGCTATCAAAACGGCCAAGCAGGTATTTGACGAGCTTGATGGGGAGGAAGCACGGCAATGACACAGCATGATGGGGCATATTTCCCGCGAGACCGAAACTGGCATCCCAAACTATTAACGCCGGACTACAAGACAAGCGTTTTGCGTTCGCCGCAAAAGCCATTGATTTCTTTCGGTAATAGTCTGAGTGAGACCACCGGGCCGGTGTTTGGCCATAACGATTTGGGAGAGCTCGATAGTGACCTGATCCAGAACTACGCCAGGTCCGGCGAAAGTGCTTTGGGAGAACGTATCATCGTTCACGGTCGCGTGCTGGACGAAAGCGGGCGTCCGGTGCCGCAGGTCTTGATTGAGGTCTGGCAAGCCAATGCCGGTGGGCGGTATCGACACAAGAAAGATGGCTATCTGGCACCGCTTGATCCCAACTTCGGCGGCTGCGGACGCGCTTTGTCCGATGACAATGGCTACTATGCCTTCCGCACAATCAAGCCGGGCCCATATCCGTGGCCCAACGGCGTGAACGACTGGCGTCCGGCCCACATTCATTTCTCGTTGTTTGGAAGCGGCTTTGCGCAGCGGCTGATCACGCAAATGTATTTTGAAGGGGACCCGCATATCGCCCTGTGTCCCATCGTCAACACGATCAAGGATCCGCAGGCCATCGATATGCTGACCGCCAAGCTGGATATGAACAACACCATCCCCATGAACGCGCGGGCTTATCGGTTTGATCTTGTGTTGCGAGGACGGCGCTCAACCCTGTTCGAAAACCGGTTGGAGGGCAATTGATCATGACCAAACTGGCGTATCTGAAAGAAAGCCCGTCGCAAACGGCCGGTCCTTACGTCCACATTGGCTGCACGCCAAATGTTATTGGAAATGATGGGATTTATCCGCAAGATCTGGGCGCGGCCATGATCACCGGGCCGGCAAAGGGTGAACAGATCACCTTCGCCGGTCGCATTTTCGATGGGACGGGAACGGTCCTGCGGGATGCCATGGTGGAAATTTGGCAGGCCGATGCACAAGGGATCTACAACAGCCCAGCGGAAACGCGGGGTGCCGCCGATCCGAACTTCACGGGCTTCGGACGTCAGGCCGTAGACATGGAGTCTGGTGCTTTCACCTTCGAAACATTAAAGCCTGGTCGCGTGCCATTTCCTGACGGACGGTTGCAGGCCCCGCATATCAATATCTGGATTGTGGCCCGTGGCATCAATCTGGGTCTGAACACGCGCGCCTACTTTTCGGATGAAGAAACAGCCAATGCGGATGATCCAGTGCTTGCCCGGATCGAACACAAGCACCGTATCCAGACTCTGATTGCCCAGAAAGAGCGCAATACCTACACCCTGGACATCTATCTGCAGGGCGAGCGCGAGACGGTCTTCTTCGACATTTGATGGAATGGCATGAGCAAGTTTGTTGAGTTGAAAGAAGCGGTTGCATCGACCCTGAAACCCGGTGCAACGGTTGCCTTCGAGGGGTTTACCCACCTCATTCCCCACGCCGCAGCGCATGAGGTCATTCGCCAGAACATCGGTGACTTGACTGTCGTCCGCATGACTCCGGACCTGATCTATGACCAACTCATCGGAATGGGGCTGGTGAGCAAGATCGTGTTTTCCTATGCCGGAAACCCCGGCGTCGGTTTGCTGCGCCGCCTGCGCGATGCGGTGGAGAATGGGTGGCCGCGCGCCATTGAGCTGGAAGAGCATTCACACGCAGCCATGGCCAACGCCTATGAAGCCGGCGCTGCGGGACTGCCGTTCGCGGTGTTTCGCGGCTACAAGGGAGCCGGGCTGAAAGAGGTGACACCAACCATTCGTTCGGTGACCTGCCCTTATACCGGGGAGGAACTGGCAACCGTGCCCGCCATTCGGCCGGATGTGACCTTCATTCATGCCCAAAAGGCGGACCGCAAGGGTAACGTACTGATTGAAGGGATTGTGGGGGTGCAAAAGGAGGCGGTGCTGGCTGCGGATAAGGCCATTGTCACCGTCGAAGAAGTCGTGGATGAGCTTGATGCACATCCCAACGCCTGCGTTTTGCCGTCGTGGACCCTTCATGGCGTGTGTGAGGTGCCCGGCGGTGCTCATCCTTCCTATGCACACGGTTATTACACACGAGACAACGCCGCCTATCTGGAGTGGGACCGAATTGCAGCGGACAGAGAGCGGTTTAGGAGCTGGATGCAAGCTCATGTGTTGAATGCAGGTGCCGCCGACTTCGCCGCACGGATCAAGCCAGTAGAGGTGACCTCATGATCTCACGTGATTTTACTGCAGATGAGATGATGACCATTGCTGCCTCGCGGGTTCTGAGCAATGAAGATGTGTGTTTTGTTGGCATTGGCGCCCCCTCGGCTGCCTGCAATGTGGCGCGCCTCACACATGCGCCGGATATAACGCTGATCTACGAAAGCGGCACCATTGGTACGGCGCCGGATGTGCTGCCCTTGTCCATTGGCGACGGGGAACTTTGTGAGACAGCACTGACCACCGTTTCAGTACCCGAGATGTTTCGCTATTGGTTGCAGGGGGGATGGGTCACGATCGGCTTTTTGGGCGCTGCTCAGATCGACCGTTTTGGCAACATCAACACCACTGTCATTGGTGATTACGCCGCTCCAACTGTGCGCTTGCCGGGCGGTGGAGGGGCTCCTGAAATCGCCTCGGCCTCCCGTGAGGTTTACATCACGATGAAGCAATCCACGCGTGGCTTTGTGGAGACCATCGATTTTTACACCTCCTTCGGACACGGTGAGGGTGGAGACCACAGGCAACGCCTTGGCATTTCGACAAAAGGCCCCAGCTTGCTGGTTACAGATCTGGGGATCTGGCGGCCGGATCCGCAAACAAAGGAGTTTACCGTCGTCTCGCTTCATCCCGGTGTTACCCGGCAGGACATGCAAGACACGGTGGGATGGCAGGTTCGATTTGCGCCTGAACTTGAACAGACAGTCGCTCCAACCGTGCTTGAGCTTGAGGTGCTGCGGGACTTGAAAGCGCGCACCAAGGCGGCTCATGAGGGTGCTGCGAGAGGGGCCGACTGATGCAGGACGTGTATATCTGCGATTACACTCGCACACCAATTGGCCGGTATGGTGGCGCGCTGGCGGCCATTCGCGCGGACGACTTGGGGGCCTTGCCCTTGCAAGCGCTGATGGAACGCAACCCTTCGATCGATTGGGAAAAGCTCGACGAGGTTGTCTTCGGCTGTGCCAATCAGGCTGGAGAGGATAACCGCAACGTGGCCCGCATGACTACGTTATTGGCAGGTCTGCCGGATGCGATACCAGCCACAACAGTCAATCGCTTGTGTGGCTCGGGCATGGATGCGGTCACAATCGCGGCGCGGGCCATCAAGGCCGGAGAAATGGATCTGGTGTTGGCTGGCGGGGTCGAATCCATGTCGCGTGCGCCGTTTGTAATGCCAAAAGCAACGACAGCGTTCTCGCGCAGCAATGAGGTTCACGACACCACTATCGGATGGCGGTTTATCAACCCGCTCATCAAACAGCAGTATGGCGTCGACAGCATGCCGGAGACCGGCGAAAACGTTGCCGAACAGTTTGGCATCAGCCGGGCTGATCAGGATAGGTTCGCAGTAGCCTCCCAGCAAAAGACAGCAGCAGCTCAGCGTCGCGGGCGGCTGGCACAAGAAATAATTCCGGTTTCTGTTTCCAATCGGAAAGGCGAGCCACATGTTGTCACAGAGGACGAGCATCCGCGCCCTGATACCACGTTGGAGTCACTCTCCAAATTGCCAGTGCCATTTCGTTCCGGCGGTACGGTAACCGCTGGAAATGCGTCTGGCGTGAATGATGGTGCCGCCGCGTTGATTGTGGCATCCGGTGCGGCTGTAAAGCGCCATCGCTTGACGCCGCTGGCGCGCATTGTGGCAGGTGCCACCGCAGGTGTCCCACCAAGGATCATGGGTGTGGGACCTGTTCCTGCCACGCGAAAACTGTGCGACATGATCGGATCCCAGTCGTCGGACTTTGAGATCATTGAGCTGAATGAAGCTTTTGCCAGTCAAAGTCTTGCAGTGCTTCGGGAGTTGGGGTTGGACGAAACGGCTCCGCACATCAACCCGAATGGCGGGGCGATCGCGCTGGGCCATCCGTTAGGTATGTCCGGCGCGCGAATTGTCGGCACGGCTGCGCTGGAGTTGAGCTTGTCCGGCAAGAGGACCGCGCTTGCTACAATGTGCGTCGGGGTAGGGCAAGGTATTGCCATTGCGTTGGAGGCGGCATAGCAGCCATGGACAGCCAGAGATTCTTTGCAGCTGATCTGTTTTTTGATGAGGCCGTCGATTCCTTGTTCAGTGAACAAAAGATGGTGGCGCATGCGGTGCAGGTTGAGTGGGCGGCAGCCAGCACCATGGCGCAAGCTGGCCTTGTGCCAAGCGAGCACTCGGCAGAAATTGACAAGGTATGCGCAACCTTTACCCTCCCACATGAGGATTTTGTCACGGGTTCACTGCGGGACGGCGTTTTTGTTCCTCAGTTGGTGAAACAGTTGCGGGCTGATTTGTCGGCGTCCGCTGCCAAGAGCCTTCATTTTGGCCTGACAAGTCAGGATGTGATTGACACCGCTTTGATGATGAGCCTTCAAGCTGCTGTCGAAATTCTGTCCAGTCGGCTGTCTTGTGTTCGCGAAGAAATCGCAAGACTTGACCGAGAGTTTGGCAGCGAGCCGCTCAGTTCATGGACCCGGATGCAAAAGGCGATTTCGGGTACCGTGTCCGATCGTTTGTCGAGTTGGTCTCACTCTCTTGATGATTTGGCGGTGCATTTGGCCCGAGTTGAGGCTGAAGATCTCAAGGTACAGGTTGGCGGCCCTGTTGGAACACGTGCCGCCTTTGGTGAAAAGACGCAAAAGGTGGTGGCTGGGATTGCTGACCGTCTGAACCTTTCTGAAGGCCAGGCGTGTTGGCATGCAGATCGCAAGGGGCCTGTGAGGCTGGCCAGTACCTTTTCGGGGGTTTCCGGGAGTCTGGGCAAGATAGGTCAGGATTTGGCGCTCATGAGCCAGCAGGGCATTGAGACCGTGCGGTTGAGCGGTGGTGGCGGGTCCTCTGCCATGCCGCACAAACAGAACCCCGTTCTCGCTGAAGTGTTGGTGACATTGGCCCGTTTCAATGCAAGCCAGATCGGCGCCATGCATCACAGTCTGGTCCATGAGAATGAGCGCTCGGGCGCAGCATGGATGTTGGAGTGGATGATTCTTCCCAAAATGGCTTCGGTTGCTGCGCGGAGCCTGTCATGTGCCTTGGAACTGTTAAAATCCGTTGAGGCGCTGGGGGAAAGCTGAAAATTTCTGTTTGAAACGTGAAGCCAGATGCCGCGCTCTCTGCAGGGCGCGTTTTTTTTTGCAATGGTGCTGCCACCGGTCAGTTTGACGCGAGACCAAGGCGTCAAACTTGTGCAAGGACAAAAACAAAGTAGGGCAGGATGAGCGAATGCTGAAGAAACTCGCGCTCCTCGTGGCAATGGTCACGGGCTTCACCTCTGCGGCCATTGCCAATGAGATCAACGCGAACCAACCTGAAAGTGTCGCGAAGGCATTGCAGGATTTGGGCTATCAGGCCCGCATGGATACGGATGCTGAAGGCGATCCTGTCATTCATAGCTCTGTGTCCGGGGACCGCTTCAATATTCGGTTTTACCTGTGTGAGGACGGCGAAGACTGTGAGGGTCTCCAGTTCCGCGCCGGATGGGACCTGGATGACGGTTTTGACATGGAGCGGATCAACAAGTGGAACCTTGAGAGGTTGGTTGGTAAAGCTTATCTGGATCCAGAAAGCGACCCGTTTCTTGAAATGTATGTCACCACCAAAGGTGGCCTCAACGAAGCAAACTTTGCTGATGTCGTTGACTGGTGGCGCGTGGTCATGGGCGAGTTCATGGTCTACATTCAACAAGAAGGCGCTTGAGGCTCTCAAGTTGGCGGAAATAAAAAGCCCTCTCGTTGTCATGACGAGAGGGCTTTTTGTGTTTGTCGATGGCTGGATGACGTCAACTGCTCAATACGTGGGGCAGCCATAAGGTGAGTGCGGGGAAACTGAGCAGGATAAGAACCCGCACGACTTCTGCCATGAAGAAGGGCAAGACACCCTTGAAGGTTTCAATCATCGGAACATCGCGAGCCAACGCCGAGATGACGAATACATTCATGCCAACTGGCGGGGTGATGAGCCCAAGCTCCACGACGATCAATGCCAAGATGCCGAACCAAACCTTCAGGTCTTCCGTGCTCATGCCATATCCGGACCCCTCAGCCAACTGATAGATGCCCCCGTTCATTTCGGAAAGCACCGGCCAGAAGAACGGGATCACCAACAGCATCATGGACAGGCTGTCCATCAGGCAGCCAAGCAGGATCAGCGCAACCAGCAAGATCACCATGACCGTCATGGGTTCAAGCCCGGATCCGGCTATCCATATGGCTGCTTCTTGCGGTAAGCCACTGCGGGACATGAAGATTTTGAGAAGTTCAGCCCCTAGAAGGATCAGATAGATCATACCTGAAGTGCTGGCGGTTTCTTTCAGGGCATCGCCCAGAACCGGAAGGGAAATCTTGCGTTGCAATACCCCGAACGCCAGCACAAGGAACACCCCGACAGCCGCTGCGGGGGTGGGATTGTACAGGCCAACATAAATGCCGCCGATAACCAGACCGAACACGATCAGGACCGGGATCATTCCCAATGTGGCAGAAACGAACTCTTCCCGCGTTCCCGCACCGCCCTTGGGCCCCGCTGCAGGGTTGATCAGCACATAGGCGGCAATGGTGAGCAGAAACAAGATGACCGCAAGCACGCCGGGAATGAAAGCCGCCACGAACATGGTGACAATGTTGGCTTCGACGATGATGGCGTAGATAATCAGAACAACGGAAGGTGGAATGAGAATTCCCAGTACACCGCCGGCTGCCAGCGTTCCTGTGGCAAGCGCGCCTGAGTAGTTGTAGCGGCGCAACTCGGGCAGGGCGACTTTTCCCATTGTGGAGGCGGTGGCCAGCGACGAGCCGCAGATGGCGCCAAACCCGGCGCAAGAGGCGATTGCGGCCATGGCCGTGCCTCCGCGCAACCATCCGAGCCATGCGTTTGCGGCGCGGAACAAGGCTTGGCTCAGCCCGGTTTTGGCGGCCAACGCGCCCATGAGCACAAACATTGGCACCACGGACAGATCGTAAATGGAGAATTGCCCATACGCCAACGTTTTCAACTGGCTAAGCAACAGGGCCGGGCCGTTGATGAGAGCAATGCCTGCGCCGCCAACAATGATCATGGCGTAGGCAATGGGAATACGAATGCCGATGAGCACGATCAGAACAAGCAGCCCACCGACGCCCATGGAAAGGGACTCAGCCATAAGGGTATCTCGTCAGCGCCGTAGAGGCGGCATTGTGCAGGGTTATGACAGCGGCCACGGCCACCAGACCAAGAGAAATCAGAATGGGAATAAAGGCCAGCCAGTGGGGAATCTGAAGAATTGTGGTTGTGTAGTCGTAAAGCCGCTGATCTTCCATGCCCAGATACATGCGCCAAAGCAACAACACACTGAACCCGAATGCGATGACAGAGGCCAGTAGACTGAGCACGGCTTTCACTCTTGCAGAAGCCCGCGATGTAAACACATCCGCCGTCACATTGGCATCTTTCAGTTGGCAGTAGGGCAGGAAGGAAAACGCCGCAATGGCAACGCCCATTTCCGTCAGTTCAAAGTCTCCGGGAAATGGGGTCCCGAACATGCCGCCAACAACCGAGATCATGTTGACGGCCACCACGAGCAGCAACACGACACCGCCCATCAACGCCCAACCCGTAATCACGGCTTCGGCCAGCCTCTTGAGGCTGACCGCTGCGCGTGTGCCCGCTTGGCGGCGCATTCTACTGGCCACCGTGCTTTGCAACAGCTGCGCGGGCCTTTTCAACCAGACCAGCACCATCGATACCCTTGCTGCTGACCTCCTCGACCCAACGGTCGACAACCGGCTCCAGGGCTTGGTTGAAGGCCTCGGTCTCTTCCTCGGACAAGATGATGTGCGTGTTGCCCGCCTTTTCTGCCAGACCGATGCCGAAATCATCTGCACCGCGCCAGATATCGCCAACCTGAGCCAGCCACTCTTCGTCAGAAGCCTCTCGGAAGGCTTGCTTGATATCGTCGGGCAACCCGTCCCAGCGTGCCTTGTTCATGGAAACCTGAAAGACGGCGGTGCCGAAACGTGCTTCTGCAGCCCCTTCGATTTGATAATCGGTCTGTTCCTGAATCTTCAGCGGAGGGATGATTTCCCAGGGAATAAAGGCACCATCAACCACGCCCTTTTGCAGCGCTTGCGGTAGATCTGGCACCGGCATTGCAGCAGGTGATGCGCCGAGCGCCTCAATAACCCACGCACCGGTACGGGACGGGGTGCGGATCGTGGTACCGGCCAGATCTTCTGGACTGCGCACTTCCTTGTCGCGCATCTGGATGCCATTGCCCGCATGGACATGCAGGAACATGACTTCGAGGCCCTTGTATTCCTGCTTTAGGTCACTTTCGAACAAATCCTTGAGAGCCAGATTGGCGGCCTTCGGATCATTCACATAAACCAGCGGCAGTTCCATCACTTCTGTGCGTGGAAACAGACCGGGGGTGTATCCATTCAAGGTCCAGACAAGATCAACAACACCGTCTCGAGCCTGCGAAACGAGTTCGGGCGGGCGCCCGCCTAGTGTCATGCTCGGATAGATCTCGATCTCGACCTGCCCGTTGGAATTCTCCTCTACCGCCTTGGCCCAGGGTTCCAGCATTTGGGCGTGGGCAGGCGCCTTGTTACTCAGAAAGTGATGCAGTTTGAAGGTATAGTCGGCAGCTTGCGCACCAGATGACAGGGCGATGGCGGAAACCGAAGTTGCGGCCACAAGCGAGAAAATTCCAAGAGCTTTCATTACGTCCTCCCCAAAAAGGTCAGTTACACGCAGTTGCGATGTCTTTGCCGTCCAGACGCTCTATCGGTAACCTGAAGTTGCACTGGCATGCAAACCCATAAGCGACATTGTCTCCCATGGCGCCTTCCTACTCCCGTGTTCCATCGGCGCGACAAAGGCTGTTTGAAAGCCCCGATGGAAGGCAGGCGCCAGTTTGCCGTTTCTCCGATAAACTACGTAACCAGTTTTAATCTATTCCATGGAAGGCGAGGTGGGTAAAATTGGATTTTCGCTGAATATTATAACTATTTTGATATGTGTATATGGCCTTGGACGGCAAATGGATTACGCATCCATAAGCGATTTGTTTGCAGGTAGGGATGCTGCAGCTAGATTTTTCAAGATATCCGCGAAAAATTGAGAGGCTGGACCCAATGACTGGTCTGAGCGGACAACGAGGCCGACTGAGCCGCGCGTGGAACTCGTGTCGATGGGCAACTCCACAAACTGTCCAGATTGGATTTCCGCCGAAATGACCCCGCGAGATATGATCCATATCGCCATGTGGGCGCGGGTAAATGCGCGGCCGAAGGAGTCGGAGACCGTTTCGATTGCGTTTTGGGGTTCGGGAATGCCTTGCTCAATGAAGAGGCGATCCACAAATGGCCGAATGATGGAGTCGGCTGATGGCATCAAGACAGGGTAGGCTCCCAATTGGTCAACCGATACCTGCGCGTCCCCGGCCAGTGGGTGGGAGGCGTCCACCGCGAACACCACACTTTCGCGGTAAAGGGGCTCAAAAGTCAGATTCTGCATGTTTTCTGGTGCGGGGAGCCGACCCATGACCATGTCCAGCTCACCGTTTCGCAATTGATTGAGCAGAACCTTGTTTTCACCCGTCACGATGTGAAGGCGGTTGCGCATGCCTGACGCAATATAGGTATCGACAGCGTCAGGGATTAATGCGGCTGATACCGTTGGCAAAGCGCCCAGACGTATCATCGGTCCATCTTCGGCGCTGAATTGCGCCAGCGCGTTGATGCCATTGCGGGCCGCGGCGAGGCTTGTTCCCGCGTGCTTTAAAAACATCTCACCGAACTGAGAAATCTTGATGCCGCGTCCATCCTTCTCAATGAGCGGACGGCCACAGATCTCCTCTAGTTCGCGGATCGTACGAGTCACGGCGGGCTGAGTAAGATTCAACACTTCGGCGGCGCGACTGACACTGCTGAGCCGAGCTACTTCAACAAAGGCTTCGAGATGGCGTAGTTTCAGGCGCCGAATATTGTTCATTATATCAAATTCAAAAACGTTATGGATCGTCTCGCGGTTATAGGATCGGACTTGTGTAAGGGTCAATACTTAATAGGTGTGATGTGGAATAACCCACTGAGTTCAAAAGAAAAACGATGCAACTATGAGTAGAAGTTGGTTTTCGTTAAGGTCAGCACTGTCTTCCGTGTACTGGCGCTGGTGCTTTTGTGGCAAAGCATGGAAACCAATTCATCCAAAATGCAGTCACAGGCCCCGGAGGCCGGCGCGATCATTTGCCGCCTTCATTGCTTATTGCTGGTAAACTACGGGATTTGCACCCGGGGCGTTTCCTTGGTGGCCACCTCATTTCGGATTAAATGATTAAAATGACTCATCATTAGTTGCATCTCTGTGCCATATTCAGCTTCTGTTCAGTCGTTGGTTCATAAGTTGTGTCTGGACACATTGACAAAAACAATTAATCATTAGGTTACGCTAGGGTAAGGGGTTGATCCAAATTCTAATAATCACACTAAAAAACCATCCAGATCCGGCGTCTATCGGGAGGTAAACTGTGCTGCTTTGGGCCGATAAGTATTTGAAGAAAATTGGATCCCGTCTTTTGATCGGGGTGGTGGCCGTACTGCTCACCATTTCCCCTGGTTCTGCAACATCAGTTCTGGATCGTATTCTCGAATACGGGGTGCTGCGTGTCGGAACAACGGGTGACTGGATTCCCATGTCTGTGCGCGATCCGAATACGGAACAGTATAGCGGTTACGACATTGATCTCATGAAGGCGCTTGCCGCGGATATGGGGGTGAAAGTCGAGTTCGTTCGGATGGATTGGGGGAACCTCGTGAAGGGATTGGAAGCGGGTCTGTACGACGTCACCACTTCTGCCTCACTGACACCCTATCGAGCGACCAAAGCAGGTTTTTCTGAAAGCTATTTCACTGTGGCGACTGTGCCAGTCACGTTACGGGCCAACGAGGGACGGTTTAACACGTGGAATGACTTGAACAGGCCGGGCGTTGTCATTGCCGCAACGATGGGAACCAGTCAGGAAAAGCAGATAGAGGAGTTGTTCCCGCAAGCTGATCATCGCATCGTCGTCACACCGCGTCGCGATTACGAAGAGGTGCTGGCGGGACGCGCAGATGCGCATATCACCTCAGATGTGGAAGCGATAAAGCTTGTTGAAACTTATAATGAGCTGATGATCGTACCGGTGGAAGCCCCTCGGGCGCCATCGCCGGTTGCCTTGATGTTGCCGCGTACCGATCAGGTCTGGATCAACTTCGTGAACACGTGGATCCGCTTCAGGAAAGAGCGCGGTTTCTTCGAAGACCTTTCCAAGGAATGGAAATTGGCCCGCCGCTGAGCAATATGCGGGGCTTGAGCTTTCCTGCACGAATAGCAGTCGGGCGGCGTCTGGAATGATGACCCCGCCTGAACTTGAGGCATTGGGAACCCGGTCTTAGTGTGTATAGTGGGTGTCCCAACGTCAGGCGGCGGAGGTGATATGGAAACGGCCTACACCATAGCAAACCGGATCAATTCGTTTTTCCAGAATCTGGACGAAGGACAATGGAAAACGGCTCAGGAGAGCCTGTTCGATCCAGTTTATCTGGAAGACGCGCTTTGCGGTGCGGAGCCGGCATGTCAAACGTCCCCGCAGTTGGCCATGGATCGCATGAAGGCATTTTTGACCCGATTTGATGCAAGTCTCCATTACATCAGCAACATCATTGTCGAGTCTCAGGAGCAAAAGGCGTGCGCTCGCCTTTATTCCACGCGCACCTATCACAAGACAGGGGCAAGCCCGCCGGGTTTTTTGAAGATCTACGGTATCTATGAGATGTCGCTGGTGAACTCAGGCGGTCAGTGGCAGATCGACTTTCTGAAGTTTTCCGAACGCTTTCGCGAAGGCTCTTCTGCGTTGTTGGACCTTGAACCGGATGCGGAATGACACGTTCAGCAGGGGGAGGAAAAGTTTGCCGAAACGCGTCTCGCAAATTATACCCGCGCTGATCCTTGTTGCACTAGTCGGTTTTGCCGCGGTTGCGCCAGTTAGCGCCGCGCCACTTGGTCCCGATCCGTTTCCCGGCATTCGCGGGGCCGATCAACGCGAGATGATTGATTCCTGGGAAAGTCCATGGAGTGCAATCGGACGCATCAACATTGCGGGATTCCGACAGACATCCATGTGTACGGGCACACTCATCGCCCCTGATGTCGTGATAACGGCGGCACACTGCCTTTTCAATCGCATCACGGGCAATGCGCATCCGGTTGACCGGATCCATTTCGTGGCCGGTGTTCGTCGCGATGAATACCTGGCCAACACCACCGTGGCCTGTATTGCTGTGGCTCAGGACTATCGATTCAATCGGAAGCCGCTTTTGTCAGAGACACGGAGTGATATGGCCCTCTTGTATCTGAAGGAACCGATCTCCGGGATCCCGTCTGTTCCCACCGTTGACGTGCGTGGAGAAGTAATTGCGACCGGACCCTTTTTCGCCAGTGTCGGTTACTACCGCGACAGGCCATTTCTGCCGTCCATCCATCGCGGCTGCGAGATCATTTCGGAACAAGACGGCATCTGGCTGACCAACTGCAACACGAACTATGGCGGCTCGGGAGGACCGGCGCTCATTGAAATCGACGGGGAGGCGCGGGTCGCTGCGGTCGTGATTGGAGCGACGGAGGACAAGTACTCCATCGCCATCCCCATAAGCTCCTGGCCGGACTTGCAAACCGAAAATGCTTGCGTTAATGCGCCTGACCGTGCCGCCGTTGGCGGGCAGCGTTAGCCGGGGCCAAGCATGGAAAGCCGCTTCAGGTGGCGGCAGGTTCATTGGGGTGCTCACACACCCTTGAAAATGCTGCCCAATACCAACAGGCCCCAGCCGCCTGTCATCGCCCAGAATGTGTTTCCGGTAATGACTGGAATGTAGATGCCGCCCACGGCACTCAGAAGGGCCATCACGCCGAGCGCAAAAGCCAGAAGAAACACAATAAAACTTGGTGCGGAAAGTCTCATGAAATCGTTCCGTCGTTGGGGGAGATGATTTTGTTAGATCCAAACACTGCTAGCATGGGGGCATGTGCCAGACCAGACCTGCCCGAAACTTGTCGGCAACCAAATTTCCGGTTGCTGCGGCTTTGAAAAATGTACCTGAGGGCTGGCGTTCTGCTCAATTCTTCACTAATGACAGGCGACACAACGGATAGCTTAGGGTTTGGAGCCGGGAAGGCGCCAGTCTGATGGTCGGCGACACCAACCAAGCCCCTTCCACTTAAGATATGCGGGCGGCGGTATCGGTCTGCCCAAGGAGGCTCAATGAGCGTTGAACCAGCAGCAACAGATGGTCTGTTGCCTTTCCAGAAACGCCGTACATTCGCGATCATCTCACACCCGGATGCCGGTAAAACAACCCTGACTGAAAAGCTGCTTCTGGGCGGTGGCGCCATTCGGGCAGCCGGTCAGGTTCGTGCTCGCGGTGAGCGCCGCCGTGCGCGCTCGGACTGGATGAAAATTGAGCAGGAACGCGGTATCTCCGTCTCCAGTTCCGTCATGATGTTTGAGCGCAATGGCATTGTTTTCAATCTTCTGGATACACCAGGCCACGAAGACTTTTCCGAAGACAC
This sequence comes from Pseudovibrio exalbescens DSM 16456, assembly GCF_000422785.1. Taxonomy (GTDB): domain Bacteria; phylum Pseudomonadota; class Alphaproteobacteria; order Rhizobiales; family Stappiaceae; genus Pseudovibrio; species Pseudovibrio exalbescens. Next base: position 62,599 of record NZ_KE383920.1, read on the forward strand.
CTATCGTACGCTGACAGCGGTGGATGCTGCGATCATGGTCATTGATGCCGCGAAAGGTATCGAGAGCCAGACGCGCAAGCTCTTTGAAGTGTGCCGCCTGCGTGACATTCCAATCATCACCTACGTCAACAAGATTGACCGCGAGGGCCGTCATCCGCTTGAGATTCTGGACGAAATCCAGGAGGCGCTGGCTCTGGATGTAACGCCAATGAGTTGGCCGGTCGGCATGGGCTCGGATTTCTTCGGTGTTTATGATCACATTCACAACAGGTACCTGACGTCCTCTGCCGGACGTGGTGGTGCTTTTGATACAGTGCGCGAAGTCTCAGGTGTTGAAGACGAAAAGCTGCGCGACGGGATATTCGACAACATTCTGTCTGATCTGGAAGAGAACGTTGAGCTTGGCGGTGCGGGCTACTCGGAATTCGATCGTGAATCGTTCCTTGAAGGGCATTTGACGCCTGTCTTCTTCGGTTCTGCCCTGAAAGATTTCGGCGTGGATCAGATTCTGGACTTTATCGCGGCCAACGCGCCGGCTCCACACAGCCAACCGGCAACACGGGGTCGAACCATCATGCCGGATGAAGGCAAGGTGACCGGCTTTGTCTTCAAGGTGCAAGCCAACATGGACCCGAAACACCGCGACCGCATCGCCTTCGTGCGATTGTGTTCGGGTACGTTCAAGCGTGGCATGAAGCTCAAGCATGTGCGGGCTGGAAAGCCGATTACCGTGTCGGCGCCAATCTTCTTTTTCGCTGAAGAGCGAGAGATTGCTGAAAAAGCTTATCCGGGCGACGTGATCGGCGTCCCGAACCATGGACAGTTGCGTGTAGGCGATACGCTATCAGAAGGCGAAGACATTCACGTCACGGGTCTGCCTGCTTTCGCACCGGAAATTCTGCGCCGGGTTCGTCTTTCCGACACAATGCGTGTCAAACAGATGCGCCGAGGCCTTGAAGATTTGGCGGAAGAGGGACTGGTGCAAATCTTCAAACCGGTGATCGGGACAAACTGGATTGTCGGTGTAGTGGGCGTTCTTCAGCTGGATGTGGTCATTGACCGCCTCAAGGCCGAATACCAGACGGAGATCGATTTCGAACCGGTGATGTACAACACCGCGCGCTGGGCTGAGTGCGAAGATGGGGTCAAGCTGGATCGTTTTCTTGAGACCAACCGTGCCCATGTTGCCCTGGATCGGGACGACAAGCCGGTCTATCTCTTCAAGAATGCATGGGAAGTCTCCTACGTCAGCGAGAAAAACCCGGACATCAAGTTCCGCGAAACGCGTGAGATTGTTCAGGTTGATGACTGATTTTCAGACCCGTTCCCTGACAATGATGGTTGTATAAGGCTAGCGCTAATGTTGGATCCTGCCCTCAAGACCTTGTTGTTGCCGTTTGAAAACGGCAGCCTTTCCGTACCAACGGACGAACCGGTTCAGTTCCTGCGCGCGCGCTATGCGCCAGAACTGAAACAGGTTTTTGGTTCGGACCTCGTGTGTCTGCAAACATTTGCGCCCGATGCTGAGCCGTTGCAGCGTGCTGGTTTGGCACTGGCGGAAACGGCGGTTGAAAATGCTGCGGTTACACTGGTTCTGCCGCCACGCCAAAGACAGGAAGCCCGCGCGTTGCTGGCGCAAGCCATAATGGCAACGCGGCCGGGGGGCTGGGTGGTTGCCTGTGTATCCAACACGGAAGGTGCAAAGTCCTGTGAGGCGGACCTGAAGAAACTGGCCGGTATTTCCGGCAATCAATCCAAACACAAGTGCCGGGTGTTCTGGGTGCAGCGGGACGATGCGGCCATAGATACGGAACTCATGGATCAATGGCTGGCACTGGATGCACCGCGCGAGATTGAAGACGGGCGATTTGTAAGCCGTCCCGGCATCTTCGCGTGGGATCGCATTGATCCGGCCTCTCGTTTGTTGGTTGATCATCTTCCCGACAACTTGTCAGGCAGGGCAGCGGATCTGGGCAGTGGTTTCGGCTATCTCTCTGCAGAGTTGTTGAGCAGGTTCCCCGGTATCGCGGCTCTGGACTTGTATGAAGCGGAGAAACGGGCATTGGATCTGGCACAGATCAACGTCTCCAAGCTTGAACCTTCCATACCCATCGGGTTTCATTGGGCGGATGTTGCGCGCGGGCTGAACCACAGTTACGACGTCATCGTTATGAACCCACCCTTTCATACCGGCAAGGCGGACCGCGCGGATCTGGGGCAGGCGTTCATCATGGCCGCCTCCAAGGGGCTTAAGCCGGGTGCACCTTTATACATGGTTGCGAACCGCCATCTGCCTTATGAGCAAACGCTGGATCGTTATTTCGAAACCTACGACATCATAGCGGATGAGCAGGGCTACAAGGTGATCAAGGCGGTAAAGGCGCGCCGATGAGACTGGTCAAGATGCTGGCCAATATGGGCTATGGTTCGCGCAAGGAAATGCAGCAGGCCATCCGCAATGGCTGGGTGACAGACCGAAGTGGCACTCCGCTGGCGATGGACAGCAAGGTGTCGGCGGAAGACATCTTGTTTGATGATGAGCCTTTGGACCCGCCGCAGGGTTCCGTTCTCATGCTGCATAAACCGCTAGGCACGACCTGTTCCAAGAGGGATCCCGGCAAGCTGGTCTACGATCTGTTTCCGGATCGGTTCAAGCGCCGCAAGCCGCCAATCTCGTCGATCGGTCGTCTGGACAAGGATACGTCGGGCCTGCTGTTGTTCACTGATGACGGCCAGTTCCTGCACAAGGTCATTTCTCCGAAAACGGAAACGCCAAAAGTCTATCAGGTGACGCTGGAACGCCCCCTTTCCGGCTCGGAGGCAGACCTGTTTGCCAGTGGAACATTGATGCTGGAAGGCGAGGACAAACCGCTCAAACCCGCCGAGCTGACGGTTTGCGGACCGGCATCCGCAACGCTTGTCTTGCACGAGGGGCGATATCATCAAGTCCGGCGCATGTTTGCTGCCACGGGCAATCATGTTGTGACATTACATCGGTCGCAAATTGGAGGCCTCACCCTTGGCGATCTGGCGGCGGGGCAATGGAAAGTGCTCTCTGCTGACGAAAGAGCGAAGGTTCTCTAACGCGGAGGGTGAGTTGGCTGTGTATCTTCGCCTTGCCGCACTTGCCTCTGTGTGCCCGACCGGTACTTTGATCAGGTTGTTGGAGGCCTGATCTTGCCAAGTATACCCCTTCCATTTCTCACCGCGATTTTCTTGGTGCTGATTTTATTGCGTCTTTGGATCGCGGGGGGGCGGCATTCAAGTGTCTTGTTGCTCGTCACGCTGGCGTTCTACTGCATTCAGTCCATTTTGGTGGGTGTGAATTGGGGTATCAGCGCCTTGCCTCCACTCACGCTGGCTCTGGTCGCCATTGTGTTGCCTCCCCTGACCTGGCTGGCTCTCAAAGACCTAAATGGTCGTGTCGGCATGGGGGACACTACTCGGGTGTGTGGCGTTGTTTGCGCGCTGGCCCTTGGCATCTATGCCAGCTTTTTGCTCGGATATGGCTATGGACCCGATGCCATCATTGCCCTGACATATCTTGGGTATGGAACGGCATTGATCCTGAAGGCGAGAGGTGAGGGCGTAGGCTGGGCTGAAACTCAGCCGTTTCATCTGGTTGTGCCTGCTCGGTTGGCCTTTATCAGCGCCGGTATCCTTTTTATCTTGTCCGCCGTGGTGGACGTCGTCGTCGGTCTGGATTTCGCTATCACCGGGGGCAAATCTGCTGCGGGAATTGTTGCTGCAGCCAATGTAGTGGTACTGGCCAGCTTGGGGGCGCTCTACGTATTCGTTACCTCCGGCCAGCACCGAGCTGTTGAAACGGAGGTGTCGGCACGAGACGAACCGGCGGTCAGTGACACGCAACGGGATTTGGTCGTGCGATTGAAAGCGCGGCTATCCCAAGATCAGCTTTACCGTGATGAAGACTTGTCACTGCAAAGACTGAGCAAAACCGTCGGGGCCCCTCCGCGTATGGTTTCAGAAGCCGTAAATGCCGTGGAAGGCCTTAATGTGCCGCAGTTCGTGAATGGTTTTCGGGTGGCGGAGGCCTGTGAGCGTCTGCGCACCACAGACCAGACGGTGACAGAAATCATGTTTGCTGTCGGTTTTGCCACCAAGTCCAATTTCAACAAGGAGTTTCAGCGTGTGACAGGACTGAGTCCATCTGCTTTTCGAACCCAGTCCCGCTCTGCTCTTGATCAGTCGGCGTAGTTGATGCTGGATACCAATTTGTTCACTTCGATATTGACCGCGGCCTCAGTGATAGGGGCCAGAAAGTCCAGATAAACAACAGCGGCATCTGCAATCAGTTCGAATGCATCGGCACTTCCGCTGAAATGCAGCGCTGCCCGATCTGTTTTGAGGCGCACCTGCTCGTAATTCCCGGTGAGATGGGCCGCCATGGCATCCAGAGCCACATCAAGGCTCCAGGATTCAGGGAGTTCAACGGTTGCTTCCGGATCACACAAGCCGAGAGCAGACCAAGCCGAGCGCTCCATTTCGATTGTGACTTCGACGCCATTGTCAGAAAGGTGTGCTTTTAAATCACACCACTTGTAGTCCGAGGTCTTTACACGGATTTGGTTTTTGTCGGCTTTCTCCGTGTTCACAGCAAAGGCAACACTGTCGCCCAGAATCCGGAGGCCGGAAGCGTCGGGTGCTTCCAGTACTTCGTTCTCGGCTGCGCTACCTGACAAGCTCAAGGCTACAAGACCGCCAACAACCAATGTGGTGCCTCCAAGGAGAATGTAACTGAGTCTCAACATGAGATGTCCTTTCATCGTTCAAGATGAGAACACCTGCGCATCTCTCAGTCCTGCGGGCGACCTCAAGGTCCAATAGAGGTCGCCAACAGATTCTCAAACATGTTTCAGGAAGGAAAACCGCAGAAATGGAGGGAATTATCCCTCCGCGAGCATTTCCAGCTCGAGCCATTCCTCTTCCAGAACCTCCAGCTTTTCTTGGGCTTTGCCCACTGCCTCGGTGACCTTGTGGAACCGCTCCGGATTTTTGGAAAACAGGTTTGGGTCTTCCAACTCGGCTTGCAGCTTGGCGATTTTCTGCTGCTGGGCATCTATCTCCTCAGGCAACGCTTTCAGACGGTGCTGCTGAGTAAAGGTGAGGGTGTTTTTTCTGGCTGATGACGCCGCCTCGGGCTTGCTCTTGTCTGGCTTGTCCGCCTTGTCCTTTTTGGGCTTCTCCGATTTGGCCGCCTTCTTGGCTTCAACACCTATGCCGCGTTGTGCCACCATGTCAGAGTAACCACCGGCATACTCTTGCCACTTGCCATTGCCCTCCATTGTGATGACAGAGGTACAGATGCGGTCAAGAAAGTCACGATCGTGGCTCACAAGAAAGACCGTGCCCTGATAATCGGCGATCAGCTCTTGCAATAGGTCCAGTGTTTCCAAGTCAAGATCGTTGGTCGGTTCATCCAGAACCATGACATTGGAGGGCATGGCCAGGGCTCGCGCCAGTAGCAATCGCCCGCGCTCACCTCCCGACAAGACACGTACGGGGGTTCGCGCCTGCTCGGGTTTAAACAGAAAATCCTTCATGTATGACATGACATGTTTGGAGGTGTCTCCAATGATGACGGTATCACCACGCCCCCCGGTCATTGCGCTTACAAGCGTGTCATTGGGATCCAGCTTTTCCCGCTTCTGGTCCAATGTGATCATCTGCAGGTTGGCTCCTAGGCGCACAGTGCCGCTGTCTGGCTCCAGATCCCCCACTAGCATCTTGAGGAGGGTGGTCTTGCCGGCCCCGTTTGGTCCGACAAAACCAACGCGATCGCCCCGTTGAATGCGGGTGGAGAATTCCTTGACGATGGCGCGATCATCGTAGCTCTTGCTGATTTTTTTCGCTTCACTTACCAGCTTGCCCGAAATGTCACCTTCGGTTGCGGCCATCTTGACGCCGGCTTGCGGGCCCTTGTAATCGCGTTTCTTCTGGCGCAATTCCGCCAACTCGCGAACACGGCGCATGTTGCGTTTCCGCCGCGCAGTCACACCATAGGTCATCCAGTGCTCTTCCTGTTTGATCTTCAGGTCGAGCCGTTGCTGGTCCCGCTCTTCTTCCTCAAAAACCTTGTCGCGCCATTCTTCGAACTTGGAAAAGCCTTCTTCTTGGCGGCGAGAGATGCCCCGGTCGATCCAGACCGTAGACCGCGAGAGGTTTTCCAGAAATCGACGGTCGTGCGAAATCAGCACAAAGGCGGACTTCATTTGTTTCAACTCAGCTTCCAGCCATTCGATAACCGGTAAGTCCAGGTGGTTGGTCGGTTCATCAAGAAGCAGGATGTCCGGCTCCGGCGCCAGCGTCCGGGCAAGTGCAGCCCGTTTGGCTTCGCCACCGGACAAGGTGGCAGGGTCTTCCTTGCCTGTAAGGCCAAGCACTTCCAGAAGGTATTGTGCCCGGTAGTGATCGTCTCCCGGTGCCAATCCTCCTTCCGCATAGGCCAGTGTGGTCTCGTAGCCGGACAAATCCGGTTCTTGCGGTAGATAGCGGATGGTGGTGCCCGGTTGCACGAAGCGTTCGCCCTTGTCCGCCTCAACCAGTCCGGCTGCGATTTTCAAGAGTGTGGATTTGCCGGATCCGTTGCGCCCGACCAAACAGATCCGCTCTCCATCGCCGACCTGCAACTCTGCGCCTTCAAGCAGTGGGGTGGCCCCAAAGGTCAGATGAATATCGCGAATATGCAGAAGTGGTGGTGCCATTCGTTAAATCCCGGCTTATGAATTATGTAAATGAGGTGTATACGGCATGTGTAGGCCCCGTCTATCATATTGCCGGCTGATTTGAAGTCGTAACTCGCGCAAATTGGCTTTCAAGCACCGGCAAAATGACTGTCCACCCGGTGGAATCGGCTGCTCGGGCAGTAAATGCTTGTTCTCGTGAAACACACACTAAGGGTTTTTTCTGCCCCACGAGTGTGGAAAAGGAGAAGGATGCCACTAAAGCGAGGCTAATTTTTGAAATGTTTTCAAATGGTCACGTTTCAAATCCTAATAAATCGCTTTCGAGTATCTTGCCAAGCCCGGCTAACAGTGGAATCTTGGCCCCGCTGCCCGGGTAACTAGGGGCAAATAGTTAGAAATAAGGAGAGGGGAGATCTTAATGATCAAGTCCATGCGCATGACAGCTCTTGCTGCAGCACTGGTCGCAGCCACGTCGCTGACCGCCGCTGCCGAGGTTGTTTATCATCGGGGCAATTCGGCAGATCCGGAAACACTGGATCAGCACAAAACCTCCACCACCTACGAAGCACATATTCTGCGCGATCTTTATGAAGGTCTTGTGGCCTACAGCGTAGATGGCAAGATTATCCCCGGCGCAGCTGAAAGCTGGACCGTCTCTGAAGATGGTTTGACCTACACCTTCAAGATGCGTCCGGATGCAAAGTGGTCCAATGGTGACCCAGTCGTAGCCGGTGACTTTGAATATTCCCTGCGTCGCATCATGAAGCCGGAAACCGGCGCGAAGTACGCCAACGTTCTCTATCCGATCAAGAATGCGGAAAAAGTGAACACCGGTGAGCTGCCACCAGAAGAGCTTGGTGTGAAGGCAATCGACGACGCGACATTTGAAATTACGCTGGAATCACCAACTCCGTACTTCATTGACCTGCTCGGTCACCAGACAGGCCTCCCGGTTCATCCGGCGACTGTCGAAAAGTACGGCAGCGACTTCATCAAGCCGGAAAACATCGTCACCAACGGTGCCTTCGTACTGGCTGACTTTACCCCGAACGACTCCATTACCGCTGTGAAGAACGAATACTTCCACGATGCGGAAAATGTAAAGATCGACAAGGTAAAGTTCTATCCGACTGAAGACCGTGGTGCTGCGCTGCGCCGTTTCCAGGCTGGCGAACTGCACACCAACAACGATGTGCCGCTTGAGCAGATCGACTTCATCAAGGAAAACTTCGGTGAACAGTTCCACGTAGCGCCATACCTTGGCACATACTACTATGCTGTGAACCATGAATCCGAAGCCATGAGCGATCCGGAAGTGCGTCAGGCTCTGTCCATGGCAATCGATCGTGAGTTCCTTGCGGAAGAAATCTGGGGCGGCACCATGGTTGCAGCCTATTCTTTCGTTCCTCCCGGAATTGCCAACTACGGTGAACCTGCACGTGCTGAATGGGCCGACATGGACTTGTTGGACCGCGAAGATCTGGCAATGCAGATCCTTGAGGAAAAGGGCTACAGTGAATCCAACCCGCTGGAAGTTGAAATTCGCTACAACACCTCTGAAAACCACAAGAACACGGCAGTTGCGATTGCTGACATGTGGAAGCCTCTGGGTGTTGAAGTAACTCTGCTGAATACCGATACAAAGACCCACTATGCGCACCTGCGTGATCGTGGTGACTTTGACGTGGCGCGTGCCGGCTGGATCGGTGACTATTCCGATCCGCAGAACTTCTTGTTCATGCTGGAAAGCGACAACGACGGCTTCAACTATGCTCGCTACAACAATCCTGAGTACGATGCCCTCATGGATGAGGCAGCCCGTACTATGGACCTTGAAAAGCGTGCGGAAATCCTGAAGCAGGCAGAAACGCTCTTTATGCGCGACCTGCCGTTCTTCCCGCTGATGTACTACGGCTCCAAGAACATTATTGCCGATAGCGTAAGTGGCTTTGAAGATAACCTTCTGGATGTTCATCCAAGCCGTTACATCTCAATTAATGAGTAACTTCGCGTAAGTGTTGATCTGCCGGTCATAGTGACTTCACTATGACCGGCTCATTTGTTATCAGGCACTGAACAAAACTATAAACAATTGGAGTACAGGGCCATGCTGCGCTATGTTTCGGGGCGTCTGCTCAGCGCAATACCGACCTTGTTCCTGATTATAACCATCTCCTTCTTCCTGATCCGGATCGCTCCGGGTGGCCCATTCGACCTGGAACGGCCTTTGGAAGCTAAGGTTATGGAAAATCTGAACAAGATTTACAATCTTGATAAGTCTCTTTGGGAGCAGTACCTGCTCTACATGAAAAGCGTTCTTTCTGGCGATTTCGGCCCGAGCTTTTTCTTCAGAGATTTTTCGATCAACGAATTGTTCGCTCAAAGTCTGCCGATTTCCATGCAGCTTGGCTTGAGTGCTCTGACACTTGCCCTCATTGTTGGCGGTTTCTTTGGCGTTGTTGCAGCGCTGCGCCAAAATCAGGGCGTTGATTATTCCGTGATGACTGCGGCTACTTTCGGGGTAACTATCCCGAACTTTGTGGTGGCACCGTGTCTGACCCTCATTTTCGGTGTGTATTTGGGCTGGCTGCCCGTTGGCGGCTGGGGCGGAGGCGACTTCGTCAACAAGGTTCTGCCCGTTATCACGCTTGCACTTCCGCAAATCGCCATTGTGGCGCGCCTGACGCGCGGTTCCATGATTGAAGCCATGCGCTCCAATCACGTACGGACGGCTCGAGCCTACGGCTTGTCGGGGTATACGATCATTGTGGTTCATGCCCTGCGCGGCGCGATCTTGCCGGTCGTGACCTATTTGGGCCCAGCTGCGGCTGCATTGCTGACCGGCTCAGTGGTGATCGAGACCATTTTCGGTATTCCGGGTATTGGCCGCTACTTCGTTCAGGGCGCGTTGAACCGTGACTACACCCTCGTAATGGGTACTGTGGTTGTGGTCGCTTGCTTTGTGATCCTGTTTAACCTGATCGTGGATGTGCTGTACGCAGTGCTTGATCCGCGCGTTCGTTTTGACTGAGGTTCCCATAAAAATGAGTGTTACCTCGAAAGAAAATAACGAAGCGCCAGTAGTTGGTCGTTCCCTGTGGGACGATGCGCGAGATCGCCTGAAGGCGAACCGTGCAGCGGTAACCTCCATCGTCGTACTGGTCCTCATTACCATATTGTCGATCGTGGGGCCGATCGTCTCGCCACACCATTACGACGCGGTTTATCGTGATTATGTAAAGGTGCCGGCCAGCCTTGAAGCCTATCCGCGGCAGGATCAGATCGAGCCGACCTTTACTTCCATCGCCAAGCGCGCTCGCATGAACGTGGAAAGCTACACTCTTGTTGATGACAAGGTGGAAGCTATCGTGACCTCGCGTCGTGATCTTGACCAGCGTTACGCGCGCTACTTCGATCGTTCGGACATGTTCAAGGGCGTTCAGATCGTGGACGTGTCGGATGATGGAAAGCAGGCGAAAATCGTTGCTCCGGTGCATTACATGCACTTTTACTTCGGTACGGACGCAAACGGACGCGACATGCTCACCCGCACGCTGATTGCCGGGCGTGTCTCGCTGACCATCGGCCTTCTGGCAACCATAGTCGCCATTACCATTGGTGTGATCTACGGAACGGTTTCCGGGTATTTTGGCGGTAAAACCGACCTCATCATGATGCGCGTGGTGGATATTCTCTACTCACTGCCGTTCATCTTCTTCGTGATCATGCTCGTGGTGTTCTTCGGCCGAAATTTCGTCCTGATGTTTATTGCCGTCGGGGCTGTGGAATGGCTTGATATGGCGCGTATCGTGCGTGGCCAAACGTTGAGTATCAAGCGACAGGAATACGTTCAGGCCGCTGAAGCCATGGGCGTGAGCAGCCGCGGCATTCTCAAACGCCACATTGTGCCCAACACACTCGGCCCGGTAGTGGTCTACATGACACTGCTGGTACCAAAGGTGATCCTGTTGGAAAGCTTCCTGTCCTTCTTGGGACTGGGTGTACAGGAGCCAATGACCAGTTGGGGTGTCTTGATCTCTGAAGGGGCGCGTAATCTGCAGGGTGCCCCCTGGATGCTGATCTTCCCATCCCTGTTCCTCACTTCCACGCTGTTTGCGCTTAACTTCATCGGTGATGGGTTGCGCGACGCACTGGATCCAAAAGATCGATAAGAGGGCTGGTGGATGAGTACAGTAAACGAGAACACTGTTCTTGAAATCGACAACCTCAAAGTCGATTTCGAGACCAACGCAGGCACTGTGAACGCCGTCAAAGGCGTGAACATTCATGTCGACAAGGGCGAGACCGTTGCGATTGTAGGCGAGTCCGGTTCGGGTAAAAGCCAGAGCATGATGGCGGCAATGGGGCTTCTGGCCTCCAATGGCACCACATCGGGCTCCGTGAAGTACAATGGTCAGAACATCCTTGGCCTGTCGTCGCGCAAGCTCAACAAGATCCGTGGTGCCAAGATCACCATGATCTTTCAGGAGCCGATGACATCTCTGGATCCGCTCTACACCATCGAGCGTCAATTGTGCGAACCCATGGTCGAACATGGTGAGTACAACTGGACAACCGCCAAGAAGCGCGCGGTTGAACTGCTGGAGCTGGTGGGTATTCCGGACCCGGCGCGTAAGGTGAAGGCATATCCCTACGAAATGTCAGGCGGCCAACGTCAGCGTGTGATGATTGCCATGGCATTGGCCAATGACCCGGACATTTTGATTGCCGATGAGCCAACCACTGCTCTGGATGTCACCACACAGGCCCAGATCCTGGACCTGATGGCCGACTTGCAGAAGCGTTTGGGTATGGCCGTGGTGTTCATTACCCACGATCTGGGTATTGTCGAGCGGATTTCGGACCGCGTCTATGTCATGAGATATGGCGAAGTCGTGGAAGAGGGGAAGACCTCTGAAATCTTCGGCAGCCCGAAGCATGACTATACGCGCATGCTGTTGGATGCAGAGCCAACGGGTCGCAAAGACCCGGTTGACGAAAGCAAGCCGGTTGTTCTGGATGCCAAGGATGTGCGCGTCGAGTTCGAAACGGACAATGGCTTCCTAATGCCAAATCACGTGCTGCGCGCCGTCAATGACATCTCGTTGCAGGTGCGTGAAGGCCAAACACTGGGCATCGTGGGTGAGTCCGGTTCGGGCAAGTCCACGCTGGGGCGTGCCTTGTTGCAACTGCTACCTGCACAGGGCCGCGTTGCCTACATGGGCCGTGATATCACGGGCGTTTCCCAAAAGGCCATGCGTCCTTTGCGCAAGGAAATGCAGCTGATCTTCCAGGATCCGTTCGGCTCGTTGAGTCCGCGCATGACGGTCGGTCAGATTATTACGGAAGGGCTGTTGGTTCACGAGCCAACCTTGTCCTCTTCCGAACGTGACCGGTATGCCTGTCAGGCCTTGGAAGAGGTCTCCATGGATCCGGCCATGCGCAACCGCTATCCCCACGAGTTTTCCGGGGGGCAGCGCCAGCGTATCGCCATTGCGCGAACAATGGTTCTGAAACCAAAGTTGGTTGTGCTTGACGAGCCTACTTCGGCGCTTGACCGCACCATCCAGAAGCAGGTTGTGGAACTGTTGCGCAAGTTCCAGGACGACTACAACCTGACCTATCTTTTCATCTCCCACGACTTGGCCGTTGTTCGCGCCATGTCAGATACGGTGATGGTGATGAAAAAAGGCGTGGTGGTTGAACAGGGAACGGCCTCTGAGATTTTCTCAAATCCAAAGGAAGCCTACACGCAGGAACTTGTAGAAGCTGCGGTTCTCAAACACGACGAGACGGCAATCGCCTGATCAACAATCCAAACCCCGGCCACGCGCCGGGGTTTTTCTTTGCATTTTTCCAGCCTTTGGCGACAATCAAATACCCGAGCGCTCCAGAACACGCCACCAGTTCTCATGAGCGATTTTGGTGATGAGCGGTTCACCAAAGCCAGCCGCACGAAAGGCCTCGATCAGTCGGGGAAGGCCGGCAACATCCTTCAGGTCTTTGGGAACACGGCAGCCATCAAAATCAGAGCCGAAGGCCACACCGTCCTCGCCCAATTTCTCGACAAGATAGGCTGCATGGCGCACGATCACGTCCAGCGGTGTATCTGCCGACCAACTACCGTCACCTCTGAGAAAAGATGCCGCGAAATTGACGCCGACCACGCCCTTGCTTTCTGCGATGGCTGACAGTTGCTTGTCCGTCAGATTGCGTGCATGCGGACAAAGCGCGTGTACATTGGAGTGTGTTGCCACTATTGGCTTGCTGCTCAGCTTCACAACATCCCAAAACCCTTGTTCGGTGATGTGGGACATGTCCAGCATGATGCCCATGTCGTTACAGCGCTTCACCAACTCGCGGCCCTTTTCCGTCAAGCCGGGCCCGGTGTCCGGTGACGAGTTGAAGCGCATGGGGACGCCGTCCGCAAAAATGTTCTTTCGGCTCCATACAGGTCCTAACGAGCGTAGGCCCGCTTCATAGAGCAGGTCCAGGGCAGCAAAGTCAGGGTCAATTGCTTCTGCGCCCTCCATGTGAAGCAGCATGGCCAGTTTGCCATCGACCGTCGCCTGTCGGATCTGGGATGTACTGCGGCAAATGGCAACCTTCATTGGTGCTGCACGCTCGATCTGAACAGCCTCGGAGATGAGGCGGGCTGTATAAGCAAGTGCGGCGGCTTGGTCCACCGGCTGAAAATGGGCCGGATCATCAGCGCCGCGTGTCACTGAGGCTCCGTTGTCCAGGACCGAGGGGACCCACAGCGCGAAAAAACCACCACAGAAACCGCCCTCCATGGCGCGCGGAAGGTCTATGTGATCGTGTTCGGCGCGGTCAAGAAAATGACGTTGCTTGGGTGTGCCACGGTGCATGAGCAGCTTGAGTAGGGTGTCGTTGTGACCGTCAAATATCTTGGGCGTGGCGCCAGTCATGCTCTGCGGGCTCCAGTCTGGGAGGGGGAGAATGGGCACAGCGCATTTGCGCTGCGCCACTCACTTGTAGCCGGGTAACCAGAAAGGGCGCAATGCTTTCCTATGCTGAAAGAACATCAACAATTACGTGAGGTTGCGTGCAGCGAGCACTAGGTCAGCGCAGGAACAACGGCGTCCACCATGATTGTCACGAAGTGACAGATGGCCGCTGACAGAACAAAGCCGTGCCAGATGGCATTCTGATAGGGCAGTGTTTTCCAGAGGTAGAACAAGGTTCCCAGAGTATAAAGACCGCCCCCTACCATGAGAAAGACAAAGCCAGCGGTTGAGGATTGCTGGTAGAGAGGCACAATGGCAAAGACCGCCGCCCAGCCCAGAGCGAGATAAATCGGGACGGTAAGGCGTTCGAAACGGTGCATGTGGAAGATCTTGATCGTTGCACCAGCAATTGCACCAGCCCAAACGATCGAGAGCAGGATCGCCCCGGTCCAGCCGCCAAGCACCATCAGGCACAAAGGTGTATAGGTTCCCGCAATCATCAGAAAGATGGCTGAGTGGTCCAAGCGCCGCAACAGGCCGATCCGGTTGTCCTTCGCCAGAATGTTGTAGGTCGCCGAACAGATGAGCATTGTCATCAGGCAGCCCGCATAAATGAAGATGCTGATTTTCCGCGCTGGATCTTCATAGGACCAAAGCAGGATGATGAACGCAGTTGTGGCGGCAGAGCCCAGCGCAATGCCAAGCACATGGATGATGCCGTCTGCAATACGCTCTCCGCGGGTTTCCATTCGGGGGAGATGCGGTGGGATCACCGTAGTCAGATCTTGTCTCGTCATGCTGCATTTAGGCCAAAAATCTGGGGCAGGGACAACTGCCAGTTTCAGGAATGCGACTAACGTTGAGCTCAACACTGCAGGCGAGTCGTGGTGATTTCATGACAACAAGTGCCGATACGTTATAATTCCTCGTATATCACAGGGTGAGTGCGAAGGGAGCCAGCAAAACCAAGCCTGTGGGTATCTTGTACAAAGCGCCGGTCATCAACAGGCCATTTTGTGTTGTGCATTCGAATCGGGAAATTTGCTGGCATAACTATGCCGAGCGCGCCACGCGCCTCTCCAAGATTTGCAGCTGAGATACCGACGGGGCCTGCCACGCCTGCAGAGCCGAGGGCGATAAAACTATTGCCTTATAACCGCCAGCTGCCATGCGGTTCACAAGCTGAAGCCAACGCCTTCACGCTGCTGTTAAGAGTGGGTAAATGACTGTTACGATCGAAATGGGTGTGAAACCCAACGGGACCTCGTCTGTTGTCGATCTTGAGGAATTGCTCGCAACGCGTCTTCTGGTTCAAGGGAACTCTGGTTCGGGTAAATCCCACTTGCTGCGGCGCCTCATGGAACAAAGCGCTCCCTGGGTTCAGCAAGTCGTTATTGACCCTGAAGGCGACTTCGTAACGTTGGCCGACAAATTTGGCCATGTGGTCATCGACGCGACAATGAGTGAGCGGGAACTGACGATGATTGCGGCGCGCGTGCGCCAGCACCGTATCTCGGTCATTTTGAACCTTGAAGAACTGGAGCCGGACAAACAGCTCAAGGCAACAGCTTCATTTCTCAACGGTCTTTTCGATATTGACCGGAACTATTGGTATCCTGCGCTGATCATTGTGGACGAGGCCCAGCTTTTTGCACCAAGCGCGGCAGGGGACTACGGCGAAGAAGCGCGCCGCGTGTCTCTGACAGCCATGACCAATCTCATGTGTCGAGGCCGAAAGCGCGGTCTTGCGGGTGTTATTGCAACCCAGCGCTTGGCAAAGCTGGCGAAGAACGTGGCTGCCGAAGCAACGAACTTCTTCATGGGGCGCACATTTCTTGATATTGACATGCAGCGCGCTTCTGACCTTCTGGGCATGGAGCGCCGGCAGGCAGAGCAGTTCCGTAATCTTGATCGAGGACAGTTCATCGCGTTGGGGCCGGCTATATCCCGCCGTCCTGAACGAGTGAAAATCGGTGAAGTTATTACCTCAGGGCGCAATGGCTCTACCAAGTTGATGCCATTACCGGATCAGCCGGTTGAAAGTGCAGCCGAGTTGATTTTTACAGCGTCCGAAAACGATCCGGTCCTGCATTCAAATCGAATATCTGCTCCTTCAGCCAGCGATGTCATGAAGCAGTTGTCGCGTACCGCAGCTGCACAGCTACAGAGCGCGGCAGCGGAAACCGAAGCAGAACCGGAAGACCTGTTCAATCTGGAAGAAAAGAATGCGCAGTTGGAGGAAATTCTGGCCAGCATGCTAGAAGATCCAGATGCTGCATTTCAGCCGGTTTCCCAACTCTATCAGGACTTTCAGGTGCGCTGTCGGATCGAGCGGATCAAATGCCCGGACCTTCCGCGCTTTAGGCGGCTGCTGTCTGTGGCGCGGGCTGGCGTCGACAAAAAGGAAGTTGAAGCAGGTGACTGGGGTCAGGTTGAACTGATTGCCAATCAATTGCCTGAGGAAATGCGCGGTGTTTACCTTCTGCTTGCCAAGGCGGCCTTGGCTGAGCAACCCTGTCCCTCAGACCTTGAGATTGCCAAGGCCTATGGGACACGCTCTCCGGGCCGCGCGCGTTGGTTGCTGACATATATGGAAGAACGTGGCTTCATTATCTGCGCCAGCGATCTGCGCGGAAACCGCATTGTCACCCTGCCGGATTTGGGCCGGCAGACGGCGACAAAAATCGCATCCTGATCCTGCGGTAAGCTTGCTGAGTTGGCTCAGCGACCGTCTGCCGTTTCATGCGCGCTGCCAACCTCAACCGGCTCAAAGAACAGCGTTTCGGGTCGACGGGAGCAGGTGGAGCACAAATGCGGCTTGTCCGGTAGGGCATATTTGAGGCAACAGGCCTTGCGCCTCGGGGCATATTCTATGCGCCCTTCATTCTGGCGTTGTCTCCACACGATACCTCCGTTGATGTCACGGCCAAAACTGGTCAGGAACCGGCGCATGAGTGCCGCTACGTCTTGCGGGTGGGCACCATGTCGGCGCAAAGCCATGAACGGGCTCAACAACGCAATTGCCACGCTGGAATAAAAAACAGGCTTGGGTGTTTTGCGCTTGCCCAGTGCCTCGTAAAGAACCTTGATGATCTCTTCCACCACGATGGATAACTGGAACAACTCGGAGGGCCCTCTGTCCGGGTCCAGATCCGTTTCTTCTGGTAGTATGCGCGGATCAAGGTAGAGCTCGAGCCACGGTGCCTTGGAGAGCGGCAGAAACCGCAGATCTGCGCAGGGTGGGGCACGACCGATAAGCAAATAATTGACGACAACACGGTTCAACAAGCTCTGTGCAACGGCTTTGAGAGCCTGAGACGCCGCCAGCTTCGGGGTGGTCGCTCCCCGTTGCTCGCGAAAGTGAGAAAGCAGCGGTGTGCACCAGCTGTCAAAATTGCGTTGGAAAGCCTCAAAGTCGCGCAGTTCTGCCATGGCAGCTGGGCCCGCGTAGGGCTGCACCAGTCTTCTTGTCAGTACTGTTTCGGCAGTTGGGGCATCAGTTTCCATTAACCGCAGGAACCGATAGGGCAGGCCAGCAGTTTCAGGATCCAGATCGGAAGGGGAAAGACGTCCGTATGAAGTGGCGTCGCCTCGCATGAAAGTCCCGTCGGTTAAAGCATGAAGCAGGGTCGCTGGCGAAGGCTGGCTTGATCCTGAACTCCAGTTTAACCGCCAGGTGAGAGGCGAGCAAGCGGAGGCGACAATTAAGGGCGCGTATTCAAAAGCTTGGAAGAAAGCGCCTGCTTTGAAAGACGACGCGCCAGCCATGGAAACACCCGGCGCAATCGCATGGCTTCCCGCGCCATTTCTTCGCCCAGTGTAGGGGCATCTCTGTCATTGAGAACAAGGCCCGTCAGGGGGGTGCCGGTCGCCTGTATTGCCTCATAGGCATCGCTCAGGTTTTCATCGGTTACGGCACCAACCAGATTGACCAGAACCACAGCCTCACAGGCGGAAATGCCAATGTTGGAGGGTAAGGCTGCCGGATTGGAATGCGGGACGGGAGGAAGGTCCACCACGATGGACCGGTAGTGAATCAAATCGCTGTTGAAGGCAATCCGCAAGCGATCAATGTCGCGCACGCGCATGGCGTCTGCAAGGTTTGCATGCAAGGTGAGCGTGTCATACGGTTGGCCATTATCCTCATGAACACACGCTGCCGGCCCTCCTTGGCTTGGCTGCCATCCTCCGGCTGCAAGAGAAGGCTCCTTCTGAACCGAAGTTGACAGGTCCACATAAAGGGTTTTTTGACTCGCAAGGCCAGAACGTGCAGCGAGAGCCTGCGCAAGGCTCGTCGTCCCACTTCCCCATAACGGCGCCGTAATCCCTACCGTACGAAGACCATGGCCGAGCGTTGCAGCGAAAAGCCGTTCAATTTCCAGCGTGGAAGGATCAAACCCGGTCATCGTTTTCCTTTCCTTGCAAGAACGAATTAAAGCGCGCTGAACAGGGCAAACACGCTGACCGCCGACACGATATCTTGAAACTTGTCAAATACCTGACGCCAGTTGCTGCGTGAGATGTCGGGGACATAGATTGTGTCTCCAGCCCGCACTACAGGCAGTTGCTTCATGTTCCCGGTCTTTGCAAAGTCAAGCAAATTGAACAAGCGAGCCTGATCGCGGCAGCACGAGAGATTGACGATGAGGATCTTTTCAACGAGCGCGTTATCTTCCGGTCCGCCAGCTTCCGCCAACAAATCCAGAATAGTCATCTCGCTGTTGAACTCATAGCGGCCCGGGCTGCCGACAGCGCCGAGTACCCGCACCGTGCTTTCCTTGGAAATATCCAGCCACTGGCGATCCTGATCGGGAATGTAGATCACATCTCCGGTTCGAACCGACGGCAAGATGCTGTCATCACCCGTTTCCAGATAGAGAGCCAGATTCACCTTGCTGACACGTGCTCCGGGCTCGCTGCGATGGGTTACGCGAATATTGCGTAAATCCGCTGATGTGTTCGGCCCATCCGCTGCATTGAGGATGTCCAGAAAGTCCATCTGATTATTAAAGGCATACCGTCCCGGTGCCCCAACGGATCCCATTATGTAAATTGTATCCTCTGGGTCCTGCTGTACCCACTGGGATTTGTTGTCTGTCGGATCTTGTGGCAGCTCTGGCAATACGACAAGCGAGTCTGCTGTCAATTTCGGTACTTCAGACAAGCTGCCGCCGAACTTCAGGAACCGGTCTGCATCAAAGCGCTGTGTGCGTGCCCGGCCGTTTTGACGGTGGACCACTTGAAGTGACGACAGGTCGGCTTGCTCCGTTGGTCCTCCCGCTTCGGCTATTAGGTCGAAAAGCGTCATTTCGGGTGCCCATTCATATCTCCCCGGACGAACCACCGCACCAATCACCTCAATGGCCCGCTCCGGAGGAATGCTGAGCCAGGACTTTTCAGTGGTCTCCGCCTTTTCCGGAATGAATATCGCATCCCCCGGCGCGATTTCCGGCAGTTCGGTACCACGCCCTTCCGTAAAGGCTTGCAGGTCTATGGGAACAATGTCGCCATTGCTGCGGATCAGCCGTATCTGGCGTGTGTTCGCAAACCGGGTTGGGCCGCCTGCATTGGCCAGCAAATCGATGAATGAGGTCCTGGGCCGAAAAGTAAAGGCGCCCGGAGCGGCCACTTCACCCATGGCATAGACAAAGCTGTCGCCTGCCAACGTGTCCTCTTGCTGTTTGGGTACAAAAATCGTGGATCCTTGATCCAGAACCGGCAGGATCTGGGAATTTCCAGTGTCGAGGTAGGCGTTCAGGTCGACCAGTTGCGGTTCGTCATCTGTTAACACGCGAATATCGCGAATATTGGCATAGCGGGTCACGCCGCCCGCGCGCATGAGGTAGTCGACCAGAGTTGTGTCTTGATCAAACGCGAAACTGCCCGGTGCGTTGACCTCGCCAAAAACCTTGATGGCTGTGCGCGCATCGCCGCTATCGCCACGCTCGGAGAGGGTGCGACCGTCAAACTCGACTTCGATGTTGCCTGTGAGCGGGCTGGAGGGCACGAAAATCTCATCGCCCTGTTGCAACACGGGCAAGGTGTCTGGTTGGCCGGTATCCAGATAACGCTTGTAGTTGAAAGTCACCACCAGATCATTCGCTCGGCGCACTTGCATCCGGTCCAACTGTGCCCCTTGTCGCAGTCCGCCGGCAGCCGTCAGCGCCTGTTGAACATTGGCATCCTCTGAGAGTGCCACTTCGCCGGGTTCGCGCACATATCCCATGACGCGGATCTTCAGTGGACCCGTTCCAGCAGCGTCGTCGCGGCTGCGATCGGGAACAAGGATAATGGATCCGGCATCAAGCGCGGGAACCTCATCGAAACTGCCGCCGTTTTCGAGGAAAGATGCCATGTCGAACCGGATGGAGTTCGCCCAGTCGCCGTCTCTGGTCACGACTTGGAGGTTTGTGACATCTGCGTCCGGGGTCGGCCCACCCGCTTGGGCAATAAGGTCGAACAGGGTCATTTCCTGTGACCATTCATAACGGCCGGGTTTGTTGACAGCACCAATTATCTCGATTGCTCGTTCTGGCGGTGTTTTCAGCCATGATGGTTCGTCGGTCTCTGTCTTTTCCGGCACGAACAGCGCATCACCCGCCTCGATAGTTGGCAGCTGTGTCCCGCCGCGCTCGGTAAAGCTGACCAGATCCACCATTTCCACGCTACCGTCACCCCGGATCAGACGGATGTTGCGCGTGTCGGCAAAACGTGTCGGGCCGCCCGCATTGGCCAGAACATCAATGAACGTGGCATCATCGCGTCCCTCATAAGCGCCCGGTTTGGCCACTTCGCCCATGACATACACGGTGCTTTGACCTGCACGAATTTCGTCCTTCTGTTGCGGAACAAAGATGGTCGCGCCTTCAGTGATGGGAACCAGAAATCGACTGTCACCGGTGTCCAGATACCGTTGCATGTTGAACAGCTTCGGTTCTCCATCATTGATGACGCGGATCTGCTCGACACTGGCGTATCGCGTCACACCGCCCGCGCGCATCAGGTAATCGATGATGGTGGCGCCATCTCTGAAGGCAAAGTTGGCCGGGTTATGAACTTCGCCCAATACCTTTATGGAGGCTGCTTCGTCTGCCGCATCGCCGGCCTCGGCAAGCCAGCGACCATCGAAATCGATTTCCACGTTGCCAATCAGCGGAGAAGCGGGAACGAAAATTCGGTCTCCCGTTTGCAATTGGGGAATGAGGTCGGGATCGCCGGTATCCAGGTAGCGCTTGTAATTGAAGGAGAGGGTCTGATCACCACGCCGGATCTGGACACCGTCCAACTGAGCGCCTTGGCGCAGGCCCCCGGCGGCGCTGAGGGCGATCTGAACATTGGATTCCGCATCAAGAACGTACTCACCAGGTGCATCCACATAGCCCAAAACCGTCACCAAGACATTGCGCTTGAAAAGCGAGACCGCAAGCTGGTCCAGTTGCCGGAAAGCTTGAGAAAGGGCAGCGCGGATAGCCGCTTGCGCCTGGCTAACGGACAACCCTTCCACGCGCACATCACCCACTTCGGGTAATGTTATGGTGCCATTGCGTTGAATTGTGAAAGGTTCCATGAACCCGTCTTCACCGGGCAGGAAAACGGTAATTTGATCGCCCACACCCAACGGCGCGCGATCCGTGCTCTCCTGACTGCTCGCCAGTACCGTCATCATGATGGTGACGAGCATGAGCCCGATACCCAGAAGGCGCGGCGCTTTCATGATCCGGCTCCAGTCCTCAGACCTGCCCTTTGGCGATTGAGCTTTTTTTCAATCGTCTGAACATGAAACCAGAGCAGAGCCAAATCCTGTTCAGCATCGTAGGCCAGCCCGCCTGCCGCGGCCTGTTTGGCGGCGATCAATGTGGTGCGGGCCTTGTGGGTTTCCGCCGCAGCCCACCGTTCTGCGCCGCGCCGCTCGAGATCCTGAAGAATGATTTCGTAGTCACGAATTGACCGCTGGTCGCTGGTGAAGCGTTCAGCGGCGCCGCCCGAGCCATGGTCGGGCCAGAATGTACATCCCGGCAGAGCCAACACCAAAAGCGCAAAGAACAAAGTGCGCATCGCCAAGGGCAAGGGTCCCTGCGGGTGGATCATGCGGCGGCGTCGCCCTCCGATGCGATGATGCGGTTGAGCTTGAGGTGTTTGAGAAGGCGCAAGGGTTGGCCGGAAACGTTTTCCAGTTTCAGCTCACGCTTGGCCATGGACAGACGCTTGTACAGGAACACGATCGCTCCAATCCCCGACGAGTCGATGAAGGTGGTCTGGCGAAGGTCCAGAACCACATCTTCCTTCTTGGCGACAATCTCGTCCAGCGTGTCGCGCATTCGGTCCATTTCTGCAGCGTCCATATCCTGGGGCATTTCAAGTGTTAGGGCCATGGTGCGTTCCTTCTTGTGTTTTCGCCTCGCAACCGCAGCTCATCAGAACTGTTCGTAGAATGAAGCAATTCTCGTGCCCCATAAAACCGGGGCTTTCAGGGATGTCACAGCCAACACGTGCCTTCTCAGGGGCTGAGTGTTGCAAATCGCAAAATCTTGTCGCAGGCCGCGAAACTCGGCGCTTTACCGGCCTCTACAGATTGGCACACCGGTTGCAGCACCGGTTGAGAGCCTGTCATCGGTGACGGGCTGACAAGGTCCAGAAAATGACAAGAAAAACGGTCCACATCATTCAGACACTCGCGCCCGGCGGCATTGAACTGCTGGTCATGCGCCTTGCTGCAGAAAACCCGGAGAAGACGCGCGTTCTGGTGCTGGATCAGGCCCCGGATCGTGGATCTGAAGCTTGGGATGTGGCCCATCAGTATGCGGTGAAGCCGCGCTTCATGGGAAAGCAGGCCGGTGTCTCTGTTCGGTTGATACGAGACCTGCGCCGAGTGCTTGCGCAGGACAGACCAGAGGCCGTTTTCACTCACCACATCGGCCCACTTTTATACGGTGGTCTGGCATCCCGCCTTGCCGGAGTGCCCAATCTGACGCAGGTGGAACATGATGCCTGGCACCTGGACAACACGCGTCAGCTCTGGCTAACCCGTGCCGCATACGCTCTGCTGCGCCCCAAAGTGGCTGCCGTCAGCAAGCCAGTCGCGCGCGAAATTGCGTTAAGAACCGGTCAATCGCAGGTGCTGGTGATCCCCAATGGTGTGGATGTGTCTCGGTTCAAGCCCGGTGACAAAGCCGAAGCGCGTGCTGTTTTCAACCTGCCAACCGACAAGACCATCGTCGGTGGGGTCGGGCGATTGGAATACGTCAAGGGCTTTGACATCCTGCTGCAGGCAGTCAGTCAGTTGCCTGAGGACTTTCATCTGGCGCTTGCTGGCTCAGGCAGTCAGAAAGAGACGCTTAAAGACCTTGCGGCCTCACTTGGTATGGCTGATCGCGTCAGTTTCCTGGGCAATGTCAACAAGGTTCATCGCCTGATGCCCGCGTTTGATGTTCTGGCCGTATCCTCACGGGATGAAGGCCTGCCCCTTACGGTGATTGAAGCGCAAGCGGCCAATGTCCCTGTTGTTGCCACTGGTGTAGGCGGCATCCCGGATGCGGTGTGCCCTGAAGCAAGTCAAATCGTGCCACCGAATGATGCAGGTGCTTTAACGGCAGCCATTCTCATGATGTCTCAGGCACATGTGGCAGATGCCCCGACGAAATTCGTACGCCGTATGTACAACTGGAAGGACACCATCAGGGCGTATGAGACGCTGGCACAGGGAGGCACGTTGTGAGCGCAGAAATGCTGGCTTTATCCTCCGGTGCCCTGATGGCCTATCATGGGCTGGTTTATCCTGCCGCGCTTCGTCAGATGGCCCGCCGGGAACGCACGTTCTCTGAGTGTTCCCAGCGCCTTCACGCAGGCCATGCGCCCACGATTGAGGTCATCATACCGGCCTACAACGAAGCCCCCTTCATCGCGGCCAAACTGCGAAATTGTGCAGCGCTGGACTACCCTTCGGATTGCCTGCTGATCAAGGTTGTATTCGATGGCTGCACGGATGAAACCGTCGCCATTGCTCACAACACGCTCAAGGCGTTGATTAAGGAAGGCGTTGATGTTGAAACCATCGAGTTTGATGAGCGGTCGCTCAATCGGGGCAAGGTAGCTGTTCTCAATTCAGCGATTGAGGAAAGTACTGCGGACGTTGTTGTTCTGACCGACGTGTCCGCATCGGTGCCCGCGGATGCCCTTTGGCGTGTGGCCAACCAGTTTGCTGACCCTGAAGTCGGTGTTGTGTGCGCAACCTATGAAGTTGCCGGTGATGATACCGGCGAACGAGCTTATTGGGCATATCAACGTTGGCTGAAGGAGGCAGAAGCAAAGGTTGCCGCACCATTTGGAGCTCATGGGGCCTTTTATGCCATTCGGCGCCGATACTGGGAGCCAGTTCCGTTCAGCACCATAAACGACGACGTCATGATACCCATGCAGATTGTGGAGCGCGGGTATCGTTCTGTTTATGATAGCAATCTGATTGCGACGGAAAGTGAGAGCGCCAGCCGGGAAACGGATCTGCGGCGCCGTTTGCGAATTGGTGCGGGTAACCTGCAACAGGCCTTGTGGCTGTGGCGGTTGGCCGATCCACGTGATCCGGGAATGGCTTTTGTTTATCTTTCCGGCAAGGGGCTCAGAGCTTTTGTCCCGATCCTTCTGGTGGTGTTCTTGGGGGCATGTATTGCCTTGGCACTGCAAGGCTCATGGATTGGTCTGGCCATATGTGCGGCGGTCACAGGCGCACTGGTGATCAACCTTGTTGAAGCGTGGCAGGAAGTAACCCTGCCTGCAGTGCTTAAACCTGTGTCGGCCGCGGGCTACGCCATTGGAGGCCAGATTGCCACCTTTTTAGGGTGTTGCCAGTTCGTGTTCGGACAGAGAAAGCCGTGGCGCCGTGCTGCGGACAACACAGGCGAACCGGACTACATTCATCCGCTCACCCGTATGGGCAAGCGGTGCTTCGATGTGGCGATTGCACTGACAACACTGGCTGTTTTGGCCGTGCTTTTCATCCCGTTGGCGTTGATCATCAAGCTGGATTCACCGGGTCCTGTATTTTACCGCCAGTATCGGGTTGGCGAGCGCCGTGAAAACCGCACCGATCTGTTCCTCCTGATCAAGTTTCGCAGCATGCGCACTGACGCGGAAAAGGGCGGGGCACGTTGGGCAACCAAGCAAGATAGCCGCGTCACCCGTGTGGGCCGGATCCTGCGCAAGACACGTTTGGACGAACTGCCTCAAGCATGGAATGTTTTGAAAGGTGAGATGTCGATTGTCGGTCCGCGCCCGGAGCGACCTGTGTTCTTCGAAAAACTGGAAAACGAAATCCCGTTTTACATTGAACGTACCTATGGCCTGCGCCCCGGTATTACTGGACTGGCACAAGTGGAGCAGGGGTACGACGAAGATATTGAAGATGTGCGCGCCAAGGTCATGCACGACCACGTCTACGCCATGCTTCTGACGACACCGTGGCAATGGCTCAAAACCGATTGTTCCATACTTGGGCGCACCGTTTTGGTGATGGTGACAGGCCGTGGTCAATAATGAAGGAGTGTGAAGATGCCTGAGGTAAAAGGGCCAATAGTCTCTCGGCTTTTCGGTGCAGGCTTTGCCGGTTTGATGGTGGCGATCGCCGGTGCCGTGCAAGCGAATGAATTGGCGGCACCGGATGGTCCGGTCATACTGGTTGTCAGCGGCGACATTGCACGCACGACAGACGGCAAAAAAGCCAAGTTTGATCGTGAAACCCTGCAGGCGCTGGGCACAGATAACCTTACGACCTCCACAACCTGGACCGATGGTCCGCAAAACTTTGAGGGGCCACGCTTGAGTGCTGTTCTGGATGCGGTTGGAGCTGAAGGCAATACGCTGGAGGCGGTTGCCCTCAATAACTACAGCGTTGAACTGGAGGTGGATGAGCTCCGCCGATATCCGGTGCTGTTGGCGTCCCGTATGAACGGCAAGACCTTGAGCGTGAGGGACAAGGGGCCTTTGTGGATCGTGTATCCGCGCGACCAGTATCCTCAGGTCTCGCAGGACCATAAGTGGATTTGGCAAGTCAAGGAGTTGCGGATCAAATGATCAAGCACCTCTCCATACGCGCACGCCTGGTCAGTCTCACCCTTCTTTTGCTGTTTGTGGGACTTCTCACCCTGACGGTGATAACGGCACTGCGTTACGAACGTGTGGAGCAACGCTTGAATCAAGTCACGACTGAAAACGCCGTTTGGTCGGCAGCGCAAACCGAACTGGAACTCAGTCGATTCCTTACAACACTTGATGGCTACATGCTCGGCTTCGAGAGTGTGGGCAAGGCGGATGTCTTGCTGCGTTTTGATCTTCTTTGGAGCCGCATGGAGTTGTTCAAAAGCGGAACGTTGAAACGAGAAATTGCGGAGATTGAGGGACACGACGATCTGGTGGCGAGGTTGGAACAGGTGCTGGTCGACGTGGAAGCTGATCTGCGTTTACTGGACCGCACCAGCCTGCAAGCCTTCGAGCGGATAAGAGCAGCTTTTGATCCGTTTACCAACCAGCTGCGTGACCTCACATTGGACAGCCTCAAATGGGATATTGATCAGCGCCTCGAAATTCAGGACCAGATGACCTCAATGCTGAACCAAATGGGATGGTTCAGCGGTCTGGCCATCGTGAGTTTGTGCAGCCTTTTAGGGTTTCTTTTCTATTATGAGATCCGCACGAACCGGTTGCTGCGCCAAACGTTGGAAGCTCAGGAAACCGTTGTGGCAGCGCGGCGCCGCCTGTCGGATGCCGTAGAGAACATAAACGAAGGCTTCTTGTTGTGCGATCACGACGACAACGTGGTGATGTGGAACAGCAAGATGGAGCAGATCTGCCCTGTTTCAGCGCAGGCCTTGAAACACGGCGTTCCCTACATTGAAGTGCTGCGGTATGGGGCCGTGAACAACGAGTTTGATCTTGATGGACGTCCTCTTGACGATTGGTTGGACTACCGACGCGTGGCCCGCAAGAAGATGGCGGCCACCTACGAGATGAAACTGACTGACGGGCGCTGGATCAGGGTCTCGGATCGACATACCGAAGATGGTGGCATCGTCAGCATCCGCTCCGACATTACGGAGATGAAGCGGCGTGAAGGTGAGCTGGAAGATGCCCGAACCAAGCTCAGCCATCAGGCTCGCGAACTGGCGCGAATGGCAGAAGAAGCAGACGCTGCACGAGATGTTCTGGACGATGCCGTCAATAGTCTTGACGAGAGCCTCGTCATGTTTGATGCCACCGACCGGCTTCAGCTCTTCAACAGGCGGTTTCGTGATCTTTATGGCGACTTGGCCCATCGGCTGCGTCACGGCATTACCTATGAAGAGGTTATTCGGCTGGCTGTGGATGCTGGGATTTACCCGCCACCGGATGATGTGGAGGCATTGATTGCCGATCGGATGAAGAAACGGCGGGCGGCTCTGATGTCCAAAGAGGTGCATTTCCGTCATCAGGAGCCTACCGGTGATGGACGCTGGATACAGATCTCAACGCAGCGTACCCGTGCCGGGGGCATGGTTTCCGTGTTCACCGATATCACCGAGGCCAAACGGCGCACGCTGGAAATACAAAGCGCCAACGAGCGGCTTGAAGTTCAGGCAACGCAGCTAAAGGCATTGGCCGAGGAAGCCCAAGCGGCCAGCAAGGCAAAATCTGAATTTCTTTCCATGATTTCGCACGAAATCCGAACGCCGATGAATGCGATCCTTGGTTTTGCATCTTTGTTGAGTGACAGCGAACTCACCACCGATCAACGCCGCTTCATTGCTGAGATTCAACAGTCGGGACATCGGCTCTTGGGACTTATTTCAGATACGATCGACTACTCCGAGTTGGATGCTGGGGGCATGAAGCTGGAAACCAATCCGTTCAATCTCCACCGGATGGCACGTCAAAGTGTTCGGCTGGCTCAAGACGCTGTTGGCTCTCGTGAGGTGCGGGTCGAGTTGAAGCTCGACCCCGAATTGCCGAAAGTTTATTTTGGCGACTTGAAGCGTTTGACCCAGGTTCTCACACATTTGATGAGCAATGCGACCAAGTTCACTCAGAAGGGCCGCATTATTTTATCGATTGAGGAAGTCGAAACCCACGGACCTCGCCACAAATTGCGCTTTACCGTGCATGACAGCGGTTCTGGCATTCCATTGGACATCCAGAAAACTCTCTTTCGTCCCTTTGAACGCAAGCGTCAGGACCGCGACATCACTCAGCCGGGTGTAGGATTGGGACTTGTAATCTGCAAGCGGCTTCTGGACCTTATGGGCGGTGAAATCGGCTTTGAAAGCACCGTTGGCTATGGGTCCAGTTTCTGGTTCGAAGTCACATTAGAGCAGAGTGAGGGGACTGAACTGGAGGAGATGGCACTTCTCGAGAACGTGAACGCGGACCTGAACAACAACGAGCCAGCGCTGAACAGCGAACCAATCAGCCTGCATGTTCTCGTTGTTGAAGACACAACTGCCAGTCAGTTGGTGATCAAGACAGCGCTTGAAAAACGCGGTCATATGGTGACCACTGCGCGGGATGGGCAGGAAGCGCTGGAGGCGATTGAGCGCCGCGACTTCGATCTTATTCTCATGGATATGCAGATGCCGACAATGGATGGCATGACGGCAACCCGAAAAATCCGCGCCTTGAGAGGCCCACAAGCGCGAATTCCCATTTACGCACTGTCAGCTCAGGTCATGGATTCGGACAAGAAGGCCGCATTTTCTACTGGCCTCAACGGTTACTTAACCAAGCCCATAATCTGGGAGGAACTTGATGCGGTTCTGCGAGTAACATCAAGGAACGTTGCCCGTGCGGCAGAAGATCATGCTTTCACCCAGGCGACCCCTCAAGATGAAAGCGATCAGCTTCCGCCGGAGATCCTGCCCCCATTGACGGAGGAGGGAAAGGAGAACGCCGAACCGGATGTGTTTGCCTTGCCAAATGGCGACTGGCACGCGGAGTTGGAGCGGCTGGAAGCGATCGTCAATGGACATTTGAACATGTCCAGTGATGAAGAAGGAGAAGCTGGAGTGCCAATGACAGGCGTAGCTGGCTCGAATGACCATGATCATAAAGGGGAAGATGCGTCCGGTGTTGAACTGGACCTTCAGTCGCTTGAGGATATGGTAGAGGCCGTTGGAGAGGACGTCTTCTCTGGCCTGTTGGACACGTTCTTCAGTAATGCGGAGGACTTGTTTGAGCAGTTTGATTCTGCACTCCATGCGCAGGACTGGGATCAGGTGCGCAAGACAGCCCACCGATTTGCAGGTCTTCTATCTCAATTCGGCGCGCACATGGCTGCAAGGCAAGCCAGTACCATCGAGGTGGAGCCAAATACAGACACTATTAATGACCTTGCTAGTGATTTTTTACAGTGTGCAAGAAAATCTGTTTCTGAACTAAAGAAATTACCCTACGTTAATCGCGAGTTGACCGAGGCTGCATCTTCTACCTAACTTCGGCCTTCCGAAGCGCTGGCTACGTCCCGGCTGGCGATCCTCGATGAGTGCAGGACCCTATGTCTGATCGACCCGCTGAAATCCTCATTGTTGAGGACACGTTCACGCTGCTGGAAACGTACAAGGCTTATCTCAGGCAGGAGAACCTGAGTGTACGCGGCGCTGAGACCGGTCAGCAGGCACTGGAGCAGATCGAGCAGCTCGCTCCTGATGTGCTTGTTCTGGATGTAAACCTGCCAGACATGCACGGCATAGATATCCTCAAGAGCATTCGTGCCAATGGCATCTCCTGTGAGGTCATCGTGATCACAGGTCAGGCTTCCGTTAATCTGGCCGTCGAGGCCATGCGGGAGGGCGCCTTTGATTTCATCATGAAGCCCTTCAATGCGGAGCGCATCCGAACCACCGTGCGAAATGCGCTGGAGCGTCATAACCTTTCCCGGCAAGGCGATGATCTGGCAGGAGATACCCGTCAAGAGGCAGCCCTTGAAATGATCACGGGCCAGTCCTCGGCGATGCAGGCCGTGTTCAAGATGTTGCGCGCTGTCGGCCCGAGTACGGCCTCGGTCTTTATTCGCGGCGAAAGCGGCACCGGCAAAGAGCTGTGCGCCGAAGCCATTCATAAGCTGTCTCGGCGCAGCGAGGGGCCCTTTGTCGTGTTGAACTGCGCGGCCATCCCCAAGGATCTTCTGGAAAGTGAAATCTTTGGGCATGTGAAAGGTGCCTTTACCGGCGCAACATCTGATCGCAAAGGGGCTGCATTGACCGCTGACAAGGGCACGTTGTTTCTTGACGAAGTTTGCGAGATGGACCTGTCCCTGCAGTCAAAACTGCTTCGGTTCCTTCAGGAAAAGAAGGTGCAGCGCGTGGGTGAAGACCGGTTGCGCGATGCGGATGTCCGCATTGTCTGTGCAACCAATCGGGATCCGATTGCCGAGGTCGCCGCCGGGCGATTTCGGGAGGATCTGTATTATAGGTTGCACGTCGTGCCCATAGATATGCCACCTCTACGCCAGCGCGAGGGCGATGTGGTTTTGATTGCGCGTCAGCTTCTGGAAAAATACGCCAAAGAGGAAGGCAAGCTCTTTACGGGTTTCAGCGTGGAAGCGGAAAATGCCCTTGCCGCCTATGACTGGCCCGGCAACGTACGTCAGCTCCAAAATGTAGTGCGAAGTGCTGTGGTGTTGAACCATGGCGAGGTGATGGAACGGTTCATGCTGCCACCCGAAATTGCAGAGGCCCAGCAGTTGTCGAGATCGGCAACGGGAGGCGGACCGCTTCAGGGACAGACATCGGGACAAGGTGATCAGGAAGGGCTCGACACGACAGAAGACCGATCCGCCGGAGGGACACCGCCACACGGTTATCGGCCCGATCGAGGTTCAAGCGCTTCCCACACACCACCCTTTGGTGAGGCTCCGGCCTACGGGAGAGCGGCAGCAGGCGGAACGTGGTCCTCCGCCTCGCAGTCGCACGGCCATCAGGGGCTGGTTTTGCCGTTTCAATCCGCTTTGGCTGATGAGAGCCGCATTTTACCTCTGGAAACGGTTATCCGTCTGACCATTGAGCACGCCATAGACCGCTGCAATGGCAGTATTCCAAGAGCAGCTGCGGCCTTGGAAGTCAGTCCCTCCACCATATATCGGCGCATTCAGGCTTGGGAGCTTGAGGATCGCATCGCCGCGCAAGCCAATGAAGAGGACCATACCGAACCGGATCAGAACAAACCGGATGCGGCCAAAAATGGCTAACAGCACGTTGGTGTCAGGCAGCGTGTTTGTCTGGCTCCTGATGGTCCTTCTGAGTGAAACCTGAAAGGTCATCAGTGCGTTGCTTGGGTACGCGAGTGATGATCGGCACCCCGGTTGCCAAGTTCAGGAAATCTTCCTGACGCCGCAGGGTGGGGTCCAGCAGTTCGAACACGACGGCCAGGCCGCATCCCAGCAGCAACGCCGCAAAGATGCCGCCGCCCACAAAAATGACCTTTCCAGGCGTGATCGGCGCCGTCGGATCCTCTGGTGCAGAAACGACTTGGACCCGTTCGGGGGCCTCATAGCGCCCCAAGGCGCTGGTTACCTCGGCCATTTCAAAGCGCCGTGACAACTCGCGATAGGTTTCCTGCGCCAGCTCGATTTCTCGCTCCAGCCGGTTCATTTGCTTTTCAATTGGCCCGAACTCCGCAATGCTTGTTTCCAGCTCCGCGATGTTTTCCTGAACTAGTGCGACGTCTTTTGAAAGCGCCGCGCGATTGTTCTCCGCTTCATGCAGAGCCTGCATTTGTGATACCAGCAGGGGGATGGTCTTTTGCTCCGGGTTAATTTGTTGGCCCGCCGCCATGTTCCACAGGCGGTCCAAATCTGTGTCGCTGAGGTCAGTGGCGGTTTCAAACAAGATTTTGCGTTGCTCGGTTAGTTGCTGAAGTTTTT
Source organism: Pseudovibrio exalbescens DSM 16456 (assembly GCF_000422785.1). Lineage (GTDB taxonomy): Bacteria > Pseudomonadota > Alphaproteobacteria > Rhizobiales > Stappiaceae > Pseudovibrio > Pseudovibrio exalbescens. The sequence continues at coordinate 94,152 of NZ_KE383920.1, forward strand.
GTTCAGCATCGCGAACGGCTGAATGGGCCTCGGTGTAGCGGCTACGCAGGTTTGCAAGTCGGCTCGTTTGTTCGATGATCTGTTCCTCAAGGTGCCCAACCGCCGGGTTCGTGCTGGCGAGGCGTTTGCGTAGATGAGCCAGTTGTGCTTCTGCGCTGGCGAGGGCCACCATCTTGCTGTCCAGTTCTCCCCGCAAATCGACCAGCCGCTGTACGTTGGCCGTATACACCGAGGGCAACTTGTCCGCATGTGCGCTTTTGAACTCGGCCAACTCGTTCTCCCGGCCTTGAAGAATGGCGCGCTGCTGGGCCAGTTGGTCCGCCAGAAATGCGCCGCTTTTATCGACAGCAGTCTGCTCTGGAGACAAAAGTCGCTCCAGAAACCGGTCACCAATGGCTTCAAGTTTGCGTGCTAGTCCGTTTGGGTCGCCTGAGGTGATTGTGAGTTGCACCAGGTCCGTGCCGACAAGCTGGGCAGAAATGGCTGATGACAGCTGGCGCACCATCAGTTCGCGCTGTCGCTGGGGCGTTGCGGGCGTAATCTCCCCCACATCTTGCAGAACCTTCCCCAACACATGCTCACTGTGCAACAAGGCATCAAGCGCCGGCATGCGTTCCTTCAGGTTTGGGCCAATGGCAAGATCTTCCAGAAACGGGTTCAGGCGTGCAGGTTCCTGAACCAGAATGGTCATGGTGGCTTGATATCGCTTGGGCGCGTAATCTGCGATGAAATACGCCAAAATCGGCAGCACCAGAAGTGGTACACAAATCACGTAGCGTCGCCGCCAGGCACTGTACAGCACCAAAAGCGCAATGTCTTTGAGGCTCCGACTTTGGGCGTCGTTCATGCTTGTCCGTTCTCACAGTGTTGCTTTCGCTTCGCCGGGCCAGCCGGACGCGAACCCGCAAACCAACGGGCTTCGAAGGTTTGCTTTCAGTGAAAGACATGCAAGAAAACTGCCAGAAAACATCACTGAATTGTCGGGGATGAGGCTGTGGGCTGGATACTGATCTCCACGGTGCCAAAAGGAAGGGCAGGGTTGATATGCTCCCGCACCTTCACAGCAGGCGTCAACGCTTGGGACACAAGGCGGGAAACTTGGCGGGCTTGGCTTAAACGATCATATGCAGAGCCGCTGCTTGGCACACCAACCGCAATGATCAGCGGTAGATTCCGATCGTGCGCGCGTCGGGCCAGTTGCGTAAGCTCAGGCTCAATAGCCGGGGGTAAAACCACATGTCTATCAAGGCCTTGAATACGCAAGGTTTCATCGTCTGAACTCCCCCCGGCTCTTGGTAGAGGCGACCCTTTACGCTTGTCCCGGTCTCCAATGTCAGCACCGGTCCCATCCACGGCGCGAGCTGCGGCCAGTAGCTCCAGCCGAGCATTGATTTGCGCGGGGTCTGTCACAATGCTGCGGCCGAATTGCTCTTGCCGCGATGGGGCTGGCGCAGTGGTTTTGGGGGAAGCGGGGTACCCTGGTTCAGTGCCCACATATCCGGTCTGGTTGCTGGAGCGCTGGCTTTGTGTTGTCATGAACCGGCGAAACAAGTCAGGAGGGCTTGCGGCGCTGACATCGGAAACTGATTTGGTTGCGGCGGAGGTGCTTCCTGTTGTGGATGGAGACGTGCCACCTTGCGCCGGCAACACAATATTGGCACGGGCCTCTGCCAGCATTTGTTCCAGCACCGGATCCCGATCAGCGTTGGCATCGGATCCGGTGTAATGGTCTGCCAAGGTTTCAGAAGCTTTGTCGGCACGGGGCGTGCGTTCTGCCGGACGGGTGAGATCGGGATTCTGTCCGTCGGCCAAACGGGCTTGGGCACGCAAATAGTCGGGCAACACCGCCAGTTCATCTTTCGGTGCACACCCGACCATCACGCTCATCACCGCGACAAGTATGAGTGCCAGCCTCACGAACGCTATCCCGCTTTCTCAAGTAAATCGTTGTTTGACTATTTGTTTTATTTCTGTTTGTAAGTAAAAGGTAAATCAGTTTTGTCCTCTTGCAGGCGAGATTGCCAGCTTTGCTGCAGTTTCTCCCAAATTTTCCACGTCAAATCGGTCTCTTCCCCTTGGTTTTTGCGGGCTAAATATAAGATCCAGCGCTGGTCAAGCACCCCCTCTGCCATGTCCAGAAGCGCAGTGTGGATGTCTGGCTGACTCGGGCAGATTTCGTGTCCGGGAAGCATCATCATCACGTCCCCCTCTCGTCCATCCATCGGATCGAACGGATCGGCGGTCGGCATGCGGCTGTGCCACTGAACATAGGCGTCGGCCTGTGTTGCAAGAACGCCCACACCGGCGGTCAATCGTGGCTGTGTGGCGTTATAAAGCCATACACTTTGCCCATTGCGTTGCAGGTTGCGCACGTTCTGAGGGGACATGCCATAGCCATCGTTGATCAACACGAGATCGAAAAGGTAGGCCAGTGCCTTGTCTTGAGGGGCGTTGAGATGGGCTGCCAGCTTCACCTCTGGGGCATCGCGCCGAAATACCTCCAAAAGCGCTGTCAGGTCGGAGGTCGACTGGTCAGGGTTAGAGGGTTCGTCGGCGACACTCCAATAAATCGGCGAAAGTCCCTTCTGGCTGGCAAGGTGCGTAATGCCGGCCAACCGTTCCGCGGCAACAGCAAGGCCAGTTTCGCCAATCAGCCGTTTGGCAGGGGTATAGGCCATGACCGCTGGAGCCTCGTTGAAAGCCATGGCCAACTCGGCAATGACCTGGGCATCATCATCTGCCCTGGGAGTGCTGATGCCCGGAGCCAAGGCACTCAAGCCCAAAGTCGCCATGAATTCCAGATCACAGCGCAACTGTTTCGTGCGGCGAGCAGGATCTTGCCCTGACCATGTCAGGTGCGGTGCTTCGTCCAGATAAAAGCCGACAGGCGCACGCGGAGCTGGCAGGTCGACGTTATCTATCAACAAGGTGATGGGAATGCGCGTTTCTCCAGACGTGCTTTCAACCGTGAGGTGAAGCGGATAACTGCCAGCCGTCGTGTCCGGTTTCGGGTGCAACCAGAGTTCCACTCTGCGCGGTTGATCAGGCGTCACCGGAAGGCCCTTCGGATCGGCGACAAGGCGGGTTTGCTGGAGTTGCAACGCGCTGGCATTGGCAGCAGGTCGGTCCAGCGTTCGCAGCGCGGCCCATGCGTAGGCGCTCAAATCCGGCGGGCCACCTGTAATCTGCCACCCAACAAGCTCCACCGGTTTGTCGCTGTGAAGGTCCAAGGAGAGCCTTGTAGCACCGTTGCGAGCGCTTGCTGCGGCAATCGAGGTTTTTTCCGGACGCGCATGGCCTGGAGAAAGCGGCACAACCGCATCAGCCGAACGGACCGGCGCCGGTTCGATAACCGGCCAGGCAGCGCGTATCCGCCGGGCCCGTTGGTCCTCCACGAAGTCCAGAGCGGCTCGGTCGCCAGCAGGAGCAAGCATTACGGCTGACAGGTAGGTGGCATCCGGGCTGTCGCCCGCCAGAGTAATCTCGATGCCGTCTGTTCCTGCTGTCGTTGTCACGTTCACATGACCGCCGCGATGACGCGCAATGTCGTGCCAAGGGTTACCGGCGGGACTGGCCTCTTGTCGCTTGCCACGCAAATACCGTTCTGCCAGCCACTCCTCAAAGCCAAGGCGATACTCCAGAGCCGTTTCGCCGTTGACCCTGATACGCCGCTCCAGCGGATGGGGAAGGTGTTCCCATGCCCCCACATCTTCCGTCCACAAATGAACATCGACTGTTTCGCCTTCCGGCCACGGTAGTACAAGGCGTTCAATGCCCTTGAAACCGCTTGTAACGAGCGGATCCGTCCCCGGTCGTTGAATGGGAACGACTTGTCCTGCTGCAATCAGCGGGCTGTCGGGGGATACAGCAGTGAAACCGGGAAACAGGGGGGCATCCGCTGGCCCCAAACTGTAGCCCACGGCGGATCCCGGAAGCTGCGGTGCGGCGCTGAGATGTATCTCCACCTCGGAAAAACTGGCGGCGTTATCCGGCGCAAACACGATCAACTGCGTCAGGCCGTCGAGGTTCAGTAGCGCGCCGCCGGTGGTGCGCAGACCCCGCAGTTGGATCGTGAGTTCGAACCGGCCGGGCACGATCGTTTGTTCCAGATTATAACGGCTGGCATAGTCTGAAGAGGATGTATCATCGATGCGTACCACCAAAAGTGCATCAGCATTCCCATCTAGATAGCCCGTTACGACGATGTTCTGGTCGGCTGTGAGAGAAACGGTATCGAGAGGGTAGTGAAGTGGCAGGCGGCCGCCAGCCAACTCGCGTGCAGGCAAGGACACGGCAATGAACGCAAGACTTGATAGGAACAGGATCAGGCCATAGCGGGCGTAGCGGGCCATCATTTCAGGTCTCCCTTCAATCAAAGCCGCTCCAATGCGGCGCGGATCTCGTCGGCGCGGTTGTCCCATCCCTCGTTGCGCACCGCGTCTCGTCGAATGGCATTGCGTGCGCTGTCAGCCCGCGCGGTATCCAGAGCAGGGGCGAGACGGCTACACGGTTCGATAACAGTCAGGAGGTGGGCGTATGGCTCCATTGCCGGAAATCGTGTGCTGACAATGGGTGAGCCTGCCGCCAGGTACTCCCGCAGCTTGAGCGGATTACAGTGGCGAATTTGGTCCGTATCGCGAAACGGCAGCAGCGAGGCGTGAAAGTGCTGCACGTACCCCGGCAAGTCATGGTGCGGGCGCTTGCCCAGAAAATGAAGGTTCGGCAGGCCCTCTAGTTCTGAGACATCGGTCTCCACTGATCCAATCAAAACGAAATGCCAATTGGGACGTTCTTTGGCAGCATCGGCCAGCATCGAAACATCTACCCAATCCGCAATGGATCCATAAAAGCCGGCAATGGGACCGCTTTCCGGCAGATCATCAGGCCGTGCCGCTGGAGTGGCGAACAGCTCGAAATCCACCCCGTGTGGCAGGTAAAGCGTCTTGTTTTGCGGAAAACGGCGCGCAAGGTGCTCACTGGCCGCGATAATCAGGTCGGCGCGGTCTACCAGTTGCTGTTCCATCGCCATGACGGGCGCGTGATCAACCCCGGCCAGTGAGGAAAAATCATCGCCGCAATAATATACAACTGCACGCTCTCCCAGTGTACCAAGCGCAACAACGCCGGTCGGTAGTGACGCCCAGAAAATGGGGCGATGAAGCCCGTCCTCATGAAGCCAGCGTCGGCACTGACGCGCCAGTAGCCGCCGGTTGAGACTCTGGGCCGCCTGGCTCGCGGGCCATGGTACGGCCATAGGCGCGTGGACGTGAATATGGTCGGGTCTTGGAACCTGTCCACCATCGTGATTGGAGGAGCGCATCAAAGCCATCACCTTGGTGGCAAGGCGCTTGAGATCGCGCAAGGACAGCCTGGGCCGACGCAGGCCGATCGAGTTGACCCAGCACACCTGCCAGTCTTGTGGCAGTCGGGCAATCAGGTGCTGGGTGGAAGAGGGATGACGCCCCCAGTCCTCGCCGAATACGATCAGGTCATGAGGTGCGGTCATAAAGCGGCTCCGCGGCAGTTTCGATGCGCCGGAGTATGCGCGCCGGGTTTCCGGCCGCTAGAACTCCTGCAGGAATGTCTTTGGTAACCACGCTGCCAGCGCCAACAACCGACCCCTCACCAATGGTCACACCGGCCAGCACCACGGTTCCAAAACACAACCAGGCCCCGTTCTTGATGACGATATCGCCGACCTGATCATCGGTGTCCGGCAAGCCCGCCGCTCGATCCGCCGGATCCAGTGGGTGACCGGGATAACCGGCCAGAAAGCAACGTTCGGAAAGCCGCACATTGTCTTCAATGATGACCCGTGACCCAACTGCGATGGTGCATTGCCAGCCAATATCAACATTGTCGCCTACTTTCAGCAGAGGGCGGCTTTTGGAGGAACTGCGCCCGGTCATCGTGGTGTGTCCGGAAAGCCGCACATCATTGCCAATGGAAAAGTCGAGCGGGCCGAGGAGAAGTGGCATGCCGCCAAACAGATAAAGCCCCTTGCCGGAGTGGGTCAGCTGGCTGCGAAAGACCGGTGTTGTCCAGAAAACACGCACAGCCCCGACAAACCCGCCCTTGAGCGCTCGGCTAAGTCCATAAAGCGCTCTGTGTAGGCCCGGAATAACAGGCACCGAACCCGCACGAAGTGAGCGCAAGCTGGAATAAAGCCAGCGTTTTGTTGGCGTGTCCTGTTGCTTGATCCATTGTTTCAACTGTGTGGTGCTGATCAAAACCCGCTCCTGCTTATTGTCGTTCTTGACGGGTAAAAGGTCGTTTCCTCAAACGGTCACGACCACGTGCAAGCCTGATCGGAAACTGTGAATTTTCTCCTTTTCCTGATGCCTCGTTTTTATGGGGTCTCAGGTTTTGTGCATACCGCGATAGCGCCACTGAAAGGGACAGGATGATGTAGATTGGCCAGGTGAAGCCTTGTGTGAGAAACGTGCCGGAAATGCAGAATCCGAGAATGCCACTGATCAAGGCGAGGGCTGTCGCCTTGGTGCTGGCGGGCGCATCATTGGCGTCAATAACCGATTGAGAGTGACGATTGGTTTGAAACATCAGGAAAATCATGGCCGCGAACGCCACAAGTCCGGGAAAGCCGGTTTCCGCCAGCACACCTAGCCAGGTCGAGTGAACGGCTTTGGCAAGACCGCCCCAGTGAGGTGTGTAGAAGAAAAAATTCGAGACGAAGTTATCCAGCCCCACTCCGGTTAACGGTCGGGCCAGTGCCATGTTCAGAGCCGCCTGCCAGGCGTAGATCCGACCCATGGCGCTTTCATCAATCCCGCTTTCTGCAGCGCCGCCGGATTGGCGATCAGCAATCCCGGCAACAACCATCAGTACAGCCAGTCCCGCCACACCAAGAGCCGCCAGTACCACCTTGTTCTTGATTACGCGGCTTCCGCCCACTGCCAGCACGCTCATTACGCCCAATAGCCCGCCCCGACTTTGCGTTGAAACCACAGCCCAGCAGATGCACAAGGTTGCGATGACGCCCAGGATGCGGTCCAGCCTTGTCGGCCTGATTATGGCAAGGGCAGTTGCAAAGCTGAGCGGAAATAACAGAACCAGGGCCAGATCGTTGGGATCTCCCAACACCGACCCGTAGTCTCGGCCAATGGTCACTCGGCTTCCCTCCACCAGCCCGATGCCTTGCAGCTTGCGCGCGATGGTGACCAAGGCGACGGCAATGCCCGAGACGGTAAAGACACGGGAGGCGATGGCAAAGTCTCTCGGCGTGCGCACAATCCAGCTGATTGCAAACACCATCACCGCGATCTTGATGTAGGTGTCCATGTAGTAGGTAATGGCGAGAGGGCGATTTGAAGCGAGGAAAAGGCCCAGCGTGACCAAACCGAAGAATACCGCGAATGCCGTCAGGTCCCGGTTCCAGTAGGGTTTCAGTTCCCTGGACACAAAAACTTGCCACCCGAGTACGGCCAGTGTCGGTAATGCGAGAAGGATGGGTATGCGCAGGGGCATCAATACTGGAAACACTTCGTGAATGCGGAAAAACGAAAACACCACGAACCCGAGGCAGAGGTAGAACAGGCTGTGGAACGCAATGACAACGCCCAACGGCAAAAGGGCGGCGGCGACGGCCGCTAGCGGATGAACAGGGTTCAAGAATGCAAGACCGACGCCAACGGAAGCCAGAACGGCGACAAGGGCCTGCGTGGCTTGACCGGATCTGGCGGAAGAGGCGCGCATGTTGGTCATGACAGGCTCGAAGCCCCTGCCGGTGACAGATGCCCCCTGGCTTTGAGGCGCAGCATCACGGCATATCCCGCCGCCAGCATCGCAAGGCCAGCCGCCGCGGCATAAACCAGTTGCCATAGCAGCCCCGCCGAAAGCGGTTGGGCAACAACGGCAAGCACAGCAAGGCCGGTAAACAGGGCCATTTGTGGCAGCCGGTAGGGAATAGGCGCGCGTCGATGATAAAGGCCGAGAAACAGCAGGAGCCGCAGGCAGTGACCAATCAACGTTGCCAGAATGGCTCCGGCAACACCATAGCCGGGAGCCAACAGCCAATAGCCCAATACCGCAGCGCTACCTCCAGCCGCGTTCACGGCCAGAACATGAAGCCCGTGTTGGGCGCGATAGCTTCCCACATTCAGGAGCGAACACAATTCATTGAGGGCAAAGCCCAGCACAAGCCAAGGCACAAACGCAATCGCGGGCAGGTAGGAAGCCGGTAAAAGCCAGGCAATGAAGATTGGTGCCAAGAGGGCTGTACCCAAGGCGCCCACCACCAAGACCCAGAAGCCAAGCAGCACCACATCTGCTGAGTGAGACAGTCCCTGTGGTTCCTCCAGAACGGCGATCCGTTTGGCATACCACCACAAGCCGAACGGCTGTAACAGCAGCGGCGCTGCCAATGCCAGTTTCACGGCGATGGAATAGTGCGCAAGGGTCTCTGGGGCTATGGCGGTCACCAGGAACCAACGGTCACAAGATCCCAACGCGAACATGGCCAACGCCCCACCGACTAGTGGCAGGCCGAAGTGGATGGTGCGTTGAAAACCTTGCCGGGAAAAGGCGATCCCGGTTCGCGAGATTTGCAGGGTGAGCAGGCTGAGGGCAAGCACCACATCAAGGGTGCCGTTGGCTACCAGAATGGCATTGATACCATACCCGTTCATCAACAACACCACCATGGCAAGGGCCTGAAGAACGCCGCGCGATGCTGTAAAAAGCAAGAACAGCTTGGGCTTGCTGCCAAGACGCAACCACGCCAGCGGCAGCTCAATGAGGCCGCCGAGGGTCGCCCCCAAGATACTCAGTCTGAGGGCCCATTCCTGTATGGGAAGATCCCACGCCGAGATAACAACGGGTATGAAAAGCTGAACGAGAATGCCAAAAGCCAATGCCAGAACAAGAGCGCTTCCGGTGATGACCGCCGCTTCCCGGTTGCGTTCAGCCTGTGTGCGTTGCACGCCAGAAAACCGAAACAGGGTATCAGCCAACCCCATGGCAAATATCAGCCCGATGAACTCCAGAAGAGAAGCCGCCACATCCAGATAGCCCACATCCTCTGGTGCCAAGTATGCCGTCAGCACGGGAATGGTGATCACCGCAAGCCCCTTTGTCAGGGCGATGCTGGCAACATAGGGCCAGGCGTGCAGCACGCTTTTCAGCATCATGCGTCAGGCTGCCTTTTTATGGGAGGTGATGCTCTCGATGCGGGCCGACAACGCACGGGCCTGCGCATTTTGCGTGAACAGGTCGCACACGCGGGCTCGTCCAGCCGCTCCCATCTCCTTCCGCGCCGAGGGCGATAACGCCATGAATTGCTCCAGCGTTTGGCGCAGCGCTTGTGGGTCAGCAGGTGGCACCTTGTAACCACAGCTGGGTGTGATGGTCTCTTTCATACCCATGAAGTCGGTGGTGATGACAGGCAGAGCCATGGCCATGGCTTCCTTTGCCACCAAAGGGCCTGAATCGCGGGACTTGTCAGAGGCTTCCTTGAACGGCGCGACCAGCGCCATGTAGGCAGGTCCATGTTCTGCCAGCCACTCCGCAGGTTTGGGACCTAGAAACCTGAGGCCGCGATCCTCCAGTTGGAACCGGATGGCGAGCGCTGCCAGCTTCTCCTTCAAGGGGCCATCGCCCACGATGTCGATAGCGGGCATGGCAGGCCCCATATCATTTAATGCCGTAAATAGGTCGTCGATGCCTTTTTGCTCCACCAGCCGTCCGATGAAGAGCAGTCGTCCATTGTCTTCCTGTTGAGGGCGGGGGGTAAATTGCTCCGGGTCAATGCCGCAAGGGATCATTGAAATCGCCGCCGATCCACACAGTTTACGAAGGTCTTCAGCCATCTCGTCGCATACCGCAACAACGAAATCGGCGGCAGCCAGTTTCTGCGGCAGGTCGATGGCCTCTGAGTACACGTCATGTCCGTGACAAACAAAGGAAACGCTGACGCCCATCAACCGTGCAGCGACGATGGCATGAGCAGCTGCTGGACCAGAAAAATGGGCGTGAAAATGAGAAACGCCGGCGCTATGGGCAAGTCTGGCGATTTTCATGGCATTGCCCAACAGGGAGCGCAACGGCAGCCCTTTTTGCGCTCGGCAGAACTGCAAGGCGTCCAAAGAGGAGCCGGATAACGCCGGAAGCGCCTTCAGCGCGGCAAAGTCGCTGGCTTCGCTCACATAGTGGGTCCGTGCTGCCAAGGCTTCGTCATCTTTTTGTGCCGGGCCTGTTGGTCGGTGCAATGCCATGGGAACAACGGTGTGGCCTTGCGCTTCCATGGCACGGATTTCATTGCCCACGAACGTTTCCGAGAACACGGGAAAATCCGCCAGAACATATCCAAGAGTTTTCAAGGGCCACATCCTTTCCTAGTTATGGTGAGATGGCGGCGTGACCTGAACCACGAGTAATGCGGTCAGGATTGGCTTGGAACCTGCAAAGTCAAGGATCACGCAGCAAGCTCGGTGCCAATCGGCGCAGCGGATCGGGCTATAGCCGGGAGGAGGAGGTCATGCCCACAGGGTGTTCTGTTGTCATTCCCACGAAGGATTGTCTGGTCTATCTCCAGCAGGCGATACAAAGTGTGATGGAGCAGTCTTTTGAACCTCTGGAGTTGATCGTTGTCGATGATGGATCAACGGATGGGACGCTGCCATATCTGGAGAATCTTGCGCGATCCAATGACAAGCTTGTTGTTCTCTCAGGACCCGGAAAGGGACCCGCTCTGGCCAGAAATATGGCCATTGAACAAGCCAGATACAGCCATATCGCCTTTTTGGACGCAGATGACATCTGGTATCCGAACAAGTTGGGGCCTCAACTTGCTTGGCATCAGGCGTACTCGGACGCTGTGTTCAGCTTCACCGATTACAGGCATCTCGATCCGCATGGTGTGGATATGGGCACATGCTTCGAATTTTGGCGCAATCAGTTCCAGCAATTGCCGCCTCGAGCCTTTGAGATGTTTCCTGAGGCACTGTCGCGCCTGCTGGCTGCCAACATCGTCGGCACGTCTACCGTTGTCGCAAAAACGAAAGCTTTGCGAAATGCGAATGGATTTGCAACGGATCTGCCCTCCGCCGAGGATTGGGATTTGTGGTTGAGGCTGGCGGCGTCCGGCCCGGTCGGCATCAGCGGTACCGTGGCAATGGACTATCTTGTGCGCCCCGGTAGCGAGACCAAGAAGCGTGCCGCGCGCATTCAAGCCATGCAGACCATTTGCGCACGCTACGAACAGGAGCGTGCTCCGGCGGTTCAGAACGCGTTGAAGAAAGCACGAGCCAACATTTGGGTAGCTCAAGCCGAAATGCAGCGTGAAGAGGGGCACCCCGCCGCAGCATTGAGGGCGCATTTGCGAGCTGCCATGCTGGATCCACAGCGCAAGACCTTCGTTGCCATGTTGGCAGACGCCAAGAATGTGGTCCGGCCCAAACCTCTTGATGTGCGGGAGCGACAGCCTTGAACCTCTTTCAATCCGAGGCAGAGCCTACGTTGGACGGCATCTCTGTAGTGCGCCGCGCTTTGCGACGACGTTTGTCCAACCTGCACATTCCGGTTCAGGTCAGTGATGATCTCCAACTCATTCTGTCGGAATGGGGGGCGAACCTGATCACGCACGCCAGCATGAAACCCACGAAAATAAGCGTTTCGCTGGATATGAAAGGCATGACCCTCGTTCTGTCCATTCGCGATAACGGCAGCCCGTATCCGGAGGTTCTAGACTGTCTGTCCACGCTCTCGCCCGCCCTTCCAGATCCCATGACGCTTGAGAATGGTCGAGGTCTGGAATTGTTACACACCTTCAGCGACGGCCTGCGTTATGCCACCCGTGCTCCTGAGGGCAGGGTTGAAAACACCCTCTCGTTCTCCAGAGACCTGATGGACAATCGCCCCACCATTCTGGTGGTGGATGATGATCCCGCGCTTGCAAAGTCTTATGCGGCCTTTCTGGACGCGAACTTTCGCAGCCTCACGGCAACATCACTGGAAGAGGCCCAGCGCAAGGCCACAACCCAGCCGGTGGATCTTATTCTCACGGACTACCATCTGGAAGATGGCACGGGGGAAACGCTGATCAGCCTTTTGGAAAATGACAGGGGGCGCCTGCCGGCACCTTTGCTTGTCATTACTGGCGATACAAGCGTGCGCTTGAAGGAAAAGCTGGAAGAACGCGGCGTGGAAAGCATTATTTCCAAGCCCGTGCGTCCGCGCGAGTTGAACCGGTTGGTCAAAAACGCACTCGGTCGGTCTCATCGGCAACAGGCATTTCTTTTAAGGCATTTCGAGACAGTCTACCGGGACCTGCGGGGTGAGGCCAGAGAATGGCGGCAGCTGGGAGATATCCTCATCGAACACCTCGCGGCGGCTCGTGACACCGGGTCGGGCGATGCTGTCATCATGACACGGAGCGCCGAAGCCACCCGATTGATTCTCGTGGACATGGTGGGTCATGGTGTCAGCGCCCAAGCTGGTAGTGTGGCGTTTCTATCTATTTTGAGAACGGTAAACGCGCTATCTCCGGCGCTTTCATGCGTTGAGTATGTGCGTACTATCAACCGATTGATGACGCAGGATTTGGAGCTATCGGGTTTACTAAGCACCTTTCTGGTGGCGGATGTGTTGGAAGGCGGGCGCCTGCATCTTGCTTCTGCGGGCCATGTGCCTCCCATTGTGGCTGAAGGGAACCGGGCGCATCCTCTCACCGTCTCGGGTGGTTTGATCGGGCTTGCGGGTGATGATGATTTCGAGCAGGTGGACTACACCCTGCGGCCCGGTGAATGCATGTTTCTTGTGAGCGACGGGCTGGACCCCTCTGGTCTTGCCAGCGGCGATCCCCTTCCGGACTGGCTACAGCGCGCCATGACTGCCTTTGCCTCAAGCCCGGAGCCTGATCCGGCACAAGGTGAACGCAGAAAAGCGCTATTGAGTGCCATCAACGCCGCGCTGGGCCCTGAACCGGCAGATGACTGGACCCTGTTGGCGGTGACGCGGTCCCGGTCGTAGGTGGTGAGGTTGGGCTCGATGTCAGCCTGAGACCTGCGTTTCGATAAACGTCCAGTATCAGAGGCAGCTTGGCCGCTGGTGAATAGTGAGAGCGGATCCGTTGCTGGCAGTTTGTGCGCATTTGCGTCAAGAACGCAGGTCGGGCTTGAACCCACTGCCGAAACGCTCGGCTCATATCCGTTAGATCTTCAGGGTCGTACAGCCATCCTGTAACGCCATGCTGGATCAGGTCCGGCAAGCCGCCAAGCCGCGGCGCAAGAACCGGTACGCCATGGGCCATGGCTTCAAGCGCGACAAGGGGCAGGCCCTCTGCTCGCGATGAAAGCACAATCAAACCCAGCGTGGGCCAGATGGGCTCAAGGTTTGACACCATGCCATGGAACTCGATCAGGCTTCCATATTTGGCCTCCAACTCCGGCCGCATGGGGCCGTCTCCATAAAGGTGCCAGTCCAGTGTGGGACGACGAGGCTGTTGTGCGGCAAAGTCGCAGAACAGGTCCGGACCCTTTTCATGGGAAAGCCGTCCAACAAAGGCAACTGTGCGGCTGAGGGGGCGGTTCGTGTCCATGGCTGGACAGTTGATGAAGTTCTCAATGACCGTGGAAGCATAGGGCAAGCGGGCCGCAATCGGTCGGCTTACACTGATGCGCCGGGCCAGGAGCCCCGTATAGGCATCCAAAGTTTGATAAAGGGACACCGGGAAAGGTCCTGCTTCTCCCGCATGGTAGGTCGAGACCACGGGAATGCCGCGTGCCCGGCAGGCAAGCCTTCCCAGAATGCCGGCCTTGTAACCGTGGCTGTGTACCAACGCGGGGCGCTCCGCTGAAAGGCCACGCCACAGACCTTTCAGGCCGCCCTCCAGAATGGTGAATGGCAGACCGGCCATGGTTAGCTGATCCAGCCATGGGTTGTTGTCGTGAGGGGCCAGAAGCACGACACGTACATCCAGCCCTTGGGCCTTCAGCGTTTGAGCCAGTACGAGGATGTGTTTTTCGATGCCGCCGATGCCACTGGAATCGACGAGTTGCCAGATGGGTGCCATGGGTGTCCTGCGTTTTTTCAGAAACGCCAAGCAACTCGGATGCCAGTCGTGAGTTCATGCGTGCGAGGGGCGTTCCTTGTGGCTGAAGCGCTCGGACACGTAGATGCCCCCAAGCACAAGAACCAGCGCCAGACCATGGTACAACTCGAAGGGTTCACCCAGTATGACAATCGCGAAGACGGAGGCGAAAATTGGAACGAGATTGACGAAAATTCCCGCGCGGCCCGGCCCGATCAGCTCCACCCCGCGCATGAAAAACACCTGTGCGATGAAGCTGGGAAACAGCGCAATGTAAAGACAAATCAACCATCCATTGAAGTCCGGCCAGATCATGTTACCTGCCATGCCCTCCCATAGCAGCAGTGGGACGGATACAGTGGCCGCAACGGTCGACGTAACGGCAAAGAAGGCCAGCGCGGGGACTTTGGGTCTGTTGCGCAGCGCCAGCGTGTACCCGGAGTAGAACAGGCACGCCAGCAACATCAAGGCATCGCCAGGGTTGATCTCTACTTCCAGGAGACGCTCAAGGCTGCCGCGGCTTGCCACTGCCACCACGCCACAAATGGTAATCACAATGCCAAGCGCCTGTGCCACCGTAAGCCGGGATCGGTACACCACAAACGCGCCAATTGCCACCATCATGGGAACGGAGCCCTGAATGATGCCGATATTCAGCGCGGTCGTATCATGAGCGGCGAGATAGAACAGAGCATTGAACCCCGTAAACCCGAAGGCGGCCATGGCGGCAACCATAACGATTTGCGGGCGCATGTGATGCCAATTGTGGACCACTTCGCGCCAATAAAGGCCAAGCATGATGGCACTTACAATCAGCCAACGCAGAAAAACCACCACGAACGGTGATACGTTCCCCACGGCCAGCTTGCCGGCAATGGTGTTGCCGCCCCAGAAAATGGTCGTCAAAAACAAAAGGATAAGCGGGCGATTATACAACTGCGAAATGCCAAACATGCGGGAATATGGTCCTAGCTCTGAATCAGGTAGGCTCTACATCGTAGAAATACCTGTGTGAATCAGGCGCACACTGTCGCGTTCTTCACCTGAACGCAATTGATTAATTGGTCTGGAGTGGTTTGCTGTAAAACTAATAAATTGTGTCTATTGTTTCCGAATTGGAAAAAGTTCTATGTAAGTGAGCTCATTGAACATGCGCCTGTTTTTTGTAAGGTGGACCGCAAAACAGAGTAGTTTAACGTATTTGAGAGGGCTCCATGACTGAGCGTAGGCAGATCGCCGGATTGCAGGTGGCGACAGAACTCTATGATTTCATTGAAACCGAGGCGCTGCCGGGTACAGGCATATCCTCCGATGGATTTTGGCAAGGCCTTGCGGCATTGGTGGCTGAGTTTGGCCCTCAAAACAAGGCCGCTCTTGCCAAGCGCGACGAGTTGCAGACAAAGATCGATGACTGGCACCGCGCTCATCCGGGCCCCATAGATGGTGCCGCCTATGAGGCATTCCTGAAAGAAATTGGCTATCTGGTACCTGAAGGGCCAGACTTTGAGGTAGATCCACCCAACGTTGATCCTGAGATTGCTCGCCTTGCCGGGCCGCAGCTTGTTGTGCCGGTCATGAACGCCCGGTACGCGTTGAACGCGGCCAATGCGCGCTGGGGATCCTTGTATGATGCGCTTTATGGCACAGACGCAATGGGGTCTTTGCCTCAAGCCGGAGGCTATGATGCCGAACGCGGTGCGCAGGTGGTCGCCTTTGCAAAACAACGGCTGGACAAAGCCGTCCCGCTGGATTCAGGCAGTTGGGCCGACGTGACCGAGATCTGTATCGTTGCGTCCTCATTGGCCTTGACCTTGAAAAACGACGAAATGGCGGGCCTTGAATCTCCCCTCCAGTTCGTCGGGTTTGTTGGAGATGCGGAAGCCCCGAAAAAGGTTCTGTTGCAGAAGAACGGTCTTCACATCGAGATTGTCATCGACAAAAGCTCGCCAATTGGCTCCACAGACCCTGCTGGTATCTCTGATGTGATCGTGGAAGCTGCTCTGACCACCATCATGGACTGCGAGGATTCTGTCGCAGCAGTGGATGCCGAGGACAAGGTGCTGGCATACCGGAACTGGCTCGGCCTGATGAAGGGCGATCTGACGGAGACGATAGAAAAGGGCGGAAAGACGTTTACCCGTGCTCTTAACCGGGACCGCCACTACACCGATGCTCAGGGTGATGCGCTGACATTGCCGGGGCGCTCGCTCATGCTGGTACGAAATGTCGGGCATCTGATGACCAATCCGGCTGTTCTTGACGAACAGGGCAACGAGATCCCGGAGGGCATTCTGGATGCGCTGGTAACCTCGATGATTGCCATCCATGACATCGGTTTGGGCGACAAGGTCTCCGGTCGCCATGCCAACGCACGAGCCAATTCCGTTTACATCGTCAAGCCCAAGATGCACGGCCCGGAAGAAGTCGCTCTTGCCAATGCCTTGTTTGAACGCGTTGAGGACATTCTCGGCTTATCCCGTGACACGCTGAAAATGGGCATCATGGATGAGGAACGCCGAACGACGGTCAACCTCAAGGAATGTATCCGCGCCGCCAAGAGCCGGGTATGTTTCATAAACACCGGTTTCCTTGATCGTACCGGGGACGAGATCCATACCTCCATGGAAGCAGGCCCCATGATCCGAAAAGGGGACATGAAACAGTCCACCTGGATTGGGGCCTATGAGAACAACAACGTGGATGTTGGACTTGCTTGCGGGTTGCAAGGGCATGCCCAGATCGGCAAGGGCATGTGGGCCATGCCTGACCTGATGCAGGCCATGCTGGAACAAAAGGTCGGACATCCAAAGGCCGGGGCGAACACTGCATGGGTTCCGTCACCGACTGCCGCCACATTGCATGCGTTGCATTATCACGATGTAACCGTCAGCACCGTTCAGGACGAGTTGAAAGCGCGAGCTTCGGCAAAACTCGCCGACATCCTGACAATCCCGGTTGCGGAGCGCCCCAACTGGTCGCCAGATGAAATCCAGCAGGAGCTGGACAACAACGCCCAGGGTATCCTGGGCTACGTGGTACGCTGGGTCGATCAGGGCGTCGGATGCTCCAAGGTGCCGGACATCAACCATATCGGACTGATGGAAGACCGCGCGACCTTGCGCATCTCGTCCCAGCACATTGCAAACTGGTTGCACCACCGCGTTTGCTCTCCTGAGCAGGTGATGGAAACCATGAAACGCATGGCGGCTATCGTGGACAAGCAGAATGCTGGTGATCCAGCCTACAAGCCCATGGCACCACATTTTGATGCTTCCGTGGCTTTTCAGGCGGCGTGTGATCTGGTGTTCAAGGGCAGGGAACAGCCAAGCGGTTATACCGAACCGGTCCTCCATGCCCGTCGTCAGGAAGCCAAAGCCAAGGCACGTCTGCACTGAACCGGCCGCAGACGGACCGACTACGCAAGACGCAGCCCTCCAGTTCGAACAGGCGCCTCATCGGCGCCTGTTTTCGTCAGGCCGCCGTCTGTACCACCGGGACAAGGTGACCGAACCCGCCGAAATCTGGTTTGTATGGATTGATGCGGTTACCATCGAAACTGTTGGTGCCTTGCGGCCGGAACTGGGCAAGATTCCAGTTGTAGCTCTCATAAAACTGCTGATGGTCGCGGTAGCCGGTGGATTCGCTCAGCCATGCGAACGCCACAAGCTGGTCGTCCAGCAAGTTCTGGCAGATCAAACCGCTTCCATAGACCCCGGGTCGATAGACCGGCAACGCGTCCTTTTCCGCAAGAGCTTTGTTTACCGCCTGAAAATAAGGTCGGATCCGGTTTACATAGTCGTCTTCACTGGCGTCATAGTCTACCGCAAAGTAGATCGCGGTATGGGGTGGTTGTCCCACCAGAGTGGCTGCCTGCTGACGGGCCAACTGGGCGTTTTCCGTGCCCAGTGTCGCGTTGAAATCTGCCGGCTGGTTCTGGGCATCTTGATACACAGTGAAGATATCAAGCCCCATGGACAGGATGTTTTCCGCTTCACTCCGGTCTATGCGTTTCCAGGAGCTCTTCGATAGATAGCGGCCCACTGCAACGATGTTGTGTTTGGTGTACCACGCTGCGGGTTGGGACAGGTCGGTTGTCGTGTCGATGGCAAAACGCTCGGTCATGGGTGCTCTCCTCGCAATCCTTGCAGCATCCGACGACGATCAACACGGCCAGACTGTGAGGCTGGACCTGATGCCATACCTCTCGCTTTACTAATGAAATCGTTAGAGTTTTAACCTGTGGCTGGAGGCAGCGGCCCGCCGGGGTCTGCGTGAAATCCGGCGATCGACTGCCTTAAAGCGGCAGGCGCACCGTGACAACCAGCCCGGTACGATCAGTCCTGTTCGCCAGCGCGATGGTGCCGCCGTGGGCATGAATGATGCTCCTGCAGATCGCCAGACCCAGCCCTATGCCACCTGTCTCTTCACTGCGGGATTCTTCAATCCGGACAAACGGTTCGAATACTTCGGTCAGCTTGTCCTCGGGAATGCCAGGCCCCTCATCGCAAATGGACACCTCAACTTGTCCCTCAATTTTGCGCAGGCGGATCTGTGCCTTCCCGCCGTAACGCACGGCGTTGTCTATGATGTTGCGAAATGCGCGTTTCAGGGCCATAGGGCGGCAGGAAATAACGATGCGCTCATCAGTTGTTGCATGCACATCTTGCCCCATGTCTTCATAGTCAACGGCAATGCTGTCTAACAGTCCGCCAAGGTCCAGTTGTTTGGCAGGTTCGGTTTTTGCCTCGTCTCGGGCGAAGGCCAGAGTGGCTTCTGTCATGGCTTGCATTTCGTCCAGTGTAGCGATCATGCGCTCCCGGTCCTCATCATCCTCAATGAACTCGGCCCGGATCCGCAATGAGGTGATTGGGGTGCGCAAGTCGTGACTGATGGCGGCCAGCATTCGGGTTCGATCCCGCACAAAGCGGGTCAGACGGTTCTGCATTTCGTTGAATGCACGGGTCACCTGCCGAACCTCCAACGGCCCGCGTTCAGGAAGGGCAGGCACTTCATTGCCACGACCCAATTGCTCGGCGGAGCTGGATAGCGCACGCAAGGGTCGGGTGAGCCAGGACACGAACAGCCATACAATGATGATGATCAGCAGCCCCATCAGCACGATCGGGAGCAGAACCGGCAACAGAGGGCGGGGTGGCAGATCGAAGTTGCTCTGAAAGTTCAGCCAATCCCCAGTATTGAGGCGGATGGAGGCATAAAGGGTTGCTCCTTCGATACCGTCAAACCGGCGCAACATGCGCTCATGGGAAAACCGGCGACCGTGCATGGTGTGCCGGTCGTCAGAGCGGCGAAAGCCATCGTCGTCGTCATCATCGTCAAAGCGTCGGCGGTCGAAGGTTGGCGCAGGTTCCTTGGCGTCGCGATAGTCCACCGCCACCCGCACATCATGGTTGTCTTGCAGACGTCGCTTGAGATACCCGAACAATGCTTTGGCCAGGCGGTTGTCATCCGTAGAGGCGACCAGCGGGGTCTCCGCCAGATAGTACTGAGTGCTATTGTTGGAAATTGCACGCAACACGCCCGGATGCAAACTGCGCGGGGTTTCTTCTATAACCTGCACGATGCTGGCTGTCCGCCACAAGGCATTATCACGCGCCATGCCGATAATGGCCATGCGTCGCTCATCTGTGAACAGATAAAAGCTCACCGTCTGGCTGATCACTAGCGCAACCAGCAACAGCAAAATCAGTTGTGTGGCAATCCGTTGCGGATAGAGGCGGCGCAATAGCTTCATCCATCGGGCTCCGTGACCTCAGCTGTAAACGTGTAGCCACCGCCCCAAACGGTTTTGATCAGGGTCGGGTTCTTGGCATCCGTCTCGATCTTGCGACGCAAGCGAGATACTTGATTGTCTATGGACCGATCGAAAATCGCCGGTGTGCGCCCACTGGTCAGGTCAAGCAACTGATCCCGAGACAACACCATCTTGGGTCGTTTCAAAAACGCCACCAACAGCTGATACTCGCCGGTGGAAAGCGGAACCATAACCCCGTCTGGTGCCGTCAGTTCGCGCCGGTTCACATCCAGCACCCAGCCCTCGAAAGCCAGTTGCTCGGTGTCAATGGGATCTCGGGATTTCGGCACGTTGGAGACCCGGCGAAGCACGGCGCGAATGCGCGCCAATAGTTCCCGCGGGTTGAAAGGTTTGGTCACGTAGTCATCTGCACCGATTTCCAGGCCCACCACCCGGTCGGTGTCCTCGGCCATGGCGGTCAACAAAATGACAGGGGCTTGATTGGTTTCGACCAGATGTCGGCAAAGGGACAGGCCGTCTTCACCGGGCATCATGATGTCCAGCACAACCAGGTTGATTGAGGCGGCCTTCAGCACTTGCCGGGCCTGTGATGCGCTCTCAGCCACGGTCGTGCGAAAACCATTCTTGGTCAGATAACGCGCCAGACTTTCACGAATGTCGCGGTGATCATCAACAATCAGAATGTGCGGACTGGGGTCTGCCATGGCAATGATCCGATCCTGAGCTTCTTTTGTGAGTGTTTCTAATGTGTGTTTAGCACTGAAAATACAATGGCCAGTGCAAAACCTGTAACAGAGTGTATCAGCGCACCGCTCTTATCACAGGTTGGTACACTTTGACGTGATTCCGGAGGTTTTTCTGCGACAATTGAGGGCTACGTTGAGGTCATCGAAACACAACGAGGCGTGTTTCCCGCATGAACCCCAAAGGAGTTGCCCCATGAAAACCTCTCGTAAAATAGCTGCTTCCGCTCTTGTCTTGGCAATGGCTGGAACCACCTTGAGCCCGGCATTTGCCTTCCCCGCCGGCGGACCCGGTATGGGCATGAATGGCGGCGCACGCGGTGCAGGACCCATGCAAATGTTCGACCGGTTTGACGGTAATGGCGATGGCACGATCACCCGCGACGAAATGACAACAGCCATACAGGAGCAAATCGAAGCCGCTGATACTACAGGGTCTGGCGATCTGACGCTGGATGAGTGGAAAGTGGCGTTTGCCGACCGGGCGCAGTATCCGCAGGTGCGCATGTTCCAGCGTTTTGATGCCAATGGTGATGGTCAGATCACCAAGGACGAGTTTCTAGCCGCCGCAGACCGCATGTCTCAGCGCCGTGGCCCTTCTGGTCCACGTGCCGATCGTTGGGATGACGATGACGACCGCCGTGGTCAACGCGCTGGCCGCTGGGATGACGATGATGACCGCCGGGGTCAACGCGCTGGCCGCTGGGATAACGATGACGACCGTCGGGGTCAACGTGCAGGTCGGTGGTCAGATGATGACGATTGTTATCCGCGCCGTGGCCATGGCATGAAGGGACATCATTCCCGAATGGGTCATGGTCCTCGGGCCGGGTTCGGCGGACAGATGTTTGCCAATATTGATACAAATGGCGACCGTCAACTCTCCGCTGCTGAACTGGGCGCGTATGCCGATACCATCTTCGCTGATGGGCCAATCGATCTCGACGGTTTCAAGGCAGTTTGGGCCAAGTGGTCAGAGCCGATGATGGTGCGTTCCTTCCAGCGTATGGACGCAAACGGAGACCTCAAGGTAACCGCAGAGGAAATGTCTCAGCGCGCAACCTGGATGTTTGATCGCATGGATCGCGATGGTGATGGAGCCATCAACAAGGCCGATCTTGGAAAGATGATGCAGCAGCGCCGTGATTGGGATGGCAAGCGCGGTGGTTGGGGATCTGATGATGGTCGCCGTGGTCCGGGCGGTGGTCAAGGTCCACGCGATGGCAGTGGTACTGGCCCGCGCAACGGCAATGGTCCCAACAACAACTAGGACTGCCGAAAACGGATTTCTCCTAGAAAATGGGCGGCTCAGTGAGCCGCCCATTCGAGTTTCAAGAGGATACTCAGGCCTTCTGCGGCTCTGGTTCCACCGGTTCACCATCGAAGGTATGGTCGTAGTCCACTGCGATGCCGTATTTCGGATCTTCCAGTACGGAGATTTCAACCATGTTGCCCGCCTTTTTCAGCAGCTTCTTGCAGTCCGGTGACAAGTGGCGCAGGTGTAGTGTCTTGCCCTGCTGGATGTAGCGGCTTGCCATGTTGTCGATGGCCTGCAGTCCGGAATGATCCACGACGCGGGAGTTGATGAAGTCCACAATCACATCATCCGGGTCTGTTTCCGGGGAGAAGATCTCCTGAAAGCCGGTAGCAGAGCCAAAGAACAGCGGGCCTTCGAGCACGTAGACCTTTTGGCCGTCTTCGTTGATAGACGTGCGGGCGTTGATGCGCTTGGAGGCGTTCCACGCATAGGCAAGCGCGGAGATGATGACGCCCACGACAACTGCCACGGCAAGGTCTTCCAAAACGGTCACGCCGGTCACCATGGCGATGACGATTGCATCTGTCCGCGGAATTTTGGTCATGATCTTGAAGGTGTTCCACGCAAATGTGCCCACCACCACCATGAACATCACGCCTACGAGCGCTGCCATTGGGATCTGTTCGATCAGCGGTGAGGCGAACAGAATGAACACCAGCAGAAACAGGGCAGCGGTAATCCCGGCAATGCGAGTCCGTGCACCGGATTTCACGTTGATCATGGACTGGCCGATCATGGCACAGCCCCCCATGCCACCGAAGAAACCGGTCACCACGTTTGCAGCGCCCTGAGCCACACACTCCTTGGACGCGCCGCCCTTTGTGTTGGTCATTTCTGCTACAAGGTTCAGCGTCAAAAGGCTTTCAATCAACCCGATCGCCGCCAGAATGAGCGCGTACGGGAAGATGATCTGCAAGGTCTCGAGGTCTAGCGGTACCATTGGAATATGGAACTGGGGCAGACCGCCCGCGATGGAGGCCATGTCACCAACAGCACGCACGTCCAGACCCAGACCAATCACCAGGACAGACACCACAACAATACCGGCCAACGGGGCAGGAATGGCAGAGGTGACCTTCGGTGTGACCCATATGACGAACATGGTCAGAGCAATCAGGCCCAGCATCAGATAGAGCTGCATGCCCTCCATCCAGACCATGTTACCGCCAGGAGCTTCCACTTGGAACTGCTCGAACTGAGCCAGAAAAATCACGATGGCAAGACCATTGACGAAGCCGAGCATGACCGGATGCGGCACCATGCGCATGAATTTACCCCAGCGCAGCAGGCCAAAGATGATCTGCAAGATGCCCATCAGCACCACGGTTGCAAACAGGTATTCCACTCCGTGCTGGGTGACCAACGATACCATGACAACGGCCAGAGCGCCGGTCGCGCCGGAGATCATGCCCGGTCGTCCGCCAAATACGGCGGTAATTATCCCCACGATGAAGGCGGCATATAGCCCCACAAGTGGATGCACCTGAGCGACAAAGGCAAAGGCAACGGCCTCTGGAACCAAAGCGAGAGCAACGGTAAGGCCGGCGAGAATTTCGGTTTTGTACAAGTTCAGCCAACTGCCACGTTTTCCGGGCGCAAGAACTTCTGAGGACGAGTGCAAATGCACCTCCTTATCAAATTGGTTTCAGTTGTCGATTTGGGAGCGACGATCAAGCCGGCGTACGTCTGCCTTAAACTCGGCACGCGATCAAGTATATAAATTTGGAATGACTATAAATCATGCACCCATTGCTAGGAACAGGCAGAAAGCATACCTAGTATGCAGAAATGTGACTGCTGTATTCACCGTTATGACATTGTTCAATAGTTCAACTTGCGCCAACAGTCGAAAAATGATCCCTAGCGGCAACCGGAGGGCGGACCTATAGCACAGGCTCGCATGAAACAAAAGCCATCGCGCAGTTAGGCAGCCTTGGGCTCGGCGCAAGGCCAGGCACCAATGAGGCGCGCGGAAAAACGGCAAGGGGAGGGCACATGAAACCGACAAATCCGGTATTTACGGGAGTGGAGACCACCATTTTCGAGCGCATGTCCCGGCTTGCCAAGGATCACGACGCGGTCAATCTGGGGCAGGGCTTCCCAGATGTCGATGGTCCGGCGGATCTGGTGGAAGCTGCAGCGCAGGCCCTGCGCACGGGTCAGAACCAGTATCCCCCCATGTTGGGACTGCCGGAACTGCGCAAGGCCGTCGCTGACACCAACAAGCGATTTTATGATTTAGATGTGGATTGGCAGCGCGAGGTCATGGTTACCTCGGGCGCGACCGAGGCTCTGGCGGATTCCATTCTCGCGCTGATCGAGCCGGGAGATGAGGTCATCCTCATTGAACCCTTGTACGATTGCTATCTGCCCATGGTCCAGCGGGCCGGCGGTGTGGTTGTATCCGTACGCCTCACGCCGCCGAACTGGAAGCTGGATGTGGCGGCTTTGGCGCGCGCGTTCACCGAGAATACCAAGGCGGTTCTGATCAATAATCCCATGAACCCGTGCGCCAAGGTGTTCAGCGATGGCGAACTGAGCGAAATTGCCCGGCTGTGCGTGGAGAACGACTGCTACGCCATTTGCGATGAGGTCTATGAACATCTGGTGTTCGAAGGTCATCAGCACCGGCCACTGATGAGCTACGAGGGTATGCGGGATCGGTGCGTGCGCATCGGGTCGGCGGGCAAAACGTTTTCTTTCACGGGCTGGAAGGTGGGCTACATTACCGCCAGCGCCAATTTGCTGGAGCCAATTGCCAAGGCGCATCAGTTTGTCACTTTCACCACGCCGCCCAACTTGCAACAGGCCGTCGCCACTGGGCTGGCCAAGGACGACGCCTATTATGCGGGCCTTGCGCAGGATTTGCAGAAAAAGCGAGATCGGATTGCCGGCGACCTGGCCTCGCTTGGGTTTCGTGTGTTGCCCTGTGACGGCACCTATTTCGTGACCGTGGATGCAAGTCCGTTGGGGCTGGAAGGCAGCGATCAGGATATATGCCTGCGTATGGTTCAGGAAGCGGGCGTGGCGGCGGTGCCGGTTTCGGCATTTTATGTGGCTGAAGCACCCACGAACTGCATCCGGTTTTGTTTTTGCAAACAGGATGCGGTATTGACGGAGGCAATAGCCCGTTTGTCCGCGTGGCTTGAGGGCCTGAAAGGGGTGGATCGCGACGCTGCCAGCGCCGGGTGATCCCTCGTATTTTGATCGCCAACGCTGAAGGTAAACTGCTTCATGGATAATCCGGTATTGGTCGAAGTCACCCGTGGTGGTCTCGTTGAGAGCCGGCACCGGGGTTCTCTTGCCATTGTGGATGCGAACGGAAAGCTCGTGTTCGGTGTTGGCGATGTGACCCAAGGCGTCTTTCCCCGGTCAGCCATCAAGGCCTTGCAGGCTCTTCCTTTGGTGGAATCCGGTGCAGCCGAAGCGCTGGATTACGATGAGGCCGAACTGGCTCTGGCCTGCGCCTCTCATAATGGCGAAGCGGTTCATGCCAATACGGCGCGCGTCATGCTTATGAAGGCGGGCCTGTCTGAAGAAGCGCTTCTGTGCGGCCCGCAATGGCCGCGCCACATGGACGATGCGGCCGATCTCATTCTTCATGAGGAAGGGCCGTGTGCTCTGCACAACAATTGCTCGGGCAAACACGCCGGCTTTCTGGGTTTGGCCCGCACGCTTGGCCTGTCCACAAACAACTACATTGACTACGATCACCCCGTGCAGCAGGAAATTCGTGCTGTGCTGGAAGGCATGACCGGGCAGATCATCGGACATGACGTTTGTGGAACAGATGGCTGTTCCATCCCCACCTACGCTCTGCAACTGGACAAGACCGCGCTTGCTTTTGCCCGGTTTGCGACCGGTGAGGGATTGGAACCTGTCCGTGCCAAGGCGGCTGAAACCCTTTACGAGGCTTGCGTCAACGCGCCCTACATGGTGGCGGGCAAGCAGCGCTTCTGCTCGGACGTCATGGAGGCGTTCGAAGGGCGCGTGTTCGTGAAGACAGGGGCCGAGGGCGTGTTCTGTGCCGCACTGCCGGAGCTTGGCTATGGCATTGCCCTGAAATGTGATGATGGTGCCACCCGTGGGGCGGAGGTCATCATGGCCGGTGTCATCAATCAGCTGCTGGAAACCAACAAGCAGGAGGAAAAGGCTCTGGAGCCCTATCTGCACCAGCGCCTCCTGAACCGCCGGGACATTCATGTGGGTGATGTCAGGCCCGTGTCGGATTTCGCAGCGCTGTTGCGCGGCAGTTAAATCGGCACCGCTGGCGCGTTGATCCGCTGATTGTCTCGAAGGGTAAGGCGCGGCCATTGCTCTGCGCCGCTCTCGGTCAGGTCGCCGCTCACTGGCGTTGCCCATTTGTGAGCAACAATTGCGCCATCCTTGGTGTTTTCAAACAGGTTCTGCGTGATCATGGCCGTTCCTGCGCCCTGCGCGACGCTGACCGCCATGCCGATGGGCGTTTGACGGATCACATTTTGAGAGGCAATCACATTGCGCAGGTAGGGTCCCCAACCCACGACCATTCCAATGGTTTCGGCGTTTTCAATCACGTTGCCGGTCACGCTGGTGTCTGCCTCTGCCTGAATGCCAATGCCAAAGGCCAGGCCCTCCGGGGCATAAGGGGCCTTGTTGACCAGATTGCGAATGATATTGCCGGAACAAACCGACAGCCGCCCGCCGTGATCCATGTTGGTGATGGAAATGCCGACAGCTGCTCCATCCACGATGTTGCCCGTAATCAACGCACCTTCAAAGGCGAACTCGGAAAAAATCGCCACTTCTCCGGAGCGCAGGCATGTATTGCCTCGGATTTGCAGGTTGGATGCGGAGTTGCCGCGAATGGCGGTAAATGCACAGTCACTGATGCTGTTATCCGCCACAATCACATTGTCGGCCTTAAACACATTCACGCCGTTGCCGTTCTGGCCCGTGCCCCCATCGCGCGCGGCAATCCGCTCAATTCGATTGCCGCGAATATGGGTGCCGTCCGCTCCCTTTGACCAGCGATGCACGAGAATGCCGCCGTTAGCGCAGTCATGAACCGCGTTGTTGAGGATGGTGAGACCTGAGGCGTTCATTGACATCAATCCTGCGTCTGCGGCGCCGGACAAGGTGCAGCCACTTACAGTGCCGCCACAGGCCTCCAATGCCACGGCACTGGCGGTGCTGCCACGCACAGTCAGCCCGCGCAGGGTCAGGTCTGTCACCTGTGTCAAATCAAGAAGCCCGCGAAACTGTTCGGAAATGGGACGCTTGCCACCGTCCAGTTCCAGGTCCTGCAATTGCACATGGCGTGCATCACGCGCCACGATCAGGGTTTCATCTCCCGTAAACACCAGCCGCGTGCGTCCCGGCACGCCCACCAGGCAGCAGCCTGAGGGCAGTGTCAGCCTCCCAACTTTGTACGTGCCAGCGGGCAAGAACAGCACTTTGCCCTCGCGTGCGGTTCGCTCAAGCGCCTGCTGCAGTGCACCTGTCTGATCCCGCGTCTTGTGTGGGCGAACGCTATGTGTGGAGGCATTCAGTGTTCCGCGCAGGTCCGCAAGTTGAAAACTTGGCGCGGGCTGGGCCAAGGCGTTGGATGTGGC
Organism: Pseudovibrio exalbescens DSM 16456; assembly: GCF_000422785.1. Taxonomy (GTDB): domain Bacteria; phylum Pseudomonadota; class Alphaproteobacteria; order Rhizobiales; family Stappiaceae; genus Pseudovibrio; species Pseudovibrio exalbescens. Next base: position 121,624 of record NZ_KE383920.1, read on the forward strand.
AAGACTGGCCACGCCCGCCGCGCCAAAGCGTAAAAAACCGCGTCTGGAAATGGTTTTTGAACCAAGGGATTTGGAAGAAAACGACATGAAAAACGCCCCAAAAGAACTATCGAAGACTACCAATCAAGATCCATGCCGAACTATCTGTGCCATTTCAGGTCATGAGAGAGGAGGGGTGACATAGGAGGTGTTTTCTTTTTCTTATCCGCTCACGGCTGGACATCATACGCATTTTCACTTATCACGCGTGTGAACAAAAGAGGACCTCTCCAAATGGCCGCCGTCTCTCCCATCCTGCTGGCTCTGTTCAGCTGGTCCATTCTGCTGGTCGTCTCCCGCGCCATTCTTGTCGAAACCGGCCTTGATCCATGGCTTTTCACATTCCTGCAAATGATGGCGGGCGGTCTCATTCTCATGGTTCTTGGTGGGTGGCGGCAGATCGGGCTGTCTGCGCTGAAAGACCCTTTCACTTGGGGCTTTGGCGTGCTGCGTGTTTTGACAGCCGCTTTTTTTACGGCAGCTCTCGTTCACACCACGGCCGCAAACGCCAGCTTTGTCGGCATCATCGTGGTCCCCCTTTCCATGGCAGTGTTGTTTGCTTGCGGGTTCCGTCAGCCGACCCTGCGCGAATTGCCGGGGCAGCTCATCGTTCTCGCAGGTCTTTGGGTCGTGGTCATCGGGCTGGAGGGCGGGTTCACCAATCCTGCGCTGGTTTACATGGTGCTTTCAGAGATTTGTGTGGTCCTTGCAACCTTGATCTCTGAACTTCATCCCATGAACCAGACCGAAGACACGCGTCAGCGCGCCGGGCTGACCGGCGTCATGCTGTTTGCTGCGTCCATCTGCATGCTTGGTGGAGCCATTGCTCTGTCGCTCATTGGGGCCGCGCTGCCAACTCTTGCAAAGGCGCTGCCAGCCGCACCAGAGTGGATCGGTACGCCCTCCTTGCTGCTGGATCCAACGCTCTGGATCGCCGCCATCCTGGTCGGCGCGCTGTTGCGCGGAACCTCCCAGTTCCTGTCCTTGCGCGCAGTCTATCGGGTGGGCACCGAAAACTATCTGGCGGGCATTGCAGCCCTGCCGTTCATGTCGCTTGGCCTTGAGTTCCTGTTCTTTCAGTTGGGGCTCATCGATAGGTTCGTGTTTGCATGGCAGACGGTCCTCGGCGGTATCATCATGACAAGCGGATCCCTCTTGGTGCTTTTTTCTCGTCGGCACACGGCCATGAGTATCGCGCGCGCCCGTTAATGGTGCGGTCGTAAGGCCCTTACAACACACTCCCCCGTCATTCCGGCCTCCGAGCCGGGGTCCAGTAAGGCGGCAGCCGCATCCTCCGTGCCATGTTGCTCTGGATGCCGGATCAGGTTCGGCATGACATCCGATGGTTGGGCGAGATGCCGGAGGTAGTAAAGCCACGTTTCATCCAAGGTGAATGAGACCAAAAACCTCACAGCACACTCCACCGTCACCCCGGCCTTTGAGCCGGGGTCCAGTAAGGCGGCAGCCGCATTCTCCGTGCCATGCTGTTCTGAATGCCGGATCAGGTCCGGCATGACATCCGGTGCGAGGTGTTGGCACTCGCTCTTCCAGTGCTGGATCCCGGATCTGCGCTGCGCTGGTCCGGGATGACATTCGATGGTTGGGCGAGAGGCCAGAGGTTGCAAAGCCACATTTTATTCAAGGTGAGTGAGACCAAAAAACCTCACAACACACTCCCCGTCACCCCGGCCTCCGAGCCGGGGTCCAGTAAGGCGGCAGCCGCATTCTCCGTGCCATGCTGCTCTGGATGCCGGATCCAGCCCGGCATGACATCGGTGCGAGGTGTTGGCACTCGCTCTTCCAGTGCTGGATCCCGGATCTGCGCTGCGCTGGTCCGGGATGACATCCGCGATGATCCGGTGTGGCGGTATCGTCGCGAAGCATTTTCACGCGGTCACAAGTGAGGCCCAGAGACCTATCGTCCATCCCACTTCCGTCATTCCGGCCTCCGAGCCGGGGTCCAGTAAGGCGGCAGCCGCATTCTCCGTGCCATGCTGCTCTGGATGCCGGATCAAGTCCGGCATGACATCTTCCGCTTCAGAGTTCGACCCCAAACGCCTCTGCCAGTTGGCGCGCCGCAAGAGTGGCGGGCATGCGGCCCTCACGCACGGCGGCTTCCACGTCCGGCAGCAGAGCTTTTACACTGCCGTTGGTGCGCAACGCTTCCAAAAGGCGCTCTTGTAAAAGGCTCCACATCCACGCCACCTGCTGTGTGGCCCGCTTTTCCTGAAACTCGCCTGTCGCCGTCATGCGGTCCCTAAACGTGAGGATTTGCTCCCACATCTCATCCAGACGCTCATTGGCCAACCCGGAGATCGTCATTACCGGGGGGCTCCACGTTTTTGAGCGCGGGGCCAAAATGTTGAGCGCCGCCCGGTATTCCGAGGCTGCCGCGCGGGCCCGCACCGCGCCTTCACCATCTGCCTTGTTCACGGCGATCATATCGGCAATTTCCAGAACACCTTTCTTGATGCCCTGCAACTCATCCCCAGCCCCAGGCAACATCAAGACTAGGAAGAAGTCCACCATCTGCGCCACGGTGGTTTCCGATTGGCCAATCCCAACAGTTTCCACCAGAATGACGTCAAAACCGGCGGCTTCGCATAACAGCATGGATTCGCGCGTTTTGGCCGCCACACCGCCCAGCGTGCCTGCCGAAGGAGAGGGGCGGATATAGGCATTGCGGTCCACCGCCAGCCGCGCCATGCGCGTCTTGTCGCCCAATATGGAACCACCGGTGCGGGTGGACGTGGGATCGACGGCCAGCACTGCCACCTTGTGGCCTGCGGCCGTCAGATTGCTACCAAAGGTATCAATCGTTGTAGACTTTCCAACCCCCGGCACACCGGTAATGCCTATACGCAGTGCTCGGCCTGTGCGGTCCATGAGGCGGGACACCAATGCCTCAGCCTGTCGGCGATGGCTGGACCGGCGAGATTCCACCAGAGTAATGGCACGGGCCAAGGCAGCGCGCTTGCCGGCTACCAGTCCCTGCGCCAGATCATCAATGTTGTCTCTTGGCTTGGAGGATGTATTTGCCATGAAAGCGACGGTCAGCGATAACGCACTGCGGTGCCGGTAGCCGTGACCATCAGCATGGAGCCGTTGCTGCCAACAGTTTCATAGTCGATATCAACCCCAATCACGGCGTTGGCGCCCATTTGTTGTGCCTCATCACACATTTCCTGAATGGCAATCTGACGGGCACGCAGCAACTCGTCTTCGTAGGCAGCCGAACGCCCGCCCACAATATCACGAATACCTGCAAACAAGTCCTTGAACACATTGGCGCCCAAAATGGCTTCGCCGTGCACCATGCCATGGTATTGTTCAATCTCATGCCCCTGCAGGCTACTGGTAGTTGTGGTCAACATGCGGCTTTCTCCCTTTGGTCTCTATTGCATATACGCAGAGTCGCTCGGATTTCAAAGCGCGGTCCTGCCGGGCCAGCGTGAGGTGCGGGCCTTCAGCGGCAGTTCCGCAAATGTGGCGGAACTGGCCCCGCGTTCAAGCGCACCTCGCGGGGAACACCCATTTCATCCAGAAATCCCTTGAGGCCCGTCAGCCCGGCAATCTCGCGCTGAATGATAACATGCCACAAGGCTTCACCAGCTTGAGCCTGCAAGAGGGCATGAGTGTGTGCGCAGGCTTGAGGCCCCTTGGCTTCTTCAGCCGCCAAATGCGCCAAGGCGGCCTCCAGCTTCTTGTTGAGGCGAGACAAGGTTCCAATCTTTTCCGAAAGGATCTCTTGTTCCAATGCCTCGGAAAGCGGATCTGCTTGCTTTTTGGGAGCCAGAATCTGAGGTGGACGCACGAACATGGGTCAGGCTTCTCCCGGGCTTGTGGGGCGCAGGTGGTGGTTTGTGCCGCCACCATAAGCACTGAACGCCCGGGAGAAAAGAGTTCTCGGACCAAGACTACCCGACCGAACTCCCCAATGCCGCCACTAGGAAGATCGGTCGGGCAGCGGGCAAAAGAACTCACACACGAGACCCAGGATGGCTCACCGGTCTGAGGGCGCGCTCAGGATTCCAGCGGCAGATAGATGTCGGTTACCAGTTCGTTGGCTGGTGTGTCTTGGGGGGCATTGACGTACACCTCAAAGCTGGGGCTGTTGCGCGCTTCATGCCCTGAGGCTGGTAACCATTCGCCAAACAGGTAGGTGTAAGCCGCGTGAAGGCCAGCATAGGGACCCACGTGGCGAAGAACCGCGTGAGGACCAGAGGGCAGATCCACCGGCTCCAGCCCGCCGGTCATTTCCACCGAGGCAGGCACCACCATTCCCGCCACGGAGCGCAGGTTTGGTTCAGCGACGGCCTCTGGATCGTCAAAGTATACGCCGATAGCCTCACCCGATACGGGCCACAACTGCCGACTGGTGAAGATTGCGGCCAGTTTGTCGAAGGCCTCTCCGATCTTCATGTAATCGCCTTGATGGGGGATTGCGGCAAGATGCCGGGCTGGTTCGTCTTTTATGCTGACTTCATACATGGCAACAGGTCCCTGTTTGGTGAGGCCAAGTGAGGGAACGCGTGTTCCCGTCTTGCGAAACACACCCGGTGAGCAGGCAAAACCGGCCTTGAACGCCCGATTGAAGCTCTGGACGCTGGGATAGCCGCATTTCACGGCAATTGTTTCGATGGCCTCCTCAGACTGCAACAAATATCCCGCGGCTCGGCACAGCCGGATCCGCCGGATCGCATTGGCCAACGTTTCACCAGTCATGGAATGGTAGACCCGGTGCCAGTGAAACCGAGACATGCAGGCAACATCTGCCAGTGTGTCGAGGGACAAGTCGCCCTCAAGATTGGCATAAATGTACTGCACCACACGCAGCATCCGGGCCTCATAGGCCGTTTGGGTTGGTGTGTGGTGAGATGGCATGGACTTGGTTTGCACTGGGTCGGCTCCCTTGCTGATGCCCGTGGCTTGAGGTTTTTAAATCATAAACGCCATGAACAAATCTTGCTGAACCCTATCATATCCCCACGCAGGGGCGAGACGGGCAAAGCAAGGTGGCGACAGGGCGTTTGCGATGATCACGATCGCGTGATTTTCTAGCCCGCCATATGGCCAGATACACAGCACCTCCCTACCGTACTTACATTGATGACGCAGGGAGAGGTTGAATGGTTCGGCGCTGGCTTTGCTTTTTGATTGCAATGGTATTCATGGTGCCTACGTCCTTATCGGCGTTGAATGCGGAAGAACTGGACCTTGAACTTGTTCTGTTGGCCGATGCCACGGGATCGATCGACACGGCAGAGATCCGTTTTCAACGCCAGGGCTACGCTGATGCCATCACGGACCCGGCAGTGATCTCCGCCATTAAAGGCAACATCTATGGCAAGATAGCCGTCACTTACATTGAGTGGGGCAGCGTTGGCTCGCAAGATGTCGTCGTGGACTGGATGGTGATTGATGGTCCCGAAACCGCACAAACCTTTGCCACACGCTTGATGGAACCGCCGCGCCGCGCATTCGGCAGCAATGCCATTGGGGATGCCCTCCTTTTTGCCAAGCAACGGATTGATTCCAATACCTTTCAGGGGTTGCGCCGTGTGATCGACTTGTCAGCGGATAGTGCCACCAACTTCAACGGACCGCCCATTGGCCCGGCACGGCAACAAGTGATCGATGCCGGCATCATCATCAACGGGCTGGCCGTCCTGTGCCGCCATTGCTCCGGTCGCCCGGCTGGGTACGACCTTGAAGCCGCATTTGCCCAGCGGATCATTGGTGGTCCGGGCTCTTTTGTCGTGACCGCCGATAGTCGGGAAACCTTTGCCGATGCGGTGCGCCGCAAGCTCATTCTGGAAATTGCCGGGATCACACCCAAGCGGCGCATAGTCCGGCTGGACTGATAGTCTGTGTCCTTCAACCCCTCTCATCCCCACGGATGTCATGCCGGACTTGATCCGGCATCCAGAGCAACATGGCACGGAGGATGTGCTTGCCACAGCACTGGACCCCGGCTCGGGGG
>NZ_KE383920.1:128283-145570 GCF_000422785.1 Pseudovibrio exalbescens DSM 16456
CGGATGTCATGCCGCACTTGATGCGGCATCCAGAACAGCATGGCACGGAGGATGCGGCCGCCGCCTTACTGGACCCCGGCTCGGGGGCCGGGGTGACAGTAGAACGAATGGGCGATGCTGTCAGTTCTCATTAGCTTTGGTTCTATGGAGACCCAAATGCTTGGGAGATAGTCAGCATATCCTCTTGAGAGGCAGCGAGATCCACGGACCGTTCATCCCCACCGGATGTCATGCCGCACTTGATGCGGCATCCAGAGCAGCATGGCACGGAGGATGCGGCCGCCGCCTTACTGGACCCCGGCTCGGGGGCCGGGGTGACAGTAAAACGAATGGGCGATGCTGTCAGTTCTCATTAGCTTTGGTTCCATGGAGACCCAAATGCTTGGGAGATAGTCAGCATATCCTCTTGAGAGGCAGCGAGATCCACGGACCGTTCATCCCCACCGGATGTCATGCCGCACTTGATGCGGCATCCAGAGTAACATGGCACGGAGGATGTGCTTGCCACAGCACTGGACCCCGGCTCGGGGGCCGGGGTGACGGTGAGTGTGTTGTGAGGTTTTTTGGTCTCATTCACCTTGGATGAAACATGGCTTTTTGACCTCCAGCATCTCGCCCAACCACCGGATGTCATGCCGCACCTGATGCGGCATCCAGAACAGCATGGCACGGAGGATGCGGCCGCCGCCTTACTGGACCCCGGCTCGGGGGCCGGGGTGACAGTAAAACGAATGGGCGATGCTGTCAGTTCTCATTAGCTTTGGTTCCATGGAGACCCAAATGCTTGGGAGATAGTCAGCATATCCTCTTGAGAGGCAGCGAGATCCACGGACCGTTCATCCCCACCGGATGTCATGCCGCACTTGATGCGGCATCCAGAGCAGCATTCCACGGAAAATGCGGCGTACTCCCTGTTTGCAGGGATTTGGAACGGGCCGTTATGCCGAGAAGTACTACTCCGCCGCCGCATCCGGTTCGTATCCGAGGCGTTTGTTGAGCTCATGTACAAGCCCTTCGGCTGCCTCTGAAATGACCGTACCCGGTGGAAAGATTGCCGAGGCTCCCATGCGATAAAGAGCCTCGTAATCCTGCGGTGGCACAACCCCGCCAACGACGATCATGATGTCGTCCCGACCTTCTTCGCTAAGCGCCTGTTTCAACGCCGGAACCAGCGTCAAATGCCCTGCGGCGAGCGAGGAGACGCCCACGATATGCACGTCATTTTCCACCGCTTGTCGGGCTGCTTCTTCGGGCGTTGCGAAAAGCGGTCCAATATCCACGTCAAAGCCCAGATCCGCGAACGCCGAGGCGATAACTTTCTGGCCGCGGTCGTGCCCGTCCTGACCCATCTTGGCCACAAGGATGCGCGGGCGCCGGCCATCGTTTTCCTCAAACGCTGCCACCAGCTTTTCGAGCCGTGTGACCACATCCGACATGGCTCCAACCTCCCGTTTGTAAACCCCGGCGATGGACTTGATCTCCGCCTTGTGGCGACCCCAGGCATTTTCCATGGCCGTTGAAATCTCGCCCACCGATGCTTTGGCGCGGGCCGCCTTGACACACAAATCCAGAAGATTTCCCGTTCGCTCGCGGGCGCCGTGCTCAAGGGCGGAAAGGGCGGCTTGAGTGTCTGCCTCGTTCCGCTCCGCGCGCAGGCGTTTGAGCTTTTCAATCTGCTGGGCGCGCACCTCTGCGTTGTCGACCTGAAGCACTTCAAGCGGTTCTTCCCGGTCGGGCCGAAACTTGTTGACGCCAATCACGCTCTGATGCCCACTGTCGATGCGTGCTTGTGTCTTGGCCGCAGCTTCTTCAATGCGCAGCTTGGGAATGCCTTTTTCAATTGCCTTGGCCATGCCGCCCAAAGCTTCGATCTCGGCGATGTGTTCCAAGGCTTTTGCGGCCAGATCGTTGGTGAGGCTTTCCACGTAGTAGGAGCCGCCCCACGGATCGATGGTGCGGGTAGTGCCGCTTTCCTGCTGTAGGAACAGCTGCGTATTGCGTGCAATGCGGGCCGAGAAATCCGTTGGCAAGGCAAGGGCTTCATCCAGCGCATTGGTGTGAAGCGACTGCGTGTGGCCCTGAGTGGCCGCCATCGCTTCCACGCAGGTCCGGATCACGTTGTTGTAAACATCTTGTGCCGTCAAGGACCAACCGGACGTCTGCGAGTGGGTGCGCAGCGACAGGCTCTTTGGGTTCTGCGGCTGGAAGTTCTCCTGCATCAACTTGGCCCAGATGAGCCGGGCCGCGCGCATTTTCGCCACTTCCATGAAGAAGTTCATGCCAATGGCCCAGAAGAACGACAGGCGCGGTGCAAACCGGTCAATGTCCATGCCGGCGGCCACGCCAGCGCGGGCATATTCGATGCCGTCAGCAATGGTGAAGGCCAGTTCCAGATCCGCCGTCGCTCCCGCTTCCTGCATGTGGTAGCCGGAAATGGAAATGGAGTTGAACTTGGGCATGTGTTGCGCCGTGTAGGCGAAGATATCGGAGATGATCCGCATGGAGGGCGCCGGCGGGTAGATGTAGGTGTTGCGCACCATGAACTCTTTCAGGATGTCGTTCTGAATGGTGCCCGACAGTTTTTCCGGCGGAACCCCTTGTTCTTCTGCTGCCACGATGTAGAGCGCCATGACGGGTAGAACGGCGCCGTTCATGGTCATCGAAACGCTCATCTGGTCCAGCGGAATGCGGTCAAACAGGGTGCGCATGTCATATATGGAGTCAATTGCCACGCCTGCCATGCCCACATCCCCGGCTACACGGGGGTGGTCGCTGTCATAGCCGCGGTGGGTAGCCAGATCGAAGGCCACTGACAACCCTTTTTGACCCGCAGCCAGATTGCGTCGGTAAAATGCATTCGAGGCTTCGGCAGTTGAAAAGCCGGCGTACTGGCGAATGGTCCATGGTCGCTGCACATACATTGTAGGGTAGGGACCGCGCAGGAACGGCGCCAGGCCCGGCCACGTGTTCACTTGGCGCAGGCCATCGGTATCCTGGGCGCTGTAACTCCCCTTGACCGCGATGCCCTCTGGCGTCTGCCAAGCCGCTTCGGGGTCGGTATTGGGACGCGCCCTCGCGGCCACATCTTCAAAACGAACCTTGGAGTAATCCGGGAACCGGCTCATGACAAAGCCTCCTGGTCGCAGGGGAGTTTCTCGTCCAGAGCGTCAAAACAAGCCTGCAACTCTTCCAGAATATTACTGCCAGTAAAAATGAAACCACTCAGTCCGGCTTGACCAAGAGCCTCTTTCAAATCGGGCAGGCGACCTGCCAGCGTTATCCGCTGAGCCCCAGATTTTTTCAGCAATGCGCATACGTCGACGGCCAGTCTTTCATAGACGTCGTCTTCAGAGCACAGACAGGCAAGCACCGCTCCACTGCGTTCAAATGCGCGCACAATATCCGTGTTTTGTTCAAACTCTTGCATTTCCGTGCACTCGAAACCGCCGGCTGCGTAAAGGTTGGTGGCAAAGGTGGCGCGCGCCGTATGTTGTGCAACTTTGCCCATTGAGGCCAGAAACACTTTGGGACGATGCCCATGGCGCTCCTTGTAAGCGTCGGAACACGCTCTAAGGCGTTCAAATGGTTCGGATAATCGACTTGGCTCTAGGGCAGGACAGGTGTCGCCGCCCTTGCGTTCTCGCGCAGCGACCACATCGGAAAGGGTCGCTTGTCCCCGTAGGCTGTTCAAGATTGCCGCGCTCAGGGCCCCATCGGTGGAGGGGGGCGGCAGGTCCAGCGCCTGTGTGCTCTCCGCGACGTCCAGTTCAGGCACTGAAATCGTATCCACTTGGGGTTCATCCAGGTTGGGATAGGCACTTGTTCCCGTCAGAGGGCGTTTGCCGGTGGCGACGTCGTGCTCCTGCTTGCGTCGGTTTTCCTTAATGTCTTCAGCAATTAGGCCAGAGGTAAGGGCCGCATAAACACCACCTGCCGCTTCGATTTTCTGAAAGTAATCCCACGCGGCATTGACAAGCGCATCGGTGCGCGCCTCGATCATGCCGCTGCCCGCGCCGGGATCCATGACCCGAAACAGGTTACTTTCTTCCGCGAGAATAAGTTGGGTGTTGCGCGCAAGGCGGCGGGCAAAGGCGTTGGGCAAACCGGCGGCACTGGTGAAGGGGAGAACGCAAACGCTATCCGCCCCGCCGACGCCGGCGGCAAATGCACTGGTGGTGCCGCGCAACAGGTTCACCCAAGGGTCGGCTTTGGTCATCATGCGCCACGAGCTTTCCATATGGAGGCGAGCGGGGACCGGCGGCAAATCGGCGCCTTGCAGGAGGGCCGCCCAGAGTTTTCGCAGGGCGCGTGCTTTGATCAGGGTCAGAAACTGGTCCGCATCTGCGCTCAACGTCAGGGATACGTGATGCGGCAGCGTGGTTTCGTCAATCGATCCACGTTCAAGAACCTTCAGGTAATACAAGGCGCTGGCAAGGGTTAGGCCCAGTTCCTGTGTTGCATTGGCGCCCGCATCATGAAAGGTGCGTCCATCGGCGCGGGCAAACGCACTTGTTACCCCTCGCGAGCGAGCATAAGCCACAAGGTCCAAAAGGCGGCCTTCGGGGACTTCTATGGGATTGCCGAGCCACCCGCGACGGGCATAAAACCCGATGATGTCGATGGTGCCTTCCAACCGCAACTGCGCCGGGTCAATGCCTTGGGCCAGACAGGCCTCCATCATGGCAAGGCTTATCGCGGTGCCTTCGTGACCGCAATTCAAGCGCAGGGTGATAAGGTCGCTCAGCACCCCTTGTAACAGCTGCGCCGCATCTTCCAGGCTGTTCAGGTTTATTCCCGCGCCTCGCGATCGGTTGCTGGCCGGAAAAATCAGATCTATGCCCCCGGCGCCGCCCTCCAGATCCTCCAGAATCTGCGCGTTTGCGGCGGTGATTTCCGGAATATCCACGCGTTGAACGATTGTCCACGGCAGCGACGCTTCCCTGAGATGCAGTGGGGCCGCTGTTTGAGACGCCCCATAAATCGGAAGGGTGACAAGTCCGTCACCGCCGGTGCTCTGGAGCTTCTCAAGACCTGCACCCTTCAGTGCAGCTGCCGCGGCCTTCTCCCAGTCAGCGCGCGTGTGCTCCAAAAAAAACTCTGGAATCTCAATGTTTTGCACTGTCGTCATCCGTTCTTCCCCCGTGTTTTATACGAATGATCCCGTAATCAGCGCAAGCTATGCGTTTGACCAATCCGGTAAGGTCGTAGAGTTGCAAGCCGCATGCACCCCGGATCCATGCCCACGAACGATGGATAGGTATTAATGACATTAAGCTTAATCGTCCTAAACTTATCTCAGTTGACCCTGCCGCAACTGGCGCTGTTAATAATGCTTATCAAAAGATTAACAGCTTGAAGGGTTCAACGCCGAGACGACCAGTTTTGAAATGCCAACAGGGCCAGCATTGGCCGCAAGGCAACGACGCAGTACGATAGGTTTCTCGCAATCGAGATGTCAAGCATCGCGTCGGCAGGTGTTCGGTTAAAATATTGAATAAAAATACCTTTTGAGCGTCAAGTGAAAGCGATTGCTCGGCGGTTTCAGGGGGGCGTCCCTTTGGATCTGGAGATCTGAAAAACGGTCCGATTTTGCTGGCGCAGCCAATGCGCTCTGAAGTGAGGCCAGGAAAACTTCGCGGCGACAGGAAGGCCGTGACAGAGGAGACGGGAATAACATCGGTGTCAGACAGTCGTGTGACTGAGTTCGGGACCGGTTGATGGTTGATTTGAATTCATGAAAAGAAGTGTTCCACGGGGTCTTTGGGAAGGTGCAGGAAATGAACGATACAATGGACATCGAGGCAAAGGTCAAGGCAATCGCAGAGGCGCGCGCGGCTAAGCCGGTCCTTGATATCGTGGAGTCCTTTCTGCGCCGGCTTGGGGCCTCACATATCCTGATCACGGGTTTGCCGATGCCAAACCGGACGATTGACAGTCTAGTCCATCGGTTCCGTTGGCCGGACGAGCGCAATGGCGGGATTGAGCGCAGTACTCTGGCCTCCAACGATCCGGCACTTATGCTCGGCCTTTCTGGTAACCGCCCAACCATCCGTTCCGTATCCCCAAGCGAGATTGCCCACTCGGAACTGTTTGGTGCCATTGGAGAAGGTGCCCGGGTCATGGTCGTGCCGGTGGATGCATTGCGTCCCTTCCAGGCCATGGTCATGGGGGCGGGGCGGCAGTTATCCACGGAGCCCTATGATTTGGCAGCTCTGGAGATTGTGAGCTCTGCAGCATTCAGACGCCTGTTTGAGCTGGGTGTCATTTCTGATCAAAGGCCTGGAGACCTGTCCACGCGTGAGCGGCGTGTGTTGGAACTCACGGCTCTTGGCAAAACAGCCCATGAGATCGCCGAGGACTTGCAGATTTCGCAACGCACGGTGCATGCGCACTTGCAAAACGCCAGTGCCAAGCTGAATGCCTCCAATAAAACCCACACCGTGGTGGAAGCGTTGCGCTATGGCCAAATAAAGATCTGACAGGGTACATGGAGGGCGCGCTCCTTTATATAGTGCCGAGTGTTTCAAGCTGTGAAAATGGCATTGCAAATCATGAGACCTGCGCCGCGAATTATGAAGTGCTCCGCTGTGTGCAGGTTTACAGTGCGCTGGCTTGCAGAGCGCTGGTTTGATGAGAGGGATATCTTTCGCTGATTGAAGCGATGTTGGATGCCTTCAAATTCTCGAGATGTAGTGGTCCCACCGTTTTTTCTTGTTCATTCAGATGCTTGGGTCGGCTCAAGACGATGTGTTGATAACCAGTATGGGGCCGTTTTGGACTGCACGACCGCATCGCAGGGTTTATATTGCTTCTTCATCTGCTTGACGAGGAGGATCAAACCAGACCAGTGCTGCAGGGTGCAGGATATGATCTGGGTACCGCCAGTTCATCGCGGTCACGCGTTGGGTTTGTCTTGGTTACGGGTCATGGTCGGTGGTCCGCATCGCCATAATAATGCGGCTCCACCGTCAAGCGATGTTTGGGGCAAGACTTGGCCGCCCAGATAGACCATTGAACGCCGCGCCTTCTCAGCCGAGATGAAGCGTTCAAAGCCTAGCCGAAATCATTCTGGCGAGCGTTTTGGGCAACGGTCTTAATTTCGGAATCACGGCGCGCAATTTCCGCGGCTCCGGGCACCTATTCGTCCCATTGCACGATGCAGCTGCGCCAAGTCGGCCTCCGTTTTGTAAGAGGGTACTTTGGTAAGACCGGCAGTTTTAATTGGAGCCACTGTGCTCAATAGCTAAGCGACACTCCCAAGCAGCATTCCGACACGGGCGGTTACGCCGTATCGTTGCAAGCCCATGACGTCGGTCTTGAGCGCCTTTGGGGCAGGCCCTGAACCGGCCTGAACCCTGAACTGAAAACCCTAATAACCTTATTTGAACCCGCGTGGTTTCATTGGAACAACGAGTACATGCTCGGCATCACGCAGGTCTCGGTGCGTTGCCAACCGAGCAAGATCGAAACGCTCACTGGCAAGCCCATCATCAGCTGGCCTGACCTTTCTGGTTATGCAATCTGTTTCAAACCCGGAACTTTCGCGACGATTTCGTTGACCCGCTCGTCCCCGATACGCTCTTTGGCGAGGGTGATGGTTTCTCGTGCGACAGCCTGAATTTGCGCCATGCTCAAGCCTTCGCTGGTCAACTCGTTCAAAGCCGCCAGCATGCCAACGCTGGAAGACATTCGGCTGGCCAGCCCGCCCAACAGGCCAGCATTCTCGCGGGTCTCTTCCGCATTGAGAAAGTTTTTGGCAGCCGGGAAGGCTTCCATCAACGTGTTCATGTCGTCGCTGCTGGCATTCTTGGAAACAAAGTTCAAGATGACGCCGACAGCTGTTTTGGCCTGATCTTCGGTCAGTGCCGTTTTCTTGACTATCCGATCAATTAATACGTGCATGTCTCTCTCCCAGTCCGCCCCCTGACCAAACCGGTCACACAGACCGGAACGAAGCGAGTGCGGGATTTCCCGTTCAGGATCATTACCTCAAGATTAAATTTCTCTGCTCTAATTAGCAAGGTATCATAATTAGTAGTCAATCCGACTAAAGGTCGTAACTGACTGATTTTCAAAAGATTATAGTTCAAATCAAACGGCGGCCTCTGCAAAACCCGAGTTTGCAGCAGAAAGTCTGGGAATTTTCCCAAAAGGTGTGATAGGGCAACTACAACCGTCACGCTTGTAGCTATCGAGCAGACCGGCGTGACCGCCCATCCGGGCGTTCTCTGCGCTATTTCAGGAAGGAAGTCATAGATGACCGCTGTGAATCAGGTTCTCTCGCGTATTGATACCAACATCGATCAAAGCGTGGATCGCCTCTTCGAACTCTTGAGGATCAAGTCGATTTCGACAGACCCGGCGTTCAAGAACGATTGCCGCATGGCCGCACAGTGGATGGCCGACCAACTGACCGCCATTGGCATTCCCTCTCAGGTGCGAGATACGACGGGCCATCCCATGGTGGTTGGTCATCGCACCAGCGATGACAAGCCGGGCCCGCACGTACTGTTCTATGGTCACTATGATGTGCAGCCTGTAGATCCGCTGGAACTTTGGGAAACAGACCCCTTCGAACCCCGCTTGGTCGAACGTGAAGACGGCTCGAAAATGATCGTGGCCCGTGGCGCAGACGACGACAAAGGCCAGCTCATGACCTTTGTTGAAGCTGCCCGTGCCTGGATTGAGGAAACCGGCGATTTGCCGATTTCGGTCACCGTGATGCTTGAAGGTGAAGAGGAAAGCGGATCGCCGTCCTTGCAGCCGTTCCTTGAAGAAAACAAAGAGGAACTGGCCGCGGATCTTGCTCTGGTGTGTGACACCAACATGTGGGACCGGGAAACCCCTGCAATCACGATCATGCTGCGCGGGCTCGTCGGAGAAGAGATCACTCTGCGCGGACCAGACAAGGATCTGCATTCCGGCATGTATGGCGGTGCCGCCCGCAATCCGCTTCACGTCCTTGCGGATATGGTGGCAGGGCTTCGCGACGACGACGGCCGGATCACGTTGCCCAACTTTTATGAGGGCGTTATCGAGATGCCCGACCACGTCAAGGCTATGTGGGACAACCTGAACTTCTCGGAGACAGCGTATCTCGGAGGTGTGGGGTTGACCCAGCCTGGAGGCGAGAAGGGGCGCACGGTTCTGGAACAGATCTGGACCCGCCCAACCTGTGAAGTCAATGGTTTGTGGGGCGGCTACAACGGGGAAGGCTTCAAGACAGTCATTCCATCGGAAGCGCACGCCAAGATTTCCTTCCGTCTGGTTGGTGATCAGGATCCGCAGAAAGTGCGCGACGCGTTTCGTGCGTATCTGGCGGAGAAGACACCGGAAGATTTTGAGTTGATTTTGCACCCGCATGGCGGAGATCCAGCCCTGCGCATGGATTTTGATGCGCCGGCGTTGGCCAAGGGGCAGGCGGCCCTGACAGAAGAGTGGGGCAAGGAAGCAGCACTGGTCGGGTCGGGTGGCTCCATTCCCATTGTTGGCAAGTTCAAGACCATTCTCAACATGGATTCGATGCTGATCGGCTTCGGTCTGGAGGACGACCAGATCCACTCACCCAATGAAAAATATGAGCTGTCGAGCTACCATCGCGGTATTCGCTCTTGGGCGCGGGTACTGGATGCCCTGTCCAAGGACTGATTTTTCCGGGAAATGCAAAGAAGGCGGGCCGTATCGGCTCGCCTGTTGCAAGCCAGCAAGTAAGGCACGATAGAAGGACTTCTCATGAAATCGGTATGTGTTTTTTGTGGTTCCAGCCCGGGTAAGAGACGAGACTATGCCTTGGCAGCGCGGACCCTCGGTCGCACGATCGGTGAACGCGGTGCAACCTTGGTATACGGCGGCGCAAAGGTGGGCCTCATGGGCATGGTTGCTGACGGGGCGCTGGAAGCCGGAGGTTCGGTCATTGGCGTTTTGCCCGAGGCGCTGGCAGCGAAGGAACTGGCCCATCCCGGTCTCAGTGAGTTGCACATCGTGGGCTCCATGCACGAGCGTAAGGCCATGATGTCGGATCTTTCCGACGGGTTCGTTTCCCTTCCAGGCGGAGCGGGAACCATGGAGGAAATGTTTGAAGTCTGGACATGGGGCCAGCTTGGCTATCACCGAAAGCCCTGCGGATTGTTGAACATCAATGGCTTTTATGGCCGGTTGTTGGCCTTTATGGACTTGATGGTCGAAGAAGAGTTCTTGAAGCCGGAAATGCGGGATATGGTCATCGTCAAGGATACAGCTGGCGCCATGCTGGACGCTTTTGAGGGCTACGTGCCGCCGCGCGTTCCAAAGTGGATTACCCGCGCCGAAACATGAAAACGCGGTCTGAGCCAATCAAGCCGCGTGCTAGCGGTCAAACTCCGCTTTATCAAGCCTACTTGCCAGAACGAGTGCAATCACGATGAAGCCCGCTGAGACCCACTCCAGCGGGCTTGGTACGGATTGCACTGCCACACTCCCCAGAACAAGTGCGGTCATGAACTCCAATCCGCCCGCACTGGCGGTAATGGCGCGCCCCGCTATTGGGGCGCCATAAGCCATCAGAAATTGTGGCAAGATACCCGTCAACAGCATGAGGCCCAGCAGGGCACCCCACCCCGATAGACCCTCGGGAAAGGCCTGTGGTGTGTCTGACAGAAGAAACAGCGGCATGGTAATCAACAAGGTGCCAGCAAAAAGACACGCCGCGACTTGAAGGGGCGCCAGATAGTCCGCCCCATGGTTCATCTTGTGCAAGACCAGAGCGTAGGCCGCCGGTGCCATCAAACCAAAAGCAAGCCCTTTCGTGGAAAAGGCGGTATCTCCCGAACTGCTGATCAATGCAAGGATCACCCCAATCACACTGAGCAACGCGCTGAGAACGCCGTAAAAACCTATGCCCCGGCGAGACATGGCCAGCTTGAGGGCCTGCGAAAACAGGGGGTAGGAAAAGAACAAGAGAATGGCCAGCGTGATGGGCAATAGCGCAAGAGCCTTGAAAAAGGCCCATGCTCCCAGACCCATCAGCATACCCGTCAGCATGAATTGCTTGCCACCAGTGCCGGACTTGAGCGCGCGCGGCAACAGCCATCCCAACAGCAAGGCTGGAAATCCATAGCGCGCCACAACGGCAATTTCAGGCGTCAGATTGCCCGCATAGCCGACCATCGCGAAAAAGGGAATGCTTCCATATCCAACTGCACTCAAAAGCACAGCCAGCACGCCCGCTTCAAGGCGGCGTGCTTGAGGAAGCGATGGCTCTGGTATCATGCTCACTGTGCTACCAGAAGCCGCAAAGCCGCTTCAACTCACGGAAACATGTTTCCGGTGGATACGTGCGAATGATGCCCCAAATCTGTCACAAGTCTATGAGCGTTCCATGCGCCTTGCATATTTAAAAGCATCGCCGCTTTGTCTAGTTGCGGCACTTAACCCAAGGCGATCAATCCGCTAAGGGACGTCAACACGGCAGTGGGGGTCAGGTCATGGTATTCTTCCGGCGCCTGGGCTCTGTTGATCCAGACCGTTCGCATGCCAAACTTTGTGGCGCCCGCAATATCCCAGCGGTTGGAAGACTGGAAAGAGCAGGCTTGCGGGTAAATCCGGAAATGCGTGGTGACCATATCGTAGATCTCCGGGTCCGGTTTGAACCGCCGCAATGGGTCAACCGAAAACACTTCATCGAAGACATCGGTCATACCGGCGGCCTGAACAGCGGACTCCAGCATTGCCGGAGAGCCGTTGGACAAGATCGCAAGGCGCGCGCCTTGCTCCTTCAAGGCTTTCAGAACCTCAGGCACTTCCGGATAAGTATCCAGCTTCCAATAGGCGTCAAGAAGCGTTTGCTTGTAACTTGGATCGCAGTCGGGAACCATGTTGTAGGCGGTATCGAGCGCCTCGCGGGTCAGCTCCCAGAAGTCGGCATATTGCCCCATGAGTGATCGCGTCCAGGAATACTCGAGCTGCTTCTCACGCCATACGGCGGAAAGGCGGGTGCTGTTGGGACCAATCGCGGCTGCATGTTTACGGACCGCTGCATGCACATCAAACAGGGTTCCGTAGGCATCAAAAACATAGACCGAGTGGCTCATCATTACTTCCCGCAGTTCGCTTCTCTTGTTCTCTATAGAAACCGCGAACGCAAAACCGCGTCAAGCGATACAACCTATTCAATTTACTGAGTCTTTTTGTTTCTAGTGCCAGTATGCCCAGGAAATGCAATGCACTTGCATCTGAAAGCCGAAAAATACCTGCGAAATTGGGCTGATATTCTAAATCGTTTTAGTCTGTGAGCTTAAATTATATTTATTTTCCAGTTGGTTGGGATGTCTTTTCCCCAAGTCAAAACATTATGCCTGTTTTGCAAAAGACTATTCTGATGTTGCGTACCTTCGTGTGCAATTGTTGAAAATATTTTGGTTAAACTTGAATGCCCATGCGGTAAACCGGTGCCGATATACCTATTCTCCGAGGGAATCGGTATGCGGGCACACTGTTGCGGCTATTGCCTTGGTTCTTGTCAGATTATTTCGTTTTTCGCCGCTCTTCGTGAGAACATATCATGAAATCATGATGTAAAGCGAATTTCTTATGCGCATTTCGTCGGCTAGGCTGGAAACAGTTGACCTCAATCTGTTTTCTGGTTTCGATCCACCTAATCAAAAATACGGTGGGAGTGGCGGTCTCAGGGGAGGCCGCCAAAGAATGGAGTATGAACAATGGCCGATTGGTCGAAAACTTGGACATGGGTGGATGGCGAATGGTTGGAGGGCAATCCGCCACTCATGGGTCCTCGGACGCACGCCGCCTGGTTGGCATCAAGCGTTTTTGATGGAGCCCGTGCTTTTGACGGTGTAATGCCTGATCTGGATTTGCATTCCCAGCGGATCAACGCTTCTGCTGGTGCACTTGGGCTGTCGGCAACAATGCAGTGGGAGCAGATTGCTGAACTGACAAAAGAGGGAATGGGCAAGTTCGAGCGCGACGAGGCGGTCTACATCAAGCCGATGTACTGGGCTGAAGAAGATGGACCTACCGTAATTGACGGCGCGGCGGACTCCACCCGGTTCTGTCTGTGCCTGTTTGCAGCGCCCATGTCCCCCAAAGACAAGGCGATCAGTCTGACGTTGTCGCCATTCCGGCGTCCAACCATGGAGACAATGCCGGTCAATGCCAAGGCAGGTTGTCTTTACCCAAACAATGCCCGTGCGTCCGTGGAAGCCAAGAAACGCGGATTTGATAACGCGATCATGCGAGATACACTGGGCAATGTTGCGGAACTGACGTCAGCCAATGTGTTCATGGTCAAGGATGGGGACGTTCATACGCCATTCTGGAATGGCACGTTCCTGAATGGCATCACCCGCCAGCGCACCATCCAGTTGCTGCGAGACGTGGGCTACGAGGTTTACGAGCGTACGTTGTCGTTCCGGGATTTTCAGGAGGCCGACGAAATCTTCTCCACGGGCAACTACTCGAAGGTCGTGCCCGCCAATCGTCTTGATGACCGGGAAATGGAACCGGGCCCTGTTTCGAAACGGGCGCAGGAACTCTATTTCGAGTATGCGGCCAAATCGCCGTTCACCTATTGACCCTTCAGTGTGCTGGGCCACCGAAATGGTGTGCCGCCCTTTGAGGCGTGAATGGCCATAAGGCAAATGGGTCGGGTCCCGATGGAACCCGGCCCATGCTGTTTCAAATGCCTGTGTTTTGCTCTGCGGGAGCGGTGTATGTCGTGGTCTCGAATGGCTTGAAGGTCATGATAGCTGCAGCAACAAGGGCTCCCGCCGCGACCAGCGATGCCATGGTGAACCCACCAGTCCATTCGAACAGAATGCCCGAGAAGGTGGGGCCAACAACCTGACCAAGCCCAAAAGCTGCGGTCATCAGTCCTATGATTGACCGTGGGCTGCGCGGCGCAAGGCGGCGGGCCTCCACGAGGCCGATGGCAGTAATGCCGACAAAGGTGCCGCCAAGCAAGATGGCCGCAATTGAAATGCCGGTCAAAGAGGGCACCAGGACGCTCACGGCGACGCCCACCGCTTCAAGAAGGCAGGCTAGAGAGATGGCCTTCCCATATCCGATGGCGAGCGCGATTTTGTTCCAGAGAAAAACCGAGGGCATGATCGCAAGGCCCACGAGCATCCATCCACGGGTGGCGAAGTCTTCCAGGCCTGGGGTGGTCGCCGCGATGGCACCCAGAAAGGTTGCGGTGATGACATACCCGAAGCCGAAAAGGCCATAGGCCACAATCAATCGCCCTGCAGTGCGCGGCAATCTGGGCTCGCTTGGAGAGGTCGTGCCCATTACGTGAACCAAAGGGGCTTCGCGGGATGGAAATAGGAGCAACACATACGCCATCAGCACGAAACTTGCTGCGCCGCTGATCCACCACAGCGTTGAAGAGGTTATTGAAAAGTTGCCGGCCACTTCAATGGCGAGTGAAGAAACAAAGATGCCAAGGCCGACACCGGCAAAGATGACCGGGGTGAGGTGCTCTTTGCCCAACTGCCCCAGACGACCGATAATCAAGGTTGAGGTGAGAACGAAAACATAGGCGCTGGTTACTCCCGACACAAAGCGCGTGAGGCTGTAGTACTCCACGGAGCCTGAAAAACTCATCAAGCCCGTCGTCAGCGCCGTCAGCGCCAGACCGACTGCAAACAGAGCATAGGCTCCGCCGGGAAGGGGCGCGCGGGCCGCCAGCAGTGCCCCGACCAAATACCCCATGTAATTGCCAGAGGCGATCAGGCCGGCTCCGAATTCATCAACTCGCAGTTCTGCCAGCATCCACGGCAGGATGGGAGTGTAGACGAAGCGTCCAATTCCCATGACGGTTGCCAAGGCCAAGCAGCCTCCCAGCGCAATCTGAAGTGGCGTACGGGATTGACTCATTCGCGCCTCATCACAACATCTCGGGTACAGCGTTCTAACACCTCACGTTACGGGGTGCTGGTGAAACATCACTTACCAATGGTTGTTAGCGGATCCAGAACGCCTTGTCCGCGCTACGTTAGATGTATGGGGTCTAAAAAAATAACAAAAATATTTGTAAATCCTACGTAGAAACCGTTGCTGAGAGACCCAAAGAACATTATGTTTCGCCACAAGTTGCCCGTTCGGCG
This sequence comes from Pseudovibrio exalbescens DSM 16456, assembly GCF_000422785.1. Classification (GTDB taxonomy): domain Bacteria; phylum Pseudomonadota; class Alphaproteobacteria; order Rhizobiales; family Stappiaceae; genus Pseudovibrio; species Pseudovibrio exalbescens. The sequence goes on from NZ_KE383920.1 coordinate 143,385, forward strand.
CAGCCGCAATGAGCAGCAGGAAGTCGTACCAACGCTCGATTGGAGGCAAATCTATGTCGTTTAAACTTGAAGACCTGCCATATGCTTACGACGCTCTGGCTCCCTACATGTCTGCTGAAACGCTTGAGTATCACCACGACAAGCACCACCAGGCTTATGTGACCAACGGCAACAAGCTGCTCGAAGGCTCCGGCCTTGAAGGCAAAAGCCTTGAGGAAGTTGTCAAGGAAAGCTATGGCACCAACGCCGGTCTGTTCAACAACGCAGGTCAGCACTACAACCACCTGCATTTCTGGAAGTGGATGAAGCCAAACGGCGGCGGCGCGCTGCCGGCTGCACTCGCCAAGAAGATCGAGGAAGATCTGGGCGGCTATGACAAGTTCCGTGCTGATTTCATCAATGCAGGTGTGACCCAGTTTGGGTCTGGCTGGGCTTGGCTCGCTGTAAAGGACGGCAAGCTGGTCGTAATGAAGACACCAAACGGCGAAAACCCGCTTGTTCATGGCGCAACACCGATCCTCGGCTGCGACGTGTGGGAGCACTCTTACTACATCGACTACCGCAACGCCCGCCCCAAGTATCTTGAGGCGTTCGTCGATAATCTCGTCAATTGGGAATACGTCGAGGAACTGTTCAACAAGGCAATCTGAGTCTTGTGAACGGCTAGAAAGTACTGAAGAGCGGTCCGGTTGGGCCGCTCTTTTTGTTTGGTGGTTTGGTCGGCATACGGTGACTTTCAGCTGAAAAGGCCGGTTCGTAGGCCAAGGGAGCAGCGCGACGTGATGATCTGTTCGAGCAAACCATTCATGAGATAGAGGTAGGCCTCACATTCGTCCTGCGTGGTAAAACATGCCTGCGTGGTCACGTTGTATGGCCGGTCGTCGCTCAACACGCGCCCGCCCACATTCGCCTGAAACAGTTGGCCCGGTGGTGTGGTTTGGCTGGCAATGCGGCAGTCGTATTCTGTCCCTTCGACGACCGGTATGGTTCGGCCCGTGTTGGGAATGACGCGGGCTTCAAGATAGTTGGTGCTTGGCGGGCTGGCGCACCCGCCAAGCACGCCCATGACAGCACAAACTGCGGCGATTGTGTTTTTATTCATTTTTGTCTCGCAGCTTTTCGTTTGAGGGGCCACGACGCTGTCACGGGGTTTGGGGTCTTAGAAGATGCTGGCATATCCGCGTTGGCATGCGGCGCTATTGACCAGTTGCAAGTACCCTCTCATGAAGTTGAGGTAAGCATCGCATTTCTGGGCTGTTTGGAAGCACGCTACACTGGAGATGAACCGGCTTGGGTCGGTGAAGCGGCCCGTGACAAACGCCTGATACACATTCTCTGGTCCATCTTCATAGACACGTATTCGGCAATCGTACTCCGTACCGTAAACGCGTGGGCGCGATTGCATGTCGTTGGGAAGAAGGAAGTTGAACGGGTATTCGGCTGGTTTGAAGTAATAGGTTGTATGTGGACTTGCCGGGTTGTGGGGCAGGTTGGCGGCGGTGGCTGCGGGGGAAAAGCCAAATGCCAAAACGGCGGCAAGTAATGTCACCCAATGTGATCTAGCCATTTTTGTCTCCCTTTGCGGGTTGTTGGGCGCCTGAAAGAATCAGGCACCAGACCGCGAGTATACCAGACCAAGGCTGGCGCCACTCCACTTTCATGAAAGAAGAGAGTAGGGAGAGGTGACTATCAAAGTCCTAATTTCACGCTGCGAGATGCGAGCGTGTTTAACTTTGAGTATTCTTGATGTAGACGTTTTGAGGGTTGCGATTGAGAAAGGATTGACCCCTGCCGTAGAGGCCAATCCTTGAGTGATTACCTGCTGGCAATCTTTAGGCTCTGTTGACAAAGTTTCGTAGCCAGAGACGTGCAGCCGCGAGATTGAGGAAAGCTTCGAAGGACGCTTTGGTTTTATCGTATCGTGTAGCGATCCTGCGGAACTGTTTGACCTTGTTGAACATGCGCTCGATCCGGTTCCTGTCCTTGTAGGCCCGGAAGTCGCAAGGTATCGGTTCCCTGCGGTTTGACTTTGGCGGAATGACAGGGCTGATGCCAGCCAGCAGCAGGCTTTGGCGCACTGCATCGCCATCGTATCCCTTGTCAGCCAGGAACAGCCGAGGTTTGCGGAAAGGCATATCCAGTAGGGCGGGAACGGCGCTGTAGTCGGATGCTTCACCGCCTGTCAG
>NZ_AUGS01000014.1 GCF_000422785.1 Pseudovibrio exalbescens DSM 16456
CACCAGCGTTTCCAGCAGACCATCCCAGACGCCTTGCTCTGCCCACCGGCGAAAGCGCACATAGACCGAATTCCATTTCCCGTAGCGCTCGTGCATGTCGCGCCAGGGGCAGCCAACGCGCAGCACATGTAGCATACCATTCAGATAACGGCGGTTATCCTGAGCTGGACGGGACTTTCGGCCCCGCTCTGACGGAAGCAACGCTTCGATCAATTCCCATTCCGCGTCTGTCAAATCGCCACGTGCCAAGGCTGCCTCCTAAAAGACAGTCTTGAATCACAGTTCAGCTGATTTGGGAACCCACTTTGTCAACAGGCCCTAATCTGTCAGGGAAGAGGCTCTTCAAAAATCTTTTTAACTTCAGGCATTTTAGAGACGATGTAGAGAATAAGATTTTTAGCCTCAGTCACAAGAGTTTTTTGTCGTTCCCATTCGTCATGATTAGAGTATGTCGTCTTTCCTCCATGAAAAAGGTTGTTTCTTACAGCTTTTGCTGCTTTAAAAATGTCTTTTTGGCTAGATATTTCCTCAAACTTCATCTTCCACACAAGTTTGTCTTCTTCTTTTTGAAGCACCTTGGGCGGGTATTCAACAATTGTAGGGCATTTTTCGCGCATTTCCACTAAGTCCAATTGGTCAATATGTCGATAAAATGCGTCCCAGTTTACTTCGGCACCTCTACGTGTTTGGTGGACGTAATCCGCAAAAATAAGGGCATGTTCGAATCTTGAGAAAACAACAAACAAATCAACAAACACCGGATCAATGTTTGATAGATGCTCCGTATTTACGTCTTGCCGATTATTCATTTCTCTTAACATAATACCTCTACGATGCGGTTCAGGAACTGTGAAGTAATCCGTACAATAATAACAGACCAAAATTCAAAAGTGTTTTGTTGCTTGAGCTTCCAAGTCAACCTTATTTCCAAACACTTAAACTAACATGCATTACTTGTTAAGATGCGCGGCGTGGAAGCGCAGGTGATCCTCAATGAACGAGGCGATGAAGTAGTAACTGTGGTCGTAGCCTTCACGCATGTTGAGTGTGAGCGGGTAGTTCTTCTCCCGCGCAGCAGCGAGGAGTGCTTCCGGCATGAGCTGCTCTGCGAGGAACTGGTCGGCATCCCCCTGATCCACCAGCGCTGGGATCTGAACATCTGCATTGCGCATCAATCTGCTGGCGTCATACTGTTCCCAAGTGGCGCGATCGGGTCCCAGATAGGTCTCCAGCGCCTTAGCGCCCCAAGGGCAATTCATGGGGTTGCTGATTGGCGCAAAGGCGGAAATGGAGGTGTAAACCTCCGGGTTTCGCAAGCCCAGAACGAGCGCGCCATGACCGCCCATGGAGTGCCCGGAAATGGCGCGTTTGCGGGAAACGGGGAACATCTCCTCGATCAGCTTTGGCAGTTCCAGACACACATAGTCGTACATCTGGTAGTGGCGGTTCCACGGTGCTTGGGTGGCATTCACATAAAACCCGGCACCGGTGCCGAGGTCATACCCCGGATCGTCGGCAACTGCTTCGCCTCGCGGGCTGGTGTCTGGTGCCACAATGGCAATGCCAAGCTCCGCAGCTGCGCGGTGTGCACCCGCCTTTTGCATGAAGTTTTCATCGGTACACGTGAGGCCGGACAGCCAGTAGAGCACAGGCACCTTTTCGCCAGCAAAGGCTTGTGGGGGCAGATAGATTGCAAACCGCATTTCACAGTTGAGCGCACCGGACTGGTGCGTAAACTGCTTGTGCCAGCCGCCAAAAGATTTAGAGCTGGAGATGTTTTCGAACGACATGGAGCACCTGAAAATTGGGTGTGGGACTGAGAATGGCGGGCACTGTATCGGAGGTTCCCCGTCAGTGCCCGCTGTTGCGTGATTACTGCGCGTAGTGGATCACGGAACGAATGCTCTTGCCTTCGTGCATCAGGTCAAACGCTTCGTTGATTTCATTGAGCGACATGGTGTGAGTGATGAAATCATTCAATTTGAACTCACCGCGCATGTATTGTTCCACGATATCTGGCAGTTGAGAGCGGCCCTTGACGCCGCCAAAAGCCGAGCCCTTCCACACGCGGCCGGTGACAAGCTGGAATGGACGGGTGGAGATTTCCTCGCCCGCGCCGGCAACGCCGATGATGACGGACTCGCCCCACCCCTTGTGGCAGCATTCCAGCGCCGAACGCATGACGTTGACATTGCCGATGCACTCAAAAGAGTAATCCACGCCGCCGTCGGTCATGTCGATGATGGCTTCCTGAATGGGCTTATCCACTTTCTTGGGGTTAACGCAGTCGGTAGCGCCAAGCTTCCTGGCGAGTTCGAACTTGCTCTCGTTGATGTCGATGGCAATGATGCGGCCCGCCTTTGCCATGGTCGCGCCGATAATGGCGGAAAGGCCAATGCCGCCGAGACCGAAGATGGCGACGGTTGCCCCTTCTTCCACATTGGCCGTGTTCATGACAGCGCCGATGCCAGTGGTGACGCCGCAGCCAAGCAGGCAAACCTCTTCCAGTGGGGCGTCCTGATTCACCTTGGCGACGGCAATTTCTGGCAGCACGGTGTATTCGGCAAAGGTGGAACAGCCCATGTAGTGGTAGATGGGTTTGCCGTTCTGGCTGAAGCGGGTGGTGCCATCCGGCATCAGGCCTTTGCCCTGTGTTGCCCGAATTTTCTGACAGAGATTGGTTTTGCCTGACTTGCAGAACTTACACTCGCCGCACTCCGGCGTGTAAAGGGGGATCACATGATCGCCCACGGCCACGGTCGTGACGCCTTCACCAATGGATTCAACAATGCCGCCGCCTTCATGGCCGAGAATGGAGGGAAACACGCCTTCGGGATCCGCACCGGACAGGGTGTAAGCATCCGTGTGACAAACGCCGCTGGCAATCACCTTGATGCGCACTTCACCCGGCTGCGGTGGCATCACTTCAACTTCCTCGATGGAAAGAGGTTGCTTGGGGCCCCAGGCAACAGCGGCTTTGCACTTGATCGGTTCGGACATGAGGATCCTCGTTGGTTCACGGTTCGCTGCCAGCCTTAATGGCCGGCGGGCGCAGAGGTCTACGCGTTGTTACGTGAGGTGCAGTATAACTGATGCTCGTCTTGTGATAATCGGCCTGGTATGCAAATTACTTTTACAACACGGTAATAATAGGTTGCCTTTGGCGCAGAGCAGGGATGGAGCATGCAGGTTTTGGAAGGGGTGAGTGAGTTTGCTGCAGTTGCGGAAACAAGCAGCTTTACCGTGGCGGGAAAACGGCTGGGCATTTCCACAGCGCAAGTGAGCCGACAGGTGAGCGCACTTGAACATCGCTTGGGTACCAAACTGTTTTACCGGACGACGCGCAAGGTCTCGATGACCGAGGCCGGTCAGCTTTATTATCAGCAATGCCGTCGCGCGCTGGATGAGTTGGAAGAGGCAGAGCGGGCAGTCACCAACCTGCAACTCACGCCGCGTGGATTGCTGCGGCTGACCGCCCCGGTCACTTATGGCGAGGGTACCATCGCGCCGATCCTGAATGACTATCTGAGCCGCTATCCGGATGTTGAGGCCCAGTTGCACCTGACCAACCAGATGGTTGATCTTGTGGCGGATGGCTATGACCTTGCCATTCGGCTGGGCAAGCTTGAGGATTCAACGCTGATGGCGCGGCGTTTGACCTCACGCACGTTCTATGTGTGCGCCTCCCCGGACTATCTGGCCCGACACGGCGAGCCTCATGCGCTTTCCGAGTTGGATCAGCATCGCTGCCTGCTGGGCACACAGGACACGTGGCGGTTTCAAGAGCAAGGTCGCGCCCGGTCTGTACGGGTGAAGGGCAGGTTGCGCTGCAACAGCGGGTGGGCTCTGGTGGACGCCGCGCTGAAGGGCATGGGGCTGATCCAACTGCCAGACTATTACGTGAAGGACTACATCGAGGCAGGGGAGCTGGTCTCCCTGTTGGAACCCTATCAGGAGCGGGAGGATGGCATTTGGGGTGTCTACCCCCACAACCGGCACTTGTCGCCGAAGGTGAGTTTCTTTCTGGACCACCTGACAGCCGCGCTCAAAGGCTGAAGTGGCTTCCAACTGGATCCCGGCTCGGAGGCCGGGATGACGGTGGAGGGGAGGCGAGCGTGCAGGATGACGGCGGAGAGCCAAGTCTTTACAGGAGCGGCAGCTTCGCTCTGCGATCTGTGACCACCCCTGCACTCGTGGGCCGACAGCACCACCACACACGACCACTGTCATGCCGGACAAGACGAGCAACGCGAGGCGCACATCCGGTATCCAGAGCCGCTTGCACTAGCGTGTGGGGAAAGGCCGGGCTGGATCCCGGCTCGAGGGCCGGGATGACCAAGGAGTGGTGGAGAAGCAAAGTGGCCTCGCAAGCTCTTACCGCCGAAGCGCTTGTGAGATCTCCGGCACTCAACCCAGACCATTCCCTTTTTCCAGGTGAACCGCAGTGCCGCTTTGCCTCTATAACTTCACGAAAGGCAAAGGATTATGATCACGGTTTTTTACGATGGCAAATGCGGTCTGTGTGCCCGCGAAATCAATCACTATCGAAAGATTGCGCAACCAGACCGTTTCAACTGGGCGGATGTGGCGAGCCACCCTCAGATGCTTGAGGGGTATGCCGTGTCGCAGGCCGATGCGCTGCGCTACCTGCACGCAGTCGACGCTGATGGTCGCGTTCATAAAGGTGTGGCCGCGTTTGCCTTGATTTGGAATGAGATCGATGGCTGGCGCCGTTTTGCGCCGATGCTGGCCTGGCCCGGCGTGCGCCACGTTGCAGAGGCGATCTACGCCCTGTTTGCCCATGTCCGTTTCCGGTCCTACCGCCATTGCAGATTGGCGGGAACTGCTCCCAAAATGCGTGAAGACTAGTAGCCTCATTTAGAGAGACAGGCCGCTGAGAAAACCCAGCGGCCTTTGGGTGTTATTGGAGGATCTCAACCCGGCTGGTGCGCGTGCCATCTGGAGACTTGGTGCGCAGGTGTACGGGTGTTGCCACTGCAGGCGGGGTGGCCGCATCATAGGTCTGCCATGAGCTGCCACCATCAGTGGAATACTCGATCGCTAGGCCCGGAAGCGCTGTATTGGCCTTCAGTTTGCCATCGGCCAGTGTTGCTCCCGGTACAGGCAGGCGATAGGAAACGCCGCCTCGGTCAAGGCGCGCCAGCTCGCGCTTGCCTACCAGGTTGGCGAAATGGTTCCAGTCTGCCCTGAGGGCATCGTGATCCACATGGGTGGTTTCCCCGCCAATATATTCGCGGCCCGGTTCATAGTCTTGCTCCCAGGCGGCGCGGTGCCAAGCCCGTTCGGCAACCGACAGAAGGCGCGGGAAAATCATGGCGTCCATCTGCGCGTCGGTACGCACTGTTTCGCTCCAAAGCTGAGCGGAAATGCCGGTTGCGCCCGGCCACGGCTTGTCACTCTTTGCCGTGAAGAAATTGCCATCCCGGTCCACAGAGGTTTCCGCGTTTTGCGGCAGGTTATTGGGTGCAAAGCTGAAGACCTTGGCTTCATCACTGTAACGAGTGGCCCAGTAGTAGCCGCGTTCTGCCGGGTTCACCTCATACGGCATATCCAGATACAGGTAGTCTGGATTGGAGAGAATGACCTCAAAACCCTTCGCCGCCCAGTCTTGGGCGCTGTCAAAGCCACCCCAGTACTGAGTATCCCAGAAGTTGACCCGCACGGTGTCTGTGGCAAAGTCAGCGGCAGAGGCGGCGTGTTTCAGGCCGTCCTGCCACGCTTGCATGATGGGAATACCCTTGTCCTTCAAGATCTTGCTGACCTCAGTGGCGAAGTAGCTTGATAGCTCGTCCACATCCCCAACTGTGCCCGCATCCACCATGGCCTGACAGGCCTGCGACTTTTCCCAGGGCTTGTCCTGAACACTCTTGTCGACGGTACCTTTCCACGGCACCAAATCGTCGTTGAGGTCTTGATAGCCTCCACCGAGATAAATGTTCTTGGCCTCATCGCCGCCAAAATGCCACGTTGTAAGCGGCGTGCCAGCTTCCGCATGCATGGCGGCGATTTCGCCGACAACCTTGGTGACGAACCGCTTGGAGGAATCCAGACAAGGGTTCAGATAACTGCGGGGACCGTAAAACTGCACTGAGGTGGTGTTGGAGGTATCCGTCGGGTCGAGCAGACGGAACTCGTTGGCCGCTTCCTCATTGCCTTCCGACATGAAACGTTGATAACGCGCTTCCATGGAGACGACCGCCGCACGCGCGTGGGCTGGCATATCGATTTCCGGGATGACTTCAATGTGTCGCGCCTTGGCGTATTTCAGGATCTCGATGTAGTCCGGGCGGGCGAAGTGGCCTGAACCAAAGTTGTCGCTAAACGGGCCAGAGCCGAGCTGTGGCAACAGACACGTGGTCTCTGAAAGATCGTGACAGCGCTTGCTGCCCACTTCGGTTAGTTCAGGAAGCCCCGGAACCTCAATGCGCCAACCTTCATCATCGCTGAGGTGAAAGTGGAACTTGTTGAGCTTGTAGGCGGCCATCTGATCAAGGAGGCGCAGCACAGCCTGCTTGGAGTGGAAGTTGCGAGCCACGTCAAGAAACGCGCCGCGATAGGCGAGGCGCGGGGCATCTTCCACACTGAGGTGTGGCAGGGTCAGGCTACCGTCAGCTGGCAGCACGGAGAGCATGGATTGAAGGCCGTAGAACAGGCCGGCTTCGTCATAGCCGACCACATCAACCCCTTCGGATGTGATGTTGAGGTGGTAGGCGCCGCTTTTAGCAAGGTCGCCTTCAAAACCATCAACGTCAACACGGCCCATGATCGGGGCCCCTTCGCCGCTGAAATTCAGCCCTGCCGCGGCCATTTGCTCGCGTACAACGGAACGTGTCGCGTCGGAAAGATCGGAAATGGACAATGCCAAACCATTGGAGATGTCCAGATCTTCCGCACTCACATCCAGTTTCAAAGGACTTGGAATGATCTGGCCACGCAAGGTGGAGGCATCAAGGGCTGAAACGCGCTTGTTCTTTTCAAAGCGGGTTTCTGCTTTCATCAAGGCATTGTTGTCGTTGTTGTTGCGCTTCCAGTTGTCACCGTCGATTGGCGCCAGAAATGCGCTTAAATCTTCGGTGTCCGTGGCCGCCAGCACCTTGGGCTCTGCGCCCTCAGCCACAGCGTACCAGCGGGGCATGAAGTCTGTGTCAAACAACTGCCAGTATTCGCCTGTGTAGGGCAGGGAGATGGAGGCCCCGGCGGGGAGACCGCCAAACTTTTCAGTGGGTTCCAGCCTATGCAGATCTCCCGTGAGATGGGTGATCTTGAACTGGTCGCTGTCCAGCTTCAGGATCTGCCGAATGCTGTGAAAATACAGTGCCCAACCACCACTGGAAATCTCTGTGTCGCCATTGGTCAGCGTCAGGTTGACCGTGTTGCACGCCCCCCAATCGGCGCCGAGCGATGAGCAGTCAACGCCGCCCTCTGCCGCCTGATTATCAAGCACTTGGAACTTGACGGATATCGCGCTGAGCGCGTCCACCAATTGCTGCGGTGTCTGTTCTGCGTGCGCAGAAGACAAGCCCAGCAGCAAGGGCACTACAGAGGCTATAGATCCTGAGAGAATTCGCATTCGCCACCCCACGAGTTGCAGTGAGCCCTGCCGATACCGTTCACCCGAAAGGGTTTCGGCGGAAGGTTCACCAAAGCATTCAGTTCTAAGGAACACCGCAGATTGGGTTGACGACGCATCCTCCCGTTTAGGCGTTGCCGTCTCCTCCCTTATGTGCGGATGTCAGGAATCTAGCATATCTATTTGAAATATATCGCTGTTTCTGGTGGGTGCGTGGTGGTCTGTGGATGGCTCAGCCAGTTGGTTCCCCTAGGTTATTAGGGAGGTGGCTCGTTTATGCTTGCTGGGTCAGTCTGTTAGACCCATCCTGAACAACCGTGGGTTTACGGGTTACCCATCAGACGGGTTTATCAAAACGGGCGGCCAGGGGAGGCGTGTACTCAAAAATTCGCCAATCATATTTAACGGGCGGGCGTGATCATGGATAGGTTGGTTGTCTCGCATGGTGGTGGATGCCATCTGCGTTTGCTTGCCGGCAATGCAGACGGCCTGCGGAATGTGCTGGTGGTTGGCCGAAGCAATCGATCTTTTCGGTCCATTCAAATCGACCGGCTGGCCGCGCAGATGCGGGATTGGGGCTTTGCGGTTTGGCGACTGGAGCCGCAACCAACGCCGCCCAAAGAGGGCGCTGCTATACCTCCCGGTTCTCATGGAAGTGCCTGCAGCTCGATGATGACGGCCATGTCGAGCGCGGTGAGCCGCTGTATACCCAAGGTTTTTGGCTATTATCCGAGTTGGGCGGACTATCTGTCACCCAGCTATGCACAGGTGATCGAGAGAAGGGATGAGGTGCAGTCCATGCTGGATCAATTCCCGGTCTCGGCGCGGTTTTTGTTATTGGGGCATTCTATGGGCGCGCGGGTTGGTACCTATCTGGATCGACAGTCCCGGGTGTCGGGCCATGTGGGGTTCGGCTACCCCTTCCAGCATCCGGAGGAAGGTCCAGCCCTGTCACGGGTTTATCATCTGCGCAAGCTGAAGGTGCCAACCTTGATCATTCAAGGGCGCAACGATGCCTACGGCGGTGAAGAGGTCGCCAGGACGTACCGTTTCAACCCGTCGATCTCGTTTCTGTTTGTCGAGGACGACCATAGTTACAATTCAGCGTGTTCGAACCTGACATGGCAAATTACGACCCGTGTCGGGGCCTTCATTGCCGAAACGCAAGGCGGCCTGCCATGCGAACATTCATGCGGCCGCCCGGATGATCAACCGGATCAACTGGTTGGAAAGGAGGGAAAGTCGAAATCCTGCCGCACCTTGGCTGTGTCATAGATGATGGTGACTTCTTCGATCCTGTCGAGCGTGGGGTTGAGCCGGAAAACATTTACCAGATCGATGGTTTGCGGCAAGGACCCGGTGACCTGACGGTTATAGCGGGCATGGATTGAGGCGCGGGTTGGATTCGACGGGCTTACCATGATGCTTTTGATGCGAATGGAGCGGCCGGTGATCTGCGTCAGGACGTAGGTGTAGAAGTCCTTTGCACGCTGCTCGTCAAAGATGGGAGATTGGACGACCGCCTCTTTGGTAAACAATTCCATGAGCCGGTCCAGATCGTTCCGTTCCAAGCGGTGAGTGTACTCTTCGCACAAGGCTTGTGCTTTCATCAGGTCTTCAAGCTGCTGATCCGAGGACGTCATCCATGGCCTCCTTTTGAGTGACGGGCGCACCGCGCGCCGGGATTGAGACTATAAAGCGAGCATTGACACCTTGGAACAACCTATTTTCAGGTGAGAAGGGCAAACGGCCTATCCGCGCCGGTGTTAAGCGTCCCTCAACGCCTTGTGTGATAAGCCTCTTTGGGTTTTCAAAAGACCTCTTCATTTATAGCTTGCATCAGATTTGCCGAGACCTGCCATGTTGCCCAAGCCGCGTTTAATCGAAATGGAAAACCGAAGTCATCCGCGCCGAGCATGCCGTTGGCCTGCCGTCTTGTTGGCGCAACCCTTTAACAGGGCTTGCATTGTCGAGGATGTTGGCAAAGGTGGATGCCGGATTTCCGTAAACCCGCGTGGGCTGGAACAAGGAACCCACGTTGTGGTGAATGTGGCGTCGCGCGGCAAACGTTTCGAAGGCGTGATCCGCTGGCTGGGCGGGGATGAGGTCGGAATCGCCTTTGAAGGAGCAGGGGCCGGTCTGGCGTCTGCGCTGACACCCAGCGAATAGCTAAAACTGGCATATACCCTTATTGCACAAAAGAAATCCGCCGCAATGAAAGCTCATCGCGGCGGACAAATCGTTTAATCACTACGGGGCAGCGCGCTTTGGATTTCAATGGATTAGACCATTTGCCTCTTTGGCGCGCCTGCCAGACTTATTTCCCGAAGATCGGCAGCATTCCAGCAATTTCGAGGAATGCAACGATGAAGATCAGGATACCAAAGCCGAATACCAGTGCCTGACGGAGATCGCCGCCCTTAACCTGGTACATATCTGGGTTCCGCTTACGAACGATGCGAACCATGATGATCGGGGACAGAAGGCTGAAGATCACCAGAACCACACCAGCAAAGCCGATAGCGGTGATGAAGCCGTCTGGGTATACGATCGCCAGGATCACGGTCGGAAGGAATGCGATTGCGCCCGTCTTGAGCTTACCGATCCAGCAATGTTTGTTGAAGTTGCAAAGGTCTGCAATGTAGTCAAACAAGCTGAGGGATACACCCAGGAAGGACGTTGCAACGGCCATGTTACCAAACACCTGCAGGGCAGTGGAGATGTTGGAGCTCACACCACTGTCAGCCAGAGCTGCAAGGATGTTGCCGATGTTGCCGCCTTCAGCAATGATCTGCGGGAACTGTTCGCGTGGTACGTTTCCGAATACAGCCAGCATCCAGCAGAAGTAGAAGAAGCCTGCGATCAACATGGCGTAGATCAGTGCGCGGCCGGTCTTCTTCGGGTCAAGACCCAGGTAGTTGGTGATCGTCGGAACCGTGATTTGGAAACCGAAGCTCGCTACCATGAAGCTGATTGTGTAGAAAACGTATGGGACCTGTTCGCTCATCGGCACCTGTGGGAACAGGATGTCAGCAGATGAGTTGGTGATCAGGCCGCCCAGGCTCATGACAAAGGTGATGACCATACCGCCGATGAGGATCGTGTTGACCCGGTCAACGGCTGTGGCACCGACCATAACGATTGAAATCAGAACTGCAGCAAAGATGAAACTTGCCACCCCTGAGGACATCGTGATGCCATCGCCTACAAGCGACAAGGAGTAGGTAATAACGGAGCTACCGCCGGAAATGTACGCATATGTGAGAACGTAACACAAAAATGCGACTGACAAGCCGTTGATCAGTCGCCCGAAATTACCGATTGTGCCCTTGGCAATGCTGTCGTAGTTGGAATCCTTGGGGAAGTGGAGTGTTGCTTCCATGATGTACATAGACGCGCTATGCATGATGTAAGCGACAACAACCATTACCACCAAGGCAATGGAGAACCAGACGCCAGCATTGGCGACCGGTAGTGAAAAGATGCCAGCCCCGACACCTGTACCTGCCGCAATAACGGCTGCTCCTAAAACAGTGCCCTCTTTTTTAGGAGCGGTACTCGTGGCTTTCGCAGTTGCATCGGTCATCTAGAGCCTCCCAACTCTGCGTAGTGCAAAAAATGTTCCTATGAACAAATCGAGTTTCCGGTTTGAATAAGCACGAAACGCGTGAACGTCTTCATTTGGTTGGCCCCGGCTGCTCATGCCGCAGAAGGTCTCCCACCTTCTAATCAGAAAAGGAGAGAGGCTTTTCGGCCCCTCTCCCTTTTTCAGGCCTTAGAAGTCGCCAGTTGTATCGGCTTGACTTGCAAGACTTAGATTTCGCTGAAGCGACCGGTGAAGAAGCGCAGTACCTTTGGTTCGTATTCGAACTTCAGGCCACGAATGGAAGATGCGTTCTTGTACAGTTCGATACATGCGTCTGCGACGTAGTCCATGTGAGCGTATGTGTATACGCGACGTGGGATCGTCAGACGAACGGTTTCCAGCTTAGGCTTGTGGTGCTCACCAGTCTTCACGTCACGGCCTGCAGAGATGATACCGCGTTCCATGGTACGAACACCGGAAGAACGGTAGATTGCAGCTGCCAGAGCCTGTGCCGGGAACTGTTCCTGGTCCAGGTGCGGCAGGAATGCACGTGCGTCGAGGAAGATTGCGTGACCGCCGTATGGCTTAACCATTGGTACGCCAGCAGCGTCGAGACGCTCACCGAGGTAACGGATCTGGTTTACACGGTGTGCAATGTAGTCGTATTCGACGGATTCACGAATACCAACAGCCATTGCTTCCATGTCACGGCCAGCAAGACCACCGTAGGAAGGCATACCTTCGTACTGAACAACCATTGCCTTAGCTTCAAGGAACAGGTCGTCGTCGTTCAGGCAGAGGAAACCACCGTTGTTGGTCAGGCAGTCCTTCTTACCGGACATGGTGCAGCCGTCACCATAAGAGAACATTTCGAAGAGGATTTCCTTGACGGTCTTGTCCTGGAAGCCTTCTTCACGTTCCTTGATGAAGTAAGCGTTTTCAACGCAACGGGTTGCGTCGTACATGACCTTGATGCCGTGCTTCTTACACAGTTCGCTAACTTCCTTGATGTTAGCCATGGAAACAGGCTGACCACCAGCGAGGTTAACGGTTACTGCCAGACAGATGTAAGGGATCTTGTCTGCGCCGACTTCGTCGATCAGCTTCTGCAGCTTGTTCAGGTCGATGTTACCCTTGAACGGAACGCCGTCCATGTCTGGGTTGTGAGCTTCGTCGCAGATTACGTCTACGAATGTTGCACCGTTACGCTCCTGGTGGAAACGTGTGGTGGTGAAGTACATGTTGCCTGGTACGTAGTCGCCTGGCTTGATGGTGATGGAAGACAGGATGTTTTCCGCACCACGACCCTGGTGAGTTGGAACCAGGTGCTTGAAGCCGAAGTATTCACGAACAACTTCTTCCAGGTGGTAGAAGTTTTCGGAACCGGCGTAAGCTTCGTCACCGATCATCAGGCCGGCCCACTGCTTGTCGGACATCGCGGAAGTACCGGAGTCGGTCAGCAGGTCGATGTAGCAATCGCGCGACTTGATCAGGAAGGTGTTGAAACCTGCTTCCTGGATAGCCTTCTCGCGACGCTCTGCGTCAACGAAGTACATCGGTTCAACGGCTTTGATCTTGAACGGCTCCGGCTGGAACTTCTTGCTCATATCTAAGTCCTTTACATACTCTAGTTATTAGAATGGGCCTTACGTACCCACTAGTGATCGACTTAAATGTGTTTGGCTTTCCACAAAGTAATTCCTCATATTACTTTGTGTCGAACCTCCCGCATCTGATGTAATGCAGTCGAAATCAGAAGTTTTTCTATTTCGTCTGCAAGTGAATTACATGAGACTATGTGAACAAAAATTGCGAAATACTCAAGTAGGATCTACTGCGTATGTTTTCAATTTTTGTGGATTAGCGAAAGTGTATTTAGCCTCACATAATATATAGTTACAGTTACTTTGCTTCAGGCAATAGTATACTGTTTGTAGAAACGGCTGTTTCTACATGAAGGTTGTTCTTAGCGAATTTACAAGAGGCGTTTTTATGTCAGTTCTATTTGGATCAGTTTGTACTGAGCTTGCATCAGGTTGAGTTTCAGCGTTCACCGCGTCAGATTTAGTCGCCGTGTTTATACTGATACCGTTTGATCAAATACAGAGAATGTATGCTTGAATACATTACGCCTGTCGTGACCAGCAAGGTTCCAAATTTTTTGAGGTAGTCGGCCCCACCGGCCTGGCTAAGCTTCTCCCAGAAGCTGGCTCGGTTTGCAGGGCTAAGCCTCATGTCCTGACAAGGGTGCCACGCCCACCCCGGACATGACGGGTTAAAGAGCAGGGAAATCGTATGCAACAGTGCGATCGTCCACGTGCCAAGGCACTTCGGAGTTCTTTATCCTGTTGTAATACTGCTGTGTGCAGAGCATCTCACAACCCACGAAGTTAGTATGAATTGGCTTCACGAAGTCATCCTTGCGGTGAAGTATATCAAAGTCAAGGGAATTAAAATTTGTACGAAATGATACATAGCAAGCAAATTCTCACCGATGATATGTCTATTCATAATAGTGATAGAATTATTCTAAAAAACATCGAGGTTCCACGAAACTTTTGTACAAAAATGTACTTTGGCCCGTTGGGAGGTTTGTCCCCTATTTCTAGGGAACCTCAAGTTAAAATTCGGCAGGAATAGGTTATTATGGCAACGAGACGCGACGTCATGCCCTAAATATTCCGTTGAGATAATCTAAGGTGTCACGCACTTTTTTGCCGCTACGGCAGATCTCCCGATATGCGCGTTTTTTTGAAGAGTGCGCTGACTGATTGTATAAAATGACCTTGGATAACTTGTTCAATTTCTTTTCACCAATGCGGAAACAAACGGACCTTTGGGTTGGTGCACAGCGAGTTTGAGAGCGGCAGGTGGAATCAGCTGTCCACGCGTAATCGGTTAGTCGTTTATGCTTGAATCAAATTCAAAGATAGTTATACCTGCCGCAGCGTTGTCGCCGGGCTATGAAATGCGACAAAGCTTCATTTTCGAGAAGACGAGCAAATGACGCGTTATGGATGAGGTTATCTAATCCATGCGCGGTTTTCGCCTGGGCGTTGGGCACTTTAATGACCGCATTGCAGATTTCGCCATTGCACGTGGAGCCGTCAGCGGCACGCGGCATGGCTTTGATGACCCTCAGCATGATGCTGTTCGTCAGCGTTGACAGTATGGCGCGCTCCATGACGCAGGACTATCCTGTACTGATGATCGTCTGGGCGCGGTTCTTTATTCATCTGATGCTGATGGGCGTGTTCGTCGTGCCCAGACACCAGCACATTCTGCGGCCAAAGAACCGCCGGGTGATTTATCTGCGGGCTTTGATAGTGTTTGCGACGACTGCTTTGGCGGTGGCTGCATTTCAACTCATGCCCGTGGCGGACTTCCATGCCATGGGGCTGATTGCACCAATGGTCGTGACCGCGCTTTGTGCGCCGCTCCTTGGTGAACGGGTTGGCAGGCGCGCTTGGGGGTGTATTGCGGTTGCATGTGCGGGGGCGGCTCTTGTCGTCAAGCCGGGCGTGACATCACTGGGTTTGGGTACGTTGTTTGCAGTTGGCTCGATCATCACGTTTGCATTCAGTGCAATATTGACGCGTGTTGCGCACCGCCATGATGAGGCGCTGACAGTCCTTTTTCATAGCGGGCTGGTTTGCGGCACTCTGTCGTGTTTGGTGCTGCCGTTTGTTTGGGTCTCACCAGACCTCGGGGGCTGGCTAATGATTCTGGCGATTGGTGGGGTGTCCAGTTTAGCGCAGTATTGCTCTGTGACCGCATTTTCCTATGGACCGGCCTCCATGATCATGCCGTTTAATTATACCGGCTTGCTTTGGGCAACGCTGGCGGGAGTGCTTTTCTTTGGGGAGTATCCGGATTCCCTGACTGTGCTTGGTGCCATGATCATCGCTGGCAGCGCGCTTTACCTGTATCTGCGCGAGGGGCGCTGAAGGGCACCAGCAATCAGTTATCAGCGCATGGGTCCACCAAATATCAGTGCATGAAACACAAAAGGCGTGAAAACGTGAAAAAGCTGATCCTCCAGAAGGATAGGGTGATGCATCGCACAAGTCGGGGTTTTTAAATGGCACGGATTGCAATTGTTCTCACCAACGGATTTGCTGATTGGGAGTATTCGCTCATCGCAGGAACCGGTGCGCCTTTTTATGGGCTGGAAGTCCGGTTTTTTACCGTAACACCGGGGTTGGTTACGTCGCAGGGTGGGCTGGCCGCAGAGGTCAAGGATGGGCTTGAGGTGCTCACCGAATGGCAGCCGAACGTCGTCGTGGTAGTCGGCGGTATGATCTGGGCGACACCAGAGGCGCCAGATATTTCGCAGGTTCTAGCCGCGGCTAAGGAGCAGGGTGCAGCCGTGGCGGGCATTTGCGGAGGCACACTGGCCTTGGCACGTTCAGGTTTGCTCGATCGAGTCGCGCATACCTCCAATGATCCCGCTTTCTTGAAAGACAACGCGCCCACATATAAAGGTGGCCCGTTGTTTGAGAGCGGCCCCGGTGCTGTGAGTGTTGACGGCGTGATAACGGCACCAGGTACAGCGCCTGTAAGTTTTACGGCGGCTGTTTTTGAAGCGGCTGGACTGGCAACTGATGCTATTGCGCAGTTCCGGCAGATGATGGCAGCTGAACATTCATAAGCGCGTCTGGCGCCGCGGTTTCAAGAGAGGGCAACCGGCTGGTTTGGATGATACCAGCCGGCTGAGGCTCCTTAACGGGCTTGATAAGAAAGAATGACGCCAGCGCGGCCCCCGGTCTGCATGAAACCGGACTTTGCGTATTGAACGAATACGGAGGTCAACTCTGTGCCGTTGATCTGCATGTCTTCGATTGGGCCAGACATGGCTTCCTTGTCAGCCCAGATCTCGCCACGGTAGCCGGTGGAGCTCGACGGGTTGTCGTAGTTCACGCCGCGCACGCCGAAATTGTCGACCAGATCAGCATGAATGGCTTCATAGTCCTGAACGCTTGCCTCAGGAGCGTTGACGTCGCACATGGGCGCGCCAAAACGTTCGCCAAGGTCAATGCGCACATCAACCCCGGTCAATTTGCCTTCATAAGCCTCGGTCATGAATGGCACTTCGGTTGCTTCAGCCGAGGGGGTGAAGCCCATTTCTTCGATGGAAGCACCTTCAATGATGCTGAGGCACAGCTCGTTGGCGTCCGTCAGGAATGCGCTTTGTGCCGATGCTGCACTTGAAATCATGGCAGCGCCCACAAACGCTACGGTCAGGGTCTTTTTCATGTGTTTGAGTCCACTTTCAATCTTGGTTTAAACCGCCGGAACGTATGCGCTCTACATCATTTTTGTCGGCAATCTCAAGCTGTAATTGACAGTGACTTGCAAGTAATGTGAGGAACTTTGCGTTTTAAGTGCAGTTGGGTCGTTGCAAGAGTTCATCGGCGAACTAGGGGCCTACTGGGGGCCTACTGGGGGCACAAGAACCGCTGCACCGGACAGGCGCCCATGTCGTAGATCCTCAAGCGCTTGATTGGCGGCTTGGAGCGGATAGGTGACCGTGTGAGTTTGAACGCCTGCTTTCCTCGCAATGGGGAAAAACTCCTCCCCGTCTGCACGCGTGAGATTTGCGACGGACATCACCTGACGCTCCTCCCATAACAATGCGTAGGGCATGGCTGGAATGTCGCTCATGTGGATGCCGCCACACACCACGTGGCCGCCTTTGCGTACGGCTTTGAGAGCTAACGGAACGAGATCGCCAACCGGGGCAAACAGCAGCGCCGCATCCAATGGGACCGGAGGCATTTCAGTGGATGCGCCTGCCCAGGTCGCGCCAAGCTGGCGCGCAAAGGCCTGCGCCTGTGTGTCTCCGGGGCGAGTAAAGGCGTAAACTTGTTTGCCTTGCCAATGGCATACCTGCGCGATGATGTGGGCCGCGGCCCCAAAACCATAAATCCCTACAGTTTGAGCGGGCCCCGCTTTCTTGAGCGTTCGCCAGCCGATCAATCCGGCACACAAGAGCGGGGCAAGTGCGACCGGGTCAGCTTGCGGATCCAGAGGAAAGGCGTAGGCCGGATCCGCCAGGGTGTGCGTGGCGAAGCCGCCGTCTCGCGTATAGCCGGTGAACTGTGGGGCGTCACACAGGTTTTCTTCATGGCGCTGGCAGTATGGGCAAGCACCGCAAGTATGACCCAGCCAGGGAATGCCGACGCGGGTACCTTCGGCAAGCGTGGTGACGTTGGACCCCAGCCGATCCACAACGCCGACAATTTCATGTCCGGGCACCAACGGCAGTTTGGGCGAGGTCAGTTCGCCATCGATAACATGCAGGTCGGTGCGGCAGACGGCGCAGGCCTCGATGCGAACCCGAATCTCGTTGGGGCCGGGCTCTGGATCGGGCCATGTTTCCAATTTCAGCGGCTGCCCTTCGCGATGAAAAACCATGGCCTTCATGGCTTTGCCTCCTGCGGCCTTTCAGATCATGGCCGGATGATCGTTAAGATTGATCTTCGTCCAGGATGATGGCCCAATTGGCAAAGGTCTGCCAAGTCACCATAGGGAGGGGTATTGGTCGTTGGGATAGGTGCAGCGCCGCCTCAAAACGGTGCTAAGCTTGAAGGTGGAGCGGCTGGGGACATCACTTGCCGACCAGACAACCAGCGCATCATGCGGGAGAAACCTTGATGGGACAGAAGCCGAAACTTCACTTTTTTGGCGCAGCACAAACGGTCACGGGATCCTGCATGATGGTTGAGACCGACCGAGCCCGCGTTCTGGTGGATTGTGGCATGTTTCAGGGCTCCAAGACGGAGCGCGAATTGAACTATCGGGCATTTCCCTTCACCCCGTCAAAGCTGGATGCCGTGGTTCTGACCCACGCGCATATCGATCATTCAGGGCTGTTGCCAAAGTTGATGCGTGCCGGATTTGAAGGCCCGATTCACGCAACGACCGCGACGCGGGATTTGTGCGCCGTGATGTTGCCGGACTCCGGGCATATTCAGGAGATGGAAGTTCAGCATCTCAATCGCCGCAATCGTCGGCGCGGCCGCCACAAGGTGGAACCGATTTACACGGCCCACGATGCCATGCGCACCATCACCCAGTTTGAGGCGCAGCCCTATGAGACGTGGGTGGGCGTGGCTGAAGGAATCCGTGTTCGCTTCTGGAACGCGGGACATCTGCTTGGCTCTGCCTCTGTCGAGATGGAGGTGATTTGCGATGGCAGCCGGACACGTTTGCTGTTCTCGGGTGACCTGGGGCCAAACCACAAGCTGTTGCAATATGATCCGGAAGCGCCCGCGGGCTGGGACTATGTAATTTGTGAAAGCACCTATGGAGATGAGGACCGGTTTGGCGTAACGGAAAGCCAGCGCCGCGGCATGTTGCGCGCGATTGTCAAGGAAGCCTGCAAGCCTGACGGCGCACTCATCATTCCGTCCTTTGCCGTGGAACGTACACAGGAACTTCTCGCTGATCTTGTATGGTTGATGGAGAACAACAAGGTGCCGCAGGCGCCTATCATCATCGACTCGCCGCTTGCCACGCGCGCGAGTGCGATCTTTCACGATCACGCCCGTGAACTTGAGCATGGCGACATCCTTCGCCGGGCCATGAATGCGCATCATGTGCGCTTTACCGAAACGGTGGAGCAATCCAAGGCGCTGGATCACATGCATGGCTTTCACATCGTGATTTCTGCAAGTGGCATGTGTGAAGCAGGCCGGATACGCCATCGGTTGAAGAACTGGTTGTGGCGTGACGAGGGTACCGTGCTTCTCGTCGGCTATCAGGCATCCGGGACACTGGGCCGGATTCTGGAGGATGGTGCCAACACCGTGCGCATTCAGGGGCAGGAAATTGCGGTGCGGGCGCACATTCAAAAGCTGGACCTATATTCCGGCCACGCGGATGCGCCTGAGTTGGAGGCGTGGGTTAAAGACCGTCTACCCATTCGCAGCGGGCTGTTTCTGGTTCATGGCGAGGCGCAAGCCATCTCTGGTCTCAAACAGCGCGTTGAGCGGTTTCTGCCCACCGGCCGTGTTATGGTGCCGTCTCTGGATGCCGTGTTCCGCCTGACCGACGAGGGGCCCGAACTGGTGCTGGAGGACCTGCCGCCACCGCGCATCGATCCGATTTATCTTGGACATGGCGATTGGAACAACGAGTTTCAGGAACTGCTTCTGGACTTTCAGGAGACTTTGCATGAGGCTCCGGATGACAAGGCGCGCCGTGTGATCCTCAGGCGGTTGCGGCGAGCATTGGACGCCGACGCGACTTAACTCGCTGCCTTGCGGATCTCCTTAGCTTTGCCGTGAAGCAATGGTCGCACTGTCGCGAGCGGTAATTTGTTCTCTATTTGTTCACAGTTTTTCGGCGCTGCAATCTTTCAAGAAGCACTACTTCTGATAGAGTGAGTGGCAGGGAGAATGCGGCTCCCATTTCCTGCTACCGGCGCCTCAAGCGCCGACTTCTCAATTTAAAACAGAGTATTGGAGGCCGGACGTGGCTACAACAGTCAAGGCAAACCTACAGCTGATCTATGTGTCCGACATTGAGCGCTCCACTGCGTTCTACAAGGACCTCCTCAACGATGAGCCTGTGATGGAAGTTCCCCGGTATGTCGCGTTTGGTGTGGAAGGCAAGGCGCTCTTTGCGCTTTGGTCCGGTGCTGAAGCACCTCAGCCCGGCGCGCCGGCCTATAGCGAGATCGGAATTATGGTGCCAACAGGAGAGGACGTGGACCGCCTTTATGCCGAATGGCAGGAGCGGCTTGATCTGGACGTCGTATTGGAGCCGGTAACAGAAGTTTTCGGGCGCACATTCATGATCCGAGATCCGGACGGCCACCTGATCCGCGTCAGTCCTTTGGACTAGAACCGCAAGCCCATCGCTTCTTTAGCCTGCTAATACCATCAGGCAATATTCTGGCAACAGAATGAGCATAGACTGTATGCCATGTGTAGAGGCCTTCGGATGGAAGGCCTCAAGGATCGTTGTGCGTTGGATACTCGCCATACCGTTCCGGCAACGTGTCTTGGCGACGCCGACGTGAAGGCGGTGATCAGTCATGATGTTCAGTTTATTGTCTGCGCTTGGCGGCGTTGGACTTTTCCTGATGGGAATGCATCTGCTCACCAGTGGAACCAAAGCGCTGGCTGGGTCCAGCCTGCGTTCCGCCTTGGGCCGGTTTACCGCCACCCCGTTGTCTGGCGCGGCGACAGGTGCGGTGACCACTGCGATCATCCAGTCCTCCAGTGCGACCACTGTTGCGGCGGTCGGGTTTGTGGCATCTGGTCTTCTGACCTTTCCGCAGGCGCTCGGCATCATTTTCGGCGCCAATATCGGCACCACGATCACAGGTTGGTTTGTCGCCATTTTGGGGTTCAAACTGGATCTGGGCGAAATGGTGTTGCCATTGGTGTTTGTTGGCGCGCTGTTGACCTTGATGGGACGTGGCCGGGTAGCGATGACGGGGCAGGCACTGGCCGGCTTCAGCTTGCTTTTTATCGGGATCGATCACCTAAAGGACGGACTGGATGCCTTTCAGGGAACGGTGACGCCAACAGACTTCCCCTCTGATGACATCTTGGGACGGTTGCAACTGGTGGGCTTGGGTGTGCTCATTACCCTCGTCACGCAATCGTCCAGCGCGGGGGTGGCAACGGCCCTTGCGGCGTTGGGAGCCGGTGCTATCAATTACCCGCAGGCCGCAGCGCTCGTGATCGGCATGGATGTGGGTACGACCTTTACCGCCGCACTGGCAACTCTGGGCGGGGGCACAATGGCCCGGCGTACCGGATTCGCTCATGTCATATATAATGTGTTGACTGGCACCATGGCGTTTTTCATCGTTGTGCCCTTCAGTGTAATGGTGGAGCCCTTGGTGGCGGGCGGCAACGCGCAAATCGCCCTGGTCGCGTTTCACAGTTCCTTCAACCTTCTCGGAGTGCTGTTGATTTTGCCGTTCGCGCAGCCCTTTGCCCGGCTTGTTGAATGGTTGGTACCCGAAAGGGGAGCCAGTTTGACGCGTTCTCTCGATCCGATGGTGCTGAGTGATCCCAAGACGGCGGTTGGATTGGCATCCGCAGCAGTCGAACGGGTAAATGCCGCAGTGATTGCGCACCTGAGCGAGACGCTGGGAGAAGAGACGGAGGACGAAGAGCCCCATGATCGCTCAAGTCTCGAAACTGCCCTGTCAGAAACGCGGGATTATCTGAACCGCATCGACGTGCCTAAGGATCAGCCGGACTTAAAGCAGGCAACAGGATCGTTGTTCCATGTTCTCGACCATCTGACCCGATTGCTCTATCGCTGTGATCAGGAGAAGCGCATCGACGCACTTTCAAACGATGCGCGATTGAGCCGATTACGCACTGTGCTCTTGAGCGCCGCTTTGCATTTCAACTCGGGTGAAGATCCACAGCGTTGCGAAGACCAGTTGGATCGGGTCCGTCAATTGATGCGCACGCAGCGCAAAAGCCACCGTGACCGTATCATTTCGGCGGCGATTGCCGATGAAATCGACGATGAAGAGGCGGCCCTTCGATTGGATGGGCTGCGGTGGCTGCACCGCGTCGCCTATCATATGTGGCGTATCAAGGTGCACCTCAACAGCTTCCAGCAGAAGCCTGTGGCTCCGGTGACCCAAACACAGGAAGCGCGGCTGGAAGTTGGTGATGATTAGAAAACCTGACCGGCAGGGTCCGTGTTGGCCGGCACCGTGAAGGGCTGCGCTGCCGCAATAGCCAGGAAACCTTCAATAAAGTCTGTCGGGCGGTCTTCCTCGCGCACGCCGATATAAATGCTCTTTTCGATGCCAGGCTCACCTATCTTGAGACTGTGCAAGCCTTTTGCATCTGCCATTTCGTGCAGGAGCCAATTTGGGATCGCACTGACACCACGTCCGGCGCGCACAAGCCGCAGCATCATTTCGGAGGTTTCGGTTGTTCGATGGCGTCGTGGCAGGCAGCCGGCTGGCCCCAGAAACTGTGTGAAGATGTCCAGCCGCTCTCGTTCAACGGGATAGGTGATCAGCGTTTCACCTGTAAGGTCTTGCGGAGCGAGGATCGTTTTCTGTTCCAACTCGTGGCCGGGCGGCACGACCAGCACCAACTCATAATCAAACACTGCTTCATAGGTCAGCTTGGGCCGGGCAACCGGATCCGGCGTGATCAGCATGTCGATCTCATGCCCAAGCAAGGCCGCCAAGCCGCCGAAGCTGAACGCTGTTGTCACATCCAGATCCACGTCTGGCCACTGCCGCAAGAAGGGATCCACCACCTGCATGAGCCACTGCTGGCAGGGGTGGCATTCCATGCCCACCCGCAGAGCACCGCGCCGACCTCCGGAGAAGTCTTCGATTACCCGTTCGGCGTGATCAAGCTGCGGCAAGATGCGTTCCGCGAGCGTGAGCAGATAGCTTCCGGCCTGCGTCAGCCGAATGCCACGCCCTTCCTTTTCCCAGAGCCTCACACCATGCCGCGATTCAAAACGGCGCACGGCATGGCTGACTGCGGATTGGGTCAGGCAAAGGTTTTCCGCAGCGGGGGTAACGCCGCCGCCCCGGTAAACTTCACGTAGGATCAAGAGGATTTGGGTGTCGATCATGACGTATGACTAGCATTCATGGTTCTTTGAAAAAAGACCATTTTTTATCATGTTAGTTTTCGCCTAGGAGAGTCGTCCAGTGACAAGGAGACCTATATGACACAAGCTGTGAACCTGGGCTTTCCCCGTATCGGGGCCCGACGAGACCTCAAGAAGGCTGTAGAAGGTTATTGGAAAGGCACATTGGATGCAGGCCAACTGCTTCAGACGGCCGCCAACTTGAGAGCTGACCATTGGCGTCTTCAGGCCGACGCCGGGTTGGACTGCGTGCCTACTGGCGATTTCAGTTTCTATGATCAGGTGCTGGATACCACCGTGATGCTGGGTGCCGTGCCGGAGCGGTTTGAGGCCAACGAAGAAATCGTGTCACTGGATACCTATTTTGCCATGGCGCGGGGCACCAAGGATGCGCCTGCCATGGAGATGACCAAGTGGTTCGACACCAACTACCACTACATCGTGCCGGAGTTCACGCGGAACCAGGAGTTCCATCTTGCAAGCAACAAGCCGCTGGATGAGTTCCGCGAAGCCAAGGCGCAGGGCCATACGGCTCGCCCGGTCCTGCTCGGTCCTGTGACCTGGCTGTCCCTTGGGAAGACCAAGGAGGCGGGGTTTGATCCGCTGGACCATCTGGATGCCATCCTGCCCATTTATGCGCAGGTGCTCAAGGCACTGGCGAGTGCAGGGGCAGAGTGGGTTCAGATTGACGAGCCCATTTTGGCGCTGGATTTGAGCTCGGCACAAAAAGACGCCTTGCAGCGTGCGTATGCCCGCTTGTCGCAAGCTGAGGTCAATCTCATGCTCACGCCTTATTTCGATCGGCTGGGCGACAATCTGGACTTGGCGTTGTCCTTGCCTGTGGCGGGGCTGCATCTGGATCTGGTTCGTGGACCGTCCGATCTGGACGCTGTTGTCGCGGCCGCGCCGAACAAGGTGATCTCGCTTGGTGTGATCAATGGGCGCAATGTATGGCGCGCTGATCTGTCATCCGTGCTGGACTGGATCGAAGGGCCCGTGACCAAACTTGGCCGGGATCGCGTGGTGATCGCGCCGTCCTGTTCGCTGTTGCACACGCCTATTGATCTTGTCTATGAAACCAAACTTGATGATGAGCTGAAGTCCTGGTTGGCGTTCGCCAAGCAGAAGATCGAGGAAGTTGCGGTGCTTTCCACGGCCCTGACAAAGGGACGGGACGCGGTTTCAGAAGCGTTGGCAGCATCCGATGCGGCCTGCAAAGCGCGAAAGGCTTCTCCGCGCATTCATAATGCGGCGGTTCACGAGCGTTTGACCAACGTCACTGCAAAGGACGAGGCTCGAGCAACGCCCTTCAAAGATCGCCGCAAGCTGCAACAGAAGAAGTTGAAATTGCCGGTGTTGCCGACCACGACAATCGGGTCGTTTCCGCAAACCGCCGACGTACGCAAGGCGCGCGCTTCTTTCCGCCGGGGAGACATCTCCGAGGCTGATTACAATCAGTTCCTGCGAGATCAGACCCGGGATGCGATCCGGTTTCAGGAGGAGATCGGGGTTGATGTTCTGGTACACGGCGAGTTTGAACGCAACGACATGGTGGAGTATTTCGGCGAGCAGCTTGATGGCTTTGCCTTTACCCGCAATGGGTGGGTGCAGTCCTACGGGTCGCGGTGTGTCAAGCCACCGTTGATTTATGGTGATGTTTCTCGTCCCGAACCCATGACGGTTGCCTGGTCCCAATACGCGCAATCTCTGACGGAGCGCCCGGTGAAGGGCATGTTGACGGGACCGGTTACCATCTTGCAGTGGTCCTTCGTTCGAGATGATCAGCCACGCCGGGATACCTGCCGACAGATTGCACTTGCAATCCGCGACGAGGTCGTGGATCTGGAAGCCGCCGGTATTGGCGTTATTCAAATTGACGAACCGGCGCTGCGTGAGGGCCTTCCTCTGCGCACCAGCGACCATGCCGCTTATCTGGATTGGGCCGTTACGGCGTTCCGTCTGTCCGCCTCGGGAATTGCGGATGAAACGCAGATCCATACACACATGTGCTATTCCGAGTTCAACGACATCATGCCGTCCATTGCGGCGATGGATGCAGATGTGATTTCCATCGAGACATCGCGCTCTGACATGGAACTGCTCTCTGTTTTCGCGGATTTCGAGTATCCAAACGAAATCGGACCGGGCATTTGGGACATTCACTCTCCCCGCGTGCCGGGTCAACCTGAGATGGAAGCCTTGCTGCGGAAGGCCGTGGATGCGGTTGGTCCGGAGAAGCTCTGGGTCAATCCGGACTGTGGTTTGAAAACGCGGGGCTGGGAAGAAGTACGGGCGTCGCTCACCCACCTTGTGAACGCGGCACGAACGTTGCGCGCTGACATCAAGGTTGATGCATAGCGCCTGCAAATTCCACGGTGATTAACATCGCGAGATGAGAAAGGCCCGACACCGAGACAGTGTCGGGCCTTTCCGTTTCGTTGCTGACCTTACTCTCCGATGTGGCGCGGCGTGACCCGAAGGCCATCCTCAATACCCGAGGCCGGATATTGGATGATGGTGGTGCCTTCTTCGAGCCCTTTGAGGATTTCCGCATTTATTCCGTTGTTTCGTCCCACCTCAACGGGCGTTAGCCGCGCACGACCGTCTGTCACGGTAAACACCGCCCAGTCGGAGCCTTCGCGAAACAGAGCGTTTGAGGGAATTTTCAGGGCATTCTCATTTTCCCATGTGATTATCTGTGCCTCGACGCGGTAGCCATGACCCAGGCTTTCCCGTGTGGCGGGTGGATCGGTGAAATGGACGACGGCATTGACTCTCTGCTCTTCAACTCCCAACGCGGAAAACTTGGTAAAGCCCCACGGATCAACCCGGTCCACGACCCCGTTGAGGGACCGTACGCCGCCCCAAGCTTCAATGATGACCGGGTCACCCTTTGAAACCTGAACGGCATCGGTTGACAGGAGTTCCACCACGACTTCGAGGTCGCTCTCCACGTCGCCGATTTCCATGATGGGCGTGCCGACGGGCAAAGTGGTTTCGCTTTTCTGCATTACCTGCAAGATGCGCCCTGTTGCTGGTGCATATAGCGGAATACCTTCCGAGGCATCGATTTTTGCTGCGTAGGCGGGGTCATTGAAATTGATCAGGCGTGCGCGGGCGTTGGCAAGTTCTGCTTCGCGCATGGATATGGCTGCTTCCGCCCGATCTCTGGTGGCGTGGGCAAGCCGGGCTTCCCTGAGGGTGCGCTCGTAGGCAACGCGGCTAACGGTTTCGCTATCACTCAGTTTTTTGAAACGCTCCAGATCGCTCTCGCGCAACTCCAGATCAGCGATGGCCTTGTTCAGATCAGCGCGTGCGACGCGCAATGCAGCTTCTGCGGCGGTGACTGCCGCTCGGGCTTGCTCTCGGGTGCGCACATCCAGCGCGGAAGGGTTGGTGGGAAGCATTTGCGCCACTACGGTCTCACCGCGCACCACCGGATCACCGGGCAACACCCCGACACGCAGTAACCGGCCTGCAACCGGTGTTGAGACCACATAGGCATCATGGACGCGGGTTCTGCCCTCCTCAATAACAGCGACCCGCATCGGACCGCGTTCCGCCGTTCCCATGTCGACCGGGGTTGGCTGCGGCCAAAATGAATAGGTGAGTGCTGCGCCCAACACCACCAGCGCGCCCGTTGTCAAAATGAGCCGCGACCGTTTCTTTTTCGCCACGCCTTTACTCCCTTGTCTTCAGGGCAGTGATGATTTCTGCCCGATCCACGTCGCGTTTCACCAGCCAGCCCGATAGAAAGGCCGCGCTCAATACGGCCAGTGCTGCGCCACCATAACTCCCCGGCGCAAACACAACGGGTATTTGATAGATATCGGTGCTGAACCCTGCCGCAACACCATAGGTTAGATAATAGCCCAGCACCGAGCCCAGTGGCAGGGCCAGCAAAGTGACCACTGCAAGTTCGCCCAGCAAAACAAAGCTGGCTTCGCTCCGGGTGAATCCGATGACACGCAGGCTGGCGAGATCCCGGCCGCGTTCCGCCTGAGCAATGCGGGCCGCATTGTAAACAATGCCAAAGGTAATGACGCCGGCAATGGCTGCCATGATAAAGCGCATGGAGCCGGCTCCCGTATTCATCATGCGCACAAAAGCAGCGCGAGCATCCTGTTTGAGACTGACACCTGCCACGGAGGGCATGTCCTTGAGTGCTCGATAAATCGGGCCGCTGTGCGCTGCATCGATGCGCAAGTACGCCCCGGACACACGCCTCGGTTCGCGCATCGCCCGGTTCAGAGCGGAAATCTCCATGTAGGCTGGGGCGCCCAGCAGGCTCTCCGTGACGCCCACAACTGGCAGGGATAGGGTAGGGCGACGTCCCTCGTGAACATCGACCTGTATGGTATCGCCAACTTGAGCCTTCAGTTCGGTTGCCAGAGACTGGGACAGAACAATACCATCCCGCGGCATGGTGATGGCTTCCTCACTCTTGTCGACAGCACGGTTGAGGCGCGGCGCCGGGACCAGACCGTTCACACCGCCGCGATAGCTTTCCACGCCATGTCGCAGTGTTGCAGATACACTCCGAGTGGGTTCGACCTCAATGACATGAGGCATGCGTTGCAGGTCATAGATCACTCTATCTGAGAGCGGGTCGGTAAAGGTCACGGTAACGTCGCTGCGATCGATCACGTTGAAGGTGAGGTTCAGCGTCTTTTCGAAACTGGCGAACAGGGAGATCATGGCGACCGCCAGAGCCATGCCGCAGGCAATGCCGACAATGGATCCCAGCATGCGGCCCGGCTGTCGGGTGAGGCGGCGCAAAACCATCCGGCTTGGTTGGTCAAGCATACGGCTGAGGGAGGCCCCAATGCGACCAGTACGGCTATAGTCCGCAGGGGCTGGCGGGCGCATGGCTACGGCCGGTGTGAGAGTGAAGATGCCGCGCAACACGATGAAGCCTCCAGCAGAGGCTGCCAGAATGCTGGAGACGACGCCAATCAGAAACGAAGCGGGTTCGACGCGAAAGACGAGAATGGGGAACTTGTAGAACTCCAGATAGATGTTGACCATGCCGCGTCCCGCCATGGTTCCCAACACGCAGCCCATGGCGGCCCCGCCCGCCGAAATGATGAGGATCAGCTTGAAGTAATGCAGGGCTACTTCAAAGCTGGAATAGCCAAAGGCTTTGAGCAGGCCAATTTGCTCGCGCTCTGCTTGGACCATGCGCGAGATGACGATGTAGAGCAGGAAGGCGGCCACGGCCATGAACAGGGGCGGGACGGTCGCGCTTGTAGAGCGCATGCCGTTGATCTCTTCCATCACGAACCGGTTGGAGGTGTGATCCGACACGTGATAGGCGCCGCGGCTACCATAGGGCTCTAAAATGCGGTCGACCGCGTTGAGGACTGCCGTCTCATTGGCGGATCGCGAGAGCATCAACAATCCTTCGTTGAAAGCGCCCTTCATGTCATAGGCCGCCGCAAGGGCCGTCTCGTTCATCCAAAGAGCCCCGAAGCGGCTGTCGTCGGAGATCAGTTCGCCTGGTGCGACGGTGTAGAGGAATTCTGGCGAGTGAACGAGGCCAACAATGTGAAAGGTTCGCCGGGCGCCATTCATTGTGGCGGACAGGGTGTCGCCCGGTTCCAGCTCATGGGCCTTGGCGAAGCTGTTGAGCAGGAGAATTTCATCGGCCCGATTGCGAGCCAGCCAACGCCCGGCCGTCAGGTCCGGCAGGTTCAACCGCGGAGGGCCGGTATCAGGCAGGGAGAGTGCTTGCGCCCGAATGGGCAAGTCCAGCCCCTTGATATCGACCAACGCAGAGCCGTTGACACGCCCTTCAACGGCGGACACGCCCGGAACTGCTCGAAGATCACGCAGGCTGTGCAATGGAGCGCGGACAACGGGGGCGAACACATCGGCCAACCGATTGCGCTCGTAGTAGGCCTGCCGGGTCTGATCAAGCGAGGTGACAATG
The DNA here is from genome assembly GCF_000422785.1 of Pseudovibrio exalbescens DSM 16456. Taxonomy (GTDB): domain Bacteria; phylum Pseudomonadota; class Alphaproteobacteria; order Rhizobiales; family Stappiaceae; genus Pseudovibrio; species Pseudovibrio exalbescens. The sequence goes on from NZ_AUGS01000014.1 coordinate 28,711, forward strand.
CCAGACATCATCACCAGCAACATGACGCCGGTGGCGATGACAGCGCTGATTGCGAAGGCTTGGCCTTTCATGCGCCACAGGTCTCGTCCCAGCTTTTTGTTCAGCGGCGTCATCGCATTACCACTCAATCTCTGCGGGGGTGAGCTTGTGGGTGTTCTCAACCACCTCACGAATGGCACCGTCGGCAAAATGGATGACCCGGTCCGCCATGGCGGCGGTATTGGCTGCATGGGTGACGATCATCACTGTTGCACCAAGCTTCTCGTTCACGTCCTTCAACACACCAAGAACGGTGCGCCCGGTGGTGCTGTCCAGCGCACCGGTCGGTTCGTCGCAGAACAGAACCCGTGGGTTTTTCGCGATGGCTCTGGCAATGGCGACGCGCTGCTGCTCACCACCGGAAAGCTGCGCGGGAAAGTGGTCCACACGCTCCCTCAAACCCACGAGTGCGAGCGCCTCCTCCGGTTCCATGGGCGCTTCGGCAATTTCCGTCACCAACTCCACATTCTCATAGGCGGTCAGACTGGGCATCAGGTTGTAGAACTGGAATACGAAACCGACATGCTCACGCCGGTACCGTGTGAGCTCGGCATTACTCATTTCGGTGAGGTTGTCCGCTTCAAAGAACGCTGACCCACTCGTAGCGCGGTCAAGGCCGCCAATAATGTTCAAGAGGGTGGATTTGCCGCTTCCAGATGCGCCAAGCAACACGACAATCTCGCCGCTGGGGATTTCCAGATCAACCCCGCGCAGCGCGTGGACGGCAGCCTCTCCCTCACCATAGACCTTGGTGAGGCCTTTTGTGCGAAACGCGAGGGGGCGGGTGCGGTCAGGCATGGGGCGGATCCACGGTGGTTGGTGGCGATGTGATCTAGATAAAACCACAGGCTGTGGAACAGGTGAAGGTCACGTTGGGCTGTTTTCGCGGATAATGGCAGATTTTGGCCGGGAACGCGGACTTTATTCAGCTGCCGGTGCGATCCATAACGAGATCAGCGATGGCGCTGCCGGCGAACGTCGGTGCGGCTACTCGAAATCCTGATAGGACAGCTGGGAGGCATCACGGGGAGAGACGCCGAAGAACCGCTTGAACTCTCTACTGAACTGAGCGGCGCTATCATATCCAACCTTGAGACCAGCCTGACCGGCGCTCTCACCATGACGGACGATCAGAGCCTTGGCCTTGGTGAGACGTACCTTTTTGATGTACTGCAGCGGCGCATCTGACACTGTTTTCTTGAAGGCGCGATGGAAGGCAGAAACGCTCATGCCGGACAAATGTGCCAAATCCTCGATCTGAATGCGCTCTGCGTAGTGATGATTGATGTGCTCCACGGCCTTCATCAGTCGGTTGCTTGTCGTATCGCGGGTGGCAAAGGCGCGCAAATTGCTGCCGGCCTGCGTGTGCAGGATCCAGTAGAAGATCTCGCGCAACAGACTTGCACCGAGCATGTGGCAGTGGGAAGGTTCTCCAAGGATTGCGGCCAAGCGATCCAGCGCACTACGGATTTGAGGTGTCATCGGAAACGTGGAGACGCCGAGATCGTCAGCCTTGGCGGTGGCTTGAGCTGGCAGGGCATCCATCTCATCCAGCAATGTGCGCAATTGCGCCAGATCGAGCCTTATATGAATGCCCCGCAAAGGGGCTTGCGGGCTGCAAAACGCCTCACACGCTATGGGATAGGGGGTGGCTACCAACAAGCCTTGATCGGGTCCGTACTCAAACCGGGCATTATTGAACACGCCTGCTTTTCGTCCGGACAAAACAAAGGTTACACCCACTTCGTAAAGCATGGGGGACTTTTGCTGTGCCTCGGAAATGCGAAACACCGATACGCCCTCCAGCGGTGTGCGATGGGCGCCATCGCGTTGGACCTGCTCGAAGATGGAATATGGCTCTTGGGCTCTTGTGATCACGGGGACAAATCTCCAACTCAGATACAGAGATGACACAGGCGTAACAAGAATTGCAATAAAAATGGCCGCGTTGGCAGGATCGTGCAAATCTACGGCAGGATTCTCTATCGCGATTCCGGAGGGGATCATTTAGGTTTTCCATGGAGATTGTGAGAAAAGGACGCTTTGTAACAGGGGTGTCACAAGTATCCTCCTGGAACATTCAATCAGTATGGATGAAAAAAAGATTTTGTGCCTGGCAGAAATGATACAGTTCATCACGCCAGTTCTCTACACACATGGATTTGTCGACTTTCTGCTCTGGGCAAATCGAGACACACTTCAGAACTAAGGATATCGAAAATGGAGTTTTCCTACTCAAATCCCACAGTGATTCATTTTGGGAAGGGCAAGATTGCCAGTGTTTCCAAAGCTGTACCCAAGGATCTGAAAGTTCTCGTCATCTACGGCGGCGGCTCGATCAAACGCAATGGCGTTTATGATCAGGTCACTGCTGCACTGGCAGACCACGACTGGATCGAGTTTGCCGGTGTGGAGCCAAACCCTCGGGCGGAGACCCTGGATAAGGCTGTGGCGCTATGCAAGGATCAGAATGTCGGATTTGTTCTGGCCGTCGGTGGTGGATCCGTGATTGATGGCGCCAAGTACGTGGTCGCTGCGGCCAAATATGACGGAAATGGATGGGATATTCTGGAGGGCAAGCACAAGGTGCGTGATGCCCTGCCTTTGGGTGCCGTTCTGACCATCCCGGCCACTGGATCGGAGTCCAACATTGGCGCGGTCATTACCCGCGGTGAAACCCATGACAAGCTGCCGTTCATGTCGCCGGCAGTACGGCCGCTATTTGCCGTCATGGATCCGGATGTGATGAAAACGTTGCCGGAGCGCCAACTGGTGAACGGACTGGTGGATGCGTGGGTGCACACCTGCGAACAATACTTGACCCGATCTCACGGCGCGATGGTTCAAGATGGCTATGCCGAAGCGCTGTTGCGCACATTGAAGCACCTTGGTGACAACTTCGATGCGCGTGACTGTGATGAATGGCGTGAGAACCTGATGTGGGCGGCCAACCAGGCGCTGAACGGACTGATTGGCGCGGGTGTGCCTCAGGACTGGGCAACGCACATGATTGGTCATGAGTTGACCGCGCTTTACGGCGTGGATCATGCGCGCTCACTTGCCATTGTGCAGCCCTCTCTCTTGCGTCACCAGATGGAGCATAAACGCGCCAAGCTGGAACAAATGGGCCAGCGTGTGTTTGAACTTGCTGGAGGCGATGACCTGGCCGAGCGCACAGTGGATGCCATTGAGGCGTTCTATGAAGCCCTCGGTGTGAAGACCCAACTGGTGGAACATGAGGGCGACAAGGCGGCTGCAATTGACAGGATTGTCGGACAGCTGGAACGCCACGGCATGGTGACATTGGGCGAGAACAAGGAAATCACGCTGGACCGCTCCCGGGAAATCTTGGAAAAAGCCGTCGCTTGAGCGTTTGGCACGGGTGAAAACGGATGGGGCACTAGCGCATGCTGGTGCCCTTTTTTATGGGCGGAAGCGCTTGGCTTGACCTGTGACCATTCACAGTGACTGGGAGCCGGCGTCTTGCCAACTGGAACCCAACCGTCAATCGCCAATCAGGACAGGATGCTCGCCGCCATGCCATGGACCTTTGAAAGCAGTGAACACAAGTTTGTCGTAACCCAAGAAGTTGACGGCCTCAACGGCGCGTTTGATGGCGCTGAACCTGCGTCGAAGGTAAGTTATTCAGCGACAATTTTCGTGCCCGAGAAAGTGACATTGCCGCCGGAAATGTGGGCACAGGATGGATACATGGTCACCAGTCCGACACAACAGGGCTTGGGATACATGCTGAGCTATGTCGCGGCCCGCCGCGCGTTGGCACAAGACCCGAAGGTGACAACGATTTTCGTGTCCTCCGGTAGTATTGAGGGCGGTGGGCAGGCCTTGATTGGCAAGTTGGGTGGTGTCTTCAATCTGGATCAGGTTTTCGAACTGGATGAAGGCGGCACGGTCAAAGTCCCCGGCTATCTGATCTCTACAGAAACCATGGAAATCAAGGCCAAGGAGGGCTTCACTGGCAAAGGCTGGGTGCTCATCAGCGAATAGGGGACCTGTTAGCCCATTACATGGGCGCTGATTGCCTCCTTCAGCGCTTGCGGGTTGACCGCAAACACCGCATTGGGGGCTCCGGCCGCAGCCCAAACCAGATCATGTGTGAGAAGAGACGCGTCCATGTACACAGGGATCGGCGAGAGGTGCCCTAGGGGAGCAACGCCACCGATTGCGAACCCGGTCACCTTGCGAACATGTCGAGCATCGGCGCGTGTGAGCGGTCCGCCGACGATTTGCGCGGCAGCCTCCAGATCAGCCTGACGATCTCCGGCAATGAGGAGCAGGACCAGTTCCTCGGTGTCTTCCCTCTGAAAAATGAGTGATTTGACGATCTGCCCGACGGTGCACTTGCAAGCTTTGGCAGCTTCTTCGGCTGTGCGTGTGCTCTCGGGCATGAGCGTGATGGTAATGTTGAGCCCAACTGCTGCGGCGGCCTCTGCGACGCGGTCTTTACTGCTTTGCTTCGCCATGCACTCTTCCCCCACTCCGGTTTGACCATGACTACTGAATAATCAGCGGCAGATGCGACCACAAGCCCGATTGGTTGAGATTATCGCAAGTTTTAAAAGGCCTCAGAGCGCCCCTCAGCGCTGCACCAGACAAGGAGTGCATAAAGAAGGGCCGTTCCAAGAGCGCTCCAGAAAGTGTAACCCACGGCAATACCCATCATGCCCCAGTGATTAACGGCAACTGGGGCCGTGGCTGCAGATCCGATGAGGCAAGCGACCATAACCAGAGATGGGGCACGGTGCTGTCCGTGCATGGCAAGCAGCGCTGAGGCTGGCCCGAACACACCTCGAAAGAAAATTACCGAGCACACCACGAGGAGCACCGAAAGAGCCTCTTCAAACGCAGGTCCAAACAGACCCAGCACCCATTCACCCAGAAGGGCGCAGCCGAAAAGAATCCCAAGGCCATAAAGCGCACCAAGGCCTTGCATCTGCAAAATGCCCTTTTTGGTGCTCAAGCCTTTGGTGTGGTCTTCATAGATCCGAGGCAATAGAAGCATGTAGAGGGCGCGCATCCCAAACCCGGCTAGGGAGCGCAGACGAAAGCAGATGTGCAGCATCGCAACTTGTCTTGCCGGCAACAGCAACAGCCCTGCAAGAAGGATCTGCACTTCGATAAAAAAGTCCCAAACCAGCGTGGTCACGACCCACGGTGGGGCGGAACGGCGCCACTCTTTCTTCTCCGAAAGATCGGGCACAGTGTTGCCTATCGGAATAAAACGGCGGAAGAACCATAGGCTTGTGAACAGTGCGACGCCATTGGCAACTGCATATACAACGAACAAGCCTGTCGCTCCGTTCGGCCAGCCGAAGGTTGCTGCCAATAGTAGCCCTGCAGTAAGGAGCAGAGGACGCAGGGCCACTTCGGGAAGTGCAGCCCGGATTTGCTGATCAAATGCCACCAACACCGCACCAAAGAACGTGACAGATGCAATGCAATAGGCTGAGATCGCCAAGAGCGATGCAGTGACCCACAAACTGTCCCCCGAAAGAGGTGTGGCCCAGAAGAGATATGCAACGCCAAGCGGAAGTACCAGCACCGTCATCAGAGCCCTGAGCTGGCTTGTCTCCCGGTACAGGCCGTACAGCTTGGCGATGTGATCGGTTGTCTTGAACCGGGAGGACAGTACCGTGGCAATGGACGCAAACCCAAGGCCAATGAGTTGGGCCATGACCGCGTTGGCCGCAAGCAGTACGGAGAAGAGGCCCAGCACCTCGCCAGACCACACTCTGGCTATTACCAGATTGGCAGCGAACATCAACACCGAGCCCATAAGGCGCAGAGTGAAAAGCGAACCGAAACGCTGCAACAAAGTGATGAGGCTCATTATCTAGCGCCCAATTCGCGATCTGATGACAGACAGAGCTCGATCTGACCGCTGCTTGGCCCGTCGCAAACCAAAAATGCCCTTTGCTATAAGGGCGGCCTTAATGCCAGCACTGAAGTGATGGTCCTCCGGGCACTCAAGCAACGCGCCCGTTTTGCCAATGAAACCGCTTTTGAACTGATGAAGGCCTGCATCAAGGTCGTTGCCGCCAAGGTCATACCATTTGACCTTGGGGTCGGCGCAAAGCTGTGCCACCACCGCCCAGTGGAGCGCATAACCAGCGCGCAATGACAATGCATCGTCGCTTGTTGCACCGTAAAGATAAGCAGCGGTGTCGCCGCAGTGGTGGATGATACCTGCAGCGCAGAGCTTTCCCTTGTGGGCCACCTGCACAAACATGGGTTGTAGTGTTGCCGGTGCGGCCTTGCAGAACGCGGGCAATGTGGCAATGGCCGAGTGGTCTGCGAAGCCTTTGCGAGACAGCATTTCTTTATAAAGCGTCATGAAGGGTGCAAGGCCCTCTTCTGCCCTGGTTACATGAATGCTAAAGGGGTTCTTTTCGGCCTTCTTTAGATTGTAGCGCCATTTCTGCGAAAGCGATTGGCGCAGGTCGTAAAGACTCTGATCGACGTTCACAAAGTAGCGCGCCGGTGCAGGGAGCTTTTCCCCTCGCTCGAAGCCAAGCCGCACCAACGTCTCAACAGTACGATCCGTCAAAAAGGGCTCTGCCCGTGGCATCACGGTGAGATGCAGACCACGCTGGTCACACAGCTCTTCCCGAAGCGCGGTGAGGATGGCGGCAAGCCGCGCTGGGTCTGCGGTTTCACCCGGTTTGCGCCAAACCGGCCCCCATTTCATGATCGCTAGGCCACTGCCAATTACCGGCATTTTCAAGAGGACCACGCCCGCGCCGCCGAGGGTTGTTTCGCCCTCTACGACCTTAAAAAAGGTGCAACGTTCTGCGCCCCAACGGGCCTTGAGAAACGCAGAGGACTGCTCATGCAAGGCATCTTCGAAGGTGCCAAGAAGGGCATCCCATTCGGATGGACAGACCTCTGACAGTTCTATGGCACTGTCCTGAGGAAGCGCCTGCACGGTTTGCAAGGCAACGGAACTCATGAACGTGCCTCCCGATCAGTTTCGGTTGTCTGTCTCTGTCGTCGAAGCGCATGCTTTAATCGTCGTTTGATGCCGGATAGCGAAGGCAACATGCGCCAACATGTGACTAAAGCCGGCAGGGGGTCTTTCCAGCTCCAGATCATGTGAAGATTTCCGCGAAATACACTGGCCAGGGCGGTGCCAAAGCGCTTCAGCATGGTGCCAATGCCGATCTCACCCCGCATCTGTGCCACAATGGCTGCCAGCACCTCCCCCGACACCCAGAGGTAGCGGATGCCTCTGCGCCCCTCAACGGGCTGCGTATCCACCGGCACTCCCAGTGCTTTTTCCATGAGCAAGGGGCCGAGTGCCAGGCCCGCTCTCTCTGGCACATTCAGGTTGCCAGCAATACGGGCGTTGATTTCCAGAAAACTGATTGCTCCCGTGGTCTCATCGACCAGATACTGGGCGCACCCGATGCCGTCATAGGCCAAATCAGCCACAAGGCGCTCGGTGTAGCTGCGCAAAGGCATTAACGGTGTAATGGTCTCGCCCTCAACAGCGAGCCCCGTGCCATCCGGGCTGTCCGTGCGCAGGACCACCGCCTGTACATGACGGGTCAGCTTGCCGTTTTCAGCAGCAAAGTAAAGGTTGTAGCGCCGCCCACTAAAGTGCTGTTGCAGTACCAATGCGCTGGTTCTGTTCTGCCAGAGCGTGAGCACATCGTCCAGCGCCTCGGGGCTGGTCAAGGTAACGGCTTTCTTGCCGCCAAGTCGCTTCGTGGAGTGTTCAGGCCGTACAACCAGCGGGAAACCAAGCTGAGCTGCGGCGTCTCGCAAGTCTTGCTCGCAATGGGCAAGGGCAAAGGGCGCACACGGCACATCGAGGCGCAGGCACTGCTGCATCATGCCAACCTTGTCCAGACAGGCAGAGACAATTTCCGGGTCCATCATGGCAATAGGGGCAAGTGCTTCCACTCGTCTGCGGTGGCGCACGAAGCAGGTAACGAACTCCTCAGAGACTGGATAGAGCAGCGTCACCTGATTTTGATCTACATACCTTCCAAGCGCGGCTAGAAATGCATCTTCGTCTTTTTCAAGTGGCGGGTGGTCCCAGCTTTCGCGGCAAAACCGGCTGAACTCGGCACCGCCATCACTACCTTCCAACCCCACAATCATGTGGTGCCCGGCAGCGCCCAGTGTGCGCACCAGCGTTAACGTTGGCCGGTAATTGCCAAGTAGCAGAATCCGTTGTTTCTCAATCATCTGCGTCCTCTGCTTTGGTTTGGAAAAGATCCACAAGCAACAGATAAACCGTCATCAGGTGAAAGCCCGCCCAACACACAATGCCGAAGAACTTGGCGCTGTCCTCGAGATAAACCAGTCCCGGTGAGAGGCTGTGAAACACCTGGTCCACGCCAAGAGACAGTGCAAGACCGAACGCGCCCAGACCGAGCACCCACCACTCCTGCGAGAAGATCAATCGCCAGTTCATTGCCCCATAAAGCAGCGCCAGCGCAGCGGTTGCAGCAAGGACCACGGGTTGCGGCAGGCCAAGAGAAGGTAATACCAACTCGTGCAACAGGAATGCGTCGTCGAGCGCCAACCATCCGGTCAGAACGCAGGCGGATGCAGTAAAGCGCAGGGCCTGACGCGGCGCTTTTCCCTTGAAAAGACAGAGGGCGGCGATGAGGCACACCGCTGCCGTGCCCGACCACAGCATGATGCCCAGATTGGAGATGAAGCCATAGTAGACATGGCAGCAATCACCGGAGAGTTCCGCTGCTGTGAGTGCATCAAGGAACATCCATTTGGGCTCCGCCCACGGCTGCAGGAAGACTGCGCCAAGCAATGAGCCGGGAAAACCAATAAGCAGTCCTGCAAAAAGCAGTTTTGCCCTGCTTGGAAGAGGCCCCCAAAAGCCCGAGGAAAGCGGCAGGTTCATGAGCACCTCTTATTGTCTGAAAAGAAGCGAATTAACCGGCCACGCCTTCTGTTTGCCGCGTGCAAGAACGCCATAATGCGCGGTCGTTGCAGAGCCGCACGCTTGCCGCCTTGGATCAGGTGGTGGAGCTTCTTCAGCGCTTTGCCACGGAAGGTTAGAGGAACCATGCTGTCTTTCAAAATGGTGTGATCTCGGGCCCATTCGCGCTTGTAGGGTTCATCTCCGCGCATCAGGTCATAACTTGTCATGCCAGCGCGCGTGGCTAGTTCCATGGTTTGAACAAGAAGAAGCTGCCCGGGGGAGTGTTCGGAATGAGCCTCTTTATCATAGGCATTTATAAGCACGGAAAAGTCTCTGTTCTGGGTGAGGCACAGAAATCCCGCTATCATCTGGTCCGCAACGAACAGACCATAGAGGCGTACGGATGAGCAGCTTTCTGGCTTGCCGACCACCGTCTCCAACTGGCGTGTCAAAATGGTTTTCTCACCCCTTGTCGTGCGAAAGGGATTTCTGCTGCCGCGCTCATCAAGTTGAGTGGTCTTCCATGTCAACATGAGGTCGAGGGCCTTCAGCCGATCGTCAGTTCGCCGAAGCCCTTTGAAGCGAACAGTCCCATGGGTTTTCAGTTTCCGCAGCTTTTGGCTAAGGCGCCTCCGGGTATTCTTGCCTCGCAGTGACGCGTAGAAGTGCTGCCATGGCCCTGCTAGTGAAACATGGTGGGCAATGCCCGTATCCTGATAACAGCCAGTTTGTGCAAATGGATTCTGACTACCCCGGACAAGGGCTGGCTGGCTGCGTAGTAATAAGGCATGAACGCCCCCTACATGCTGAGAAGTCCGGCGCAAGATTTCCGAGCAAGCCTCTGGTGACAACTTTTTCTGAAGATGCGCCGCTAGGAGAGGGACGCAGTAGTCATTCACATCATCGCCCTGCCAGGCCAGCACACTGTGCCCAGCAAACTTCCGTTTGTAGAGCGGTAGTAGCCCCACCAGGTCGGGGCCCTCATGGAGAAAAACAAACAAGCTGCATGCGTTTCGGGATGTACCGCCCGTGTGAAACCAAGCATCCTTCCAGCGTGTATCTTGAAACGGGCAAGTTTGGGACCGTGCCTGCATGGCTTGCCAGTCGCTGCGCACATCTGCCCAGTTTTGACGGATAGACACATTGAGGTTTTCTACGGTTCCCAGGGAAACCGCAATCTGGTGTGTTCCAGTCTGTGGTGAGGCAATACAGCCTTCATCCAGCGTCATCATTCGCACGGACAATCCCGATACCAGTGTGTTTCTATTCAACTCGATAGTTATGCGGCTGATAAAATTACTGATGAATTTATTAGGTGGCTGTATCCCTAGGTTTTTTCGTCAGTTCGATAGCCTGGTTAACAAAGGCTTTCCATGTGCAGACAGCACCGGCTATTTGGGCGGGCCCGTGCCGGGAACGTGCGCATGGTTGAGATGAGGGCAAGTCTCATCAACAGGGGAATTAAAGCATTTCAAGCGATTGGGGCTGCGTGGGCGCGGGAAACAGTTCATTCAGTCGGGCGAGCACGTCGTCGCCAAGAGGATACTCCAGCGCGGCGATGTTTTCGCGCAAGCGGCTTACGTGACTGGTCTTTGGGATCGCAAGCCTGTTGGACTGGCGCAGCACCCAAGCCAAACCAAGTTGGGCCGGGGTCATGCCAACCGCGTTTGCAACATCGCAGAAACGACTGTCACGGAGGAGGCGCCCCTGTTCTATCGGTGAGTAGGCCATGACCGGCGTTTTCTTTTCTTCCATTAGAGGAAGCAAGTCGAACTCCGGTCCGCGGCGCGTCAAATTATACAGTATCTGGTTGGTGGCGCAGGCACTGCCGCCATCGCAAGCCCAGACCTCTTCCATATCCATGGGATCAAAATTGCTTACCCCCCAGTCGCGAATAAACTCTCGCTCTTGCAACCACTGGAAGGCATCGATGGTTTCCTGCAGCGGCACGCTTCCGGGCCAGTGCAGCAGATAAAGGTCCATGTGGTCAGTGCCGAGGCGGCGCAAGGATCGCTCGCACGCAGCAAGTACGCCATCGAAGGAGGCATTGAATGGATAAACCTTGGAAACAAGAAAGGCTCTGTCGCGCTGTCCTTTGATGGCTTCGCCCACCAGTTCTTCAGAGCGGCCGTCGCCGTACATTTCGGCTGTGTCGATCACCTCAAGACCATGCTCAAGCCCTTCCTGGAGGACTGCAATCTCGTCGCTGCGATCAGCCCGTCCTTCTCCGATCATCCATGTACCCATCCCCAAGACAGGAACGGAGCGTTGGGAGCCAAACTTGATCGTGCGCATGTCTTGTCCTTTCATGAGGGCTTGCGACCTTTGTGGGGTAACGTGTTGCAGAACTGGCAGCCAATCCGGAAAAAAACGCAGATTTGTTTTTCCGAACTGGTTTGACAAAAGGGTGAGAGCGGGTTTGCGGTGTTCTTGCTTTTTCCTTTTCAAGATCTCCAGTTGGGGCTAGCCTTGCCACCCTTGGGAGGGATCATCGAAATGACAGCTGAAACAATGAACTGGATTGACCGCTTCGAAGGGCTTTCAAAACTGGAGGCCCCGATAAGGGATATTCTTACCAATCGCAGCACCGTTGTTTCGGTGCCCAAGGATACGATCATTTTTGGGCCGGGCAAGGCACCTGATCATCTTCTTCTTCTGCTGCAGGGTGTTGTCAGAGTGCAGCAACTTTCTGAGAACGGCCGGGAAATTGTATTGTACCGGGTACATGCGGGCGAAAGCTGCGTGCTGACAACGGCCTGTTTGCTTGCCTATGAAGACTACTCTGCGGAAGGAATTGCGGAAACGGATGTTCAGGCGGCAGCCATACCTCGTGCCGTGTTTGATGATCTGATTGCCCAATCCGAAACCTTCAGGCGCTTTGTGTTTTCGGCCTACTCGCGTCGGATCACCGATCTGTTCATGGTGATTGAAGAAATCGCTTTTCAGCGGGTCGACATTCGCCTTGCTCACAAGCTGCTGCAACTGGCCGGAACTGGTGGCGCGATCAGCGCGACCCATCAACAAATGGCGGCCGAACTCGGTACTGCAAGGGAAGTCGTTTCACGCCAGCTCCGTGAGTTTCAACGCCGAGACTGGATAACCCAATCTCGCGGAGCAATAGAGATCATCGATCGCGCGGCACTTGAGAAGTTGGCCGCGACCGAGTCATGAGGCGATAGGTCAAGTTCAAAGACCTGTTCTCGTTAATTCCTGCCAAAATCCATCATAATTCGATGTTTGGTGACTTCGTCACTGAAGCGATCTTCCCAAAGGGCTATCGGTATCAAACCGTATTTGGAGGATTGCCAGATGACTACGAATGTTGGAACCATTGATCGACTCGTTCGCGCCCTGATTGGTATTGTGCTGATCGTGGCGCCGTTCACCAGTGCACTCGCCCTGTTTGCCGAGCCTTTGTATCGCTACGGTTCGGTTGCGCTTGGCTGCATCATGCTTGTGGTGGCAGCAACGCGCTTCTGTCCGCTTTATGCCCTGTTCGGGTTCAAAACCTGCCGGACCTGATCAAGCTTACCCGCTAGCCCACGAGAACCACGGGAGGGACTCATGACTACCTATCCTGTCGACATGACTGTAAAGCCGCAGGTGAAGGCGTTTTTCGACTCTGCAACCAACACCATCAGCTATGTGGTCAAGGACCCAGAGTCCCGCGCCTGTGCTGTGGTGGACTCGGTGATGGACATTGACTATGCCGCTGGTCGCATTTCCTACGAAAGCGCGGATGCGATCATCGCCCATATTCAGGAAAATGATCTGAAGCTGGAGTGGCTGATCGAAACCCACGTCCACGCCGATCACTTGTCGGGTGCGCCGTATATTCAAGAGAAACTGGGTGGCAAGATCGGCATTGGTGAGAAGATCAAGGTCGTTCAGGACACCTTTGGCAAGGTGTTCAATGAAGGCACCGAGTTTCAGCGCGACGGCAGCCAGTTCGATCAGCTGTTTACCGATGGAGACACCTACACCATTGGCGGCATGACTGCGTTCGCCATGCACACCCCGGGCCACACCCCTGCATGTATGGTTCATGTCATTGGTGATGCAGCGTTTGTTGGCGATACCCTGTTCATGCCGGATGGTGGATCGGCCCGCGCCGACTTCCCCGGTGGGGATGCGGGTGAGCTTTACGACTCCATTCAGAAAGTCTTGGCGCTGCCCGATGCCATGCGCCTGTTCATGTGCCACGACTACGGGCCCAACGGCCGTGAGATCCAATGGGAAACCACCGTTGGCGATGAAAAGGAACATAACATCCACGTCGGTGGAGGGCGTTCTCGTGAAGATTTCATCAAGTTCCGAACCGAGCGTGATGCGCAGCTGAGCATGCCAAAGCTGATCATTCCTTCCCTTCAGGTGAACATGCGAGCCGGAGACGTTCCCAAGGACAAAGACGGCAACCCGATGTTGAAGGTGCCGATCAACAAACTGTAGGCCACACGCCAAAACAGAAAAATGAGGGGGAGGAGACCACATGGAAATCAAGAGCATCTCGGCCAAGCTGTCTGTCAGCGGCCAGATTTCACCCGATGATGTGCAACAGATTGCCGACATGGGCTTCCGCAGCCTGATTTGCAATCGGCCGGATGGGGAAGGTTCTGATCAGCCTGGGTTTGACGAAATTGCAGCGGCGGCAAAGCAGTTTGGGCTTGAAGTGCGATACCAGCCGGTGGTTTCCGGAAAGGTACGGGACGAAGATGCGAGCGAGTTCGGCAAGATCATGCAGGAGGTGCCAAAACCGGCCTTTGCATACTGCCGAACCGGCACGCGCTGCGCCACCTTGTGGTCTCTTAGCCAAGCTGAAAAGCTGAGTGTTGCCGATATTTTGGCGGCAACAAAAGCGGCTGGTTATGACATGGCGGGTGTTGTCCGGCGCATTGCCAATGGCGGTAAAACGCCAACGGATCGGCCGGATGCCTCTTATGATGTTGTGATCATCGGCGGTGGTGCGGCCGGCATCGCCGTTGCGGCCAGCCTGAAATCCCGTCAGTCTGATCTTGAGATTGCCGTGATTGATCCGGCAGACATTCACTATTACCAACCGGGTTGGACAATGGTGGGTGGCGGCATCTTCAAGCCGGCGCAAACCGCAAAGACCATGGGATCGTTGATCCCCAAGGGAGTTCATTGGCTCAAATCAGCTGTCGCGGCGTTCGAGCCGCAAGATAATGCCGTTATTCTGGACGGCTGCCGCGTTGTCAAATACGACCGTCTGGTTGTGTGTCCGGGACTGAAGCTGGACTGGCACAAGGTGGAAGGGCTGGTTGAAACGCTTGGCAAGTACGGCGTCACCTCCAACTATCGCTATGACCTTGCGCCCTACACATGGCAGTTGGTGCAAGGCCTGAAGAAGGGAAGGGCGATCTTCACACAGCCCCCCATGCCCATCAAATGCGCCGGGGCTCCTCAAAAAGCCATGTACCTATCTGCGGACCATTGGCGGCGTGAAGGCGTATTGCAGGACATCGACATTCATTTCTGCAATGCGGGAGGTGTTCTGTTCGGTGTCAAGGACTACGTTCCTGCTCTCGAAAAGTACATCGACCTGTACGGTGCCAATCTGGATTTCTTCCATAATCTGGTTGCCATCGACGGGCCTGCCAAAAAGGCGTGGTTTGACGTCAAGAAGCCGGACCAACCGGAAGAACGCGTCGAGATGTCATTTGACATGATTCACGTTTGTCCTCCGCAAACTGCGCCTGATTTCATTCGCGTTTCTCCTCTGGCAGATGCCGCCGGATGGGTCGATGTGGATCAGGCTACCCTGCGCCACAAGACCTACGAGAATATCTGGTCACTGGGAGATGTCATGAATGCTCCCAATGCCAAGACAGCGGCTGCTGCCCGCAAACAGGCACCGGTCGTTGCCGAGAACATCATCGCCGATATCAAAGGCCAATCGCCCGTTGCTCAATATGATGGCTATGGCTCATGCCCTCTCACGGTTGAGCGAGGAAAGATTGTTCTGGCCGAATTCGGTTATGGCGGTACGCTGCTCCCCAGCTTTCCCTCATGGCTGGTGAACGGCAAGAAACCCACCCGCCTTGCGTGGCTTTTGAAAGAGCAGATCCTGCCGCCGATCTACTGGAAAGCCATGCTGCGCGGCAAGGAATGGCTGGCGAAACCGGAGAAGGTGAGCGCTTCTCCTGCGTCCAACCAATAACCCATGCCTTGGGTTCTACCTGATGGGAGACTGGCAGGCACGACAGCGCCTGCCAGCCTTCTTCGCTTCATGCACATAAAGGCTCCGCAATGATTTCCTCCATGCTGCGTCGCTACATTCCTGTTTTCGATTGGGGCAGGACCTACAACAAGCACCAGTTTTCCAATGACATGATCGCCGCGATCATCGTCACCATCATGCTGATACCCCAGTCCCTGGCCTATGCCCTGTTGGCCGGGTTGCCGCCAGAGATGGGGCTATACGCTTCTATTCTGCCCATCGTGCTTTACGCGATCTTTGGCACCAGTCGTGCGCTTGCAGTTGGACCGGTGGCGGTGGTCTCGTTGATGACCGCAGCCGCCATTGGACAAGTCGCGGAGGCAGGCAGCATGGGCTATGCCATGGCCGCGTTGACATTGGCCATGCTGTCCGGTGCCATGTTGTTGATGATGGGCGTTTTTAAACTCGGTTTTCTGGCTAACTTCCTGTCCCATCCTGTCATCGCCGGATTTATTACTGCCTCGGGGGTGCTGATTGCAGCCAGCCAGCTCAAGCACATTCTCGGCGTGGACGCGCATGGCCACACCCTTTGGGAGATAGTTGTTTCGTTGGTCCGGCATTTGCCGGAAACCAATCCTGTCACGCTTGTTATTGGTGTCGCCGCGACCCTCTTTTTGTTCTGGGTTCGCAAGGGTTTGAAACCATTGCTGAAGCGCCTTGGGCTTGGCCCGCGTCCGGCAGACGTCATAACCAAGGCGGGTCCTGTTGCTGCCGTTGTTGCAACAACGGTCGTGGTTTGGGCACTGGGTTTGGATCAGCAACAGGTGGCAATTGTGGGCGAAGTGCCCCAGAGCTTGCCGCCGCTGACATTACCGTCGTTTTCGCTTGATCTGATGACGACATTGGCTGTTCCTGCCCTTCTGGTCTCCATTATTGGTTTTGTGGAGTCGGTGTCCGTGGCGCAAACCTTGGCAGCGAAAAAACGGCAACGCATCGATCCGGACCAGGAGCTGATCGGTTTGGGGGCTGCAAACCTTGGTGCCGCGTTTACAGGCGGATATCCTGTTACCGGCGGGTTTGCGCGTTCTGTGGTGAATTTTGATGCTGGCGCAGAAACACCTGCTGCAGGGGCATTCACGGCCGTGGGTCTGGCGATTGCGGCTGTTGCCTTGACGCCATTGATTTTCTACCTGCCCAAGGCAACGCTGGCTGCAACGATCATCGTTGCGGTGCTTTCACTGGTAGACTTCAGCATTCTCACCCGTACATGGGGGTATTCCCGCAAGGACTTCACGGCAGTTGCAGCGACCATCATCCTGACACTAGGGTTCGGTGTCGAAGTCGGGGTTTCCGCTGGGGTTGCTCTGTCTGTGCTGCTGTTTTTGTTCAAGACCTCCAGGCCGCATATCGCCGAGGTGGGGCTTGTGCCGGGAACCGAGCACTTCCGCAATATCAATCGGCACAAGGTGCTCACAAATCCTGCGTTGTTGACCATTCGCATTGATGAAAGCCTGTATTTTGCCAATGCGCGGTTCCTCGAAGACTATGTATACGATCGGGTTGTGGGGGACGATGCGCTTAAACACGTCGTGTTCATGTGTTCTGCTGTGAACGAGGTGGACATGAGCGCTCTTGAATCCTTGGAGGCAATCAACCATCGCCTCTCGGACATGGGTTTGAAATTGCATCTTTCTGAGGTCAAGGGGCCGGTGATGGATCGTTTGAAACGCTCACATTTTCTGGAGGAGTTGAGCGGAGAGGTGTTTCTGAGCCAATATCACGCGCAGGCCAAACTGGCTCCGGTTGAGGACGCGCCGCAACCCATAAGCTCAGCAATATGAGGAAAAAACTTCAGTGCATGGGTGTAGGTGGGGGATGCGTCCATGCACTGAATGACCTAGCCTGAGGTCAATCACGTCTTATCCGCCGATTTGTCAGGTTGGGGTGCGTCCCATGCGCTTGGCTGAGCGGAAATTCCTCGAAACTGTGAGAGACCTATGCGTATTTTTATCTCCGCCGATATCGAAGGCGTTGCGGGTGTAACAGAAGCGTTGCAGGGTCAACGCGGGAATCCCGAATATGAGGTGGCGCGACGCCTGATGACACAGGAAACGAACGCAGCCATTCGCGGCGCGTTTGCCGGTGGGGCGACCGAGGTGATCGTGGCGGACTCACACGGCCCGTTGCGCAACATGATCGCAGAGGATTTGGATCCGCGCGCCCGTATCGTCTCGGGTCGGCCTAGACCTCATTCCATGGGGCAGGGGCTAACTGCCGAGTGCGATGGGGCTGTTTTCATTGGTTACCATGCTTCCGCTGATCACCAGGGCGTTCTGGCTCATACAATCAATGGCATGGCGTTTCGGCGCATCGAGATTGGCGGTGTTCAGGTAGGCGAACCGACGTTGTTTGGCGGGTTTGCAGCCGAACTTGGGGTGCCCCTACTGGCCGTGAGTGGTGACGATCAACTGGCCAGCGAAATCGCGGTACAATTTCCCTCAACACGGCGGATTGTCGTCAAGCAGGCTCTGGGTGTGCACACGGCAAACAGCCTGTCGCCTCAATCAGCCCGTGAGTTGATCGAAGCGGAAGTGACAGAGGCAGTTGCTGCGGCCAAATCAGCCCCAGTGGAATTTCCATGCAAGGCGCCGCTGGAGGTGGTCGTTGATTTCAACAAGCAGGCCTTCTCGGATGCTGCTGTCATGGTGCCCACGGTAGAAAGATCCAGTGCGCATACCGTTCGGTTCCTGGCTGCCAGTCATGAAGAACTCATTGGCACCTTGACGATCTTGTCGATGATTTCTTCTTCACTCGCGTGAGGTGAACCAAAAAGGAAGGCCCCGGGTCTGGGGCCTTCCATTTGAGAAGTCGATTTTAGTTGTCAGCGCCGATCTTGTCTTGCGTGCGCAACTCGAAATCCGAGGCGTCATGACGCTCGTGCAATTGCTGGCTGGGCTCGCCGGAGGTCTTGTTCACAATGCGCCCGCGCTGAACCGCAGGGCGTTCTTTGATTTCTTCGGCCCAACGCAAGAGGTTCTTGTAAGAGCCCACATCAAGAAACTCACCGGCGCTATAGAGTTTGCCGAGAACCAGATTGCCATACCATGGCCAGGTGACGATATCGGCGATGGTATAATCATCGCCGCCCAGGAACCGGCTTTCACCGAGCCGGCGGTCCAGCACATCCATCTGCCGTTTGGCTTCCATGGCAAAACGGTTGATGGGGTACTCAAGTTTTTCCGGGGCGTAGGCATAGAAATGGCCGAAACCACCACCCAGATATGGCGCGGACCCTTGTAGCCAGAACAGCCAGTTCAACGTTTCAGTACGCTCTGCTGGTGTTGTCGGCAGAAACAGGCCGAACTTCTCTGCAAGATAAAGCAGGATGTTGCCGGACTCGAACACCCGGATCGGCTTGTCTCCGGAATAATCCCACATGGCGGGGATCTTGGAGTTTGGATTGGCCTCAACAAAACCGGAACTAAACTGATCGCCATCGCCAATCTTGATCAACCATGCGTCATATTCTGCACCGGTTTCGCCCAGTTCCAACAGCTCTTCGAGCATGATGGTGACCTTCTGGCCATTGGGTGTGCCGAGGGAATAAAGCTGAAAAGGATGCTTGCCGCGCGGCAATTCCTTTTCGTGGGTTGCCCCGGAAATCGGCCGGTTGATGCTACCCCAAGTGCCTTCGCCTTGTTCCCAAACCCAGACTTTCGGCGGCTGGTACTCGCTTTTTTCGCTCATGGTCGCCCGATCTCCTTTTACAAACGCGGTGTGTCTGTCGCACGAACTGGCGTCTTTTCGTAGACGCCAATCCCAAATTCAGGGGTGAAACCATACCCGTAAAACGCGCAGAAGCCAGCGTTTAAACCAGAAAAATTCATTTATGTTGCGTGTCATGCGCCATGGCCCGTAAACAGCGCAAGTGCATGCCCACGACTTGGCTAGAGATGGGCCGGCTTGTGGATGTCGTCAACCGTTCCACAAACACATCAACCATGGTGCGATCACGTCTGCGTGACGTTGTCGACTGGGGCATTCAATCTGTTGAACGAGTAGATGGCATGCCAAAGGGCCCCGGACGTTTAATCCGGGGCCCTGTTTGGAGGTTATGGGTCTGGCGCTGTTCAGGCTGGTAGCGCTTCGACTTCAACCGGCTTTTTCAAGGCAACCAGCATGGCAGTGGTCACTGCGGTACCGATGGCGATAGCAACTGCATACATGCCCACGTGTACGACGGCATTAGGGATGGCCAGCACGAAGATCCCGCCATGAGGTGCCAACAACTGACAACCGAAGAACATGGAGAGACCACCAGCTACCGCAGAGCCCACAATGATGGACGGGATGACCCGCAGTGGGTCCTTAGCCGCGAAGGGGATGGCTCCTTCCGTGATGAAGGACAGGCCAAGTACTGCGGCTGCCTTGCCTGCCTGACGCTCATCTGCGGTGAACCGGTTTTTTGCAATGAAGGTTGCGATGGCCAATCCGAGCGGCGGCGTCATGCCGGCAGCCATTACGGCGGCCATTGGCGCATATGTTTCGGAGGTCAAAAGGCCAACGGCGAAAGTGTATGCGGCCTTGTTCACTGGCCCGCCCATGTCCACGGCCATCATCCCGCCAAGCAGGATGCCGAGCAGAACCGCGTTCTGGGTGCCCATGCCTTGCAGGAACTCAGTCAATGCGCTCATGATTGCAGCGACCGGAGCGCCAATCACGTAGATCATCAGAAGACCAACCACCAGCGATGACAAGAGCGGGATGACAAGAACCGGCTTCAACCCATCCAGATGGCCAGGCAGGTGGATGTAGTCGCGTACCCATTTGGCAGCGTAGCCACCAAGGAAACCGGCAACGATACCGCCAAGAAAGCCGGCACCCAGGTTGACCGCCAACATGCCGCCAATGAGACCGGGCGCCAAGCCGGGACGGTCTGCGATTGAGAAGGCGATGAAGCCGGCGAGGATCGGTACCATCAGCGCGAAGGCCGCGCCACCGCCGATCGACATCAGTGCTGCGGCCAACGTGCCTTCCTGTTCAAAAGCCTCGATTCCGAACACGAAGGACAGGGCAATCATAAGGCCACCGGCCACTACCAGCGGCAGCATGTAGGACACCCCGGTGAGCAGGTGCTTGTAAGCGCCGGAAAGCTGAGACTTCTTCGCGGCTTTGGCAGCCGCGATGTTTTCTTCATAGCTGGAACCACCAGCCGCGCCGCCACCGAGAACCTCGCCGTGTGCTTGGGCTTCTTCAATGACTGCCTGAGCTCGTTTCACGGCATCTCCCACGCCGGTCTTGTAAACCTTCTTACCCTTGAAGCGGCTGTCGTCCACATAAGTGTCCGCTGCAATGATAACCAGATCCGCTGCCGCGATGTCCTCATCACTGAGTGGGGTCTTGGATCCGACGGACCCTTGGGTTTCGACGCTGATTTCATGCCCCAGTGACGTAGCGGTCTTCTTCAGCGCTTCTGCTGCCATGAAGGTGTGAGCAATGCCCGTAGGGCAGGCAGTTATGGCCACAATCCTCAGGTTTTGTGTGGCGTTAGTGTCTTTGACGACTTGGTCAGACATGGATGGTACTTCCTCCGCAATTAGGCCCAGCGTGTCATCCAGCACCTGCGACGTGTTGAGAATTGCTTCTCGTGTCGTCGTGGTGAGGATGTGCTTTCCCCCAAACCGGGCCGGGTCGACGTGAATGTCTGCCGCTATCAGAACCACATCAGCATCAGCGATCTGCTCAGGCGTCACGGTGTTCATGACCCCTTGCGAGGTCTGCCGTTCGACTGCGATCTGGATGCCTTTGCGGGCGGCGACTTCCTGCAGAGCTTCAGCTGCAAGATGGGTGTGCGCGATGCCTGTCGGGCAGGCGACAACAGCAACGATTTTTGTCATGGCTTTTCTCTCCGAGAAGGCATGCGTGTTCTTAAAGGGCTGTCACGGTGACGGTGGTTGCCAGCTCCCAAATACGTTCAGGTGCAGGCAGGCGCGGTCCAGTTTCGCCCAGTGCTCCCAGTGACATGGCGGTGGCCAGACGGGCGGTTTCTTCCAGCGAAAGCTCCTCCAGTTGACTGATCACCAGTCCACTGACCATGGCATCGCCGGCCCCTACGGTGCTGATCACATTGGGGGCTTGGGCCTGCGCATGAACCGTTGCGTTTCGGGTGCTCAGAACGGCCCCGTCGGCTCCCATGGAAACGGCGACCAAACGGATGCCGTCAGACGCGAGGTCTCGGGCTGCCCGTGCCACTTCATCACGGGTGGTCAAAGGCGTGCCCAGTATTTCGCCCAGTTCGTGGTTGTTGGGCTTGATGATGTCCGGGCGCACATTGAGAGCGACTTCGAGACTGCGGCCACTGGCATCGAGTACCGTCCGAAGGCCATGATCATGCGCCCAACGGATCAGATCGCGGTAGGTGGTATCTGGCAGCCCCTTTGGCAGGCTGCCGCACAACCCCAGCCATTGGAGGCCTTGAGGCTTCATTGTTTCGACCGCCAGCTTAACCCGCTCCAGCTCAGCCGGTGCGACTGTGATGCCGGGCAGATTGAGGTCCGTTACCTGATTGGTGTCCGGGCTCAGTATCTTGATGTTCGTGCGCGTTTCACCGGGTACCCGTGTACATATGTCAGCAATGCCAGTTGCCTCAAAATGCCGTCTGAACAAGCCGTCATTATCGGCGCCCAACAAACCGGCTGCGGCGACCTCATGCCCCATGATGTTCAGGAATGAGGCGACGTTGATGCCTTTTCCTCCCACATCCTTTTGCGAGCTCTGCGCACGATTAACCGCGTCTATGGTAAAGCCTGGTGCAATGACACTTTGGTCGATCGCGGGGTTCAAGGTGATGGTGGCAACGCGAGGATTTTTGGGACTCATGGGGCACCTCCCATCAAAGCACGCACATCAGCAGCGCTGGATTGCTCGAGGGCCTTTTGCGCAAGACGCTTGTTGTCGGCGAGACTTTGTGAACGCAAGAGCGCCTTGATCTCGGGAATGGTTGGGATCGACATGCTGAGTTCTTTAAGGCCAAGACCGGTCAACAGTGTTGCCCCCAGTGGATCACCAGCTATCCCGCCACAGGCCCCGACCCAGATGCCTGCGGCATCTGCGGCCCGCACGGTTTGGTCAATAAAGCGCAACACCGCTGGATCCAGCCCGTCGGCCTGCTTGGCAAGCAGCGGATGCAGGCGGTCCATCGCCAGTGTGTACTGTGTCAGGTCATTTGTGCCGATCGAGAAAAAGTCGACGTGTTGGGCAAAGACCGAGGCCATGGCGACAGCTGAGGGAACCTCGATCATGATGCCGATTTCGACCGGATCCGCACCGACTTCAAGGCGCACTTCTTCGGCTATTTTCTTGGCTTCCAGAAGCTCTGACAACTGAGAGACCATGGGGAACATGATGCGCACACAGCCGTGGGCGGAAGCGCGATAAATGGCCCGCAGTTGGCTGCGGAACAATTCGGGACGTGCCAGACAAAAGCGGATGCCGCGTTCACCGAGAAACGGGTTATCCTCTTGCGGCATGGTTAGGTAAGGGATCTCCTTGTCACCGCCGACGTCCAACGTGCGAATGATGATCGGCAGGCCATTCAGCGCTCTGGCCATCTGAGTGTAGGTGGCCGCCTGTTCATCTTCTGTAGGTTCGCTTTCCCTGTTCACGAACAGAATTTCCGTGCGCAGCAGACCTACACCTTCTCCCCCTGCGTCAACAGCCTTGGCGGCTTCGGATGCCTCGCCGATATTGGCAACAACCTCAATGCGCGATCCATCGCGCATCAACGCGGGTTTGAAACGATCCCTCTTCTGGGCATCGCGTTCATCTTCGCGAGCAGATATTGCAGCCTGCCCGGCTTTCAGATCCGCCTCACTTGGGCTTGTCACCACTTGCCCCTGCGTGCCGTCCAGCAGGATGGTTTTGCCCTCGGGCAGATCAAAGATGCTTTTGCCAACGCCCACAACCGCAGGAATGTCCAATGACCGCGCGATGATGGAAGTGTGGGAGGTTGGGCCGCCTGCTGCCATGGCAAGGCCGCGAATGAGGCTTGGATCAAGCTCTGCAGTTTCCGAAGGGGTGAGGTCTTCGGCAACAATGATGCAGGGTTCGGTTGGCAGGTTGGATGAGGCTTCTACCCGCTCGGCGAGGAGTTTGAGTACTCGGCGCCCCACGTCACGCATGTCTGTCGCGCGTGCAGCCAGAAGTGCGTCGTCCATGGCTGCCAACTGATCTGCTTGTGCGTTTATTTCGGCGTCCCAGGCAGCCGGGGCGCTTTTGCCTGACGAGATGAGAGCGTCGACAGCAGACAGAAGGTCACTATCTTCTAGAAATTCCTGGTGGGCTTTGAAGATTTCAGCATGCTTGACGCCGGAAGATTTCGATACGTCGGCATAAAGTTCTTCCAGTTGTTCGCGCGCTGTTTCAATTGCCTTGGTCAAGCTTGCACGTTCATACTCGCTGTTTTCTGCGGTGTCAGAATAAACGAGCTTCTCCCGTCCAAACTGAAGCACGGGCGCGACAGCAAGCCCCGGAGAGGCGGCAACGCCTTCCAGTGCGGCCCCCTCCCAAGTGCGCATTGTCATGCTACCCGTGGACACGGTGTCCTCGGCAGCTTTTGGAGCTTCTCCTTCTTCTTCATCGCCAAGACCAGTTGCGATGGCTTGCTGCAAGGCCGCAAGGGCGGCTAGCGCATCTTCACCCTTCGCAGAAACCCTGATGTCAGCGCCATGACCCGCCCCCAGCTTGAGCAAAGAAATCAGGCTCTTTGCATCGGCCACCTTGTCGCCGAAAGAGACGCGGATTTGGGAGGAGTACCCTTTGGCGAGGTTCACGAGATTTGTTGCAGGCCGGGCGTGCAGGCCGTGAGCGCCTGTGATGACGGCCTCAAAGCTCTCGGGAAATCCTTCAAGGGGTGCTGGGGGCGTGGTGCTTGTTATCGGTGCCTCGGTGCCTTGGGCTTCTGCACCGGTAAGAGCTGCAAGGATTTCCTGCTTGTCTTTGGTTGCGATGAGCTTTTCAGCAAGGACTTCATCACCCACAACGCCTGTGAGGTTTGCCAGGATCTCGAGGTGTTCATCGGATTTCGCGGCAATGGCCACGATCAGACGGGCCTGATCACCGTTACCCCAATCCACGCCAGCAGGAACTTGAACAACGCTAATGGCTGTATCGTGGATGAGATCACGCGCGCTTGGGACCCCGTGAGGTATGGCAATGCCATTGCCCAGAAATGTATTGGCAACGGTCTCGCGCTCTCGCATGGCAGCGCCATAACGCTGATCAATCTTTCCCTCATTGACCAGCAAGCCCACGGCTTCATCGATTGCCTCATCCTTTGTGGACGCACGTGACTGTAATTTGATTAGGTTAGCGTTTAAGATCGCCACTCTTTCCTCCCGTCGTAACGACGTATTTCGCTTGGAACTCTGCGATTTCTGAAGGAAAGGATAGGGCTGAGAGATTGTTGGTTGATGTCAAACTACGCTCGGATTTTTGTAATTTTTGTAATATTCGCTCTGGGCCTCGCGCGCGCGGTTGCGGCTGACGAACCCCTTGTGGTGGTGACCCGTGACGGAGCGCCGATCGCGGGCCCTGCATTTCGTCACGCCGGCACCTTCTCGGAGTTGACGGGAAGTCCGGTTGAACTACGCCGACTTCAATTCAAGAATCTTTACGATGAAATCATGATCAGTTTTGTCACCGGTACTCACCCCGGTGACGTGCTGATCATTCCGCCCGCATGGGTTCCCGACTTTGCGCCGTTTCTTTCTGAAGTCCCAGATGCCCAACTGAAATCCTTGGCGACCGCACTCATCCAGCCCGTCTACAAGGAGCCGTTGATGAAGTGGGATGGGCGTTGGCTGGCAATGACAGTCGATGGCGACGTTCACATTGGAGCCTATCGGAAAGATCTATTTGAAAGCCAGAGATTTAAGCAGGCCTTCGCAAGGGAGTATGGCCGTCCTTTGGAGCCACCGCGAACCTGGGCTGAGTATATCGAAATTGCCGGCTTTTTTGATGGGCAGACCGATGAAAGCGGCCGAAGGATTTTCGGAACCCTGGAGGCTTACGCGGAAGGGGGGCAGCGGATGTGGTACTTGATCAGTCACGCTGTACCTTATGCCAGTCATCCACAGTTTCCCGGATATCTGTTTTTTGATCCGACAACAATGGCGCCAACGATCAACTCACCGGCTTGGAAACGGGCCGTGGAAGAATATGTACGCTTGAAAAGCTACGGACCGCCCGATGCGGATGCGTTGGACAGTCACAGTGTGCGCCAACGGTTTGCAAGTGGGGAGGCCGCGATGGCGATCGACTGGAGCGATCTTGGCGTCTTAACCACAGATCCGGAAACATCTGCCGTTGCCGGCAATGTGGGATTTTTCGAGCTGCCGGGTAGTCGCCGTGTATGGAACCCGGACCAGCAGAATTGGGATATGTTGGGCCACGCTCGCGCAGTGCCTTTTCTGGCACTCGGGGGCTGGGTGGCTGTGGTGCCAGCGTCTACAACCGATCAAGAGCGCGCTTGGGCTTTTGTCGATTGGTACGGATCACCTGCGAACAGTCTTGAAGACCTGCGCGATGGCTCCACCGGCATCAATCCTTATCGCAGTACTCATTTGACCAATGCTGTCGGGTGGGGAGAAATGATGGGTAAGGCGGCTGCCGAGCAATATTTGAATGTGCTCAAGGATAGCTTGAGTGCTCCGCAGGTCGCCCATGAACTGCGCGTACCCGGCTATCGGGCGTATATGGGTGCCTTGGATACGCAATTGCGTGCGGTGTTGGCGGGAACTGCGAGCATCGATGAAGCCCTGAATACAGCGGCAGTTCAATGGGACGAGATCACCGATCGACTGGGGCGTGAGAGCCAGTTGCGGCACTATCGCGCCCTGATGGGGCTGGCGGAGGTGGGACCATGAAGCCGCGCCGGATCAGATCCAAGCTGTTGATGATCCTTGGTCTGGCAGTCAGTGCCGTGCTGGCTGCCAGTGTTGCTGCGATTTGGTCCATGCGTGAGATCCGGCAGGAAGTCAGCAATATCACCGAACAGGAATTGCCGAAGACCGCGTCCGCGTTGACGATTGCGCGCATAGGCGAGCGGTTGCAACGACGTGGCGAGAGCTTCGTTGCCGCAACGACCAGGCGGGATCGGGAGGCGATCCAAGCTCAGATTGACGCAGATCTCGCCGTATTGCGGCAGGAAACGGCGTATCTAAGCAGCCGGTTCCCTGTGGAGGGTAGGCTGGAGACCCAGATCACCGCTTTATCGGAGCAGTTGGTTGGTGAGTTATCCCGGTTGCGCGGTTTGCTTGATGCGGAAACGACGTTGGTTCGAGCGATACAAAATCAGCGAACCCAGCTTCTGGATGTTCAGGATCAACTACGCCAAACGCTTGGGCCGTCTATTCTGGCCGTTAATGCCATGCTTCAGCGCCAGAGTGACGCGCCTGACCCTTTGTTTGAGGCCGCGCTTTCAAGCCAGAAGTCTCTGATAGCAACGGAACGGCTGCTCAGTGTCGCCATGACCCAAGCACTTTTGGTGGAACGGGCCAGTATTGCCAGCGAAGTAACACTTCAGGCGGGGCACTACGAACGAGCCTTAAGGCAGCTCCAAAGCGCTGTTGGGTCACTGCCTTTGGGTTTGAAAGATGCGGTTACGGTACATCTGCCCGTGCTGGCCAACCAGACCACATCCATGGGCATGTTCGAGTTACAAGCACAAAAGCAACGCGTTATTGACGATATTCAGGGAGCAACATCTACGACGCGTGATATTTCCGCTGCGCTCAAAAGGGCCGTGGATGCAATGATTTCTGCTGATCGTGCTTCTCTCAGCGCTGTAACCGATAACCTGAGTGATCTCTTCTTGTGGCAAACATGGCAGTTCATTATCGGAAGTTTGCTGATCTTGGCCTTCATGACGGCCTTGTCTTATCTGTTTATCGTGCGGCCCATCGATGTGAACTTGACTGCCGTCACCGATGCCATGACGAAACTGGCACGCGGAGAACGGGATACCGAAGTGCCGGGTGTGGAGCGTGAAGATGAGATTGGCGCCTTGGCCCGCGCTTTTACCGTGTTCAAGGACATGGTGTTCCGTATGGAGTTTCTGGATCGGGAGTTGGCGCAGAAGTCTCGGTTGCTTGTCGCAACTTTCGACAACATGAACGATGGTTTTACCGTTCATGATGCGAGCGGGCGCATGGTGGCGTGGAATCCAAGGTTTCTCTCCCTTTATGGTTTGAATGAGGATTTGGTCTCACTTGGGACTCCTATCGATGATGTACACGAGGAACTTGCCAAGAAAGGGCTGCGGGTATTCTCGGCAACGCACGAAGAAACAACCTTGGGTGAAATGGCCATGGGGCGCGGAGAACTTGCGAAGCGTTTCGAGATCCTGTTTCCAAATGGCAAGGTCATTGAGCTGCGTAGCAACCCTATTCCCGGGGGCGGCTTTGTTTCGATCCATATGGATGTGACCGAACAACGGGCAACACAAGAGCAACTCTGGCACGCCCAGAAAATGGAAACTGTCGGTCAGTTGAGCGGCGGGATCGCCCATGACTTCAATAATATCCTCGCGGTGATTCTGGGCAATCTCAATATTGCCAAGCGCGAGTCCGTTGACCTGCCCATTGTGCATGATCGAGTCGGCAAGGCGCTGAGTGCGGCTGGCAGGGCGACCGCACAGGTGGAACGCTTGCTCTCGTTTTCCCGTCAACAGGAGTTGAAACCCGAGCGGGTTGACTTGAACCAGTTGATACAAGGGGTAATGGATCTACTCGATACCAGTCTTGGTGGGCGTATTATCCTGGAGACCCGGTTGGAAGAAGGGCTTCCGGAGGTCGTTGTGGATCCGGGGCAATTGGAAAACGCGCTGATGAACTTGGCGATCAATTCCCGCGATGCCATAGCAGACAGTGGTCGGATTATCATTTCTACGCGCAAAACACGTGGGGGAGAGATCGAGGTGGAGGTAACCGACAACGGCGAGGGTATCCCGCAGGCCGCTCTGGCTCAGGTGTTCGAGCCTTTCTTTACCACCAAGCCGAAGGGAAAAGGGAGCGGCTTGGGTCTGAGCATGATCTATGGCTTTGTCACCCAATCCGGTGGATCCATCGATGTGCGCAGCAGGCCGGGCTTCGGCACCAGTGTTTTCATGCGGTTCCCGGCAGGTGAGGGCAATGTTGATCGGGCTGACAGCGGCTTGGCGACAACGAACGGGCATGGAGAACGCATTTTAGTGGTTGATGATGATGTGGAGCTTCTGGATCTGACGGCCGAGCAACTGCGCGGCTTGGGCTACAAGGTGGTTTGTGCGGTCAACGGCGAGCAGGCGCTCTCATTGTTGGAGCGGGACTCGGATTTCAAACTGCTCTACTCCGATGTGGCGATGCCAGGGCGGTGGGATGGTGTGAGTCTTGCTCAACGTGTGATTGAGCTTCATCCGCATATAGCGGTGGTTTTGACCACGGCAGAGCGAGGAGCAGTGCGCGATACGCCCTTTATCTGCCTACAGAAACCTGTAGCCGAATACGAGCTTGCGGAGGTTGTTCAGCAGGTACTTGCCGGTCAAAGCGTTTCGACATCTGCATTGAAGATGTAACCTGCACCTCGTTTGGTGCAGATAAACCGTGGTGCATGAGGGTTGGGCTCGATTTTGCGGCGCAAGCGCAGGATCAGGACGTCAATGGATCTGTCGAAGACTTGATCATCATGTCCGCGGGTGATCTCGAGAAGTTGGTCGCGGGTCAAGACACGCCTTGGAGCGGAGAGGAATGCTGCCAACAGCGAAAACTCGGCGCTGGTGAGGGGGATCTCTCTGCCACTAGGGCTTTTGAGAATGTGCGCCGACAAGTCAACAAAGAAACCCTCAAAACGACGGCAGTCATGGGTCAGCGACGTGGAAAGCTCTTGGCTTTCGCCGGCATCCGGCTTCGTTCGCCGCAATACTGCTTTGATGCGTGCAGCCAACTCTCGTGTGCAAACGGGTTTGACGACGTAATCGTCGGCACCCAGTTCCAGACCAATGATCCTGTCTACATTGGATCCCAGACCGGTCATCATGATGATGGGAATGTTCGACGTAGCCCGCAGCCTTTGGGTGATCTCCAGTCCGCTAAGACCGGGCATCTTGATGTCCAGCAGGATGATGTCCGGCAGCTCTTTATCGAGAGCAGAGAACATCTCTTCTGCATTGCTGGCTTCAAACGCCTGCCATCCCATTTGTTGTAGTTCAAAAATGACGAGTTCCCGAATGTCGGCATCGTCGTCAACGATCAAGACTTTGGTCATTCCGATTGTCAGCTGCCATTTGAAGCTACACGCTCAGGACGCTTCACATACTCATGCATGTTCAGCGGTTTATTTGGTTGTAGCACACATGGGCAGAGCGGCAAGCTGCATCGGCTTCGGGCATGGTCGGAAAGGACCTCAATGGGGCGTGTTAATGGTCAGTCGGCCTTTCACGAAGAGGCGGCAGGGCCATCCTGCCGCCTCCCAAAAACCTATTTGAATTCGGTTGCGTTGATCCACAAGACAGCGTCCTGAGACAGCTCCTTACCTTCATGTTCGGTGTCCGGTCCCGAACCCAAACATGCAAAGCCCCATGTTCCGGCGCGTGGGATGCCGAAGGTGAACATGCCATTATCGTCTGTAATGGCGACCATGGCGCTGCCAGGTGTTGGGCCACTTGCATCCTTCGAGAATGCATTTGCTTCCAAGTCGATGGCGGGATTGATGTACTCGATCTCACACTCGATCCCGGCTGCTGGTTTGCCTTCGGACAATACCTGGCCTGTAAATGTGCCACCAACGTAAGCCTGATAAGGTTTGGTCAACGGAACGATTTCGGTTGGCAAGCCTACTGGTTCATTCCACCCGGTTGGGAGGCCTGCCTTGTTAACAAAGCTCTTGGTGATTTGCTGAATGTAGATATCCTCACCCTTCTCATAGTAGGGGGCTGGTGTAAGAGTGAAGATGTAGTCGCCGTTGCGGCGCACCTTGTAGGCAGCCTCATAAGCTTTTGCTTCGTTGTGAGCGCCCTGCCAGGTGACCGGCTTGAGCGTTGGAAGAAGATCTTCGGTTTTGCCTTTGAAGTGAACGTTGAATGCTTCCGGCTCGCCCATGTCCATGACATGACCATTTTCCATGGGGTGGCCGAAGACCAGTTTGAGATCAAGCTCCTCAGGGGCATCGAGGGTCACATTGGGAGTGTAGAGCAACTGGAAATGTGCCTGCGCGGTACCAGCAAAGGCAAGAGTGGCGACAGCAACGCCCATCAGCAGTGTTTTCATGGATCTAGACTTTTCCTAGGGTTTTAGGGTTAGGGTGGCTTTGGATACAGCTTCCCCTTGATCAGAACCGGTTGCCGGTCTGACGATGAAAGTTCGCAATGTCTTGAAGGATGCAAACGGTCTCGGGCCTATGCCCGTACCCAAGGCCGGTTTTGCTTATTCGACGATATCGCTACCTTTGATTTCGACTTCATGGCCGGGGCCAGCATCAAATACGACTGTATAATCGACTTCTGGCTTTTCGAATTCGAACTCACTGAAGTCGCCCATTTCTCCTTCAAGAATGACATTTCCGTCGGAATCGAGAACTTTCATGCCGACGCCTGCCGCGGAAGAGCCGTCTGAAAACCCGCCTTCGCACAGCACGGTGCCATCACCATTGTCATAGCAAGAGCAAAGAGGTGTATGAGCAAGCGCTGCACTGGATAGCGCCATCAGACCCAAAGTTGAGAGAGCGATCAGTTTTCTCATTTCTACTATCCTATTTCCATCGTGAGTAAGCATTTGCACCAATTAGTTTAGAATCATCCAAAAATAGAACGAGTCTAAACTATCTGCGTTCTTGCTGTTTGTATGAATTCCAAAGTACTTTGGCTAAAAATTACTTTATTGATAGATTTTGTTGTTGTAAATAGTAGTCAGTTGCAATTGCAAGTGACGGCGCTGGCGGCGGTTCCCGCGCCACCTTGTTTTCAAAAAATGTAAAACCAGAAAACGGAGCCGAGCATGATCATGAGAAATTCTGAAGTGATTTCAATTAGTTTGCGTTCCTTAAATGATGTTTCGCCTGGCACCCCCGTCTCCATCCGAAAGCTTCACGCAACTGGCGCCGTTCGCCAACGACTACTGGATTTGGGGCTGATGCCAAACGTGCCTGTGACTGTGGTCCGAGCAGCCCCGCTGAACGATCCGATCGAGCTTCGTGTCGATGCTTCTGCGATCACCTTGCGACGGCAAGAAGCAGCCACCGTAGAAGTGGATGAGGCATAAATGGCTGGTTCAATTCAGGTGGCATTGGCAGGCCAGCAAAATGCAGGGAAGTCAACGCTTTTCAATGCTCTGACCGGTGCGCGCCAGCACGTTGCCAACTATCCGGGCGTCACCGTCGACAAGAAGTACGGTCACTACAGTTTCAATGGCACCGCGGTGGTCGCGG
The DNA here is from genome assembly GCF_000422785.1 of Pseudovibrio exalbescens DSM 16456. Lineage (GTDB taxonomy): Bacteria > Pseudomonadota > Alphaproteobacteria > Rhizobiales > Stappiaceae > Pseudovibrio > Pseudovibrio exalbescens. The sequence goes on from NZ_AUGS01000014.1 coordinate 60,300, forward strand.
TGGACCTGCCGGGGACGTATTCGCTCACTTCGTTTTCACTGGAAGAAAGAGTGGCGCGTGACTTTCTTGTGCGGGAGCGTCCAGATGTCGCAGTCAATGTTGTGGATGCCGCTAATCTACGTCGTTCCTTGCATTTGACCCTTCAATTGCTGGAGATGGGGCTTAAAACGGTCGTCGCGCTGAACATGATGGATGTGGCGAAGGGGCGTGGCCTCGACATCGACATTGCCACATTGTCGGCCCGCCTGTCTGTCCCGGTAATTGCTACTGTGGGCAGTCGGGGTGTCGGGCGCGAGGAACTGAAGCAACTCATTCACGATCGGTCCCGCCGGCCTCAACAGGCCTTGAAGCCGGTAAACTATGGTGAGTTGGAGCCGATTGTTGCCGACGTTGCTCTGTCTTTGGGTGAGGTGGCGCTCGCCACGTCTCTGCCATCTCGTTGGCTGGCGCTCAAGATACTGGAGGGTGACCAACAAGCTGAGTTGCTCGTGCGTGAGCATATGTCTGCAGACAAGGCGCAAACTGTACTCGAAGCTGCACGCGAGATGGCCGCAACCTTCGAGGCGGCTAATGAATGCGATGTCTGTGATCATATTATCACGGCGCGAGATGCCCAAATCAGGGCCATTGTCGATGGGTGTGTTAAAGCGTCAGCGACGAAAGGGGAAACTCTCACAAGCAGGGTTGATCGTGTTCTTCTGAACCGGTTGGCCGCCCCCTTTTTTCTCGTGCTTACCGTCTATCTGATCTATCAGGTTTCAATCGTTTGGGGCTATGAACTAACCAATTACACGTGGCCGTATCTGGCCAAAACGCGTGAGTTGATTGCCGGGCTGTTGCCGAATGCAGGCTTTCTGGAGGATCCGTACACACGCTCCATGGGGCTGTGGCTAGTGGATTCCGCGAACACGCTTTTGAACTATGTCCCGATTTTCCTGATCCTGTTTGCGTTGATCGCCATACTTGAAGATTCGGGATACATGGCGCGGATCGCGTTCATTCTAGACAAGATACTGCATCGGTTTGGTTTGCATGGGCAAAGCACCCTGCCGCTCATTCTTGGCGGCGTGTTTGCAGGTGGTTGTGCAGTGCCCGGCATCATGGCAACCAAGGGTATTCCAGACAACCGGGCTCGGATGGCAACAATTTTCGCCGTGCCTTTCATGAATTGCCTAGCAAAGGTACCCCTCTACACCTTGCTGTTGGGTATATTCTTCGTCGAGGACAAGTCGTTGATGATGTTCTACATTTCAACGATGACCATCATTTTTGCGTTGCTGGTCTCCAAGCTGTTGACCAAGACGGTGCTGCGCGGTCAGGAAACCTCCCCCTTTGTCATGGAAATGCCGACCTATCATTTGCCGACCGTGTCTGGTGTATTGCGTCGGTCCTTTGAGCGCACATGGATTTATATCAAGAAGGTTGGCACCATAGTGATTGCTGTGGCGGTCGTGGTCTTTACGTTGTTGCAATTCCCCGGCTTGCCAGAGGAACGGATGGCTTACTACGAAAGCCAAGCGATAACTGCGGTCGAGAAATTCCAAAAGGCCATGAACGGCACGTCTTATGCGGCTGTTGCCGAGGATGAAAACATCGTGCCGCTGGTCAATTTTTATAGCAACTACAAGCGAGCGAAATTGAATGCAGGTGGCGCAGCCGGCTCCAAGCGCGTGGCCGAAACGTTCCAAGCTGAAAATCCGGCGTTCTACGCGTTGGTAAAGCCGCCGCGCGGTGACAAGGATGCCAAAAAGGGACGGCGCGCGCTGCGAAGTCTGATCCGCACACGCATGACGTTACGACGGGACATGAAGGAAGAACGGATCACGAACTCCTTCCTCGGTGTGGTCGGCCGCTCCATGGAGCCAGTAACACAATTTGCTGGTTTCGATTGGAAGATCAATGTGGCCTTGCTGTCGTCTTTTGCGGCTCGGGAAAGCAGCGTAGCCACTTTAGGGGTGCTGTTTCAGCAGGACGATGATCAGAACAGTTCACTTGAGGATCGCATGGGTTCAGAAACCCGTAGCGGCGGCGCCACTGCCTTGCTTGCGGTATCAATGATCCTGTTTTTCGCGTTGTATCCCCCATGTCTGGCGACGACGGTCATGGTGAAGGTGCAAACAGGCTCTTACATGTGGATGCTGTTTTCCATCCTGTTCCCGACCGTGTTGGGGCTGACAGTGTCCAGCCTGGTCTATTCCATAGGAGTTGCGACCGGTGTCTCCGGCATACAGATGATGACGATCGTCTATTTCTCGGCACTTGCCCTGTTGATCATCGTTGGCTTGATGAGTGACAGGCGTTCAGCGTTGCGACTGCGACGGATGACTACCGAAGTATCAGGAGGTTCGTGATGGAGGACAAGGCTATCCTCGATGCAGCATCGTCCGGCCTGGCGGACTATGCCATCGTTGTGCTCGTAATCCTTGGGGCGCTTTACTACCTCTATCGCAAGTTATGGGTGCGAAAGGGGGCCTGTGATTCCTGTCCGCAGAGCAAGACCGGGTGTGCTGGTTGCGCACCTAAGTTCACGGGGTCTGACGGTGATGAAACGGGAAAAACATAGTCTTTCGGCAGACCAGCGTTTCGGTGCTCTCACGCCGAGAGCCGGTTGGCGATTTCTGGCACAGGTAGTCGGCTGATCAAGCCATTCGATCATTGGTTGCCAAGCTCATAGAGAGAGGCGGCGCTGCTCAACAGAACAGTGCCGCCCTCAGAATTGTTGGCAAGCGGGGCTTACTTCATGCCAAGCTGCAGGCGCAGGGTCTCTGCGAGGTCTTCGATCGTTGCTTTGGCATCTTCTCCTTCGGTGATCTCAACCAGAGACGCCGCGATCAGGTCCGTGACGGCAACACCTTCTGCACCCGGATAGGCATACCAAGGACCTGCATAGGTTGCGACTTGCGTATGGGCAACGCGAGAGTTCGGGTTGGCCGCGTAAAATTCACCCAAATAGCTCTCGTCTTCAATCACCTTGGCATTGGCCGGCGCATATCCGGTGTTTTCAACGATGATCTTCTGCCCCTCAGGTCCGGTGACGTATTTGATGTATTCCCATGCGGCCGCCTGTTTGTCAGCGTCCTTTGTCAGCATGACGATGCCGGAGCCGCCTGTCGGAAAGTACACGCGGCTTGTGTCGTCAGTTGCGATCGGCAATGGCTTGACGACTGGGGCAAATGCCTCGCCAGCACCTGCCTCAAAGGCCTTCTGTAGTGAAGAGCTTTCGAACATGATGCCAAGTGTACCGGCTGGGAATGCCTGACGGGCTTCGTTCTGGCCGTAGGATTTCATGCCTGCTTCAGTTGCGAACCGCTGGTATAGACCCGCTGCTGTAAAACCTGCCTCATTATCGAAAGTGATATCACTTTCGTTTTCGTTCATTGGACGACCGCCATGTGAACCAAGCAATGACTGGAAACGCCAATCGTGACGGCCAATCCAGACGCCGTCTGTTTTATCATCCAATTGGTTGATCTTCGCAGCCAGTTCGATCACACCGTCGAAAGTGGTTGGGAAGGTGTCCATGGATCCCCCGGCCTTTTCGACCAGATCCGGGTTGACGTACATGACGAGTGTGGAGGCGGAGGTGCCGAGGGCATGTTGCTTGCCTTCATACTGGCCAAGCGACAAGAGTGCCGGGGTGTAGCCCAGAGCTTCTGCCTGATCGCCGAGATAATCATCGAGTGGCTGAGTAAGGCCGCGATCCTCCAGAATCCGCCAACGGTTCAGACCGACATAGGCCACATCCGGGGTCGTTCCGGCAACAGATTCACGCAGTAGACGCTGAACGCCGTCCGCATAGCTTTCTGCAGGGCCGTCGATTACGACCTTGATGTCTGGATGCTGTTCCATGAAAGCATCCGCCAGCTTTTGCTGGGTTTCTGCCCAGATCGTGGGGATTGCATAATGAACGCGAATTTCAGTTTCCTGCGCATGGGCGACAGTGGCGACGCAGGCGAGTGCTGCAGCATAAAGGACAGGTTTCATTGGTCTTAGAACTCCAGTTTATTCAGTCGAGAGGCGGCACAGTTGAACCTGCGCACTTGTTGAGTTGTGACATCATCCCTTCAGGCCGCCGGTAGCGAGGCCTTGGGGGAACTTGCGTTGTGCGAACAGAAACGCCAGAACGAGCGGGGCCGTGATCAAGACCGTTGCCGCCATGAGCGCGCCGACGTCGTTGCCGGATTCCTCATCCCGGAAAAACAAAATGCCTCTGGGCGGGGTGGCCAGATGCGGATCGGTGGTTGCAATGAGCGGCCAAAAGAGATCGTTCCAGTGTGCGGTGATGGAGAAAATGGCAAATGCCGTTGCTGCCGGGAGCGCGAGCGGAAAAGCTATGCGCCAGACAATGGCTGTTTCGCTCAGGCCATCGACGCGTGCAGCATCAAACAATTCTGCTGGCACCTGTGCCAGAAATTGGCGGAAGAGGAAGATGCCGAATGCGGTCGGTATGAACGGTAGAATAAGCGCCCAATAGCTGTTGAGCAGACCCAGTTGGGCAAACCCCAGAAAAATGGGAATGGCCGTCACATGAAATGGCACCAGCAAGGCGGCCAGCACCATGCCGAAGATGAGCGTGCGACCTGCAAACCGACGTTGTGTAAGAGCGAAGGCACAAGGGACGCTGAACAGGATCTGGAAGGCCAGGATGCCAAATACGACGATGAGACCATTGAGCAGATAGCGGGGTACATCTGTTTCCGTGAGCGCCACCACAAAATTGCGCCATTCAATTGAAGAGGGCAGCAACTGGATTGAAGCACTGAAGATTTCATCTTGTGGTTTGAATGCCAGAGACAACATCCAGATGAACGGTAGCAAAATGGCGACTGCGCCAAGGGTCAGGAGGGTCAGCGAAAGTGCGCGACCCAAGAAGCGGTTGAAAGTCATCTGTAATGGACCTTCCGTTCGACAACTCTGAACTGAAGCAGGGTCAAAACCAGCAGAATGGCAAAAAAGACAATTGTGATTGCGCTTGAGTAGCCCGCCTTGAAATAGACGAATCCCTCGCGGTACAAGGCGTAGACCAGCGTGTCTGAGGCAAAGGCGGGGCCGCCTTTTGTGAGCGTCGCGACTGTTTCGAAAACCCTGAAAGCATTCGCTGCCGTAATCACCATGACGAACAGGGTGGTGGGTCCGAGCATGGGCCAGGTAACCGTCCAGAAGCTGGACCAGGGACTGCCCGCACCGTCGACTTCAGCAGCATCGTACAACTCATCAGGAATGGCTAGGAGGCCCGCGAGAAATAGCACCATGTTGTAGCCCACGGTTTGCCAGATGCCTATGATTGAGAGGGTATAGAGAACAAGGCCGCGATCACCCAACCAGTTCTGAGGTGGCAGGTTGACGGCAACCAGACCCTGATTGACGACACCCAGTGATGGATGCAAAACCATTTGCCACGCAACAGACATAGCCACCAGCGTGGCCGCGACCGGCAGGAAGTAGACGGTGCGAAACACGTTCGACAGACGGGGTGCCCAGTGGTTCATGCGATGAAGCCCCAGTGCAACCAACAACCCCAGAACCACTGAGCCGGGAATGACAACCGCAACATAAATCAGTGTGTTGGTTATGGCTTTGCGTCCGAGTGTTGAACTGAAGAGTTTCTGGTAGTTTTCCAGTCCAATCCAGGAAAACGTCGTGGCGCCGAACTGATAATCGGTCAGGGACAACATTGCGACGATCGCCACAGGCAGGAAGATAAAAACAACCATTGCCAATGTGGCAGGTCCTGCGAGCCAGATATCCGTGAGGCGTTCGCGTGTAGCCAGGCTCAAGGCGGTCATGGTGCAGCCTCCAGACGATTGCCGGAGGACGGGTCGAACAAATGAATGCGATGAGGTTCAGCTTGAAGTCGAACAGTTGTCCCTTCCGCAGGTACGGTGAAGTCGCCGGGTGCGAGCGCGGTGATCTCCTTGCCCGAGGGAAGGTGCAAGGTGAGAACGATTTCGGAGCCCAGAAACTCAGCATTATGAAGACTTGCAGATATGGACCCTTCAGTGCTTGGGGTCAGGTGTTCCGGGCGCACTCCGAGCAACGCCTGTTCATTAGCTGAATGCAGCCCGGTTGGGCCATCTTCGGGTGCGAACAGATTGATGCTGTTCGTGCCGATAAACGCCGCGACCTCGCGGTTGGCGGGTCTGTCATATAAATCCCGTGGCGTGCCAACCTGCGCCACATGACCGCCCATCATCACGATGATCTGGTCTGCCATTGCCATTGCTTCTGCCTGATCGTGCGTGACGTAAACAAATGGGCGCCCCGTGCGTTTGTGTAACGCGGTCAGTTCTCCTCGCATCTTCACGCGAAGGCGCGCATCAAGATTGGACAGGGGTTCATCCAGGAGGAATAGAGCGGGGTCGCGGACCATGGCTCGACCGAGGGCTACCCGTTGCTTCTGCCCGCCCGAGAGTTCAGAGGGTTTGCGTCCCAACAGGTTATCAAGGCCCAATACGGCGGCGGCTTGTTCAATCTTGTCCGCTATCATGGCGCGGTTTTTCTGCGCACCTGGAACTAAAGCGCCGAGGAGTGGCATGCGTCCAAATGTGGACAGGTGTCGCATTGTCAACGGCAGAGCCATATTCTGAAACACGGTGAGATGCGGATAGAGCGCGTATGACTGAAACACCATGGCGATGTTGCGTTGGTGGGCGGTCTTTTCCGCAACGCTCCGTCCTTGCAGCAGCACTTGACCACTTGTTGGGCGATCAAGCCCGGCCATGATACGCAAGGTAGTAGATTTTCCGCAGCCGGAGGAACCCAAGAGCGCTGTAAAGCTGCCTTCGGAAATTGTGATGTTGATCGACTTCAAGACATCTGTCTTGCCGAAGCGGCGGCAGACATCGCGCAGTTCGAGGACGGGGGATGGGCACATGCTTGCGATTGCCTTTTGTAAATTATATTACAACTAACGCTGAGTCGGTGTATGTTTTATGACGCTTGCGCCCGAGCAAACAGATGATCGGCCATCAGGGTGATCGCGTCACTCGCGCTGTCAGCTGTTTGAAGGCCCGCAACCGGGGTTGCGCCGCACAGACCGATCACAGGTTTGGAGAAATGCAGCCCATAGGCGATTTCGGTCAGGGTGCCGTAGGAACCGCCGATCGCGATGAGAACCTCGCAGGATTTCGCGATGATCATGTTGCGGGCCTCGCTCAAGCCCGTGGCGATCGGCAGGGCTATGTACGGGTTCGCTGCTTGCCATTCGTGATCTGGAATAAGGCCAACGGTTAGCCCGCCTTGTTCGAAGCACCCTTTGGCTGCGGCCGTCATGACACCCGTTTTGCCTCCGCAGATCATCGTAATTCCCAAATCAGCCAGTCTTGCACCGATTTCCTGCGCCGTGGACAATTGATCGTCGGTTGCGTCACGAGGGCCGATGACACCAACTGGTAGTTTGCGCCGATTGGAGGCATTCTTGAGAACGCGCAGCGCTTCTTGTGCATTGGCCTGAATTGCTTCCTTCGGCAGATCGGCGGGCCGCCATGTCCAGGTCCATGGGTCTAATTGGCCGTGCAGGCTGAACACATTGTTCTTAGTGACAAAAAGCTGCGGTATAGGCATTGGCGTCTTTCGATAGTACGTGTAAGATAATTTACATCTTTACTCCTTGGATTTAACAGTTTCATGAACCAATCATCCTCTTCCATATCCCTCAGCGACCGTCAGTTGCGAATTCTCGAGGCGACTGAGAAGCAAGGCTTCGTAACCATTGAAAACCTGGCCGATGAGTTTGGTGTGTCAGCTCAAACAGTGCGTCGGGATATCATCGCGTTATCTGAAGCCGGGCATTTGCAGCGCTTTCATGGAGGCGCCGGAGCAATCGGTCGATCCGAAACCCTTCGGTTGGACCATAGCCACAAGGAGCGGATGAATGTCGCGGATAAGAAGCTTGTTGCGCATGAAGCTGCCGAGCTTGTTCCTGATGGAGCGAGTCTGTTTCTGGATGTGGGGACAACCGTTGAATATACCGCACGGCAGTTGAACAGCCGTCATGGCCTCACGGTTTTCACAAACAGTATCCGGGCTGCTTTGGCCTTTGACCCGAAGCGACACAACGTAACTGTGCTCGGCGGGCGTATGGCGGGCAAGGACGGGTCTTTAGTCGGGGAGGAGATTGTGATGGCATTGAGCGGTCTGCGCATCGATTATGCGCTGATCGCTTGTTCCGGGGTTGACGACAAGGGACGCGTCATGGATTTCGATCTTTCCAAGATCGCGGTCAAGAAAGCGGCGCTGGCCATATCCGACCGAAAGTTGCTGCTTGCAACACAAAGCAAGTTCGGGCGCACAGCACTGTCAACCGTCGCCATGATCTCTGAATTTGACGAAGTGATTTCCGGGCAGGGCGGCGGGCGCTTACACAGATAGGAAAAATAAGGGCCTGCAAAACCGGCAGGCCCTAAGAGATCGCGTATTTGAAGTATGTCTCGCTCGCGAGATTGTTCGGGCTTAGTGCGCGCTTGCGTATATTATGCCGTTTATTTCTGAAAGGCCCTTCATACGCCCGATCGTTGGGTAGCCTGGTTGAGTTCCTCGCCCGATATCGTCAAGAATATCCAAGCCATGGTCAGGTCGGAAAGGTATCTCCCAATGCTCCTCGCCGCGATCACGTCGGCGTTTTTCTTCAGCTAGTGCAGCCTTGATTAGTGCCACTAAATCTACATTTCCTGTAAGGTGTTCAGATTCATAAAAATTATGAAGCCGTTGTGGCTCTGAAGCGGCAATGGTTTCTTCACTAACGACGTTGCGAATGTGAAGAAAGTGAAGCTTATCTCCTAAACGGTCAATCATACCCGGCAAATCGTTATCTGATCGCACGCCGAGTGACCCGGTACACAGAGCCATGCCGTTGGCCGGACTGTTTACTGCCTCGAGCATGGTTTTATAGTGGCTTTCGGTTGATGTAATACGCGGTAGCCCAAGCAAAGGAAATGGTGGGTCGTCTGGATGACACGCCATTTTCATCCCAAGGCGTTCAGCCGTCGGTATCACTTCACTGAGGAAGTCAATCAGATGTTTGCGAAGCAGATCTTCGTTTATGTTTTTATAGAGCGATAGTGCGTCAAGGACGTCCTCGACCTTTTGTCGCTTGGCGCCCGGAAGCCCGCACATAATGCTTGATGATAGCAACTCGATCTCACCGTTGGAAAATGAGAAGTAGCGTTGTTTGGCGCGTTCCCTCACGTTCTCGGGATAGTCGTTTTCCGCCCCGCTCCGCTGCAGCACAAACAAATCGTAGGCTGCGAAATCATCGAGGTCGAAACGCATGCATGTCGCGCCATTTGGGAGCTCATGACGCAAGTTGGTTCGCGTCCAGTCCAAGATTGGCATGAAATTATAGCAAACTGTCTTTATGCCGGCGTTCGCTAGATTAGCCAGACTTGCTTTGTAGTTCTGAATGTGCGCTCGCCAAGCACCCGATTGACGTTTGATGTCTTCGGATACCGGAAGGCTTTCAATTATTTCCCATTCCAGTCCGCTTGCCGTGCCGTCGGGAAGAAATCGTACTTCGTTCTGCCGGTTTTCGATTTCTTCCGATGTCAATAGCTCACCATCGGGGATGTGGTGAAGGGCTGAAACAACTGCTTTCGCCCCAACTTGCCTGACATTTGCCATCGTGCACAGGTCTCTCGGACCGAACCATCTCCACGTCGCTCTCATAGTGTTATCTCTGCTTCCTGACAGTGCAACTAGCGGGTCAGGTCTGTGCCTGTGATCAATCCAGTTTCTAAATACCAGGCAATGCAATTATGCTATCAATGCGGGCTAACAAGCACGATCAAGTCACAGAGCAGACCCTAGCTATTGCTGTTAAACTAGAATGGTAGTATGTTGTCAATATGGAAAATGAGACGAAACTAGAGAATCTCGTAGAGGCTTTTTCTGCGCTATCTGAAGGTAGTGTTTCGAAACGCGTTTATGAGGCGTTGAAAAGGGCTGTTGTTCAGTTGCAGTTGCAGCCTGGAAATCTGTTGTCAGAGGCTGACGTTGCCAAGCGTTTGGGGGTGTCGCGGCAGCCGGTTAGAGAGGCCTTTATTAAGCTGGCGGATGTGGGATTGTTGGAAGTTCGTCCGCAGCGCGGCACTTTCGTCGTTCCAATCTCAAGACGGGAGGTGGAGAACGCGCGTTTTTTGCGTGAGGCAATTGAAGTTGCCTTGGTGCGCAAGGCTGCGCAGCTCCCCTCTTTGGCGCTGGTGAAGGAGCTTGATCGCTTGATCGAACTGCAAGAACTGGCGCAAAAACACAACGATAATGCCGAGTTCCTGAAGTTGGATGAGAAGTTTCATTGTGCAATTGCAATGGGCGTGAACTGTGAGATGGGATGGCGCATTGTAGTTGATATGAAAGCGCAAATGGACCGCGTTCGATACTTGAGCCTTGGTGACGCGACGCCGATTCCAAAGTTAATCGAGCAGCATAAAGCCATCGTGCGCGCTATAGAGGCGGGTAACGCACAGGCTGCGCAAGGTCAGATGGAGATCCATCTCCAAGAGATTTTGAAGTCCTTGCCTGCAATAGAAGAGGGTAATCCTGCGCTATTTTCTGGATGACTTGCAGTAGGCCCGGAAATGGCGCGCCAGCGTTCCATTAACTGTTTGTGTAGAGAGATAAGTAATAATACGGTCTATTTATAGAACTAGTATGGTAGTAGAACGTCAATGGGAGGGTGGCCTGCATGGGTGTCGGAGCCCGCCTTTTGTCACTGACAGTATACCAGCATCGACGTGATGCTGCCATTTTGGAGGATTGTATGAACAAGCTGCTCAAAGTTGCCTTGGGATCCGCACTTGCTATAGCCGTTTCTGGTAGCGCGGCCCTGTCCGCCAGCTATCAGCTTAACATGAGCACTGCACTGACAACCGATGACCCGACTTACATTGGTCTGGAGAGGTTTCAGGAGCTTGTGGCTGAAAAAACAGATGGTGAGGTAAACGTTCGAATTTTTCCAGGATCTCAGCTTGGTACGGATGAGGACGTCTTGGAACAGGCTCGTGCTGGCGCAAATGTGGCCGTAATTGTGGACGGCGGGCGCCTTTCTGAGTTTGCTCCTGAACTGGCAATTTTATCGGCTCCATACATTGTCGACAACTTCAGTCAGATGCGTCAAGTAGTTACCTCGGATCTATTTGAGACTTGGAGTGAGAAGCTGGCCAATAGCTCTGGTCATCGCATTTTGTCCTTCAATTGGTATCAAGGGCAGCGCCATCTCATCACCAACAAGCCGATTGAAACGCCAGAAGACCTTCAAGGCGTTCGGCTGCGTACTATTGGCGCTCCAGTATTCATGGAGACCATCAGACAGATGGGGGCGACGCCTACTCCAATGGGTTGGACCGAGGTGTATCCCGGCCTGCAACAAGGTGTCATTGATGCTGCAGAAGGGCAGTCACCGGCGGTGTATGGTGCAAAGCTACATGAAGTTGCGTCTTACTACACCAAGACCGGTCAGTTTTTCTTGATCACCGGTTTGGTAACCGGAGATGCGTGGTTCCAGCAGCTGCCTGATGAATATCAAACTGCCATTCGTGATGCCGCCCTTGAGGCGGGAGACTATGCATCACAACTCACCGAAGAAAGCCTTCTTGTGTACGAAAAGAAAATGCACGAGGAGAGCGGCATGAACATCGTCGATATTGATGTGACGCCTTTCAAGGAAGCCACCGAGAGCGTCTATAAGGATTTGGGGTTGACTGAACTACGTGATCAGGTGCGCGCGGTTATTCAGGACTAACGTCCACCACGTGCAAACATTCATGATGGGTGCGCGTTTAGTGCGCGCGCTCATCTCCCAAAATGGATACATGGCCATGTTGGAAGGCTACTACAAGTTCGAAAATCTGATATTGAAGGTGCTTCTTGGTGCTTGCGTGGTGTTGGTTGTTGTAGCTTCACTCGCACGTTGGGTTGGCTATCCCATTATATGGTCGGTGGATATAGCCCAACTGCTCTTTATCTGGATTTGTTTCCTCGGAGCCAATCAGGCTCTGCGTCACGATCAACATATCGGTGTTGATTTCCTGATCCGGCGTTGTCCGAAAAAACTGCAGTATCTTGTCGAAGCTGTTGGATATGCTCTGACCATCGCATTCTTGTTGGCTTTGATCAGATACGGCTATGACCTCACCACGATGAATGTTGAACGCCGGCTGAGTGACACTGATATGAGCTATGCTTGGGTCACAGCAGCTGTGCCTGTTGGGTGTGCTTTGCTCGCTCTCACTTCAGTTGGCAAGTTCTTCGTTGCTCTTCAGAAGCTCTTAGGCAAAGCCGAAGGATGAATGCGATGCTACTTATAGTTTTTGTTTTTGCTGCATTGATGCTGGCTGGCGTACCTGTTGCCTTTTCTATCGGTATCGGTAGTTTTCTTTTTTTCCTTACCTCTGATTTCGTTCCTGTTTCTATCAGTGTGCAGCGAATTGCATCATCGTCTCAATCGTTCCCATTGTTGGCTGTTCCGTTTTTTGTCCTCGCGGGAAACCTGATGAATGCTACTGGGATTACCAAGAGGTTGATTGGATTTGCGACTGTTACAACGGGTTGGATATCCGGCGGTTTAGCACAGGTTACAATCGCATTGTCGGCGTTGATGGGCGGGATATCTGGGTCCGCGGTAGCTGACTCGGCAATGCAGTCACGTATCCTCGGCCCGTCAATGCTGGAACGAGGATTCTCCAAGGGTTACACCGGCTGCTCCATTGCATTCTCATCCTTGATTTGCGCAACTATTCCGCCATCCATTGGACTGATCCTCTATGGTTTCGTCGGCAACGTATCGATTGGGCGCTTGTTTCTTGCTGGTATTGTGCCCGGCATTTTGATGGCCGTCTTTTTGATGTCGACCGCATACATCGTGGCCAAGCGGCGTGGTTATAAGCCCGAGTTGGACGAGCGCCCATCGCGCGGTGAAGTCATCAAAGAGCTGGGTGAGGCCAAGTGGGCGCTTATGTTCCCGGTTTTTCTTATTGGCGGCATCCGGTTCGGTGTGTTCACGCCGTCGGAAGCTGGCGCATTCGCAGTGGTTTATGCGCTGATCATCGGCTTTTGGGTTTACAAAGAGCTGACTTGGAAGTCCGTTTGGGAAACGCTGGAGCAGAGTGCGCGTGATATTGGCATGATCATGCTGATTATCATGTTCTCAGCTATGCTTGGCTATGCGATTGTATTTGAACAAGTACCTCAAAACCTCTCAGCCTTTGTGTTGGGGATCTCCGAAACACCAACACTTATTCTTTTTCTGGTGCTGTTATTCCTTGCGGTTTGTGGAATGTTTCTAGAAAGCACTGTGCTTGTTCTATTGCTGACACCGATTTTTGTGCCCGTAATCATAAAGCTTGGAATTGATCCGGTTCACTTCGGTATTTTGATGATGACGACAGTGACGATGGGAGGGATGACACCGCCGGTCGGGGTAGCGATGTTCACTGTTTGCGGTATTCTGAAATGCCCAACTGATGAGTACATTCGCGAGTCCGTTCCATTTATCTTGGCCATTCTCGCATTGATCACCTTCATGGCACTGACGCCGGGAGTTGTGTTGTTTCTGCCTAATCTGCTGTTCTAGTTAATAAGCACGCACCCAAAATCTGGAGCGCACCAATTGGTAAAAAGCTACCCGTTGGTGCGTTTCCATGATTTGCACGGCATTCCTAAAGCGGCATCAAGATGCGACCCTACAGCCAACTTGCCTTGATTTCTGGTTTGGAAAGAAACTCGCAGACCCAGTTCAGTGCGGTGCTGTTGGGGTTTTCGCGCCAAGCTACGAAAACGGTAGTTGGTGTTTTGTGTTCCACCACGGGCTTTTTAATCAGCGCGCCTTGATCCAGAAGGTCGGCAACTTTGTGGTGCGGTAGGTAAGCAATTCCGATCCCAGCCTGTATCATTCGGATCATGATGGCTAGATCTGGTGCATAGACCACTTTCTGTCCCTCCAGAAGCCAAGAGGATTGCGGCGCTGTTTCGACGGACGTATCACGGACACAAATTGCAGTGTGTGCCCTCAGTTCAGGCGTTGTAAGGGGGTGGGTGCACTGGGCAAGGGGATGATCCTGTGCAACGACAAAGTCCCAAGGGACGGATCCCATCTCCTCGCAGATGATGCCTTCCATGTTAGGAGCCGTGTGAGGCGCGCCGATGACCAGATCAGCCTGTCTTCGATACAGGATATCCCAGGTGCCGTTGTAGACTTCGGTCTCAATGAAGAGATCGATCGTGGGAAACTGTTCGGTAAACGCTTTGACGAATGGAACTATGGCTTTTCGGTTCAGGATGTTGTTGACGGCGATTTTGAATGTGGGATCGATGCCGGAGTGGACGATGCGCGTCTCGCGAGACAGGTCGTCAATGTCGTCGAGGATGAACTTGCTTTTCTTGATGAAATGCCGCCCTGCGGGCGTCAGCGTCACCTTCTTGGAATTGCGCTCGAACAAGGAGACTTGCAGCATTTCCTCGATTTTTCGGATCTTGTAACTGATCGCGGAGGGCACTTTGTGTAGACGCGTTGCCGCCATTGCAAAGCTACCATAGCGCGCCACCATATGGACTGTCAGAATTTCATCGTATGAAACCATCCTCGAAGACCTACCGCTGAAAGAAACTAATAGATCGTCTCTAGTATATTTTTTCGTTAGGGGATAGATGGTGCTCTGGCAACACAGAGGATTAGGTATGATGTCATGGAAAGACGTTCGTCAAAACAGTGCAAACCCTTGAAGCTGGTGTTTGGTCAGGAATAAATCGCATATGCAGAGACCGATTAAAAAGAAGAGACAAATATTTTGATCAAGTTCTTCGTATTTGATGAAATATTTTGTTGCAAAGATCTGTCGCGGTGACAAGATGCAAGTATTATAAGTTTAACTACTTATCTTGTTTGAGTGATTTGTTTTTTTTCGCGCACGCTCATCAGTTAATTTTTCTGGTGAGGCTTCCTTCAAAAACTTAGGGTTTTGGTGTCAAACAATTGCATTTGCCCACGGTTGGGCGTGGGAACAGGGAGTACGAAAATGGCAAAAGTGCACAGTGAAGCTGAGCCGTTTGCATTCGAATTTGACACCGAAACGACTGCTTTGGTGATGATCGATATGCAGGCCGATTTTGTTGAACCAGGTGGCTTCGGTGAGGCGCTGGGAAATGATGTTTCCTTGGTTCGCTCGGCGATTGAGCCATGCCGCAAGATGTTGGAAGCGGCACGTGAAGCAGGGTTGTTCGTAATTCATACACGTGAAGGCCATCGTTCAGACTTGACGGACTGCCCACCGGCCAAACTGACACGGGGTGGCAAAACCTTCATCGGCGAGCAGGGCCCAAAGGGCCGCATTCTGGTGCGTGGTGAAAAAGGTCACGACATTATCCCTGAGCTTTATCCAGTAGATGGTGAGCCGATCATCGACAAGCCAGGCAAGGGTGCGTTCTACCAAACCGATTTGTCTCTGATCCTTGAATCGCGCGGTATCAAGTCATTGATCATTTGTGGCGTAACTACAGAGGTTTGCGTCAACACAACCGCTCGTGAGGCCAATGACCGTGGCTATGAGGTGGTCATTCCTTCAGATTGTACAGCCTCCTATTTCCCTGAGTTCTATCGTTCGGCTTTGGATATGATCAAGGCTCAAGGAGCCATCGTAGGTTGGGTTTCAAATTCTGAATCGCTCGTTGCTGCGATTAAGAAATAGGCAGGCCAACCGATCGCCTTCGGGCTGATCATTGCTCCATCGACTTCAAGAAAAGCCCAGTGCGAAGCCATTGTGGTTTCCGCAAAGGATGTAGTGCGCCCTTCTGCCAAAAGGTGTGAAGGGCGCCCAAAACAGAGATCTGCACAATGACATCAACAGTAGCACTTGCCGTAAATGGGACCCTCATGCGCGGCCTAGAGCTAAATGACAATCTGGTCAAAGCAGGCGCGAGCTTTGTTCGTGAAGCGTTGACCGACGCCCATTATCGCCTTTGGTCAATCAATGATGTGCATCCGGCCATGATCCGAACGAAGGAAACCAACGCCCAGGTTGCGTTGGAAATCTGGGATGTGCCGGCCGCCGCCTTTGCAGGGATTTTGCAAAGCGAACCAGCAGGCCTGTCCATTGGCAAAGTCAAGCTGGATGACGGTTCGGAAGTTCTGGGTGTGCTGGGCGAGCCGTGGCTTGTCGAGGGCCAGAATGAAATCACTGAATTCGGTTGCTGGCGTAAATACACGGCGACCTTGGAGGCCGCGTGATGCGGCGCTAGCGCTGCATCATCATACAACTCGAGATAAGGGGGAACCATCTCGTGGAGTCTCAAGACAACGAAAATACCGGAAACACCGCTTCGGGCTTTCAAGTTGCGCTCATCATGTTGGGCATTGCGGTTACACCTGCACTTCTGGCATCCGCTGGTTTGGGCAGCACAATGCCCTCATTGGATGTTTTCAAGGTTGTGGTGCTTGGGGGTGCCATCGTAACCGTATTGGGCATCGTCAATCTCACGATCGGTGCAGTGGCGCGCAAGACGACCTATGAAATTGTGCGCTACCCGTTTGGCAAAACAGGTGCGAACGCCATCAATGTGTTGTTGGCAATTAGTTTGTTTGGATGGATTACCGTAACTGCCAACACCTTTGGCCACTCCTTGCATGAGCTTTTGTTGCGTGCCGGTGTTGACGTTCCAGTGCCTGCCCTTGTGGCGATAGGCTCTGTAATTTTCGTCGCATCTACAGCATTCGGGATTGAAGTGTTGGGTAAGGTCGCTCAATGGGCTGTTCCCATAATTGCGCTCGCTTTGGGTTACATCTGCTACACAGTGGTTTCGGCGGACTTTACCAGCATCGTCACAGAAAGTTCGATCAGTTTTGGCGCGGCTGTATCTTCCGTGGTGGGCACTGTGATCGTGCTTGTAACGCTGTCTCCGGACTTTGGTAGCTTCGTGCACAACAAGGCCCACGCCAAAATCGCGGCGGTCGTTGCCTTTGCAGTCGCTTATCCCGTTCTGTTTTGGGTTGGCGCGTTCCCGAGCAGTCTGACAGGCGAGGGGTCGTTGCTCGGTGCCATGGCAGTAATCGGTCCGACCCTGGCAGCATCCTTGCTTCTATTGGGTGCGACCGTTACGGGCAACGGTGGGAACATGTTCCAAGGCACTCTCGTGGTCTCCAGCTTGCTGCCTGATTTGCCCCGTTGGCAAATCACCGTTGCTCTGGGCGTATTGTCCACCATCGTTGCTTCGTTCGACATCATCGGCCTGATCATCCCGTTCTTGATTTTCCTCGGCATTGTTACGCCGCCAATTGCCGGCATCTACATTGCTGACTTTCTTGCAAACCGGCGTAATGGGTATGAGGACAGTGTTCTGGATCTGGAAGCAGGCGTAAAGCCTCTGACCTTTGTCGCTTGGCTTGTTGCTTCTGCTGTGGGATTTGCAACGGTGAATGACTACTTCACGCTGACAAGCATTCCCTCACTCGACTCCATTCTGATCGCGGCAGTGCTGTACTTCATTTTCTGCAAGATCAAGAAATAGAAGTACCTCCTCCCAGAGAACACTCTCTTGCGGCCCCGGGCATTTTGCTCGGGGCTGTTTTTCTGTGTACGGGGCAAATGGTTCAGACGCTGCGCATGTGTGCCTGAAGGACCGGTGGAGGCCTCCAAGTACGATCTTTGCCTGCTAGACCACCTGATAGATAGGGTTGGTTGGTGCCCAGTTGCGGGGCAAGGTGGGGCCGTCATCGTTCAAGCGGCACGCGGCGCAACAGGAGAGCGCTGCAGGAAAAGCCGGTAACAGAAAAGCCGCCTGGAGAGGCGGCTTAACTTGGTGTTTGATTGGAGCAAGAGGGACTGCTCATTGCCGCCCCTCTTTATGTGCTGAGATACCTATTTCACTATCCGCGTGCCTGTATCACCTGCCAGAGCCTTGGCAAGGGATTGCGGGCTGGTGATGATGCCGATAGCGCTGTCGTGATTTCGAACGTAGCTCAAGAGGGCTTCAACCTTGGGCTTCATACTACCTTCTCCGAACTGTCCTTCTTCAGATAGGCGTGCCGCTTCGTCGACACTCAAGGTGTCAAGCCATTGCTGGTCTGGCCTACCGAAATTGATTGCCACCTTCTCCACTCCTGTCGGAATGATGAAGGCATCTGCGTTCAACTTGGAAGCCAACAGCGCGGTTGTCAGGTCCTTGTCGACCACGGCTTCCAGCCCTTGCAGTTGGCCCTCGGTTGTCTCGCAAACGGGAATACCGCCGCCGCCGCCAGCAATGACCAGCGCGCCGGTATCCAGCAACTTCTCGATTACGTCCAGCTCTACAATGTCTTTTGGTCTGGGAGAGGGAACAGCACGACGCCATCCGCGTCCAGAATCCTCGACAACTGTCCAGCCATATTTGTCTTCGTTTGCCTTGGCCGTGGCTTCATCCATGAACCCTCCAATGGGTTTGCACGGTGTGTCGAAGGCCGGGTCGTTTTCGTCGACAAGCGTTTGGGTTACCAATGCGACGACAGGTGTGTTCAATCCGCGACGCCGTAGCTCATTGGTGAGGGCACGTTGGAACATGTAGCCAATTGCACCTTGAGTGTCGCCCACGGCATAGTCCACCGGTACTGGTGCAACCTCACAGGCAGCTAGATCGGAACGGCGCAGGATGAACCCAACCTGCGGACCGTTGCCATGTGTGAGAAGAACGCGCCAACCTGCCTCGACCAGATCAACGATGTAGGTTACGTTCTTTTCGACCGTGGCGCTTTGGTCCAGAATGGAGCATCGGGCATCGTCCTCAATCAACGCATTACCACCGAATGCGACGATTGCCAGTTTCTGATTACTCATATCAGCTGTTTCCTTTCCGCTTGGCCCACAGGGTCAGCAGGGCTTCAACGAAGCACTGGAGGGGGGCTGTTGTGATCCCGGCACCAATTTGACCGACACCCGCTTCCTTGTGCGCAATGCCAGTATTGATGATTGGCAGCACGCCGCGGTCGACGACTTTGATAGCGTCAATGCCAGCTGCGGTTGGTGCAAAGTTCAGAGGGGGCAAGGTGAAAGCCGGGTTGGTACCCAAAGTGATGGACTGCATGCGCCGGCTGTTGTTGGTAGCATCCTGTGGCGTGCCGCCGACAAACTTGACGATTGCTGGTGAACTTGCCATTGCAAAACCACCTACGCCGGCCGTCTCGGTGATGGCACTGTCGCCAAGGTCGGCAGCTGCATCTTCAACGCCATATCCTGGGAAGAACAGGCCGTCGACAGGATTTGCTGGCGCTTGAAACCACTGATCCCCTGTGCCTGACATGCGGATGCCGAAGTTGACACCATTGCGCGCCATCACCGTGACCATTGTGGAGTTGGGTACCCCTGCTGCGGCATTCAGCATGTTTTTGCAGGCGGCCATGGACAGGTTCAGGAAGAAGTGGTCGTTGGACGCGAGGAAGGACAGCACACGCTCTTGAACATCCGTAGAAGCGTCCGTTTTCAAAATGCTTGGGGCCAGCTTCTTGATCAAGATACCGGTTGCGGCAGCATTTCGATTGTGCACCTCATCGCCCATGTGCAGCGCCTGAGCCATAATCGGTTTGAGTTCGATGGGGCCGGTAACCTGGAGTGTTTTTTGCAGTGTTGGAGCCAGCTCTTGCTCAATCCAGCGTAGGCGGTCCAGCACTTCGGTGCTGTTGGCTCCAAACCGGAGAACTTTGCCCAGACCTTCATTGAAGTTACTGAAGGTACGGTGGCGCGCTTCGCTGTTTGCATCTTCCACAACCCAAACCGGCATTGACGGGCTTATGATGCCTGCCATCGGGCCTACCGCATTGTAGCTGTGGCAGGGGCTGAACTGGATTTCACCGCTTTCAAGCATTCGGGATGCATCTTCAACGTTCTTTGCCCATCCCTCATAGACTGCAGCGCCCATCAACGCGCCTTTGACTGGGCCGCACATGTCTTGCCAAGCGATAGGTGGACCAGAGTGCAAAAGGCGCTTATCTGCACGAAAATCAGGCAGTACGTCCCCAGCCGTTTGCACGTCAACCAGAACCGGTTCCACACCAAGATATCGCTCCATAGCGATTTCGTTCGCCTTGATGACCTCTGGGTCGTTGAGCAGCCGAGCCAGAACCAGGCCAGCCTCAATCTGACCTTCGGCAGGGGGTTGCCACATAATGGAGGACACCGGGGCACCCGCAGTTGCTATGTTGTCGGCAAAGGATTGCAGACCGATGTTGAGTACGCTGATCTTTTGATCAAATAGCCGTGTCATTTTTCTTTGTTCCTTGCAGACAGCACTTTCAGGATTGGCGGCTGAGCACGATGTGAGTTGCCCAGCGAGTGGCTTCGGCATTGTTGCTCGCTACCAGCACGCCCAAGCTTTCCAATGTCTCGATGGTTGCCTCTCGGGATTGAGGGTCGCTATCCGTGCCGCAAACGTGCGCGATGAAGGCTGGAGCGGATGGGTTCTCTGATTGGGCTTTGTGAATGGTGGTGACCAGTTCTGCGATAGGCTCTTCCGAAGCGCCGTATCCAAGAACAACGTCAAAGAGCACGACAGCGGTTTCGGTGTCGGTGGCCTCCATGAGGATGCGTTCATTTCGCAGTGACGGGTCGATCATGGGATGAGCCCGCCCCTTGGTAAAGTCATCATCACCGAGGTCGACCAAGGTGTTCTCGCGGCTCGACCAGATATTGTCCAAGGACAAGTAACCGGCAACGGGTGTGTTGGAATACCCCTTCAGTCCGGCAGCGCGGCACAACAGTTGTGCCTCATAGCAGAACGTACCGCCTGCGAACGCCCCACGCAGAAACTTGCGGGTTGAAGCGAGGTTGCCCGTAACCTGTTTCAGGCGTTGCTGGGCTTCAAGGTCGAGAGCGCCTTCAGTGGTTCGAGACGGCGAGCCACTCAACGCACCTACTGCCATCTCGGCGGTTTGCGCAAGGGTTTCGGCCGCAAATACGCCATTGCCTTCAAGGCTCTCTGGTTCAGCACCGAGGAAGTGGATGATCACTGGCTTCTCGATTTCCCGCGCCAAGTTTAGGATGGTTTCCGCAACGGCTGGTGCCGGTGGTTTGGAGATCAGCACGATAATCTCCGTAGCCGGGTCTTTTGCCAAAGCGCGCATGCCATGCAGCATGGAGATTCCGCCAATCTGTTCGGCGAGGTCGTGACCACCGGTCCCGATCGCTTGCGAGATGCCTGAGCCAAGTTGATGAATGCGGCAGGTGACTTCTTGCAGCCCGGTCCCAGATGCGGCGATGACGCCGATAGGGCCGGGGCGTACTACATTGGCAAAACCGAGCGGTGTGCCGTTGATTATTGCAGTGCCGCAGTCGGGTCCCATGACCAGAAGATCATTGGCCTCGGCGTACTGCTTGAGTTCCAGTTCCTGTTCAAGGCTGACGTTGTCGCTGAAGAGCATAACATTGAGGCCAAGTCGCAACGACTTCATGGCTTCTGCTGCGGCAAACTGGCCAGGGACAGAGATCAGAGCCAGGTTCGCGTCGGGCTGTGCGTCCAAAGCCATTTCAACACTCGTGTTGGGTTGGCTGTACGTACCGCTATCCCCTTGATCGACCGGAGCAGCCGTAAGTTGGCCCTCGACCTCGTTCAGTATTGTATCCAGTACTTCTGCATCGGCTCCACGAATAGCGACAAACAGATCGTTGGGGCCTGCATCGAAGTTCAGCTCAAATCCGGCCTCCTGTAATTGGTGGAGATTGGTTTCTGTTGCCATGGCAACAGAGGCGCCATCGATGTCAGGTCGTTTCAGCAGTTCCGCCGAAATCTGCATCAGTGAGACAGAATCCTTATAAAGATTCTTGAATACTTTTATTCTTGTTTCCATTCGAAAACGGACCTTCCTAGGGTTAATGGAATGCCGGAGTGGCTGAGGCCAAAGCCGCCCGAACTCCGGCGAGTGTGTCTGCGCCCGAGGTGCTGCCCACCGCGAGAACGCGGTTTATGGCCCGTTGGAGTGGGACCAAGGTGGGACAGGAAGAGAAGATGGCTTGGCGCAAGTCAGTCAGGGCCTCGCTGAAATGCCCCTTGGCAGCCAACTTGAGGTAGCTGGCACTGACGTGTGTGGTGCGAGAAAGGTGCCGGGTGATTGTTGAAGCCAGCACCTTATGGCAATCGGGCTCTGTGACCTGCAAAATGAGCAGGAGCCCAATCAAATAATCGTCTCCAGATGGGGTCAGGCCAGATCCTGCACCAATGAGAGGAAACACAGCGGCTTCTGCCATTTCGCGTGTCCTCAATCCATTCAAGGATTTTGGGAAAAAAGGTGTGCACCAGAAAGAGGCTCCAGCCGGAGCAAGGGAGGTCAAGCATTGGTCGATCTCTTTCCAGTGCACACGAAGTTTGGCTGGTCTGATGGAGACTTCGGGGCAAGGTGCCGTCCAGATCGGGACTGTGGCACTGCTGATTTTTATCGGCACCCCTCCGCAAAAGCGAAGTGTACCCCCACGTCCGTAAACGGTGCTTGCTGGAGTGAAGAGACCCCGCCAGTCGGTTCCGTCCGCTTCTGCAACGCGCAAGGCGTTCGGAGCATTCTGGAACTTGTGGTGTAGCAGGCTGATCAGAATGCCCGTTTTGTCCCAGTCCGAGAGCTGGATGTTTACGGCATGCCTGAACACGCTGTGAACGATCCCGTCAAATGAACATTCTGGAAACAGCAGGCCTTTGGAAACAGGCTTCATCTCAGTAACCCCACAGCAAACAATCGCTTACTGAGTGAAGAGCCTATCGACGCGAACGTGGAATAAGAAACGAAGATAACTGCTGCATGACGGCAAAAGATTTGATCCTAGCCATGTGCAACAACGGCTTTCGATCCCTCAGCCGCCGAAAACGAGAGAGCATTCTGATGGCATCAAAAATCGCGTATTAGATGCCGGCATGAAATCGAAAATTTAGGTTTCAAACTGCCGCACGGCACGCCGTTGCTGAGCGGCTTTGTAGTGGGACGCCGTGTTCGGACGCGGGAGTGATGCATGAGTGCAGTTTGGGCGGTCTGATAGGCAACCTGTTCAAACTTTGTCAAAGTTTGTCAAAGTTTTGCAATGCCTGTCAAAATTTCGCAAACCTTGTCAGTGGTCAGCCTTGTACTGGAGTGTTTTCGGGAGTGATTGGTCAGAGTTTGGCAAAACAATGCAGTTTATGCCAGATTTATGCAAAATCTTTCAAATTCTTTCAGAGTAGTGCAGATCTTTTCAGACTTTGTCAGTTGGGGGACTGGCAGGATAGGCAAAGTGATATCACTTTGCGAACACGCCTGCGTTCGGCAAGCGAGCGATTTGTTTATTCGCACTGTGGCGCTCAACACAAGGTTGGAGAAGATGGAACGTCATGGTCTCCTGGAGCGAAGGTCCGAGCAAGCTCATGAGAGCCCATTGATGGGCACGAGCTTGCCGCGGTTTGACAATACCCGCATGGGTGCAGGTTTGAGTTTTTTGATTTCCTCTCAGTGGGACTAATTGCCGAGTATTGCCGGCAATCGAAGGCCGTGTTCTCTTGCACATTCAATTGCCGTGTCATAACCGGCATCGGCATGACGCCACACACCTGAGGCTGGATCGTTCCATAACACCCGCTCCAGTCGTTTCGCCGCTTCAGGCGTACCATCCGCGACGATTACTACGCCGGCATGCTGAGAAAAACCCATGCCAACTCCGCCGCCATGATGGAGCGAGACCCAGGTTGCTCCGCTTGCCGTGTTGACGAGGGCATTGAGCAAGGGCCAGTCGCTAACGGCATCAGAGCCATCCTTCATCGCTTCGGTTTCGCGATTGGGGCTGGCAACTGATCCACTGTCGAGATGGTCACGACCAATGACAACCGGTGCTTTCAATTCGCCGCTGGCAACCATTTCGTTGAATTTCAAGCCAGCCCGATGACGATCTCCCAACCCGATCCAGCAAATTCGTGCGGGCAATCCTTGAAATGAAATTCGCTCTCGTGCCATGTCGAGCCAAGAGTGAAGATGCGTGTTATCAGGGAACAACTCCTTCATCGCCTGATCGGTCTTGTAGATGTCCTCCGGGTCACCGGACAAGGCACACCATCGGAATGGGCCAATACCCTTACAAAAAAGCGGGCGAATGTAGGCGGGTACAAAGCCGGGAAAAGCGAAAGCATTCTCCAGACCTTCTTCCAATGCTACCTGGCGGATGTTGTTGCCATAATCCAGTGTTGGTACGCCATCATTCCAAAAATCGACCATGGCGTTGACGTGGACTTTCATTGAGGCTCGGGCGGCACTCTCGACCGCTTTGGGCTCTGTTTCACGTTTTGAACGCCATTCTGCTAGCGTCCAACCTTGAGGAAGGTAACCGTTGATTGGATCATGTGCGGAGGTTTGGTCGGTAACAATGCTTGGTCGTATGCCTCGACGGTGGATCTCTGGAAAGATGTCGGCAGCATTTCCCAAGAGCCCGACCGACTTTGCTTCGCCTGCTTTTGTCCAGCACTCGATCATCTCGAGTGCTTCATCAAGGCTTTCGGCTTTTTCGTCCAGATATCGGGTTCGCAATCGGAAATCGATGCTGTCCGGATTGCATTCCACGGCAAGGCAGCAAGCTCCGGCCATAACAGCTGCCAAAGGCTGTGCTCCTCCCATGCCGCCCAGTCCGGCTGTCAAGATCCATTTGCCTTTCAGATCACCATCATAGTGCTGACGTCCCGCCTCGGCAAAGGTCTCGTATGTGCCTTGTACAATGCCTTGTGAGCCGATGTAGATCCAAGACCCTGCGGTCATCTGGCCGTACATCATCAACCCCTTGCGATCGAGGTCGTTGAAGTGATCCCAATTGGCCCAGTGTGGCACGATGTTCGAGTTGGCTATCAAAACGCGCGGTGCGTCGGTGTGGGTCTTGATGATAGCAACTGGCTTGCCTGACTGGACTACAAGGGTTTCATCTAACTCAAGATCCTTGAGACCTGCCACGATACGGTCGAAATCATTCCATGTCCGCGCAGCGCGCCCAATGCCGCCATACACAACCAATTCGTGCGGGTTTTCAGCCACTTCGGGATGGAGATTGTTCATCAACATCCGCATTGCAGCCTCAGCCTGCCAGTTCTTAGCGGAAATTTTACTACCAGTGGGCGGATAGATGTCGCGCAGATTGTGTCGCGGGTTGGTCATGCTGGCCTCCAGTTCCTCAATGTGGCGAGAATAATTTTGAGATGGGCTCGTAGCTGATCCGCCTTGGCCGGATCATAGGTCCATGGTGCACGCTCCAGCATGTAGGAGGACTGAGCGAGTTCCATTTGGATTGCGTGTAAACCTTCTGCCGGTCTTCCGTAGTGGCGGGTGGTCCAGCCGCCTTTGAAGCGGCCATTGAGGATGCAGGTGTAGCTCTCTGCCCGATCACATGCCTCAGTTACATGTTGTTCAATTCGGTTGTCGCATGTGGTGCCGTCATTGGTCCCCACATTGAAGTCGGGCAGCGTACCTTCAAACAGAAATGGCACTCTTGATCGTATGGAATGACAATCGTAGAGAATGGCAAAGCCATGCAGAGTTTTGACCCGGTCCAGCTCTGTCTGTAGAGCTTCGTGATAAGGTGCATGATAGACCAGCCTTCGGCCTTCTATTTCCGTCTCTGAAGGCTCGCAGCCTTCTTGATAAATTGAGAAGCCATCAAAGTCCGTCAGAGGACATAATGCTGTGGTGTTTTGGCCCGGATAGAGACTGGTACCAGTAGGATCGCGGTTCACATCAATGACATAGCGGTGGATCCGTGTACGAACAGTTGTTACGTCGGGCACAAGGTCGGCATAAAGATCATGAACATGCCAGTCGGTATCGGCCAAAGCGCGGCCCCGTTCATTCAGGTTCGCAGCGATTTCTTCTGGCAGATCAGTTCCTGTATGAGGAAGCCCCAGCACGAGTGGGCTTTCGCCTTGATGGACATCAAGAAAGCTCATATGTGCAACTCCATGCCAGCCGCATCCACGAGTTTTTCGTCACGCACCAGAGCCGCAGCCGCTTCTATGTCCGGAGCAAGGAAGCGGTCCTCAGTGAGGGCCGGCACATCGGTTCGCAATCTGGCTACCACGGCTTGTAGTGGCGTGGATGTTTTGAGCGGCGCGCGAGCCTCAATGCCCTGGGCTCCGCAAAGTGCCTCAATGCCTAGTATGACCGCGAGATTGTCATTCATCCGCTTGAGCCGGTAGGCACCATGGGCTGCCATGCTGACGTGATCTTCCTGATTGGCCGAAGTTGGGGTGGAGTCCGTGGAGCATGGATTGGCGAGGTGCTTGTTCTCGCTCATTAGCGCGGCTGTTGTTACTTCGGCGATCATGAAACCCGAATTCAGGCCCGGTTCCGGCGTCAGGAATGGTGGTAGGTCGTGGCTAAGCGCAGGATCCACCATCAAGGCGACGCGGCGCTGCGCGATGGCCCCTATTTCTGCTAGGGCCAGCGCGATCTGGTCTGCGGCAAAGGCCACGGGTTCGGCGTGAAAGTTTCCGCCTGAGAAAATGCCATCCTCTGTCACCAGCGGGTTGTCGGTTACTGCATTGGCTTCGATTTCCAGAGTACGTCCCGCAAAACGCAAAAGGTCAAGAGATGCGCCGGCGACCTGTGGCTGACAACGGATGCAGTACGGATCTTGTACTCTGTTGTCGTTCTCCAAATGGCTTTCCCGTATTTCGCTGCCTTCCATGAGGCGGGCCATGGCTGAAGCCACATCTACCTGACCGGGTTGGCCACGAAGGCGGTGGATTTCAGGATGCAACGGTTGGGTTGACCCCATGATTGCGTCAGCTGAAAGGCATGAAGTTACAACCGACGTTCGCACCATCCGCCAAGCTTCGAACAGAGCACTGAGACTACAGGCAGTAGAGAACTGTGTGCCGTTGATAAGCGCAAGGCCTTCTTTGGGACCCAGCACCACAGGTGATAACCCGGCTTGTTTCAGCGCGGTCCCACCTTGTTGCCGCTCTCCGTTGAAAAAGGCTTCGCCTTCACCGATCATGACCGCCGCAAGATGGGCGAGGGGAGCCAAATCTCCCGACGCGCCGACGGAGCCTTGAGATGGGATCACCGGAATGACACGCTTGTTCAGCATGGCCTCAATCAAGGCGCAGATTTCCCATCGTACGCCGGAAGCTCCACGGCCCAAGGAGAGAAGCTTGAGCGCCATCATCAGACGCGTGGCTTCCGCATCAAGCGGTGTTCCTACACCGCAACAGTGGCTCAAGATAAGGTTGCGCTGCAGCGCCTTGGTGTCTTTAGGTGCAATCCGAACCGAGGCGAGCTTCCCAAATCCCGTATTCACGCCGTAAACTGGCAGGTCTCCTTGTGCGGCCTTGCGAACCCGGTCAGCAGCAACGTCCACTTCGCCTCGTGCTGAAGGATCCAGCCTTGCGCACTCTCCCTGCCAAATTTGTTCAAGCGTGGCGAGTGTACACACGCCCGGTTCCAGCACCAAGGTCATAGACGGCCTCCAAAGATGCGTTTGTGAAGTGGATTGATACCAATGCCATAGGATAGCTCGGAGGGGTGGGTCACATTCCATACGGCCAAATCAGCACGTTTCCCCGGAGCGATGGTGCCGCAATCATCAAGGCCAAGGGCTTGCGCCGCATTACGAGTAGTTCCGATCAACGCCTCTGTCGGCGTCAAGCCGAACAGTGTGCAGGCCATGTTCATTGCCAACAAGGGCGATCCCAAAGGTGATGTGCCAGGATTCCAATCGGTCGCGATGGCCATCGGCACACCATGCTTTCGCAATGCCGAAATTGGGGGCTGTTGCGTTTCCTTCAACGTGTAATAAGCGCCCGGTAGCAGTACAGCGACGCTACCAGCGCCGGCAAGAGCTTGCACATCAGACTCGTTCGCATATTCTAGGTGGTCCGCTGAAAGTGCGTTGTACCGAGCCGCAAGTTCCGTTCCCCCCAGATGTGAGAGCTGCTCTGAATGGATCTTTACTGGCACGCCAAGAGCCTGAGCCTTTTCGAACACACGAGCAATTTGCGCGGTGGAAAATGCGACCCCCTCACAGAACCCATCAACAGCATCTATCAGGCCCTCCGCATGGGCGGCCTCAAGTGTAGGTAGGCAAATATCATCGATGTAAGAATCTGCATCGGCGCCTTTGGGCGGCGCATGAGCCCCAAGAAACGTGGTGGTAACGCGTATTGGCCGGTTGTTGCCAATTGCCCTGGCCACCCGAAGCATTTTCAGCTCGGTATCCATATCAAGCCCGTATCCCGACTTGACCTCAACAGTCCCAACCCCCTCTGCAATCAGAGCGTCCACACGGACCAACGCAGCGGAGAGCAAGTTCTCCTCTGATGTGGCTCTGGTTGCAGCTACGGTTGACATTATACCGCCACCGGAACGGGCGATCTCTTCATAGCTCGCACCCTCCAGACGCATCTCAAACTCGCTGGCGCGGTTTCCGCCGTGGACAATGTGCGTATGGCAATCAATGAGCGCGGGCGTGACCAATCTGCCGCCCATATCTACAGGCTGCGCTTTGGACACATAACTCGGGATATCGGTCCTTTTGCCGGCCCATGCGATGGTATCGTTTTCAAGCACAATCGCCGCGTCATCCGTCAAGCCATAGCTCGCCTTCGAGATCATCGCAGCCCTGACATTCGTGATCAGTCTGACGTCGGTCATCGTGCGTCCTTCTTGCTAATGAGCATTCATATTCGTAATATGTAGCGACATAATATGTCAACAGAAGTGATCTCATGGAAATCCTGCACGCCAAGCAAGCACTTACTGCAAATGGCTGGGCCAATGACGTAACGGTCGAAATTGCTGAGGGACGAATCGCATCCGTCGAACCGGGCAGCCATTCAAGGGGTCGAGAGGTTGATTTGCTTTTGCCTGCCCCAACGAACCTTCACAGCCACGCCTTTCAACGCGCCATGTCGGGTCTTACCGAGACACGTGGTCCAGATCCGCGCGATACCTTTTGGACTTGGCGCCGGTTAATGTATCGGTTCCTCGACCAATTATCGCCTGAAGATGTGGAGGCGATCGCATCCCTTGTTTTTATGGAGATGCTCGAGGCAGGGTATGCTGCCGTTGCCGAGTTCCACTATCTACATCACGACGTTGGTGGGAAAGTCTACAATGACCCCGCCGAAATGGCGGGACGAATTGTGACCGCAACGCAGGCAACCGGCATCGGCCTGACACTTCTACCAGTGCTTTACAGTCATGGTGGATGTGATCGGCGAAGCCTTGAAGGTGGGCAAAAACGCTTTGGCAACAATCTTGAGGGGTTTGAGAGGCTCCATGAAGCAAGCGCCACCCATCTGCGGAAAGCGAATGCAGACGCGGTGTTGGGGGTGGCGCCGCATTCGCTGCGTGCTGTTGATCCTGAGACCTTAAAAAAGGTGGGTCGACTGGGCGATGGGCCAGTACATATCCATGCGGCCGAGCAAATGGCCGAGGTGGACGAAGTGAAAATGCATCTCGGAGGGCGTCCTGTTGAGTGGTTGCTGAACAATCTTGATATCGATAGAAGTTGGTGCCTCATTCATTGTACGCAAATGTCTGATGCGGAGACGACTGCGCTGGCCAAGACGGGGGCTGTGGCTGGGCTCTGTCCAATTACCGAGGCCAACCTTGGAGACGGTATCTTCAACTGCACTCAGTTCTTGGCTGCAGGAGGACGCTTTGGTGTGGGTTCAGACTCGAATGTTCACATCGCCCTGTTTGAAGAGCTGTGCATGTTGGATTACTCACAGCGGCTGAGAGATAACACTCGTGCCGCAACGGCAGAGCAGGGGCGATCTGCTGGTCGCGTTCTGTTTGAAGGTGCCGCAAGGGGCGCGGCGCAAGCAGCGGGACGTAATTCAGGTCAAATTGCCCCGGGGGCGTGGGCCGATTTGATCGCGCTCGACAGAGAAAACGAATGGATTTACAACCGCCGCGGTGATCTTGCTCTGGATGCTCTCATCTTCGGTGGGCGCGGACGTGAATGCATCCGCGATGTCTGGAGCGCCGGACGCCACGTCGTTCAAGATGGCTGCCATAAAGACCGAGAAAACATCGTAAGGCGCTTTCGGGCGGTCATGGATGGCCTGAGGCAAGGGATTTGATGCAACAAGGACGCCAAAGCTGGAAGACAGTTCGGGATCGCATTCATGAATGGATCCTCTCGGGTCGTTATGGGCCGGGAGACAAACTGCCCAAAGATGCCGAACTGGCCTTGGATCTGGATTGCGCGCGCTCCACCATCCAACGTGCCATGCAGGATTTGTCAGACAGCGGAATTGTTGAGCGCCGACGCAAAGGCGGCACCCATGTGCGCAAAAACCCACTGGTTCGCGCAACTCTTGATATACCACTGACGCGGTTAGAGATCGAGCAGCGCGGCGGGCAGTATGGGTATCAACTGATCGAAAAGGCCAAACGCCCTCCAACCCGCGCCGTTCAAGCGGCCTTTGGCATGACTGAACCGAGCGAGTTTCTGCAGATCGTTTGCTTGCATCTCTCGGATGGGCGTCCCTATACCCTTGAAGATCGTTGGGTTTCCATCGATACGGTGCCGAATATACTTGCGGTTGATTTGACACGAGAAAATGCGAATGAGTGGCTGCTGAAGAATGCTCCATATACTCGGATTGAGCTTAAGTTTTATGCGGTAAATGCCGATGAAGAGACAGCCGATCTTTTGGCTGTGACGCCGGGGTGCGCACTTCTGGCGATGGAACGCACAACCTGGGTCGATGACGCAGCCATCACAACCGTTACCGCCATAACAGCACCAGGCTACCAATTGCTGAGCCGTAGTTGATGTTGCGAGTTTGACTTGCGCGGGTTGCACTTCGTTTGTGAATCCACCGTAGGGCGCTTGGGGATCGCAGAACCACGCACTAGCGCCGATCCCGGCTTTGAGATGCTTCCAGGCTGAGAACTCGGTGCCTCGATCAAAAGTGATCGACTGACGTGCATCGGCGGGCAGGAGAGCCAGACCCTGGATCAGCGCCTCCATGATCGGTTTGGACTGGCGATCCTCATTGCGCAGGACGACGGCAAAGCGGCTGACGCGCTCGACCAGGGACGTCACGTTGACCTTTCCATGTTCCTTGCGGAACATCATCAGATCGCACTCCCAGTGGCCAAACTCATCGCGTTCAGAGATGCGTTCAGGCCTGTGTGACAGGCTTTGAACGTCGAAGATGTGGGTCCGGGGATGCCTGCGAAAGTCACGCGGCCTGCGGCGGCGGCGATGCTCGGGGAGGTGACGATAGAACTGCTCGTCACGACCGTCCTTGGAATAGGCGAACCGATAGATCGTCTCGTGGCTCACGCGGATTGGGTGGCGTTCCAGGTGCATCCGGCCCGCGATCTGTTCAGGGGACCAACCTGCCTTCAGACGGTCTTCAATGGCGGCCTTGAGATCTGGATGCACGATCATCTTGCGATGGAGCGCGCGGCGCTTCTCGTATTTGTCCTGAGCCACAAGCGCATGATAGCCGTTCAGTTCGGGCAGGTCGGCGTCCGTGTATCGGTTCCGTTTGATGTCTCGGTAGATCGTGGACGGATCGCGGCCCAATCTGTCCGCGATCTCTGATATCGGCATTTTGGCTTCAAGCCACTTTGCAAGCTTCCGTCGATCGTCCAGCTTCAGGTGACAGTAGTGGGCGCCCATTCTTCACACTCCATGCAACTCTCTGTATTCGTACAGCATTTGCACTTCGTTTGTGAATCCACCCCGCCTACAGGTTTATGAATGATAATACGCGTTATGGAATATAAAAATACTCAGAAACGAAGTGCTATGAGCATTGATGTTTTGTTTTGCTAGGCTGAGATATAAGCAGTTTGCGGCTCGGGCACGAGGAGCCCGTGCTCCATGAGTTTCTTCAGTGCCAGTTCAATCTTTTCCCGAGCAGCAGGCGGGAATGATCCCGTCAAGTCTTTAAAGGAACTTGGTTCTTCCGCTTTGCTTAGTAATCCGCCCAAAACGTCACTCAGGTTTACGATGCGGCCATTGCCCGCATTGTACGCGAGCCATGCTTTCTTCGCTGCCACATTGGTTGGTTGCGGAGGTGGTGTGTTTGGCCGAGGTCGGAAGTCGCCATAAAGATCATCCAGTGCGCGGTAGTCAAATTGTGTTTGGACCAGCCGGACGCCGGGCGCTTTTGTGACTTTCAGATTGTCCCCGACCTCTTCCGTTAGGCCTGATTTCGTCTGTTCTGGTATCTCAACAGCGTTGGGCTTTCCTTCATCGGCATGAAGTGGCGATGGCGGCAAGTCGTTGTCACGGAGCTTGAGGCGAGGCGCCAACTCAGCTGCGGTTTGGAAAAAATTCTCACTGTTGAGCCCGGTTTCACTCCGAAAGTGAAGAGTTCTTGGAAGATCTGCATTTCCGGGATCCATCAGCTCGACGATGCCAAAATCTTCAGGCGTTTGGTGTGCAGGAGAGCCAATTGGCACCCTGTATAACTTTAGACGCAAGATTTGGTCTATCTCATCCCTATTCTTTTCAAGGAACGAGATAAACCTCTCGAAGCTCGAAGCCGTATCCCGTGGGAAGCCATAGACCAACGTTAGCGATACATATAGACCAGCCTGCTTGGCAGCACGCCAAGAGGCCAGTAACCCTTCCTGTGCTGACGACTCATCGGCCCAACCCACAAACCCTTTGACCTCAAACATCAATGAGCTCAAGCCCGCATGCGCCAAACGCTGCGCGACCTCCCGTGAAAGCGTCCGGCCGAAACCAAGGGTGGCCGACCATGCAGCTTCCTTACCGGCAAGAAGCCCCGCCAGATCCAACAGGGCATCGGGCGTGCTCGGTGCCACGAACAGCAGTCGCACTGATGTTTCATCCAGAGCGCCACTTGCCAACATGGAATGAAACGCATGGTTCGACTCCGGAGAGGCCGTTACCCGCAGGACAGGCACCGCTGGCCCCTGAAGTGTAAAGGACTCGATTGCACTGACCCAATGGTGGGGGGACACACCGATGTCGGCATCCGCCAGCTTTGCCATGACGCTAGGTTTGTCTGGCAGGATTTCAACGGGAACGTCTGGCAGTGCGCCGCATTTCTTTGCTTTATTCAAGCTCGGCGAAACCGGCCCGCAGAAAACAAGGTTCGGCAGGTCTTCGCCATGCGTGCTGAACTCAGACAGCGCTTTTAGCAAGCTCATAGTGGGTAGGAGTTGTTGGTCCGCATCAAGCCAGACAAGCCAAGTCTCGGAGGCCTTCACCCCGACCCTTCCAATAAGGTCTCGCCAAAAATCGTGATAGGGAAATGATTGATCCTTGCAAACGGCACGGAGATCCGAACTCACTTCTGTACTATGCACAGCGGTTAAGTCGTTGAGACGAAGCTGCCCGTAGTAAGGTGCAATGCCAACTTCGAGCCTTCGTTCTATGTCTTGGCGTAACACATCTTGCCTGCGCGGCGATGCATCCTGTTGAAGCAACTCACTCAACATATGCCCGGCATCTTCTTCGCTGAGGTCAGACTGTAAAAGCTTGCTGCGCAGCAGACGGTAATAGCCGTAGGCGTGATCGCCATTCAACAGCCCCTCATCCGGCGTTGAATCAGTCAGCTTTTTTTCCAGTAGTGCACAGCGGGCTGCAGCATGGGAACCTGAGAGAAAGCGTCGAAATGCCAATTGGTTGGCGTCAAGAAGGTGTCCACCCATAGCGCAAACACGCGCCGCCAGATCTATCAACTCAACATCAGGCGCGGTGGGATCCGTTTGCGGCGGGTAAATCAGGCGAAGTGACATGAACAATTTCTCCTAAACTATGCGGCAACCGAAAAACGGTCGGGTCTGAACGCCTCAAAGTCTTTGTGAGCTGGTTCGCCCAAGGCAAGACCACAGACAACATCTGCGGTGATGGCGCTCAGCAAGACACCATGGCTGCCATGGCCGGTAGCCATGGTCAGCCCATCCAGCCCGGCAAAACGTCCAATCAACGGATAGCCGTCGGGTGTCATGGGGCGAATACCCACAAATTGATCAAGCACAGGCGCTTGCAGGAGTATCGGCACGACCCGCGCGATCTCGGCAAGACTGGAGAGCCCTCCAAGGGTATGATTTGGAGTGCTCTTGCGTGCTTCATGAGTAGCCCCAATCACAACGCGCCCACCAGCCTTCGGCACGATATAGCCGCGGCCCGTAGTAATCACGGGGTCGAAACGGTGACGGGTAGGCAAACCAACGACGATCATTTGCCCACGAACCGGGCTTATGGGCACCTGTAGCCCCATGCCTTCCAGCAGGCTCCCGGTTTGGTAACCAGTCGCGACAATTGTTTCGGCAGCTTCTATCTCAACGCCCGTAGAGAGACGCCCACCAATAACGCGCGAAGTTGTGTGCACCAATGCTTCAACGCGGGTTTGGGTCAGGAGTGTCAGCCCCAAGTCCAGCGCGCACTGTGCCAAGGCAGACACCAGTGCGGGTGGGTATGTGTGATGCGCATGAGCGCCAACAATGCCACCTGCAATGCCCTCGGCAATGTAGGGGTGACGCGCCCGCAGTGCAGCTGCATCCAGTTGACGCTCATGGGGATCAGCAAGGCCGGGATCGGCGAGATATGCTGAGAGCAACTGAAGCTCTTTGGAGTCTTGTGCCACGCGCAAATGCGGGCTTTCGACCACACTATGTCGTGCGTGGTGCTGCTCGCCGCCGACCTCCGCCACCAGTTGGCGAAACCGCTGCAGACCGGCAATGGACAACCGTGAGTATGGTGTTCCTGCCTCCCCCTCAGCCACAGTCGTTAACAGACCTGCCCGGGCAGCGCTCGCCTCAAGTCCGAGGGCGTCTCGCGCCTCTACCAGCACCACCTTCTTCCCGGCCTGCAGTAAACGCAGGGCGATTACAACGCCAACCACGCCCCCGCCAATAATAAGGGCGTCAGTGGTGTTTGGTGATTGCGTAGGGGATGGATTTCGAAACCGCTCTTCCATTACGAAGCTGACTCCCAGTACAAGTTTGTGATGTCAAACGGACGGTTCAGCTTGGTGCCGGGGCGCGGCAAGAATTGGAACTCGACTGGCGCAAAAGCATTGGCACCAGACTGATCTTCGCCTTCATGCCCCATACTGCCAGAAGAGATGGACTTGTAGAGTGGTTGCTTCACCGCGTTGGCGCCGGCGGTTTTGGAGGTTACGCACCATCGGCAGTACCACAACGCGACCCAGTCAGCACTGATTGCATCATCCGCGCCCATCTCATCCTGAAGACGTACGCACGCTTCAAACCATCTTGCGGCTTCTTCAACCTGCCCCGCCCGATAGAGAACTCCGCCCAGATCGCGTGCAATCAACACCGCATAGAAGAGATCATGGGACTTGCGAGCTTCCGCATATGCTTTCATGAAATGGTCTGAGGCTTCATCAAACCGATCAACCTTTGTGAGCAGTCCGCCCATCCGATAGTGATAGTGCTTCGCAAAGCTTCCGGCGGCAGACTTCAGCATGGGTTCAAACACAGACCACCGCTCAATTGCTTTTGGTACCTGACGCGTGAACTCCTCCAAGTTCGTCATGTTAGACAACAGATTGATCTTGAGGTGTATTGAATCGGGCGTCCGTTTGCAGGCTTTGTTGTATTTGATGCCCATAAGGACCTGTTTGCGAGCATTCGCTACGTCGCGCAGCTCGACAAAAGACAGGGCCCGCAAGTTGTAGAGCCAGGCCAAGTCATTCAGCGCGGCATCATCGGTTCGATCCTTTAACATCGCTATGGCATGATCAAGGTGCTCGCGGCCTTGCAGTGGCTGACCTAGGCGTTTGATCTTTAACAGTGCAAGGAAGAAATGGCTCATCGCCTTTTCATCAGCCCTATCAGCCAAAGACATGGCATATTGCAACGCCTCTGCCGCGCTTTCGAAACGGCAGGCAAACGCTTCAGCGAAAGCCAGATGCAGCACGAGCTCATGCTGTTGCTTGGGAGAAAACTCGACAAGGCGCCCACCTATTTGCCCCAGAATGGCCCTTGCCTGGGGGAAGTTCAGTGTGAACACTGCCTCTTCAATCGCCGAGATTGCATGAGCGGCAAGCGTTTCGGGTTGATCATTCTCCTCAATGGACGTGTTGAGGGCCTCAACCAGTGCTTTCTCGCGTGTGCCAAGGTTGGCAATGCCGTCTATCTCAACAATCTCAAGAGCTGAAACTGGTGATCTCGCGTCTTGATCCAACACAACATGCTTGAGATTTTGCATGACGCCTTCAAGCATTGCAGCGCGTCGTTCTTTTTGGCCGAGCCAAGGGGTCAGCCCCTCTACAACGGGTTCTTTGAACTCCCCACCACGGGAAAAGAGGATGAGCGGGCCACCTTCTGGCATGATGTCCGCGACGCGGCGCATGACCCTCACAGACTGCTCGTCTATTCCGTCAACATGCACTGCATGCACGATGCCGATCTCGCATTCGTCTGAGCATAGCCATTTGCGCAGCAACCGCCCCAGCGCCACGGTCACGCGCAAAATTTGTTCGGACTCCTTGTGCAAGCGTCGCCGGGATGGCGCGATTGCAATCTCGGTCAGCTCAGGCGCTGCTTTGAAGAACTCCTTACTTCTCAGCTCAGGGAAGAGCCAAGTCAGTTCGGCCGCAATGCTTTGCAAGAACTCTTTGTTCTCGGGATCTGCTTCCGCCCAGGACAAAGCCCGGGCGACCAAGGGGGCAATGCTGCCGAATCCAAGTGTTGCGTCGCCAACCACAGGCCGAACGCGCAGCACCAAGGGCTTTGCGGTCGGAACCTGTTCAAGGAGCCTAGCCTCTGCTCGATCAGGCTCAAGGGCAACGGGCACAAAGTAAGCCTGAGGTGAGGTCAAGACTTGCGAGTTCTGGATTGATTGCAACATGCTTGGCTCCAATTTTGTCAAGAGGCTTCGTGCTCTGCAACAGCGGCATAGGTGCAGCGAATTTCGGCGGTATGGGGCTTGCCTGTTCCCACATCAAGCCAGAGTCCGTTGTCATCCGGCATCATCTCGGTGAGCACCGCGTGTCCTTCTGACGGCATTAGCGCCTCCAGATACTCCAGACTTAAAGGGCTGCGGAAATCGACCATGACCGGTTTGGGCTGACCGGGAATTTTCGCAAAGACTTGTTCTGGCAGCGCGGCTTTCAGCTGCGCGCGGCGCACACCTGTCATCAAAGCACTGGTATCGCCTCCACTGCCGCTATCCAGCCCCAACTCAGTGCGATCAAGGATCCAGCGCGCCCGCTGCAGAACGATCTCATCCACTTCAATGCGAGGCGTAAACGCGCCGAACGAAATGGTGAAAGGTACCACGCGTGGCAGCGCAAAGATTTGATGCAATAAAGAAGACAACTCCCCATTAAAGAGGGCGAGCGGGACCTCACTCGCGTCGTGCATCAATGCAAGGCCGTTATGCTGTACCCTCACCCAAACCTCGGAAAGGTCGATAGTTTCAACGCCATCTGTATCGGCTCCGGCAGATACAGGAATAGTCACTCCGGGATACCGAAATGGTGTGATTTTCAGCCGTGTAGATCCGGCAATGTTTGCGCAATTCGGGTCGCTTATTGGCGCCAGAAAAGCCCACATTTCCTCTTGCGGTTTGGGGTGGTGAGGATGCAGGCCGAGGGCCCATCCCCACACCATGGCTGTATCATGCACCTCCCCCAAAACCATGCGCGGAGCACCCGCTGGTGTTTTGGCGATCATTATGTCCGGTGAACAGATCAGAGGCGTTTGATCATGCTGCTGGTCAGCGAGCTGCTTAGCTGCCGCCACCAAACTGGATCCCGGCACTTTCAGCACTTCGATACCGTCTTCTTTGTATCGATCCCCAAGGCGCTCAAGGAGCTCCTCATTTGTGAGGTGTTGCGCAACAGCTGACTGAAAGGATGCGGCCTCACTCTCCCACTCTTTGAGCTTTTCGTGGCCCAGCACATCCCGCATGAATTTGGCAAAAGGAACCTGGGCCGTGCTTTCACCGTAGAGCGATTGATAAATCTGTTTGCCAAGCGTTTTCAAAAACGCTGAGCGCTGCTGGCCAGCCAAAGCCCAGATATCGAGTAAGGGAGCTAGGTTTGCCGTCATTTTTTCTGCAAACGCCGAGGCCATTTCGCCATGTTCAAGAGGCCCCACACCCTCTTCATAGAGCAGAAACCTATCTGCGTAGATGGAACCTTGATTTCGGCTCGACTCCTGCCCCGTGAACTTGGTGAACAGCTCGTTTGCTTCTTTCAAGAGAGCCTGTTTTTGTGGCGCATCGGCAAGGGGATAGAGTGCCTTTTTTCGGCAAAGCAAACCCAACAAGTCTCGCCAGATGCTGATCTGTTCATCGTCAATGTTAAGTGCGTCTAGCCAGTCTTTCAGCCATTGCAGAGCATCCGCTTCCTGCATTGGCACATGGATGCCGATCTCAACCAGACGTTTTTCCATAAAGGGCCGAAACACGTCCTCCAGAGCCTCTGGACAGAGGCCAGTTTCCTGTGCGAGGTCACGAAGTGAGCGGCCCTTGTTGAGACAACGCAGTATCTCACGTTGTTGCCTGGAGAGCTTTACGCTCCGGTTTGCTGCCGCTATCCAGAGCGTACCATCCTCTCGCACCTTGCATTCCGGCACCAACACAGGCTTCAACTCAGTGCGTACCCTTGGATGGGTGGCAATCGTTGTCGCCAATGCCTTGACGGCCCAAAAAGCCATAAAGGCCTTGCGTTTCACCCCTTCAGCGGAGAGTGAGTAGCGGATTGGCCAAGTCTCTGCCTCCTCGGGGCTGGCGTGATGAAGTACCTTGCCGTAGTTGATTGGCCCGAAAAAGCTGGTCGTCTCGTTTTTTGCGGTAAACCGTTGCAGGTACAATGCAAGTTGCCGCTCCTGTCGGCGGACAGCGCTGGTGCGTTCTGCCGCCGGTGCTGACAGGTTTTCAAGCCCGTTCTTGTACATGCTGGGACTTGAGAGGAACACAGCCTCCTGAAGCAGGGGATCGTCAAACGCGTTCGTCAAGTGCTGGCGTGCGGCCAGCAATTCCCGCCGCAATGTCTGCTCTACTTCCTGTTGAAGTGGGGGCAGCGCTGAGAGGGCTTCATTCCAAGCATCCATATCTGCATTGAGCGTAGGCTCGGCCGCTGCCAGCTCAAGTCGTTCTTGGGAGAAGGCGGCCTTGCCCGCAAGTGACTTGAACAAACTCTTTCGCTTGAGGCCGGGCAATTTGGGAAGCTCCATCCACCTTGAAGCCATCTCTTGTGCAAGCTGCTCCAGGCGCTGTTCTTCCTTCAGCAATCGATCGACCATCTGTGCGGTCTGGCAGCAGTTCAGACCTTGAAGAAGTTCGAGCGGAAACCCGGCGGAGCGGATCAGGAAATGCGGTGCAAGCTTCCATTTTCTCATGAGCTGGCTCCTCCCACCATCAGCATCCGCAGTTCGCTGGTGTAGAACCTGCCATCCGTGCCGCTGAACCAAAGGCGGTCACCATCTGGCAGCATTTCGCTCAGGCGCAATGCACCGTCACCACGGGCCGCACCGAGCACAGCCTCCACAGACAATGGGTTCTCAAGGTCCATCAGAATTGGTTTGGGTTCGCTTTCAATTTTGACAAAACTGAACTGCGAAATGAAACGCTCTGACGCCAACTGGCGCATGGCACGAAAGCGCTCCATCAAAGCCTTGTGTGCCTTGACCTGCGCCAAATCATGGGCGGCGATCGTCCATTCGGCCCGCTTGAAGATAAAAGCGTGACGTCCCAGTCGTGGCGAGAAATCCCTCTCAGAAGGCAGTGGCTCAGGCAGACGCAAAATTGGGTAGGAAAACAGCTCGAACGGCCTGTATGCCATTGGATCGAAACCGAATGCTGGCGACAGGAAACTGACCTCTCGCTGGCTTTGGGGATCGAGCAATACCAGACGTTCTCGCTCCCGTTTTACGTGAAGATCTGCCAACCCCAAGGACTTGGCGGATGTTCGATTGGGCGCGGTTCCAGTCAACTCAACATTCAATGCGGGGTAGACTTGCGGCGAAGTCTTCATGTGCCGCGCCAATACAAGATTGGCCGCCAGCCTTTCATCTAGCCCCGTTCGCTCTTGAACAATGGCGTCAAGCTGGCCACGCAGTTCATCATGGGATTGATGAAGAGCTAACATCCAACCATCCATGGTGATGCCATGGTGTACTTCACCCAGAACCCATTGAAGTTGTCGCTCGCCACCTGCGTGACTTTCGGCAATAAGAAGGTCCGGTGACATGAACCACACAGGATCAAGCTCAAGATCGCTTGCTAGCTGTTGCTGCAGATCTTGCGGCCACTCTTCTGTGGCACTTACCCGTTCCAGAATTTCAAACCAGTTTGCCCTGAAACCGTCATGTGCCCTCACGAGGGCGCGTGTCTCGTCACTGATCAGCGCGGCCTCTGCCTCCCCGGCATCAACACGCATCATCCTCTTGACAAACTGATCAAAACGCACCTGTTCACGGCCCGGAAACCAGCGGTCATATTGTGCCATGGACCGTGCCATGTGGATCTTGTGCAACCAGTGTGTGTTGACCCTGCAGGCCAGCGCCAGTGCTTCCAGGTCTTCGGTGATGGGATCCAAGGCGCTTCGCGCAAGGTGCAAGTTTGCGCCGCCAAATCCCTCTTCATAGAATAGTTGGCGGGTGCGGAACATGCGCCCTTCATTGCGCCGTGCTGCGCCCCCTAGCTTGTGAGAAAAAAGCTGCTCTGCGCGCTCCATCAGATCCCGTTTTTGCCCTTCGTCCGCCTCAGCAAAGGCCAAACGGGCATCGTTGATCTGGTACGCGAAAGCCAGCCAATCCGCCCTCACTCTGGTTTCAGCCGTAGTCGCAGGCTCTAAAGCCAAGAGCGCTTCGATAAGCGCGCTCAGCTGGTCGACCCTTGCCGAGGGAACGGTCAATCTTCGCGCGGCGAAGCCTTGCTCAACAAGCGGCGCAAGGCGCTGTTCGACAAATGCCTCGTTCGTGCCGAGTACTTGCGCCAGTTTTCGCTGCGACAAGCCTTCGTGGATCCAATCGGTTTCCCGGTGGCGTCGCCTTGGGCCCTGTAACACAACAGGCAGGATTGCCTTCAGATCCGGCTCCTTCGAGATCTTGTCAAGAATCTCTGCGACCAACCATTCTGCGGCATAGGCGACCCGGCATTTGGCCTGATAGCTCAAGTCGAGTGCAGGCGCGTCGTCTGCATTTTGGTCGATACGGCCGTAGTTGATTGGGCCAAAGAAGCTGTTGGTCTCATTCTTTGAAGCAAAGCGCTGCAGATACATCCAAAGCGTGTTCTCACGCTGACGCACTTTGGTGTTTCTTTCCTTGCCTTCTGGGCATTCCAGCCGAGTAAACAAGTCAGCCAGAGTTGCATTCGAGAGAAAGACGGCTTGCTTGAAATCTGATTGAACAGCCTGATCCCATAGCGCACGACGGCTTTCGGCAAACGCACTCTCGAAAGCTGAAGTCGTGCTGCGTTGGAGCGGCCGCAGGGCATTTTGCAGTGCCCCATAGTTTTTGGCCCAGTCGCGCAATCCTGCATCCGTGCCGTACTCTGCGGCCAATGCTTCGATGAGCCCCTCAACTCCTTGCAGCGGTTCGCCACGTTGTGCCTGCTTGTTCAGACGATTGAGGTCTTTGCGCAAGGGACGAGCCCTATCGGCTGATCCGGACTTCAGAACATCCAACAACTCGGGTAACAAGCGGACCTTGAGGTCCTGCTGCGCCTCAGTAAGCTCCATTTCATGGCGATCCAGAAGATCAATTTGCTCTATCGTATCTTCATCAAGCGAAATACGGTTCAAGAGATCGAACGGAAAACCTGCTGAACGCAGAACGAAATGCCGCCAAATCTCACAGTGCGGGCTGAGATGCACAAGCTCAGGCGCAGAGGTGGTATGTCGATGGGCCGTCTCTCCATCGGCTGATGAGGTGTCAAGGATCACACTCATGAGGCAAGCCCCGTCTCAACACGAGGGCGGACGCATGTGCCGCGGATCTCTACGCTGTAGCTCCCCTCGGCGTCTGAAAGCCACAGCTCCTTGTCGTTGGGGAGCATTTCAACAAATGTAAGGCGTTCATCTTCCCCAAGCGCCTGAATTACGCTGGCGCATGCGTTCACATTATCAAGATCAAGGAACAAGGGCTTTTTCTCGGATGGCACGCGAACAAAACTTAGATTAGGGATGCCATTCCGTCGGCAAACGCGCCGCAATGCGAGCATGATCTGCAACTCGTTGGGCTCGTGCAGATTGTCGAGCAACTCCTTGCGGGTTACCTCCCAGCGGGCTCGCTGAAAAACGACATCTCCAACCAGGATGCGCGGCGTATACCCTTCAAAACGAACGGGCGGTGCAGCAAGCGGTGGCACTGAGAACGCCCACAGGTGAAGTTTGTCATCGCCAGCGTGATAAAGGTTGAACTGTCGTCCATCTTTACGGCTGACCAAGTGCAATACTGGGTCCGTTGTTTCAGCTATGCGTACCACATCCAGGTCGCGGATCGCCACTCGATCCGTGCCCTCTCCTGCTAGTCCGGTCAGTTCAATGAAGGTACCGGGGAAACCATCGTTGATCAGGCCTTTATGCCGACGCGCGTTAAGAACCGTAGCAAGATTGCCATACCCATCCAGTTGACCAATGTGATCTTCGACCCTGCGGCGCACGCTTTTGGCATCATGATGAAACAGGAATTGCGACCCCCACATTGCGAGGAACTGGTGCACTTCACCCATAACGATCTGATAGCGGCCATCGCTCAGGTCCTGTTGCGTTGGGGCGCACAGCATGAGATCCGGAGAAGTGTGAACTGCCAACCCCGTATCCAGATGCGCAAACTGGGTAAAGTCTTCAGCCCTCAGCCGCGAAACGCCGTCCTGCTGCCGCTCTTTTACCAGCGCGCTCAGTTGGGCCAAGAAACCCCGCACATCGGCACCGGCATCGGGCAAGGCACCACTGTTCTCCAGTGCATCAATGCCTGAAATGAACTCCAGATACGGAATGCGAGTGCGCCCTTCCGCAATCTGATCGAACGCCAGCCGCGCGCGCTCCAAATTTGACCGGTGTCCTACATGTCCGTAGATCGTGAGCAGCTTGAGCACGGGCTGCAAGCGTTCCATCATCTGTTCTGTGAACGACGTGTTGAATGAGAACTCATCGAGCGTACCGCTGCATTCTTCATACATCAATGTGCGGTCGGCATAGGTTTCTCCACCCTTTCGCCGTGCCTCCACACCGGTCACTTTTGTAAAAAATTGTTCAATCTCTCGCGTGATGTGCGCGCGGGTGTCCACATCAGCGCCAGCGAGGCGTTCCAACTCAACGTTCAAATGGCTGAGCACAGGGAGCCATGTTTCCCGTGCACCGCTCTCCAATGGCATTTCGCGCAGCATTTGTTCGAGCGTTGCCATTGGATTGAACACAGTTGAGGGCAGCGATATCTCAGCCAGCACAAATCGACCGAGTATCTTGTCCAAGAGCCGTTCATCGCCAATGGCCTTGCGCAGCTCCTCTAAGCTGGAACAAGTCTCGACTTGCTGAAAAGCCTCAAGCACCCTGGCTGGCAACTTTAACGGTGTTCCGGCGAACGAGGCGCTTGGAGCATCTCCCTCGGTCTGTAGAACCAGCAAGGGGTGAAGCCGCACAGGCAAGCCTGCCGATACCTTTGGATCGGCTGCAATGGTTTTAGCCAGCGCCTCCACCATCCAGAACGAATAGTAAACGCGGCGTTCACTCAGTTTTTTGCCGTTTTTCCGTATACGGACAGGCTCTTTATGGTCCGCGTTGAAGACGCCATAGTTCATCGGGCCAAAAAAGCTTGCCGTTTCGTTTTTCGCGCAAAAGCGATGGAGATAAAGAGCAAGGCGTCGCTCTTGTGCCTTTCGGCGTTCCCGCCCTTCAACAAGCCGCTTGAACGATTTCTCGTAGAGGTCCGGGTTGGATATGTAGATTGCTTCTGCCAACCAAGGATCTTCTGCATAGAGCTGACGAATTGTTTGTGTGGTCAGTGGCCTTTCACTTTCGAACGCATCCTGCGCTATCCTTTGAGCATCACGAATTTGTTCCGTCAGCTGTGCAAACGCCGATAGTTGTTCAGCAAATTCTTCATCTGACTGGCTATCGCCCCACGCAGCCAATGCCATCCGATCAAATGTACCTCGTCCCACCTTTGTTCTGGCGCGCGAGAGCCGTTTTAACTCTGCCTTGTCGTTTTTCACCCGATCAACAGCGGAGACAAAACCCGTGGCCAGCAATTTGGCTTTCAGTTGCTCCCTCTCAAGTTCAAGCGCAACAAGAACGTCCAGCTCATTAGCTGTCTTGTTCATGCGAAGAGCTGTCAGGCGGTCGAAAGCGAAACCTGCGTGACGCACCACCATGTCGGGTATGATCTGCCAATGGGAATCTTGTGATTTCATGACGTTAAGCAGCAATATGATAAAGGTAGAAAGGGCGCCCCAGCTTGGTTTCCGGGGCACGGTGGAGCCATTCCTCGCAGTCGGAGATCGCGACCTCAGAGGGATCGTCACGCGATCTTTCCGCCATTTTGAGCGCTAAGGAGCGTGCGGCGGCCGATTTGTTCGCTGCTGCATGGTCGGCGCATCGTTTGGCTTCTG
This sequence comes from Pseudovibrio exalbescens DSM 16456, assembly GCF_000422785.1. Lineage (GTDB taxonomy): Bacteria > Pseudomonadota > Alphaproteobacteria > Rhizobiales > Stappiaceae > Pseudovibrio > Pseudovibrio exalbescens. The sequence goes on from NZ_AUGS01000014.1 coordinate 104,765, forward strand.
TCTCAGCCCGCTCAAACCAGATTGCAGCAGCTTCGAACCGCCGCCTCTGGAACTCCGCCTTGCCGAGGGTTTGAGCAATGACAACTGAGTGGAAGGTGTCATGAATACTCTGCGCCTCGTGCCAGGATGCCAGGTACTGGTCCATTGCCATGTCGATTTGCCCAAGTCCGAACAACAGGCCAGCTTTCCGAAAGTGGTAGATCTTGGCAAACAACGCACGAGCTGGTCCCGTGTTAAAGGCTTCAAATCGTTCCCACACCGCCAGAGATTTACGGAGGTTGCCATCTGCCTCAAACAGGATGCTCATGTTGGAAATGAGGTTGATTTTGAGGTGAAGTGCATCACTGCCCTGTAGAGGCTTGATGGTTGCAATGGCTTCCCTGCAAATGGCGGCCGCTTCTTCGATCCGCTTGGTACGGAACATTACCAGCGCACGAACATTCAACAACCATCCAGTTTCGAGCAACGCCGCCGCCTCACCATGACCCTTTAAGGCCGCAAGACCTTCATCGATCAGGGCAATCGTCCTGTCATATTCAGAGAGGCGTTTTGCCGAGAGCAACGAAGTGTACACACAAAAGCGGGCTTTCATGACCGGGTCTTTGGCCTGGCCCATGGCCCGGTGATAGATCTCTTGAGCAAATTGAAAGTTGCCAATGTAGGCATGCGCCAGACCCAAGAGCCGCGCCCTTGTCTCTGCCTCGAGCTCAAAGTCGGGATGTTCCAAGACAGAAAGCGCCAGATCATACTGACCAACTTGGATGGCCTCGAACAAACTGTCTTCGCTGAACCTATCAACATCAAGAAGGAGTGGGGCAAGCGGGCTGGGCCGGCTTTCTTCGGGCTCCATGGTGCCAAGTGGCGTTGGCTCATGGTGGCACAGGAATGACTTGAGGAACTTGCGTCGTTCGTCGGTTGACGCTGGCTCAGTTGTCAAGACCTCTTGTGTCCCCCAACGCGTCAGTTCGTTCAATGAGGAGGGACCGCCATAAACCACTATTATCTTCTGACTGGCGAACTGGAGCAACTGATTGAGTGACAGCAGGCTCACCCTGTCGATTTGCGCCACATCAGGGACAAAGATCCAAAGTCTCTGGCCCACAAAGGCAGCTGTCTTCTCCAAGCCTTCCACGACCAGTCGCGCAAGGCCGTTGGTTATGCGAAACGTGTATTCACTCTCACGGGAAAGGCGGCGTTCGGAAGCTGGAAGCGCTAGCGCGTCCATTGTGATGAACGTCAGGTCCTCCGGCGTCACATGCAAGTTCACAGCGGTAAGCTCTGCAGCTTTGCCCGATACAAGCCCTTCGCATTCCTTAGACAAGCTGGGCAGGAACCTGGCTACCAGTCCAGCAAGTCCTTGAAAGGGTGCAGTGTGATTTGGTGCAAAGCTCCAAACATCGACCAGTTCACCTTCGCGCTTCAACTGCTCAATTGCTTCATCAAATGCCTCTGGTCCGCCACGTGCGTGCGGGTTGATGAACAGTTGTCGGTGCCCCGCTGCAACCGCAGAACTGAGAGTTTCAAACCACTTTCCACCTATGGTTGTGGTGGCGGGCAAATCTGTTTCCTGGAGTTCTGCGCTCACGGTCTTCCTCCTCTAAGCGATTTCCGCGCCAGCAGCGAGCTTGGCGCCTGCAATTGCTCTGGTCGTCTCTGGTACTTTCGCTACTGGACCGGGGTAAATCGCATGAATTCGCAGCTCACACGGGTAGCGCCCACCTCCCTGCGTCAACCAAAGGCTCTCCGCATCAGGGTACATTTCCTCAAAACGTACTGCGGTGCTGCGTTTGAGCAGATTGGCGAGCATCACCAAACAATGCTCAACGGCGAAATCCACGTAGATGGGTTTGCGTTCTGCGTCTGCCTTTGCAAAAACCCGTTCGGGCAGTGCATATGTTTGCCGGAAGGTTTGCGCTGCCTTGAGCAAAGCAACGCCTGACATCTCAGTAAGGTCGTTGAGAGCTTCCGCAGCAAAGGACCAACGTTGCCGTTGTATCACGCAGTCGCCGAAGTAAATGCGTGGCGTGTGCTGTCCAAGATCGATCTCTGGCGCGGCCAGCCAAGGCAGGGCTAGCGCGGCGAACGGTGGGTATTTTTGATGGTCTGACAACGTCAGGTAGAGCGGTATTGGCTTGCCGCCAACCATCAACCGCACCACACCATCATCATCAAGGCCGACTTCAGCGCGCGCAAGAGATGTCGCCCTGACACCGTAAGCCTTGTCGAAACGGCCAATAGGATCTGAATAAACAAGGCGCTCACCGGGGAAACTATAGAAACCTTTATTGCGCCGCCGTACTTGAAGGGCGGTAAGTTCGCTCAGACCCGTTTCATTCAGCCTGTTGTTGAGCTGGCATGAGTACTCATCCCGGCTTGGCAAAAAGGTGGTCAGCCACGAGTTCAGCAATAGATGATGGTTCATTTTGCCGACAAAGAGTTCATAGTTCCCAGAAGCCAAGGCGTCCATGTCCTTAGCTCCGATGAAGACATCAAGTAGCGAGTAGCGCGGCCCTTCAATCTCCTTCAGCATCAACTGTTCAGGGGCAATGCGCACGCACCCGTCCGCATCTGCAGATTGATTAGAGACCAGCTCTTCCAGACGGCGTTGCGCCTCGTTTGTGCCCACCGCGGGCATTGTTGGCACCTCACCCTTCATAGCATCGATAAACCGAGGGGCTGGCACTGGTGTGCCATTCGGCGAAAGACGCATGAAGACGGCGCGGGCAGAGCGTTGCAAGGCTTCCCATTGCGCCTTCCCTATGGCCGCCGAGAGTTGCAAAGAGGGCTCCGCCCGGTAAACAAGATCCTCATGAAGACGGCGGCCAAAGGTCAGCTCACGGATGCTGCCACGTGCTTCTTCATAGTAGATGGTGCGGTCCTCATACATCGCGCCGGTTCCACGCCATGCTGACAAGCCAGTCTGCGTTTCAAACTGCAAGGCAGCCTCTTCGAGCAGCTTTTGCCGCTCCTCGAAGGACGCTGCGCTCATCTGTGCGCGCCACTGTTGCCACGTTGTCAGTCGCTCAACCCACCTGTCGCGTGCAGACCCTTCTGGCAAATCACTGACCATGGCAAGCAACTCTTCCAAGGCGTCAAGGCGCGAGGAGCTAACAATAGGGCCGTGCCGCAAAATGCTGGAATCAACCAACTTGTCGATAAGAATCTGAGAGCGCGGGCCATGCGTTTTCTGGATTTGGCTGCGGGTCTGGCCGTTTTCAATGGCCTCCATTACTGCAACCGCCCAAGGTGGCAACGGGCGATGGGATTGATCCGGCATAGTCAACCCATCCGCATTCAGGATGACCATGGGATTCAGGTGCAATGGCAACGCGCTCCTGAACTCAGGTTCTTCAGCGATTTTTTCGGCAAGCGCCGACAGGGCCCAAAACGTTAAAAAGACGCGGCGTTCAGTAACAAGATCCTCGCCCATGGCGAGCCCCGGCCCCTCTTTCCGATCTACGGTGGTTTCAAGCCTTGCCCAGCCATCCCAACCGTCATCTACCCGGCCATAGTTCAGTGTACCAAAAAAGCTTGTGGTCTCATTCTTTGCTGCGAAGCGCTGGAGGTAGGCAAACACGGTACGTAACGCCCGCCGCGCATCAGAGTTGAAATGGGATTTCGCAAGCGCTCGCTCAACTTTCGGTACCGCGTTGCGATAAACATCCGGGCTTGAGACAAACAGCGCTTGGCGAATATCCTGCCTTTGCAAAAGACGCCCAATGCTGTCCAAAATGCGTTGATTTTCTTCGCTATAAACCTGTTGCGTCTTCGCGTTTTCAGCACCCATTTCCAGCAGGATTGCCAAGGTGTCCTGCATGCGAAAAAGTTCAAGCACCTCCATCGGAAAGCCCGGAGAACGTAGAACAAATTCAGGGCCAAATTGCCATCTAGCTCGGACATGGGCTTTTTGTTGGTGAGGAGCGGATTGCTGATCAAGCATATGATGCAGCCTCCCCGGGAACATTCAGGACAAGTGTCATCAGTTGGTTCAATCGGCCCCGCATCACGCTCAGGCACGTTTCCCACACGGCCTCCTCTTCCAGATCAGCACCAAAAGTTGTTTTGAAAGCGGTATTGATGTCGTTTTGAGCCATGCTGCGCAAAAGACTGGTGTAGGCGCCAGCAAACTGAGGTCCTAAAGCCTGTCTTTGCGCCTCAAGAAAGTGTGCAAGAAAAAAGCCGGCAATGTAGGGCAAGCCATGAAACTGAGAGGCAATGAATACCGGTTTGCGATACCAAGCACTCACATCTGGGCTAACTTTGTTCTCTCCGAACCAATGCAACCAGACTTTCGTGAAACGCTGATCCAGTTCTTCTGGTGTATGAGGGAAAGGCGCATCGGTCAGTTGCCTCTCAAAAGTAAAGTTGGCAGGCAGCATCAGCGCAAAGGCGATAAAGGCCTGCGCTTCCATCCACGCGTAGCGGCGGAACTGGGCACATGGGTGCTGAGAACTGTTCTCCCCGCTGCGCTGCCATTGGCTTCGCAGCAGAAGTTCGGCAAACGATGCCACTGTTTCTGCGGAGGCCGTTGGCACATAGTGCCGCTCCATGGGCAGATCTTTTATGCACCAGAAATGATGTGCGTGCGAGGTTTCATGGGCGATGCGGATCGCGTTCAGAGCATGGCCATCATAGCTCACGAGCACGAGTGGCACGCCGCGTCGGGCAATCGAGGTTTGAAAGTCCGCTGTTCTGCGTCCGGCCTGATGAGGACTGGCATCGAGCCAGCCCTCTTGCATCATCAGACGGAAAAACCCAGCCATTTCCGGATCAACCGCATTGAACGCCCGCTCGGTATCCCGCAGCGCCTCGTTTAGTGGAACCGGACCAACCCAGTTGCTGGAAGCATCCAGATCCCAAGGTGCAAGCCTCTCGTAGCCTGCCATGTGCGCTTGAGCCGTCAGCGCTGCTTGAGCGTCAACTCGAAGGGCGTTTGCAGCTTCAAGACAACGCTCAACTGCGCCGCGCGAGAGGGACGTTTCAGCAAGGGCCTCCTGCCAGCGATCTTCGCCCTTGATCTCAGCCGCTCGACATCGCCATGCAATGCGGCCGGTCAAAGCGTGTGCTGCCATGGTTCGATGCGGCTGCCAAGCTGTTTCCACGCTTGTGAAGATCCTTTCTCGAGTGCTTCGAACTGGGTGCGCCAACAAGCGGGTCGCCTCCACCACAGAGACTTGGTTATCGGCTATCCCGTCCTCAGGCAGATGGAAATAAAGCTGCGCTCGAGTGTCACGGTAGGCCTGCCACCACTGTCTGTAGCCGGGTCCACCAAGCCGGTCTGTCTGTTCATTGCGCTTGCTTTTTTCCTCGTCCCTTTCCCAACTCTGCCAGCGCTTCAAAACCTCTTCAGGCGCGCCTTCCGGGAATAAATCTGAGGCGTTTCGACCTGCTTTGAGCATCACCCCTACAAACTCCGTAGGGGCACTTTTATGCGCAGTAGCAATGCGCCGAATACGTTCCGCATTCTTCGTCAAGTGTTTGGTAGTTTCGCCAAGAGAGCGCTTGCACTCCAAAAACACATAGAGTTCCTGAATGCTCTCTCGCTGTTCTGTCCAGTCCGCATCAAGTCGCTCCAGCGCGGTGGCAGACAGCGCCCCAGCCGGCACTTGCTTGGCGAAACGAGCAAACTCTTCTCGGCTCCGCTTTACTCCCGCCCAGACGTTACTCAGGGCAGCTGCGAACTCTGCAGAAGCCGGATCCCACAGGGGATCTGTCATTTTCCACCGTACTTGCTCGCGAGCACTCTCGTCACCCGAACTGAACGGCTCCGGCGCCTGTGTTGCGAGGGAGGCTGTCATCGTCATGACTTGCCCCCTTCAAGGGCCTGCGGTTCGTCTGAAGCGCGCGAACGGCTTGCAATCAGGCCGAAGATTGCCATGGCCACAGTCCCGGCAGCGCACATGATGAATGCAGCTGGGGCGGTAGACTGGGAGATCAACGCACCAATCATGAGCGCGCTCAAGCTCTCGCCGATAAAAGCGATAGTTGACCACATGCTGAACACCTTGCCCATTCGGTTGCCGGGCGTTTTTGTTTGTATCAGCACGACAAGCGGAATATCCACGACCGCTTCTACAGCGCCTACCAGCAGGGCGAAGCTCAGTGCTATCCAGATGTTTTCAGAGAGTCCAAGCGCGGCAAAAAAGACGCCCCACAGGGCCCATCCGCCGAAAATGTAGAGCGATGGATTTTTGATTTGCAAACGGCCGATCACGAGGGACGCAAAAACGTAGCCGATGGTGATCATGGCTAGAACCCAACCAAAGCCACTGGCTCCTGCGCCCCAGTTCTGGTCTGCCACGTGCGGCAGCGCGACACGCTCCAGGCCAGTGACAAACATCAGGCCGACACCGAACAAGATGATGCCCCAAAACAGATCTCTATGACCCTGCAGAAAGCGCAGCGTTCCACCAAGAGCACCGAGCAGGTTATCCTCGGACTCCTCACCTTCGGCATGGCCGACATTGCGCAGCGGCACTACAAAACCAATGGAAACAAAAAAGGTTACAATAGCAATGGTGTAGAGCTGATCTGCGCCCCAAAGCTCGATGAGAATGCCGCCAAGTGCCAGACCAATCAGGCGCGCAGCCCGAAAGCCGCCCTCCACAAGGGACACCCCAAGGGCCCGGGTGTCATCATCCAAGACACCTGCAACCGCTGCATTCAACGACGGATGAAAGAAACAGCGGGCGCTTGTCAAGACAAATGCAATCAATGCCAAGTGCCAGACCGTCAACATGCCTGCCAGCGCCAACGCAGGCACAACCGCCACGGCAACCGCGCGGATCAGATCACAAAACAGCATTAATGACTTGCGGTTCCATTTGTCCGCGTAAACGCCGCCGATCAATCCGAAGAGTAGGTAAGGGGCGCTGGCGCAAAACACCACGAGACCCGCCAGCCACGCGCTTTCTGTCATCTCGTAGGCGAGCCAGTAAAACGCGACCTGGTAGATGGATTCGCCAAAGGTGGAGATGGTTTGTCCCAGCCACAGCAAACGATAATCGTGGTTTCGGGCAAGTCGCAGCCAGTCGGGCGCCGTTTTCATGCGTACCTCAAAATCAAATGGACAAGCGGAACAGCAGCGCTATGCCGCTTCCTTGTGTTTTCTCTGAATGGCCCCACCCTTGCGCGCTTCTGAAAGCGCCCGGGTATAACCAATGAGAAGATCACAGGAAGCATCCAAACGCGCCCAGATGGCGGGAAACTTCTGCGACGGCTCGGTGAAAGCCCGTTCCGTTGCGGCGTTGACGTCGCTCACGCGCCGCACCACCACGTCATCAGGGATCCAGCAGACCCGATTTCCCCTGAAGCTGGAGACGCGCAATTCCGCGATGGGCCAGACGCCGCCCATGCCATCCGAAACTCCCACCGGCAAGGCTGGTTTGTCACAAAACGGCCCCTCTCCAGACAGCATGAACAGTGTTTTCAAACCAGGTGGTACCATGCCGTGGAATTCGGGTGTGATGACCACAAAGCCGTCCGCATCAGAAAGGTCGCCCAGAGTGCTGTACCAAGGTGACCCCGGCGTTGGGGGCGACTTGAAAACATCGTCCGTCAGCTCTGGCAGGATTGGCTCTGCAAGGTCTAACACAGCGCAAGTCACTTCTTTACGCCGCTTGGATAGCCGTTTTGCAATTAAATGGGCGAGCTTACCCGACTGGGAGCCCATGCGTGGGCTACCAGAGATAATCATCAACTTCATGAGATTGCTCCACACTATGTTTTGAAGCCAGGAACTGCCCAGCTTTCAATCTGCTCGAAACCGGCTAAAGAGCGAGGGGAGCGATCTTGTCTTCAACATCTTCAAGATCGAAATCCAGATCATCTAGGTCGTCCAGATCATCGTGGTTTTCTTCATGTTGAACAGTCGCATCGACAGATTTTACTTCATCGGTCGGGTTAGATACGTCTTCCCGGACTTCTTCTGTAGTATTTGAAGTGCTATTTTCAATGTTTGACATAACACACTCCTTGATAGCCAAGAGTCCATCGATTGTGTGAGATGGACTTCCTCTACTAGATCGAGTGTCGGGATATCAGCAATATGAATGTTTATCAACTTTCTACAATAGTATTATATCGTCAATTGTTCTAAATTTATTTAAAATAACTCAGCGTAAGGCAATTGATTTTCTATTGGATATAAAATGATAAATATCTCAGCCGCAGTAAGATTTAACATTTTTCAGATTATCGATATCAATAATATATTTGATGATTAATCATGCTAACTCAATTAAAGGTAGAGTATTAGAGTCAAAAAACGCACCTTTTATTTCACTTATGCAAATTAATCGATTAATCGAGAATCAACTTGAGCAAATTGGGTCCCTTCGCACGACGCGTCTAGGTGGATGCCCGGCGCCACATAAAAACTGCGGATGAGAGAATAATTGCTGCGCCTGCTAGGGCCTGTTGACAAAGTGGGTTCCCAAATCAGCTGAACTGTGATTCATATGTGGACGCCCCTTATGGCAAGAGCTGTTTTTGTCTTGTTGCGGTGATCGGTTGCTTTCATATGTCCGGCCTGTTTTTGCGGCGTGCGTTTGCCGCTGGCCCTGATGGAAATCCGCCGGTGAGGTCCCTGATCAAGATGACGCGCTTTAATGGCGCATTGAATCAGACGGGTTTGCCTCTCCATTGGCTCGATCGTTACGCATCATCGACTGCTATTGCCAATTCGGTTCGGGCTGCGTGCGGTTAGGCAGGCTGCCCATAG
>NZ_AUGS01000015.1 GCF_000422785.1 Pseudovibrio exalbescens DSM 16456
TCTGGCTCTGGCTCTGGCTCTGGCTCTGGCTCTGGCTCTGGCTCTGGCTCTGGCTCTGGCTCTGGCTCTGGCTCTGGCTCTGGCTCTGGCTCTGGAAGAGTGTTCTGTTTTTCCTGTTCTGTCTGCTTCTCGGGCACTTTTTCCTGTTCATGAACCGGATCTGGCAAGGCCAAAGCCACGGTTTCATCGCCCAGTTGAAGCGTTTCTATTTGCTCTGCCTCGGGTACGGAGTGCTCCGCCTGGACTGACTGTTCAACAGATTCAACAATGGCATCAGGTTCCGGGCTTTGCTCCGGTTTGATCAGGTCAATCGGATCGGGATCCGATTGACGCACCAAGACATCCTCTTGGTGTTTTTTGGGCTCTGGCTCTGGATCCGGCTTTCTTTGCTTCTCCTCCAAGGGGGCAGGCTCTTCATTCACGGTCGGCTCAAGGTTCTGGTCCTGACCTGCAATCAGATCCTCAACCGATCCCGCCAATGCCACGGTCATACCAGCGGCACCGCGCATTTCTGCGGTCTTCTCGTCCTCAGGCCAACGCGATAAAAGCAGCGCATGCGCCCCGACGGAAACCATCAGTCCCACTGTCAATACGCCCCACCCGAGGCCTGGTGTCTTATCCTTCATTCGCCGCCCTCACGGTGACGATTTCAATTTGCTCAATCCCGGATGCCTGCAGCTTTTTCAAAATAGCTGTCAGTTGGGCCCCTTTCAGATTGCGGTCGGCTACGATCAATAGAGGCTCCCCCTCTTCAGGGCGCACGGTTTCAGGCAGAGCGGCCTCCTCAATCACCTGATCCTGATAGTGAAAGACACCGGCTTCATCCACGACCAGGGCGTTCGCGATACGATCTCGTTCATCCTCGGCGCTAACCTGTGGTGGGTCGATATCTCGTGCCACGTCACTGTCGATCGTTCCTGCAACCATAAAAAAGATCAGCATCAAGAATACGATGTTGATCAACGGTATCGTGCTTTCGAAAGCACTTTTTTTGCGGGTAGTCCTCAGCCTCATTCGCTGCTCCCCGCCGTCTGCGCCGACCCAACCAATGTGGGGGAAAAGCCTGCGTCCGACAGGCGTTCAAGCACTGTGATTACATCTTGAAGAAGGGATTTGGGACCCGGCAGGACGGCGACAGGTCGTGCCTGTGACGTGTCAGCTTGAGTGATAACGGACACCATCTCATCAAGTGACACATTGGCACCTTCTATAATCACCAGTTCATCACCTGCGACCATGACCACAATGGGAGCCAAGGCTTCACTGGAGGACTCCTTTGCTCCCGAGGAGACATTCATACGCTGGTAGACTGAAAAGGTTGACGCCAGCATGAAGAACATCAACAGAAGAAAAATTACATCAATCAGCGATGTCAGAGACGGTGCTCGGCTGCGCCGCCGGGTCGATCCGAGTTGCATTCAGGCGACCTCGAGCTTGGCCTTGCGATTGCGAACAGACACCACCGCGCGGTCGTCTTCCGTCGCAGCGCCAGTGAACAGATGGGTCACGATGACTTCCATCGCGGCTTGCTCACGCTCCACTCGACTTTCGAAAAAGGTGAGCATGACGGAAGTTGGAATGGCAACGGCAAGACCCACCGCTGTTGTTAACAGTGCGACCCATATACCGCTCGCCAGATCCGACGGATTGACCTGCGCACCTGCATCAGCCATGGCCTGAAAGGCGGCGATCATACCCAAAACAGTACCAAACAGACCAAGGAGAGGTGCAATCTGAGCAATCATTTCCAAAGCCCGGAAATGGCTGCGCAGGCTATTCAAATGCAGCAAGCAAACCCGCTCCACATCCTCTCGTACCAGAGATTGCTCCAGTGCATTGTTCTGCAAACCGCGCATGGTATGCGCCGCAGCGTTTGACACAGGAGAGCGATGGCGCTGAACGGACTTGTAGGCTTCCTCGCGGTATCCCTTGCGCCACAGCTCAACGGCCGTCTTGGCGGTTTTGTGGCGACCAAGCCCGGCACGCAGAAACTGGATCATCTTTGCAACGATCAATGTCAGGGCTGCAACACTCAACACCAGCAGCAAGCCGACAACAAACCCGCCCTTGTCCAGCAAGTTGATAATCGGCTCGAGATAGGGTGCCGTTTCGGTCGGTGTGATAGATGACAACACGGATCAGTCCTTTTTGATCTCTTTGCATTTTGCATTACGCAGCGATTCAATACCCATTCAGGATAACAACGCAGCCCTTTGCCTCTTCAAGGCACCTGCCCTTTTGAGGGCTAGGGTCCACCCATAGCAAATCAATACAGCAATTTGCAGGCTGCTTCATAGGGGCAGCGCGGTTCCTGGAAAAATGTAGCTGGCTGGCCGTCGAGGGAGGAGCGGGTTGGCTTGCTACGTAGTTCGGGCATGACTAAGGTTGCCAAGTGCCAGACGCGAATGACACTCAATGGCAAACAGCCATTGCTTTTGTACTTAAATATGACTATTAAAGTCAAGTTATAAATCACCGGAGGCATCCGGGTGCGCTAAAACTTGTCGTAGAAGCGGGGGCTATAAGTGAACAAGATCGTACATCAGGACTCTGGCGCAGATGGCACTCAAAAGATTGATAGTAAGGCACTTTTCAAAGGAACGCGCGAAGTGAAGATCGCACATAACGATGAAGAGTATCGCTTGACCATCACCAAACTTGGGAAGCTGATTCTGACCAAGTAGCTACGAAAAAGGCCGGTCCAACATTTGTTGAAACCGGCCTTTCGTCACCTTGCGGATGTGATCCTACTTGATCTCACCAATGGACTTGAAGGTGTCTTCCGAGACTTCGAACAACGCATATGCGCCCGGCACATCGCCATTTTCATCGAAGTCCAGATCACCCGAGGCCCCTTTGTAATCAATCGCAGTGCCTTCAGCGATCAGGCCTACCGCCTTTTCCCATTCACCAGGCAGAATCGGCTCTCCCTCGCCATTGGAAACTTCGCGCAAAGCGGTCGCGATTCCGGCCTTGTCGCCACCTGCCTTCTCAATTGCGAGCGCCATCAGGAAACCTGCGTCGTAAGATGTTGTCACGAAGATGGCATCCGGGTCACCGCCCACATTGGTAAACGCGTCACGGAACAGATCAAGGCTGGTGGAGGCTGTACCAACTGGAGAGGACGCAACGAAAGTCGTCAGATTTTCCGCACCCAGCTCGTTGATGACAGCTTCAGACTTCATGCCATCACCGCCAACGAAGTTCTCGAAGAAGCCGTTTTCCAAAGCCTGACGCAAAATGGTGAGACCCGTGCCATCTCCATAATCGAAGATTACAAGTGTATCGGCACCACCACGAGACAACTCGGCTAGGTTGGAGCGGTAAGACGCCTTGCCTTCTTCATGCGCGGCGTAGCCTGCAACTGCACCGCCATTGGCTTCGAACTCATCCTTGAAGGATTCCGCAAGTCCGGTGCCATAGTCGTTGTTCAGATACGCAACAGCAACCTTGCTGGTGCCACGCTCGAGAAGCGCACGTGCCAGCGCGCGGCCCTGATAGTCATCGGACGGGACCGTTCGCATGACAGTGTCGTTGTCTTGAAGGCCGGTAATTTCCGGGGATGTGCCAGATGGCGTCAGGAGTGTAACGCCCGCCGGAACCGATACGGAATTTGCAACGGCCAACACGGCGCCGGAACAATGAGGACCAACAAGGCCGATCACCTGCTCCACATTCACCAGCTTGGTCGCGCTATCCACACCGTTTTGCGGATTGCAGGCGCTGTCGCCAACAACGGCCTCGATGGACTGTCCACCCAGAATGCCCCCTTGGTCGTTCACCTGCTGAAAGGCCAGCTGAGCAGCGTCCAGCATGGGCGGAGCCATGGCGGCGATCGGACCCGACACGCCCCCAAGAAGGCCGACCTTCACGTCCGCAAGCGCGGATTGTGCCGTTAGCGCCGTAGCACCGGCAAGAGTAGCTGCAAATGCAAGATGCGTAAGCTTCATGTTCACTAACCTCCGATTGGTATCATTCTCCCCCCACAGACGGGGATTATTCTGCGGCGGATGCATCAGACGCCTTGTTGGCATCAGGCACCTTCTTCTTTTTTTCGTGATTGCTGTAATCGGGTTCGGGCAGGATGCCCTCCGGCCGAAAGCGCAGCACCAGCTGAAGCATCAAACCGATGATGAAGATGCGCATATACTTGGCCTTGATGGCGTATTCCTGAGGTAGTTGATCTGTTACCAGCTCGGACATGGACCAGATAATCCAGACAACCGCCACCCCGAGAATGGCCCCCCGATTGTTTCCAGAGCCTCCCAAAATCAACATGATCCAGATCAGAAAAGTCGCAACCATGGGATCAATGGCTTCGGGCGTTATCGAGCGATTGAAGTGGGCAAACAATGCACCTCCCAACCCCATCAACGCGGCCCCGAACACAAAGGCTTCAAGGCGGCGTTGTTCTATATCTTTGCCCATGGCGGCGGCAGCGGCCTCGTTGTCGCGAATGGCGCGCATCATGCGTCCCCACGGGGCCTTGATCTGACGTTCGACGAGAAAGTACACCAAGCCAACCACGGCGATGATCAGTGCCAAATAGGCCAATTGGGATTGGAAGTACGGCAACTCGCCAAACGGCCTTGGCACGTTGTTGATGCCGCGCGCGCCACCTGTCATCCAGCCTTCCGATTTCACGACAAGGCGGATGATTTCCGCTACACCGATCGTGGCAATGGCAAGATAATCCGAGCGAAAACGCAGACATACCTTCCCGATGGGCCATGCAATCAACGCCGCACACACCATGGCCCCAATCCACCCAACGACGATGGGCAGATCATATCCACCCAACCGACCATCAGCGGCGGGCGAGGTAAAAACAGACGACGCATACGCCCCGACCGCAAAGAACCCCGCAATGCCGGCATTGAACAGGCCGGTAAAGCCCCATTGAATGTTCAGCCCCAAGGCCAGGATGGCGTATATGCCGATGAATATCGCCATGTACACTGCATAGTTGGCAAGTCCGATGAGTTCCATGAGCGACCTCCCTAAAGGACCTTGCCTTTGAGCAGCCCGGTGGGGCGCACAAGCAGAATGAGCAACAGAATAGCGAAGGCCAGCGCCGCCTTGTATTCGCTTGGAATGACAAGAACCGACATTTCTTCCACCACACCGATGATGAGTCCGCCGATAACGGCACCTTCCACGCGCCCCACACCGCCCAGAATGGCAGCGGCAAACATGGGGAGCAGCATCGTCCAGCCCATCAACGCCTTGAGCTCAGTGTTCAAGCCAAGGAAGAAACCCGCCGCCGCACACAACATTCCGACAATGGCCCATGTCAGCATGGTCACCTTGCGGTTATCGACGCCGGACAGAAGAGCCAAATCCGGATTATCGGACATGGCACGCATGGCCTTGCCCCACTTGGTGTTTTGCAAAAACACCCAGAGCACACCAACAATCGCGAACATGGCCACGAATGTGTAGAGCTCGCGATCCCGAATGCGCAGTCCCCAATAGCTTTCGGGGCGCACAATGCCGCGCGTGTAGGTTTCCGTATCCACGCCCCAAAACACCTGAACGATGGCGCGCAACATCAGTGCAATACCAAGCGAGGCCATCACAGTCAGGATTTTGGGCCGCTCCCGCAGATAGTCGTAGAAATAACGGTCAAGGCCAATCGCGACGGCACCCGCTGCAACCATCGCAAGCGGGAGGGCCACCCAAACGCTCACCCCTAAAGCTGTGACAAAGGCCAAGGCTGCAAACGCACCAAAAGTTGCCAGATCGCCGTGTGCAAGATGAGCAAAGCGCAAGATACCAAAAACCAGTGTAATCCCGACAGCGCCCAACGCGTAAATGGAGCCCAGAACGACCCCCGGCACAAAATAGAAATTTATGAGGTCCATGAAAGTCATGTGATCACCCACCCAGGAACATTTCAGCGACTTCACGGTCGGCCAGAAGATCTGCCGCGCGTCCCTCGTGCCGGTTTTGACCGGCCGCAAGGACATATCCGCGATCAGCGAAAGCCAATGCCTGTTTGGCGTGTTGTTCAACCAAGAGAATGGAGACGCCCGCATCGCGTACACCGCGCGCGATCTCGAAAATCTGTTCCATGTACTTGGGAGACAAGCCAGCCGTGGGCTCATCCAGCAACAAAAGCTTCGGATCCAACATCAACGCCCGGCCCATGGCAACCATCTGCCGTTGACCACCAGAGAGATTGCCCGCCAAAGCCCGGCGCCGTTCGCGTAAGTCCGGAAACAACCCGTAAACGCGATCATAGGCCGCTGACAGATCACCCTTTGACAGAAAGCCGCCCATCTCAAGGTTTTCATGAACCGTCATTTCGCGGAAAACGTTATTGACCTGAGGCACATAACAAACGCCATGCTGGACAATGCGGTTAGGTTTCCACCCGGCAATATCAGTCCCGTTGAAAAGAATGGTTCCACCACGCACCTTCAGCAAGCCGAAGATGGCTTTCATCGCCGTTGATTTACCGGCGCCGTTCGGTCCAACGATGACAACAATTTCCTTGTCAGCCACATTCAACGACACGCCGTGGAGCACATCAGCATCGCCATACCCCCCTCGCACGTCGCTCATGGACAGAATATCCGTTACGGGAGTATGCAGCATCATGCTGTCTCCCCGTATGCGACTTCGCCCAGATAGGCTTCCAGAACTCGCGGATCTGAACGAACCGTCTGGAAGTCGCCAGAAATCAGCACCTGCCCTTCAGCCATACAAATCACCGGGTCGCAAAGCTTTTCGATCATTTCCATGTCATGCTCAATCAGAATGAACGTGTAGCCACGCTCCTGATTGAGGATCTGGATTTTCTCTTCCAGTTTTCTAAGCAATGTGCGGTTAACCCCTGCGGCAGGCTCATCAAGCAACACAAGCTTGGCGTCGGTCATCATCGTTCGACCCAACTCCAGCAACTTCTTCTGCCCCCCGGACAGATTCCCGGCCCGTTCCGTGGCAACGTGGGTCAACTCCAGAAACTCAAGCGTTTCCATGGCCCGTTGACGCACCACCTCTTCCTGCGCACGCACCGCGCCGAAACGCAACCAGTTGGACAAAAGGCTTTCACCTGATTGTTTGGGCGGCACCAGCATCAGATTCTCGAGCGTGGAGAGTCGATGAAATTCATGCGGGATTTGAAAGGTACGCACCAAGCCGCGATGAAACAGCTCGTCTGTGCTGAGTTTGGTAACGTCCTCGCCTTGAAAGCGGATCGTCCCCGACGAAGGTTGAAATGCACCAGCAATCAGATTGAACAGTGTTGTCTTGCCTGCCCCATTCGGCCCAACAAGACCGGTGATGGTTCCCGCGTCCACTGAAAACGAACAGTGATCGACAGCCCGAAAGCCGCCGAAGCTCATCGTCAGCTCCTTGACGTCCAGCATCTTGTCTCCCCATGCGAGGCAGGCCGTATTTTGTTATTGGCTCTGCCCCTGTTCCCCCACTCGATCCTCTGCCTGATGACCTGAAATGCCGATCGCCCAGCCAAAGCCCGAATGTTTCCTCTGAATTTATAGTAGTATTCGAATTTCTAACGGTTTTTGCGTAGCGTTGCCAGCGAAACCGGCGGCTGGCCGCCTAGTTCCATTGGCTATGTTCTTGTCCCACACCAGACAAGCCGTTCAGGCCGTTAGGTCACCGCAGCCCGAACACTGTATTCCGGCTTGTCCCATTTGCGGAACTTGAGCGTATCTTCAAGAATTTCAGCAGCTCGCACAACATCTTCGAGCGAGATGTAAAGTGGCGTGAAGCCGAAACGGATGATATCTGGCGCCCGGAAATCACCAATCACACCCGCTGCGATCAACGCCTGCATGACGGCGTACCCGTTCTGCGAGCGGAAAGACACCTGGGAGCCGCGCACATTCGCGTCTCGTGGACTTGCAAGCTCAAGCTCCGGACAACGCGCTTCCACTTCAGCGATGAACAACTCACACAGATCGACGGAACGCGTGCGAATGTCTTCCAGATCCACATCATCCCAAAGATCCAAAGCTGCATCCATAGCAGCCATTGCCAGAATAGGCGCTGTACCTACCCGCATCTGGTCAATGCCGGAGGCAGGTCGATAGTTCAGGTCAAAATCAAACGGCGCTGCATGCCCCCACCATCCAGCGAGAGGGGTGCGCATGGTTTCATGATGTTTCTTGTTGGCGTAAACAAAGGCAGGCGCCCCAGGACCGCCATTGAGGTATTTGTAGCCACAGCCAATGGCAAAATCCGCATCACATGCGTCCAATTTGACTGGAAAGGCACCTGCGGAATGGGCAAGGTCCCAAATCGCCAAAGCTCCAGCGTCGTGTGCAGCTTTTGTGAGGTGCTTCATGTCATGACGACGGCCTGTGCGATAGTCAACCTCCGTCACCATCATGACCGCGATGGTGTCATCGAGCGCCGCCTCTACCTCTTCGGGCGCGACCAGCTTCAATTCGTGCCCTGCATCCAATAGCTGGTTCAATCCCTGCGCCATGTAGAGGTCCGTGGGGAAATTCCCGGTATCAGAGAGAATTACTTTGCGGTCTGGACGCAGTTTCAGTGCAGCCCCCAAAACCTTGAACACGTTGATGGAGGTGTTGTCTGTACATAGCACCGTACCCGGCGCAGCGCCGATCAGTTGACCAATACGGTCCCCAATGGTGCTTGGAGTGTGAATCCATCCATGATCATTCCACCCACGGATGAGACTTGTGCCCCACTGGTCATTGACCACACGCTGAACCCGCTCAGCCACTCCTTTTGGCAAGGCGCCCAAAGAGTTTCCATCCAGATAAATGACATTTTCCGGAAGATTGAACCGGGTCTTGGTTGCCGTAAAGTCCGTTTTGGTTGGACGCACAGTCACGTTCTTTTGACTACTCACCGTCGATAGTTCCCCGTTATTTATAGCTAGCAACAAGCCACCCACCTGCGGCAAATTTGCATTTGTAAGCAGTTTTCCGGTATACGTTGGTGAGGGCAAGTACATTTTAAGGGGACGTTGGCGAGAAATTCTCAAGAAAAATAGGTGGCCTCAATCCACCTGCCGTTTTTGGAATTTGTCGCCTCAGAAACCTTGTGGACAGCCTGTACGCTGCGGAAATTTTTGGTTTTTTGATATATTTCCGTGTTTTACCGCACTTGAGAAAAATAGTATTTGGCCAGATATCTAGACAAATATTATTCACTAATAACCCAGACGCCGGGAAACGGGTCTGATGAGGAATACAAGGGATGAGCAAACCCATCGCCCATTCAAAACGCCCATTTTTCGAAGAAGGGGAACAGTGCGCCGCGCTGCCTTTCCGCATGGGCAAGAAGGGGCGGCCTGAGATCATGCTTATCACCTCGCGGGAAACAAAACGCTGGATCATTCCCAAAGGCTGGCCCATGAAGGGTAAGTCGGACCCTGAAGCGGCGGAGCAGGAAGCTTTTGAAGAAGCTGGCATCAAGGGCAAGATCGGCACCAGAAAAATCGGCAGCTACCACTACCTGAAACTGCGCAGTGACCGAGATCCAGTTCTGTGCGAGGTGAGCGTTTTTCCTTTGAAGGTAAAAGGCGAAGTCAAGAAGTGGCCCGAAAAAGACGAGAGATGCCGTCAGTGGTTTTCGTTTACCGAGGCCGTAGATCTGGTTGACGAGGACGGTTTGAAAGAGCTGCTATTGGAATGGGAAGACATCCTGACCAGTTGACCCTTGGCGTCAACCTTGGTTTGCGGCGTCCTGACCAAGCCACTCATGTAATTTTTGCATAATGCTTCCCTTTGCAACTGGTTTGGCCAAATAGTCATCCATACCTGCCGCAATGCATTTGCGGCGATGTTCCTCTGTGGCATTTGCTGTCAAAGCGATGATGTGGCAAGGCGCGCGCTTTTCATCCCGCTCTATGTCACGAATCAAACGCGTGGCCTCATATCCATCCATTTCCGGCATGGATACGTCCATGAAGATCAAGTCTGGCTGGTAGTGGCGAAACACCTCAACGGCGGATTTGCCATCGCCAGCCAGCACCACGTCCACTGGCTCCGTGTCGAGGTAGGCTTTCATCACCAGTTGATTTGTCGGTGTATCTTCAACCAATAGCACACGCGCGCCCTCTGGAATGGTCAGCTTCTCTTTATTTCGACTGGCAGCCGTCTGTGGCTCATGTTCGATCACGGTTCGGCGTTGGTCATCAGGCACCAATGGCAATTCAACGGAAAAGGTGGTCCCTTCTCCGAGGGCAGAGACAACACTAATCTCCCCGTCCAGCAAATCGACAAGGGAGTTGGTGATGGCCAGACCCAGCCCCGTGCCAGCGTATCGACGCACAGACCCTGTCTCCACTTGCCGGAACTTTTCAAATATCAACGGCAATTGGTCTTCCGACAGACCAATCCCAGTGTCCGAGACTTGTATCCGGATGCCACGCAGCAGCACTTCAGTTGTGTCATCCACGGTTACTGTAACGCGACCTTCCTCGGTAAACTTGACGGCGTTGCTGACAAGGTTGGAGAAGATCTGCCGGATCAAGGCGGGATCTGAAATATAGCGTGTGGGGAGCGTCTCTGGATATATCAAGTCCAGCTCAAGGCACTTGGTAGCCGCGCGATGGTAGTTGATGTTGAACACCGATTGCAGCAACGCCTTTAGATCGAAATAGTCCACATGAACGGTCATCTGACCCGCCTCGATCTTCGAGAAATCAAGGATGTCGTTGATGATCTCCAACAGTGCGCCGGAGGAATCCTGAATCATTTGAGCAAACTGGTGTTGGCGCGTGTCCAGATGGGTTTCGAGCAATAACTGACTGATACCAATGATGCCGTTCAGCGGGGTTCGGATTTCATGGCTCATGTTAGCCAGAAATTCAGACTTTGCACGACTGGCGCTTTCAGCGAGGCGGGTCGCCTCCCGCAGTTCTTCCGTGCGTTTGAGAATGCGCACTTCCAGCTCTTCCAGAGTGTGCGAAAGCGCCTGATTGGCCATATACAGTTCGCGTGATTTATCCTCCAACAGCCGCTCGGCTTCCTTGCGAGCCTTGCGCTCGCGCTCAAGTCGGCGCTGGAACCTGTATGCGTCCATGAAAATCAGATCCGTCTGAGCGTAAAAGTTGCCGAACTGCCGTGCCGATCCTTTGGTTGAAACAGGTCTACTTCCACCTTTTGGCCGAAGTGATCTATGCACCCAAGGATGAGACCATGTGCAAGGCTGGCAAACGGTCGTTTGGACTCGTAGTGCATAATGAGTGTGCGCTCATCCGGAGCCGAACAGTTGAAACGCGGCAACTCGGCATGCGGATACAACTTTCGCACTTCACGGTGAATGTAGTTTTCGATGGAGGCAAGAAACGCGAATGTATCGTCTGCATCCGTGAAAAACTCAGGATAAAGCACTGTAAAGCGACCAAACAGATACTGCCCGAACCGCTGGACAAGCTCATCAGCAGGTACTCCGGTTTGCTGGCTGAGCTGCGCTATCAGCGTGAGGATCTCGCTGTGATGGTACTCACCAACCGCTGTGTACGCGCCTCCACTGGGCAGGGCATCTTCCACCGCTTCGAAAACCTGGTCTGCAACATCAGGTGAGAACTCCTCCTCCACCATCTCGATGAATTCGGCAAAGACCACTCCGAGCATCATCCGCCTCTCTCGTTTTTATTGGTTGGGCGTTGCTTCTGGCATGACCTTAGGGAAGGAAAGAGAAAATCCCCTTAACGAACAGCGTGTTTTTTAAATGAATGAAGGCAAACACAATTCTTGCACCCGTTTGGACGCCCCGAGGATTTTCAGAGGAATCAACAGATTATCACTGGCGCTCCCTGTCACGCCTGCCTAGGTTTGAGAACACTGCTCAACACCCAAGTCAACTGCATGGAAGTGCAAGGCGAAAAGCGAACCAAACGGAGGATGGAGTGAAGATTGCAGCCGTAACCATTTCAGACCGGGCCACCTCTGGAGAATATGAGGACAAGAGCGGCCCAGCCATTCTGGACTACATGAAAGCCGCCGTGACAGTGCCTTGGGAGCCAATCGCCCGCGTCATTCCCGATGGGATTGAAAGTGTGCGTGACTGCCTGACAGAGTTGTGCGATGAGGTCGGTGCGGACTTGATCCTTACCACGGGCGGCACTGGTCCGGCCCCGCGCGACCTCACACCTGAAGCCATGGCACTGGTCATGGAGCGCGAACTGGCTGGCTTTGGCGAGTTGATGCGGCGTGTAAGCCTTGAGGAAGTCCCCACAGCGATTCTGTCACGGCAAACCGCCGGAATTCGCGGCAAGAGCCTCATCATTAATTTACCGGGCAAACCTTCAGCAATCAAAACCTGTCTTGATGCCGTGTTCCCTGCCGTACCCTATTGTCTTGATCTCATTGGCGCCGGACGGATCGAAACGAACCCGGATGTTATTGACGTCTTTCGACCGAAAGCGAAATAACCTCAGAAAAAAGACAGCGCACCCTGAGGTGCGTCCAGCTCTCGCGCTGGTTTGGGATTGTCACTCATTCCAAGTGAGATGAAGCAGAGAAACCTCTCATGAGGCCCCAGTTCAAGGCCGTTGCGGAAAATATCGGAGCGCGCGGCCCGGCCTGTGGTTATGCGACTTGAAAACCCCAATGCGGTTGCGGTCAGGAGCATGTTTTGCAACGCCGCACCTGCGGCGATCAATTGCTCATCCTGCGGAATACCGGTTTCCAGATCGTCCTTGACAGCACCAATCATGATAAGAAGTGTTGGACCTCGGAAGGCCTTCTCACGGACACGAGCAATCCGATCCGGCGTGACGTCCGGATTGTTTTGGTGCTCGACCGCTTCGAACAGCTCCGCCAGGCGCTGGCGGCCTTTCGGCGTTACCTCGATGAATCTGAAGGGCTTGAGGCCTCCATGATCAGGCGCCGTGCTTGCGGCACATATCAACTGGTGCACTTGATCGGGCGAGAGCCCCGGCGGCCTCATGGATTTAAGCGATGCCGAGCGACGTCGCGCCATGCAGTTCATGAGATTCAAAAAGAGATCGCTTGGGTTTTTTGCTGTCATGCCAGCACTTTGCCACGCAATAGGGCAGCCATAAACGCTACATGCAAGCTTTTTAACCAATTTTGATTTTTGGGGAAGTGGCGCACCGGGGAGGATTCGAACCCCCGACCCCCAGATTCGTAGTCTGGTGCTCTATCCAGCTGAGCTACCGGTGCATATAACAATGTGTTGCGCCCGACCTTAATGGCTATGCGACGCTTCAACAAGACAACTTGAGAAAGAAGACTTGAAGAAATGGCGCACCGGGGAGGATTCGAACCCCCGACCCCCAGATTCGTAGTCTGGTGCTCTATCCAGCTGAGCTACCGGTGCAGGCCGTGTGTTCCGTGCGGAACGGGGCTCTATCTATCCCCGATACCGACGGTTGGCAAGCGCTTTTGTATCTTTTTTTTGTCACTCCACTCGTTTTGGGGAAAAACGACTATCGGAGCTGGCGAACCTGTGGGCATTTGGCGAGCCATCCTCGGACCACGCGGCTTATTGCTTGTTATTTAAGAGGAATCCCGGCCTCGTCTACGGCTCTTTCCGTAGGCGGCCATTTGCATCCTTGGGAAACAGCCGGGCAATCTTGCTCTTCTGTGTGGGGCGTTGATGGTGTGGCAGCGTGATGACAAAACAGGCCCCGGGACCGGCCTGGTCGCGCAAGGTGAGTGTGCCTTCATGGGCCTTGACGATTTCCGCGGCGATCGCGAGCCCCAAACCGGTTCCGCCTGATTTTCCGGCGGTGTGGAATGCCCGAAACAGGTTCTCACGCAGGTGATCAGGCACTCCCGGCCCCGTATCACACACAATGATTTCGACCGTATTGCCTTTTTCCTCTGCCGCGATCGATATGCGTTTGATGACAGAGATGTCGACGGTCTTGTCTTCTTGCATGGCCTGCAAGGCATTGCGACACAGGTTCATGATCACGCGGAAAATCTGCTCAGGGTCGGCGTCAATTTCGAAGTCCTGCGAGATCGCACTTTCAAAGCGAATATCAGAGTTGGTGCCGATCCCCAACACATCCTCCACATCCGAGATGATATCCGCCAGACGAATTACCCGAATGTTGGGGGCTGCTTCCTGAGCCTTGCCATAGGACATAACCGCTTTGGTATAGCCCGTTGCTCGGTCCAGAGTGGCCAAAAGCTTGGGCGCGATACGTTGTACCGTTGGGTCCGGCAAGCCCTCCAGGCGCTCGATGAACAGCTGTGCTGAGGAGAGAATGTTGCGCAAGTCATGGTTGATCTTTGAAACCGCAAGGCCAAGATCTGCAAGTTTTCGTTGCTGCTTGAGGGCCTGATTGAGCTTGGTTTCCATCTCGGCCAATTGACGCTCGGCTTCGCCCAGTTCGTCTGCTCTCCCACTTGGCTGGATGATCGCAACCTTGTCCTCGGGTTCACGCGCAAATCGCGCCATTGATGCGGTCAGGCGCTGCATGGGCCGAAGGAATAGCCAGCGCAGCGATGAATACACCAAAGTTGCGGTAATAATGGAAATAACCAGCGATAGCTGTAGAATGTTGAGCGAATAGGCCAACAGATCTCGTCGCATGTTGGCGATCGGAATGACCATATCCACCTGCCCGCCGCCCATTCGCACATCACCAATTACACGAAGATTGCCGGTTTTCACGCCAATCAACGTCTGAAAGCTGCAGGCGATGGCGGACCACGGCGTCTCATTCTCCATGACAATCGTGTCTGCAATGCCTTCCGGAGGCTCGTTCATGGCGATCAGTCGTCGCATACCCTCGTGATTGAGGGAGATCGCCACAGCGCCTGTGGCATCAAGCAGTTCTTGCTGCACCCCGGCAGAGACCGAACCGGCATCCTCAATCAATGCACCTGCAACGCCAGCAACCGCCAGTTTATCCTGCAGCCACGTATTGCGAAAGTTGGCAATGGACGGAACAAAGATCAGCACTTCGCTGAGCATCACAAACAAAATGGTCAGCACCAGCAGCTTGCTGGACAACCCAAAGCCCATGCGCCGTCCAGATGGACGTTGCACAGTTTGGTGCGCCTGCTTGTCTGCTTCGATGCGATGCCGGTCCTGCACGGTTCCCACTTCATTCTGAGGCTTGGCTTGTCAGTTCTACCAGATAACCGTAACACCGCAACTTGCCAAATCTTTGACCTTCAACCGAATTTGCGAAGTAAAGCGAGGACCCGGCGGATCCACGGTTTTTCCGCAGCTCCAGCATAGTAGGAAAGCGCAGCCCGCTTGAGAACTTCAGACAGCGTTGGGTATGGTAACGTCAAATCCAGAAGCGCCTTGATGTGAAGCCGCCGCGATATCATCAGCGCAAGAGGAGCAAGAAGCTCTCCCGCGTGGGGCCCGACGATATCAGCTCCCACCAACCTGCCGCCTTTGCCGACCAAAAGCTTGACCTTGCCTTCAGCCTGTCCCTCTGTGAGGGCCCTGTCATTGCCGGAGAACTCTGCGGTCAAGACCTTAAGTTTATTGCCATGAGCCTCGCGTGCCTCAGCCTCTTGCATTCCAATATGCGCAAGCTCCGGGTCCGTGTAGGTAACAGCCGGCACGACAAGGCGGTGATGGTTGACGGGCAACCGGAAAAGCAGCGAGCGAACCACCAACGACGCGTGTGCGCCAGCCAAATGGGTGAACTGCTGTCCGCCGATGACATCACCAATGGCATATACCTTTTTGTTGGAAGTCCTCAGCCTATCATCAACCTTGATGCCGTTGGCATGGGTCGCAATGCCGGCAGCCTCAAGGCCAAGCCCTTTTGTATTTGCAACTCGTCCTGCCGCGATGAGAATGTGGGAAGCGTCAAGTGTGCGTGTGGCGTCAAGAAAAGCACGCACGCCCCCATTCACTTTCTCCAGGCGCTTTACCTTCACGCCCTCCATTATAGCCACCCCTTCTGCACGCAGTTTATCCAGAACCAGAGAGGCAAACTCAGGATCGGCCGCCCCAAGCGCGCGAGCCGCTTCCACCACCGTGACCTTCGCGCCGAGCCGTCGATGAGCCTGAGCCATTTCCATACCAATCGGTCCACCGCCAACAATCAACAAATGCTCCGGAGTTCGCGTCAGCTCAAAGAGCGTTTCATTGGTAAGGTAAGGCAGCGTCTCCAAACCGGGAAGCGGAGGCACAAATGCGGATGATCCCGTGGCGATAACAAAACGCCGGGCCCGTATTGCTACCTCGCCAGCCTCGACCGTATTCGCATCGACAAAACGTGCTTCAGCCTTGATGACGGTTACACCCAATCCTTCAAAACGTTCTTCGGAATCGTGTGGCTCAATGGCAGCGATGACACTGCGAAGATGAGCGTTGGCCTTTGAGAAATCGATCGAGGGTTCGTTCGCCTCAACACCATACTTCTCGGAGGTTCTATGAGCCTGCGCTGCCTTGCCAGCCGCAATCAGAGCTTTCGATGGCACGCATCCATAGTTAAGGCAGTCGCCGCCCATTTTGCCCTTCTCGATCAGGACAACGTCGACCCCAAATGCCGCGGCAGCAGCTGCGACCGTCAGACCGGCAGACCCTGCTCCAATGACACAAATGTCCGGGGTGAGAGTGTTTGTTGCCATGCCTTTTCCTGATGCCGATACAATCTATCGGTTATTATCGCGATTAACATGAGGTTCACCGGCTCCACCCTGCGCGGCAAGCCTTTGGCGCAAATGATTGGTTAACGCCGGTATCAAAGCCACAATGCCCAATGCAATCAACGCCCAGACAATCTCCGGCGTAATGAGAGCACGCAACTCGATCTCGCAGGTCCCTGCGGCAGCGCAGCCGGGATTGAGCGCTTCCTGAGCCTCGACAACACTGCCAAGCCCTGCACCAACAAATGTATACGCAAAGGTTCCGGGCAAGATGCCGATGAAGGTTGCCATCAGATAGGTCGGTAGACTCACATTGAACAAAGCCGGCGCGATATTCACCAACCAAAACGGAAAAACGGGCGTGAGACGCAGGAACAAGAGGTAGCTGAAGGCGTTCTGGCGGAACCCGGAGGCCATCTTCCCTATAAAGGGCCCAGCACGTTCCTTCAGCGTTGCTCCCAAGGAAGATCGTGCGGCAATAAAAAGAACCGTCGCACCAATTGTGGCGCTGACTATCGTCATCATGCCACCGAACAGCCACCCGAACATGAAGCCACCGGCAATGGTAATAAGTGAAGCTCCCGGAAACGACACAGCGACAGCAACAATATAAATAGTCATGTAGACAACAGCGATACGTACCGGATGGTTCACCACCCAATCTTGCAGTAGCTGTTTGTTCCGAATGATCTCACTAAGAGACAAATGATGATGCCAACCTTGGGACACTCCGAGTATCAAAAGCACCAGGAGCAGGCCGAGCGGCATCCATCGCAACATACGTCCCTTACGCCCGCCCGCCGCCTTGGCAGCCTTTTCCTTGTCTTTCTGGTTGGACACACTCGCCCCTTTCCGCTTACACCTTTCGCTTGTGCAGTGCTGCAGGACGACGATTACCCGGCGCAGCGAATCCCCCAGCCTGCCTCTACCATCAGTCCTAGCGTTTTTATCGGGTCCGGGATAATCACAGGTTCGTGGGCTTTTGTGAAATACGCGAGTCCATGCCCATTCCCGCAATTCCGCCTGCGCCTGCGCAAAGAACAACGCTTGAACTGCGCCAAAATGCGCATTTTCCGTCCGGCTCAATATTGACTTGACCGGCTCCGGCTAATATAAGCGCGCTCGACTAGGATGCACATCCCTCGCCGTCACTTGACTGATGACCCGGCCTGAAAAGGCTGCATTGAGGGGTGCGCACTAACTGAAAGATTTTTCGGGGCCATAGCCCTGAACACTGGGTAGAAAAAAATGAAGCGTACTTATCAACCAAGCCGCCTCGTTCGCAAGCGGCGTCATGGGTTCCGCGCACGCATGGCAACCAAGAGCGGTCGTCAGGTGCTTTCTCGTCGTCGTGCCAAGGGCCGTAAGCGTCTGAGCGCTTAATCTCGGCGACGCTAAGCGGCGGCATGACCTGTATTTACTCGAGTCCAACCGCCGCAGTTAACAAAATGAAAACACTCAAAAAGCGCTCCGAGTTTCTAACCGTTGCCAAAGGCGGAAGGACAACTCGGCGTGCTTTTGTGCTTCAAGCAGCCAAAACAAGGGGCTGCGGCGACCCACGGGTCGGTTACACGGTCACGAAAAAGACCGGAAATGCTGTCGAGCGGAATCGGATTAAGCGCCGATTGAGAGCCGCCATTGCCATTGCAGGCCCAAGGGCAGCAGAAGATGGGGCGGACTATGTGCTCATTGGGCGGCGCGGTGCGTTGTCACAACCCTTCGACAAACTGGTTCAAGACCTCTCCGGCAGCATATATAACGCATTCAAGAAACCGAAACCGCGTAAGGGTGGAGGTGAGCGAGCCGCAACAGGCGCGACCCGCTCCTCATCGCGGACGCGGGTGCAAACATTCACCAGTTCAAACACGAGTGATCTAGTCGATGAACGATAATCGCAATATGATTCTGGCGATTGTGTTGTCGCTCGGCGTGCTGCTCGCATGGCAGTTTTTTTACGCCGGCCCACAACTCGAACGCCAGCAGGCCGAACAGCAGGCTCAGCTTGCAGAAACAGAGCAGCAGAGCGGCTCGTCCACGCCGGTCGTGAATCCAGATGGCTCTACCGCAACACCTGCAGGACCAGGCACCCAACAGGCAGCGTCACAGGTTCTGAACCGTGATGCGGCCCTCAGCCAGTCCGAGCGCGTCAAGCTGAACACGCCGCGGCTTTCCGGTTCCATCAATCTCCTGGGCGGTCGTTTTGATGACCTCCACCTGAAGGATTACCGTCAGACCACGGATCCAACCAGCGATACGGTCATCTTGCTGTCTCCCAAGGGCAGCCCCAAACCTTACTATGCCGAGTATGGCTGGGTGGCCGATCCGGGCGCAGAAGTGACCTTGCCGACATCCGAAACATTGTGGAATGTAGAGGATGGCGCGGAACTCACGCCTGAAACCCCACTGACCCTGACATGGGACAACGGCGAAGGCTTAGCCTTCAAGCGCACAATCAGCGTTGACGAGAACTACATGTTCACCGTCAACCAGACCGTTGAGAATGCGACCGACAGCGATGTAAAGCTGTATCCTTACGGCTTGGTGGTTCGTACAGGCGAACCCAAAACAACCGGCTACTTCGTACTGCACGAAGGCCTGCTGGGCGTTATTGGCGAAGAAGGCCTGAAAGAAATCGACTACAGCGATCTGGCTGAAGAAGGTGCCATTCGCCCAGCTAAGGCTGCCCAGGGGTGGCTCGGATTTACCGACAAGTACTGGGCTGCGACCCTCATTCCAACGCCTGGCACCGAGTTCCAGCCGAGCTTTTCCTATTCTCCAGCCAGTGACAACTTTCAGGCTGACTATCTGGGCGATGGCGTAACCATTCCCGCCGGTGGCGTTGCTGAAACAACAGCTGACCTGTTCGCCGGCGCAAAGGTATCGAGCCTGATTGACGGCTATGAAGAAACCAAGAACATCTTGAACTTCGATCTCATGATCGACTGGGGATGGTTCTACTTCATCACCAAGCCGATGTTCTGGTTGATTGATGCGCTGTACACACTGGTAGGCAACTTTGGCGTTGCCATCCTGCTGGTGACCGTCCTCGTAAAGGCACTGTTCTTCCCGCTCGCCAACAAATCCTACGTCTCCATGAGCAAAATGAAGCTCGTGCAGCCGCAGATGAACGAGATCCGGGAAAAGTACAAGGACGACAAGCAAAAGCAGCAGCAAGCTCTCATGGAGCTTTACAAGACCGAGAAAATCAATCCACTGGCCGGTTGTTTGCCAGTCGTGATCCAGATCCCGGTCTTCTTCTCGCTGTACAAGGTGCTGTTCGTCACCATTGAAATGCGCCATGCGCCGTTCTTTGGCTGGATTCAGGATTTGTCGGCGCCTGATCCGACAACCATCTTCAATCTGTTCGGTATGATCCCGTGGGATCCGCCAGCGATGTTGATGATTGGCGTCTGGCCGCTGATCATGGGTGTCACCATGTTCCTGCAAATGAAGATGAACCCTGCACCAGCCGAACCGGCACAGCAGATGATATTCAACTGGATGCCGGTACTGTTCACCTTTATGCTGGCCACATTCCCGGCTGGTCTGGTGATCTACTGGGCGTGGAACAACTTCCTGTCCATCCTGCAGCAGGGCGTCATCATGCGCCGCCAGGGTGTCAAGCTGGAGCTGTTCGACAACCTGAAGAACATGTTTGGCCGCAAATCCTCCCAAGGAGGGGATGCGAAGTAAGACATCTATCAAATGATGAAAAGAGAGCGCGGTCAGTTGGCCGCGCTCTTTTTGCCTGATGGGCTTGTCTGAACGCCTGACCTGTGGCACGAACGATACCTAACCACCACCAAAGAGGAGTCTGGGGCAATGAACAAGTAAGCTGCCGATCTCAAGCTCCGCACGGGCCTAGTCCGCGCGGCCAATTACCACTATCGCAGCTTATCTTGAGGAGGCGTCATGCCTTGCCCAGACCCTGATGCACTGTTCCCCATGAATGGGGAGAGCCATACCGTTTTTCTGAAAAACGTCATTTCGCGACCCACCATTCGAGTGGGCGACTTCACCTATTATAACGACCCGGAGCACGCCACCGCCTTCGAGGAGCGAAACGTACTCTATCATTTTGATTTTATCGGCGACGCTCTGGAAATAGGCAGGTTCTGCGCGCTCGCAACCGATGTTCAGTTCATCATGAACGGTGCCACGCACGCGCTCGGCGGCATCTCCACCTATCCGTTCAACATTTTCGGTCATGGATGGGAAGAAGGGATGGACCTGTCCACCTTTCTTACCTCGCAAAAAGGCGACACGATTGTCGAACACGATGTTTGGATTGGTCGGGGAGCGACAATCATGCCGGGGGTTCGGATCGGCAGCGGTGCCATTATTGGCGCCTATTCGGTTGTGACCAAAGATGTGCCAGCCTATACCATTGCCGCGGGCAATCCTGCGAAGGTAGTCAAGCAGCGTTTTCATCCGGACGAAGCGAGCCGTTTGTTGGAGATCGCCTGGTGGAATTGGCCAATCGAAAAAATAACACGAAACCTCAACGCAATTCGCGGTGCAGATCTTGCGGCTTTGGAGCGCGCAGTGTAACAGCACAGACGAAATGAAAGCGGGCTCGGATCTAACTGGAAAGTCTCATGACACCTGAAGAAGAAAAGCAAAAAGAACTGCTCGAGGCAGGCCGTCTTCTGTTTTCGCAGGAGTGGGACTTCATCACATCGGTGGCGGAGCTGGGACAGTTGCCTCCGCTTCGCCAACCGGAAATCGCATTTGCTGGCCGTTCAAACGTTGGCAAGTCCAGTTTGATCAACGCCCTTACAGGACGCAAGGGGCTCGCCCGCACGTCCAATACGCCGGGCCGCACCCAGATGCTGAATTTCTTCGGCGCACCAGACAGCCCCATCACCATTGTCGACATGCCCGGCTATGGCTACGCC
The DNA here is from genome assembly GCF_000422785.1 of Pseudovibrio exalbescens DSM 16456. GTDB lineage: Bacteria > Pseudomonadota > Alphaproteobacteria > Rhizobiales > Stappiaceae > Pseudovibrio > Pseudovibrio exalbescens. Next base: position 21,443 of record NZ_AUGS01000015.1, read on the forward strand.
CAAGCACCGAAGGGGCTGGTCGATGCATGGACTGATCTGGTTTTCGACTACCTCAAAGGCCGCTCGACGTTGCGCCGGGTCTTCACGCTCATTGATAGCCGCCACGGATTGAAGAAGAACGACCTTGAAGCAATGGAAGTTCTCGACAAGGCTGCGGTGGCCTATCAGGTGGTCTTGACGAAGGCTGATAAAATCAAGCCCGGACAACTTGAACGCGTCAAGACCGAAACGCTTGAGAAGCTTTCAAAACGACCTGCAGCCTATCCTGAAGTGATTGCCACTTCCTCCGAAAAAGGATGGGGGCTGCCGGAAGTCCGTGCAGAGATTTACAAGTTGGCCACGCAATAAAGTCATCTCTTTCGCCACTGTATACGAGCAAACGTTCTCAGATCCGGGCAGCTTCTGAGAACAATTCCCCTTTCCGTGTTGTGACTAAGCTTTCGAACCGGCACACATGCAGCAACGTGGTTAATAATTAGATATTGACGCAACGGAAACTGTGTGGCCTCATGACACTTTAGGGGCAATTCGGGGCTCCATTCTTATCAAGTAATAGTATTTGATCGTTCACTTTCGTGCATTTACAAGGCGAAACCATGCTGCCTAAAAGCCAGATCCCTGTGCAGGATTACGGAGCCATTCCGTCAAACCTTCCAGCGTCTAGAGCAGACGACAGGCTGCCTTCTGGTGAGGCAACAGGCAAAGCAGGATTGCTTCCGCAGGCAAATGACAATCCACCTCTCCGCCTTGAAGAACATCAGTTCAGTTCACAGCTGGTAGGAGCCTACCGCCGGAAAGAGTTCGAAGTCTTCTACCAACCCAAGGTTCGCGTCAGCGATCACGAAATCATTGGCGCCGAAGCATTGATCCGATGGAACCACCCCGACCTTGGCATTCTCGCGCCGCAGTCTTTTGGACATCATCTGTACCATGGCGAGTTGGGTCGTTCTGTCAGCTACTGGTGTCTTGAAACAGCATGTAAGCAGGCTGCAAGCTGGCGGTGCGACCATGCCCCAGATTTTGTGGTCAGCGTAAACACATGCGCGGCCCAGCTATCCTGCCGTGACATGCCGGCACGAGTTGCCAGCATCCTTTCACTCACCGGGCTTCCACCTACTGCTCTGGAACTGGAACTGACGGAAGACCATGATCTGGACGGACTGCCCAACTTGCCACGCAACTTGGACCAGTTGCGCGACATGGAAGTGGGCATTGCTGTTGACGATTTTGGAACCGGATTTGCCTCACTCAAACATGTTTTGAATTACCCGATTTCGCGCTTGAAGATTGATCGTCTGTTCGTTGCATCACTGGATAAGCCATCCCAAACGATGAGAACTTGTGCCAGTATCGTTGAGATGGCCACAAAACTTGGCGTCGACGTCACTGTGGAAGGCGTCGAGACGCAAGAGCAGCTCCGTGTGTTGAAAGCCATCGGATGTACTGAAGTGCAGGGTTTTTTATACTCTCGTCCGATACCAGCAGCCCAGTTTGAACGGCTCCTGATCAACGGTTTTGCATTCGCACCAGCGTGACAACGACGAAAGGACGGCGCCAAGTAGTTTGAGAAAACTCAAGAAACACGTTATAAGCGCATAAGTAATTTTGTGCGCCTGGTTTGGCGTTAATTTTGATGAGCACCTTTCATCTTAACTAGGTGAATATCGACGATGAGTTCTCTTGAGTCCGCCTCCCGCGCCCGGATCATTGCCCAGGCCCTTCCTTACATGCAGCGCTACGACAAGACAAAAGTCGTGGTCAAATACGGCGGCAACGCCATGGGGGACGAAGAATTGTCCCGAGCATTTGCGCGTGACATCACGTTGCTGCGACAGTCCGGCGTTCACCCAGTGGTGGTGCACGGCGGAGGGCCTCAAATCGGCAGCATGCTTAAACGCCTGAACATTCAATCGGAGTTCAAAGGCGGATTGCGCGTTACCGACCGCGCGACTGTAGAAGTGGTCGAGATGGTTTTGAGCGGCTCAATCAACAAGAGCATCGTTCAAAACATCAACTACGAAGGAGGACGCGCAATCGGGTTGAGCGGCAAGGATGGCGACATGCTTCTGGCCCGCAAGCTGCACCGCAAGTTCCGGGATCCGGATTCCAAAATCGAGGAGATTCTGGATCTCGGTTTCGTCGGCGAGCCGGATGTTGTGAACCCGAAGGTGCTGGAGCTCATCCTTGAGAAAGATCTGATTCCGGTGGTCGCGCCGGTGGCCCCGGGCCGGGATGGCGAGACCTACAATATCAATGCGGATACCTTCGCAGGCGCCATCGCAGGCTCCTTGAACGCCAAACGCCTGTTGTTCCTAACGGACGTACCGGGCGTTCTGGACAAGGACGGCAAGCTCATAAAGCAGCTCACCGTGGCCGGTGCCCGCGCCCTTATAGCCGACGGCACCATTTCTGGCGGCATGATCCCGAAAGTTGAAACATGCATGGAAGCCCTCGACCGCGGCGTCGAGGGAGTGGTAATCGTTGACGGAAAGGTACCCCATTCTGTCCTGCTTGAGCTGTTTACAGACCATGGAGCCGGAACGCTCATCGTTCCTTAACTCCAGACTGGTCTGATAAAAAGGTCCTTCCCGGGACCTTTTTTAATTCAAGAGCTTCCAACGATCACAGCGGTTCCCTATCTTGACACCATGATTAAGCAAAACGGTCGATTAGACTTCTCCTCGTTTGACGAGATCGATACTTGGATATTTGATCTCGACAATACTCTGTATCCGGCACACTCGGACCTGTTCCCGCAGATCAACCAAAAGATCAATGCGTATGTTCAGATGTTGACGGGCAAGCCGCAGGAAGAGGCGCGTCTGATCCAAAAAGAGTATTACAAAACCTACGGCACCACATTGCGCGGCCTGATGATGGAACATGACATCATGCCAGATGAATTTCTGGAGTTTGTACATGACATCGATCATTCCTGCCTCGATCCGGACCCACAATTAGGTGACGCCATTCGCCAACTCCCTGGACGGCGTTTCATTCTGACGAATGGCACACGCAAGCACGCCGAGGCTGTGGCAGGAGTTTTGGGCATTACCGAGCACTTCGAAGACATTTTCGGCATTGTTGAAGCCGATCTGGTACCCAAACCCGCCCAGGAGAACTATGACAAGTTCATCAAGAAGTACGGCGTAGACCCGACCTCCGCGGTCATGTTCGAGGATCTGGCCCGTAACCTGCAGGTGCCTCATCAACTGGGCATGCGCACGGTATTGGTCGTGCCTCAAGGCACACGCGAAGTATTTCGGGAAAACTGGGAACTGGAAGGTGCAGCAGCACCGCACGTTGAGTTTATCACCGACCATTTGGGAGAGTTTCTCTCTCACATCCTTTCGGTTAAGGCCGGTCGTCATCCCTCCTGACGCCTGAACCGCCCCTCTTCACCCGTTCTGTTGCCTCAAGTCCCCACAAGATAGTGGGCCTAAGGGTTGACGCAGTAGACGAGAAAAAAGCAATGCTTTATTGAGTTGAATTCAATAGCTAACGAATAAACAGATCTGGGTGAAGACGAATGGTTTCCTTGCGGGCGTTGCATGCGTTCTCTCTGCTTGCAAAACACGGTCGTGCAGCGCGCGCGGCTGAAGACTTGGGCGTGACACCATCTGCGCTGACGCACTTGTTGCGTTCGCTGGAGAGCGAACTGGGCGCAGCCCTTGTCATTCGCGATGGTCGCGGGCTTGTTCTGACCGAGGAAGGACAACGCCTTTCCTCCAATTTAGGCAATTCATTTGATCAGATTGAGCACGCCGTAGAGGCCTTTCGAAGGCGCAGCCGAACGGAACTTCGCATCTCAACACTGTCAACGGTCGCAACGCGTTGGCTTATTCCGCGCCTGCCTGATTTCCAGCAGAAACACCCGGATATCGAGCTGCTCATTTCGACGAGCATGCGTGTCGTCGACCTGGATCGAGAAGCTTATGACTGCGCCATTCGGCTTGGAAAGGGCGGATGGCCCAACGTTGAAACGCAGAAGCTGTGGCAAGAAGACCTCGTGGTGGCATTTGCACCTCAGCTCAGCCCCAACAATCCCAATCCGGACATCAGCTTTCTTGATGAGCTGAAATTGCTTCACACATCCACTCGCCGCGACGACTGGCCGGTGTGGTTGAAGGCTGCAGAGATCGAGCACATAGACCCTTCATCCGGAGCCATGTTCGAAAGCCGCAACATGGCCATTCAGGGTGCTGTTGCTGGAATGGGAGCGATTGCCATCGACACCCATTTCGTGAAGCAGGAGGTCGAGGCTGGTCATCTGATGGTACCGGACTGGCCGAAGACATCGCTGGAAACAGGGTACTGGTTCGTTCGCAACGCCGGTCGACCGCTGACCCGTCCAGTCGCCGCCTTTCGTGACTGGTTGCTGGAGCAGTCCAACGACGGCATTGCCTCCGAAGCCGCAGAATAACAAGCTTCCCGCCGTGCGCAGGGCTGGTTTGTATTGACTTGCCCTGCCCATGTGGGTACCTCCTCTTTCGATCATCTCTTCTTTCCATGGACTTCACACAGAGGACCCATCCCGCATGAGCCAGACAGATCTTGCAGCTCTCGAAGCAACCATCGACGCGGCCTTCGACAACCGTGATGCGATTACAACCGAGACCACAGGGGACGTGCGCGACGCCGTCGAGAAGGCCCTGGATCTGATGGATAAAGGCATTTTGCGTGTTGCTGATAAATCCTCAGGTGAATGGGTCGTCAACCAGTGGGCCAAGAAAGCTGTGCTGCTGTCGTTCCGCCTCAATCCGATGGAGATCATCAAAGGCGGACCGGATGGCGCAACATGGTGGGACAAAGTCCCATCCAAGTTTCTGGGCTGGAGCGACGAGCAGTTCAAGGATGCCGGCTTTCGTGCCGTTCCAGGAAGCATTGTTCGCCGGTCAGCGTTCATTGGCAAGTCGGCAGTATTAATGCCCTCATTCGTGAACTTGGGTGCCTATGTTGACGAAGGCTCCATGGTCGATACATGGGTGACCGTGGGATCTTGTGCGCAAATTGGCAAGAACGTTCACCTGTCCGGTGGCGTCGGTATTGGCGGCGTTTTGGAGCCCCTGCAAGCAGGTCCGGTCATCATCGAAGACAATTGCTTTATCGGTGCGCGGTCCGAGGTCGTTGAAGGTGTCATCGTCCGTGAAGGCGCAGTGCTTGCGATGGGCGTGTTCATTTCGGCAACTACCAAGATCATCGACCGAAACACGGGTGAGGTATTCGTTGGCGAAGTCCCGCCATACTCGGTTGTTGTCCCAGGCGCGATGCCGGGCAAGCCACTCCCGGATGGCACCCCTGGCCCCAGCCTGGCCTGCGCCGTGATCGTAAAGCGTGTGGATGCCCAAACCCGCGCAAAGACCTCTGTCAACGATCTGCTTCGCGACTAATTCGCTCATGCATTCATGAGATGTGCAAGCCGGGGCCATGCGCTCCGGCTTTCTATTGCGTCCTGCCCCATACGGTCTATAGTGCCGCCACTTCAAGCGAGAGAGATCATGAGCAAGCAGTCCGCCGTCACAAAAATGGAAATCAAACTAAACCCCGACGACTGGCATGGCATGTTACGCGAGACGGTTTTTGCGACCACTCTTGGCAATAACCGTTATCGGATTGAAAACACCCCTTTTCTTGCCAAGGGTGTGAGCTTGGGTGATGAAGTAGCCGCCGTGCGCAGCAAACGTGGGCTGGTGCTTTCAGAGGTTCTCAAGCACTCCGGACATTCCACACTGCGTATTCTAGTGGACGAAAGCGCCAGTCCGGCCGAGTTTCAGCAACAATGGCTCAAACTGGAAAAACTCGGGTGTACATGCGAAGATGCAGACGGTGACATTCCTTTGTTCAGTGTTGACATCCCCCCACAGGTAAAGCTGCAAACCGCGCTGAAAATTCTGGACGAAGGATATGACATGGGGATCTGGACCTATGACGAAGGCCACATCGGACATACCCTTGCCGACAACGACCGGTAAGCGGACAACACACCTGCCCGCCCACTACGACGGCATCTGATGCAGTTCAAAAAGCTACCATTGAAGCCCTAGAGTTTTCAGATCAGCGCGCAACTTTTCCGGTGTTTCAAAGTGCAGGGCCTGCATTCCAACAGCCTGAGCTCCTAAAACGTTCTTGTAAGTGTCGTCGACAAAGACCAACTCACTCGGGTTCAAGTTGTTTCGTTCAATGAGGATTTCATAGATCCGGCGATCTGGTTTCAAGAGCTTTTCTTCAGCAGAAACGACAGTGTCGCGGAATGAATCGGCGAGGAAAGGAAAAATCTGCTTTGCAACCTCGAACTTCTCCGAGGAGAAATTGGTGATCGCATAAAGCGGTACGCCGCCATCCTTAAGCTCTTTCAGAAGCTTGACCGTTCCTTCAACATGGCCATCCAGCATTTCTTCCCAGCGGTCGTAGTAGGCCCGGATCAAGTCCTCATGATGAGGGAACTGGCCAATTCGCTCCTCAAGTGCTTCCTGCCATCCACGCCCTTTGTCCTGTTCCAGATTCCAGTCGTAGTGACAAACAGTATTCAAAAAATAATCACGTTCCGTGTCGTCTGGAATGAGCTTGCGGTAAAGATTGTGCGGGTCCCAGTGAATAAGGACATTGCCTACATCAAAAACGACTGTGGTAACTTTGCTTGTCATGAATCTGATCCGTTTCATCAGCGAGAGTCGAGGGTGAAGAACAGCTGGACATTTAGCATAGGCACGGCCAGCTCAACACAGGCTTTAACTATGGCTTGCAATGGCTGATTGAATAAGCAGCGGTCGTGGCAACACAATGACCATCACCCGAACCAGCAAGGTCTCTTGATCCCAACAAGCAAAAAGGGCCACCTCGAATGAGGCGGCCCTGATCGAACACGGCATTTGCCGAGTGATTACGCTTCGCAGATTTCACGTGTCTGGCGTGCAATCATCGCTTCTTCATTGGTTGGGATCGCCATGATCTTAACCTTGGAAGATGGCTTGGAAATCGTGATTGCTTCCTTGGCACGAGCGCCATTGGCTTCCTCGTCAATTTCGATTCCAAGGAATTCCAGGCCCTTACACACACCAGCGCGGGTCTTGGCGGAGTTTTCGCCAATACCACCGGTGAATACCAGCGCGTCGATACCGCCCATGACAGCAACCAGAGCACCCAACTCGCGCTTGACGCGGTTGTCGTAGTACTCAAGTGCCTGTTTGGCGCGCGGATCTTCGGACTGCTCCAGGTCACGCATGTCCTGCGAGATGCCGGAAAGACCCTTCATACCGGATTCCTTGTTGAGCAGGTGCGCAACTTCCTTCGAAGTCATGCCCTTCTCTTCCATCAGGTAGAAGATGACACCCGGATCGATAAGGCCACAGCGAGTGCCCATTGCCAAACCGTCCAATGGGGTAAAGCCCATGGTGGTGGTGACGCACTTGCCATTATCGATCGCGCACATGGAAGCGCCATTGCCCAGGTGAGCAACCACAACCTTGCCGTTAGCTACTTCCGGAGCCACATTATGCAACTCCTCTGAAATGTAGTGGAACGACTGGCCGTGCATGCCGTAGCGGCGAACGCCCTCTTCGTAGTACTTCAGCGGAATTGCGTAGGCTTCGTTCTTGAATTCCTGCGTCCGGTGGAACGCAGTATCGAAGCAAGCAACGTTCGGCTTACCTGGGAAGGCTGCCTTTGCACCGCGGATACCCGCCAGGTTATGCGGGTTGTGGAGCGGTGCAAGGTGATTGATGCCTTCCAGCTCCTTGTCCACTTCTTCGGTCACCAGAACCGGTGCGGAGAAGTTGGTGGAGCCATGGACAACCCGGTGCCCGATAGCGTCCACTTCAAGATTCGCATCAAATTCCTTGAGCAGAGCCAGAATGACCTGCAGTGCAGCAGTGTGATCCTTGGCTTCTTCCTCAGAAAGGGCGCGGTCCATCAGAACCTTGCCTTCTGCGGTTTTGCCCTTCACCCAAGCGGACGCACCCAGACCATCGATCTGACCGGACAGCACGGACTCTTCGCCTTGGAACAGCTGGAACTTGATGGAGGAAGAACCTGCGTTCAGTACCAGAATAGTTTCAATTGTCATTATTCAGCTGCCTTAGCAATGTCTTCGCCGTTGAATGCGGTTTTGTTACGGCTGTAGTAGTCGTAAAGGCTTGCAAGAGCGCAAGATACGAGACGTGCACGATCGTTGTCGGCACGGCTGGTCAGAATAACAGGGCAACGTGCACCGATGACCAGACCAGCGGTTTCAGCATGGGCCACGAAGGTCAGTTCCTTCGCGATCATGTTACCAGCTTCGAGGTTCGGTACGATCAGCACTTCCGCGCGACCAGCAACGAGGGAGTCGATACCCTTCGTGCGGGCTGCTTCAAGATCGATCGCGTTGTCCATGGCCAGTGGGCCATCCACGATACCACCCTTGATCTGACCACGATCAGCCATCTTGGACAGAACCGCAGCGTCAATTGTGGATGGAATTGCCGGGTTTACTGTTTCCAGAGCGGAAAGTACGCCGACCTTTGGAGGCTCAATGCCGATAGAACGCGCAACGTTGATGGCATTCTGAGTGATGTCCACCTTGGTTGGCAGATCTGGCGCGATGTTGATCGCCGCATCAGAAATGATAACCGGAGTGGAGCGACCCGGTACGTCCATGACGAACGCATGGGAGATACGACGCTTGGTGCGCAGGCCGCCTTCGCGCTTCACAACGTGGCGCAGCAGGTCGTCGGTGTGCAGGTGCCCCTTCATCACAGAACGTACACGGCCTTCGTGAACCAGCGCAACGGCGCGAGCTGCGGAAGAGTTTTCGTCTTCACAGTCGATGAGCTCGTAACCGGAGATATCGACCCCAATCTTTTCGGCTGCTGCCTGGATACGTGCAGCAGGACCACAGAGAATCGGTACGATGAGGCCAGCTTCGGCTGCCATTACAGTGCCACCCAAAGAGTTGGCATCGTCAGGGCAAACAACGGAAGTCGGAATTGCTGGCAGCTGTTTTGCCAAAGCAACCAGACGGTCAAAATGCTGATGGCGCTTCATGAGAAGGCTCGGCAGCTTTTCCGGGTCGTAGCTGATGGTCTTTTCAGGCGCAATAACGATTGCTTCGCCTTCTGCAACCAGGGTTCCGTCGTCGCGCTTGACAACGGTGGACAGGCGCACATGACGGTCTGCCAGCTTTTCCAGAACGGTTACGGTTACATCAAGAACCTGATCAACCTTCACCTTTTCGTGGAACTTCAGGGTCTGGTCACGGTACACACTGCCTGGACCAGGCAGAACGTTGCCGATGACTGCGGAAATCAGCGTACCACCCCACATGAAGGGAGCGGAAGGGCCATCGCCGTCCTTTTCGCCTTCCCACTCTGCGTTTGGCAGATGAAGCGGGTTGATGTTGCCGGAAGCATGAGCAAATACAAACAGATCATTCGCCGTACAAATACGGGAACGAGTCACGGTGTCACCAACCTGAATTTGGTCGTATGTCCGGTTAGTTGCCATTGGGGCCTCTTCGTTGTGAGGTGCTGATCCTGAAGGTTGTCACTGCGCTTCGCCGGGAGGATTTGACGTCGCGTCTTCGACCCACATTGTCAGCACTCGAGTGTATACATATCGCCGGGCTTGGTTGCCTTATTCTACTTTTTGAGTAGTCCTGCCATTGATCCTTGTCATTTACAAAGAAATTTTAGGACTGATTTTCCGCTCTGCGGGATTATGCCACAGTGTTCCTATCTACCCTACCGGAAAGCTATCAGACACTATCTATACTGAATACAGTTTGTCTGGCGAGGCTCGGAAAAATACAGATCCTCCAATGTGATCGTGCCAATCCCAAGTAAGGTATCCATAACCTCGCCCAATATGGGCTCATAGACATGTGTCACCTGAGTGATCACAAGGCATGCGCCGTCCGTTTTAATAGTATTGGGGATATTTATCCCCTTCGGAAGAGGGCTACCTTTGCTCCACGGCTCCGTGGTTCCGGAATTTCCAAGCACCTTTCCAGCGCTCCACAGGACTTCTGTCGTGAAGGTGTTGCCAGACTTTTTCTCGAACTCCACAACACCCGACTCAATAACGGTGCCAGTTGCGTTGTAAGGTGTCATGATCTGCTCCGATGCCGAAAACAAATCATTCATCATTGCTGAGTTGACTTCGGTTTCACGAGCGATCAGATCTGCGACGGACGAGCCGATCCGTCCGACTTTTCTGTCGACGCTCAACACCGTCGTGAGCTCGATCATACCAACCAGCAGAATCAGAAAGACGGGCAGAATGACGGCAAACTCCACCGCAGCCACACCGTTGCGATCGTCACCAAAACGGCGCAGCCACGACCACAATGCACCTGTGCGCACTCCATGCTCTTTTTGCCGTGCCCGCATTACCTTTTGCCCTGTTTCAAAGCCTTGAACGCGTTTCAACGCTGTTCTCAATACGGCTCATTCCGAAAAATTGCTGTCGAGATAATGAGCCTGTCTCCATCGGCGGTATCTTGCATGGCATCCTTGATCCAGTTGGTGACCATGGGCCATTTGTAGACCACTCGAACCATCATGACCGAAGAACGGCTCCCCAAATTGAACGTCGTAGGTGGTTGGAATTTCTTATTGCTGTCCACAAGCGGCGGTGCACTGGCTAAATCTTTAAACGAAGGATAATTCTTGACTTCGACAAACAAACGATCACGATCGGTGCATAACAAGCCAGACATGCGGTCGCATATGAGATCTTCAATTTTACTCTTGGACATACTCGAAACCTGAGCTTGGCCGGTGCGCACCATACGGGCCGCATCAAAGGTCGCGTTATCCAGCAATTGGCCAGCGAAGAAAATGACACCGAGCTCAAGTATAGCAGAGATAAGGATGAAAAACGGCATCGCGATCATTGCAAATTCAACGGCAGTTACGCCCCTGTTGTCTTTGCTAAAGCCGCGCAGCCGCCGTACAAACCTTTGCCCGTACGCTTTCATTTGCCTGCTCCTGACGCGATTGAGCGCTATTCGTCCTCATCCGATGATCTCGGCAGGCTTCCGTTCTCGCCTAGTGTGTTGCGCATTTCGACCTGTTTGGCGGTGTTTTCGTAAAAGTCTTTTTGGTCGCCAACCCGCATCAGCGGCTCACAATCGGGCTCGCAAGAATACGAGAAGCGGTTGGTATTGCGCTGAACTGTCACCATATTGTCTACAAGGCTGCGAACAACAATCTGGTCATCAACAATAGGCTCTGACTGCTCGTTCAAAACGATCAGATTGGTAACGCCATAGGATTTTCCGGTCACAACGATCGTCATGCGGTCATGTAAGGTAACATCAGCAATGGCCGGATTGCCCAGAATTACCGTACCGGCTGGCTCCTCAATACGGAAAACCTTGGCTTGGTCCAAGAAGACCGACACTTCCTTTGCATGGGCTGAACTCGTGATTCCGCCAATGCCGGCCAATCCAACACCAATGATGAGGGCTGAAAGCCAGCCTGTCTTCACATGTTTGTAGCGCATTGATCCCCCACGATCTTAAATCCGTTGGATTTTACTAGGTATTTAGTGAAGGAAGCGCTAACAATCGTGCTTGCTCTCCTCTCAATCCAGAAGCGCAGGCAGCCGTCGTACAGCCGTTAGCTGGCCAAACTCATTCTTGGCAATTCGTTCCAGCGCCGCATCCAACGGCTCATAGGCCACTGTCATGGTATAGCCATTAGCATGCAGAAGTGTTTGTGGATCAGATAAGACACCCACATGCCCCTTCCAGAACAGAAGGTCGCCTCTTTGCAACTCGGGCAGCCCTGCACTGATGTCCAGTGCACGCCCAGCCGTTGCCTCTTGCATATCCGCATCCCGCAACAAGAGGTGCCCCCCTGTTGCCGCACTGAGTTGAACCAGCCCAGAGCAATCCAACCCGAGTGACGAGCGTCCGCCCCAAAGGTACGGAATGCCAAGCAGGGCTTCCGCCGTCGACACCCAATCATCCTGGCGTGCAGTTATTTCAGTCAGATGCTTGGCAACAACAAATGTTCCATCATGCAGTTCGGCATACGCCAGATCGCGGTTGACGTGCATGCGGGTTACCCGAACCTGAGAGCCAAGAGAGATCAAACCGACTGGCGGGTGTTTCAGTTCTGCCGCCGGATATCGGTAGGTTCGCAAGGCCAACACACGATGCGTCGGCTCGAACGGCGTGGAAAGTGCCGCAGACGGCAACCAACCAACATACCCGTCGGTCTTGTTGCGTCCCCAAGTCCACCCCTCGCGTTCATCAAACGCTTCAAATGTTTCACCATAAAGCAGTTCAGTATCAACACCGGCGCTTTGAGAGGGTTCTGCCCGAAGCGCAACGCGATCCGCACCGATGGCATGAAGCTGCCCATCAACGAAGCGAGCTGCAGAGCATTTACCTTCATACTCACGGGCAGCAACATCGGGGCGCACGGGATGCAGACGACGGTCGAATTGGGACATGCTATTTCCAGTGATTTGTTTGTTGTTCAGCGAGGCAGTGCAGCCGCTTTGTCGACAACGAGATCGCCCAGCCGCTCAAGGTACAAGGCGCCTTCCAACGTCCGGGTAATGATAACATTGCGTCGATCGGCGTCGTCGCGGCGGCGAGACAAGAGTTTCTTGCTGCCCAGGGTATCAAGTGCGCGCGTGATCGCCGGCTTTGTAACACCGAGTTTTTCCGCAAGTCCACGCACCGTATGGGGTGGTGGTTCCATGTAAACGCTCAACAAGATGGCAAGCTGACGAGCTGAAAGATCCTCATCTTCACCGCGCACCAAGGACAGTGTCACATCCTGCCAGAGTTTCAAGGCATGTGATGGGCGCATCTCAATCGGCATTCCAAGAGATCTCGCTTACTCAGAAAGTTGACCATAAGGGCTTGTTTCGGTTCCGTTATGGCAGAGGAAAGCCGGTTCAACAACCGGCTTTCTCATGTAGCTGTGCAGATTACTTGAAACGGGCCTGCAAAAGATCAAAAAGGGCTCGAATTCCCTGTGCTTCACCGCCTTGAGGCTTGATATCCTTTTCAATTGGTGTCCAGCCATAAATGTCAAAATGAACCCAACTCTGGCGGTGCTCCGAAAACTCCTTGAGGAACAAGGCCGCAGTGGTGGATCCCGCAAAGCCTGCGCCAGATGTATTCATATTGCAGATGTCGGCCACCCGAGACGAAATGTATTCGCGATAGGGCTCCCAGAGAGGCATGCGCCACAATGGATCGTTCACCGCCTCGCTGTGAACGGCAATCGTTTCTGCCAGTTCCTCATCGTCGGTGTAAAATGGTGGCAAATCGGGCCCAAGAGCCACACGAGCAGCGCCGGTCAGGGTTGCCATATCAATCAGCAAATCGGGTTTTTCTTCATCCGCATACGTGAGTGCATCGGCCAGAACCAGCCGACCTTCAGCGTCGGTATTGCCCACTTCAACAGTAAGTCCGCGGCGACTGCGCAACACATCGGATGGTCTGAAGGCATTGCTCGATACTGCATTTTCCACGGCAGGAACCAACACCCGCAACCGCACAGGCAGGTCGGCTTCCATGATCATGGCGGCCAATCCCAGCACATTGGCTGCTCCACCCATATCTTTCTTCATCAACAGCATGCCTGATGCCGGTTTCAGGTCCAGTCCGCCGGTATCAAACACGACCCCCTTGCCTACCAAGGTAATCTTGGGAGCATCATCCGCACCCCAACGGCAATCAATCAGCCTTGGCGCGCGGTCACTGGCCTTGCCCACCGCATGAATGAGGGGAAAGCCCTCCTCAAGATCAGATCCAGAGATTACCTGAGTGTGACCCGAGAATTTGGCAAACAGATTTTCGGCGGCTGAGGCGAGTTCCGCCGGTCCCATGTCATTTGCAGGCGTATTGATGAGATCACGCGCGAGTTGCACCCCATTCAGAATCGGCGACAAAACGTCAAGCGGTACTGACTTTGGTTGTTTCAACTGAGCACGCTTGGTCTCCTTGTTCTGATAGGAATTGAAGCTGTAGGAAGCCAAAGCAAAACCGAGAGCAAAGCCGGCCTCGTCTTCAACCCCACCTTCCAAATGAAATGCAGTAGCGGGAGCCTGGCGCGCCAAAGCAGCGCCAGCCTTCATGGCGTTATTGTCCCGGTCGCCCAATCCCAAAAGCGCAATGGCTGACCCACCATCAGAGCCGGGCACAATACACAAACTATCGACAGCCCCGTTAAAGCCTTGCAATGCCGTCCATTTTTCGGCGACGTCCCCGAGTTCAGTCAGTTTGGCGTTGAGCGTTTCACTTGTAACGCCAACAACTGGAATTGTTGTTCCCTTACTTTCTGGTGGCAGAATTGCATTAAGCACCGTTTTTCTCCTGTTTCTGGAACATTTCTTTTGTACGGGTCCGCGGCTTGGGCGGTTTCGGTGAGCGTGAGCACACTAATTCGCCACGATCCGCCCGGCAAGACAGGCACAAGAATAGTCCGATACTAACTTGTTGCAGAACAGTTCGGCATCTGGGTGTTAACGGGTGATTAGGGTTAATGCTTCACTAATTAGTGGTAATTTCAAATCATGCTTATTTTAGGGGCTGACCATGATCAGGATAACGCGCAAGGGGCAATCCGCGATATCAAAGCCGCGTCGGCAGACCATTGTCACGTTGACGGCGCTATGCCTTGGCTTGTCGATCGTGGCCGGGTGCAACACCACCCGCAATGCGCAGGTTTCGGCAACACACGCCACCAAACCCCTCCAGCCGGGAACCCCTGAACTACAGAAGGCCTTGTCATACTGGGGCAACAGCTACGAGCGTAATCCGGCGGACAAGTCGGCCTCCATGAACTACGCTGCCGCATTGCGTATCAACAATCAGGGCACTCAAGCCGAGGCGGTACTGCGCAAGTCCGTCATTGCTCATCAAGGTGATCCGGAAATCGCAGCGGCCTATGGCAAGGTTCTGGCAGAGAACGGCAAACTTCAGGAAGCTCTTGGCGTTCTGGATACAGCCATTGACCCAGCCAATCCGGATTGGCGGATGCTGTCTGCCAAAGGGGCCATTCATGATCAACTGGGTCAGCCGGAACAAGCACGCAAGCTCTACACCCAAGCGCTCCAGATCGCGCCGAATGAGCCAAGTATCCTGAACAATCTTGGCATGTCTTACATTCTGACCGAAGAACTTCCCAAAGCAGAACAAGCCTTGCGCCTTGCGCTTGAAAAACCGGGCGCAACAAGCAGAGTGCGCCAGAATCTTGCTCTTGCCATGGGACTGCAGGGAAAATTCGACCAAGCTATCGCTGTCGCCGAAGCGGAACTGGACCCGGCTCAAGCTCAGGCCAATATCGCCTATCTGCAAGCCATGTTGCAAAAGCGGCTTCAAAAACAACAGGCCGGTTAAGATCTAAAAGGTATCAAGTACCTGAATGATCGCTGGTCCCATGATGACGCAGAACAATACCGGCAAAAAGAACACGATCATGGGAACGGTGAGCTTTGGCGGCAGGGAAGCTGCCTTCTTCTCGGCGAGCTGCATACGTTGTAGGCGATTTTCCTCTGCCATGACCCGAAGTGCATAGCCAAGCGAGGTCCCGTACCGCTCGGCCTGATTGAGCGCAAGAACAGCATTCTTGACCGCATCCAATCCAGTTCTGTCCGCCAGGTTCTGATAAGCAACCGATCGGTCCTGCAGGTAAGAAAGCTCGGCGTTCGCAAGGGCCAGCTCCTCAGAAAGCTCAACGGACTGAATGCCGATTTCCTCGGATACGCGCTTGAAAGCGGCTTCAATCGACATGCCCGATTCAACACAGATCAGCATCAAATCTAGGGCATCTGGCCAGGCCCGGCGGATAGATGTCTGGCGGTTGGTGATCTTGTTTTGAACGTAAATGTTGGGCCCATAAAAACCAATGGCGGCAACAACCATCGAAATAAGAAGCGCAGCGCCGAAGGACAACTGCCCCTTGAGAAGGACCATTGTGTAGAGCATGGCCACAAGCAACAAGAGGATAGGCATGACGATGCGCATGAACAGGAACGTGTAGAGTGGTCCCGAGCCGCGAAAACCGGCCATCCGCAATTTGGCGATTGTCTCTTCATTGGAAAGGAGATCCCGCAGCCGATACTTGTCAACGAACTCCTTCACGGTCTGTTTGGGTTGGTTACGCAGGCTTACGCGCTGTGTTTCCTTTTCTGCTGCCAATCTGGCTCGCTCCTTGGCGCGTAGTTGCTCGCGCTCCAAGGCAACAGATTTCATTCGCGACTTGAGGTGATCGCGCTCAAGAAGCGGAACGACCAGTGTGAATACCGTTCCCGCAACGGCCACCAGGACAAGAAGAGCAATAAGGGTTTCCTGATTGGCTAGCGCAGTCAGACTCATATCCATCCCCTATATGTCGAAGTTGATCATGCCGCGCATGACGAACACGCCGAGGGACATCCAGATCAACGAACCTGCAATGATGACGTTTCCAGCAAATGTCTGAAACAGCACCATGATGTACTCGGGACTGAGAATGTAGACCAGACCGGCGACAATAATCGGCAATGAACCGATAATGCCCGCAGACGCCTTGGCTTCCGAACTGACCGCCTTGATCTTGCCCTTCATCGCCTTGCGATCACGCAGCACCTTCGACAGGTTGCCCAATGCTTCTGACAAACCGCCCCCGGCCTGAGATTGGATTGTGATGACAATTGCGAAAAAATTCGCCTCGGCCACCGGCACTCGCTTCGCCAACGAATGAACCGCTTCAGATACAGGAATCCCCATTTGCTGGGCGTCGACCATACGCGCGAACTCCGTCTTGATCGGTTCCTGCCCATCGGAAGCGATCAGGCGGATACAGTCACTTAACGGCAAACCGGCCTTGACACCGCGCACGATGACGTCAATGGCGTTAGGAAACTCGTCGAGGAATTTCTGCAAGCGGCGCTTGCGCAAGTAGCCAACTACCCAGCGCGGCACACCAAAGAGACCAGTAAACGTGAGCGCAATGACGATCAGCAAGGATTGCCCGAGGCTGTAGGTCAAGAACCCAACGCCCAACCCGAACACGATGCTGTAGAGATAAAACTGCTTCTTGCTCAGATGCAGGCCTGCTTGTGCCATCCATTCCCCGAACGCGGGCTTGTCGGCATGTTTTTTCTTTTCCTGTAGCTTCTGTTCGTGCGCCTTCAATTGCTCCTGGACCGATTTGCGTCGCAACGCACTATCCGTTTTGGCTTGAGCGGCTGCCGCCATGCGCTGGTCTGTGCGTATAACCCGGTCCAAGCGCTGCTCTCTGCATCGTTCCCCTGAAAAAAGAGGTAGAAGTAATGCGTAGAGCAGTCCTCCGACTGCCAGCATCACAAGCACGGCGACAACAAGACCCAACACCTCGGGACGCGCGACAAACTCAGCCATTCAAGCCCTCCCCGACGTCTGAAGCGTCCAGCATCTTGGCCAATCGCTCCTCCTCGCCAAAGTAGCGCGCACGTTCCCACATCTGCGGCCGCCCAATACCAGTGGAACGGTGACGTCCCATGATGCGACCCTGGGCATCTTCCCCAAGCATATCGTAAAGGAAAATATCCTGAGTGGTGATGACATCGCCTTCCATGCCAACCACTTCTGTAACGTGGGTTATGCGCCTGGATCCGTCGCGTAGCCGCGCCGCCTGAATGATCAGGTCGACAGACCCGACAATCATCTCACGCACCGTGCGTGCTGGCAGACTGTATCCCCCCATGGCAATCATGGATTCCATACGCTTGAGGCACTCGCGCGGCGAGTTCGAGTGGATCGTACCCATCGAACCGTCATGACCGGTGTTCATGGCCTGAAGCAGATCGAAAACCTCCGGTCCACGAACCTCACCCACGATGATGCGTTCCGGACGCATACGCAGACAGTTTTTCACAAGGTCGCGCATGGTCACCTGCCCCTCACCTTCAAGGTTTGGAGGACGGGTTTCAAGGCGCACAACATGCGGCTGCTGCAATTGAAGCTCGGCGCTGTCTTCGCAGGTGATGATACGTTCGGACTTGTCGATATACCGGGTCAAACAATTCAGCAGTGTTGTCTTACCCGAGCCGGTACCACCGGAAATGATCACATTACACCGAACGCGTCCTATGATCTCCAAAAGTCCGGCGCCCTCGCGAGAAATACTGCCGTACCGCACCAACTGCTCAAGCGTCAGCTTGTCTTTCTTGAACTTTCGGATTGTCAGGCTTGGCCCGTCCAATGACAACGGCGGCGCGATGACGTTGACACGCGAACCATCGGGAAGACGCGCATCACAGATGGGGCTGGACTCATCCACCCGGCGACCCACCTGCGAAACGATGCGCTGGCAGATATTCATCAACTGTTTGTTGTCGCGGAACTGAATTTCGGTCTTTTCGACCTTACCCTCGGTTTCGATGTAAACCGTATCCGCCCCATTGACCATGATGTCGGCAATGTCGTCGCGCGCCAGAAGCGGTTCCAATGGACCATATCCGAGAACGTCGTTACAGATGTCCTCCAGCAGGTCTTCCTGCTCAGCAATGGACATGACCACGTTCTTGAGCGCAATGATGTCGTTGACGACGTCACGAATTTCATCGCGTGCGTCTTCTGGGCCAAGCCGCGACAATTGCGAGAGATCGATCGCCTCTACCAGCGCGTTGAAGATCGACGCTTTCGTCGCGTAGTAATCCGGTGAGCGCCGTGTGCTGTTGCGCACCTCAGGTTCAGGCTGCGGCGCCGGATTAACAGGCGTTGGTGTCGCTGGCTCGTAGGAAGGCTCGGGAGAGACTGGCGCAGCCGATGGGGCTGGCGGCTCAACGGTATCAACTGACGTGACACCTTGTGCGTCCGACCCGATCGACGACTTGGCCGGCGCCTTGCGCGATTGATCCGCGCTGGATCCACGGCGTCCGAACATTTATTCGCGCTCCCCTCTATGAGACATCAGATTATTCGGCCTTTCGCTTCAACTTGCCGATCAACGACGTAAGCGGTGACGCCTTTCTCGCACGCGCATCGCCTCGGCCCGTCACAGAGCGCGCGATATCTTCAAACAACCCACCCACGGCGTGTTTGCGATCGTATTCACCGATCATCTGACCATTGTTGGAAGCTGTGCCAAACAAACCGGGCTCGAACGGAACACTCGCGAGATTTTGCACATCGAGCGCCTTGCTGAACTCGTCCGGCTTTATTTCCGGTCGCTTGGGCATGTTGACCTTGTTCAGCACCAGGTAGGGCCGCGCATCATTGGGCCGCAACTGCACCAGTGCATCAACCAGATTCTTGGCATTGCGCAGGTTCGCCAGATCCGGTTCGGCAACAACAATGATGATATCAACAGTAGCAAGCACCCGCCGGACCCACGCATTCCAGGTATGCGGCAGATCCAGTACCACCATGGGCGTACCAGTGCGCATGGTTTCTACAAGCTGATCGAAATGGCTCTCAGAAAAGTCATAGGGTTTGTCCAGAGAAGCTGGAGCAGCCAGAAAACTCAGCCGATCATTACACTTGGCAAGCAGACGATCCAAGAATGTTTGATCGAGCCGTTCGGGCGCAGACACCGCCTCCCAAATCCCCTGGAGAGGATCCTGATTGAAGTCCAAACCCGCAGTACCAAACGGCAAATCGCAATCCGCCAGCGCCACGTCCGTTTCAAGGGTTTTGGAAATAACCCAGGAGAGGTTGTGAGCGATCGTGGACGCGCCACATCCTCCCTTTGACCCGATCAGAGCCACCGTTTTGCCCAGAGGTTCGGTTCCCGGTTCAGTGTAGAAGCTGCTCACCGTGGCGATCAACTGATGCACACCAACGGGCCCCAAGAGGTACTCACTGATCCCACGTGAAATCAACGCTCGGTACAACTCGACATCATTGATCTGGCCAATGACCATCACACGGGTACCGGCATCACAAACATCGGCCAACTGGTCCAGTTCGTCCAGCAGCGTTGCGCTGTCTCGCAAGCTTTCAATGATCAACAGGTTTGGCGTTGGCGCATTCTGGAAAAGCTCGACAGCCGCCGCCAGTGTGCCGTGATGAACATCCACATGGGCTTTGCTCATTCGCCGATCACTGGCTGCTTTTTCGACAACCTGCGCTGCGTCCTCAGTTTCACAGAACGCAGCAATGGAGATACGCGGCACCGATGCACTCTCGTAACTCGCAATCGGATTGGTCGTTACTGGCGTTTGCGGCGCTTCCGCCAATTTTTGTTCTGATGCAAGATCTGCCATTAACTCATGCCTTTAAAAAGAAGAGACTCGTGCGCCGACACCCTCTTTGTAGTCACCTGCAGTGATCGCGCCCGTCCGATACTTCTCGTTCAGGCTGCGACGCTGCTCGGCATCGACTGGCGATTCGGCACGTGGCGTCAGAAGGTCAGCCGGATTGTCCACCATGGCAGCCAGATTGGCCTGGGTCGCGCAACCAAAGTTGTCCATATCCGTGTTTTCGGGGCCAGACACCACATTCTCCGGCCATTGCCCGCACCTATGCGGTACCTTCGCCTTCATGCGAGCAAATGACAGGCGTATCGGTGCTGACACATAGCTGTCATTGACCGGGTAGGTGCGCACAACTACCTTTGACGGAGAGACCCCGCCCTTTTTCAATGCCGATCGTATCTGCGGGGTTACTGCCTTGGCCGCGGCCTCGTTGGCAGAGCCCCGTGGCACCAACACCTCAACATACCCGTTGCCCTCCTCGCGCGCCTGCTGACCAAACGCCAGAATGGTCGAGGAAACCTGACGGTTTAGATTTCTCGTTCCACCGGCCAGTGGAATATCGAAATTCTCGGGCTCTTCACTGAGAATAATCGGATGTCGCTTCTGGTAGTCAAAATCAGCCAGCGTCAACCGCTCCTGATCTGCTGTTGTGCCCTGACATGCGGCCAGCACTCCCCCCACCAGGCACAGGATACCGATACGTACTGCTACACCGCGCGCCAATGCGCTTTTTGTGCTCGCAATAAAAGCGTTCATGAGGCCCTGCTCCCTACTCATAGATGTAGCCGATGTCGCCATGGTACCCGCCCTTCAAAGGCACTTCCTTGGTGTTGTAAATGCGGTTCAGCTGATTGAGGAACACGGTTGACGCATCGCTGGGTGGTGCCAGATTGTCTGTCGGGCGCGATAGATCGGCAGTGGCCACCGGTCGCACAACATAAGGTGTCACGAACACCACCAATTCGGTCTGGTTGTTACGGAAATCACGGCTTTTAAAGAGCGGGCCGAGGATCGGCAGGTTCTTCAGGCCTGGCGTTGCATCAATTTCCTGTTTGTAGTCCTCTTGCAGCAGGCCCGCCATCACGAGCGTGCCACCTGATGGCAGCTCCACAGTCGACTCGGCCCGACGCACCTTTAGTGCTGACACAGCGATACCATTGGTGATGCTTACAGCACCGTCGGTTGACAGTTCACTGACCTCTGTCTTGACACGCAGACGAATACGGCCTTCAGCCAGGACTACGGGTGTAAAGTCGAGACCCACCCCATAGGGTTTGAACTCCAAGCTGACCTTGCCATCCTCATAACCTGTTGGAATGGGAAATTCACCACCAGCAAGAAAGCTAGCGTTCTCCCCGGAGACAGCCACAAGCGTTGGTTCCGCCAGCGTACGTGCTATCCCATCGCGCTGTAGGGCGCGTACTTCCGCTGACACAGACGAACCGCCCGCCAAGAAGCCCCCGACAAGACTGCTCTGATTAACCGCAGATGGATTGACATTGAACCCAGGTTCGGTGTTGAAGCCGACACCAAAGTTACCGGTATTGATGGCCCCCGACAAATTGACGCCAAGCTGCTTCAAAACCGTTCGGTTGACTTCTGCCACCGTCACCCGCAACTGCACCTGATCCCGTTCAGCGATAGTAACAGCGGATACGACGTTTTCTGGAGAACCGGCGAAACGCTCGGCAATATCAACTGCCATCTGAGCTTCTTGAGCGTTCAGCGCGACGCCGGAGAGAATGATATTGCTGTTGAGGGACTCAACCTCGATATCAGAATTTGGAAGCAAGCGAGAAATGAGCTGCGCCAAGTCGGTCGAATCCTGCTCAACACGGACCTTGAAGGTGGCAATCTGGCGTCCGCCCTCTCCAAAAAGAACAACAGTGCCCTGCCCTGGCTGGTTACCAAAGATGTAGACCTTCTTGTCCGTGCGAACGACCGCATCGACAAACTCGGGGCTGGAAACGAGAACATCCCGCACGATCCGGGCCGAGTTGACCACCACAGATCTGCCTACCCCAACCGGCAACAATTGCTCTTGCCGGGACAGGCCGTCAATGGAGACCTCCGAGGGGAAGACTGTTTGCGCATGGGCCTGTCCATTGACACCACCAACGGCACCAATCCCCAGAAGCGCCCAGCATGCAACAACCGCCCAGCCTAATAGGCGCGCTTTCCTGTTAAATTTCTGAAGTATGTCCAACACTCTGGTCATGCTCTTACTGCCCACTGGAAGACTGTGAGGTGACGCCGAATTTGACGAAGTTGATCGCGCCCCGTTTCCGTGGAGGCTCCTCGCCTTCCCCATAGACGTCTCGTGCACTGCGCAGCGCCAATGAGAGGCTGCCGACTTGTTGAGCACGCGTCACGATCTCCGCCTGATAAGGTGTCAACTCGAGCGTTGCGGTATTATCCGGTGTCATCGCCTTGTCCTCACGTTCACCTTCGGTGGTCGTATCAATGGCAAGCACGCGAATATTCTCTAAAATGGTCTCACTTAAAAACTGCTCACGAGAACTCGACTCGCGGGTTAGTATGAGGTCCACCTTGTCACCGGGTAGAATGAAGCCACCGGCTGTATTGACCGCTTCTACCGATACAGCAACCGCGCGCTTTCCTTTTGGCAGGATGGCAGAAAGAAAGCCGCTTTCAGTATCAATGATCCGCTCGGTGCGTACTGGCTCGCCCGCAAAGATCGCTGAGCGGGTAATGTGCCCTACCATGTCCTCAAGCGCATTGGGTCTCGCGCTCCGGCGAATGGTGCCATCTGAAACCGCCTGTTTCGGCCAATGCACCCATTCAAGTTGGTCAACCTTGATTTTCTGTCCCAACTGCAGGTCGGTCACCGCAACAAGCACCTCTTCCGTTTCAACGGGTTTTGTTTCAGTGACAACAGGTGCCGGTTCCTGGGAAGACGTCATGCTGAGCACCAACATTGACGCCAGAATGCCTGCAATCAACGCGATACAGAGGACTATTACTCGCGCCTTACTCATGTTCGACCAGCCCTTTCCAACAGGGAAATTTTCGCAATTGGTTAACTGTAAGCTACTTCAAAATGGTCAAGACATGGTTAATTTTATCTAGTATTTGTAGAGAGGGTGGAATGTATAGGCCACTACTCACGGCAGTACACAGGCTGACAAAACATGCAGCGCGCACAAAACTGCGGCATTTTACTATTCGTTAATACTTGAGAGGCGATTTCACATCCCTGAAAGCTGAGAGATCTGCTCAAACCAAAAACTGGAGCCATAAACCTGAAGGGCCGCAATCGCGATTGCAATGCCATAGGGCACGCCGGATTCCCGTCTATGGAGCCTGGAAATCCATGTTTGCCGCTCCAAAGCCAAGGGCAACATGGGCCAGGATCGAAAGGCAAGGACGGCAAGCGTCAGCACACCACCATAGACCGCCATCAAAAGCAGAAACTCAACAGAAGCAACCGAGTAACCGAGCCAAAGCGCAACGCATGCCGCAAATTTGGCATCGCCTCCCCCCATTACGCCCAGCGCGAACAGGCCGAACCCTGCAGCAAGAACAACCAGAGCGGTCAGGATATGGGCCCCGATCGCCGTTAAGGGCATGCCAATGGCCAACGCCATGACGGCGAAACCAGCAACCAGAATGATCGATAGGTAGTTTGGTATCGTCATCGTGAACAGATCGCTGATCGCAGCGAAAATCATGAGAAGGGGAAAGAAAACCAACAAAGCAGCAGCA
The DNA here is from genome assembly GCF_000422785.1 of Pseudovibrio exalbescens DSM 16456. Lineage (GTDB taxonomy): Bacteria > Pseudomonadota > Alphaproteobacteria > Rhizobiales > Stappiaceae > Pseudovibrio > Pseudovibrio exalbescens. Next base: position 45,335 of record NZ_AUGS01000015.1, read on the forward strand.
AGCATCGATGAATCCATTGCAGAAAAAGCCCATAAACAACTAATGGGTAAAATTGCAAATATCGGATTAACGTTGCAGCGTCTTGCGTTCGCCGTGTCAGCGATCGGGCGCCAACATCGCATCCAGACTATCGGTGGATTGTTGTATCGTATCTGAAGCGACAGGTCGGGACTCATGTGGGCCTTGTTGATTGAGCCCAGTCATTGTGATGAGTGCAAGTGCGATGACACCACCAATGAGCGCATACTCAATGGGGCTGCTCCCACGACGATCTTTCAGGAATGCTTTGAGGTTTAAACGCATGCTGCACCGTTTTATGGAGAGCATGCGTTTTGAGTGTTAGCAGCCTGTAAAAATCCCTCGGGGATGTAAAGGACAGGTCTGTTTTTCGTTGGTCTCGCTTAATAACCGGTTTTGCGATCGACGACGTTTTGAAGCGGAAGGCCCTGCTCGTATCCTCGAATTTGGCCAGCAATGTAGTCTGACAAAGCTTCGGGGTCACTTTCAGCCGCTACGTGGGGAGTGATCACACAGCCCGGCGCATCCCATAAGGGGCTGTCTTCGGCGAGAGGCTCCGTCTCGAACACGTCAAGGCTTGCGCCGCGAAGCGCGCCGGATGTCAGCATCTCCGCAATGTCTGCTTCATTTTGCGTTGCACCTCGACCGGCGTTGATGTAGACGGGCGCTCCATGAACACCGTTCTTGGCCAACTTGCTCAACACGGCTCGATCAACAAGACCCTTGGTATCGGGCGTTAGAGGCAACAAGTTCACCAAAATGTCGGTACCTTGCAAAAACTCCTCAAACCGATCTTCACCTGCATAACACTTGACGCCTTCGATCACCTTGGAGCGACGCGACCAACCAGCAACCTGAAAACCAATACGGGCTAGTGCGCGCGCCGCGTCCCCACCGAGTTCACCAAGTCCCAGAAGGCCGACACGCACTTTCGAGGCTTGAGGCTGAGCATGAGCCTTCCACAAGTGCTCGGCTTGCTGTGCATCGTAGGTCAAGTGATTGCGATGATGTAGAAGCACCTGAAAAACGACCCACTCTGTCATGCGTGTGGTCAGGCTTGGATCAACAATGCGCACCAAAGGGGCCTCTGGTAGGTTAGGCATCTTGATCAGGTGATCCACACCCGCACCCAGTGAGAACACAACCTTCGGCTGCGGCACCTCATCGAAAGCTGAGGGGTCCGGCTTCCAAGCAAGCATATAGTCTACCTTGCCGTCCAAAGGTTCCCCCTTCTTCCAAATCTGGACGGAATGGTCTGGCAAGCGGACCTTCATTCGGTCTGCCCACGCTTCCGCGTTGAAGTTGGTTACAGCGATGACTATCGACATTACGTGTATTCCTAGTGTGGTTGGAGAGGTGTCGCTGGACTGACCAAGTTCTAATCCTCAAATTGAGCCATGGATTGGCGATGGCGGTTCACCACCAGACGCGTAACATCGGGGCGACAGTAGTGGCCGGCCAAATCAAGGTTCTGCCGCTCTCCACGCACCTTGGCATGATCCAGAACAGCGGTGACAAGAACCTCTTCGCCCACTTGCGGTTCAACAAGCCATGTCCCATCCGGCGCGGCAATACAGGAGCCACCGTTGGCCATGAACGGCTCACCGTCGGCCAGTATCTCCTCACGGGCGGGCGTTTTCTCGGGACAGTCTTCCGGGCGCATCAAACCGGATACCGACAGGACGTAGCTCCGGCTTTCCTTGGCGATGAAACGTGTCGTATCCTCAGTATTGTGAAGGCCACCCGGCCAAACGGCCACATGCAGGTCTTCTCCTTGAGCGTAAAGGGCTGACCGTGACAGAGGCATCCAATTCTCGTAGCAATTCAGCCCCCCTACCGTAAACGGAGCCAGGTCGTGCACCTGAAGGCCGTTGCCATCCCCTTGGGCCCACACCAACCGCTCTTCATAGGTCGGCTGCAACTTGCGATGGACAGATCTGATCTGTCCGTCACGATTGATGTAGACGAGGGAGCAATAAAGACTGTGCCCGCTGCGGTCTGGAGCACGCTCCATTATGCCAAGATAAACGGCGGTTCCGCCAGACCGAGCGGCATCGCAAACGCCATCGAGATCGCCACGTTCAATCACCACGGCTTGATCCACGTAGTTGGCGTAAAGCGCTTTTTGCTTTGCATCATTGAACCGGGCGCCGTCCGTACGTTCCACCCAAAACGGATATCCCGGCACCAATGCCTCGCCAAATACCGTCAACTGGCAATTCTGCTCGGCGGCTTGATCGATACCGTCGATGACCTTGTCCAGTGTGCCGGCACGATCCAGCCATATGGGTGCAATCTGAGCCAGACCGACAGTCAGTTGATCCGCAGAGCGGCCACTTTCGGTCAAATGTGTCTTGTCGATAAGTTGCATGAAAACTGCCCTTACACTGCAAACAATGCTTCGCTGGATTTGAAACCCTTGAATTCAAGAGCATTTCCAGACGGATCCATAATGAAAAATGTTCCCTGCTCGCCCGGCTCACCTGCAAACCGCGTTTTCGGCTGCATGATCCACTGAACTTCCTCATGGGACTGAAGGCGCGTGGCCAATTGCTGCCATTGATCCATGGTCAACACCACCCCGAAATGCGGGATGGGTACCGCATCGCCATCCACCTGACCCGAATTCGACAACTCTCCAGTGGTTTTGGGACGCAGATGCGCCGAGAGCTGATGCCCATACAAATCGAGGTCGACCCATGCACCGGGGCTTTCACGACCGATCCGACATCCAAGGCACCTTTGATAAAACTGCTTGGTGGCCTCCAGATCAGTCACCGGGAAAGCCAGATGGAAAGGCTGAACCATAAATTCCTCCACAAATCTATGGGGAACACCTTATATGGTTCGCTTCATAGGTGTAAGCGGGTATTTTGTGCGTGCGATGCCTCAAAACGCGGCGACCCGAACGGAGACTTTATGTTCGATAGCTCTCGAAAAAGGACGGGAGTTCATCCTCATCCAGAGGTCTGCCAGCTACCGAACCGCGCTGTGGCTTCACAGAGCCTTCGCTGTTTGCGGTGTCATCCCCGGCTCCCAAACCCAGATCCACAATCACTTGGCCACGCTTTTGAATTTTGTCGCTGGAAATCATGACCTGATCGAGATCCCGACTTGTTTGACTGAAATGGCTCTGGAGTTTTCCTGCGCGCTCGGTCAGTCGGCCGACATCTTCCATCAGCCGCGCCACCTCTTTTTGAATGACGTGTGCCTGCTCGCGCATACGCGCATCGCGCAATACGGACTGAACAACTTGAACAGACAGCATGAGCAATGACGGCGAGACGATCACCACACGCGCTTTGTAGGCTCGTTGCACTAAATCCTCAAAATGCTCATAAATGTGCGCGAAAACGCTCTCCGACGGCACAAACATCAGCGCCGTTTCCTGTGTCTCGCCATTGATGAGGTATTTTTGACTGATATCGTCAATATGCTTGGCGATATCCTTTCTGAACCGAGCCGCAGCTTGCTTGTTCTCTTCCACGCTGTTCGCCTGTTGCAACGCCTCGAAAGCCTCCAATGGAAACTTGGCATCAATGACCAGGGGCGGGGCACCTGACGGCATGTGGATCAGACAGTCGGGGCGGGCATTATTGCTCAGAACAGCTTGGAACGAATAGTTGGAGGGTGCCAAGGCATCTTCAATGATGGCTTCCATACGCCCTTGTCCGAAGGCCCCGCGAGACTGTTTGTCAGAAAGCACCTGCCGCAATCCGGTCACTTCGCCAGCCAGGTCACCCATTGTTTTTTGCGCTTGGTCTAAAAGAGCGAGACGTTCATGAACTGCTTGAAGGCTCTCGTGTGTGTGTTTGGAGCTTTGCAACATGGACGAGCCGAGACTCTTGCCAACGCCGTCCAGACGTTCATTCACCACCCGCAACAGGTCGGCCTGACGGGATCCGAAGATCTCAGCCATAGTCTGCATGCGACCAGTCATCTCTGACTGGCTTTTGGCCAATTGTGCCAGCATGGCCTCCATCTCCTCTGCCCGCCGTGTTGCCAAGGCGCTTTCACGCTCGGCCAAACCAGCTCTACGACGCGCACGAAAGGCAGCCCATAGCGCCAAAAGACCGCCAAAAAAGACCGCTGTGGCAACAAGTTGCTCAAAAGAAACAGGCAGGGAGGCAAGGCTCGTAACGATGTCGTGCAGCATGAAACAAACATAGAACGATTCTGCTGCAAGAACCATTCGCTGATCTGGCAGAACCTTCGGTCACGCACAGATCAGCAATGGCATTTTCCAATATGCAGGAGAGCCTATCGCCCGCCCGACACATCCAGGATGGCACCAACACAATACGAGGACTGCTCTGACAGGAACCACAAAATTGCTTCCGCAATTTCGTTGGGCTCAGCAACCCGGTTGATGGGAACCGTGGGGGCGAGAGTGACAATACGCTCTGGATCCCCGGTACTTGCATGCAGATCCGTGTCCGTCAAACCGGGACGCACGCAGTTCACGCGGATGCCATCTGAGGCCACTTCCTTCGCCAAACCTTTGGTAAAAGAGTCGATTGCGCCCTTGCTGGCCGCATAATCGACGTTTTCACCCGGTGCGCCATGAACCGACGCGACGGAACTTAAATTGACGATGGAACCACCATGGCCACCGTTGGTCCGCGACATTCGGCGTACGGCTTCCTTTGCACAGAGAATCGAGCCGAGAACATTGATGCGGAACACTCGTTCAAGGCGAGCAAATTCCATGCTTTCAAGACGCATGTTCGCGCTCATGATGCCAGCACAATTCACCAGTCCCGTGATCGGACCCAGTTCCTGTTCACAGCGATCGAACATACGGGAGACCTCGTCTTCCCGACTGACATCCGCCTGGAAAGCAATGGCCATACCGCCGTTTTCGCGAATTTTTGCAACAACTTGTTCGGCTGCTTCTTCGTTGGCCGTATAGTTTACACATACATGGTATCCGCGCTTTGCAGCCTCCAAAGCTGTTGCTGCGCCAATCCCCCGACTTGCACCCGTAACGACGACAGTTCCTAAAGACATATGTATCTTATCCTCCTGTTGTTTTTGATTTGGGAGCCCTTCGGGCGGACGCAGTGTGGCCAACACACCGTTCTATGTCCATGGTTTGACCCAATATTTATCTTCTCAGCTCGCCAAATGTCTCGTTGACGAGCAAAGGTTAATCCCATATCTGAAAGCTATGACGACACGCGAGATAGTTATTCTGCCAGACTCTGTTCTGCGCCAAAAATGCCTCCCGATCGAGGAGGTCGACGATGAGGTCCGCAAGCTGGCGGACGATATGCTAGAGACCATGTATGCGGCACCGGGTATCGGTTTGGCCGCAAGCCAGATTGGTGTGCTTAAACGCATCTTTGTGATGGATGTAGCCGAGCGCGCCGAGGGTGAGGAAGACAAAAAGGAACCCATGGTTTTCATCAACCCCGAGATTACCTGGTTCTCAGAGGAAAAGGCGCCCTATCAGGAAGGCTGCCTTTCCATTCCTGATGTGTACGAGGAAGTGGAACGGCCCACGGCTATTACGGTCAAGTATCTCGACCGGGATGGGAAACAGTGCGAACTCAACGCCAATGGCTTGATGGCGACTTGCATTCAACACGAGCTTGACCATTTGGACGGTGTACTTTTCATTGACTATCTCTCCCGCCTCAAGAAGGGGCGGATCATGAAAAAGTTTCAAAAGGCTGCGAAAATTCGCGCCTAAACACCTCCACCATTGCAGACGTGTCCCACGGCGCCTTTGGCGCCGTTTTTTTGTTGGCATGCGTGTTTGACAGTTTGATATCAGCGGTTTCCTTCAAACCTGATCCCCGTTAAGACTGGGCACACAACCAAGCGACTGAAACACAACAGGATCATCATGACACTTCGCATCGTTTTCATGGGCACCCCGGAGTTTTCCGTTCCTACATTGATGGAGGTTGTTGGACAGGGATGGGACGTCGTCGCCTGCTACAGTCAGCCTCCGCGTAAATCTGGCCGTGGCATGGAGTTGCACAAAACGCCCGTTCATGAAGCAGCGGAAAGTCTTGGCATTCCAGTGTTCACCCCCACCTCCTTGAAATCCGAAGAAGAACAGGAACGCTTTCGTGCACTGGAAGCAGACGTTGCTGTGGTTGTGGCCTACGGCCTGCTTCTACCGCGGCCCATTCTTGAGGCCCCGGAGTTTGGTTGTTTGAATGGACATGCCTCGCTGTTGCCACGTTGGCGCGGTGCAGCCCCGATCAACCGTGCGATCATGGCAGGTGATACGGAAACGGGCATTCAGGTCATGCGCATGGAAGCGGGATTGGACACCGGCCCAGTGTGCATGAGCGAGACAGTCGCCATTACGCCAAACATGACGGCGGGCGAACTCCATGACCACTTGTCGCCCTTGTGCGGTGATGTGATGGTTCGTGCACTCTCAGCCCTGTCGCGTGGGGGCTTGACCGAAACCCCTCAAAGTGACGAGGGCATCACCTATGCCTCGAAGATCGAAAAAACGGAAACGCGAATAGATTGGACAAAACCTGCCACTGAGGTTCACAACCATATCAGGGGGCTATCTTCTTTTCCGGGCGCATGGACTGAAATGAACTTCGGCGGCAAGCCAGAGCGGGTTAAAGTGTTACGCTCCATACTGGCAGAAGGCTCTGGACAGCCGGGTGAGATCCTGGCCGCAAGCGGCAAGAAGCTTCTTATCGCCTGCGGCGATGGAGCGGTTGAACTCACACAGGTGCAACGCGCAGGGAAAAAAGCCATGTCCGCAGAGGAGTTGCTGCGCGGAGGACATCTTGAGGTTGGCACGCTACCAAGCTAACTTAAGGTAAGTCTTGGCAGGACCATCGGAGAAACTGAACACCATGCAGCCCAGAGACGTTTCGACAAACCCGATCACGGTGCGACCCGTGGAGGAAGAACGCGACGCAACAACGATCCGCAAGTTGGTGGAACGAAGCTTCGGGCGTGACGTTGAAGCACAGCTCGTTGACGATCTGCGTGATTGCGGCATGTTGGTTCTGGAACGGGTAGCGGTGGTTGAGAGCGGTACGATCGTCGGACATATTGCATATTCACGCGTGACAGGAGCAGGAGCCGGGCACCGGCTGAACATCACGTGCCTTGCTCCTGTTTGTGTCGAACCCAAGCTTCAACGTCATGGCATCGGGGCTCAGATGATCCGTGAGACAATTGATGATCTGCAAGGCATGGGCGAGGATCTCGTCCTTGTGTTGGGCGATCCCAATTATTACCCGCGCTTTGGTTTTGACGCCGAAGTAGCAAAAAAAGTGCGAGCGCCATTCGCCGGACCAATCTTCATGGCGCTCCCCCTCACCCAGTTGGGGCGTGAAGGACTGCCCATAGAGGTCTCTTACGCCACTCCCTTCCAAAAGCTGGGGTGAGATGGCCTCGCTTTGGCACCGAGCTGCAAGGTCTTCCCGCAAACAAGCTGGCAAGTGCTCGAACGGCCTACGGGTTGCGTTTGAGAAATTTTGGCGTTAACAGGCCCTACGCTAACGACCCTGATGCCGCCAGATGCGCACCAAACGCCACTTTTCGGGACATACAATGCCACGCTACAAGATAACAATTGAATATGATGGCCGCCCTTTCGTTGGATGGCAGCGTCAGGATAACGGTCCAACAGTTCAAGCGGTCATTGAACGCGCTGTAAAGTCTTTCAGCGGCGAAACGGTCACGATTGGCGGCGCAGGGCGCACGGATTCAGGGGTTCATGCCACAGGCCAAGTTGCTCATATCGATCTGGAAAGAGAGTGGCCCGCCAAAACCGTGATGAATGCCCTGAATTTTCATTGCCAGCCGGATCCAGTAGCCATTCTCGCGTGTGAAACAACCGGCCCCGGTTTTGATGCCCGGTTTTCTGCCATTCGACGACATTACCTGTATCGCATTGTCAATCGCCCTCACCCATTGACCTATGACAAGGGGCTGGCTTGGCACGTCAAGCCGCCTCTGGATGCGGAGGCCATGCACGATGCTGCGCAGGAGCTTGTTGGCCATCACGACTTCACCACATTCCGCCACACACGGTGTCAGGCCAAAAGCCCTTGGAAAACCATGGAACGCATTGCGGTCTACCGACAAAACGACTCCGTGTACTTGGAGTGTTCGTCTCGCTCATTCCTGCATAATCAGGTGCGTTCAATGGTGGGCACACTGAAGCTCGTTGGCGAAGGCCGCTGGACAAGAGCAGATGTGAAAAAGGCACTGGAAGCACGTGATCGCAAGGCATGTGGTCCGGTGGCCGTGGCCGAAGGCCTTTATCTTACTCAGGTGGACTATCGAAGCCCGGCGGAAGATGCCGCTGCGCTTGCAGACTACCAAGCCAGCCTGAACGAAGCGCAGCCCGCATCCTTGTCGGACGAAGCATCGTCGACCTAAAGGTCGGCGGGTTTATCCTCGAAACTGACTGCCTTTCGATAGAGGTGCCATGTCGTGTGGCCCAGAACCGGAAGCGTGAAGACCAATCCGATGAAGGCCGGCGCCATCGATGCCAACAGAACCAGTGTAATGGTCAATCCCCATCCAACCATGACGACAGGACTTGCAAGCACCACCTTTACGCTTGTGATCATGGCGGTGATGAAGTCGTAGTCCTTATCCAACAGGAGCGGAAAGGACACTACGGTCAGTGAGAACAGGATCAGCGAGATCAACGCTCCAACGATGTTGCCCACAAACAGGAACAGCAAACCTTCCGGGGTTGTAAACAAAACGCGCAAGAAATCCCCGAACGTGGCGAAACCGCTGAAGCCAAGGAACAAGGCCAGCAGCAAACGCACCTCGAACATCCACATCAGCAGGATGAACATGACGACGAATGCCATCCATGCAAGTTCTCGTCGATGCTGGTCCCACATGACACCAAGAACCGCGCGCCAACTCAATGGCTCCCCCTGCTCAAGACGCCTTGAGACTTCATAGAGCCCCACAGCGATGAAAGGCCCAATGAGCCAAAAACCAACCGCCAAGGGATAGCTCAAATGGCTTTGATTAAAGATAAAGCTCATGAGCACAACGACATTTCCGCCTATGGCAAAGAACACGCCAAAGAACAGGCCGTACAAAGGCTGGCGGTAAAAGTCTTTCAAACCAAGGCGCACTGCTTGTTTGATATCCTCCACATCCAGTTGGTTCACAACAGGCACTTGCCGCTGAGATGTTTCGGTTATACCTGAGGCAGGACTTTCATGCTCCGCAACCATATCAAACTCCCTCTACGTTTTCTCCCGAATGTAGAGTGCCGTTAAATGGAGCTGGACGCTAGATCACTTAAAGTAGTTTCTCTTATTATTTAGTTACAGAGCCCACAAGCCGTCGATTATCTGCACGATAAACAGGCTCAATATGAAATCCAGCACAACGAGACCGATAGCCAGACCTGCACTTACCGCCAATGCGATGCGGGTTACAGTGAAATGCACCCACAAAAACCAACCCACGATGAACAAACTCAACGTCAGCAAGATGTCGGCGTTGATGATGCCAAGCAAGAACAGGGTGTTCAAAACAGCGTGCGGCAACACCAGAAGCATCGTGATCCAATTGCGTACCGTGACATAGGCCCCATAAGTGGACCGTATATCCAGCATGGATGCCAAAAATGCCAAGAGAATGGGGAACGCGACCCAATCCGCCACAATGGTCAGTAGCTTCGGCAGCGGCATCCAGCCGCCACCAGAAGCCAATTGTTCACCCAACTCAGCGGCGAGCCGAGTTTCCGTCAGATTGCCGAGAACATAAAATGGCAGTACATAAATCAGCACGGCAAAGGACCGCCAAAAGCCCTCAACCGACAGATCATAATAGCGCATACCCTCGGGTCGGCCGCAGATCATCATCCACGAGCCCTGTGCCGAACTTCTTACTTCCTGCAGTGAAGGCAACATCTTACGGGCTCCCGGCCAATCTGCCTGCTACTTGATGAAATAGCTCTTCAGGAACTGAAGGTAGATCTCGCTCAACTGATCCAGATCTGCCACAGCAACCTGCTCATCAACCTTATGCATGGTCTGGCCTACCAAGCCGAACTCCACGACTGGACAATAGTTTTTGATGAACCGGGCATCCGAGGTTCCGCCTCCCGTAGACAGTTCAGGTGTGCGGCCCGTCACCGTTGCAACAGCCGCTGACAACGTTGCAATGAGATCTTCATCATGGGTAAGGAAGCTCTCGCTGTTGTCCGGCTTGAACTCAAGCGTCCAATCCAATCCGTTTGGCGCCGCCTCCTTCAGGAGCGCTTCCAGATAGGCTTTCAGGCTATCCAGTGACCAAGTGTCATTGAAGCGAACGTTGAAGCGCGCTTCAACTTTGGCCGGAATGATGTTGTAGGCTGTATTGCCCACATCCACACTGGTGATTTCCAGGTTGGACGGCAGGAAGCGCTCGTTTCCACGATCCAGCTCAATGCTGGCCAGTGCGCCGAGCAATTTGAGCATGCCCGGAATCGGATTGTCTGCCAAATGTTGATAGGCGACATGACCTTGTGTCCCGCGCACCTGAAGAGCCCCTGACAGAGACCCGCGACGACCTACCTTGATGGCATCGCCCAACTGCTCAGGATTTGTCGGCTCGCCGACAATGCAGGCATCAAATGTATAGCCCTGATCCTTGGCCCATTGAAGTAGTTTTGCTGTGCCATTGACCGCAGGGCCTTCTTCATCTCCGGTGATCAAGAAAGAAATGCGGCCCTGAGGACCCGCAGGATGAGCCTTCACAAACGCCAGAGCAGCCGCCGCAAAGGCAGCCACACCACCCTTCATGTCTGCCGTTCCACGTCCGTGGATCATGCCATCAGAAATCGTGCCTTCGAACGGCGCGTGGGTCCAGGCAGCCTCGTCGCCTGCCGGAACAACATCAGTATGACCTGCGAAGACAAAATGCGGACCACCTGAGCCAATTGTGGCAAACAGGTTTTCAACGTCCGGCGTGCCTTCCTCGGAAAAAACGACCCGATGCACCTCAAACCCAGCTGGCTTGAGAAGGTCTTCGAGCACCTTCAAGGCACCAGCTTCTGCAGGTGTTACGGAAGGGCAACGGATAAGATCGCGGCATATGGAAACCGCAGGGGAAAGCTGTTTTGTCATAAGCTTGATGTAGCCCTATGCCCGAGCGCGGTCAATCATCGCTGGCTGCCATACAATGAACTATTCTCAATACCCACCGTTTGGCAGTCCTACAGCCGCATCAAGCGGGCACACTGTTAGGCCGCGGGCCATATTTGTTGGGTCCCTGCTCACTGGGCTGCAAGCCAACAAACAGCGTGACCGGTATGCTGAGAAGCGGCACAAAAACCAGAAGCACGAAAAAGCCACTCCACCCGCGGTCATGCAAGCGCTTGGTGATCAAGGCGACCTCAAACCATTTTGAAATGAAGACCATCATCGGCAGAATGGCGTTGGCTTGCATGACCATGTTGATCAGCTCACCCGGTGGCGTATCTGGTGAAGCAGCAGACATGACGTTGCCAGCCGTAACATAGAAGGCAAGAAACATGACTGTCCACATCAGCGCCATTGCCAGCCAGAATGGCTCGCGGGAAACACGCCCGACAGGACTGAAAAACAGCCAGAACACGCCCAGTTTTTGGCTTGATGCCTTCGCCATTACCTATCACTTCGTTCGGATCACATTGTGCTGTGATGTACGTGCTCGTGAGCGTGTATTCAAGAGGCTTTACACAAGAAACGAGCCCAGCAGCAAGCCATAACAGTTGGTTAGCACGGCAGGGCCGCGGCCCTGCCATGTCAAGGAGCTGGTTCAGAGAGGGTTCAGCGTTGCCTGAACCCGGTCAGTGTGTTGACACAGTTCACGCCCAAGTCCTCCACCGCGTAACCACCTTCCATGATAAACAAGGTCGGCAAGCCCAATTTGGCGAGGCGCTCTCCGATAAGGTTGAACTCTTCCGACTTCAGTTTGAACTGGGATATTGGATCCTTTTCGAACGTATCCATACCCAGCGAGACAACAAGAACATCCGGCTTGTAAGCCTCAATGCTTGCGCAGCCCTCCTCTAACGCCCGGGACCAGACCTCCCAAGGAGTGCCATGGGGGAGCGGGTAGTTCAGATTGAACTCTTCGCCTTCCCCCACCCCCTTTTCGTCCGCATGGCCAAGGTAGTAGGGAAATTCAACTTTGGGATCAGCGTGTATCGACAGGAACTGAACATCCGCGCGATCATAGAAAATCGCTTGCGTGCCATTGCCGTGGTGATAGTCAACGTCAAATACGCTGACGCGTTTTGCACCATGATCACGCAGATATTGCGCCGCCACGGCCGCATTGTTGATGAAACAGTAGCCGCCAAAAAAACTCTTATGTGCATGATGTCCCGGCGGACGACACAGGGCAAATGCACTACGTGCTCCCTCCGCCATCATCGCAGCACCAGTAAGTGCAGTTTCAGCGCTGCGGCGAACCGCCGTCCAAGTATGCGGTCCCATGGGGGTGCCTGCATCAAACGAATAGTGACCCAGCTTCCCATCAATCTGATCGGGAACGATGTCGGTACGCAATTGTCTTACAGGCCATACAAAGGGAAAGGCCTCTTGTTCGGTGCGGCCTTCTTCAGTCCATAAGCGCCAAAAATCACTCAAGAACTCGATGTAGTCAGATGCATGAATTTTCAGGATCGGATCCAGAGAGAAAGAACGCGGTTCAATGATCTCGCCAAACTGAACCGCCTTGAGCCGATCCAGCACCATTTGCGCACGCGATGGTATTTCCTTGGCAGGTTCCAGCTTGCCATCCGATACCTCGAATTGAGGCGCATGCAGCATTTGGTCCGGGGAAAATATGGTTTTCAAATCGGGCTCCCTTGGAAAATCCAGCCACCCCGGTGACCGGCTTATCCCCGTTTGCCCCCGAACATGGCCCTATGAAAATCTGAATTCTGTGCGTTGCTTGTATACCTCACCCGGCTTCAGAATTACATTGGAAAATTCGTGCTTTTCCTTAGTTCGCGGCCAACCCTGCGGCTCTATGGAGAAGCCTTGGCGCGCTGGCTGGTTGGGCGCTCGACAATGACTGCCGGGCCTAATACTCAGCCCCTCCCGGTAGACAAGACCTGGCTCCGTGGACCAGACCTCCATCTTGGTTCCGGTTGTGTCTTCCTGAACAACTGCCGAAAGCTCTGGAACCGTCAGGCGGTTCAATCGCATGTAGTAGGTCACATCGAGGGGACGTCCCGCATCTGACGCCATTCGATGCGCATTACGCAGATCATAGCGTGTTCCTTCAACATCTGCGATCTGCAACCAGGCGGCCTTGCCAGATACGGGGGAGGAATAGCCACTGGCGGGGATGGAAACACAATGTGTCTCAAGCTTCTGAGTGGGGCTCAGATTAAAAACACCGTGAAATCTGGGATTAAAATACGCTTCCTTATCACTATGCCCCTCAAGTTCGATGCGCAGCGTGTTGTTGGGCATCAAGATGTACTGGCAAATGAGTTCGGCCCGTTCCCCCTTGTCTGCTGCACCGATAGGCACACTCAAAGACAGGCGGACACGATCGGCGGCAGCCTCCTCCAGAGTCCACAAATGAAGATCGGGCCAATTGTTCCAAGATTGCATTTTGGTGGGGGATTGATCCGGGTCTTCTTCCGTTGACAATATGGCACCCAGATCCGGTGCATACCGGAGGTAGTCTTCAATACTGTCAAACCCCAGTGCAATCTCCCGGCCTTCAAAGGTCAAGCTTCGTATTGCTGCACCGTAGGTGAGGACGCTCGCAGTGAGTTGCCCGCGGCGCAAAATGATTTCCTGCACTTCCTGTTTGTTGGCAAGATGCCCAAATTTTCGCAATACCATGACCCTACTCCCAGCTTTGAGACCTGCCCTCCTCTCAAGTCTGTTTCAAGTCATGTTCAGGGTCTCTTGAAAACACATGGTGCACAAGTGCAACCTATGGATAATTCCTAGGTTTTCGGGTCATGCACCTATTTCGGATAACGAATAACAAGTCGATCAGGCTCAAATTGAACCGACCCAAGGCGATTCATTGCGGTCATTCCCAGCAACACTTCGCTCAAAGCCTCATCAGGAAGAACGGCAGCATGAACATCGCGCAGACGCAAGCCCTCGATATCAAGTCGATCCAATGTGACAGGCGCGAAATCAACCTCGCCGTTCGCGGTGACCGCTACCTTCGTAAAATCATTTGGACTGACGTGAATGCCTGCACGCTTTGCGATACTTTGGGGGAGCGCTACCATGGTCGCCCCTGTATCCAGAACACCCACGATAGAATAGCCGTTGACACGCAAGGATACCTTGAAGCGCCCCTGTCGATCCGCTGACAATACAATGCTGCGAGAAGTGGTTCCTGACGGCTCCGCAGCAGCCAATGTCTGGCGTTCCTGACGCTCCATATATCCTTGGAGCACGCGCGGAACGAACACCGCGAGGGCGCATGCGATAGCCAAAATGGCCAGATACCGTATCACGCCCTGCTCTCCCGTTCTCCCGCATCGACCTAAGTCGCGGTGCCCTGCTCTAGTGCATCCGCCAGACGGGCGATTTCATCACCGGTTGGTGCGCTCGTTTGAGCCCCAGTGCGCGTACATGCCAGCCCGCCAGCAGCGTTGGCTTCATAAAGCGCCCGCTTCAAGTTTGCGCCCCGGTCTAACGCAACCACAAGCGCTCCAACGAAGGCATCCCCGGCGCCAGTGGTATCAATCGGTTCAATCGGCGCAGGCGGCACATGGCCCAAAGACTGTTGGCCATCATGAGCCATTGCTCCATTCCGCCCCATTGTCAGCACGACGGCACGTCCGGGACGCGCCAAAGCACTTATAAAATCTTCCGGATCTTTCGGGTAACCATTCAGGTCAGCCAGTGCAGCCGCTTCCTTACGGCTGGCGACAATCACATCGGCAGCCTCGACCAGTTCAGCTACGGCCGGGTTGGTGGCTGGATCCGGGTTCAGAACAACGCGCGCACCTTTTGCTTTGGCAATCTGAATTGCCCGAGCCACAACATGAGAGGGCACCTCCATCTGCAAAAGCAACGTGTCTTCCGAGGTCAGGCACTCTTCAAGCCAAGCGGCGTCGATACGTGTATTCACCCCGCTTGCAACAAGGATCTGGTTTTCACCGCCAGCGTCAACTCCGATCATGGCCAGACCGGTTGCCCCATCAAGGACCCGAACGCCACTAAGATCCACACCAACGGATTTCAGGTTCACAAGTGCAGGTTCACCAAACAGATCCGAGCCGACGGCACCAATGAGGCGAACATCTGCCCCTGCCATCTTGGCAGCAAACGCCTGATTGCCGCCCTTGCCACCAGCAAAATATTGATGATCCGGACCAACAACCGTTTCGCCCGCAGCCGGCAATCGATCCACAGCTACCACGATGTCAAGATTAATGGACCCCAGAACAACTATCATCCGACCACGCCCTCAGACTTCAACGGGTATCTTCAGCTACCCAACCATAAGCAACCGTGTTATGCGACCGCTCGAATTTTCCTGAGTAACACCAATTCACTAACTGGTGCAAATCGTCTTTTTCATCCGCACCTCAGGCAGTTGATACGGCATCAAAAAACGCTGCCAGCTTGGCCCGATCCAGTTTACCATTGGTGCGCACACCCGAGCAGACATCCACCGCAAACGGCCGTACGGTCTGGATCGCTTCAGTGATATTGTCAGGTGTCAGCCCCCCCGCCAGAAAAACCGGTGCTGCTGCGCTGTCGACAATGGCCTTGCTATGTGTCCAGTCATGAGTGCGGCCTGTCCCTCCAAGTTGATCCTCTGAAGGTTTGCCGGAATCGAGAAGAAGCGCGTCCACATAAGGAGCATAGTCCTGTGCCATCTCCACCGCATGCTCGTCTTCCACGTGGATGACCTGAATGACCTTGAGGCCGCGAGGAAGCTTCTTGCGCAACCGCTCGTGTTCCGTAGGATCAATGTGATTGACAATCTGGACCGTGTTCGCACCCGAATGCACCAGATGATCCGCGATAGCATCGGCCTTGACTTCTGAGGTAAGCAGAACAGAGGCCACAGGGGGTGAAATCATCTGAGCGATCTCGTAGATCAGGCTGTCACTAATGACGCCCGGCCCACTCGGCATTTTGGAGACCAGCCCCAGCGCATCAGCGCCATAGGCCACAGCGATCTGGGCTTCTTCAAACGAAGAAATACAGCAGACCTTCATACGGGTCCGTCCTGCGTAGCTATCCATGGTATGCCCCATCAAATATAAGTGGGATTAAGGTACTGTTATCTAGGTGCCTTTGAAAGACAAAAGAAAACCCGGTGCGATGACCGGGTTCTTTCGTCCAATGTTTATTTTGTACCATACATACGATCGCCGGCATCACCGAGGCCGGGGACGATATAGCCTTTCTCGTTAAGCTTTTCGTCCACTGCGGCGGTATAGATCGGCACGTCCGGATGGGCTTCATTGAAGCGCTGCACACCTTCAGGTGCCGCGAGCAAACACACGAAGCACATGTTGTTGGCTCCGCGCTGCTTCAAGCGCTCAACCGCTGCAATTGCGGAATTGGCGGTGGCCAACATGGGATCAACAACAATGATGCGGCGCTCATTCATATCTGCCGGCGCCTTGAAATAGTACTCAATAGCTTCCAGCGTTTCCGGATCACGATAAAGACCGATATGTGCAACTCGTGCAGATGGAATAAGCTCCAGCATCCCTTCCAGCAGGCCGTTCCCAGCGCGCAGGATGGAGGCGAACACCAGCTTTTTGCCTGCGAGAACTGGCGCATTCATCTCGGAGACAGGTGTTTCAATTGACGTGTCCACCAGCTTCAGGTCGCGCGTCACCTCATAGCAAAGAAGTAGAGAAATTTCCCGGAGCAGGCGACGGAAGCCTTGCGTCGAGGTGTCCTTCATCCGCATGTGTGTCATCTTGTGCTGGACGAGTGGGTGGTCGATTACAGTTGCGCCAGGCATCTTTACCTCTTTATTCTCCCTCTCGCGGCTGACCTTACCATCCGGCATCACCTCGAGAGACGGGTCAATTCTCATAATTCAGACAGGCTTGTGACTCACCATCACGCTGCTGTCCAGTCTCTGCCATCAAAAAACGGTGGCATCACTGATAATGGTCAAGGGCGGTTCCCCGCCGGGCCTTTTTTCAAAGGCTATCTGGCGACCCGCGGACCAAGATCCCCCTTCCAACACACAGGCCAACGGCAATTGATCAGCCGATACGCCAAGATCCGCCCGGATCCAATCGGCCAACTTGTCCAAAAGAGCGACCGTGAGAGCTCGCCACTCTACAACCAACTCGCTGCTGATGTCATGATTGCCCAAAGCCTCTTGCGGATTGCGTAGAGACAGAACGCCAGTATCCAAGAACAGGCCTCCGTTGCGATACTCCGCCAGACCTGTCAGCCCATCCAGATCACTCACCTCGACACCCGCCCACGCCAGCGGTTCAACCAATGAATATGCCATCCATTGGCTCAGTTTGTGGAACGGGATCAAACCGTTGGTTTTGTTGGTGCGTTCGATTTTTGTATGTCGCCAGGTATCACCCAGCCCCACTCCATCAATCTCTTCTCGTCCAGGCCAGATTGGGCCCAACCCGTCCAACAACAACTCCAGTATGCGCGGCGCAGGCACCGGGGCGCTTTGCCCTTCATCATAAAGCAGATCAAACAGACCACCCGGCCGTGGCTCATCCTTGGTCCCGAAAAGGTCCGGCCGTAATGACACGGCCTCCCCCAACCGACGCAACAGGTCGGCCCGTTCCTTCAAGCCGACGATGGGATTATCTGGGCCGGCCTGCAAGCCTTCTCGCACTTCATCAGGATCAATGCGAAAAAGCTCTCCGGCATCGGCTCGGAAAGGATCCAGTGGGCTGCCGGAGAAAGTACCGCCGGAAAACATCAAAAGGGATGCAATTGCCAGTCCTTCAGAACGGCTGAATGTTTCCCCTGTAACGCCTTCATGAAATTTCCACTCCGGCCCGGCCCCTGCATCCAACAGCACAGACAGGATTGCCAGATCGAAGGCAGCGCGCCCCATGCCGTGAACGTCGGAGAACCGTCTCGCCCCCGCCAGCATCGCCCAACGATCAACCCCTCCAGCCTCAAAATGGCGCCATCGGGCGTGGAATGGGATCTGAAGATCCGGATAAGCAGCCCGCGTAGCAGCCAGGGTGCGGCGGGCAGCTTCTGCCAGTTTACTCAAATCAACTGCAAAATGATCGAGTTTTCCCTCAAGGCCGAGCGTGAGCATTTCATGCGCACGTTCTCGCACGGCTGAGGCGTTAAGTAGAGAGAGAGCCTCGGACTCTTGTGTTTCAGTAGTCATCGATTGACCGACCGTGGATGTTTTTCAGTTCATCACCAACAACCGGTGGCGCATCACTATAATACCCCGCCGCCTTCTTGGCCTCCATTTCCACCTGAGCATCGGCTGGGATCAGCTCATCGGGCAATGCGATACGCTCATCGATAGAAATACCGGATTCAACAAGGGCATTGTACTTCATGTCCGACATTGAAATGAACCGCCCAATCCGCGTTATCCCGAGCCAGTGCAAGACATCAGGCATCAATTCCTGGAAACGCGCGTCCTGAACGCCGGCGACACACTCCGTTCGGGCAAAATAAGTTGCAGCCGTGTCTCCGCCTTCCTGACGTTTTCGGGCGTTGTAGACGAGGAATTTTGTTACTTCACCCAAAGCCCGGCCTTCCTTTCGGTTGTAAATGACAAGCCCTGTCCCGCCGGCTTGGGCCGCACGCACGCCCTCCTCCAATCCATGCAAGAGATAGGGGCGACAGGTACAAATGTCCGAACCGAATACATCCGATCCATTGCATTCATCATGCACTCTGCAACTGACGGACCCATCCGTTGCGGCCAGCCCGGCCGCATCACCGAAGATGTAAACAGTGGTGCCGCCGATCGGCGGAAGGAACACCTTCAGGTCTGGCCGTGTCACCAAATCAGGATACATGCCACCTGTTTGCTCGAACAGATTTCGCCGCAAAGCTCCCTCAGACACGCCAAATCGTTGCGCAATACCAGGAAGGTACCAAACGGGATCCAATGCCACCTTCGTGACCGTCACTTCACCATCAGGTGTGACAACGCGATTGTCGGCACGAAGCCTGCCAGCTTCGACAGCAGCTCTCAGCTCCGGCATGTCAAGTTTGGCTTTGGTAACAGCAATGGTCGGACGGATATCGATACCGCGCTGGATGAGTTCACGAAAAGCTTGTGCCGTCATCGCGCCGAAAGGGTCCAGAGACACAATCTTTCCAGGGCTCCACCACTGCGGATGCGGTCCGATCTCTACCATCGGGTGTGTGTTGTTGTAGTCTGGGCGCCTGTCAGGATCCAAACTCCCGGAAGAGACGGCAAGCGCTTTGTAGAGCGAATATGACCCACCATGGACACCAATGGTATTTCTATTTTCCGGCTGGTTCGGACTGGCAATCACAGGCCCACGCTTGAGCGGATCTTGCTCTCCCCACTGAATCTTGAAGGGTGAAGGGTCTTGCGCACCCGGATGGGTTGAGAGACGAATGTGCGAAGGTCGTTTAAGTCCACTTTCCATTGACCACCAGCGGCGAGCCGCTCCTTACCGTTACGGAAAAGAGCAGTTTGCGTTGTTTGGGCGGCGTTGAAAAGTATTTTCTACGGGTTATCTCGTATTCTGCATTGCAGCATCAAGCCGGGTCATCAATGCGTTTTTGGTGGCCTCATCACAAAATGCCGCCCGTATTGCGTTGGCTGTCAACTCACGCTGCACCTCTCGTGTCCAACCAAACACGCGCGATGCTTCCGCATACTCATGACCCAACGTCGTTCGGAAGAACGGCGGATCGTCCGAACTGATCGTGATCCGCGCTCCTTTCTGGCGCAAAATGTTCACCGGATGAAACCTCAGGTTTTCATAGAGGCCCAAAGCAACGTTAGAGCCGGGGCAAACCTCAAGGGTTATCCCCTTATCGACAATCCGATCTACCACAGCATCGTCTTCAACAGCACGAACACCATGCCCCAAGCGTTTCACCTTCAAGAAATCCAGCACGGCCTTGACACTCTCAGGCCCTCCAAACTCCCCCGCGTGCGCTGTCAGGCCGAGCCCAGCCTCTTCGGCCAAACGAAATGCACGTTGGAAGTTGGCCGGATGTCCCTCACGTTCATCACCAGCCAAACCAAACCCCGTCATCAGGGGGTGCGGGTTCATGACGGCCTCCTTGGCCGCCAGTTCCACTGACTTGGCCCCAAAATGACGAACCCCTGTCGCAATCATGCGTCCTTCAATGCCGCTGGCTGCATGAGCGCGAGCAATGCCCTCTCCGATAGCATCCATATAGCTTTTATAGCTCATACCCGAGCGCACGGCGTGATCCGGCGAAATGAAGACTTCGCCGTAGATCGCGCCCTCGGCGGCCAACATATTGAAATAAGTCTCAGCAAGCAGAACAAAGTCATCCTGCGATCTGAACAAGGAGCTGGCCACATCATATGTTTTCAAGAATGTTGTGAAGTCATGCCAACTGTAGTTGCCATTTGCGTCCAGCAATCCGTCCAATGCCACCCCGTAGCGTTCGGCCAACTTGATTACCAAGGACGGCGGCGCGGCGCCTTCCATATGACAATGAAGCTCGGCGCGTGGAACAACAGGTGGCTTGGGGAACATTATATAAGAACCTCTTTGTGGGTGATCTGGGGCACATATTATGCAGTTTTCGGCGACCCGTCGGGATCTACACCTTATTGAGTTGGCAACGATGATCGGATTGAATTCAGGTTCAACCCGATCCATTCACCCTGTCACAACACTTTCAGAGAAACGATGTGCCGACCTGACCCTGCTCCACCTTCAAGAACTTGGCAACCGTCTCACCAATATCTGCAAAGCTCCTGCGGAAACCGATCTCACGGCCACCCTGCCCCTTTACCAAAGCAATCACGGGAACATGCTCGCGGGTATGATCCGTGCCCTTCCAGGTGGGGTCGCAGCCATGATCTGCGGTCAGAATGAGCAAATCGCCATCCTTCATCGCTTCAATCATCTCCGGTAGACGACGATCGAAATGCTCCAGCGCCGCGGCATAGCCGGCCACATCGCGCCGATGTCCGTACAGCATGTCAAAGTCAACGAAGTTGGAGAACACAAGATCACCATCCCCAGCCTGTTGCATCGCATCCAGCGTCTTATCGAAGAGTTGATCGTTACCAGCCCCTTTCAGGACCTTCGTGACACCTTGATGCGCAAAAATGTCTGAAATCTTGCCAACGCCCAACACCTGCCGACCAGCGCTTTTCAATCGGTCCAACACCGTCGGCGCAGGCGGTAGAACCGAGTAGTCACGGCGGTTGGCTGTCCGTTCAAAGCCCTTATCTGCTGTTCCGACGAACGGTCGGGCAATGACACGGCCGATATTATAGTCATCAAGCAACGTTCTGACGTCTTCACATAGCGCCAGGAGCCGATCCAGACCAAAATACTCTTCATGCGCAGCAATCTGGAACACGCTGTCGGCTGACGTGTAGAAGATGGGCTTGCCTGTTTTAACGTGCTCTTCGCCAAATTGCTCGATCACGACTGTGCCAGATCCATGTGCCAAACAAAGAGCGCCTTCAAGATTGTTGCGCTGGTAGATCTTGTCGAGCAACTCCTGAGGGAAACAGGGCACCTCATCAGGGAAATACCCCCATTCAAACTCAACTGGAACGCCAGCTATTTCCCAGTGGCCCGAAGGGGTATCTTTGCCACGTGACAGCTCCTGCGCATAGCCCCAAAGCCCTTGCGGTGCACCATCAAAGCTCAGACCGGGAACATCCTTGCCCGTTGACGCGCGCGCAGCTGCCCCCAACCCGAGACGGTCCATGTTCGGCAAACTCAATGGTCCCGAGCGCAAGCCCTCCCGATCGCCTTTGCCTGCGGCACATGCGGCGGCGATGTGTCCAAGAGTGTCCGAGCCAAAGTCACCAAACTGCTCTGCATCCTCTGCAGCGCCAATACCAAAGCTGTCTAATACACACAGGATAGCGCGGGGCATTTGTTTTCCTTCAGGTTCTTCGTGTTTTCGTCCGGCAGTATCGGGATTGGCACCCGATCACCGCCGAACAACACCTTTGTTTATGCAAAATCCGCGATCACGGTCAGGGGGCAATTCGATCCCGGATCGTATCGTAGTCCGCAACGTCCTTGGCCTCGCCGATTGAATAGGCTTTCAGCAGGACATCCTGTGCACGGCGCACCTGATCGTCGTTGCGAGCATGAATAATCGCGAGTGGGTTATCGCTGTCGACCGGCGATCCCACACCGGCCAAGTGCACAAGCCCCACGGCTGGATCCACTTCATCTTCCGGTGCCGTCCTGCCACCGCCAAGCTCAACGACAGCCAGCCCCACAGTGCGTGCATCCACTTTGGTTACCAATCCGGCTTCAGGGGCATATACCGGCACCTCCAACGGTGCTTTCGGCAGATAGACTTCAGGCTTTTCCATGAAGTCAGCAGGCCCGCCCAACGCTGTGACCATTTGGCCGAATGCTTCTGCCGCCTTGCCGCTCTCAAACGCCTGCTGCATCATCTCGCGGCCGACATCCGGTTTTTTTGCCAGCCCAGCGGTTGCCAAAGCTTCACCACCGATGGCAACAGTCACATCCCACAAGCGGTTGTCGACATGCGTCCCCTTGAGGAAGTCGACCGCGTTTTGCACTTCAACTGCGTTACCAGCTGCAGAGGCCAGTGACTCGTTCATGTCTGTCAGCAACGCAGTGGTCTTCAAACCGGCACCATTGGCTACAAGCACGAGGCTTTCCGCGAGTGCCTTGGCATCATCATACGAGCCCATGAATGCCCCCGTTCCCCATTTCACATCGAGAACAAGGGTTTGAAGCCCGGCAGACAGCTTTTTGGACAAGATCGATGCTGTTATCAGATCAATGCTTTCCACCGTACCAGTGACATCACGAATGCCATAAAACCGCTTGTCAGCCGGAGCAAGGTCAGCGGTCTGGCCGATAATAGCACAGCCCACATCTTTCACGACCTTTCGGAACAGCGCATTGTCCGGTTTGGCCTGATACCCGGGAATGCTCTCCAACTTGTCCAGCGTTCCGCCTGTGTGGCCCAACCCACGCCCTGAGATCATGGGCACAGCTGCGCCGCATACGGCCAGAGCCGGAGCCAGCATGAGGGAGACATTGTCACCTACCCCGCCGGTGGAATGCTTGTCCACGATAGGCGCATCGATATCCGACCAATCCAGAACAGCACCGCTATCACGCATGGCAAGGGTAAGGGCAACGCGTTCATCAACGCTCAAGCCTTGGAAAAAAATGGCCATAGCCAGCGCCGCGACCTGTCCCTCTGTCACACTGCCGTCAGTAAGCCCGGTGACAAAAAGCTGTATCTCTTCTGGTGACAGCACACCGCCATCACGCTTCTTGCGAACGATTTCCTGAGGCAGCATATCAATAGCTCTCCGTGCTCACGTTTGATCGACCTTCAATCTCGGCCAATACGGCATCAAGCAAACCGCTGGCACCAAAACGGAAGGTGGCGGATGAGATCCAGTTCTGGCCCATCAGTTTGTCAGCAAGCGCAAGATAAGCCTGCGATTCGGCCACAGTCCGAATGCCGCCTGCGGGTTTGAAACCCACCGGACGATGGTTCTCAATGCCGGTTTCCCGGATTACATTGAGCATGATTTCAGCCGCTTCCAACGTTGCATTTTCAGCCACTTTACCAGTGGAGGTCTTGATGAAATCGGCTCCTTGGGCAATCGCAGTTTCAGATGCCAGGTGGATCAGCCGGGGATCCTTCAACTCACCCGTTTCAAGAATGACCTTGAGTTGGGCCGGCTCCGCGATCACCTTGCGAACCTCTGCAATCTGGGTTTCTGCAAATCCTCGACGACCGTCCATAAAGGCGCGGTAAGGCATGACAAGGTCAATCTCATCAGCTCCGTCCGCCAACGCGGCCTCGGTTTGCCGAACCACGTCACGGGTATCTTCTCCACCTTCCGGAAAGTTCACAACTGTCGCGATGCGTACCGGAGAGTCCTTTAACAAGCCCACCGCCTGCTTGATGAACCGAGGATAGATGCAAATGGCTGCGACATGGCCATGGGGCGTCGACGATCTGGCTGCCAGCGTTTCAATATCGGCGGGCGTGCAGTCATCATTCAGGTTGGTCAAATCGATAAGACCCAACGCGCGTTCGGCAGCCTGTTTCATTGTCATTTCACTCATTGGTCAACATGTCCTCAGGCAATTGATTGCATATAAGCGCGCAAAATCTTCTTGATCTTGGCAGCCCCCAGCGGGGCCATCTGCTTCGTCTCGTCATGAGAAAGGCCATGAGCCTGCAACCCGGCTCCCATGTTCGTGATTGTGGAGATAGCCCCCACCTTCATGCCCAGAAAGCGCGCCATGATCACTTCAGGCACGGTCGACATGCCCACCGCGTCGGCACCCAAGGTCTGCGCCATGCGTATTTCCGAGGGCGTTTCGAATGACGGGCCGGAGAACCACATGTAAACACCTTCTTCCAGATCCTCGCCCACTTCAGCAGCCGCGTTTTTCAACGCCGCACGGACGTCCGGGTCATATGCTTCAGACATATCCAGAAAGCGGCGTTCGTCCTCTTCTCCAATAAGCGGGTTCAAGCCCGACCAGTTAATGTGATCATTAATGAGCATGGGATTGCCGGGCTTTATGCGCTCGCGTAAAGACCCCGCCGCATTGGTGGCGATGAGCGTGTCACAGCCCAATTCCTTGAGTGTCTCCAATGGGGTGCGCATGACCGATGGATTGCCGCCCTCGTAGTAGTGCGCGCGACCGGAAAGAATGACCACAGGCACACCCTCAAGATGCCCTGCAACAAGCTCACTGGCATGGGCCGTGACGGAAGAAACGGGAAACTCGGGAAGGCGCGTATAAGGAATGCGCACGGCATCTTCCACTTCTTCCGCCAGCGATCCGAGACCGGAACCGAGGATGAGGCCCAGTTTGTAGCTTCCCGACCGGGCTGCACGGACAACTTCCGCACATTCCTTACCAAATCCGCTCATCTTTTTTCCTTTATTCGCTGCGTTCAAGCTCAAACCCGGCGGGCAGAAGCTCGTCAACGGTGAATGTTCTACGCAGACCCTTCAGATCTGCCACGTGCACAGGTGTATTGCCGGCAGCAAATTCCTTGAGCTTCTGGCGACAACCTCCACAGGGCGTGCACAAGGCCGCATCAGCAACCACAACTACTTCCACAATCCGCGTACTGCCGGCGCGCACCATGGTCGCGATCGCACCTGCCTCTGCGCAGGTCCCCTCGGGATAGGCGCCATTCTCGACATTACACCCCGAGATCACCTTGCCATCATCTGTCAGCAAGGCCGCGCCCACGTTGAAGTTGGAATAGGGCGCGTAGGCAGTGGCATGTGCCGCCTTGGCTTCTTCAAAGAGTTTGTCGAAAGCACTCATCATGTCCGCTCCTTGACGTAAGGCACACCTACATTCTTTGGCGGGATTGCGCGCCCAATAAAACCTGCCAACAGCACGACGGTCAGAATGTACGGCAGCGCCTGGAAGAACTGTACCGGAACCTCGCCAATGCCCGGCACTTCCTGCCCTTGCATCAAGTTGGCTATGGCATCGAGAAAGCCGAAGAGCAGACAAGCGAACATGGCGCTTACCGGCCGCCATTTGGCGAAGATTAGCGCCGCAAGCGCGATAAAGCCTTTACCCGCGCTCATGTCCTTGATGAAGCCGGCAGACTGAGCAATGGCCAGATAGGCACCGGCAAAACCACAAAGAGCGCCGCAGATGATGACGGCCCGATACCGAAGCCAGACAACGGAAATGCCAGCGGTATCTACCGCATGCGGGCTCTCGCCAACGGCCCGCAACCGGAGACCAAACCGGGTGCGGAAAACGATCCACCACGTCAGGGGCACGGTGAGAAACGCCGCATAAACGAGGATGTTATGCCCGGAGATAAGGTCCGCATAGATCGGTCCCAAGAATGGCACATCCCGCACACTGTCAGCGAACGGCAGCGTAATGGGCGCAAAGCGTGCCTCGATTTCGAGCTGCGGTGTCCGTCCACCTTGACCAAACCAGGCCTGCCCAAGCAGCACACTCAAACCGGCCGCAAGAAAGTTGATGGCAACGCCCGATACGATCTGGTTTCCTCGATTGGTAATGGAGGCAAATCCGTGAATCAGAGACAGGACGATGGAGATGCAAATGGCGGCAAGAAGTCCAGCCCAGGGATTTCCTGTCAAGTAAGCCACTGTGCCCGCAGCGAACGCGCCGCCGAGCATCTTTCCCTCAAGACCGATGTCAACCACACCGGACCTTTCGGAAAACAGACCAGCCAAACATGCAAAAAGCAATGGCGTGGACAGGCGGAGAGTACTGTCGAGTACGAGAATAATTACATCAAACATTTCCGCCTCCTCACGCTACCGCTTTTTCGCCAGCGAACTGGTTGAAAAAGGCGACGACTGCTGGCCGGAACATATATTCCAGCGCCCCGGCAAACAGGATCACCAGCGCTTGAATGACCACAATCATGTCACGGGTGATGGTTGGAATTTCAAAAGCCAGTTCGGCGCCACCCTGATAGAGCATACCGAACAGAACAGATGCTAGGATGATCCCGATTGGGTGCCCTCGCCCCATGAGTGCCACGGCGATACCCACGAACCCATAGCCAGCGGTGAAATCCAGCAGGAGGCGCGCCTGCGCGCCCATGACCTCATTAATCCCCATCATGCCGGCCAGAGCTCCGGAAATCAGCATGGTGATCACCGTAATCCGAACGGGCGAAATGCCAGCATATACAGCGGCGGAGGGGTTCTGGCCAAAGGTGCGGATTTCATAACCAAGTTTCGTTCGCCAAATCAGCAGCCACACCAGAACACACGCAACCAATGAGATGAACAACGCCAAGTTGACGGGAGACTGACCCAAGTCGAAGCCCGGGAACATGTGGCGCAAAAGCGGAAGCTGACCGCCCTCTTCGAAACCCCGCGTGGAAGGCTGCATGGACCCTTGCGGGCGCAGGACGTTCGCGAGCAGGTAAACCATCAACGAGGACGCAATAAAGTTGAACATGATCGTTGTGATCACGATGTGCGAACCACGTTTTGCCTGCAGATAGCCGGGAATGAGGGCCCAGCCCGCTCCAAAAGCGGCACCGCCCAATATGGCAAAAGGCATGGTTACGTACCATGGCACATATTGGTCCATGGCCAGACACGCCAATGCCACGCCGAGACCGCCAACATATGCCTGACCTTCACCGCCGATGTTAAACAGCCCCGCATGAAAAGCCACTGCCACTGCAAGTCCGGTGAATATGAAGTTCGTGGCATAGAACAGGGTGAACCCAACACCCTCGCCGTACCCCAGCGCGCCCCATACAAGCCATTTGACGGCCTCAAGGGGGTTTTCACCGATCAGCAAAACCACGGCGCCTGAGACCAGAAACGCCGCAATAAGATTGATCGCTGGCAGAACCCCATATTCTACCCAATTCGGGAGTTGCCCCTTAGTCATTGCTCGCCCCCCTCAGCTGGCACAGGCGCCCGAAAATCATAGTCATCACGGGAAATCACTTCTTCAAGAAAACAGCGTTGTTGGTGAGGATGGTCCATCATTGTGCCGCCTCATCCGTGACACCGGCCATGAGCAGCCCCAGCTCCTGTTCGGATGCATCAGGTGTACGCTCACCAACAATGTTTCCGTCAAACATCACAAGAATTCTGTCAGCGAGGGACCGAATTTCATCAAGCTCAACCGACACCAACAGCACCGCCTTGCCGGCATCCCGCATTTCAATGATGCGCTTGTGAATGTATTCGATCGCACCGATATCGACACCACGCGTTGGCTGGCCAATGAGCAGCACATCCGGATCTCGCTCGATCTCACGAGCGAGTACGATCTTCTGTTGGTTACCACCAGAGAACTTGGCCACCTGAAGGTCCGGATTATTGGGTCGAATGTCATACTTGTCCATCCGCTCCAACGCCTCAGCCCGCACTTTCGCAACGTCCAGCAACATGCCTTTCGAGTAGGCCTCGTCTCGGTGATACCCAAGAATGGAATTCTCGTACTCGGCGAAGCTGTTCACCAACCCCATGCGGTGACGGTCTTCCGGTACATGACTCATGCCATATTCCCGGAAGTCCGCTGCGGTGTGCTTCTTGCTCAAGTCTATGGTATGGCCAACCAGATCCATCGTGCCCGTTTCAGCCTGCATGATGCCGGAGAGCGCTTTGAGCAGCTCGGACTGACCATTGCCGGAAACACCCGCGATGCCAAGGATTTCACCGGCCTTTACGTCCAGCGAGACATTCTTCACCCGCATGACCCCACGTTCGTCCTTGACGTTCAAATCACGCACGGACAATAGCGGAGCCTTGGGAGCGGCCGGTTGTTTGTTGACCTCCAGCAAAACGCTACGCCCAACCATCAGTTCCGCCAGTTCGGCCATGGAAGTTTCGGCAGTCTTGCGGCTGGCGACCATCTCACCGCGCCTCATCACCGAAACCATGTCGGTGACATCCATGATTTCGCGCAGTTTGTGGGTTATGAGAAGGATGGTTTTCCCTTCATCTCGCAACACACGCAGAATCCGAAACAGGTGATCAGCTTCTGCTGGCGTAAGAACGCCGGTTGGCTCATCCAGAATAAGGATGTCGGCGCCGCGGTACAGCGCTTTCAAAATTTCCACGCGCTGCTGCAACCCCACTGGCAGGTCACCAACAACCGCATCGAGATCAACCTTCATGTCATACTCGTTCGCGAGGCGGCCAAGCTCTTTACGAACTCGAGCAATGCCTTCCGAGAGCATGGCTCCACCTTCTGCGCCAAGCATTACATTTTCAACGACCGTAAACGGATCAACCAGCATGAAGTGCTGGTGAACCATGCCGATGCCTGATTCAATGGCAGCCTTGGAGTCAGGAATTTCGGTCTTCTTGCCATCGACGATAATGTCGCCGGTATCAGCCGAGTAGAAGCCATAGAGAATGGACATGAGCGTTGACTTGCCAGCACCGTTCTCGCCAACGATACCGTGGATAGACCCCTTGCCAACCACGAGATCAATGTCCTTGTTAGCGTGAACCGGGCCAAAGCTCTTGTTGATACCCCTGAGCTCAATCGCCGCAACGCCCTGCGTGGTAACGTCCGCCACACTCTGTTTGTCCAAGCTGATGGTCACCTGCGCATCTCCGCGTTTCGTGTTCCGTCTTCAAACCAGCGGGTCCATGCCGGCTTGCGGCCAATGGCCGTCTCCCCCTTACCCGCCATCCAGCGCCCATCCCTTGGATATGTCAGTGCTGGCGGGTCAAATAACTAGAAAAGGCCCGCGAACAGTGTCCGCGGGCCAAATTCCTTAAAACGGGCAGGTGTTGTCGACCATGTAGTCGTGGACTTCGATCTTGCCGGAGATGATGTCCTGCTTGGCCGCATCGACAGCTGTCTTCATGTCTTCGGAAATCAGGTCCTGATTGTGCTCATCAAGCGCCCAAGAGACGCCATCCTCGGCCAGGCCCATGACTTGAACGCCGTTGCTCCACTGGTCAGTGCGGGCATCTTCCAATGCCGTATCAACGGCAACGTCCACCGCCTTCACCATGGAGGTGAGCACCTGACCCGGGTGCAGATGGTTCTGGTTGGAATCCACACCGATGCCGAGCTTACCTTCGTCGGCGGCAGCTTGCAGAACGCCCATGCCCGTTGCACCAGCAGCATGGAACACTACGTCGGAATCACGCGCAAACTGGGAACGGGCCAGCTCACCACCCTTCACAGGATCGGTCCAAGCCGCACCGGTGGTTCCGGTCATGTTTTCGATGATCTCGATATCGGGATTCACGGCGTGCGCACCCTGCTTGTACCCGCAAGCAAACTTCCGGATCAGCGGAATATCCATACCGCCCACAAAGCTGATGGTGTCCGTTTCGGTTGCCATCGCTGCCAACATACCAACGAGATACGAGCCCTGCTCCTCACGGAAGACAATGGAGCGTACGTTGGGCAGATCGACCACTGAGTCCACAATCGCGAACCGGGTCTCCGGGAACTCTTTGGCAACCTTTTCAAGGGCAGCCGCCTGCGCAAAGCCAATGGTAATGATTGGATCCAACCCACGACGCGCAAAGTTGCGCAGCGCCTGCTCACGCTGGGAAGGGTTCTGGATTTCGAAGTCGCGGTAGTTGATGCCAGTGCGTTCCTTGAACATTTCAGCGCCATTGAACGCTGCTTCGTTAAAGGACCGGTCATTGCGGCCACCAAAGTCGTAGACAACACCGGGCTTGATATCATCAGCAAACGCTGCCGTTGACATCAAAGCCGCCATAAAGGTTGCACAGATCGTTGTTTTCATCTTCACAGAACAGTCCTCCGCTCACGGACATTTCAGGTTTTAACCAGCGATCGGTGACTTATTTCGCCACTTCGGCCAGCTCTTTGGTCTGGGCGAGACTCAACAATTCCCGCGCCAGCGCCTCATCAATAATCAGATCCGATATGACACCGGTACGAACAGCACCAAGTGTCGCCTCCGCTTTCCCGGGTCCACCGACCACCGCGATAACCCGAGAGCCTCTCGTTTTTTCGGGATGCAAGCCGACCGCTTTCTCATTCAGGCTGACACTCACCATATCGCCCTCGCGGTCGTAAAAACGTCCCATAAGATCCACACAGGCTCGGCTTGACGCCAGCTCATCCGCCTCCTCGCGCGTTACCAGCTTGCGCTGCAGAAGGTGGCCATCCGCACTGACCGACCCAATTCCGACAACAAACAGATCGGCTCCTTCAGCGCGCGCGATAAGGTCCTGCACCGAGCGCTGGCCATGGAAGGTTTCCTTTTCCTCGATTGTTTCTGCAAGATAGGGCACCGGCAGATAAAACCCTTCACCACCTGTCGCGGCCTGCAAGGGCTGAACAACATCATAAGGGTTTGCAGAAAGACGCCGCGTCAATGAGCCGGCAATGGAGACTATAGCAAGATCCGGGCGCTGCATTTTGGGCATGGCCGCCACGGTGGCTGACAATGTGCGACCCATACCAACGCCGATGCAAGCCGCGCTTCCGTTTGCCAACAGACCGTGAATGAATTGACCCGCGAATGAGGCCACCGCGCCAAACGGATCCCGCTGACCTTTGTAGCTGAGATCGGGAGCAATAAAACAGTGTTGCAGACCCAACAGATCAACGAGCGTGTTTTCCAGCTCGATGCAATCAGCCGGACGCGCCTCTACAAAAAACTTAATGAGACCATCACGCTGCGCTTGAGCGATCAGGCGATGAACCTTGGCGGCCGAAACACCTAAAATTTCCGCAATCTCGCCTTGCGTGCGGCGACCAATGAATGACAACCACGCCGCCCGGATCGCCAGGGATGTTGTCCAATCTTCCGCCGCCATGCGCATACCTCGGTATTCTCAGCCACTCGCGAATAAAAATTCAGAGCGCGTGAAATATTTCATCTTTCATGCCTCAGCCCGCGTTTGCGGTCAAGAAATTTTGCAGTGTTTGAAGAATTATTTTTTACAAGTTTGTGACAACCAGCCTGTAATATCAGAGGAAGCAATTGAAGATGAAAACAAATCCGTTCTTACGCGCTGCGTATTCGTCAACACCATTCCATAAATGAGACGAAAACTTCATCCTCGGCATTCCTGTTGCAAAGGCTTGCAAATCGCAAAAACAATGTACCTTCCCGCGCTCGCACCCTTCCTTCAGCGACGCCTCTTCACAAGAACAACGGGGCGTCACTTCACCCAAGCCGCAGATACCAAAACAATACCGGTAGCGCGTGCGTCGATTTTCATTATCTACCTCTGCGTTAATTTTGCAAATAAATTGCCGATATCCACT
Organism: Pseudovibrio exalbescens DSM 16456; assembly: GCF_000422785.1. Lineage (GTDB taxonomy): Bacteria > Pseudomonadota > Alphaproteobacteria > Rhizobiales > Stappiaceae > Pseudovibrio > Pseudovibrio exalbescens. The sequence continues at coordinate 77,196 of NZ_AUGS01000015.1, forward strand.
TTAATGCTCTACTATTTCAATGAGTGATACAGAACATAAATGCGTATCACCATGACCCGTACTTCGAAAAATCCTGCGTTCACGCATGAAAACGACGGGTCAGCGAAATAAGAAGAAACAAGACTGCGTTTTGCGCAGAACTTGACCAAGGAGGCTCGCCCTATGCGATTTACGCGCTTCTTTCGCCAGCTCTCACCGCTCGCCCTTGCTGCCCTGTTGGGCTGGGGCACAAGCACCGCAGCCCACGCGCAGGCATCCCCCGCATTCCCCCATCAAAAAGCCAACGTGGATCTGGAGCTGGTACTGGCGGTCGACATCTCGCAATCCATGGACACCGACGAGCAGGAGGTACAACGGGAGGGTTATGTAGCTGCCCTGACTTCTGATGAGGTGATTGACGCCATCCAATATGGCCCCAAAGGCCGCATCGCGATAACCTATCTGGAATGGGGTGGTGAAGGAGAGCATTTCATCGTAGCAGACTGGGCCATCATTTCGGATCAGGCATCCGCTCACACGTTTGCAGCCAAGATTGCCGAAGCGCCCTTGCGCCGTGTCCAGCGCACGTCCATTTCCTCCGCGCTGGGACAAGCCGTCGCCATGGTGTTGAACAATCCCTATCATGGAACCCGCCAGGTCATTGATATTTCCGGCGACGGCCCCAACAACCAAGGCGGCGCGGTGACACGAGCAAGAGATGCAGCGTTGTCTGCGGGCGTGACCATCAACGGGCTGCCACTCATGCTCAAGGCAGAAAGCATTTCATGGCAATCCATGCTGCATTTGGATCACTACTACGAGGACTGTGTCATCGGCGGGCCTGGTGCATTTTCGATTCCCGTACGTTCCAAGAAAACCTTCGGTGATGCAGTACGGATGAAGCTGGTTCTGGAAATTGCAGGTTTGACGCAGGAACGCGCAAGAATTGTGCGGGCAAACACCCGCGAACCCGTGCGCTGTTCATTATTCGACTAGCGTATAAGACAAAGCTCCCTATAAACTACGGGGTGTTGGCCCGGCAGCCACAGGCCGCCGGGCCTGTCGCGACAGGTCAGTCTGCTCTTGGGCGCACTGACCTCACACCAAAACGCCTCATTGGGGGAACGCATGAGCGCGCGCAAAAGCCTGGCACTGATTGCACACGACGCAAAAAAAGATGAAATGGTCGACTTCGCTCTGGCTCACAGAGAAAAACTGGCCAACTACGAGCTCTATACTACCGGCACGACCGGAGCCCGCATTCTGGAAGCCTGTCCAGACCTGAACGTCCACCGGCGCAAAAGCGGTCCTCTAGGCGGCGACCAGCAAATTGGTGCCATGATCGCAGAACAGCAACTCAGCGGCCTGATCTTTTTTGTCGACCCCCTGTCTCCAATGCCCCACGACGTGGATGTAAAGGCTCTGATGCGCCTTGCTCTCGTTTATGACCTGCCGATGGCCCTGAACCGTTCAACGGCTGGAATTCTGCTTCGGTCGACACGCCTTCAGGGGCTGTCTACTTCGTCATCGACCCCCGAGACGCCTGAGTGATAAAACCGTCAGACCGTAGATCGTAGATCCATGACCTCACCGCATTTCGAATTTCCCGTTCTGATTGCCGACATAGGCGGCACCAACGCACGCTTTGCATTGGTGGCTCATGCCGATGCTGAATTATCACCTTTGGGACAGGTCCCCACAGCAGACTATGAAACGCTGGAAGCAGCTGCAAAGGCTTGCCTTGGCGCCGGTGACACCGCCAGTGCTCCGCGCTCTGCAGTCGTTGCCATTGCGGGCCCCGTGGTGGGTGAGGAAATACCGCTCACCAATGCCAAATGGGTGGTTAAGCCGCGGGACATCGTCTCAGCGCTTGAGCTCTCCAGCATTGCGCTGGTCAATGACTTCGAAGCTCAGGCCTTCGCCCTGCCCGTTCTGGATACTGAAAGTCTGGATGTGATCGGGCCTGACATTCCACCAATAGACGGAGGGAAGTTTGTTCTCGGGCCGGGCACCGGCCTCGGGGCGGCGACCTTGGCGCGGGCGAACGGGCGATGGATACCGCTCCCGGGTGAAGGCGGACATGTGGAGATTGGACCACTCACGGAAGAGGATTATCAGGTTTGGCCTTTCATTGAACGCAATCACGGACGTATTGGCGCAGAACAGATCCTTTCCGGCACCGGCTTGCCAATTCTCGGCGCTGCCGTGGCGCGCGCGCGAGGTGACTTGCGCACCTTTGACAAAGCCTCACAAATTACTGAGGGCGCTGAACAAGGAGATGCCATCTGCGCCCAAACCCTGAGAATTTTCTGCCGCGCACTAGGTAGAGTGGCGGGCGATTTCGCACTGGTGACCCTTGCACGCGGCGGTGTATATCTGGCCGGGGGCATACCGCCACGCATTGCTTCATGGCTGAAAGACGGCGGCTTTCGGGAAGGCTTTGAAAGCAAAGCCCCTCATGGCAAGCTGATGACCCAGATCCCCACATACATTGTCACGCACGAAAATCCAGCGTTTGCCGGTCTGACCGCCTTCGCGAAAGCCCCAGACAGCTATCTGGTGGATTTGCATGGGCGTTATTGGCAGAACTAGACCCTCGATTCAAGGGAATGCAAAAGGTGTTTGCATCTGGAGTCCGGTGCCCGTTAAACAGCAACCATGACTGCACCCAAGCTTCCAATTGACGATATTATCCCGGCTTTGCTGCAACACTTGTCAGCAAGCCCGAATGCGGTTGTTGTTGCCGAACCCGGAGCAGGCAAAACGACGCGCATACCGCTTGCGTTGCTGGACGCGCCCTGGCGCGGAGACGGCAAGATCATAGTATTGGAACCCCGGCGACTGGCTGCACGCGCGGCAGCGCGGCGCATGGCCCAAACACTGGGCGAGAAAACCGGTGAGACAGTCGGCTACCGTGTACGCATGGACAGCGCCATATCGGATCGGACGCGCATTGAGGTGGTCACCGAAGGGGTATTCACTCGTCAGATATTGGAGGATCCGGAACTATCCGGCGTGGCCGCTGTTCTTTTTGATGAGTACCATGAGCGGTCGCTGGAGGCGGATTTGGGACTGGCGTTGGCGCTGGATTGCCAACACGCCCTTCGCGAGGATTTGCGCCTTGTTCCCATGTCCGCAACACTGGACCATGCTGGCGTATCCACCTTGCTCGGTGATGCACCAACAATCCAGAGCAAGGGACGGCAGTTTCCCGTAGAAACGCAGTATTTAGGCCGTGACGGCTCAAAACCGCTTGAAGAGCAGATGTCGCAAGCCATTCGGCGTGCGCTAGCGGAGGAGACGGGATCGGTTCTGGCATTCTTGCCGGGTCAGGGCGAGATACTCAAAACGGCCCGCCTTCTGGAAAAGCGCCTTCCAGCTACCGTCACGATTTGCCCGCTCTATGGTGCGCTGGATGCCAGACAACAAGATGCAGCCATCCGTCCGGCGGCGGCTGGTACCCGCAAGGTGGTGCTCGCCACATCAATTGCCCAGACTTCCCTCACAATTGAAGGGGTGCGCATTGTAGTGGACAGCGGCCTGTCGCGGGTATCGCAATATGACCCGCAGTTTGGCCTGAGCCGGCTGGTAACAACACGATGCTCCCTTTCTACAGCAGATCAACGCCGCGGCCGTGCAGGACGCACAGAGCCGGGCGTGTGCTATCGCCTTTGGGAAGAGGCGCAGACGAAGGCACTGCCCCGTGATGAAAAACCCCAAATTCTAGAGAGTGACCTGTCCGGCCTAGTGCTTGATGTTGCGAACTGGGGCGTAACAGATCCCAACCAGCTGGCCTTCATGACACCACCTCCAGAGCCAGCGTGGCGAGAGGCCCGCGACCTGCTCGAGGCACTGGATGCGCTGAACGACGACGGTACACTGACCAAGGAAGGAGCAGCCCTTGCCCGGCTGCCGCTTCACCCCCGGTTGGGGCACATGCTTCGAGAGGCTGCCAAAGAAAACAAGCAGGCACTTGCCGCTCACATCGCAGCAGTCTTGTCGGAGCCTGGACTAGGCGGCCGCAGCCCCGATCTGCGTGACCGGCTTGCCAACTTGAAGCGTGACAACAGCCCCCGAGCTGCGGCAGCAAAAGCGCAAGCAAAACGCTGGGCCTCCTTGGTGGGCAAGGCGGACATCCACCGCTTAGATGTGGAGGAAGCAGGGGACATGCTTTCTCTTGCCTATCCGGATCGTATTGCACAACAACGCGGAGCCCCCGGACGTTATCGGCTTGCCAATGGCCGCGGGGCCGAAATGCCTCACGAGGAAGCCCTTGCCGCCCATCAGTTCCTTGTGATTGCGGAAATGCAGGGAACAGCAGCACGGAGCAGAATTCTTCTGGGTGCTCCCTACTCCCGCAAGGATCTGGAAGCCCGGCACGGTGCCCACATTCGCGAGAGCGATCACGCCACCATTACTCCTGATGGTGGCGTAAAAGCGACGCGGCAGCGCCGGTTTGGCAAGCTGGTGTTGGATGAACGCAAGCTGAGCAACGCAGACCCGGAGATAATTGCGGATGCCCTGCTCGACGTTGTGCAACAAAGAACTGTCGCCCGCCTTGGCTGGTCGAAAGAGCAAATCCGTCTGCGTGACCGGGTGGGGTACCTACGCCGCACCCAAGGAACCGATTGGCCCGACCTTTCGGACAAAGCGCTGCAGACCGATCTGAATTGGCTACGCCCCTTCATCATCGGCCTTACAACCGTGGACCAGATTTCGGCAAAAGTGCTCGGGGATGCACTGGCAATGATGCTGCCGTGGAACCTGATGACGAAATTGGACGATTTGGCACCGTCACACTTTGAAGCGCCCACAGGCTCCCGAGTTCCCATTGACTTCAGCCACCCAGAACAGCCGGTACTGTCCATCCGCGTGCAAGAGCTGTTTGGTCTCGCACACCACCCCAGTATCTGTGATGGTAAAGTACCCTTGCTTTTGGAACTGCTTTCCCCCGCTCATCGTCCCATTCAGGTGACGGGTGACTTGCCCGGCTTCTGGAAAGGCTCGTGGGCGGATGTAAAGGCGGACATGCGAGGACGGTATCCCAAACACCACTGGCCTGATGACCCTCTGACCGCGGAAGCAACTCGGCGAGCCAAGACACGGTCCGTAAAATGAAAAAGCCGGCACAGGGCCGGCTTCCTCCAAAAAACGTAATGACGCTGCTTATTCTGCTTCGTCAGCAGAAGCGGCCTGCAACATGCCGTATTTCTCGATCCCGATTTTCTCGATGAGCTCAAGCTGGGTTTCGAGAAAGTCGATATGACCTTCTTCGTCGGCCATCAGGTCTTGGAAGAGATTCATGGTCACGTAGTCGCCCTCATCGCGGCATACTTCACGTGCTTCCTTGTAGAGTGAGCGTGCCGAGTACTCGCCCGCCAGATCGCATTCGACAACTTCTTTCAGGGACTGACCAATGCGCAGGGTATCAAGGCTCTGCAGGTTTGGGTGACCTTCCAGAAAAATGATGCGCTCGATCAGCTTGTCTGCGTGCTGCATCTCCTCGATGGATTCTTCCCGCTCCTTCTTGGCAAGCTTGATAAAGCCCCAGTCTTCCAACAGGCGATAATGCAGCCAGTACTGATTCACAGCGGTAAGCTCATGGCGCAGTGCTTTGTTGAGATACTCAATGACTTTCGGTTCGCCCTTCATTTTTGGCTACTCCTTAGATTGCCGCGTTGCCCAGTTATTTAGAACAATTCTAATTTACTGTCCAGACTCAGTGTCCGGTTTATTATCAAGTTCATATACAACGTCGATTATACGTGGAAAGCAACCGCCGCAGTTCGGTCTGTGCCCTAATTTTCTAAAGACTTCCCCGGGCGTTGGTACCGTTCTGTTCGGCGCGGCGCAGAGTTCTTCAGCCGCCTGCCGGAACTGTTCGTCGCTGATTACATTGCAGTGGCATATGATCATGGGGAGTCCCCCGAAACTCTTCTTTTAACCGCCAGAAATGTGTATATTCTGATGCATATAAAAACTAGACCCTAAAGTTCCAGTTTATTTTTCTGATAATCACGGACATCCTCTTATGACCCAAACACCGACGCCTTCCGATGACAGAAAAACAATTGTGCTGACGGGAGCCAGCCGTGGCATCGGCCACGCAACGGTGAAGAAATTCTCTCAGGAAGGGTACCGGGTCATTACCTGTTCCCGCCACCCGTTCTCGGTCAAATGTCCATGGCCATCAGGGCCTGAAGACCACATCGAGGTCGATCTTGGCAACCCTGAAAGCCTAGAGCACGCAGTTGGACAAATCAAAGAGCGTCTGGTCGCGAATGGCTCACAGCTCCATGCACTTGTGAATAATGCCGGTATAAGCCCTAAAGACGAAAGTGGAAATCGGCTCGATTCCATCACCACGCCGATGGATGCTTGGCGCTCCGTATTTCAGGTGAATTTTTTTGCACCAATCATGCTTGCCCGCGGATTATTTGAGGAACTGCAAGCCGCTCGCGGGTCTGTGGTGAATGTAACGTCCATTGCTGGCAGCCGGGTTCATCCGTTCGCAGGCACGGCCTACGCGACATCGAAAGCAGCCTTGGCCGCGTTGACTCGGGAAATGGCTGCAGACTTCGGACCGCATGGCATTCGCGTCAATGCGATTGCCCCAGGGGAAATAGATACATCGATATTGTCTCCGGGAACCGAAAAGCTGATCGAGAACATCCCATTGCGGCGTCTGGGGACAACCTCGGAAGTTGCAGAGACCATTTATTTCCTCTGCTCCGATCCTTCCACATACGTAAACGGTGCAGAGATTCACATCAACGGCGGACAACACGTGTAGGCTGTATCCCCTACGTCGGGCGGGTTTTCGGACTCGCCCGTCATGTTGAGTTTTATTAAACAGTCGCCCGCTTGGTCAAACCCTCCTCATTCCCCGAAACTGCCCTGAATTCCCTAATTTTTCATAGATTAGCGGCGACTTTTAAAGACCCCATTTACCTTTGATTGACAAAATTACCCATAGTATTTCGCGAGTTTATTCGGGGGATTTCTTCATGGGCGCACTTAGATTCCTGAACAACCTCAAGCTGTCCTTCAAGATTGGTGGCGGCTTTGTGGTGGTTCTGCTCTTGTCCCTGGCGATTGGCGCCATGGGCATCTTTTCCATTTTCCAGCTTTCCGAACAGACCAAGATCACGCAGTCGACAACCGACCTGACGCAACAGCTTCAGGCCGCCTCCTCTGCCGGTCAGGCGTTCTTGCGGGACCTCGATCCCGATAAAGGAGCCAAGGCAAGCGAGGAAATCGCCCAACTGACGGCCGATGTTAAACAAACCATTCAAACGATGCAGGCCAACGGTCGGATCACAACGGACTTTGAAGAAACGCTGGCGCAGGCCGAAGCTCTGAACCAACAGTTCGAGAGTGTTCTGGAATCGGTGAACGTTCAACAAAGTGCTCTGAATGAGCTCCTGGCCACATCCGACGATCTCGTCTTTGCCGGCGACACGGTCCAGCTCGAAGTCACACGCACAATGCGTATTGCCGACCAGATGGACAAAGACGCCAATGCAGAACTCCTGGAAGCCGACAAGGCCGGACGCATTGTCGCCGAGCTGCAAAAGCTCGCGCTGACGCTTCAGAACGACTTCCAACTGGCTTACAACTCCTCGAACGACGAACTGATGTCCAACGTGGTCATCAACGCTGCCAAGGCTGGCAAGGAAATCGAGAAGTTGCAGGGAATTACCTTGCAACATCTCGACAGCTCCATCGTCGACAAACTGGCCGAGATCAACAACGCCCTGATCCAGCAGATGCAGGAGATGATGGAGACGGATGATTTCACGAAAATCTACACTTTGCGTGCTGACATTCGCGACAGCATCAGCCAGTTGAACAAAACCACCCGTTTTGTCACCGGCTTGACCTATCGCTCCATTGATGATGCTCGTGGCTTGCAGGAGGAAGCGTCCCAGCGCCGCGACCAATTGGAAAAGATCGCCAACTCCGCCAACAATCTCTCCCGCTATGCGTTGGCCACAACCAATCAGGTTCTGGGCTATCTGCGCCCCGGTAGCGGCATCAAGGCGGAGGCCGTCGATGCTCAAATGGCAGGACTTATGGAGGAAGCCAAGAACTTCGCTGCCCGCGCCAGCGACATGGGCAAAATCGGTGAAGAAGGCGCCAGAATGGTGGACTACATCACCTCTGCCCGCGCCAACTTCGCCACAATGGCCGAAGCCACGGCAAACAAGGACGCACAGCTGACTGCCTTCATCGCGCAGTCAGCCAAGGTGCAGTCCGGCATCGGAACGATCGCATCTGACGAAGCCAAGAAGGTGGCAGCGCAGAGTGATGTGGCGATGATGACTATTGCCACCACGGTCGGCATCTGTGTGTTGATTGGTGCGGCTCTAGCCATTGCTCTTTCCATTGCCATCACGGTACCGACCAAGCGTCTGAACAGCATCATGGCGCGTTTGGCCGACGGAGATCTGGACGTTGAGGTCAAGGGCACCCAGCGCAAGGACGAGATCGGCGAAATGAGCCGTACCGTTCAGGTATTCCGCGACAACGCCCTTGAGCGCCTTGCGTTGCGCCGGGAGCAAGAAGAAGCTCAACAGCAGAACTTGAAGAAGCAGCAACAGGTTGAAAGCCTGATTGCCGACTTCCGAGAGAAATCTCAGATGCTCTTGAATGCCGTGAATACCAGCATGCAGGAAATGGGTTCCACCGCTAATGCCATGGCTGACACGGCTCGCGCCACCACCGAAGAAACCACTATGGCCCAGAGCTCTTCCAATGAGGCTGCGTCCAACGTGCAGATGGTTTCTTCCGCTGCAGAGGAACTGTCGAGTTCCATCGAGGAAATCGCCCGGCAGGTCAGCGCGGCGACAAACGTGGTACAAAAGGCAACGGATGGTGCCCACCAGTCCAATGCGCGAATTACGGAGCTGGCAACCGCAACCAACAAGATTGGTGAAGTGATCACGCTTATTCAGGCAATTGCCGAACAGACCAACCTTCTTGCTCTGAACGCAACCATTGAAGCAGCAAGAGCGGGTGAGGCGGGTAAAGGCTTTGCCGTCGTTGCTGCCGAGGTCAAGGAGCTTGCGAACCAGACCTCCAAGGCGACCGAGGAAATTAGCGGGCAGATCAGTGCCATCCAGTCCTCTACTGGCGAGGCTGTGGATACGATCTCCGGGATTACCCAGACCATGGATGAGGTCTCACAATACACCAACGCGATTGCCACAGCTGTAGAGCAACAAGGTGCGGCGACGACTGAAATCAGCCGTAACGTACAGGAAGCAGCAGCCGGTTCCGCAAACGTGAACCAGAATATGAGCCGCGTTGCAGAGTCCGTTCAACAAACCAGCGCTGCCTCAAGTCAAGTTCTGAGCTCTTCCGCAGAGGTTATTGAAAAAGCAGAACAGCTCCGTCACGAGGTGGACGAGTTTCTCTCTGCAGTGGCAAAAGCAGGATAACTGTTTTACTAGAGATCTACATAGGTTGAAGGGGCCAAAGCGGCCCCTTTTTCTTTTACGGGTTACTTCATATAGCGGTACCAATACATAGCTTAAAATATCTAATTCATTGGGTGGCAAACCTAATATTTGCGACAGATGCAGATGTCATAAAAGTTTCACGTATAGTTTAACCTGCGTTAATTAATCAGCCGCACTATCCCACTCAAATTAACGGGGTAGGATTTACAATGTTGCGTGGCGCACTAAAAAAATCCAATACGCTGAAAGCTCAGGTGAGCTTTGGGCTTATTCTACTAATCGTTTTAACAGGTATCATTTCCGCGTTTGCCTATTACCAGTCCCAGGAAATAACCGGTGACATTCAGAGTATTGCGGTGCAGGAAGACGGGGTAAAACGCGTAAATGCGCTGGCTGAAGCCTATGGCCAGCTTGGTGGCGATGTCGCCAATTTGCAGGCAACTGAATATGCCAGTGAAGATGACGCCCTCATCAACACGGTCCTCAAGGATACCCGAGCCGGCACTGCGGCGCTTTCAGAGTGGCTGATCGCCCGCGGAGACACAGAAACCGCTGATCAAATCCAAGCTTTCGCCGATGCGCTGCCAGAAAAAGTACGCACCCTGTTGGCCGCCTACCGGGCCCGTGATGTGGCTCAAGGTTTTCTGGCGGAAAATGCGGCAGCCGTAGCTGGCACAACTTCAGAGTTGCGCAGGCTGCTCGCTACACTGGGAGATGAACAGGAAAAAGCGGGCCAGCAGCTGACTGCGATCTCCAACGGGACCCTTGCCGCAGCCCTGAATTTCGCACTGACACCAACCGAGGAAGCACGCGAAGCTTTTCAATCCACGGTCAGTGAAATGGGCAACAAGCTGCGGGATATACGTGGCATGATGGGTGGCCTGAAACGCAGTGAACGCCGGGCTCATACCTTCGCGTCTCGTGATCGCGATCAATTGGTGCAAAATGCCAATCAGTTCTATGGAGCCATGAGCGGCGCCGTTCGCGAAGAGGAGCGGTTTCGGGAAGGTTTGAACACGGCCTACGACGCCATTTTGACCTTGCGAAACCGCATCAACGACGGCCAGACAAATCTGATCAACACAATCCAAACCCGAAGCCACCAAACCTCACAATCCGCCATTGTCGCCGGGATTGCGTCGTTGGTATTGGGTATTGGTATCGCACTCTGGCTTTCAGCAGGTGTCGTGCGGCCGTTGCGCTACGCCATCATGGCCGTGGAAGCGCAGGCTTCCGGCAAGCACATTGAACTGAAAACAACCAAAAGTTCCATCAGTGAGCTCAAACATCTTCATCACGCCCTGACTGTGTTTGAGACAAACGCTCGCGAACGGGATCGCCTGACTCAGGAGCAGACGGAGGTTCAAGAGGCTCAACAACGCAAGCAGGCCGAAATCGAACGATTGATTGAAGGTTTCCGAGACACGGCACGCACCCTGCTGAACTCGGTCAACGACAGCATGCAGGATATGCGCGCAACCGCAAGCACCATGGCGGAGCGCGCAAGCGACACATCTGTACAAACGGATCAGGCGTCCCATGCCTTCGACACTGCGACCAACAACGTGCAGGAAGCCTCCGCAGCAGCAGAACAACTCGCCAAGTCCATTGAGGAAATTGCCGCTCAAGTAAGCACAACGACCCACGTCGTTGAAAAAGCCTCTGATGGCGCCAGTCATTCCAACGAGCGCATCGGCGAGTTGGCTCAAGCGATTGGCAAAATTGGAGAGGTTGTCAGCCTGATTCAGGCAATTGCCGAACAAACCAACCTGCTTGCACTGAACGCGACCATTGAGGCCGCCCGCGCTGGTGAAGCTGGCAAGGGCTTTGCGGTGGTGGCTGCGGAAGTGAAAGAACTGGCCAATCAGACTTCGAAGGCAACCGAGGAAATAAGCACCCAGATCTCGGCGATTCAGAGCTCAACTCATGAGGCAGTCTCTTCCATTGAGGAGATCACCAAAATAATGGGAGAGGTTACCTCCTACACTGCGGCTATTTCCGCTGCTGTTGAAGAACAGGGAGCGGCCACGTCACAAATCAGCCGCAACGTTCAAGAAGCGGCCGATGGGTCCGTGACAGCCAATCAAAGCATGGTCCGGGTCGCGCAATCGGTTCAGGAAACCACCAGCGTTTCCAACAATGTGCTGACCGCCGCTTCAGAAGTGACCCAAAAGTCAGAAGCTCTGCGTCAGGAAGTTGACGGTTTCCTGACGGCGGTCGCTCGGATCAGCTGAACACCTGTCAGCTCACAATTTGAAGGGCCGGCCACGACCGGCCGGCCCTTTCGCACATTAGGATACCCCGCACACCTAACTCAGTGCGGCCACGGCCCTCTTGGCCATTACAGTCACCAGATTGGCGCGATATTCTGACGAGCCATGAATATCCGAGAGCATGTCCTCGGCTGGCACTTTGATATTCGCGACAGCGTCTGCCGACCACTGAGACTCAAGCGCCTTTTCCATCTCAGGCACCCGGAACACGCCATCCTGCCCTGCCCCCGACACCGCAACGCGCACGCCACTGTCTCCTTTGGCGACAAAAACGCCTGCCATGGAATAACGAGAGGCCGGATTCGGGAACTTGGCATAAGCGGATGTGGTACACTCCGGGAAGGTCACGGCAACAACAATCTCGTCGTCTTCAAGCGCCGTCTCGAACATGCCGGTGAAAAAGTCCTCTGCCGCGAGACTCCGCTTGTTGGTTTCCACCGTCGCGCCCAGCGCCATGAGTGCCGCCGGATAATCCGCTGCGGGGTCATTGTTGGCGATGGAGCCCCCCAAAGTCCCCATGTGACGCACATGCGGGTCACCGATTTTTCCGGCTAAATCGGCCAAGCCGGGAATTGAGGTCCGAACGTCCTCGTTGGTAGCCACATCCGCATGGCATGTGGCCGCCCCGATACGGATCGAACCATCAGCCTGCTTGGCAATGCCTTTAAGATCCGCAATGTGACGCAGATCGATCAGGTCAGTCGGCGCGGCAAGGCGTTGCTTCATCGTGGCAATGAGGGTCTGCCCCCCTGCCAGAAACTTGCCGTCTTCTGCATTGGCTATGGCTGCCTCAGCATCCGAAACAGACCCGGCGCGGTGATAACTCGTTTCATACATCTTCAGCCCTCCCTTACTCGGCTGCCTGCTTCAGACCGGCGCTTTGCAAAGCCATCCACACCCGCGCAGGGCTGGCGGGCATCTGCATGTTATTGGTTCCGATTGCGTCCGTAACTGCGTTGATCACCGCTGGAGGAGCGCCAATTGCGCCTGCCTCGCCGCAACCCTTCATGCCCAGCGGATTGCCTGGACAAATGGTTTCCGTGGTCTCAACGACATAAGAAGGAACATCGTCAGCCCGGGGCATGGTGTAATCCATGTATGAGGCAGACAACAGTTGGCCATCCTCATCGTAGCTGGCGTTTTCCAACAAGGCCTGACCAATGCCTTGGGTCAGCCCGCCATGCACCTGACCTTCAACAATCATCGGGTTGATGATCTTGCCGAAGTCATCCGCTGCAACAAAGCCGACTACCGTTACCTTGCCCGTGTCGGGATCCACTTCAACCTCACAGATGTGCGTTCCGGCCGGGAAGGTGAAATTGGTCGGATCGTAGAACGCCCCTTCCTTGAGGCCAGGCTCCATTCCCTCCGGCAAGTTGTGGCCAGTGTACGCAGCCAACGCCACTTCCGTGAAAGAGAGCTTCTTGTCGGTTCCAACAACCTTGACCTCTCCGTCTTCAATGGTGATGTCCCCTTCCGAGGCTTCCATCAGATGGGCGGCAATTTTCTTGGCCTTGGCTTCAACCTTGTCCAACGCCTTGACGATGGCGGACATGCCGACTGCGCCAGACCGGGACCCGTAAGTGCCCATACCGAACTGCACCTTGTCCGTATCACCATGGACAATGGAGACGTTATCCGTCGGCAAGCCGAAGCGCTCGGCGATCAACTGGGCGAAAGTTGTCTCATGCCCCTGGCCGTGGCTGTGAGAGCCTGTGAGCACCTCGACCGTCCCCACCGGATTCACGCGCACTTCAGCCGATTCCCAGAGGCCCACCCCTGCACCAAGCGAGCCGACAGCTTTGGATGGCGCGATACCGCAAGCCTCGATGTAACAGGACATGCCGATACCGCGCAGCTTGCCCTGCGCTTCGGACTGAGCTCGGCGCGCCGGAAACCCCTCGTAGTCGATGGCCTTCATGGCAGCATCCAACGAGGCATCATAATCGCCCGCGTCGTAGCACATGATGACGGGCGTTTGGTGCGGGAACTGGCGGACAAAGTTCTTGCGGCGGAACTCAGCAGGAGACAGGTTCAGCTCTCTGGCCGCTGTTTCCATCATGCGTTCCACCAGATAGGTCGCTTCCGGTCGCCCGGCCCCACGATAGGCATCCACCGGTGTGGTATTTGTATAAACAGCCTTCACATTCGCGTAGATCGCGGGGATGTCATACTGGCCCGAAAGCAGTGTTGCATAGAGGTAGGTCGGTACAGATGACGAAAACAGGGACATATACGCCCCGAGATTGGCGACTGTATTGACCCGGAACCCAATGATCTTGTGGTCCGCATCCAGTGCGAGCTCGGCCGTAGAGTGATGATCGCGTCCGTGGGCATCGGTCAGGAACGCCTCCGTGCGGTCGCTGGTCCACTTGACCGGCCGACCAACACGCTTGGACGCCCAAAGGCAGACAATTTCCTCTGGGTATATATAGATCTTGGATCCAAAGCCGCCGCCCACGTCCGGGGCGATCACCCGCAGCTTGTGCTCCGGCGCCACGTTGTAGAATGCCGAGAGAACCAAACGTGCAACATGCGGGTTTTGCGATGTGGTATAGAGAGTATAGTGCTCCTCGGCCCTGTCATAACTGGCAAGGGCTGATCGCGGTTCCATCGGGTTGGGCACAAGACGGTTGTTGTCAATGTCCATACGCGTGATGTGCGCAGCTTTGGAAAACGCGTCGTTGGTGGCCGCTTCGTCGCCGATTTCCCAGTCGAAAATCAGGTTGTTCTCCGCTTCGGGATGAAGTTGGGGCGCCCCCTCCTTCAACGCATCCAGACTATCCACTACAGCTGGCAGTTCTTCATAGTCCACCACAACTGCTTCAGCTGCATCGCGGGCCTGCTTCAGCGTGTCCGCGACAACCACCGCCACTGCCTGGCCAACGAACCGAACAACTTCCGGCTCCAGCGCGCGCCATGCTCCCATTTTCATGGGCGATCCATCCTTGGAATGGATCATCCAGCCGCAGATGATGTTGCCGATTCCGTCTCCCACCAGTTGATTGCCATCAAGAACGGCATCCACACCTGGCATTGCCAGTGCGGCCGACGCATCAATCCCCTTGATGCGGGCATGCGCGTGCGGAGAGCGGACAAAAGCCGCATAGCCTGTGCGTGGCAAAACCATATCGTCAGTGTAGCGGCCGGCACCGGTAATAAATCGCTTGTCTTCCTTGCGTAAAACGCGTGCTCCAATTCCTTCATTGGACATGGGCTTTCCTCCCAGAAAGTCTGGCCCGCTCCAGCACCCTGTTCCCTTGTGTTGTTCTGGCGGTTGTGCTGGTCGGGCGTGGGATCACTCTGCAGCTTGGGGCAGCGCCGCCATTTCATCAGCAGCAGCTTTTATAGCCTTCACGATGTTGTGGTAGCCGGTGCATCGGCACAGGTTCCCTTCCAGTTCATGGCGGATGGTCGCCTCGTCCAGATTGGGTCCCAGACGGTTGATCATATCCACCGCCGCCATGACCATGCCGGGCGTGCAGAAGCCGCATTGCAGACCATGGTGTTCCTTGAAGGCCTTTTGCACCGGATGAAGTTCATCGCCGGTTGCCAACCCTTCAATGGTGGTGATTTGCGATCCTGAGGCCTGAACGGCCAACGTTGTACAGGATTTGATGGCCTTGCCATCCATGTGAATGACACAGACGCCGCACTGCGAGGTATCGCAGCCCACATGAGTGCCGGTCAGTTCCAGATTTTCCCGAATGAACTCCACGAGAAGTGTACGGTCTTCGACCTCGCCAGAAACAGTCTTGCCATTGACTGTCATGGTGACAGTTGTCATCGAGTTTTCTCCTCCCTCTAGGCCCCGGCATTGCGCGTCACAGGCCGGGCTCCGGTTACAGTGGCCCATAACCGTGCCCCAACGTAACCTAGAACTTAGAATTACTCTAGGTCATTTCGAAGAGAGAAGACGCCCCCAAGTTCCCCGAGATCCCAACCGGTGACACCTCGCCTGGCAAGCCATATGCCGGTGCCTGTCTATGGACCGCGCGCACTCAGTTTGGCGGCGACCGGGGTGGCCGCCGCTCATCAATTTCCCTAAAGGTTCTTTGAAGCCTAAGTGAACAGCAGGAAGTAAAGGATGAGAACCAGCAGCGCGCCCAGCGCCCACATCACAGGGCCGCCCCAAACGTTTTTGGCCGCAGCCACTTCAACCTGCTCTTCCACATGTTTAACGGCTTCCTCCACTTCATGAACCGTCTCATCAACGGCATGCTCTGTGGCCAGCGTCTTGGCTTCCTCCATCATCCCGGCATCCAGCTCCACTTGATCCACGGACCTGCCACTGGTTGCTGCGGCTGGACCAGCCACGATTTCATTGAAGCGGGTGAAAAAGTCTTCCGCCATTTTTCGTGCTGTCGAATCAACCAAGCGACTTCCAAGCTGGGCAAGTTTGCCACCCACCTTTGCGTCCACATTGTACGTCAGAAGCGTACCGGCCTCAGCTTCAGCAAGGTGAACATCCGCCGTGCCTTTTGCAAAGCCGGCCACGCCGCCCTTGCCCTCTCCGACAATCTTGTAGGAGTTCGGCGGATCGAGATCCTGCAGGGTAACCTCGCCGTTGAACTTGGCTTTCACCGGACCCACCTTGGCTTGCACAACAGCGCTGAGCTCGTGGTCGGATTTCTTCTCCAAAGACTCGCAGCCTGGAATGCACTGCTTGAGAATCTCCGGGTCGTTCAATGCTTCCCACACCTTCTCGCGTGAAGCGGGAATGTGTTGTTCCCCAGTCATTTCCATAGTCGCATCCTCCACTCACCGTGTCGCAGCGGGCTCACTTCAAGGCTGCAAGTCCGATGCTCTTAAACAAGAGATTGTCAGAGATATCACTCGATTGACAAGCAGCCATGACGTAAAAACCGAAAATTTGCCTCCATAAAGGTTAAACAGCGCCCGTGGGTTGGCGTTTGCCTGCGCATTCCCCGGTTCGGAACGCGGGAAAAAGTTGACCCGCAAGCCGTGCCGCCTTAATCGAAGGACAAAGACAAATGCACGCCGCGCCCTTGCGAGGAGCGCGCCAACCAACTTCAAGACTTACCGAAGGCCATGAGTGTGACCACTGCCACCCCCGCCAGCCCGCGAAAAGACGGGCGAACCCCTCAATCCATACTGCCCACTCTTTTGGAAATGCAGGGCTGGAGTGACTATGCGCTGCTTGACATGGGCAATGGATTGAAGCTGGAGCGCTATGGGCGGTTTACCATCGTACGTCCCGAACCTCAGGCCATGGGCCAGCCTCGTCTGCCGCAAAAGCAATGGGACCGGGCCGACGCTGTATTTACCGGCGACGTGGAAGAAGAGGGCCCTGGGCGGTGGCGCTTCAACAAACAGCTTCCGGAAACATGGCCAATGAAATATGGCCCCGTAACCTTCAACGGACGTTTCATGTCCTTTCGCCACGTGGGCGTTTTTCCCGAACAGGCAGCGCACTGGGACTGGGTTCAGGACCAAGTTCAGCAGTCCGGACGTCAGCTGAAAATTCTCAATCTGTTTGGCTACACCGGCATGGCCTCTTTGCTGCCCGCCGCTGCTGGCGCGCATGTAACCCATGTCGATGCCTCAAAAAAGGCCATCGGCTGGGCGCGAGAAAACCAGGAAATGTCCGGCCTAAGCGACAAACCGATACGGTGGATTTGCGAGGATGCCCTGAAATTCGTTCAGCGCGAAGTACGTCGGGGCAACACATATGACGGCATCATTCTCGATCCCCCCAAATATGGCCGTGGCACCAAGGGTGAAGTCTGGGATTTCTTTACCAGCATGCCCGAGATGATGGCGTGTTTGCGTCAGCTCCTGACAGAGGACTCCCGGTTCCTTATCCTCACGTCCTATGCCATTCGCGCCTCGTTTCTGGCCTCCCATGAACTGATGCAGGAACACTTGAGCGGTTTGCCGGGCAGCATCGAGTCCGGCGAATTGGCCATTCGTGAAAAGGACAGTCCCCGACTGCTGTCCACCTCTCTTTTCAGCCGCTGGTGCAATCCAGAAGGGGCCCAGAACAAATGAGCACAGAGTTCAAGTCCCACCGTCAGGGTTCCGTGAAGCAAATCACGTCTCATTCCAACCCGATCGTCAAAGAGATCAAAGGCTTGGTTGCGCAACGCAAACATCGACGCGAGAGTGGCCTGTTTGTGGCCGAGGGGCTCAAGCTGGCCACGGACGCTATGAACGCAGGATGGGGTGTCAGATATCTGGCCATTGGACCGGAAGGACGAGAAAACAAAATGGCGCTGGAGGCCGCCGCGAAAGCCAAGGCCCGCGGCGCCCTGATTCTTGAGGTCAACAACGCCATCCTTTCCGCCATCACCCGGCGCGACAATCCGCAGATGGTTGTCGGCGTATATGAACAAAAGACAGTGCCCCTGTCTGCGGTCGATCCATCACACTCCAAGACATGGGTTTGCCTCGACCGGGTGCGCGATCCAGGCAATCTGGGCACGGTTATCCGCACGGCGGATGCGGTTGGGGCCAGTGGGATCATCCTGATTGGCGAGACAACCGATCCATTTGCCGTCGAGGCCGTGCGCGCCACCATGGGATCGCTGTTTCACATGCCTCTCGTGCGCTGTACATCCGACGCCTTCTTGAAATTTCGCGAAACCTGGCCGGGACCGGTTGTCGGCACGCACTTGCGCGGCACCAAGGACTATCGTGAGGTCGACTATCGCGAACCCGTTCTCTTGATGATGGGCAATGAACAGTCCGGACTGACGGATGATCTGGCTGATGCATGCACAGACCTCGTAAAAATCCCACAGGAAGGCCAGGCGGACAGCTTGAACCTTGCGGTTGCCACCGCGGTCATGTTGTTTGAAGTCAGACGCAATTACCTGAAATTGTGAGTTCACCAGCGTTACAGGGGGAAGCCATGCGGCTGTTTATTTTCGGGACCGGTTTTTCATCCAAAGCCTTTGTTGAGGCTGCCCGAGATCGGTTCGAGTGGATCGGCGGCACCACACGCTCGCACGACAAGGCGGCCCACCTGTCCGAGCTCGGTATCGAGCCTTTTGTGTTTGACGGCGAAACCCCAACGTCAGCCATTCGCGACGCATTGGCATCCGCTACTCATGTGCTGATCTCCATCGCCCCGACTGAAAAGGGTGACCCTGTCCTGAATGCCTTTCTTGCCGATCTGGCGAAGGCAAGCCCGCAGTGGATTGCCTACCTGTCGACCGTCGGCGTTTATGGCAATCATGACGGAGACTGGGTTTCGGAAGAAACGGAGTGCCACCCCACCTCACTACGGTCACGCCAACGATTGGCCGCAGAAAGTCAATGGCTGCAATTTGCTCATGACACGGCCTCCCGCCTTATCATTCTGCGGCTTTCAGGCATCTATGGCAAAGGACGCAACGCCTTCGTCAATCTGGAACGCGGTACAGCCAAACGCGTCATCAAACCGGGTCAGGTATTCAACCGAATTCACGTCACGGACATCGCGGGCATCTTGCGCGCATCTCTGGATACGAAGGCATGTGGCATCTACAACGGCAGCGACGACGAGCCAGCAGCACCGCAGGATGTTGTGACCTACGCCGCTGAACTGATGGGGGTAACGCCGCCGCCTGAAATCCCCTTTGAAAAGGCCGATATGTCGCCGATGGCGCGCTCGTTTTACGGTGAGGTCAAACGGATCGACAACACCAAAGTCAAACGGGATATGAACTATACTTTTGCCTATCCCACCTATCGGGTTGCGCTGGAAGCGCTCTGGCGGGATGGCTACAAGTAACCGATGGCTTTGCGCTCCGGCCAACCTCATTTGACGAGGTCAGGGCGATCCACCAAGCTGACGACTGTATTCAGGCTGAGTTCATCAACAACCCCGTAGGGTTCTCCCGTTTCCACTTCTCACGAAGCATACTGCTCACCTCATTCCCCGGACCCGTTTCTTATGACCGTTTTCCGAGTTCTTTTTCTTACCGTTACTGCTTCACTGCTGCTCGCCGGCTGTGCTTCCCTATCAGAAGAACAATGCACAACTGGAGACTGGAAAGGCATTGGCGTTCAGGACGGGCAGGCTGGCAAGCCGGTCAATCGCATTGAAGATCACAAGAAAGCCTGTGGCAAATATGGCATTGAACCGGACATGGCGGCGTATCAGGCCGGACGTCGAATTGGCCTGAAAAGCTACTGCACCATTCCCTCAGGGTTTCAGCAGGGGCGCCTTGGCAACTCCTATCAGGGGGTTTGTTCCGGTGCGACAGCGCCTGCGTTCCAAAAGGGCTATTCGCTCGGATCTCAGCTCCGTAATGCGCATGAAAAACTTGATGAGGTTGAAAGCCGCATCTCCTACGCTGAACAACGGATCGACGATCTGCACGACGACATCATCGGCACCTCATGCGCTGCTGGCAAGAAAGGCCGCGATTGCCGGCGCAAACTGCGGGACATGCGGGATGAACTTGCGGACCGACGTGCAGATTTGACCTTCGACCGTCTGGAAGTCTTGCAGGCGCGAACCAATCTGGAACAAGTACGCGCCCATGTTATATCACAGATGGGCTACATTGCGCCGGGCTATGTCATTCAGGCCCGGTATCAATAATTGCGACTTGTTGAACAAACGGGACTGCCACATGAAAACTTGGAAAATATACCTTTCTGGAGAGATTCACACGGATTGGCGAGAACGGATTGAGAGCGGCGCTCGTGAGGCCGAACTGCCTGTCCACTTTGATGCACCTGTGACAGACCATGACGCCAGCGACGACTGCGGCGCGGTCATCCTCGGTCACGAACAAGACAAGTTCTGGTATGATCACAAGGGCGCGAAGGTAAATGCAATCCGCACTCGGACGTTGATTGCAGATGCCGATATCGTGGTTGTCCGATTTGGTGACAAGTACAAGCAGTGGAATGCGGCTTTTGACGCTGGCATGGCAGCAGCTCTGGGCAAGTCCCTGATCGTTCAGCACGACCCTGCGCTCAATCATCCCTTAAAGGAAATTGATGCTGCAGCGCTTGCCACAGCCGAAACCCCGGAACAGGTGGTCAACATTTTGAAATACGTCATTAGGGGCGCACTGAACCGCTGATCTGCGGCGGTTGCTGCTACCAATGATACTCTGTGGAGGCCCTGCGTTCGGTGATCGAGCCACTTCAACCAAATGAACGGGATGCTGTTGTAGCGCTATGGAAAGATGCCGGGGTGTACCGCCCTTGGAACGACCCCTATCGTGACATTGACTTCGCCATGCGCGACCCTCATTCCACCCTGCTTGTCTTCAAGGATGAGGGCACGATCATCGGCTCCGTGATGTGCGGCGAGGACGGACATCGCGGCTGGGTCTACTATCTGGCAACGCACCCGGATCACCGGGGGCAGCGGGTGGGCCAACGCCTAACCCAGGCAGCGGAAGACTGGCTGAAGAGCCGAGGCGTGTGGAAGGTCCAGCTGCTCGTTCGTTCAGACAACGCCAAGGCGGTCTCGTTTTATGAACGCCTTGGCTATGAGGACACGAGGTCTGTTTGCCTGCAAAAGGTCATTGACCCGTAAGGGGCACCCCCTCTCGCAGACGGATGGATCTAGCGATCGCCGTGATAGGCAAGCCGGACTGCACCCCAGTGTTTTCCGCGTACCCAGATGGGTACAGACACTTCCTTGATGACCACATACTCACCACCGCCCATATCCCGGCGGCTTGTCTGAATAATGAACTCGCGGGTGTTCTGACAGGCGTTGATTCCGACCTTGTCATCGAAGATGCGGCGGTTGCGGCAATGTGCGGCGTTCCACGCCGGGTCATTACCTTGCGGCTTCGAGAATTGCTCGTTGTGGGTAGGCAGGTAACCACAGGTGTCGACAGCCGCGCAGCTGTAGATATTCGGGTCGCTCTTGACGACGGGATCCTGGATTTTCGGGAAAACGCGGTCGGCCATGGCTGAAAATGGTGCCTTGTATTGCGGCGGGTTGGTCCCCGCAATGGGCTCATAGGAGTGATCAAACAACGCCGCTTCAGTTATTCCTCCGCGGTCGACTTCGGTTTCCATCGCCGATCCAAGGTCAGAGGCCACCTGCTTTGCCTGGGCAATCATGAGCGCTGTGATGTCGTTGTTCAGCGTTTGCGCCAGTTCGCCCAAAAGCCGATCCGACTTTTCAACCGCCCCTTGCATCTGACCGGCCGCATTGTCCAGATTGCTGCGGTTACTCAAGATGATATCCTCAAGCACCTTGCCGCTCTCCATCAACTGACGGGTGTCCTCATCATTGGACGCGCAGGCATTCTGGATTTGATCGGTGTTAGATGCGATCTGGTCAAACGAGGTTTCCAACTCGGCAAAGACATTGTTGATGGAGGCGGTGTTGTTTTCCGCGTCCGCAACGGTATTCAGCGCGTCGTTGCCCAGCGCAACCAACGCATCGGCATCCGCGCCAAGCTGACCGATTGTTTCGTCAATCTGCTCCGTGGCCTTGGAGGTCTGCGTGGCCAGTTGCTTGACTTCGCTGGCCACCACGGCAAAGCCCTTGCCAGCTTCACCGGCGCGCGCAGCTTCAATGGTCGCGTTCAGAGCCAGCAGGTTGGTTTGACGCGCGATGGCATCAATCGAGCTGGAGAACTGGCGCACATTTGCAAAAGAAGCCTGCAGCCCCTCAAGTTGCTTGTTGATGCTCTTGATGGCATCAGACAACGAGTTGATGCTGGTAACGGCCGCCTCGATCGTATCGCGCGCGCCGCGCACTGTATGGCGGACTCCATCGGTTTGCTGCGCGGTCGCGTCCACTGCGCGGCCAACTTCGCCATTGCTGGCCTCTACACTGTGTGATGCATGCAGAAGCGTTTCCATCGCCTGTTTCAACTCATCAGCCGTGGCACTGACCGCCACAACCTGTCCCGCGGCCTCGGTGATGTCCAGACCCAGCGCGTCGAGTTGAGTGAGCAGGCGGGTCTGATCCACCTGGTGTTGATCGGTCTCATGACCGGCGATGGATGGCTGCAGGTGGCGTTCCTCCGACGACGGCTGCACCCCACCATCCCCCATGGTTTGATTGAACAGAGCTCTCATGTGTTCCTCCTGATGGAGCAACCTTCACCTTCAAATTGTTAAAAAGACTTAACTAAACCTAAGGGATGTATTGATTTATCGCGTAATCACGAATTTCTACGGACCCAGCACTCAACGTGCAGCGCGCCCAGCCTCACGATGTGCCACGGTCTGACCACTAATAAACCCGGGCAGTCTGACCATGCGACATGCACAACAAAAAAGGGCGGCTCCCTTTCGGGACCCACCCTTTGAAGTCTCGTAAGCGGCGCGGCGCTTAAGAGGAAGCTGCCTGCGCCTTGTCGACCAGAGCCTTGAATGCATCAGGCTGGTTGATTGCCAGGTCAGACAGAACCTTGCGGTCTACTTCAATGCCAGCCTTGTTCAGACCGTCGATGAAACGACCATAGGTCATACCGTGCTCGCGGGTAGCAGCGTTGATACGCTGGATCCAGAGCGAACGGAAATTGCGCTTGCGCGTTTTACGGTCGCGGTAAGCGTACTGAGCTGCCTTTTCGACAGCCTGCTTTGCGACGCGAATGGTATTCTTGCGACGGCCGTAGTAACCTTTGGCGGCCTTAAGAACTTTTTTGTGACGAGCGTGGGCGGTGACGCCTCTTTTTACACGCGACATGGGTAACTCCTTGTCTCAGTTGCTTAGGCTTAGCCGTAGGGCAGGAACTTCTTCACGATACGAGCATCCTGCTCACTCAGCGTGGTGGTACCACGTGCCTTGCGGATGAACTTTGTCGTGCGTTTGATCATGCCGTGGCGCTTGCCGGCCTGAGCGGTCTTTACCTTGCCAGTCGCAGTCAGTGAGAAGCGCTTTTTCGCTCCAGACTTCGTCTTCAACTTGGGCATTTTGCGTCCTTTCTTTTTATGGCCGGTCGCCCGACCAAATTACATCTGGGATGCATCATAAGTCGCCACGGCATGCCCTATGGAACCGAACATGCTCACACTTTCATGAAGAAAGGGAATCTGCCCGTTTGTAGCCGGGCGACTTTGAACCGCGGTGGTATAGGCGTCTCACTGAAAAAAAGCAAGGCCCCAACCGCAGAAACGGCAGAAGATTTGCCGTGTGCGCAAAAAATTACCCGACGCATACGCGCCGGGTAACACATACAGATGCTTAGCTCATCGGCTGATAGGTGCCAGTACCATCATCATCTGCCGACCTTCCATTTTCGGATGGGTTTCCACCTTCGCGATTTCGGCGGTCTCATCCTTAACTTTCATCAGCAGTTTCATGCCCAGATCCTGGTGCGCCATCTCACGACCGCGGAACCGCAAGGTCACCTTGACCTTGTCTCCCGATTCAAAGAAGCGCCGCATGTTTTTCATCTTCACCTCATAGTCATGGGTGTCGATGTTCGGTCGCATCTTGACTTCCTTGATCTCAACGACCTTTTGCTTCTTGCGGGCTTCGGCGGCTTTCTTCTGCGCCTGATACTTGTAGCGACCGTAGTCCAGGATTTTACAAACCGGCGGGTTCGAATTTGGTGCGATCTCTACAAGGTCCAACCCTTGTTCCATAGCCATGGCCATGGCTTCTTCGGTTGGTGTCGGGCCGAGGTTTTCACCTTCGGCATTAATCAACTGGACTTCGCGAACACGAATTTCTTTGTTGGTACGCGGCCCCTCCTTTGTGGGGGGCGGTGCGCGAAATGGACGGCGAATGGTAAAGTTCTCCTCTTTAGATGCCGATACATGTGATAGTGGGCAGGTCCATGACTCGCCAAAGGCCGCTCGTCCAGTAAATAAACGAGCCCTCTGTGAGAAATCGTGGATGCTCCCCTAGAAGATCTGGAAAAATGCGGGATAAGTCAACATCTGTTTTGCCTCTTGATAGCGACAAAACCGCAGTTTTCAGGCCGTTTTGAGCTGTTCCTCATAAAAGTCGAGTGTCGCGTCACACATTGCCTTCTTTGAAAACTTGCTGGCTACATGGGCTCGAGCCGTCTTGACCAGATGCAAACGGGCTTCTGCAGTGAGAGATAAGGCCTCCCCTAGCCTACTTGCAAGGGCAGAAACGTCCCGATTGGGAAAATGCCAGCCCGTACGTTGCTCTTCGGCAACATGAGGCGGCACCAGAACAGTCTCGGGCACTGCCCCAATGTCACTTACGATCACAGGCACTTCTGCTGCCTGAGCCTCAACAGCAGCACGCCCGAAAGCTTCCGGCTCAATGGAAGCTACGACCGAAACATCAGCCAACGCAAGGGCAGCACCTACATCAGCACAATGGCCCACCAGCCGCACCCTGTTCTCCAGCCCGGCCTGCGCGATGCGATCTTCCAACTGAGCCTTATAGTCTTCACGTCCTTGATGATCACCGGCCAGAATGACCACGGTATCGTCATAGGCACCACCATCACTGAGCAGAGCCTTGTATGCATCAATCAGAATGCCCTGCCCCTTCCAGGTGGTCAGACGCGCCAGATTGAGAATGACCCGTTCCTGCCCACTCAGCCCCCAGGCCTGACGCAGGCTTTCGCGGCGCTCTTGCGAGACATTCTCCGGTGCCAAAGCATCCAGATCAGAACCCCGATAGATCACGGTAATACGACCGACTGCAGAAGGATCACGCGCCGCGATCAGATCAGCAGTATAGCGGGAGTTGGCGATGACACCGTCGGCCCTGGTCATCACGGAGTTGTAGAAGGCTTTGAGTCGGTTCGTTTCCTTGTAAATCCCGTGATAGGTCGTCACGAACGGCAATCCCAACCGCTGCGCAGCCCAGAACCCCGACCACGCCGGCGCGCGACTGCGGCCATGGATCAACGAGACACCATGTTCCTTGCATATGCGGGCAATCTCATGCGAGTTCCGCCACATTTTCCAAGGATTCTTTGTCCCGGCAGGGAAAAGGAGATGTGTTGAACCGGTGGCTTCCAATTCGGGCAAAAGACGTCCACCTTCAGATAGAACGATGGAATTCCACCCTCTTTTGACAATTGCTTCGGCGACGTCCACTGTTGTGCGCTCTGCCCCACCCGTGCGCAAATCTGGGACAAGTTGCAAAATTGTCGGGCTATCGTTATTCGAAGAGCCGTTAGTTGGATTATTAGAAGAGTTCAAGGCAGTGTAAGGCACAGGGGGCGTCGCTTTCTCTCGCCGGTAGAACCGAAAACAGGAAGTTGGAGGCAGTCGAGTATGAGCGCTGCAATAACGCAATTCATCCAAGTTGGCAAAGGGGAGCAAGAGCGTCGCATTGCTGTGCGCCACGACCAGCGCGCCGATACCGGGGTTCTATGGCTTTCAGGCTTCAAGTCGGACATGCTTGGCACCAAAGCGGAAGTGGTTTCTGAGTGGGCTGCTCAAAAAGGCCTGTCCTGCACGCGGATGGATTATTCGGGACATGGGGAATCAGGGGGTGCCTTCACCGAGGGCACGATCTCCAAGTGGCTCGAAGAGGTACTTGCTGTTTTCACCGAGTTCTGCAAAGGCCCGACAATCGTCATCGGCTCTTCCATGGGCGGCTGGATGGCGCTTCTGCTCGCCAAGGCCCTGATCGAACGCAAGACCGAAACTTCTGGCTTTCTGGCGGGCATGGTACTCATTGCACCCGCGCCGGATTTCACGGAAGAGCTGATGTGGAAGCAGGAGTTCACCGATGAGATCAAACAGGAGATCATGGAGACCGGCCGGTTCGAGCGTCCTTCGGAATATGACGACAGCCCCTACATCATCACTCGGGACCTGATCGAAGATGGTCGCAACAACCTGCTTTTGGGCAGCACTGTTGAAACCGGCTGCAAAACCATCATCTTGCAAGGCCAGCATGATGAATCCGTGCCGTGGGATCATGCGTTGCGCCTCGTTGAAGCGATGGCCAGCGACGATGTCATCCTCACCCTGATCAAGAACGGCGACCATCGCCTGTCCCGACCGGAAGACCTCACCCGCCTGACGAAGGCGCTGGACGAGTTGACCGAAGGTCCGTCAGACAGCTGAAACGCACCTCATTCCTTATTTTCCTTTTTACTGGTTGGGCTTGCCGGTTCCTGCAAGGGAGCCGGCGTGCGCCTCGGTCCAGCCACAAAGGCGCGCCATCGTTTCAACCTGTGAATGCACAGGCTGCACATTTCCAGGGCTTAAAGATCACCCACTTGCAGCCCAAGGCTGCAACTCCACACCGCATACCATCAAGTCTGCAAGAACCAGAGAACTCTGCTGCCTGACAGCGTCGCAGACGCAACCGTTACTCGCAATTCGGCTTTTTCGCAGCATAGTCATGACCTTACTACGGTCATATGCTGATTGAAATATATCGGTTACATACCATTTACTAGCAGAGCGACATTTTCAGTTATTTTTCTGCAGGTTCTGCCATCTGATATCCGCAATGCTAATTTAAGAAGGACAATGAACCGCTGAAATTTGCTTTTTGATCAACTGGCCGGGAATACCATGACCAAAAGAAAACGCTTAATCCTTTCGATTGACGGTGGCGGCGCGCACGGCATCATCCCCATTCGATTGCTGGATGCCATTGACGGCAGATTGAAACAGAACGGCAAGGACAAGCCGCTCAACAAGTATTTCGATCTCATCTGCGGCACAGCCAGTGGGGGCATCATCGCCGCCGGGTTGGCAGCGCCCAAGCCCGAGGCCAGCGAGCGCGGTCTTCACGCCATGACGCTCAAAGAGCTGCGCACCTTTTTCGAAGACGATTTGCGCGAGTATTACAACGCCAACCGAATCAACCGGTTCAGTCGCGCGGTTCTGGCACCCTTCGGTCAGTACAACAAGGGTGTTCATGAACGCCCCTTTGAAAAGCTCCTGAAAGATACCCTCGGCTGGACCTCCATGGCCAGCAGTCTGACGGGCATCATGCTGCCCGCCTATGACCTGAACGCCCGCCGTTTGGTCATGATGACGGACAACATGCCTTCGCCCGATCGATCTCATGATGATTTTTATTTTTGGCAGGCCGTGCGGGCCACGATTTCAGCACCCGGCTGGTTGGAGCCGGCCCGCGTGGAAAACATGCGCACTGGTGAAGAGCGGTTCATGATCGATGCCGGCGCGTTTTTGACCAACCCTGTCTTGAGCGCCTACGCGGAAGGGCGTCGCCGTGGTTGGGCAGCCGAAGACATCATTCTCGTGTCACTGGGTACGGGCCGACTGGCTGCCCAGGCGCGCACCTTTGAGGAAGTGGCCGCCTGGGGGGCGAGTACCTGGCTGTCTCCCGACAAGGGCACCCCGCTTTTGACCGAGTTGAGCAATGGACAAAGTCAGGCCATATCCAAACAGGCCAATACCATTTTTAATGATATCAAAGGTCTGACCTACCTGCGTCTCAACGCAGACCTGCCCGCCGGGCTGGAAGACACCACCAACACACGGCCCAAGACCATGAGCCAACTGCACGAGGTTGCGGACAGTATCATATCGGCCCATCAGGATGACCTCACCACACTGGTGTCCATGATGGAAGAACGCCGGGACGGACCGGGTTTCTAACAGGTTTCCCGATCTGCTTTGTTCATTTCGTCTTGAAGGGCGATTACACTTCGCCAAACTCAAGCGATATGAAGGGAGCACGCATGCGGCTGCACAACTGCGCTACCGCAGCATTGACACTGGCAATCGGGGTGGCGCTGGCACCCTCAACCGCGTGGGCGGCATCCCCGCTGCCCATCGCCAAGCCAGAAAGCTTTTCCGTAGCCCCTGCTTCCCTGCCGGCGGATGCGCTGACGAAGCCCGCCAAAACCCTGTTCGGTGCCAAACCGACCCCGGCGCAACTGCCCGCCGCTGCATATGGCACCTACAGCAAGGGCTGTGTGGCAGGCGCTCAGGCGATGCCGATCAATGGCCCGACATGGCAGGTCATGCGTCTCTCCCGCAATCGCAATTGGGGACACCCGGCACTTGTTGACTACTTAAAGGACCTTGCCAACGATGCTCCGGCACTGGGCTGGAACGGCTTGTTGGTGGGTGATCTGGCCCAGCCGAGGGGCGGCCCCATGACCTCAGGGCACGCATCTCACCAGATTGGACTGGATGCGGACATCTGGTTGCGTCCCATGCCCAACAAACGCTACAGCCGCTGGGAGCGCGAAAACGTAAGCGCCATTTCCATGCTCAAAGGCAACATGGAGTTGCCCGGCGCTGACCGTTCCGTTGACCCGCAGCGTTGGACGGACACTCATGCCCGGCTCATCCGCCGCGCCGCTCAAGACCCTCGTGTCGCCCGTATTTTCGTCAGCCCTGCCATTAAAAAGGCGCTGTGCGAATTCGAAACAGGCAATCGGGACTGGTTACGCACCGTGCGGGCATGGTGGGGCCACCACTACCACTTTCATGTGCGGCTCAAGTGTCCGGAAGGCAGTCCACAGTGCCGCAATCAGGCAGCACCTCCGCGCGGAGATGGGTGCGGGGCCGAATTGGACTGGTGGCTTTCCGATGAGCCATGGGTACCCGATCCCAACGCCAAGCCAGCCAAGCCCAAACCACCCGTGCTGCTTCAAGATCTGCCGAACGCGTGCCGCCGTGTTTTGGCCCAGCCCTGATCGAGCCCTGAAAGGGTGTGCGACTATGAGAGCCTGCGGGCCTAGTCGGGATAAACGTGTGCAGGGGGCGTTGCCCCCTCATTCAAAATGAGGGTCATGATCACCAAGTCCAGCCAGCGGTTATATTTGAACCCGACTTGCGGCAACACGCCGGATGTTTTGAACCCAAAGCGTTCATGAAAACGAATGGAGCCGTCGTTCAGGCTATCAATCCCTGCGATCATCACATGATAGCCGTCCTCTCTGGCCTGCGCGATCAAGGCCTTGAGCAAAGCCGAGCCAGCGCCGCTGCCATGGGCCTCCGGCATGACATAGACGGAGTGTTCCACCGTCAGGTCGTACCCTGATTTTTCCTTATACGGTCCATAAGAAGCGTAACCGAGGAACGTACCATCCGCTGCTTCGGCCACAAACACCGGGAAGCCCTGCTTCGTTCGCGTTTCAAACCAGGCGCGCCGGTCGTCCAGCGTGTCTTCCTCCACCAACCAGATGGCCGCCGAGTTGCGAACCGCATCGTTGTGGATCATCAGGAGTGCGGGCAGGTCGTCATGTATTGCTGGGCGAATTCTCATCTATCCCTCAAGCGTTGGCGCAGGTTTTTGTAACATGTCTCAGCGACATTCGCGCCTATTTAGAAGAACTCCGCGCGTTTGCAAAGCGCACAAGGCGAGACATGGGCAATCGCCAATGAGAGCGCCGCTTCGACCCAGCTATCCTTTTCCGCCCCTGACGTCAGGGTTTTCAATGTCAGGCTCTTGAAAAACTCTCGAAAAAACGCAGCTACTTCCTATTATCTGCTTTGCCTTCCTGACAAGCAGTGGTAATTGAGCGGCCATGACGACGAAAACCCTGTCCAATATCCGAAATTTTTCCATTGTGGCGCACATCGACCACGGGAAATCCACACTGGCTGACCGCCTGATCCAGTCTACCGGTACGCTGACCGACCGGGAGATGCAGGAGCAGGTACTCGATTCCATGGATATCGAGCGGGAGCGCGGGATTACCATCAAGGCGCAGACCGTTCGGTTGATTTACCGCCCCAGTGAGGATGAGGAATATATTCTGAACCTCATTGACACGCCGGGCCACGTGGATTTCGCCTATGAGGTTTCGCGCTCACTGGCCGCTGTTGAAGGCTCCCTGCTTGTGGTTGATGCCTCACAGGGCGTGGAAGCGCAAACCCTTGCCAACGTGTATCAGGCCATCGAAAACGATCACGAGATCGTACCGGTTCTGAACAAGGTGGACCTGCCCGCGGCTGAACCAGAGCGGATCAAGGAACAGATCGAAGATGTGATCGGTTTGGATGCGTCGGAAGCGCTGGAGATTTCTGCCAAGACAGGGATCGGCATCGAAAGCGTGCTGGATGCCATCGTCAAGCGCCTGCCTGCGCCCGAGGGGGATCCGGATGCGCCGCTAAAGGCAATGCTGGTGGACAGCTGGTATGACACCTATCTGGGCGTGATGGTGCTGGTACGCATCATTGACGGCGAGATGAAAAAAGGCGACCGCATCAAGATGATGGGCACGGGCGCTGTTTATGACGTGGACCGCGTGGGCGCCATGACCCCGAAGTTCCTTAATGTGGACCGTCTTGGACCGGGCGAGATCGGTGTGATCACCGCCTCAATCAAGGAAGTGGCGGATACTCGCGTGGGCGACACCATTACCCACGACAAAAAACCATGCGACGGCATGCTGCCGGGCTTCAAGCCGGCGCAGCCCGTGGTTTTCTGTGGCCTGTTCCCGGTGGATGCCAACGACTTTGAAGACCTGCGCGCTGCCATGGGCAAACTGCGCCTGAACGATGCCTCGTTTTCCTATGAAATGGAAACCTCTGCCGCTCTGGGCTTCGGTTTCCGCTGCGGGTTCCTGGGCCTGTTGCATCTTGAGATCATTCAGGAGCGGCTCTATCGCGAGTTCAATCTGGATCTGATCGCAACCGCCCCCTCGGTGGTCTACCAGATGGAAATGACCGACGGGTCCGAGATCGAGCTGCACAACCCGGCGGACATGCCGGATGTGGTGAAGATCAGCGAGATCCGCGAGCCATGGATCCGTGCGAACATCATGACGCCGGATGATTATCTCGGCGCCATCCTCAAGCTGTGTCAGGAACGGCGCGGCATTCAGGTCGATCTGTCCTATGTGGGCTCGCGGGCCATGATCACCTACGACCTGCCGCTCAACGAAGTGGTGTTCGACTTTTACGACAGGCTCAAGTCCATCTCCAAGGGCTACGCCTCGTTCGACTATGCCATCAGTGACTACCGCGCCGGTGATCTGGTGAAGATGTCCATTCTGGTGAACGAGGAGCCGGTGGACGCCCTTTCCGTTCTGGTGCACCGTTCACAGGCCGAGCGTCGCGGCCGCGCCATGTGCGAGAAGCTGAAGGATCTGATCCCCCGGCACATGTTCAAGATCCCCGTGCAGGCAGCGATCGGAGGCCGCGTGATTGCTCGCGAGACCATCGCCGCGCTTCGCAAGGACGTGACTGCCAAGTGTTACGGTGGTGATGCCACCCGTAAGCGCAAACTGCTGGAAAAGCAGAAGGCCGGTAAGAAGAAGATGCGCCAGTTCGGCAAGGTGGAGATCCCGCAGGAAGCCTTCATTCAGGCCCTGAAGATGGATGATTGATGCCGTGCAGGGCTATCTGCCGGATCAACTGATCCAGCGCCTTCGCCGCGCAACCGAGTTACCGGACCGGCCCGTTTTGGGCCGGTCTTTTCGTTTCACGCCCGCTCAGATGGGGAAAGGTACTTAAGTCATGTCATTGGAAGCAGATCTGCGCGCCCGCGCTGAGGACAAATGCGAGTTGTGCGGCGCCACCGACGCCTTGCGCGTGGTCCCCGTCGGTCCGGATGCGGATGACACACCCGCGCGCGCCCTTCTGGCCTGCCAGACCTGCGAGGACCAGATGAGCGGGAACGCTGCCCTCGACGAGACCCACTGGCAGTGCCTGAACGAAAGCGCGTGGAATCAGGAGCCTGCGGTTCAAGTCGCCGCATGGCGCATGGCCTCTCGCCTGTCCAGCCACACATGGGCGCAGGATTTGCTGGACATGTTGTATCTGGACGAGGACACGCTGGCGTGGGCTCAGGCCGGTTTGTCCACCTCAGAGGGCGAAGACGACGATGCCATCGTTCACAAGGACACCCATGGCACCGTTTTGAGCCCCGGAGACACCGTCATTCTGATCAAGGATCTGAAGGTGAAAGGCGCGGGCTTTACGGCAAAGCGTGGCACCGCGGTGCGCAACATTTCGCTGGTGCCAGACAACCCGGCGCAGCTGGAAGGCCGGGTGAACAACCAGCTTCTCGTTCTGCTCACCGAGTTCGTGAAAAAGGCATAAAGCCATAGGCGGGCAGGCCAACGCGTTGGAACAGCTCACGCTTGTTTACGATGGCGCCTGCCCGTTTTGTCAGCACTACACGGCTTTGCTGGACCTGCGCCGTCCGGGCCGCACCGTGAAGCTGCTCGACGCGCGCGAGCACCCTCAAGTGGTGGCGGACCTGGCCGCCCGTGGCCTGAACGTTGATGACGGTATGGTAGCTGACTATCAGGGGTGCACCTATGCAGGTGCGGACGCCCTGCATCTGTTGGCCTTGCTCTCTACTGGCTCCAGCTTCACAGATCGCCTCATTTGCTGGCTGTTTCGTTCGCCCCGTCGGGCAAGGCTGTCCTATCCTGTATTGCGGGCGGTGCGCAATGGCACCCTGAAGGTGCTGGGGCACCAGCCCATCCGCCCGCACTGAAGGTTATTCAGCCGCACTGCGCTTGGGCAACACCCAGTCCTTGCGCGGATAGTGGCAGGTGTAACCGTTTGGAAGGCGCTCCAGATAATCTTGATGCTCTGGCTCTGCTTCCCAAAAATCGCCCACCGGCTCCACTTCTGTCACCACCTTGCCCGGCCATAAACCGGACGCGTTCACGTCGGCGATGGTGTCCAGTGCGGTTTCCTTTTGTGCTTCATCCACGTAGTAAATCGCAGAGCGGTAGGACAGGCCGATGTCGTTGCCCTGCCGGTTCAACGTGGTCGGATCATGGATCTGAAAGAAGAACTCCAGCAATTGCCGGTAGCTGATCTTGTCGGGATCAAAAATGATCTCGATACCTTCGGCATGGGTGCCATGGTTGCGGTAGGTCGCGTTTGGCACATCGCCGCCGGTGTAGCCCACGCGGGTCTTTTCAACACCGGGCAACTTGCGGATCAGATCCTGCATGCCCCAAAAGCACCCGCCTGCCAATACGGCTCGTTCACTCATGTCACGTCCTCCACTTGATCGAGATAGGCCCCGTAGCCCTCGGCCTCCATGTCGTTACGATGGATAAATCGCAATGAAGCCGAATTGATGCAATAACGCAGGCCGCCATGCTCTTTCGGCCCATCAGGAAACACATGCCCCAGATGGCTGTCTCCATGGGTGGAGCGAACCTCGGTGCGCACCATGCCATGGCTGGTGTCGTTCAGTTCCTGAATGTGGGCGGGTTCTATGGGCTTGGTGAAGCTGGGCCAGCCGCAACCGCTTTCGAACTTGGCCGAGGACGCAAACAGCGGCTCGCCGGACACGATGTCCACGTAGATGCCCGGCTCCTTGTGGTCGTTATACTTGCCCGTAAACGGCCGCTCCGTGCCGTTCTGCTGGGTTACATAGTGTTGCTCCGGCGTCAAATTGTTTAACGCATCCGGTGACTTGGTATAGGCCATCGTCCCTCCATCCGTTAGGGCGAAACTCATCGGTGGTTCCATACCATATGGGGAAACGCTGGCGGAGAAACAATGTTGTGAAGAGGGCCCTCGAAAAGACAAAACCTCCACAGCCCCTGTCATCCCGGTCCCCGGGCCGGGATCCAGCAGGCGGACCGA
>NZ_AUGS01000016.1 GCF_000422785.1 Pseudovibrio exalbescens DSM 16456
AAAAGCCTCAAACCCACCAAGACTACAACGCTAGCAAACCCACATCAACTGTCATTGACAGGGCGCAAACTCGTATCATCTCAGTGAGAAGATTTAGAGCGAACCGTGCCGTCGCCGGCAGCGCCGTCGCTCTCGATGGAGCGGGTTATAGCCCCACAATCTTCAATCCGTCAACTCGATTCTGCAAAATTATCACGACACAATCAAAAGACCCTGAGGATAAAACCAAACAAACCTGAAAAACCCAACGTAAAATCAAACCAAAACCGCTGTGAAAAGTCCAAGACACAAACCAGAAATGCCCAAAACCATACCGCGCCCCATCTGGATACCGGATCGGCGCTGCGCTTGTCCGGCATGACAGCCGAGGGGAAGAAGAACAGCCCCCAGGTCTCAGGGCTGCGTCAAAAAGGAGACTGCGGAACCACAATCAAAATCACGCCTAGATATAGGGAGACCCAATGCTCCGCCCCCTCAGCCCAACCGGACAAGAGACGAACAAACGTCGCCCTTTCCCCGCGCCAGCTCGCTTCATGCCGCGGGCGCATGATGTTGCAAGGCAAGCCACTCACGGGCCTGACGCTGAGCCTCGGCCACTTCCTGGGCACTCATCTGATCGGACAACTCCCGCCGATGATGAACAGCCTCCCGACACCCTTTGGCCGCGGCAATATTGAACCACTTGTGCGCCTCGATCAGATCCACGCCGCGCCCCCGTCCACATGCGGCCTCAAACCCGCGACGCATGTAACCTTCAGGTGCTTCCACGCCCTCCGAATAAACAAGATGCAATGCCCGTCCGTTGAATGACACAGGAAACCCTCCTATTCATATAAATTGCATGAATAGAACAATCACTTATAAAGCTAAAATCATTCCTAATACTTATAGTTATAAAATTACTTCTCAAATTATACTTACATTTTACATTGTAAATTTGAATTAGCGGGAAATCATAGCGCCTTTCAAACCTATCCATTGGATGCAATCACAAGGTTTCGTCTGGCCCCTGCGTCAATTCATCCGTAGGATTACGCAGTTGTCAGAGGATAGTTTATTGGGAGGACAATCCATGAAAACCAAGTTACTTAACGCTGTCATCGCACTGGCGTTGACGACCGCTGTCGCCAGCCCCGCTCTTGCGGCAGACGCCAAGGGAACATGGCAGCGAGAGAACGGCTCGGCCCGGATCAAGATCAGCAATTGCGGCAATGCCCTTTGCGGCAATCTGGTTTGGCTGAAAAACCCCCGAAAGGACACGGAGAACCCGGACCCAGCGCTGCGTACTCGCAACCTAGTAGGATCGCAAACAATCCTTGGCATGAAGCCATCGGGAACAGATAGCTGGAAAGGGAAAGTATATAACGCAGAGGACGGAAAGACCTATTCAGGTAAAATGCGCCTGATTTCCGCAAATGAACTCAAGCTTGAGGGATGCGTCCTTGGCGGACTTATATGTAAAGGGGAAACGTGGTCTCGTATAAAATAGGTTTACGTTAGGTTTAAAACAGTATACGAAAAGCGGCTTGAAAGGCCCTCTTGAGCACGAGAGGGCCTAACGACAATAAAAATGGTGCTCGATGAAGAAACCGCTTTTCGTAATGGCCGCTGCCACAGCAGTGTGCCTGCTCTCGCCGTCCCTCAGCGCATCCCAAATTGAAGGATCCTGGCTTACGGGAGACGGCGCTATTGTTCAAATCCGCCCTTGTAGTGATGGTCTTTGCGGCAAACTCGTGGACTTTCCCCCACCTGCCGGCGAAGTGAAGGAAAAGATCACCGACCGCTACAATGAAGACAAGTCAAAACGCAACCGCAAGGTCCTTGGCATCAATGTGCTGTGGAACATGGCACCCGTGGATGACACGACCTGGGCAGGGATGGTCTACGACCCCAAGCGCGGACTTTCGGCCAAGGCAACTCTGGAACTCCAGAAAAACGGCAAGCTCACCCTCACCGGCTGCAAGAAAGTCGTCGTGGACATATGCATGTCCGAAGACTGGGTGAGATCTGCCAGCCGCTAGCAGAACGGGCTCAATCGGGCAACGCCGCCCAAACGGCGCTGAACCTGAATGGCCTGCCCGATCTACAGCATGAACTTGAAACCAAGGTGGGTCTGCTCAAATCCCTGCCTCTGGTAGAACCGGTGGGCGTCTTCCCGCTGGGCATTGCTGGTCAGTTGCAAGAGGCAACAGCCCTTTTCTCTGGCCAGTTTCTTTGCATGGGCCACCAGCGCAGCCCCCAACCCCTGGCCACGCTGGTCGGCGCGCGTATGCATGCTTTCAATCGACGCACGCGGGCGGCCCTGAAACGCAAGACCTTTTTCAATGGTCAACTGGTAGGTAGCAAGAACCTGCCCGTCCGCATCCACTGCCACGTAGATGTCCACTTCGGGCGCGTCAAGAATCGCTTTAAAGGCGTCTTGATAGGGGGCGAGATCCTGACCTTCCAGAGCTGCCCGCGCCCCAACGGCTCCGGCATTCATGATCGCCACGATCTGTCCCAAGTCACGTGAGCGCGCGGCGCGAATATCAACATGGGAAGCCACGCTGTCCCCTTTTCCCGCAAGAACCTACTGACAGACTGCGGCTGAAGACCGCAACCGAACCACCCCCCAATAGCTGGTTCGATAGCCGTCCTCAAGCCAAAGGTGAGGCCAGTTCACGGAGATCATCTCACCGTCAAGAATATCTCCATCCGCCAAAGTATGGCGCTGAGCGAAGGGGGTTTCCTGCCAAACGGCCGAAAACGAGACCTCAGGTTTTTTCGCTTCC
Source organism: Pseudovibrio exalbescens DSM 16456 (assembly GCF_000422785.1). Taxonomy (GTDB): domain Bacteria; phylum Pseudomonadota; class Alphaproteobacteria; order Rhizobiales; family Stappiaceae; genus Pseudovibrio; species Pseudovibrio exalbescens. Next base: position 2,772 of record NZ_AUGS01000016.1, read on the forward strand.
CATACAACAAAGCAAGCGGCGCGTGGCTGGGAAGAAGGACGAAAGCTGGCGATAACGTGGCGCGCTGACGGAATGAAGGCACGCAGGTTTCCCCCTGTGTAACTGTCCAATGAGACAATCGTGGCCTCTTTAATGGTCCCGTCCCAGGCTTTCAAGCGCTCCGCGAGACGGTCAAACGGCTTGGCCTGACGGCATTTGGAGCCACACAGCAGCTCATCGGGCGTGAAAAAGCCCGGCAAACGCACAACCACGACGACACCAGCCAGCACGATGATAAGCCGAAGGAACCAACGCAGCCGGGCGAGGCCCAGACCGACTTGCCCAGCCACGGCAAAACACCACAACGGCAACAGCATCAAAATGGGGTGCATGTGGCGCTCCTTGATGTACGTCGCGCCAGTGACAACAATTGCCGTGGCGGTTAGCGCAACAAGCACGCCCATATAGCGCCCGAGAAAGCGCGCAACCTCACCATTGGACTGCGCAGGCTCTTCAATTGCAGCCATGCTCCGCTGCGCGCGCCACAGGTCTGCCCCGAAAAATAACAGGAACAGGGCCAGGAAAGGCATGGAAAAGCCGACCAGACTCTTGGCAAGACGAAACTCGCCGCTCAGCACCTTTTCCCAATGGGGCACTTGCGTCTCCACCACCATGACATCGAGAGAACTGGACACAAGCGATTGGCCTCGTTCCAGAAACCAGACCAGATAAGGCAAGTAGAGCACAAGAGCGAACCCACAGGCGAGCAAGAGAGGGACCGGACGCAAACGCACACGCCAATAGGGCAAGGTGACTGCTGCGCAAAGCAGACCAACGGGAACCAGATAAAAGGAGTGCTTGGCCAGCGCCCCAACCCCGAGGAACAGCCCCAGACCCAGCACATCAAACCAGCGACCATGGAGCGCCACCCGAAGGAAGAAGAACAGTGTGCCGCTAACCCCAGCCATGAGCACAACCGTGTGAGTGACCCCCTCATGCAGGTTGAAGCCGATTTGATAAAGCAGCGTAAGGGAGAAAACCGCGATCGCCGCCAACTTGCGGTCTGTCATGGCAAGCCGGGCGATGCCATAAAGAAATACGCCCGATAAGGCAACGAGCGTGTACTTGAGGCTTTGGAAACTCCAGATGGAGGGTCCAACCACTTGCTGGACGCTGTAGAGCAGCCACTCATAAAGCGGTGGCTGGCGCATCATGTAGCCAGCGCGCAACTCCTGGACCAGCACACTCTCGCTCATGTCGTCCGTGCCAAGAATGGGCGAGGCAAACCCACGATACAGCAGGTTGAACAGGCAATAACCTAGAATAATCAGGGTGACGGCGCGTGGAGCACACCACCACATTGTCGGGGACTGCGCCCCGGTGGGTTGAGAATTCTGACTATGCAGCATCCAAGCCATCAGCAACACATTCACGAAGAATCTGATTACCTTGAGCTTATTGCAGCATGACTATCTCATCCACCAGCAATTGCAGTCCCCTACCATTTAAGGGCTAGACGTCGGCAATCCTGCGCAACTCTCCACCCAGCACCTGATTGGTGTTGGCAATCAGTCCCAAGCGAGCCGCACCACGCGCAGTCACGGGCTTTGCCGTGATCCAGACCAGAACCGGTGCGAGCAACACCGGCAATGCAACGGGCAGCGACCAGAAAAACATCAGGGGAGAGAGATACCAGGTCATGGCCATTCCAAGGGCGGCTACCACCGACATCCAGAAAGTGGCCCGCGTACACTCACTCAACCGCAACGCCTCGTGGTCGCGATGGGCCGTCGTCCAGCCGCTGTCCCGGCCCATCAGGATTTCCATGATCCCCCGGCTTTGGAACATCATCAGGATTGGCGCAAGGAAGATCGCAGAGACCGCTTCCACCGCATATCCGAGGAGAACCCGCAGGTTGCCCAGGATTCCGTTCTGATAGCCTGCCAGACCGGCAAGGGCGACCAGCAGCTTCGGAAGGAACAACAAGCCTATGATCAGCCCCAGAAGGAGAGAGAGCTGAAAGTCACCCAGCGCCAGAAACACCCGCATGGTGCGTTCATAAACGGAAGTGGTTCCCGCCGATATCAGACTCAACACAAGAAAGGAGAACCAGAGCGCCGAGGCCGAATAGGCAATGATGCCCAAACCGATATTCATTCGGCTCCAGAACGGAAGACCGCGCGCCAGCAAGACACGACCATGCTGAAGATTGCCTTGGCACCAGCGCCGATCCCGCGCGGCAAAGCCGAGCAGATGAGCCGGGACTTCTTCATAGGACCCTTCAAGATCCGGATCACAACGAACAGTCCACCCACGGCGAGCCAACAAGGCTCCCTCCACCGTGTCATGGCTCATGATATGCCCGGCAAGCGGCCCTTCACCGGGAAGAACCGGCAACCCACAGGATTGGGCAAAGGCGCGGGTACGGACGATGGCATTGTGCCCCCAGAACGGCCCGCATCGTCCCTGCAACAAGGCCAGTCCACGGGCAAAGGTGCGCCCATAGAGCCCGGTCGCAAAAGCGATGATGCGCGCAAAAACGGTCTCGGCCCCGATCACCACCGGCAGTGTTTGCAGTAGTCCCAGCTTGGGATCACGGGCCACGGCCTTGACCATCCGCATCATGCACCGGGCAGTCATCAAACTGTCCGCATCCAGAATGATCATGGCTTCGTAGGCGCCACCAGAGCGGGTGACAAATTCCTTGATGTTACCGGCCTTGCGCCCCTCGTTGGAGGTGCGATTACGGTAGTAGATCGGCAGGCCCGGATCGCGAGCCACCTCACGATAACAGGCCTTTTCTACCTCCACCCGATCCGCATCACGCGTGTCCGACAAGACATGAAAATCAAACCCGGAAACACAGCCGGCGGCCATCAGGTCATCGCGCATGATACGCAGGCGGGCAAACACCTCGCCTGCGTTTTCGTTGTAGATGGGGATGACGATTGCCGTGGCAAATGATGGCATCGGCTCACTGTCCAGATCGCCCAAGGCATCCTGCGCGGGACGCCACAACAAACCCAGCAGCGCCGTAAGCGCTCCCCAGCCAAGCCAGAATACGCTGAAACCGATGAGCATCGTGCGCGCCCAATCCACCCAGGACACGGGCACCGGCTGCAGGCTCAGATAAAACAGCCAACCGGCACTCACCCCAAGGGCCAGGGCCCCCGTTGCCACAAACAGACGGGGGACCATTGCCGCAGCTTCAAGAGGATCGCGCCGCATCAGGCAGGATCCTTCTGGCGGTTCATGCCGGGCACAAGCCGGGACAGAACGCCAAGCAACTCAGGCACGCCAAACCGGATCGGAGACAAATCCTGCACCGGCATGGACAAGGGCGCATTAGGGCCCGTAACGGGATCAATCATCATCCCGTGTTCTGTGTGATCGTCGCGAAGATGGGTTGCTTGCATCATAACCGCTCCCATTGATAAGCGAAGGTTTCAGACAAAACGATCTCATCAGCGCTCAAGTGAAGCGCAATCTCTACCGGTCCTTCCTGTGTCCGGCGCAGATCAGCGGTGACGCGCAAACGCCCCGTATCCACGACTGGCTCGATCAGGACATGCTCGACCACGCCACCCTTGACGTTGAGCTCGGGGGAAATGTCGCCAGCAGACGGCAAGTCGTTGCCTTCGAACTCGACAACGAACTTGCGACGGAGTGGGTCACGATCCGATGCAGAATGCCCGGCTGTGCCCATACGGGCACTGTAGACACGGGCCGTCTTGCTCGCATCTTGCGGCAAATCTCCCCAAGACAGGCGATAGGCCAACTCCAGCCGGTCTCCCACCGTAACAGGATCTTTGGGTTGCCAGAAGGCCACGGTGTTGTCGTTGACCTCCTTGTCAGAAGGCAACTCCACCAACACCACGGACCCTTCGCCCCAATCGCCCTTCGGCTCCACATAAGCACTGGGTCGAAGCTCGTATCGAGCCTCCAGATCCTGATAGTTTTCAAAGCGCCGGTCACGCTGCATCAGGCCAAAGCCCTGCGGTGTCTTCATGGAGAAGAACGAACTCTGGATCTTTCGGGGATTGGCCAATGGGCGCCAGATCTGCTCACCATGAGAGGCGTGGATGAACAGGCCATCACTGTCGTGCACTTCAGGCCGATAGTCATCAAAGCCAGCGCTGTCTCCCTCACCATACAGATACATGCTGGTAAGAGGTGCCACTCCGCAGCGATCCATCGTGCGGGTAACAAAAAGATGCGCCCGCACATCCATCACCGTTGCTTCGCCCGGGGTGATCAAAAACTCATAGGCCCCCACAACACTGGCACTTTCAAGCTCAGCATAGACGGCAAAGGGCGCCCCTTGTTCCTCGGGTGGCCTGACATAAAACGTCGTAAAGCGTGGAAACTCTTCCGCACCATCGGTGATGGTGTTCACCGCAAGGCCACGTGCGGACAAACCGTATCGGCTGCCCTTCCCCAGAGCCCGGAAATAGCTGGCACCCAAAAAGGAAACCAACTCGTCCTTGTAGTCTTTGGCGTTCAAGGGATAGTGCAGTCTAAACCCCGCAGGTCCGGGCAACCGCCCCTCCTCCTCGGGATGAGCAGGTACCCTTGCACCGTAAATGAAGTCTTCCTCGGAGAAAGTGAGGGCCTTCAAGCCATCCTCGGCAATCTCGAAAATGCGCAAGGGTTCGTTGAACAGCCAGCCGGGATGAAACGCCTGCAGCTCGTAGGAATGGTCAGCGTCGGCCCACAAGGCCCGCTCCGGATCAAAACGAATGGCCCGATGTTGGTCATAATCCAGTTGGGTCAACCATTCGGGAATTGGCGGAATGCTTTTCGGAGCGCTCTGCCCCAATGCCTGCCGTCTCATCTTTTCTGTCAGCCATTCAAAGCTGAAAGTGGACGGTGGCATGTTTTCCAAATCTATGGCATGGGCCACGCCTGCCCGCAACGGGCCAGCCCCAATGCCGAGAAGCACCGCAAGTCCGGTACCTCCCTTCAGGAAGTCACGTCGGTTCATATGCAAAAATATGTCCTTTTGCCCGATCTTCACCCAAAAAAACTGACTAGAACGGTGATTTGTACTCGTTGCAGCTTTCGCCTTTGGCGGGCAACGGCTCAAGCGACACACCTGCACCCAAGTGCTTGAACGCGCCATTGCCCCCAAGGCCGGTAGAATCGGAAAGGGTCACAAAAAAGGACCGCTTCCCATATGGAAGCAGTCCTAATTTTGAACTTGGAAGATTATTTGGCTCAATCTAGGCCAATTTTGGCTTTCAACATGTCGGAAACAGCTTGTGGGTTGGCTTTCCCCTTGGAGGCCTTCATCACCTGACCGACAAACCAACCGAGCATGCCCGGCTTTTCCTTAGCCTGCTCTGCCTTTTCGGCGTTTGCAGCAAGAATCTTGTCCACAATGGCCTCAATGGCCCCAAGGTCGGTCACCTGCTTCATGCCACGTTCTTCCACGATTGTGGCTGGATCCCCGCCTTCGGTCCATACGATCTCGAAGAGGTCCTTGGCGATCTTGCCGGAGATGGCGCCCGACTTGATCAGATCAATGATGCTGCCCAACTGATCGGAATTCACCGGAGAATCCGCAAGCGCCAAGCCTTCCTTGTTCAGGCGGCCGAACAACTCGTTGATCACCCAGTTGGCGGCCAGCTTGGCATCACGCCCCTTGGCGACTTTTTCGAAGAAGTCGGCAGAAGAGCGCTCAACGATCAGGATATCCGCATCGTAAGCTGTCAGACCGTAATCGCGGATGAAGCGATCCTTCTTTTCGTCCGGCAATTCGGTCAGGTGTGCCGCAAGACCATCCACATACTCCTGGCTGAACTCCAACGGCAGCAGATCTGGGTCCGGGAAGTAGCGATAGTCGTGCGCCTCTTCCTTGGAGCGCATGGACCGCGTTTCGCCCTTTACGGCATCGAACAAGCGAGTTTCCTGATCAATTTCGCCGCCATCTTCCAAAATACCGATTTGGCGACGGGCCTCATACTCGATCGCCTGACCGACAAAGCGGATTGAGTTGACGTTCTTGATTTCACACCGCGTCCCGAACTCGCCCCCCGGACGACGCACGGAAACGTTCACATCGGCGCGCATGGACCCCTGGTCCATGTTGCCATCACAAGTACCCAGATACCGCAAGATGGTGCGCAACTTGGTCAGGTAGGCTTTAGCCTCATCGGCGCAGCGAATGTCCGGCTTGGACACGATTTCCATCAGCGCCACGCCAGACCGGTTCAAGTCAACAAAGGACATGGTCGGATGCTGGTCGTGCAACGACTTGCCGGCGTCCTGCTCGAGGTGCAGGCGCTCAATGCCCACTTCCACCTGTTCGCCGTCCTTCATGTCCAAAAGGACCTTGCCCTCACCGACAATCGGCTGCTTGAACTGAGAAATCTGATAGCCCTGCGGCAGGTCGGGATAGAAATAGTTCTTGCGATCGAAAACCGACTTCAGGTTGATCTGCGCCTTAAGCCCCAGGCCGGTGCGGATCGCCTGACGCACACACTCTTCGTTGATAACGGGCAGCATACCCGGCATGGCCGCATCAACAAGGCTCACATTCGCATTAGGATCATTGCCAAAGCTGGTGGAAGCGCCCGAGAAAAGCTTGGCCTCGGAGGTCACCTGTGCGTGCACCTCCATACCGATCACGATTTCCCAGTCGCCCGTTGCGCCCTTGATAAACTTCTTCGGGTCCGGCGTCCGTGTATCGACAATCGTCATGCGATCATTTTCCTGTCTTTTGCGTTGAAGCTGCCTCGGAACATGCCCCTGCTTAAGCGGGTGAAGACAGCCGCATGTAAACTCAATTGGCTTGGGTAGTCCGTTATTCATAAAGAGGCAAGCCAGTGTCTTGCTGTTTTTTTGAACACGGCCAATTTATCGCCTAAAAACTGGTGCGCAGCTTTCGCTGCCGCGCTGCTCCCTACGAAAAACCCGCTAGGTTCGCGCCCAGCGCAGGTAGATCAAACGCGCAATGATGGCCGCAATGGCCCCGCCAACAAGACGGAACGGAAACAGCGCCAAAGCCCCGACCTCATGAGACGGGACAAGAGGCAAGCCGGTGAGTCGCACCAGTGCCTCTACAAACAAGCTGACCGCTGCCGCCCCAAACCCGGCAATCAGAAACTTTGCCTTTTGATCACAGCGCAGGCCCATAAGGGCTCCGATCAACAAGGCCAACGGATTGATCAGCCCTGCAAACCCTATCAACACAGTCCAACTGTCGGTCATTTCGCCTGCGCCCCCATACCCTGCAACCAGTGTTCGTGCCTACGGTGTTTCACTAGGGCGTTCAGAGCACACTCTCAAGTGTTTTTCTTGGCCAGACCCAATTTGATTTGCGTTCAGGTGTGGCGCAAATGTCCTAGTCACTCCCCCAGGCCAAGTGTATAAACCGACTATCTTTCGAATGGAGTTTTGATGTCTTCCAGCCTTGAGGCCCGGTAGGGCCCTGTCGGTCCGCTGATAAGCACCGTACAGGGCACACACACAACAAACCGCCTGATGATCGACCGCTTTTCCCATAACAAAGCGGCGAAACGGGCACGTGTGTATCCAACAAGCTCCAAGAACCAATGGATATTTCAAAAGCTGAACAGCGCATCATGCATGTGTTGGCGCAGGGCGGATGCTTGCGCGCCGAAAAAGACAACAACGGAAAGATTATCGACATCGAATGTATCACGCGCGACGGCTGGTACCTGTCGGGCATGACAATTCTGTTGTTCCGAAAACTCAAACATAAAGGTCTGATCAAGAGCCGCAATGGCGGTCCATACAGAGCAACGCGCCTCGGTCTGGTGCGTGTACGCTCACAGGCCGACAACCGCTGACCCAACGCTCCCCACCCTTTTCTGCGGTGGGGAGCATTTATCAAGTCTTCAACGCATCCGCTGCGAGTTGCGCCAGGGACAAGGCTGCCGTCAACCCTGGTGACTCAATACCGGCAAAGGCGACCAGCCCTTCGATTCCAAGATCCGTGGGTGAGAGCACCTGAAAATCTGCTGCCGGCGCCCCTTCAGGCACGACTTTGGGCCGTACACCGGTGTAATCCGGTCGCAAACTGCCTGCCTCCAAGTCAGGCCAATATCGGCGAATGGCGTTGTAAAACCGCTCGAGACGAACCTGCGAAACCCCATAGTCGATTTCTTCGGGTGATGTGACCTCAAGCCATTCCACGTCGGGGCCAAAACGACCTTGACCCCCAAGGTCCAGCGTCAGGTGAACGCCGAGCCCACCCGGCTCAGGAACGGGATACACAAGATGCGAAAACGGCACCCGACCATCATGGGCAAAGTAGTTGCCCTTGGCATAATACCGGCTGGGCAGCTTCGTTTTGAGGCGCGGTGCGAGCGCTTTCAAAACATCAACGCCGTACAAACCACAGGCTACCACCAGTTGACGACATGTCAGTTGAAAGCCATCGGCCATTTGCAGACAAAACAGCGCCCCTGACTGCTCCACACGCTCGATACGTGTGCGCAAAACAACTTCGCCACCTCGCGCCTCCAACGAGCTCTGAAGGGCCATCATTAGCCCGTGACTGTCAACAATGCCTGTAGACGGCGAATAAAGCGCTCCTTCGCAAAACAGCTCCGGCTCGAGTTGGTGTACCTCCCGCGCATCCATCAGAACCAGATCATCGACCCCATTGGCAGTGGCTTGCGCCTGAAGCCGCACGAGATCCGGCAATTGAGCCTTGTCCGTTGCCACAATCAGTTTGCCAAGGCGCTGATGGTCGACCCCGTGACGCGCACAAAACTCGTAGATCAGATGCTTGCCCTTTACACAGCACTGTGCCTTCAACGAGCCTGTCGGATAGTACAAGCCGGCATGGATTACCTCCGAGTTGCGCGAGGAAGTCTCCGCCCCAATGTTGGAATGTTGTTCAAGTACCATGACACGGGTTCCAGCTACCGCCAGTTCCCGAGCCACAGCCAAACCAACAACACCGGCCCCAATGACCACCGTGTCAGCATCTGCGCCCGATATCAGGTGCACCATGCTCTCCTCCCTTTGCCACAAGATGGTTTACAGAAGGCAGCAGGCCGGAGGCAATTGATCTAAAGCACACGATGACTGACAAGCGCAGCAAAAGTAATGCGCCGCGCGGCATTACGGGCATGCACACCAAGAAATATAAAAAATAAAAACTGGATCAATTCTTAGTTCTAATAATTAAAAAACAGAGACTTCAATAAACTTCATAAAAAAGAAAGTATAATTTGACCAATACGTAAACACCCTGAGTTTGGAATTACTTATAACTTGATAGTGATATTGTACAGATGTGTAGACTGCAAATCAGGGAGAGATCATGTCTATCCAAAGTGCATGGCTGGGCCGTCACAAAGACACCGGCGGTGAGGAGCATTCACGCGGTAACGCTGTCATGACAAACACCGCATGGGGGCAAGTGGCAGCTTTGCTTCGCTCATTGAAAAACGCGGAGCCCTTGGAGGAAGGTGATGCACTCCCGACAGAAATTGTCGGCTTGGTCCGCGACTTGCAGTCCTCCATGGACGCAGTTGACACCCAAACGCTGGAACGAACGGTGCAATACTCCATCAACGCCAGTGAGGCCATGGCTTATACGGCAGAACTCAGTACGCATGTGCGTGACACTGATGGTTGGGCACAAACCATGTCCACCGGCGTTGAAGAAATGGAAAGCGCCATGGCGCAACTTGCCGAAAACGCCAAGGAAACAGCCGAGGCAATTTCGCACCGGCAATCCGTGTTGATTGACTGCGAAAAGGTTACCTTTGCCGCAGTTGAGTCCAACAAGCAGATTGGCAGTGCCTTTGAAAGCATGCTTCATGCATCGCGGCGTCTGGAAGAGGCAGCAGAGAAGATTTCCAGTTTCGTGAACACCATTGATGCCCTGTCCAAACAGACCAACTTGTTGGCCTTGAACGCAACGATCGAGGCGGCCCGTGCCGGTGAGGCCGGCAAGGGCTTTTCCGTGGTTGCCTCGGAAGTCAAAAGCTTGTCCGGGCAAACCCAAAAAGCAACGGATGACATACGGGATCTTATCGGCGAGTTGCAATCCAACCTGACTGAAGTCAGCTCGAATGTAGAGAGCGTCGGCAGCCACGTTGAAGTCAGCATTCAGCATGCAGAACAAACCGCCGAGCACATCACCGCAATTACCCATAGCGCGACTGATATCGGCCTGAAAGCCAACGAAACCGCCGAGCTGTTGCAACAACAGGGAGAAGCCAACCACGAAATCGCCCGTGGCGTCATCGAGATTGCCGAACATTCTGCCAAGGCAACAAAAGCCCTCGACAACGTGGTGATCAGCGTAGGACGGTCCGAGGACATCGTCGCGCACCAGTTCGACGAGTTGGCCGGGCGGAACATCTCCGGTTTCATTCTGCATAAGGCAAAAGCTGATCACATCATTTGGAAGAAGAAACTTGCCGAACTCATGGCTGGCCGCAGCCAGATGACCCCGCAAGAGCTCAACGACCACCACCAATGCGGACTGGGCAAGTGGTACGACAGCATTACCAGTGAAAACATGCGCCGCCTACCCGCCTTTCAGGCCCTGCTACCTGTCCATGAAGAAGTCCATCGACAGGGCAAGCTTTGCGCCCAGCGCGTTCATGTCGGGGACCGAGACGGAGCGCTGGAAGCCTATCAACAGATGAGCCACGCCTCAGAGAGCGTCCTGCGCCATATTGATGAGCTGATCAAGGGCTGACGCGGCGATCCGCTCCAGTTCGATTTATTTGCGGGAACCGGACACATCTTGCCAGACCAGAGAAGCATGCCAAGCCTAGGTCTTGGCACTGACTACAAAAAAGGCCCCGGAACACGCCGGGGCCTTTTGTCATCATCAGCCAAGTGAAAGCTTACTTGCTCCACCAGTTCTCTGGTTTGAAGCTACCGGCAGCTTGCTCGATCACCTCACCCACCTGGAACAGGGTGCCTTCATCGAACGGCTTGCCGATCAACTGCAAGCCGAGTGGCAGACCGTCTTTGTTGAGGCCGGCCGGAATGGAAATGCCTGGCACACCTGCCATGTTGGCGGTCACGGTGAAAATGTCGTTCAGGTACATGGTCACCGGATCGGTGATCTCACCGGGGGCGAAGGCCGCATCCGGTGTCGTTGGCGTCAGGATCGCATCAACCCCGTTTTCCCATGCCAGATCGAAGTCACGTTTGATGAGCGTGCGCACCTTCTGGGCCTTCAGGTAGTAGGCATCATAATAGCCCGCGGACAGCACGTAGGTCCCAATCATCACGCGGCGCTTGACCTCGTCACCGAAACCGGCAGCACGGGTGTTCTCATACATCTCGATGATGTCATTGCCCGGCACGCGCAAACCATACCGTACGCCATCATAGCGCGCCAGGTTGGACGACGCTTCAGCAGGCGCGACGATGTAATAGGCTGGCAGAGCGTATTTGGTGTGCGGCAAGGAAATCTCGACGATCTCCGCCCCCGCATCCTTGAGCCAGTCAATGCCCTTCTGCCACAACTCGTTGATGGCATCCGGCATGCCGTCCACCCGGTATTCCTTGGGAATACCAATCTTCATGCCCTTCACGGACTTGCCGATGAAGCTCTCATAGTCCGGCACGGGTGCATCCACGGAGGTGGTGTCCTTGGCATCAACAGAGGCCATGGACTTCAACAAAATGGCGTTGTCGCGCACGGTGCGACCAATCGGACCTGCCTGATCCAGAGAAGAGGCAAACGCCACCATGCCCCAACGCGAACAGCGACCATAGGTCGGCTTGATGCCCACAGTACCTGTCAACGCAGCGGGCTGGCGGATGGAACCACCCGTATCGGACGCCGTCGCCGCAGCGCACAAATGTCCGGCAACGGCTGCAGCAGAACCACCTGACGAGCCACCCGGAACCAATGCCGTATCAGAGCCCTGCCGACGCCACGGGTTGATGACATTGCCGTAAAAAGAGGTTTCGTTGGACGAGCCCATGGCGAACTCATCCATGTTGAGCTTGCCAAGCATCACCGCGCCGTCGTTCCAAAGATTTTGGGTGACAGTGGATTCGTATTCCGGCTTGAAGCCATCGAGGATGTGAGAGCAGGCCTGGGTGTGCACGCCCTTGGTGGCATAAAGGTCCTTGATGCCGAGCGGAATGCCTTCCAGCGGGCGAGCCTCTCCGGCGGCGATCCGCTCATCAGATGCCTTGGCCTGTTCACGCGCCTGTTCGGCGGTAACTGTGATATAGGCGTTGAGGGCCTTGTTGGACTTTTCAATTTCGCCAAGATAGGCGTCGGTCAGTTCCGTGGCCGTAAATTCGCGGGCAGCGAGTTTGTCCCGCGCCTCTGCGATTGTCAGATCGACAAGCTTTGTCATCGTTGTAATTCCTTGAAACGGGTAAATTGGCGAAAGAGGCGGCGGGCCTTATTCAACAACCTTGGGCACCATGAAGAAGTTGTCTTCGGAAACCGGTGCGTTCTTGACGATCTTGTCCGCATAACCGCCATCGGTCTGACCGTCTTCGCGCATCTTCATCTTCTGCTCGACAACCGACGTCATCGGCTCAACACCGTCAATGTTGACTTCGTCCAACTGCTCGACAAAACCCAGAATGGCGTTCAGTTCACCAGTCATTTTTTCAGCTTGCTCATCATCAACCTTGATGCGAGCCAGCCCTGCAACACGCTTTACCGTGTTCAAATCAACAGACATGCGCTTCTCCGCTTCATGCCGGCACAAAAACCGGCCCTCTTGTTTCTGTCTTGCTATAGCCGGGGGATGGGCGGGATATCAACAACCAGGCCACGCTCATCCTCATTTGCAACACCTTTACGAAACTCACGAGGACCGTTAATACTGAGGGATCTCAGTTCCAACCGCTCAGAACACGATCATGGCTGCAAAACGAGGCCGACCGCGCGACGCCGCACTCAGCCGAAACATCCTGACCAGTACTTTGGCAGAGGTCGCACAAAACGGATTGCACGGGGCACGGCTTGATGTGATTGCAGCTTCAGCCCATACCTCAAAACAAGCGCTCTACCGACGCTGGCCATCAAAGGATGATCTGATATGCGAGGCTGTCCGTCATGGATTTTCGCGAATCCCGGCGCAACCGCCAGGCTCAGCCTCTTTGATGGACGATCTGCTGGGTGTAACCGCGTGCTTTCAGGAAGCCCTGACCGCCTCACCTTTGGGAAAAGCCTATCTGTGCCTTGCGACATCACCGCATACGGCTGCCGAGGCGCGGCTGATTGAGGGCGAACAACGCACCTACTTCAGGCAGATGTTCGTGTTTCATGGCACGACAGTGGGCATGGAAGAAAAGATCGACAGCATTCTTGCCCACCTTTTCTACCGTGTGCTCTTGGACAAGCCCCCACTTGGCAACATCGCCCTCAAGAACTTCGTCAGCGGCTTGCTACGAGAATAGCCACCCGCATAGCAGCCACATCATGAAGGCGCACCGTCACAATTCGGAGTTTCCAGAATTCGGTGCGATGTCTTCGGATGGCGCATCCTCGAGGGGCCGTCCAAGAATGTCGACCTGACCGCTCAACGGATGCGACATGACGCGAGCCAGCGGACTTGCGACAAATCCAATGGCATAATAGATCCATGGCGAAAGGGCCAGGTCGAACAACTGGTTGACGAACTGCCCGATCATGTAAACGATCCCCGCGCCAATCACCGCCGTGACCGCCATCAATAGCCAATATACGCTCATACCCAGCACCGGCGACTTGTTGTAGGTCCAGACCATCAAACGGGCTTCCAACATTTCGAAATAAAGGATCGGCCCCTTTGCTCCTGCAAATGCACCGATCAGAACGCCGATCATCACCAAGGCCAAAACAAAAACCAGAAGGCCATTGTCCGTACTGCTCATGAAGCTTGAGACCGGGATCAGGACGGCAACAAGTATTGCCAGATAGATTGAAAACGCCAATGGACGTTTTACGCCCTGAAAAAACATCCAGAACAAGGACCCAATAAGCAGGAAAACAATACCAAGAAGGCCTGCCGCCTGATTGACGGACTGCTGAGACTCGTATTCCTCACGGCTAACCCAGCGAACCATGACACAACACCTTTTAAAGTAGAAAAAAGAGAAACACTACTTATGCGCGTGTCGTGACAACAGGGTGACAAAGTGAAGAAACAATCGGAATGTCGTTTTTCCCCTTGCTAGAAAAACCAATACTTCCTTGTGTTTCAACACCCTACAAGAACAGGCGTAGTTCAACTTAAACCAAAGGTATGAGACTTGCCTTGGGCAGCCTGCCCTGAAGAAAATAGGCCTCTGGCCTCAAGCACCCACCTTCACGCCTGCCTGACGCGGCATCGCGGCACCGTGATCGCCTTTGATTGGCGATTTTCAAAGCACTCCCGCAAGGTAAGCGCATCAATAGAACAACCCGGATCCATGCCCATAGTCGCCCCAAACGAAATGCCTACACACAAACCGGATACCGGCAATTCTGAGAGGACACTCACATGCAGCTTAGAACCTCGCTTAAAGACATCGCCATTGCCAGCTTCCTGAGCGTGGCGCTCCCCCTCGCCGCCCTTGCAGACGACATCACCACCTTCACTGAAAACGGCGTTGCGATCAAAGGAACGGATCCGGTGGCCTACTTCACAGAAGGCAAGCCCGTGCAAGGCTCGTCTGACTACGCAACGACATATGATGACGTGACCTGGCAATTCTCCAGCGCCGAAAATCTGGCCAGGTTTGAAGCCGATCCTGAAAAATATGCGCCGCAATACGGCGGATGGTGCGCAACCGGGGTCAGCTTCGGCTACAAGATACCCATCATGCCCGACAAGTGGTCCATTGTGGACGGCAAGCTATACCTGAACGCCCATGACGGGGCTCATCGCCGCTTTACCGAACGCACGGATGAAGTGATCAACAACGCCAATACAAACTGGCCAACAATCAAAGAAACGCCCGCAGACGACCTGGGCTGATTGGTTGACCTTCATATCCCATCGCGCCAAGAGCCGCAGCCATACAGCCGCGGCTCTTGGTCGTTTAAAATACCGTTTTCGTTATTATTGCGCAGGCCCGATCCGAATTGTCTGTAAACGGTCGATTGTTTGCTGCACCGTATCCACGTTGACAGGCCATGTTTCCGGCTTCTGTGCCGAGAACCGGGTGCCGCGCCACTCATGATAAACCTTGACGAAAGTATCCTTGACTTTCGCGAAGTGAAAAACGGCCACCTCGCCGGTCTTTTTACCATATCCGCTGCCCTGAGGGGCATGTGGCGAGGCCTCACACAACAGCAAAATCGTGCGAGACGCACCTGATCCGGACAAGGGCTTGAAGGATATCCGCTCCTGACCACAGATATCCACGTAAACCTGAAGACTCATGGAGATATAGGAGTCTAGTGGAATGTCTTGATCTGCCTTCAGGTAGTCACCACGCACCGCATAAAGCTGGCTCCAACTCTCAAACTTCTGGCCTTTCGGGATTTGTTCAAGAATGAACTGCGGTCCGTTCTGCTGGCGAAAATACTCACTTTGCGCCCGCGGATCGCCATCGGAGACCCAGATTGGCGGCGGGAAGCTGACCATGGCTTCATACACGTTAACAGCCTGCACGAAAGAAGCCTCTTTTGCATGCGCCGTCGCCGTCAAAGTGGTGACGCCAGCAACCGATGCGCCCGCGACAAGCAAGCCCGCGCACAGCCCCAATTCCTTCAAATTCACGGGATCTCCAGTTCAGTTTACACAATTACAGATGCGAGCGTTGCCCAACCAAACCGCCCAGTCTCAGGGCAACGCTCACTTTGTTTCTTCCCTAAAGGTCGCAGGTTTTGCGAAGCTGTACGATGCACAACCGCTGATGCTCTCTTCAAGCCAGCGCGGGGCTAGCTCTTGCTCACATCCACCGTTTCACCCGGCTTCAAGTCCGCAATGCGGAAGCCATCAGCGCCCATCTCTTCAATGAAGTGATCGGCACTTTGATCCAGAATTGGAAAGGTCCTGTAGTGGCAGGGCAATATGGTTTTGAAATCAAAGAAACGCGTGCAGGCCATGGCAGCGGTTTTCGCCCCCATTGTGAACCGATCTCCAATGGGTACAATCCCGATCTCGGGGGCATACACTTCGTTGATGAGCGCCATATCACCAAAAATGTCCGTATCGCCCATGTGGAACAGGGTTGGCTCATCGTCCGCCATGATGATCACACCATGCGGGTTTCCCATGTATGTATATCCCTCGCCCGCCTGCGATGTGGCAGAGGAATGCTGGGCTTGGGTGAGCGCCACCTTGAAAGGTCCTACATCCACACAACCGCCTGAGTTCATGGGATTGATGTTCTCAACACCTCGCGATTGCGCCCACATGCAGATTTCGAAGTTCGCCGTCAGCTGAGCACCTGTTTCCTTCAGGATATGAATGGCATCGCCCACATGATCATCATGACCATGGGTGAGAACCAGATGGGTGATGTCTTCACTGACAGAAGCAACGGTGGCGTCCTCCGGAAAGGTGGGATTGCCGGTGAAAAAGGGATCAAACAGAATTTTCGCGTCTTTGATTTCGACAGTGAATGCCGAATGGCTCCAATAAGTCAATTTCATGGTCAGCTCTCCCGATTTGGCGCAGGGTCGAGCAACCCTTGCGCTTATTGCTGATCTGCCGCTAACGTCAGGGACTCAAGCTCCCAACGTATACACGAACTGCCCTGCCGGGTTAAATAGGCGTTGATCTGTGAAAAGGGAGCGGATCCGAAAAAACCGCGGTATACAGACAATGGAGATGGATGAGCGCCCTTCAATACCAGATTGCGCTCCGGATCGACCATCGCTGCTTTCTTCTGTGCATGCGCGCCCCAAAGCAGATAAGCAAGACCTTCGCGTTCGCGGGCGAGCGCTGTCAGAGCCGCACTGGTAAAGGTCTCCCAGCCCTTTTTGGCATGAGACCCGGCCTTGCCCTCCTCCACGCTCAAGCTGGTATTGAGAAGCAAAACGCCCTGTTCCGCCCACGATTGCAAACACCCGTGCTCAGGCATGGCCACGCCCACATCGGCCTCCATCTCCTTGAAGATATTACGCAAGGAAGGCGGAAACCTGACCCCTTTGCGAACGGAAAAGCTCAAGCCATGCGCCTGTCCGGGCCCGTGATACGGATCCTGCCCGACGAGTACGACCTTAACCTTGGAAAACGGTGTGGCATTGAACGCGGCAAACCGATCTTCCCGAGGCGGATAGATGGTTTTGCCAGCAGCCTCTTCGGCCGCAAGAAAAGCCGCCAAGCTTTTGAAATAGGGCTTGTCGAACTCTTCTTGCAGAACACTGCGCCATTCCGGCTCAAGGTCCAGTGGGCTCATCTGATATCTCCCGTCATTCCAATGGTGATGCTGTGAGACCATGTCTGGCGCCATGTGACCAGCGTGTTTACCCCCGCAAACCTGCGCTTTCCACGTGAATTGCAAGGATCAGGAGCGTGGCATTTTTCCGGGAACCGTGCTACAGCGCGCTCATGAGCACGAACACACCGGTCCTTTCGCTGGACGAATTTGAACAGACATTGCCTGATACCGGGCGCGTGATGGGCCTTGATCTTGGCACCAAGACCATTGGTCTGGCCCTGTCTGATCTGGGGCGCAGCATCGCCACGCCTCTGGAAACGATCAAGCGGAAGAAGTTTACGCTGGATGCTGACCGGTTGCTGGAGTTGTGTCAAACCCATGCGGTTGTCGGTCTTGTTCTCGGCTTGCCTTTGAACATGGATGGCTCTGAAGGCCCGCGTGTGCAATCCACAAAGGCGTTTGCGCGCAATCTTGCCCAGCGCACCTCCATACCCATGGTATTTTGGGACGAGCGCCTATCCACCGCCGCCGTCACCCGCACCCTCATTGATGCGGACCGTTCTCGCGCTCGCCGCGCCGAACTGGTTGACAAGATGGCCGCAAGTTACATTCTGCAAGGATTGCTGGACCGGCTGCATTATGGCGGCACCAGCTTCTTCGACTAAGGCGACACGGGCCTCCGCACCGCCCCTACCTGCGAAAGACTGTCATGCAAACCGTGCTTGGGGCATTGGCTCCCGTTCTCTTGCTGATCGCCACCGGCTGGGGGCTCGCCACTTACCGGATTTTGCCGCGAGAAAGCTGGAGTGGCATCGACACGCTTTCCTACTGGATACTTTTTCCTGCTGTTCTGTTCACCAATGTGGCTGGCGCGGATTTTTCAAGCCTGGATCTGGGGAGCTACGCCATAGCATTATACGGTGCCTTGGCCCTTCTATGTATCCTGTTGGTGCCGCTGGGCCGCTTGCTCAAGTCTGTTCTGAACGTTGACAGCCCATCCTTCAGTTCAATCTTTCAAGGCACGACCCGGTGGAACGCCTTCATTGCCATGGCCATTGCCAGCAACCTCATGGGCCAGACCGGGTTGGCCCTTACTGCCATCACCATGGCACTGCTGATCCCGATTATGAATGTGCTCAGCATCACCATGATGACGGTGTACGCGTCCTCCAGCCGTTTATCCTTAGGCGCACTGCTTTGGGGGATCATTCGCAACCCGTTTATCGTCTCGATCAGCGCAGGGCTGTTGCTCAACATCAGCGGCCTGGCCTTACCACCTGTCCTTGCGGATTATACCAGCTTCCTCGGAAGAGCTGCCCTGCCCCTTGCGATTTTGAGCGTCGGCGCGGCCATTGACCTCAACTCCCTGCGCCGCCCCGGACCACGCCTGCTGGTGGGCCTTGGCATGCGTTTGGTCATCTCACCCGCCATTGCCCTGTTCGTGGCAACGGTTTTAGGCCTTGCTCCAGAGACCACCTTGATGCTGGTTATGGCGTTTGCCGTGCCAACCGCCGCCTCCGCCTACGTTCTGGCCAAGCAAATGGGCGGCAACGCGCCGCTCATGGCCGAGCTGCTGGCCTTGCAAACCGTTGTTTCGGCAGTGACCGTGCCGCTCTGGCTTCTGCTGCTGATCTAGCGGGCGCTCACGCCACCAGATACAGCGAGTCGATGATGTGCCGAGCATCATGACGGGCATCCAGCATGCCGTAGGTCGAGCGCCACTGACCGGCCATTCGGCTGTCCATGAAGGCATCCGCCACATGGGCAGGCGCGGCATCCTTCAATGCGGCAGCAGCGGCCGTCAACGCCAGTTGCTCGGTCAGAATGCGCGCGCTGCCCGGATCATCAATGCATGTGCGGGCAGCAGCTTGCAGCACCTCAACAGACACCTTGCCGGCCTTGCCCAGCCGATGTTCCAAATGATCCAGAACCGCCATGAACCCTTCGGATTCTTTGGTCATGGCGCGCATCAGGTCCAGTGCCATCACATTTCCCGAGCCTTCCCAAATGCTGTTGACGGGTGCCTCGCGGAAAAACCGTGCCATATCATGATCTTCGACATACCCGTTGCCACCGAGGCATTCCATTGCCTCCCCGGTCACCGCCATGGCCGTTTTGCAGACCCAGTATTTGGCCACCGGTGTAATGATCCGCAGGTAGCTTTGTTCCACACTGTCGCCATGAGCACTGTCAAACGCCCGTGCCAGCCGCAATGACAGAGCTGATGCAGCAGCAACATCCAGCGCCATGTCAGCCAGCACCCTCAACATCACGGGCTGATCGATCAACGCCTTGCCGAATGCCGTGCGATGACGGGCATGATGAACGGCGCGCGCGACGGCGCCCCGCATCAGACCGGCCGAGCCCAGCGCACAATCCAGTCGCGTTGGATTGACCATTGTCAGGATTGCCTTGATCCCGGCCCCGTCTTCGCCAATCAGAAAACCGTGCGCATTGTGGAACTCAACCTCAGAAGACGCATTGGAGTGATTGCCCAACTTGTTCTTCAAGCGCACAAGGTTCAGCCCGTTGACCCGGTCATTGTCCAGAACGCGGGGCACAAGGAAACAGCTCGGCCCGGCCTCAGTGGCAGCCAGCACGAGAAAGGCATCGGACATGGGCGCAGAAAAGAACCATTTGTGGCCGTTGATGACGTGGGTGCCGTCACCAGCATCCTGCGCGGTAGTGACGATCTGGCGCAAATCGGTACCGCCCTGCTTTTCCGTCAGCCCCATTCCCAGGCTCACGCCATTTTTTTGCGAAGGCGCACGGAAGCGTTGATCATAGGTTCGGGACCTGATCAACGGATGCCACACCTCGGCAATCTCAGGGTTCTGTTCCAACGCCACACCTGCGGCATTGGTCATGGTGACGGGACACAAATGCCCCTGCTCCACTTGAGACATCATGTAGTAACGCCGTGCCCGGTCGAAATAGGCATTGCCGGCATGCGGCGCTCTGGCATCCACGGAAGCACAATGCAGACCGGCGGCAAATGATCGACGCATCAAGGCATGGTAGGACGGATGAAACTCCACCACGTCCAGACGGCGGCCATATGCATCGTGCGTCTTGAGCTCCGGTTGATGCATGTTGGCCATCCGCCCAAGGTCGAGAGCATCAGCTGCACCAAATTGCGCGCCCAGCTTCAACAGATCCGTGCGGGTTGTCTCCGTATCCTGAGTCTGTCCCTGCATCGCCAGCAACAAGGGGTCGCTCTCGCAAAGATTGTATCCGAAATACGGCGGCGCCTGATTGAGAACAGGTTGTCCGAAGCCGTTACCATCATTCTTTAGCATTATACAATCTCCCGAGACCCGCGGTTTACGCAGCTTATTCAAAGGCATCCTTGCCGCATATCGCAACTAGACGTTAAGGCAAGGTTATTTCCCTCTTTACGGCTTTGCTCGCCCCCCGTATAGAGATGACTTCGATGACCAAAGACACAACGCATCGATCCACATCCTATCCTCACCGGCACCTTCTCGGCATCGAGGGGTTGCAACCGTCGGAAATTCTCCATCTTCTGGACCTCGCGGATGAAGCCGTCGAAGTCTCCAGACAGGTCGAGAAACAAAAGGCGGTTCTGCGCGGCCGGACACAAATAAACCTCTTCTTCGAGGCATCCACTCGCACTCAGGCTTCCTTTGAAATCGCAGGCAAACGCCTCGGTGCGGATGTGATGAATATGGCTGTCGCCTCGTCCTCTGTCAAAAAGGGCGAGACGCTTATTGACACCGCTGCCACACTCAATGCCATGCGACCAGACCTTCTGGTGGTCCGACATCAATCTGCCGGTGCCGTACAGTTGTTGGCGCGCAAGGTAGAGTGTTCGGTCGTCAACGCAGGCGATGGTCAGCATGAACATCCCACGCAGGCTCTTCTGGATGCGCTTACCATGCGCCGCCACAAGGGAGATATCGGCGGCCTTCGGATCGCTATCTGCGGCGATATACGCCATTCCCGTGTTGCTCGTTCCAACATTCTTCTACTCAACGCACTCGGGGCCCGCGTTCGCGTCGTTGCTCCGTCAACCCTTCTGCCCTCCGGTATCCATAATATGGGCGTCGACGTTTTCACTAACATGCGCGAAGGCCTGGAAGGCTGTGACATCGTGATGATGCTTCGCCTCCAAAGAGAACGCATGAGCGGCGCGTTTGTGCCGTCAGTGCGTGAATATTTTAAGTATCACGGACTGGACAAGGAAAAGCTCAGCTACGCCAAGCCTGATGCCCTAGTCATGCACCCGGGCCCAATGAACCGAGGCGTGGAAATTGCTGCGGAAGTCGCTGACGGACCACAAAGCCTGATCAAGGAACAGGTTGAAATGGGTGTGGCCGTGCGAATGGCAGTCCTTGAAGCCCTCGCAACCCACCTGCCGACAAAGTGAGGAACTGAGCATGGCTGAAACAAACAATCCGCTCGTTCTGACCAACGCGCGGGTGATTGATCCGGCTGCCAACAAAGACGAACCGGGCGCCGTTCTCATCAGAAACGGCATCATTGAAGCCGCCGGATCTGCCGCCTTGAATCAAGGGGCCCCTGAAGGGGCAATCACCATGGACTGCGGCGGCGCCATTGTGGCTCCCGGCCTTGTCGACATGGGAGTTACCGTCGGCGAACCCGGCGCAGAGCACCGCGAAACACTGGAAAGCGCCAGTCAGGCCGCAGTGGCAGGCGGCGTAACGACCATGATCACCAGCCCGGATTGCGACCCGGTCATTGATGACCCGGCGTTGGTGGACTTCATCCTGCGCCGGGCTCGCCACACCGCCATCGTCAATGTCCACCCCATGGCCGCGCTCACCAAAGGCTTGAACGGGCAGGAAATGAGCGAAATCGGCCTTCTGAAGGAAGCCGGGGCCGTGGCCTTTACCAACGCCACACACCCGGTCACGAACTCGCAAGTGTTTTCTCGCCTTCTGACCTACGCCCGCGATTTCGACGCGCTCGTGGTGCATCAGGCTCAGGACAAGGACCTGGCCGGAAGCGGTGTCATGAATGCAGGACTGCGCGCGTCGTGGTTGGGACTGGGCGGAATTCCCCGCGAAGCGGAGTTCATCGCAATCGAACGGGACATGCGGCTGGTGGCCATGACCCGCGGCAAGTATCACGCACGTCTGATCTCCTGCCCGCAAAGCGCCAACGCCATTCGTCAAGCGAAAAAGGATGGGCTCAACGTAACCGCAGGCATTTCGATCAACCACTTGACCCTGAATGAAAACGACATCGCGAACTATCGTACGTTCCACAAGATGTCACCGCCTTTGCGCACAGAGGACGACCGGATGGAAATGGTGCGTGCGGTTGCCGACGGTACCATTGATGTCATCATGTCGGACCATAACCCGCAGGATGTGGAAACAAAGCGTCATCCGTTTGCCGAATCTGAAGACGGTGCGCTAGGGCTTGAAACCATGCTGGGGGCTGGCATGCGCCTTGTTCATAGCGGCGACGTGCCCTTGACGAAGCTTCTGGCGGCGATGACCTGCAATCCGGCAGATCGACTGGGACTTGAGGCCGGCCGTCTTTCAAAAGGGGCTCCAGCTGACTTGATCGTGTTCGATCCAGACCGTCCTTGGATTGTCGAGAAGGAGAATATCCGCTCGCGCTCCAAGAATTCGTCGTTTGAAGATGAAACGTTGCAAGGACGGGTTTTGACAACTCTGGTAGCAGGTCGCATTCTGTACAACATCGCGGCGTAATGCACCAGAACGGAGACCGAATTCGTGCCAGATCCAATCAGCTGGTCTTTCTCTCTACCCTACTATGTCCTTGCACTGGCCATCGGATACGTGCTCGGTTCAATTCCATTCGGTCTTCTTGTCACGAAGATCGCCGGTCTGGGGGATATCCGCCAGATCGGCTCCGGTAACATTGGCACAACCAACGTGTTACGAACCGGACGCAAGAGCCTTGCGGCGATTACCCTTCTGGGAGACGCCTTGAAAGGGACAGTGGCTGTGCTGCTCACCGGGTTTTATCTCGGCCCGGAAGCCGCCATTCTGGCCGGGTTGGGCGCTTTCATAGGGCACCTGTTTCCCATCTGGCTCAAGTTCAAGGGCGGCAAGGGTGTCGCAACCTATATCGGCATCCTTTTGGCGCTGAGCTGGCCCATTGGCATCGCCTTCTGCGTCATCTGGCTGCTTGTTGCATTCATCACCAAGTACTCATCCTTGTCGGCGCTGGTCGCGTCCTTGTTGACACCCTTTATGCTTGCGGTTTTTGACCAATGGCAACTAGCAGAAGTCATGGGTTTGCTGTCGATCCTCCTCTGGGTAAAACACCATGAGAACATTTCTCGCCTGCTGAAAGGCACCGAAGGAAAAATCGGCTCGAAAGGATAGACCATGACAACAGCCACTGCCGGCCGCGCGTTAGTATTGAACGACGCGCAGCGGCTGGCATGGCTGCGCCTAATCCGGTCAGAAAACGTGGGTCCGCGCACATTCCGCCAGCTCCTCAATCATTTCGGATCGGCAGAAAATGCGCTCAAGGCCCTGCCCGAGTTGTCGAAACGTGGTGGCAAGGCCGCATACAAGGTTTGCCCCACAGATCGAGCAGAAGCCGAGCTTGAGGCCGCTCGACGCTTTGGTGCCCGCATTGTTGCGCTGGGAGAGCCAGACTACCCACCCAACTTGCGCAGGATAGATGCTCCGCCCCCACTGCTCACGCTCAAGGGCCCCCTTAACGCATCCAGCCCGCGAACAATCGCGATCATCGGCGCCCGGAACTGCTCGCTGGCGGGTTCAAAACTTGCGACAACCTTTGCTGAGGAACTGGGCCGCCATGGCTATGTGATCGTCTCCGGCCTGGCACGCGGAATCGATACGGCCGCACACAAAGCGAGCCTAAGAACAGGCAGTATTGCCGTTTTTGCAGGTGGAATTGATGTGATCTATCCCCATGAAAACCGGGTGTTGGTGAGTCACTTGATGGATGAATCTGGCCTTTTGGCAACAGAAATGCCGACGGGCCTCAAACCTCGGGCGCGTGACTTTCCACGCCGAAATCGGCTGATTTCCGGCATGTCACTGGGCGTTCTCGTCATAGAGGCCGCCAGCCGGTCAGGCAGCCTGCATACGGCACGATTTGCTCTGGAGCAAAACCGGGAAGTCTTTGCAGTGCCCGGATCCCCGCTCGATCCCCGTTCGGAAGGCGCCAATCGGCTGATACAGCAAGGCGCCGCGCTCACGATCGATGCTGATGATATTCTTCAGGTTCTGGAGACACAAAACCAGCTATCTCTGACAACCCAATTTGATGAGCCAATGGAAAGTACCCCGAATGACATTCCCTACAACGAGTTGACCCAGGACAATCGCCAGCGTCTTCTCTATGCGCTCGGCCCTACGCCAACGGACGTGGACGAATTGTTGCGTTTTCTGGAAATCCCCGCACCGGCATTGCAGATCATGCTGCTGGAGCTGGAACTGGCGGGACGATTGGAACGCCACCGCGGCAACAAGGTTTCACTCGTTGGCTGAGACGCTCAAGCTGGCTCACTGACACCTACGCCCTTTGCGGGTGCAAGCTCGTACCGCTTGCGCTCCTGGCGCGCTTCTTCTTCAGCCATCGACAACATGTAGGCAAGAAAGTTCAACTGGCTATTTGAAGCCATGGAGGCAAGTTCATGACACATTTTTTCACAATAGGCGGCTGTCTCCGACCGGTCCGCATGAACCTCGGCTTTGACGGGGGCACAGTCACTCATGGAATTCCTTTCCAGTATCCAGGTTTTCTACCTGTTTAAACGCTTTCAAAATCGCTTTGTGAAATGCAGTCTGAAATTGTAATCGCTTAAAACTGCCATCCAAGAGGGAATTGAAAGTCAAAACATTGCTTGACGCAAGGGCGTGGTATGTCGCAGCTCAGCTTATCCACTCTTGACCTCGCGCGCTGAAAAGGCCATTTGACACCCGCGACTGTATCCGAGATTGTCTCGGGTCGACTCACTTGCATCCCGTGCACCGCACCAATTCAAAAGCGAAAAGTCGCGAGAGTTTGGATTTAAATGAACATCGTCATTGTTGAATCACCGGCGAAAGCCAAGACCATCAACAAATACCTTGGTTCCGGATACAAGGTATTGGCCTCCTATGGCCACGTGCGGGATTTGCCGCCAAAGGATGGCTCTGTTCTGCCGGAAGAAGACTTCAAAATGTCTTGGGCGGTGGACTCCAAATCCCAAAAACGGCTGAGCGATATCGCCAGTGCAGTGAAGGATGCCGACCGGCTCATCCTCGCAACCGACCCTGACCGCGAGGGGGAAGCGATTTCGTGGCACGTTCTCGAAGTCTTGAAGAAGAAGAAGCTTCTCAAGGACAAGAAGGTTGAGCGCGTCGTCTTTAACGCGATCACCAAGAACGCCATCCTGGAGGCAATGCAGAACCCGCGTGAGATCGATGAGCCACTGGTAGATGCCTATCTGGCACGCCGCGCTCTCGACTATTTGGTGGGTTTCACCTTGTCTCCTGTTCTCTGGCGCAAGCTGCCTGGCGCACGTTCCGCCGGTCGCGTGCAGTCAGTTGCCCTGCGCCTCGTTTGTCAGCGCGAGAACGAGATTGAGGATTTCGTAAGTGAGGAATACTGGTCCATCCTCGCCAATCTGACGACGCCGGCACAAGATGCGGTTCAGGCGCGCCTGACCAAGTTCGACGGCAAGAAGCTGCAAAAGCTGGACATCAAGAATGAACAGCAGGCGACGGCGATCAGAACCATGCTTGAGAACGCCAGCTTCAAGGTCAGCTCGGTCGAGTCCAAGCCCCAGAAGCGGAACCCGTTTGCGCCATTCACGACCTCGACATTGCAGCAGGAAGCCTCCCGCAAGTGCGGTTTTGCAGCAGCGCGTACCATGCAGGTCGCACAGGGCCTTTATGAAGGCGTGACCATCGGCGGCGAGACCACGGGTCTGATCACCTACATGCGTACCGACGGCGTGCAAATCGCGCAGGAAGCCATCCATAGCGCTCGCTCCGTGATCGGCAAGCAGTTTGGCGATCGCTACGTTCCTGAAAAGCCGCGGTTCTATTCGTCCAAGGCGAAGAATGCACAGGAAGCGCACGAAGCGATTCGACCCACGGATCTGTCCCGACATCCTCGCGACGTTGCCAAGTATCTGGATCCGGACGCGGCCCGGCTTTATGAACTGATCTGGAAACGCACCATCGCCAGTCAGATGGAAAGCGCGGTTCTGGAACGCACGACCGTGGACATTGATGCGACCAGCGGCGGGCAGACAGCCCAGTTGCGCGCAACAGGGTCCGTTGTGCGGTTTGACGGCTTTCTGACGCTGTATCAGGAAGGACGCGACGACGAGGAGGACGAAGATTCCCGCCGTCTGCCTGCCATGAACAAGGACGACGTTCTGGCTCGCACGGGTATTGAGGCCAATCAGCACTTTACAGAGCCGCCCCCGCGCTACACCGAAGCAACGCTTGTCAAAAAGATGGAAGAACTGGGCATTGGCCGCCCGTCCACCTATGCGGCGACCCTGCAAACTCTGCGGGACCGTGGGTACGTGGTTCAGGACAAGAAACGCCTTGTGCCTCAGGACAAAGGCCGTCTGGTAACCGCCTTTTTGGAAGGCTTCTTCGAGCGGTATGTGGAGTATGATTTCACGGCTGCACTCGAAGATCAGTTGGACAAGATTTCCGCAGGTGATCTGGATTGGAAAAAGGTTTTGCGCGACTTTTGGAACCCGTTCCACGAGATTTGCGATGAGGTCATCAAGCGGTCCAACACCGAAGTTCTGGACGCCCTCAATGAGATCCTCAGTGCCCACGTCTTTCCGGACAAGGGCGATGGAACCGATCCGCGCAAGTGCCCCAAGTGCGAAACCGGCCGCCTTTCTCTGAAGGTCAGCCGATACGGGGCTTTTGTTGGGTGCTCCAACTACAACAAGGACAAAAAGGACGGCAAGATCCCGAACGAGGATCCACCGCATTGTGATTATACCCGGCAGGTGTCCGCAACTGGCGACGGTGCGGACGAGGCAGCCGGCGACGGTCCGAAGGTCCTTGGCGTCGATCCGGAAACCGGCTTGGAGGTCAGCCTGCGCACGGGGCGCTTCGGCCCCTACGTGCAGCTTGGGGAGGAAGCAAAACCCAAGCGTTCTTCCCTGCCACGTGGCTGGTCGCCCTCTGACATTGATCTGGAGAAGGCCCTGCAACTGCTGTCGTTGCCGCGCGACGTGGGCCCTCACCCGGAAGATGGCAAGATGATCACGGCAGGTCTGGGTCGCTTTGGACCGTTTGTCCATCACGACAGTACCTATGCCAACCTTGATGGACCTGAAGAAGTGTTTTCCGTGGGTATCAACCGCGCCGTGACGCTCCTTGCCGAAAAACGCGCCAAGGGTGGTGGACGCCGCGGAGCCGCCAAACCACTCAAGGAGCTGGGCGAGCATCCAGATGGCGGCGCGATCAATGTGTACTCCGGACGCTATGGACCCTATGTAAAGTGGGAAAAGATCAACGCCACCCTGCCCAAAGACAGCAAACCGGAAGAGGTGACGCTGGAACAGGCGGTGGAACTGGTGAACGCCAAAGCGCAGGCCAAGGGTAAAACCAAGAAGGCAGCCCCGAAGAAGGCGGCCGCCAAAAAGACCGGTGGCAAAGCAACAGACGGCGCAGCCAAGGGTGTCTTGAAGGATTTCGGTGCCCACCCGGACGGGGGTGAGATGAGCCTTAGAGACAGTGGACGCCTGGGTATCCGGTTGAAGTGGGACAAGAAATTCATCCCGCTCGGCAAAGACGTTGACCCGGATAAATTGACATTCGAAGACGCGGTATCAATCGTAAACGCCCAAAAGGCGACGGGATAGTGCGTCGTAACCGACCCGACATTCGGGTACAAGCGCAGCCAATGCAGGCTGCACTGGAAGAAAAGAATTGAGCCGACACAAGCTCGCAGGAAAAAAACATAAAGGGCCGGCAGAAATGCCGACCCGCGAGGAACTTCTGGCCTTCATCGCGGAAAATCCCGGTAAGGCTGGCAAACGGGAAATCGCCCGGCATTTTGGCATTACGGGCGCAGCCCGCATTCCCCTGAAAAAGCAATTGAAGGAACTGGCCGCTGACGGTGTCATCGAAAAACGCAAGAAGCGGATGATCCGTCCCGGCGATTTGCCCTCCGTGTTCGTGGTCAACCTTACCCGTCGTACCCGTGATGGAGAGCTGCTCGGTGTGCCCACAAACTGGGATCCAGAGCACGGCAAGGAACCTTTTGTTCTCATCTTGCAGGAAAGCCGCCGGGGCAAATCAGGCCCGCAGGTTGGCGTGGGCGATCGCGCTCTGGTGCGTTTGACCGAGCAGGATCCGGGCTCAGAAGCCGCTTACTGTGCCCGTGTGATCCGCCGACTGCAAAAGCAGGAAAGCACGATCCTCGGCATTTTGCGCAAGGACCCAACGACCAATGCCGTTCACCTTGAACCGGTGGACCGGCGCGTTCGTGAGGTTGATCTGGATCCACGTGATCTCAAGGGGGCAGAAAGCGGAGATCTGGTTTCGGTATCCGTTCACAAGGCCGGGCGCTACGGCATTTCCCGCGCGACGGTCGCCGAACGCATTGGTTCGATGAACTCCGAACATGCCGTCTCCGAGATAGCACTGCATACGCAAGGCATTCCTTCGGTGTTTCCCGATGAAGTACTCGCAGAAGCCGAAAACGCCACCCCGGTCTCTCAGCAAAACCGAGAAGATTGGCGGCAAGTGCCCTTGATCACGATCGATCCGGCGGACGCCAAGGATCACGATGATGCTGTGTACGCCCAGCCTGACGATGACCCTGACAATCCCGGCGGCTATGTGGTGTACGTGGCCATTGCCGATGTGGCAGCCTATGTCACGCCCGGCTCGGCAATGGACCAGGAAGCTGAAAAGCGCGGCAACTCTGTCTATTTCCCGGATCGCGTCATCCCCATGCTGCCAGAACGGATTTCCAATGATTTGTGCTCGCTGCGCGAAAAGGAAGACCGTCCCGCCATGGCAACGCGCATGGTGTTCGATGCCAAGGGCAAGAAGATCGCTCACAGTTTTCACCGGGTTCTCATGCGCTCGGCTGCAAAGCTGTCCTACCAGCAAGCGCAAAAGGCAATTGAGGGCGTTCTGGACGAGAAGACAGAGATGCTTCTTGATGATGTCCTCAAGCCTCTCTGGGCAGCTTATGCAGTGCTGCGCAAAGGCCGTGACAAGAGGGCTCCTCTGGAACTGGATCTGCCCGAACGCAAAATCCTACTGAAAAAAGACGGCACGGTGGATCGCGTTGTTGTTCCCGAACGCCTTGATGCGCACAAGCTCATCGAAGAGTTCATGATTCAGGCCAATGTGGCTGCGGCTGAAACACTGGAGAGCAAGAATTCGCCCCTGCTCTACCGGATTCATGACGCCTCCACGCCTGAAAAGCTTGAGAACTTGCGAGATTTCCTGTCCACCATGGATATCAAGCTGCCCCATCAGGGCGGGCTGAGAGCCTCGGTGTTCAACAATATCCTTGATCGCGTGAAGGACAGCCCAAACGCGCCACTGGTCAATGAAGTCGTTCTACGTTCGCAGGCGCAAGCAGAGTATCATCCGCACAATATTGGCCACTTTGGACTCAATCTGCGCCGCTATGCTCACTTCACCTCGCCTATCCGCCGATATGCGGATCTGATTGTCCACAGGGCATTGATCTCAAGTTTGAAGCTGGGCAAGGACGGTTTACCCAGCGGTTTTGAAGATAAACTTGAGATCATCGCAGGAGAGATTTCTACTGCAGAAAGAAGGGCAATGCTGGCGGAACGCGAGACGATCGACCGCCTGATCGCTCTTTGGCTCTCCGATCAGGTTGGCGCGAAATTCACCGGACGGATCGCAGGGGTCACGAAGTCTGGACTTTTTGTCCGCTTGCAAGATAGTGGCGCAGATGGTTTTGTACCTGCTTCTACTATCGGTAATGATTACTATGCCTATGAAGAAGCTGCTCATGCCCTGATCGGGCGCAGTACTGGAGAGACCTACCAACTTGGCGACATTGTCGACGTTCGACTGGTAGAGGCCGCTCCGTTTGCTGGCGCATTGCGGTTTGAGATTCTAAGCCCGGGCAAGGTCACGGCCGATAGAGGTCGGCGCAAGCCGACAACCAACAAGAAGAACTGGTCTAAGCAAAGAGACAAACCAGCGGGATTGAGGAAGTCGAAGTCTCGAAAGAAACGGTGAGAACACATATGGAAGCGCAGGACAGTTTCAGCCCTCCCCCCAAGCGTGACGTTGCAGCAGCGATGCTGAACGGTGGTCGCCTGAAATGCCCGGCATGCGGCGAAGGCAAGATGTTCGCAAGCTTCCTAAAGGTGAACCAAAGCTGCCATAGCTGCGGCGAAGAACTCCATCACCACAGGGCGGACGATGCGCCGCCCTATTTCACCATCTTCATTGTTGGGCACGTGGTTGTTGCCTTGTGTCTGGCCGTCGAAATGGCCTTCTTCCCGCCTCTTTGGCTTCACCTTGCCCTTTGGTTACCGCTCACCGTCATTATGTCACTGGCCATGCTGCCCCCCATCAAAGGCAGCCTTGTAGGGCTTCAGTGGGCTTTGCGCATGCACGGCTTCGATCTGAAGTCAAACGTGGATGATGCAGACGACCCGGACCCCACTTACCATTCGGTGACACAGGCCTGACGCCGATGAGCGAGCATATTCTGAACCGTCTCAAAGGCGTTGAGCCAGTATCCGATGGGGGCCCGAAAGTGCCCAGCGATGCGGCCACCCTATTGATTCTGGACCGCCAGACCAATGGCGACATACATGTTCTGATGGGACGCCGACACACCCGCCACACCTTCATGCCGGGCATGTTCGTATTCCCCGGGGGGCGGGTCGACGCCGAAGACGCTGATGTTCGCTTTGTTGAGGACTATGAGCCGACAACACGGCAAAAGCTGATTAAAGATCTTAAGACGGGCAGCAGTGAAGACTACGCCCGTGCGTTCGCCATGGCTGCCCTACGAGAAACCTACGAGGAAGCAGGGCTGTTTGTCGGTGTCAAAACCGAGCAAACCGTCATGCCGTCCGGTATTGGTTTTGAAGCGTTCGATGAACGCAGTGTCGTTGCCAATCTGGCTCCCATGCGCTTTATCGCACGTGCCATCACGCCGCCTGGACGCCCCCGTCGATACGATACCCGCTTTCTTGCTGTATGGTCGGATCAGATAGCCGATCGCCTGCCTGAAGGCACAGGCCCTTCAGGAGAACTGGAAGAACTGCAGTGGTTGTCCTTGCAAGACAGCAAGCGCCTCGAATTGCCGCCAATCACACTGGCGGTCATCGAGGAGCTGGAATTGCGACTGAAAGTCGACCCTGATTTGCAGCCCCGGTATCCAGTGCCCTACTATTATTGGACCCCGAACGGATTTGTCCGCGAAGAACTCTAAGGCGGTGCATAACCCTCCGGCACGAATGCCGTCTTAAATAACTGAAAATTAGTAGGTATTTGCCAAAGAACCCGCCTTGGGCCGAGCGCCCGATCAAGCACCCTTTACGCATGATTGCGTAGCCTGCAGATTTCGATGGAAACGGGCGGGCTTTCGTGACAATGGAACGCCAAGGCACGGTATCCTCCGAAGCCTCTTTTTCTTGGTAAATGACAATGAATACGAACGGCGCAGTTCCTGTGCAGTCGCGTTTTTCGCGTGCGCAGGTCCATGGTATTGCTGCGGCCCTGGGGGCTATTGCAGCGGTTGGTCTTGCTCTTTCTGTAAGTTATCCCCTTCTGGCGCTCACGCTCAATGCGCGCGGCGTACCTGAGGGGGTGATCGGCCTCAACACGGCTTTCGCAGGCATTGCGTCCATTGCGGTAACGCCGTTTTGTGCGCGCCTTGCGAAATGGCTGGGCACGCCACAAGCCATTCTGGTGTGTCTTGCCGGGGCTGGTATTGCCCTGCCCTGCTTTTATTATGCCACCGAAATCTGGATGTGGTTCCCGTTGCGGCTGGTTTTCCACGCCGGCATCACGGCGGTGTTTGTGCTCTCCGAGTTCTGGATCAATGCCTTTGCACCCAGTTGTCGCCGCGGCGTGATTATGGGTATTTACGCGACAGTGCTGGCCGTGGGCTATATCATAGGCCCCACGGCACTCGCCACGTTGGGGGCCATTGGCGAGTTTCCGTTCTGGTTCGCAGCAGGCCTGATCTGGCTTGCAGGCCTACCCGTTCTGATTGGTTGGCACTCTCGACCAGACCTGCACGAGGGTACGAACGGAACGCTCTTTTCGTTTCTTTGGGTGGCCCCGGTTGCAACGTTCGCAGGACTCATCAGTGGCGCAGTCAATTCCAGCATGATGTCCCTTTTACCTGTGATGGGCAGAGAACTGGGTTTCACTCTGGAACGAGCAACCCTGCTGGTGACCGTGGTGTCGCTAGGCAACCTCGTGCTGCAGATCCCATTGGGCTACCTGTCGGACCGGATTGACCGGCGGGTTATTCTCATGATCTGCGCCTCTGGCGGCGTGTTGATTTCAATCGCGGTAATCCCTTTTGGAACCACGTATGCCACTTTGGCGGCTCTCATGTTCTTCTGGGGCGGTTTGACTACCGGCTTGTATACCATTGGCCTGACCCATCTGGGCGCGCGGTTCACAGGCGCCGATCTGGCATCGGCAAACGCCGCATTCGTAATGATGTATTCAGTGGGCATGATTACGGCACCAATCATGGGCGGTTACGCATTGAAGTACCTGGGCTCACCCGGCCTGCCACTGGTGTGGTCCACCTTTCTACTGGTGTATGCTGCGGTTTGTCTTTGGCGTGCCCTTACAGCGCGCAAAGCACCAGCGTCAGCCCAATAAGTTGTTTCCCAAAAGACGAGACGCCGCACAGCCTGCGGCGTCTTTTTTTGTTTGCTGCCATTGCGTAAAGCCTCGCGAGTGAGTACAAAGGAATCCGCCAATCTGAACAAACGTTCAAGATTAGGCCAGCGCAGAGTGCCAAGAGCACAAACACACAAGCTCCATTGACATTAAGAGGGTACGCGCGATGCATGTAGCTACCGCAAATACCGGCGTCTTGTTCGATAGCCGTCAACGGCGCGGCATCATTGCCGCGATTGGTGCGATCACTGCAGTAGGGCTGTCATTGTCAGCCAGTCTGCCATTGCTGGCCCTCACCTTGAGTTACAAGGGCATACCCGAGGGCATGATAGGTCTGAACACCGCGTTTGCCGGGGTAGCTGCCATCATGGCAACCCCGCTATGTGCCCCTCTGGCTCGCCGGTTCGGCACACCTCAGGCTTTGTTGGGGGCGGTCATCGTCTCCGGCCTTTCCTTGCCCCTGTTCTTTTTTGCCGAACAGTTCTGGATGTGGTTTCCACTTCGTATCCTCTTCCACGGCTCAACCTGTGTGGCTTTCGTGCTCTCTGAGTTCTGGATCAACGCGCTCGCGCCACAAGCCCGCCGCGGAATGATCATGGGCATCTACGCCACTGTCTTGTCAGCGGGTTTGGCGTCCGGGCCAATCATGTTGGCTCTGGTTGGCACGACAGGGCCAACGCCTTTCTTCCTCGCGGGCGCATTAATCCTGGTAGCCACCTTGC
Organism: Pseudovibrio exalbescens DSM 16456; assembly: GCF_000422785.1. Lineage (GTDB taxonomy): Bacteria > Pseudomonadota > Alphaproteobacteria > Rhizobiales > Stappiaceae > Pseudovibrio > Pseudovibrio exalbescens. The sequence continues at coordinate 36,589 of NZ_AUGS01000016.1, forward strand.
CGATCGCCTATGGATACAACGCTCAACCCGACATGGAGGAAAAGAGCTCTGGCGGCTTTCTCTCCTTTCTTTGGATTGCGCCCATGGCAACGCTGGCCGGGTTTGTATTTGGTGCGGTTGAATCCAGTGCCCTGTCCCTGTTACCGCTCTACGGTCTTGGCATAGGCTTCCCAGCCGCCACCGCAGCCCTGCTGGTGACGGCCATGACGGCAGGTAGCCTGTTACTCCAGATCCCGCTGGGCATGCTGGCAGATCGGCTTGATCGCCGTCTCATCCTGTTGGGATGCGCCGCCATTGGCAGCATTGGTGCTCTATTGATGGTACCCGCCTCTGAAACCGGGTACACTGTGTTTGCCCTGTTATTCGTTTGGGGCGGCATTATCACGGGGCTGTACACGATTGGCCTTACCCATTTGGGTGCGCGCTTTTCAGGGGCAGATCTTGCATCCGCAAATGCTGCTTTCGTGCTAATGTATTCCGTGGGCTTGATCGTCGGTCCAGCCCTCAGTGGATTCGCCATGAAGTCGTTGGACAAACACGGCCTTCCACTCCTGTTCGCAGCACTGCTGGGAGCATATCTGGTAATTTGCCTGATAAGAACAATTTGTTTGCGGCTGAGGTGACAACACATCTTGACTTTAAGCTGCTTATCAGTAGTGTGCGCGCTGAATTTCCTCAGTTTAGCTCCCGGTAGCGACTGGCGGTAAAGGCCGCTTTTCAGCGCCGAGCATCATGAAGACAATCCGGCCATGATCAGGCCGACAACCCATAGGACCCTTAGCCATGGCCAAGGCAACGACAATCAAAATCAAATTGCAGTCTACTGCTGACACGGGTTATTTCTACGTCACGAAGAAGAACTCCCGCACCATGACCGAAAAGATGACAAAGCGGAAGTACGACCCGGTTGCAAAGAAGCACGTTGAATTCAAGGAAGCCAAGATCAAGTAAGGATCTTCTCCTTGTTACGGTTAAAAAGGGCGTCCATCAGGGCGCCCTTTTTCATGCCCAAAGAAATGCATACATTGCAACCAATAGGTACATTTCACGCCCCACGACCAGGGTTTCCCCCAAACGAATTCCGCCGATCAAAAGATGGATGTATTGTGTTCTCTGGTCATGCTCGGGCAAGGAAACCGCGTAAACTATCGGTTATCGATAGAAGCAGGGAACGAACGCAAACAGCACCCGCTCATACTCATCCACACACGCACGACGTGCGTTACACGCCTGACACCTAAAAGATTTAGTTAATGAAAAGTAAGAGGTGTGGTGGTCGGCGCGAAGCGGATGACATGAGGAGGCCACTCTGAACCCGTTTCTGCGCCGACCAACCCCACGGACCCAGGAGATGCGGCGGACCTGAGCGCTCCGTAGGGCGTTCCAAGCAAGGCGAAATCCAAGACAGTGCCGCGAAACGCGCCACATCAATGATCGTCGATTGGATAAAGCCCGCAATTCTATAGTTGCAACTTACGTTACCATCGCAACATTTACGACTTTAGTAAAGCTTTAAGGTAATTGCGCTCCTGAAAAGCGATGGGATCCCGGCTCTATGCACAACAAATATACCTAATTTTCACCGAAAGACTACGGCACCTCAGGCAGAACTCCACTCTTTTATTGCTATTCAAGATGATCCTGTGGATCTATCAAGCGAACCCTCACCTGATTCCGCCCTTCATTCTTGGCGGAATACAACCCGAGATCGGCCCGTTTAAGAAGACTGCCCGTTGTTTCATCGCTCAACTGCAATGTGGACACACCGATGCTTGCGGTGATCTCCAATGCCTCATCCGTTGCTGGCACAATGAACGGCGCTCCAGCTATTTCACTTCGAAGTCTCTCGGCAACATACTGTGCCTTGTCATGGTTGGTTTCCGGCGTCACGATCACGAACTCCTCCCCCCCATACCGGCAAACCAGATCAAGACCACGCACGTTCCGGCGCAATCTGCGAGCAAACTCCACCAACACCGCATCGCCGATATCATGTCCGTATCGATCATTGATCTGCTTGAAATGATCCACGTCGATCAAAAGAAGCGACAGATGTTTGCCCTCCGCAATGGCCTTGGCAATGTGAGCTGATGCGTGATGTTCAAAGTACCGGCGATTGTACAAGCCGGTGAGCGCATCCGTTGCAGCCATCTCGATCGTTTCCTGCATGGCCCGCAAAAGGCCATCACTGGTGCGCTTGTAGCGGATCTGATTGCGGCATCGAAGAGTGAACTCGGACGGGTCGAGGGGCGTCTCCACAAAATCGTTCACGCCAATTTCCATGGCCTTGAGGATCTGCCGCCGATCATTGCGGCTTGCTACCAACAGGATCGGAATCATGCGCATGTGGTCATTGGAGCGCATCTGAGAGCATAGCCTGAGCGGATCCATCCCCTCCATCGCCCCGTTTACGATCACCAGATCAGGATCTTCCTCCACGCATCTGTAAAGCGCACGGCCGGGCCGGGTCTCGCACTTCACCTCATAACCATCCTGCAGACCACGCTTGATAAACTCCATTGAGCCGGGATCGTTGTCGATGATGAACACACACGCCCCGCTCAATGGACCGGCCAACTCGCTCTCCGTGGCTTGCAAGGACAGATCCTGACCAGTGCGCGCGCGCATCCGCAACTCGTCCATGGTCCGTTTCATGCGGATCAGATTTCGCACGCGAACGACAAGTTCGATGTCGTCGACCGGTTTGGAGATGAAATCATCTGCGCCCGCTTCCAGCCCCCGAACGCGGTCACTTTGGTGTTGCAGGGCCGTGATCAGAACGACGGGCACTTGGGACGTGCGGGGCGACGCCTTGATGCGCCTGCACACCTCAAAGCCATCGATATCCGGCATCAAGACATCCAGCAGCACTACGTCAAAGGCACTGGTTTCCATGGCACGCAAGGCTTCCGTGCCATTGGCAGCAGTCGTCACTTCGAAATAATCAGCCGCAAGGCGTGCAGCCAGAAGACGGAGATTGGCCTCGATGTCGTCAACAACCAGCACCCGTCCCGTCATCTGCTCTCCTTAAAGGTTCAGGCAGCCTCCCCAAGGAAAGAGCGTACTGTTTCCAGAAAACTGCCAACCGAAATGGGTTTCGAGATATACGCTTCACATCCACCCTGCCGAATGCGTTCCTCATCGCCTTTCATGGCAAATGCAGTGACCGCAATTACCGGGATGGACTTGAGCGCATCATCCTCCTTGATCCACTTGGTCACCTCCAGTCCGGAAACTTCGGGGAGCTGGATATCCATCAGGATCAGGTCCGGGACGTGTTCGCGGGCGAGTTCCAGAGCTTCCATGCCGTTGCGTGACCGTAAGGTAGAATAGCCGTGCGCCTCTAAGAGATCATTAAAGAGCTTCATGTTGAGCTCATTGTCTTCAACAATCAGCACTGTCTTCTGCATTTCCATCCGAGTCCCGCAGGTTTTTGAATGATCGATGCTCATAACCGAATGATCATTCAAATGAAATGATAGCGTCGCTCTGCATCTCGCACTAGGGTTTTGACAATAAGTTAAGGAAGATTCGTTTCGGAAAGGCAAACAGACAATGATGGGTCAAAAATCCGGGGGAATGTCCCCAGAAGCCGCCGAAGAATTGGCCACCAGTGCATTGGCCTACCTAGCGCAGAATCCTGAAGACCTGGGACGCTTCCTGTCGCTGGCGGGTATTGGCCCCTCAGAAATCCGCAGTGCAGCCGAAGAACCGGGTTTTCTCGCGGGCGTGCTGGAGTTTTACATGCAGCACGAACACCTGCTGCTGGCCTTTACGGAGACGCAGGGAATCCGGCCTACGATGATTGCCGCAGCTCACCTCAAGCTTTCCGGGGGTACGGACTACTTTGCCACACCCTGATCCCGTTTCCCCACAGGCTTACTGGCAGATTGGCCAGCTCCCGCGCTCTGCCAAACCTCTTCTCATCTGCGATGTGGATGAGGTCCTTTTGCATTTCATGCGCCATCTGCGCGAATTTGGGGCCGAACGCGGCATTGGGCTTCACAAGCCGATATATAAACTGCACGACAATCTGGTGGAGTTGCAAACCGGACGAATGCTGAGCAGGCAGGAATGCTCACATTTCATCCAGGCCTGTTTTGACACCATCGTTAGCCACCAGGATGCAGTCGATCACGCCGCCGAACAGTTGGCTGCGCTATCAGCCCATGTTGATATCGTCATTTTGACCAACCTGCCCGGTGATCACAATCGCCATGCTCGCGAACAAACTCTGCGAAGCCATGCTCTGCCCTACCCGGTCATCACCAACACGGGTCCGAAAGGGGGAGCAGTCGCCGAGTTGGCCAAGACCCGCCGGCAAGCACCAATAGTTTTTGTGGATGACAGCCCGCTCCACCTGATCTCAGCCCAAAAAGCGGCACCGCAAGTGACAGGCCTCCACTTCATTGCTGATCCTGAACTGTATCAGCATGCACCCGACGTGGACGGCGTATGCCTCAAGTCCAACTGTTGGGTGGAAACCGGGCAGCAGCTCAAGGAAATATTTGGCGCGGCCTGACCGTTGGGACATAATGGGAACAAAGACAAGACCGGATCCCATGCAACACTCTAGTGCTACCGCCAACTCCCGTGCCATCTGCCGCGATTGCAGCCATCGCTTTACACCCAACCGGGACCGCTGCCCCAAATGCGGCAGCCCCCGCTTGCTCAGCCATCCCGAGTTGGATCAGCTTTCCATCGCTCACATAGATTGTGATGCGTTTTATGCCTCAATCGAAAAACGAGACAATCCTGACCTTGTCGACAAACCGGTCATTGTCGGCGGTGGACGCCGCGGCGTTGTTGCAACCTGTTGCTACATCGCACGGATGTATGGCGTAAGATCAGCCATGCCCATGTTCAAGGCACTCGACGCCTGCCCGGACGCAGTTGTCATTCGCCCTCGCATGGATGTTTATGCAACAGTCGGACGCCAGATCCGCACAGAGATGGAGCACCTGACACCGCTGGTCGAGCCCCTGTCCATCGATGAAGCCTTTCTCGACCTTTCCGGCACTGAAAAGCTTCACCGGGCAACACCGGTCGAACAGCTGGTGCGGTTCGTAAGGGACGTGGAAGCCAAGGTCGGTGTCACCATGTCGGTTGGTCTGGCAGCCAACAAGTTCCTCGCCAAGATTGCCTCTGATCTGGACAAGCCGCGCGGCTTCTCCGTGATCGGAGCAGCGGAGGCAAAAACGTTTCTGGAAGACAAACCCACCGGCATCATCTGGGGTGTTGGCAAGGTATTACAGAAAAAACTTGCAGCTGATGGCATTACGACGGTGGGACAGTTGCAGCGCAAAGACCCAACCGACTTGGCGAAGGCCTATGGTGTAATGGGCCTTCGGCTGGCCAAGCTGTGCCAGGGAGAGGACGAGCGAACAGTCTCCAGTGAGCGCGAGACAAAAAGCATTTCCAATGAAACGACCTTCAGCATCGACATTTCAGACCCTCAAGAACTGGCGGATATCCTTTGGGAGCTAAGCGAAAAAGTGTCCTTTCGAGCCAAAGTCGCTGGCTTTGCGGGACATACCGTAACGTTGAAACTGAAGTCTCATGATTTCAAAAGCATAACCCGTTCTCGCCACCTACAGGACCCCACACAACTAGCGGATCGGATTTTCCGAACGGCTCATACGCTTTTACAACCTGAAGCGGACAGCAAACGTCGCTACCGGTTGATCGGTGTCGGCATCGCCCAACTCTGCTCTCCAGATCTGGCGGATCCTGAGGACCTCGTGGATGCAGACGCGGGAAAACGCGCCAAGGCGGAGAAGGCCATGGACGCCCTGCGTTCCAAATTCGGCCAGAAGAGTGTGGCGCTCGGTCGAGGCCTGACGCAAGGCCGCACAACAAAACCATGAATGCAATAAAAAGCTCCGTACTCGCCTGAACCACCATTCGATTCACGAGAAACAATCACGGAGGCCGAGCGAGACCCAACGCGGTCAAGAGGTGTAAGAAACTGACTCTATTGGCACTTTTCTTCTGGCAACAACTCCAGATCAACCAGATCACCAGCAACGCTGAAACTGCCGTAATCCAGAAAAAGCTCATAAGTGATGCCTTTGGCATCCAGCAGATAACTCATCTCATAGTCGGGCATGTGCTCGCCGCTGGCACCATCAAGATGCATATCAAAATAGGCAGAGGATACCTGCCAAAGACGGGCGGGCTTGCGGATCGATTCATGGGAAACGGTTTGGACAATGTGCCGAAACGGAGTCATCACGGTGCTGGTCTGGAACACGGTGGTCCCATCTTCACTTCCATCGTAAACATACGCTGAAAGGAAGCGCTCTCCTGCCCGGGCCGCATCAATCAGGGCGGACAGGTGCTCAGTCGGAAAGTGGATTGCCCCCTCCAGTTCCATCTCCATCTGCTCCGGAGCCTTAAGGGTAACCTGAGTGCTGTGTGCACTCTGACTTGCCGCCCCTCTTACTTCTTCAACTAGGTGAGCATTGATGAAGGTTTTGGAAGAAAATCTCAAACTGCCCTGACTGGCGGGCTCGAAAGTAGAGATTTGCAGGTCGGTGACCTGACCATCGCCATCACCAGAAACCATTTCCAGAAGAAACCGAACCGTTGTGCCGTATCCCAAGCAGGCATTACCAGTCATCTCATAGACCATGCGCCCGCGCACATCTGAAATCTCTGAACTCTCATTCACGTTTGCAAGCCGGAGATCATATACAGCCCGATGAGGCTGCAAATCCGCAGCGTTCGCAGTTGGCGTCAAACCGCAAACCCCAGCGATAAGGCCAATGGCACAAGCCAAGCCTGAATTCTTGAACAACGCGCCGCACTGCATGGAAACTCCTTGAGGATGCGAAACCGGTTCTCTTTCAGCACAATACCGCTGACCGCCGGATGTGACGTTACGTCATAGACTGCATGATGAGGGAGAGAATGCAAGGCCAATCTCATTCACCAATATGCTCGCCGCCCGTAAAATGAGCTGTGGTTTATACGTATCTTTCGATTTCTCTGACTTGTTGCCCACTCGATTCTTGATCACTGTTCACGGCGCACTCCCCGGTCGTGAAGCGTTGTCAGCCAAAGTGCGAGCGCGGCGCATTTTGGGTGAGTTGTAATCATGGCGTCATGCAAGCGAGCCAAACAGAGCTCTTAAACTCTGCCGGCCCACAGCCGGTTCTTCCTCAAATTCGGACCCAACACCCCATGCGTGACCTTTCTTCCCTGTTTGAACGTCCTATCGCTCATCGCGGTCTGCACCATGCAAACAAAGGCGTGATCGAAAACACTCCCAGCGCCATCCAGCAAGCCGTGGAGGGGCGATTTGCGATTGAGGTGGATCTGCAACAGACCCTGGATGATCAGGCTCTCGTCTTCCATGATGACAACCTCGATCGTCTGTCACACGGCACTGGCGCTGTGCGCGCACAGACCATGCAACAACTCAAGACCATTCAAATGCGCGATACGGCGGACCCGATGTGGGCGTTGCCGGACCTACTGGATCTGGTAGATGGGAAAGTGCCACTGATCATCGAGTTGAAATCGCTGTTTCAAGACGGTGCTCAGAAAGAGTTCATCGCAGGTGTGTGCACCTCATTGCGAGACTACAAGGGCCCAGTTGCGTTGAAATCGTTTGATCCCAACATGGTTCACGCATTAAAGGATCTGGCGCCCGACATTCCTCGTGGCGCCGTGTCATGCACTCACCTTGGCAACCCTGAACGCCATCACTACTCCCGTTTTCAGATGCTGTTGATGCGTTTCATGCTTCACATGGTGAGCGCACAACCCGATTTCATCTCCTACAGTATCCGGGATCTTCCAGCACTTGGCCCCACCCTGTTCAAGAAACTGAAGGGCACCCCCATCATGGCATGGACAGTCCGAACCCCCGAGGAGCGTGAAAAGGCAGCCCGCCTCGCCGATCAGATGATATTCGAGGGTTTCAACCCGGACGCAGTGCAGGACTAGGTGTTAGACCAATGCCTCTTTGACGCTGCCAGATGAAACACTAGCTTAGCAACTGACACGCAATCCCGGTGATCAAGGCTTAAACTACGTGTCCAAGAGGAGGTGCACCCCATGGCTGATGACAGCATACCAACGCTACGCGTGATTTCATCACTGAAAGACATCGACCGCGGCCAATGGGATGCTGTAGCCAATCCAAGGGCAGATAAGACAGCCACAAACCTTGAATCAAATCTTGAAGTACCACCATATAACCCATTCGTATCCTGGGACTTTTTACAGGCGCTCGAGGAAAGTGCCTGTGTGAACCGGCACACCGGCTGGCTGCCTCAACACCTCGTTCTGGAAAACGAAGAAAGATTGATGGCGGCGGTTCCAACTTATCTCAAGAGCCACAGTCAGGGTGAATATGTGTTCGACTACGCTTGGGCGGATGCAATCCACCGCGCAGGTGGACGGTACTACCCCAAGCTCCAGTGCAGCATCCCGTTCACACCGGTTACCGGCCGGCGCTTGTTGCTTTCTCCCCATGTGGATCCTGAGGCTGCCACTGAAGCACTGGTGTCCGGCCTTGTTCACGTTGCTGAACGTTACGACGCTTCTTCGGTCCACCTGACTTTCCTGCAAAAGCCGGAATGGGATCGCCTCGGCAACATGGACTTTCTGCAGCGCACTGACCAACAATTCCACTGGAAGAACGCAGGGTACGGGACCTTCGAGGAGTTCCTGAACACACTTGCCTCACGCAAGCGCAAAACCGTTCGCAAGGAACGTAAACAGGCCTTGGAAAACGATATCCAGATCGAATGGATCACCGGCTCGGATTTGAAAGAACACCACTGGGACGCCTTCTATGACTTTTATATGGACACGGGGTCACGCAAGTGGGGGCGCCCTTACCTGAACCGTGACTTCTTCTCGCTTTTGGGTGAGCGAATGGCTCAGGATGTGCTGCTCGTAATGGCCAGGCGAAACGGGCGCTACATCGCAGGTGCGCTGAACCTTATCGGCTCCCACAGTCTTTATGGTCGCAACTGGGGGTGCATTGAGCACCACCCCTGCCTGCACTTTGAAGTCTGTTACTATCAAGCGATCGATTTTGCGATAGCCAATGGACTTGAGTGTGTGGAGGCCGGAGCACAAGGCGCCCACAAGTTGGCACGGGGGTACTTGCCCACCACCACCTACTCGGCCCACTGGATCGCACACCCTTCCTTAAGAAATGCAGTAGCACACTATCTAGAGCACGAACGAGTCGCAGTGGAAGAGGACCAAGCCTATCTGAGAGAGCATGCTCCATTCAAAAAGGGCTAGGCATTTTTCACATTAAGAAACGTGACTAAGAGTTTGATCCGACTCCTAGATTTCAGGAAGTTGAATCACTTTCTCAAGTTCGCCCTCTCTTGACTCAATTTCTCAAGGTAAAAGTTGACTCAGAATATGAATGAGTTCAGCACCTGTTTAAGATCAGCCCCTAACTGATTCAATCATCGTCATTTTTGACAATTTGCGAGAGGTTTGCACCATGACCGCCTACGACGACCAGAACGTATTTGCGAAAATCCTGCGCGGCGAGATGCCAAGCGAGAAGGTCTACGAAGACTCAGATACCCTTGTCATCATGGACATCATGCCTCGTGGCGATGGCCACGTTCTGGTGGTGCCAAAAGCCGCTTCTCGTAACATTCTCGATATCAGCGCCCATGACCTGACAACCTTGATGGCCACAGTACAAAAAATGGCCAAGGCCGTCGTGAAGGCCTTCGATGCGGATGGGGTTACAGTTCAGCAGTTCTCGGAAAGCGCAGGAGGACAGGTCGTGTTTCATACCCACGTCCATGTCATTCCGCGCTTTGACGGCGTGGCTCTGCGTCCACATACGGGTGAAATGGCTGATGCCGCAGCCTTGAAAGAGCATGCAGACAAGATCCGCGCCGTTCTATAACTCAATGTGAGACTTGATTGGGACGTGCGCATCGGCCTCTTGTTGCGCACGCCTCTTGCATCAGGTTCAGCCTGTCCGCTACTTGACCACCTTGTCGAACCGACTGTCCATGCATGCGCTCAGGTCAGTCGTGACGAACTCACCATCTTTAAACAAATCAAACACCGTTGATGGGCAAGGCGCCGCCATCGCCTCTTCCTGCGTTGTCAGAGGGACAATTCGCAGCGGTAAACCACGCTTGTCAGCCGCTTCTTTCAAGGATTGATTGACGTGCAGGTCAGTAAACGGACAGCGCGCGCTGTAGTACGCAACCAGTCCGGCGTCATCCGGCCCCTCGCCGGCGCGTGCAGCAGCCAAGAATGACGGATCACCAGCCGCCTCGTCCAGTTTCAAAGCCAGCAGCTCAAATCCCCAAGGAGAGCTGTCGGCAACTTCAAACCCTTGGCGCTTGAACCACTTTCCGTCACTCATGAAGTGAAACTTCTTTTTTCCCGCTACAGTGACCAGTCCAACTTTCCCGGTAGCCTTCGCTGCTTCAACAGCCTTGGCCAGCAAAGCCTTGCCGTGCCCCTTGCCTTTGAAGCGCCCAGACACCCAAAAGCAATTGATCAGCAGATAACCCGGGGCATTCAAGGGCACCCACCCGTGTTCAGCTGGCCCGAACTCGATGAATACCTTTCCACGCTCATCCAGTCGCACGAACTCATAGCCCTTGGTAAACTGCTCGCTCAGCCAGTCTTTTTTAGCCTGATATCCAGCAGCGCACTTCTTGTCCGAAATGGCACAGCAAATGTGTTCCTGTCCTATGCAGTCGGCATTGAGATGCAGATATGTCATTCGGCCCTCCCTTCGTACCTACCCTTAGGCTAACAAATTGACAGCAAGCACGGCAGGAGACAGATCAAACACCCCTACCCAAAATCTAATGGAGATCACCCAATTCAACGGCCCTGCCTTGGTTGGGTACGACCTGAGCGTCTTCCGTCACATCAAAATCAACCAACCGCCGATCAGCACCGCCTCCGCAGCCCCAACACCGAAGAGGAGATTGTTTCGGGACAGCTTGAAGCATGCAAACCCGATCACTGCCGCTGACACCCTGAGAAACAGAGGTGTTTGGCCCAGCGGGCCGTCAGGAAAGAGGATCAACCGCGCGATGATCGAAGCAATGAGAGCCGTCGCTACAGCGCGCACCCACGTGAGAAGCTCACTTTCCTCATGCAGGCGACCCGCCGCCAACACACCAATCCAGCGCCAGATGTCTGTGGCCAACCACCCGGCCACGAAAATCATCAGGTAGGGCCACCACCACGTGGCCTGCACATCCACCGCCGTCATACGCGCCTCCGCCGCAGCAATCGAGCCAGCCCATATGCCATGCTGCCTCCCACTATGCCGGAAAGCAAAAGATCACCGCCCGGGGCCCACAGGTGAAACAAGGGCCCCAACACCAGCCCAAAGCCCATCGCCAATTGGTCCGAGACCTGCCGTGTCGCACTCAGCATGGAGAGCAGGAAATAGACCGGCGTCAGCATCACCAAGGCACCGGCCACAATTTCAGGCAGTTGCGGAACGAGCAAATAGGCGATGGCGGTCACCAACGCGACGGATGTATTTACCAAGCAGACAAATCCGGCCAGATACGGCACGCGAGCCGGGCGCGGCAACTCCGGCAAGGTCCGCATGGCAAACACCCACGCTGTAACCGCCACAAAATGCGACATTGCAAGCAACTGCCAACGCGGCGTCCTGTGACCATCCCTAAGGACAGGCATCAGCGCCATCGCCATGGGCATAAGGCGAATGGAGGACAGCGCCACCGCTATGGCAGCAGCAAACAGCCCCACACCGGTGGACAAGGCGCTGGTCAATACCACAATGCTCGGCAAGGCCCAGATGAATACAGTCATCAGGACCACCTGCAGCAACGACAGATCCGCCTCCCGCGCTAGACTTGCAAAACCGATGAAGCCCCCCATCAAAATTACGGTTGGCAAGGAAAATGCCGCCCGCACCCCTGCGACAAACCAATGAAACCAACCGACGGGTGCGGCGTCCTCCTGTTGATGCTCGTGAACTGGATTGCGGTTGCCCATAGGTAGCCCCTCACTTCGCTGCCGAGGGTCTGGACCCTGCACCCAAACACCTCAAACACCCTCGCCTGCGCAAAACTACTGATATTTTAGTCTTGATATGCTTAGAAGCCAGCACGACCCAGTGCAAACCCTCCTTTCGATTCACCTGAAATGAAAAAGGCCGGGACTGTTCACAGACCCGGCCTCAAGACTTTTAAACTCTCGCATTCCGCCTATTCGGCGAGCGGCACTTTCGGCACGCTGGACGCACCGCCCTTACCGGAAGAACCACCGGTTTCAGCCTTGGTTGGCTTCTTCCGTTTCGGCTTGGCAGCACGTTTGGTCGCTGCCTTCGGGGACTTGGCGGGCTTGTCTTCGATACTTTCCAGCAGCAAGCCCTTCTCATCCTCAGAAACGGAGACTTTAACAGTACCGCCCTTCTTGAGCTTGCCGAACAACACCTCATCCGCAAGCGGCTTCTTGATATGCTCTTGAATGACACGCCCAAGCGGACGGGCGCCCATTTGCTGGTCATATCCCTTGTGCGCCAACCATGCGACTGCCTCCGGCGTCAACTCGAAGGTAACGTTCCGCTCGGCCAGCTGTGCTTCAAGCTGCATGACGAACTTCTCAACCACCTTGTGAATGACCTTGTCATCCAGGTTGGAGAACGGAATGATCGCGTCCAGACGGTTCCGGAATTCCGGAGAGAACATCCGGTTGATCGCCTCCGTATCATCCCCTTCCCGCTTGACCTGATTGAATCCAATCGGCGGTTTGGCAAGATCGGCTGCACCGGCATTCGTGGTCATGATCAAGATCACATTGCGGAAGTCGACCTGTTTGCCATTGTGGTCAGTCAGCTTCCCGTGGTCCATGACCTGAAGCAGTATATTGTAAAGGTCCTGATGGGCCTTCTCGATCTCATCAAGCAACAACACACAATGTGGGTGCTGATCGACGCCATCGGTCAACAGGCCACCTTGGTCAAACCCCACATAACCGGGAGGAGCACCAATCAGACGCGAGACGGTATGCCGCTCCATGTACTCGGACATGTCGAACCGAATGAGCTCCACACCCAGCGTTGACGCCAACTGGCGAGCGACTTCCGTTTTACCAACCCCGGTTGGGCCAGAGAACAGATAGGATCCGATGGGCTTGTCCGGTTCCCGCAACCCTGCCCGTGCCAACTTGATGGAAGCGGACAATGCTTCGATTGCCTGATCCTGGCCATAGACAACCCGTTTCAGACTGTCATTCAGGTTGGACAAGACTTCCGCATCATCCTTGGAAACGGACTTCGGCGGAATACGAGCCATTGTTGCGATGGTGGCTTCGATTTCCTTCAAACCAATCGTCTTGCGCCGCTTGGATTCCACTACCAACATCTGAGAGGCACCAGACTCGTCAATCACGTCGATTGCCTTGTCAGGCAGCTTGCGGTCGCTCAGATAGCGCGCCGACAACTCGACGGCCCCTTTCAAGGCGTCGTTTGTAAACTTCACATTGTGGAAGTCCTCGAAATAAGGCTTCAAGCCCTTGAGGATCTCGATGGCATCCGGAATGGACGGCTCGTTGACGTCAATCTTCTGGAAGCGACGAACAAGCGCCCGGTCTTTTTCAAAGAACTGCCGATATTCCTTGTAAGTCGTCGATCCGATACAGCGAATGGCGCCAGAGGCCAGCGCAGGCTTCAACAGGTTGGATGCATCCATCGCACCGCCCGAGGTCGCTCCGGCTCCAATCACCGTATGAATTTCGTCAATGAACATGATCGCGCCCGGATATTCTTCAATCTCCTTGACGACCTGCTTGAGGCGCTCCTCAAAGTCACCCCGATATCGAGTGCCGGCGAGCAGAGATCCCATGTCCAGCGCGAAGATGGTTGCGCTCTTGAGAACCTCAGGCACATCTCCAACCACAATCCGACGAGCCAAGCCTTCAGCAATGGCCGTTTTACCTACGCCAGGATCACCAACATAAAGCGGATTGTTCTTGGACCGACGACACAAGATCTGGATCGTACGCGCAATCTCCTTGGCACGTCCGATCAAGGGGTCAATCTTGCCCGAAAACGCCTTTTCATTCAGATTCACGCAGTAGGCATCAAGCGCTTCAGACTTCTGCTGCTTCGCCTCAGAAGACTGAGATGAGCCCCCCGCTGCACTGCCCGTACCCATGGAATCGTCATCGACACCACGGATCGGCTTGGGTTCGGTCATACCAGCGCGTTTTGCAATGCCATGGGAAATGTAGTTGACGGCATCGTAGCGGGTCATGTCCTGTTCTTGCAGGAAATACGCGGCATGGCTTTCCCGTTCAGCAAAGATGGCGACAAGTACGTTCGCACCCGTTACCTCCTCGCGTCCTGACGACTGAACGTGAATGACCGCACGCTGAATAACTCGCTGGAAACCGGCGGTGGGTTTGGAATCCTCATCACCATCAATTACGAGGTTTTCGAGTTCCGTATCAATGTATTCAACAACATCACGACGCAACTGATCGAGATCGACATTGCACGCGCGCATCACGGCGGCGGCATCCTGATCATCAATCAAGGCGAGGAGAAGATGTTCCAGTGTTGCATATTCTTGCTGACGTTCGTTTGCGAAAGCCAGGGCCTGATGGAGAGCTTTTTCAAGACTGCGAGAAAATGACGGCACAGGCGCCCCCTATTACTTTTTCTCCATAACACACTGCAATGGATGTTGATGTTTTCGGGCGAAATCCATAACTTGCGTGACCTTTGTTTCAGCCACCTCATAAGTGAAAACGCCGCACTCACCGACGCCGTGGTGATGGACATGAAGCATGATCCGCGTTGCGTCTTCCCGGCTCTTGTGGAAGAACCGTTCAACCACGTGGATGACAAACTCCATGGGAGTGTAGTCATCGTTCAGCAGCAGCACCCTGTACAGACTTGGCCGTTTCACCCTCGGCTTCGTCTTGGTTACAGTGATCGTTCCGCCATCACCACCGTTGTCCGGATCGTCGCTGCCACTCATTCGTACCTCGTGACCCCTCATGTATAATTCAGGGACGTTGATAGTATTTAAACAGAGGCCCCTCGAATTCAAGGGGGAATTTTCGTCACTACAACTAAATGATGTTTGAAATATTGTTCCCAACTTTGCTTCGCTCAAGTTTTTTTGATGACACGCGATGTTATTATGACAACAATCCCGCAAAAAACCTTCAGCATCTTGCGAAAAATGCTGTTTCACCGACATTGTACTTACCTTCTCACATGGGCTGGTCTACACACCCCGACCGGCATTCTTACTCTTAAATAGAGAGCATCAGACAGAATACAAATACCGCAACCTGCTCCGACGCTGCTTACCATCACACTACTTGGAACCATTTTGCACACGGCAGGCGAAAATCAAAACCCAAATCCGTGCATTGCTGCTCCGCTATAAACCAAGGGATGACATGGAATTTGGATATCCATCGCACAATCCCCAAACTGAAAATGTGATTGCGGCACATCAGCAACACAAAAACCCGGATGTCGCCACCCGGGTTTGATGATCATCATGAGTAGTTCGAACCGAAGTTGTTCGGAACAGGCTACTTGCCCGTACCGCTCTTGGCGAAGGCACCAGTAAATGGCTTGGACGCTTCCTTTGCCATGTCCGCATACAGATCGCCAAGCTTGGTCATCTCTGTAACCATACCTTCATAGCTCGATTTGGCGAACGCAGTTTGCGCCTCGAATGCCTTGTCCAGCGTCCCAGCAGCCAAGACCGCCTCCACCGCCGCACTTCCCTCATCGAAGCTCTTTTTGGAATAGGAAGACAATTCGCTGGAGATCGCCTGCATGCCTTTTGACATGGCAGAAAAACTCTCGGCCATCAGCTCTGAATTGTCCTTGTGAAATTTCTGAAGCTCTTCAAAACCAGCAATCATATCGATTTCCCCAATATCCAACGGGAGAATACGGCTCACATTTGTAAACTAGAGGACGGAAATTTAAATCAAATCCGCCATGCCGCACTGCACAATAAAATTGATAATGTTTCGCACCGCATTATTCAACCTTTAACTGCTAGTTACCCTGCGTCAAATTTGATAGTGCATAAAATCACGAAAATGATGCTGTGCATTTACACATTCGTAACTGCGTTTGCAGCATTTTGGGCATGAAGCGGTTTGGGGGCTTTTCCTGTTTTTCAATCCCGCAAGAAAGACGCGAATCTCGTGTCTTGTCTGCAAGCCGTGGTTTAGTGCGCGTAGTCTACGCGAAAAGAATGCTTATTTGCGAATGGGGCGAGTTATGGGTCTGCGTTTTTTTGGACCGCTATCACGTATCAAGAAGACTTTTAGCCTGATTGCTACGGCTGGCCTTGTAGCCGCCACGGTTGTCGCCACACCAAACATGGCGCAGGCAAATTCCAAATACGCCGGCATCGTGGTTGATGCCAAAACGGGCAAGGTTTTGTATCAGGACAACGCGCATGCCAAGCGTTACCCTGCCTCCACCACCAAGATCATGACACTTTATGTGTTGTTCGAGGAGCTGGAAGCCGGGCGTATGTCGCTGAATACGCGTATGAAGGTGTCCAAATACGCCTCCCAACGCCCACCGACCAAACTCTGGCTGAAACCCGGCGGATATCTTCGCGTCAAAGACGCCATCTACGCCTTGATCACACGATCGGCAAATGATGCCTCCACGGTGATCGCAGAACACATTTCCGGTTCGGAAGCTGCCTTTGCGCGTCGAATGACGCGAGCTGCCCGAGCCATCGGCATGAAGGATACGGTCTTCAAGAATCCGCACGGCTTGCCCAACAGCAAGCAGGTAACAACAGCAGCCGACCTGGCGCTGTTGGGACGTGCCATTCAGGACCGTTTTCCCAAGTATTACAAGTTCTTCAATACGCGTTCATACAAGTACGGCAAGGCAACCTTGCGCAACCACAACCGCTTGCTTGGCCGCGTCAAAGGCGTAGACGGCATCAAAACCGGCTACACGCGCGCCTCTGGCTTTAACCTTGTAACCAACGTGGAACGCAATGGTCGCCATATCGTAGCGGTTGTCATGGGTGGTCGCTCAGGCCGCAGCCGCGACGCGCACATGGTAGACCTTATCAATCGCTATCTGAACAAGGCCAGCCGCGGGCCTCGCACGGCTCCGCTGCTCCTGGTGGATCGCAAACTGCCGCAGATTGCACCGGCCATACCCGTGGCGAAAGCAACGGCAATTGGCACGCCAGCAGCGCCGAGCACCATGATGGCATACGCCTCCAGCTCGGCAACACCGTCAACCAAGCCCGGTAGCGACCCAATTGCACAGATGTTGGAACGACATGACTCTCTGGCACCAATTGCCAAGGCTGACGATCCGATCAAAGTCGCTTCCGTGGCACCGACCGCCGTACCGGTAGCAACACCATCCACGGCAGCAGCAGATGTCGACATCGCAGGCTCGGAACCAACACCTAGCTGGCATGTTCAAATCTCTGCCTCTGAAAGTCAGGAAAAGGCCATTGAACTGCTGGAGCGCGCCCGATCTGCCACAGGTGGCAAGCTCAAGCGCTATTCGATGTATACCGAGCCTGTCAAAACCAACAATCAAACGCTCTACCGCGCACGCTTTATTGGCTTTGAAACCAAGACAGCTGCGTGGGATGCCTGCAAAACACTCAAGCGGGCGAACTACTCTTGTTATGCCGTTTATCAGTAACTTGCGTCACGGTGATGTCTAATGTCTGTTGAGAAGCCGATCCTTCGCCTCGTTGAGCTTAGCAGCAAGGACCGCGGAGCCGCCGCTGTCCGGATGAACACGCTTGATCAAGCGCCGGTGAGCCGCCCGGATTTCGTCCGTGCTGGCACCCGGGGCAAGACCAAGAATCTCGTAGGCCTCCTCTTCAGTCAGAGTGCCCGAGCCCGACGAATGTCTCTGCCCAGATGCGGAATCCGACTGGAAGTGTTCACGCCAGTTGGCGAACCGGCTGTCGAGATAAGTTTCGAATAACGAAACACTGTCGCGATCACCGGAGACATCCCGCCAGAGGCTCTTGAGATCCTCCATGGATAGATCCGAGAGCCTCTGGCCGGCATACCGACCAGAGCGAATTTTACCATCCATCTCGCCGGTCTCATGATCAAGCACCATTTCAAAGAAGGCTGATCGCACGGAAGAGCGCTGATTGCCCCGCCGAGCGCCAAAGGGATCCGTCGTTCCCATCCCGCCAAGATTAAGACCGCGCAATCCGGAAAACGGAGAAAAACCGCGCACGCCAAATAAAGAAAGCGCAACGGCTGCCAACGGGATGGCGACCACCCACCGTCCAGTGACGATCAAGAACACACAAACCGGAACGAGCAACATTCCCCCGGCCATCTTCAACTTGCGAGCCAACTCCACCGGATTGGATTTCGTGAACGCATTCGCAAGATAAATAGACAGGGCCAGAACCAGCCCGCCTGCTACCAAATAAGCCATGTTTAACGCATATCTCCGATTAGAAGCTGCGCCCCCTTGTGGCCGCCGCTGCTCAGTTTCTCCAGTGCCACACGGCCACCTGCCGAGTAAGCCGCAACGGCCCCCAACAACTGGCGCAGCCGCTCGGCAGATTGTCTGTCAAAGCGGTGGTAGACGCCTTTGGTCAACCGGGCCACTTCGCGAAAGGTATGTTCAGCCAGCGGATCGTTCCCCTCCTGAAACATGAATGCAGGAACACCCAACAATCCAAGCTCCCCAGCCTGATCGCACAGAATGTCGGGTTCTTCCTCCATACAGTCTCCAATATAAATGAGAGCCTGAACCTTTTTCTTCCGGGTCTCTGCGATGGTGTGTTTGAGGACTTTCTTGATTTGGGTCCGTCCACCCTGGCAGTGAATGCGCCCCATCATGGACGCCAACTGCCCTGCATCCCCGGCCCATTTTGAGGCCCGGCATTCGCCGAAGCCTCGAAAGTAAACCAGTTGCACATCCAGCCCACCAACCTTACCGGCTTCGTGGAACATTTCAGCTTGCAGATGGCAAGCTTGGTCCCAAGTAAGCTGACGGCTCATCGTGGCGTCCAGCGCAAACACCAGCCGCCCATGATCACCGGCTGTCTTTGGCGCACCGATGCCACGCGCGGCCTTGAGAAACTCTTGAATGTCCTGAGAGGATGAGGACGTTCCAGGGAGGTCGTTGCGCTTCAGAAGCGCATCTTGCTTATCTTTCATTGACAGGCCTCCAAACCCAACACTCTGAAAGGCTGGCGGTCAGTATAAATCCAAATGCCGCCTCGAATAAATACACGCCTGCATGTCGCAGGCGGATTTCCCTTTTCGTCATGTGAGCCTGAATCGCGCCCGGGCAAGAACATCCGGCAAAAAAACGTGTAGCGCCAACCATAAGGACAATGCCGTGCAGGCTGTTGTGGGCCAGTCAACAGCTAATCAAATGAGGCAGAGCTCCTGCAATTCCTTACGCATGGCTTCGGGAATGTCGGTTACCGGACCGGCAATCTGCAAGTCGTCAGGCGCATCCTCCGGCTTGAGGTAGCGCCAGCCTTGAAACGGGCGGCGCGGCCGCAACTGAGTATGAACAAGGTGGGGCTCCAGAACCAGATCGCATTGTTTCCGCCCGTTCTCATCCTGATAGACCCGAACGTCGATCAGCTTTTGGCGTACCTGAATGGCTCCCTTGATCACCCAGTACAGCGATCCACCGTCCAGAAGTTCGTCAATGCGTGTGGGCACCATACGCGTCGTATGCACCTGCTCATCTGAGAGCCCGGCAGCCAGCGCCATGATCTGACGATGTTCAATGTAAGACTGCAACTGCTCGGCGCTTTCGATGCCGACGCATAATTTGACAAGATGCAAAGCCATGGCACGCTCTTTAGCAACAAGCCGTGGGCTTGTGAAGTCACCCACGCCACCTTTGGAGACCAAAATGAAAAAGGGTGCAGACCGTATCTGCACCCCTTCCAAGAAACCCGAATTTCACAGTTTTCAGACCGTGTTAAGCACCGGCCCCTGCGAATACATAGATCAGCGCCAGCGCGCCCCCTAATGCGACAACTGCTCTCGCCGTCACGCCCCAGCAGGACTTCTGAACTTCCTGGTCCATAAAACACCATCAGTTGTTGTAGATAGCGCGCAAACTTTATGTCTCATGCGCTGCGGTCGCCGTGAATATCCCCCTTTGAGCGGGCATGCAACCCCCTTTGTGACATCGATTTGACATCTTTCCTGTGGACTCGCTCCTACCCCCTCGTTTAACCCTTCCTTTACTTCTTGAGCCCCCCTGTGCAGTCAGCGATAAAACAAGCACATTTCCTGTCAAGCACACCCTTCGGACACTCACGTTGGGGATAGCGTGAAGAACGGCGGAGAAAGGCCAATTATGGAGTACATAAGCCCGTACGATCTGGGCGCACTCGTGTTTTTTGTGTCGGCTTGGGCCTTCTACAACTGGCTGATCTACATGAGTCCGTGGAAGAAGAAATCCCTCACCCAAATGATGGATTCCTATCGTCATGAATGGCTCCGCGCCATGTTGTCGCGGCAGATGAGAATTGCAGACACCAATATCGCGTCCGGCCTTCAACAAGGCACATCATTTTTCGCCTCCACCTCTCTACTCGCCATTGGCGGTGCATTCGCCATTCTCAACTCAACGGAAAAGGTACTGGAACTGGCCTCCAAGATGCCGATCCAGCTGAACCAGAACCCTGTTCATTGGGAAACCAAGGCGATAGGGCTCCTGCTCATCCTCGCCTATTCATTTTTCAAGTTCGGCTGGGCATATCGGCTTTTCAACTATGCAACAATCGTGATGGGCAGTGTGCCAGACACTTCTGGTCCCGAGGATGCTGTAGCCGTTGAACGGGCAGATCGTGCAGCGCGCTTGGTTACATTGGCTGGACGGCATTTCAGCCGAGGTCAGGCAAGTCTGTTTTTTTCGGTGGGGTATCTGGGCTGGTACGGAGGGCCAACCGTGTTTGTGCTGGCTACTTTGTTCATTGCAATCGTGCTCATACGGCGCCAGTTCTTCTCAAAAGCGCGCGACGCGTTCCTTTGATATCTCCACCTGGGAAAGCACAAAGCAAATCTGGAACAGGCGAGCGCCCGACACTAAGAACGGGCGCTTCCAATCTTCACTGATCGCAGTGCGCACCGAAGGCATCCCACGCCAATCGTCCGGCCTCTGAATGACACTCATGCCCACGCCCCGGGGCCGTGTAAACCGGTTGCGGCTCGTCGAAACCTTTCAAATAGTACGAGCCCAACGCACCCGCATGGCAATCGACAATATCGGCAAACTCCTCGGACGTCAGGATATCGCGATTGAGATCCTTCGAAAGCCCCGCAATGCGTGATGCCTTGTTGACGGTCGGGCCCACGACCGTGAAGTCCAATCTCGTTTCACCGCCAACATTGCCATAAAAAACATCCCCCGCGTGCAAGCCCATTCCAATACGAAGGGCCGGCAATGTTGGGCATGTTTCCTGATTGGCCTGCTTGATTCCTTCCATGGTTTCGCGCGCCGTAAGCAAAGCGCGGCGCGCGGCGCTTTGAGCCTCCTCAGGAGTGCTGTAAGGAAATACCGCCAATACTTCATCGCCAATAAACTTCAAAACCTCACCTTGATTGCGTTCCACCGCTTCTGACATGGCTCCGAAGTAAGCGTTGAGAAGTTCGATAATGCCGTGGCTGGGCAAATGGTTGGAAAGCTGTGTGAAGCCACGCAAATCGGCAAAGCCAACAACGGCAGAAATCGTCTCCCCGTCTCCGCGTTTGATGTCACCACTGAGAACCTTGGCACCAGCGCGCGCGCCAACGTAGGTATTCAGAACGGTTTCTGCTTTCTCTTTCAGAGTATGCGTTTCGCAAATCATGCTCAGAGGTTGGGAGATTGTCTCCAACGCTGCGATATCCGCATGGACAAACCCATCCACGGCACGTGTAGCAACGCTTAATGTGCCCGGTGTCGCTTCCGTGAAGACAAGGGGCAAGGCGATGTAGTCAGTAAACCCACCAGCCCGCAAATCCTTTATAATATCAAATTCTCCGGCTCTGGGGGCTGAGCCGATACGCACACGAACGGCCTGTTCAGTGTCATGGACAACCTTCAGGGGGCTGGCAAGATACTGGCGTTCCAAGTCAGGGCTACCGCGATAGGAACGCAACTCAATACCCGTTGCTGGGGTCCAGTTAATGCTTTTTGCCCGCAACGAGGGATGCAAGACCGGTATGCTGACCATCAAGCGGTCAATATCCATGCCGGCCGACCGCAAACGATCAACCAGCTCATGGACCACCTGACTTAGCGCCGGATAGAACCTTGCTCTCTCATAGAGCCAACTGACGATATCCGCCGAAAGAACTGCTCCATGCATGGACATGTCAGACTCCGAATTGCGTGTGCACATAAATACCCCACTGCTTACGAATGAAACGCCGCAGTGCTGTTGTGAGGCTGACTGTTTCTTTTTGGTTTTGCTGATGTCAGGGCGCCCCAAAGACAAGACCATAGCGCCTGTGGCACCATCGGCAAAACCAGCAAACTGACCTTAGGTCTAGATAGCTAGCCAGCTACAGGTAGTTAGTGCCAGGCCGTACCCGATACAAGAGCAAAGTATCGCTCCACGCTCCCCCAATCGAGTGCTGATGCAGTCAGGCAACAAAAAAGCGGCCGCAAAACGACGGCCGCTTTAATGAAACATCAAAAATGGATTGCCCTAGGAGACTTCGCTGGAGTGATTGACCACCTTACCAACGAGGCCGTACTCGATACCCTCATCTGGGCTCATCCAGTAATCGCGATCCGTGTCTTTCTCGATACGTTCAATCGGTTGTCCTGTGGCTTCCGAGAAGATCTTGTTCAAACGATCTCTCATGCGCAGGATCTCTTTGGCCTGAATCTCAATATCCGTCGCCATGCCGCCGGCACCGCCGGACGGTTGGTGCAACAAGAACCGGGTATTTGGCGTACAGAAGCGACGTTCTTTCGGTACCGAGACGTAGATCAATGCACCAGCACTGGCGACCCAACCCATGCCAAGAATACGCACTTCCGGTCCTATGAATCGGATCGTATCGTGAATCATGTCGCCGGATTCCACGTGCCCGCCCGGAGACGACACGATCACGGTAATCGGGTCATTGGATACCTGAGCAAGAGCAAGCAAGCGTGAACATACGTCCTGCGCTAGTTCCTGAGTAATCTGGCCTGTGATCAGGACGGTACGTGCATCAAAAAGATGCTTGTCCACCTGGATGGACTTTTCGGATTTCGTCTTGTCGCCGTTCTCTTCATCCAAGTGATGAGGCTTCGGAGAGGAATAGTCCGTCATACGAGTGACTTGCTCCCTTGAATCAATGTGCCGCGACAGGCGGCGTGTCTATTGAATGTATTCTTAGAAGATGGAAACAAACCTCGCAAACATCAAACGCTGAATCCATCGCTTAGTCCCTGTGAAAATATGGAGTGGGTGCCGGCTTTCAACAACCCCTGCCCCAAACCGGCATGAAGAAGACCGTCAACAAGAGAAAACAACCTGTCATTAGGGGACAATTAACCTACAACTAGGTTTTACCGATGAACGATTTGCAAAGAAACTTGCCCTATGAATGTATTAAGCAGTTTTAGCTAAAAACTTATTCGTTTCCGCATAGATTGTGAGCATCCCAAGACCAGAGTGGCAAGAGCGTGACAGATCACCCCCGAGGCAGCGACAACCAACAACCTGCGGCCCCTCAAGGATCAGTGATGAAGGGCGGCAAGCGCATTCCCCATGGCAAGATACCAGAGAGGGATGCGGCGATCCTGTCCAAGATCGAGATGCCACTGTATCTGCTCGATCTGGAAAATATCTGTATTGTCTGGGCCAATCCTCGTGGACTGGAGTTCATGAAGGAGGATCTCGATACATTCGAGAATCACTCTTGTTTGCCTTTGCCTGCACCCTTTTCAGATCCGGCGCACATTCATCGATTGCGAAACTACCTTTTGGCCAATCCCGACACGTCCGATCGCCGGGAGTCGGTGACAGTGGTCATTGATGGTCAGCCAACCAGCATCACTTGCGTTATGGCCGAACAGCCAATGCAGGACGGACGATTGGGGCTATTGGTTCAGATTACCTCGATTACCACGACGGACGTTTCTCAGCTCCGAATTGCTCAGGCGCTGCTTTTCACGAACTCCATGATCTCGATGTACAAAGAAAATGGAGAGCTGATCTATGAAAACCCGATGAGCCGACTTCATAGGCCCAAGCGTGCGGCAGACCTGCCTGATCGGTTTTGCAACGACAGAGATTACAATGCCATTCGGGAAGCTCTGAAAACACGTCTGCAAACGAACCTCGTCTGCTTGATGAAAGCTGCCGAAGGTCATCGCTGGCACGACGTGACAGCCAGACGAGGTCATGATCCGGTAACGGGTGAACGAACAATTCTGGTCAGCGCCATCGATGTGACCCAACGATTGGAAGCCGAGCACAAGGTGCGCTACCTCGCTCACCACGACACCCTGACAGGATTGCCCAATCGCACGCATCTGGAAATCGCAATCAACCGTCTTTTGGATGAATCCGAGCTGAACGAGACCACTGGTGCCATGCTGTTCATTGATCTTGATCGGTTCAAGACCATCAACGACACGCTGGGGCATTTGGTAGGCGACGAACTGTTGGTGCAGGTGGCCAAACGTCTGGATGCCATTGGCCGTGATCTGGGCTTTGTCGCACGATTGGGCGGCGACGAATTTGTGCTACTGCTCTCCAACTTTCCAGATCAGGATCTCGTGGAAGAGGTTGCGGAGCATCTGCGCACGGATCTTTCGCGTCCCTATGAAGTGCGCGGTCACAACTTGCAGATCACACTCTCTGTCGGCGTTGCACTCTACCCACAGCACGGGAGAGATCTCGACACGCTGATGCGCAAAGCAGATCTTGCCATGTACCGCGCCAAGGATCTCGGCCGGGACCAGTTTTGCTTCTTCAATACACGCATGGCGGAAGACGCCGAGGAACGCTTGAAGGTCGAGAATGCCCTTCGTAAAGCCTTGGATAATGATGAGTTCGAACTTCATTATCAGCCCCGTCTGGATGTCAAGACCAATCGCATTTCCGGTGCGGAGAGCTTGTTGCGCTGGCACCATCCATCACGCGGACTGATCTCGGCTGGTGCCTTCATCGACGTGGCAGAAGAGACCGGACTTATCACAACCATTGGCGACTGGGTGGCCGAACAGGCCATGTGCCAACAGCGGAAGTGGGAAGATGAGGGCTACCCTTTGACACTTTCCGTGAATCTGTCAGCAGCCCAGTTCAAGCGCGAAAAGCTACCTGAACGACTGATTTCGCTCTCAGCGCGCCATAACGTAAACCCCGCCCGTATCAAATTCGAAATCACGGAAAGCTTGCTGCTCAAGGAAGCCCCCCTGACGTTGCGCCAACTGAACACTTTGCGCAACGCCAACTTCCACCTTGAAATTGATGATTTTGGCACGGGATACTCTAATCTTGGCTACTTGCAGCGCTACCCCGTCTCTGCGCTGAAGATTGATCGATCCTTCATCAGTGATCAGAAGCGCTGGCCCATCATGCAGATGATCACGCAAATGGGGCGCCTCATGAACCTTTCGATCGTCGCGGAGGGAATTGAGACACTTGATCAGCTGGCACAGGTCCGATCGATTAACTGTCACGAGTATCAAGGTTTCTTGTATTCGCCGGCCGTTAGCGCCAATGATTTTGAGCACTTGCTCGAACAGGAACGCGCAGGATCACGGCGCACATACGCGCTGGCCTCAGACTAGTACATGGTGATTTGTTCAGGCACCGCCATCCGCCTTTAGGGAGTTGATAGCAGCAACAGCTTCATCGGCCATCTCTTCAGGCACGAACACGTGGTCATGATAGTAACCGGCGACAACATTGGCCGGAATACCCTGCTGCGCAAGCTTAGATGAAATGGCGGCCGTCAAACCAACGGCCTCCAAAGAAGAATGGACTGATAAACGGATATGGCGAAAGGCCGGTTCCGTTGGCGCGCCTGCAACGCCGGCATGCTCCACGGACAGAATGGCCGTCAACTGGTCGCCTTCCTGGAAAGTACCAATAGGCTGAAAGTCGAGCACATCCGCCAGCTTGGCACCCGGAAACACCGCAAACACATAGGCCTGCGGTTCAAGGATCGCCTCGATACGGCTGAGGATGACACCGAGGTCTCGAAGAGCTCCGTCCCGATTGATAGGCATCAATAATCCTCCCAGAAAGCGTCGCCTTGCCTAAAGGTGCAAGCCAGATTTGCACGCCATCGTGAACAACCCCGTCGCAACAGGTAGTTTACCGCCCTCTTCCGTGCATTCAACATCCGTCTGCACGACACATAATGTTCGGCCCGGTTTCAGCACTCGCCCGGTCGCACATATTAGAGAGCCTCGACCGGGATTGAGAAAATTCAACTTGAACTCAACCGTCAGAACCCCAACGTCCTCAGGCATCAACGATAGCGCCGCCCATCCGGCAGCAACATCAGCCAGTGTCGCAATGGCACCCCCGTGGAAAAAACCATGCTGTTGAAGCACGCCATCAGTTCTTGGCATCTGAAGCTGTACCACACCAGGCTCGACTGACCTCAGCCTGGCCCCGATCAGGCTCATCATGGGCTGCGCGGTAAAACTTTGCTCGACGCGTGCTTTCCAACCACCGAACTTCGGCTCGAACCCTGCCATAAACACTCCTCTCCCCCTTCAAATAGTGATCAGAGAGCCTATAGCGCCGTTTTCCGAATGTCTGTTGGCCTTCAGTAGGCCAACCTAAAACGGCAGGCCAAACCACCACGCTGCAAGGAACAAGAAGGAGAAAAAGCCGACAACATCTGTGATCATGGTAACAAAAACGGACGATGCCAATGCCGGGTCCACTCCCAGCCGGTTCAATGTCATGGGCACCAAGAGACCGAACAACGCCGAGCACACGGTATTCAGCAATACCGCAGTGGCAATCACCACACCCAGTTCTGGATTGGCAAACCAGGTGGCGGCGATGATACCGATCAGAATACCCAGACCAATACCGTTCATCAGGCCCACCAACAACTCGCGGCGCAAGACACGCCATAAATTGCGTTTATTCAAGTCCTGAGTCGCAATGGCCCGCACGGTCACGGCCATGGTTTGGGTTCCCGAATTCCCCCCCATCGAGGCTACGATTGGCATCAAGACCGCAAGAGCGACCATCACATCAATGGTGTTTTCAAACATCGAGATAACGGTCGCCGCCAGTAGGGCCGTAAACACGTTCACCACAAGCCAAGTGATACGCGAACGGGCGGTTTCGAAAACGCTGTCAGAGATTTCCTCATCGCCGACACCAGCAAGACCCATCATGTCTTCTTCAGCTTCTTCCTGAATAACGTCCACAATGTCGTCAACGGTGATGATACCCACCAGCCGATCCGCATCATCGGTCACAGCAAGTGAGACCAGGTTGTACCGCTCGAATTTACGCGCTACCGCTTCCTGGTCTTCGTTGACACGCACCAGATGCCGCGTTTCCTCCATGATCTTGGAGATTTTCTTGCTGCGCTTTGTCGCCAAGAGCTTGTCCAGCGACACAGCACCCAACAGTCGGAAACCGGGATCAACGACATAAATCTCATAGAACCGTTCCGGCAGATCCGTTGCGCTGCGCAGGTAATCAATCACCTGCCCCACAGTCCAGAACGGAGGTAATGCAATAAAGTCCGTCTGAACAAGGCGGCCTGCGGTATCCTCAGGATACTCAAGAGCGCGGCGCAACTGCGAGCTTTCAACAGACGGCAGCTCCGCAAGAATCATGTCCTGCTCGGCCTGCTCCATATCCTCAAGAATGAAGACGGCGTCGTCTGATTCCAGTTCGCCGATACCCTGCGCAACGGCATCCGGTGGCAAATCCTCCAGAAGCTGGAGACGCACCGGCTCGTCCATTTCGGTCAGAGCGGTATAGTCAAACCCCTCGCCAAGCAGCTGAACCAGCGCAACTCTGTCTTCGCGGGACAGAGTTTCGATCAGTTCACCGGAATCGGCAGCGTGCAAATCGCCCGCAAGTTCCTGCACATGCTCGGCATCGTTGGCCTTAACGGCAGTTTCAACCGCCTGAATCCAGTCAGCGTTCAGATGCCCGTTTTCGTCTCGTACCGCCAAATCTGTTGGAGCCGCCGCATCTGTCTCTTTCATCGTGTTTTCGACCAAGGGACCTCCTGACACCGGCAAACCGGTCTGACAGCAGTTAGGGGTAACGGATCCAGCACTCAGCAAGGTACGGCAAAACAACCATATTCCAAACTGAACACAACCTCTGCACAGTCGAATGACTGGCAATAAAGATCAACAGTTTAAGCGAAGAAGGGCGGCAAAACGAACCGCAGCCTGTATAATTATGGAGTTTGAAAAGCAAAAATCCCCGGCTCTTGTCAGAGCTCGGGGATTTTGGTGCGGCCGAGAAGACTCGAACTTCCACGGGTTTTACCCCACAGCGACCTCAACGCTGCGCGTCTACCAATTCCGCCACGGCCGCTAAACTGTGGCTCGGCAGGTCAGCGGTGCTGCCCTCGCCGTCGGTGAGCGGTGTATAGCCAACTGCTATGTACCGCGCAAGGGCTTCGTCACAAGATATTCACAACAAGCCCGCTTTTTATGTGTTTGCCCGCTGAACCAACGAGAGTTTTCCACCAGAGTGAGCGACAGCTAACGATCAAATCCGATCGTCGGTCCGAGCGGGGCGTACTTCCGGCGGTCTTTTCAATATCTTGGTGATCTTGATGCCAACCTTGTCACCCACCAGAGTAACCTGTCCCTTGGCCACAGGCATCTTGTTAGCGAGGATCTCAACCTCATCTTCCTCGGTCGCATTCAACTCGATCACGGCTCCGCGCCCCATGCGCAGAAGCTGATGAACCGGCATTTCCGACCGACCCAGCACGACGGAGATATCCACTGCGATCTTATCAAAGGTGGTCATTCGTGTAATCCAAGCCTAAATAGGAGCCGCGCATCCTTCATGCACGATGCCCGCACACTAATGGATTTTTGCGGGTACCGCCACGTGGGAATCAACGTGTTCCAGAACTGACAAAACAAGTGGGCACCATGGCAGACCGGCAAACCCTTACAACTGACTTTCACCCAAGCCCCGATACCCCACCGGTTGAGTGGGCGATCGATGACGGCCTCGTGGCCTATGAAGATGCAATTGCCGAGATGGAAGCCCGCGTAGCTGCCATTGCCCGTGGTGAAGCCCGCGAACGGGTCTGGCTTTTGGAACACCCGCCCCTTTACACCGCTGGTACATCTGCAGATCCTAAAGACCTGCTCATGGCTGATCGTTTCCCCGTCTATGAAACGGGGCGCGGCGGACAATACACTTACCATGGCCCGGGACAACGGGTTGCCTACGTCATGCTGGACCTCAAGCGCCGAACTCAAGATGTAAGAGCCTACGTAGCCGCACTGGAAGAGTGGATCATTTCCTCTCTATGGGACTATCATGTTCGCGGCGAGCGCCGCGAAGACCGTGTGGGTGTGTGGGTTCGACGCCCCGACAAGGGAGCGGATGTGGAGGACAAAATCGCTGCCATTGGCATCCGCTTGCGCAAATGGATCACTTTTCACGGTATCAGCTTCAATGTTGACCCGACCCTGGACCACTTTTCCGGCATCGTGCCCTGTGGCATCCAGAAGCACGGCGTTACCAGTCTGGTGGATTTGGGTTTGCCCGTTACCATGGAAGAAAATGACAGCGTTTTACAGAGCCAATTCGAACGCCTTTTTGGCCCCGTCGAACGCGTGGGCTCAACCGGATTGGCAAAGCCCTACAACTCAGAAGAGACAGCCTAAAACGCGACCTTGAACGGCCCCTCATGGACAGGGGCCGGCCCTACCCGCTCAATCGCCGTTACAGAGGCGAAGGCGGGACCGTCCTTGGCTACGTCCAACAGTGCATCGACACGATCCTCTTCTCCCGAGACCTCTGCCTCTACCCGGCCGTCGGAAAGATTTCGCACCCACCCGGAAACACGCAGGCTATTTGCTGTCTGCTGAAACCAATGGCGGTAACCGACACCCTGTACCCGGCCGGAAATCATCACACGTACACTGGTCATGAGCAGGCCTCCTCTGTTCATTTCGCTCAGCAGATCACAAAACTGTCCCGGTCAAGTCTAGCCATACCGGGACAGCCGGATCAACAGTCAGCCGGTCTTGCGTTCAGCCTGAACAATGAACAGTGATGCGCCAATGATCAGAGCAGCGCCGAGCCACAGGTTGCCCGGCGGCACCCATCCGAAAACGATGAATCCGCAAAGTACATTCAAAGGCAGCTTCAGGTGATCGAACGGCTGCAAGTACGCAGCATCGGTGCGTGCATAGGCCATCGCCAAGGTGCTATTGGCTACAGCACCGAGCAGACCTGCGGCAATAACGAGCCACCACGCCATGGCCGTACCCGGCAGCTCAAATCCAGCACCCAGAGCCAACAGAAGGTTGATAGGCGACAAGAACAACAAGAGATACAGCGTGACCGATTGCGGGCTTTCTTCCTCTTCCAGCTTTTTCATGCACAGGATTGAGCTGCCCCACAACACGGCAGCTGCAACCGGCAACAAGGCGCCCCAAACAAATGCCTCCGACCAAGGTGCCAGAATGATCATCCCGCCTATGAAGCCAAGAAGCGTTGCTCCCCATCGTCTGGAGGTGACACGCTCACCAAGCACCAATGCGGCCCCGATCGTCACAAAAAAGGGCGAGGTCATTAAAAGAGCAATCGCTTGCCATATCGGCACGGGATAGGCCAGAGCAGCAACCCATAATTGCACGCCCAGCGCGGCCAGTCCGACGCGAAGGATGTGCAGGCCGAGCCGTCTGGTTTTCAACCCGGAGAACCCGATCCGCCAAACGACTGGCGCCATGGCCACGAGAGAAACGAAATACTGCCAAAACGTGGCACTTGGCGACGCCAGGCCCAACGTCATGGTGAGGTACTGAATGGAAACATTCGAAAGCGCAAAACCAACACCGGCAAACACCATCCAGAACGCACCGGTAAGAGCAGCCTTGCTATTGGAAACAATTGTGGCGTCAGTCATTTGTACCAACTCCACAGATCTGGCTCGTCGCCAGCAATGAATTCAAACTGCATGATCACTGATCCAATTTGTCAAAAGACATTCAAAATTGAATCAGGACGAGTCCTTCCTCGGCTCTCCTTCAAGGAACAACCAAGACAGGTTTTTCTC
The DNA here is from genome assembly GCF_000422785.1 of Pseudovibrio exalbescens DSM 16456. Classification (GTDB taxonomy): domain Bacteria; phylum Pseudomonadota; class Alphaproteobacteria; order Rhizobiales; family Stappiaceae; genus Pseudovibrio; species Pseudovibrio exalbescens. The sequence continues at coordinate 67,804 of NZ_AUGS01000016.1, forward strand.
TTTCATCCGGACTATGACCGTCGGTTCCGGAATCGCACCGGATCTGCTGACCTGCCGCTTGCACGACAGCGCTCGTGGACTAGAGCCGCGACCCATTACCACCGGTGGGGACTTTCACCCCGCCCTGAGAATCAGTTGCCCCGTCAGAGCGGGGCAACCTTAAGCACAGTTTTACCAGCAGGTTTCGAGGAGTGCGAGCTGTTTTTTAGTATCACTGAAAGCTATTGACGCCGACTTTCCCACCCCTTGAGTTCCTCAATGTAGGTTTTTGGAAAGCCCCAATGCGTGGCGCCTACCATCACGTCATGCCATATCTTGGCATGCGGTGACCCAGTGCGGGCCGTCTGACTGAAGTAGACCAAAGCGTTTCGGGTCACCGGACCGCTTCGAACTGGCAGGAAAACCTTGTGCTGTGCTTTGCGAAACAGCGCTTCAGCCCCATCAATTGTGGCCACGTGGCCAATGCGCACATCCCATAACACGCCATGAACACGCGAACCGGGCGCCTGCACCATTGAGGTTGTCCCTTCGCTGGTAACGATGAACCGATAGCCCTCCATGAATGCCGGACCGATCGCTTTTCCGCCAGGGCAGCGCTTCTCCATGCCGTCCGGGTTCATAAGCTGACCATATGCAAAGTAAAGTGCCATATTGTTCCTCCAGCCATACGCTACAGCGTTGCGTCACATCAGGCTTAGGCAGCTTCCTGCATCAATTCAGCCAGCTTTGCAGCCAGTTCATCAGGTGTCTGAACCACAGCAAGTGCCCCATGGGCAATCAGTTCTTCTTGGGAACCATGCCCCCACAGAACACCAACCCCAGTAGCGCCGTTCTGACGCGCTGCGTTCATGTCATACATTCGATCGCCAATCATCACGACATCGGAAACCCTTAGGCCTTCCTGCTTGACCAGATGAGCGAGCAGGTCAACCTTGTTGTTGAACGTTCCATCGGCTTCGGCGCCGTACACCTTGGAGAAAAAACCGCTCAAACCAAAATGCTCGATCACGATTTCGGCAACCGGCCTGAGCTTGGACGTACACACAAAAAGTTGCGCGCCGGTATTTTTCAATTGCTCAAGCACCGCCGGAATACCGTCGTAAAGATAGTTTTCATAGAGCCCTTCGACCCGATATCGTTCACGATAAAGACGCACAGCCTCGGCCAGCAAGGCAGGATCCTGCGTTTTCATAAGCAACGAAAAACTGTCTTCCAAGGGAGGCCCAATTGCAAAACGCAGGTCATCTGCTGCCGGCACATCATAGCCCAGCCCCTCAAGCGCATATTGAATGCTTTTGGTAATGCCGACGAATGGCTCCGTCAGCGTGCCATCAAGATCAAAAAGATAGGTATGCACAGCGCCCTCATGCAGGGTGCCGCCCGCACCCTGTCTATTCGAATTCCATTATCACCGCATCCACGGCCAGACTGTCGCCCGGCGCGGCCTTGATGGCACTTACCACACAATCACGTTCGGCGCGAAGCACGTTTTCCATCTTCATGGCTTCTACCACGGCCAGTTGTTCACCCACCTTCACCTCTTGTCCCGCAACCACATCAATGGAAACCACCAGTCCCGGCATGGGACAAAGCAACATTTTTGATGTATCTGGTTGCAGCTTCTCGGGCATCAACTTGTCCAGTTCTGCAAGACGTGGTGGAAGCACCACAACCTCGCATGAGTACCCTGACCAGTCCAGGCGATAGCCGTTGAGGATACGCCGAACCTGAACAGAGATCGTCTCGTCTGCATAGGTTCCCCGCCAGACGAGGTCGCCGGGCACCCAGTCGGACCGCACCGCGACCAACTCAGTCACCTCCCCCACACGAATATCCATGTCGATGGGCGTCGTTGGCATCCCATTGGCGAGTTCGACCGGAATGAGTTCCTTGTCGATCCGCACGACCCAATGGGGGCGAGTAATCCCTGAGTGCGGACGTAAACGCCCCGGAAGATGGTCCAGCCTTTCGCGTTCGATCAAATGCATCGACAACGCCACTGACGCCATGACCGCTTGGGCCGCCTCATCAGGCTTGACCGGCGCAAAGCCCTCCGGAAACTCGTCATTAATAAAGCTCGTGGAAAGGGCGCCAGAACGCCACCGGTCGTGCTTCATCAAAGCTGCCAAAAACGGCACGTTGTGTTGAATGCCGTCGACCAAAAACTCGTCCAAAGCCTTGCTCATGGCGTCAATGGCGATCTCGCGCGTGGGCGCGTGAGTAACCAGTTTCGCAATCATGGGGTCGTAAAACATCGAGATTTCAGAGCCTTCGACCACCCCTGTGTCATTGCGGATGGTGACAGCCCCATACGTGCCTTCTTGTGGAGGGCGATATCGGGTTAGCCGACCTATGGAAGGCAAAAAGTTCCGGAAAGGGTCTTCGGCATAGATACGGCTCTCAACCGCCCACCCCTTAAGCGCAACATCTTTTTGGGCAAGTTGCAGCTGTTCTCCCGCCGCCACACGGATCATCTGCTCAACAAGGTCAACGCCCGTGACCAACTCAGTAACCGGGTGCTCAACCTGCAGCCGGGTATTCATTTCAAGAAAGAAGAAACTTTTGTCCTGTCCAGCGACAAACTCGACTGTGCCGGCGCTGTCGTAGTCCACCGCCTGGGCCAGCGCAACGGCCTGTTCGCCCATCTTGCGACGGGTTTCTTCATCCAGAAGTGGTGATGGTGCTTCTTCGATTACTTTCTGGTTTCGGCGCTGAATGGAGCACTCCCGCTCCCCCAAGTAAATGACGTTGCCATGTTTGTCGCCAAGCACCTGAATCTCGATATGGCGAGGGTTTTCAATGAATTTTTCAATGAAAATGCGATCATCACCAAACGAGCTGGCAGCCTCAGAGCGCGCACGGGAGAACCCATCGGCCGCTTCTTCGGCCGTCCATGCGATACGCATGCCCTTGCCACCACCGCCAGCGGAAGCCTTGATCATGACCGGAAAGCCGATGTCTTGGGAAATACGCACCGCTTCCTCTGGTGTCTCTATCAAGCCCATGTATCCCGGCACCGTTGAGACCCCGGCTTCGGCAGCAAACTTCTTCGAGGTGATCTTGTCACCCATCGCCTCGATGGCCTGAGGATTTGGCCCGATGAACGTAATCCCCGCCTCCTTGAGGGCGTGAGAAAAAGCCGGCCGTTCCGACAGGAACCCGTATCCGGGATGAACAGCTTCAGCCCCGGTTTGCTGACAGGCCTCAATGATTTTCTCGATCACCAGATACGATTCCGAGGCAGCCTCAGGACCGATGTGAACGGCCTCGTCTGCCAGTTCAACGTGAAGGGAATCCTTGTCGGCCTCGGAGTATACCGCAACCGTTTTGATACCCATCGCTTTGGCGGACCGTATGACCCGAACTGCGATTTCGCCCCGATTTGCGATGAGAATTTTTTTAAACATTGAACGCATTCCCCCCTAGGACTCCTCTCCCAGCCCTAAACTATTCACTGGGTTGTATGCGGGGATCTACCTAAGCGCAACCTCGCAAAAGGGTGGAGATACCTTACGTTATCCTCTTGTTTTTCCTCAACAGCGCGCCTTTGCCCTGTTCAGCGCCCCTGTTCCGGGCATACCATGAAGGGAAACCGACCGTAGATCAGCGACCCACAACTGTATAGGACACCCCATGGACGCGATTCATCTTGAAGACCTCTCGTTCTTTGGCTTTCACGGTCTGTATGAAGAAGAGGCGAAACTGGGCCAGCGTTTCATTGTGGACCTCACCTGCTGGGCCGACCTTGGCGAAGCCTGTATCAGTGACCGTTATGAGGACACGATTTGCTACGGCACATTGGCCAAGACCGTCGAAGAAGTGGTAACCAAGACCCGTTTTCATCTCATTGAACGGCTCGCTGCCGCAATTTGTGAGGCCGTCTTTCAGCAAGACACCAAAATCCAACGCATTCGAGTGCGGCTGCGCAAGCCCAGCGCACCAGTGCCAGTGCATTCCGGCCATTTCAGCGTGGAGATCACAAGAGACCGGGTTGATATGCCCTCTCCGGCAAAGTTAACCGGCATGCGTCAGTTGACCAGCGATTGAAAGTAAACGGCGGCAGGGCTTCCAACCTCTTGAGCCGCTAGGAACTCACAAGGCACTAGTCTTCACGACGTTGTGTTCAAAACCCTGGCCAGAGAATGCGGACAAACCCGTGCAAGTGCCCTACCGTTGAAACCAACGAGGGACTAGCCGCGCTTTTTCATCAGTGGCGCATTCAGGAAACCCTTGTGGCTGATCTGGAGAAAAGGAAATGGCAAAAGCTCACATCCTCGGCCTGTGCAGTATCACACTGGTGGCTTCATTTCTTGCCACACCAGCATGGGCACGGCCCGACACAAGAACGATGACATGCCAGCAAGCCCGGGCCATGCTTAACCAGCAAGGGGCCGTGGTTTTTACAACGGGTGACCGCCTGTTCGACCGTTACGTTCGAGACCGCCGTTTCTGCCAGTTTGATGAAGCCCTGAAATCCGCTTGGGTGCCGACCAAGGACAACCCTCAATGCCGTATCGGCTATCGCTGTGTGCGTCCCTACAACTTCAGCATTTTTGATGACTAGGACAAAGCCGCGACAATAACGTTTCGCGACTTTGTCGATGCGCTAAAGAGGGATGTTGTCGTGTTTACGCCACGGGGTTTCCTGTTGCTTGTGGCGCAGCATGGCCAGAGCCCGAGAGATGCGCATGCGCGTCGCATGGGGCATGATCACTTCATCAATGTAACCGCGCTCCGCAGCAACGAACGGATTGGCAAAGCGATCTTCATAGTCTTTGGTTCGCGCGGCAATCTTCTGCGTGTCCCCAAGCTCTGAGCGATAAAGGATCTCCACCGCTCCCTTGGCACCCATCACCGCGATTTCAGCCGAAGGCCACGCGTAATTGATATCTCCGCGCACATGTTTGGAGCTCATCACATCATAAGCACCGCCATAGGCCTTGCGGGTAATCACCGTTATCTTGGGTACCGTTGCTTCGCCATAAGCAAACAGGAGCTTGGCTCCATGCTTGATCAACCCCCCGTATTCTTGCGCCGTGCCCGGCAGGAAACCCGGCACGTCAACGAACGTGACAATCGGAATGCCGAAACAATCACAGAAACGCACAAAACGTGCGGCCTTACGGCTGGCATCACTATCCAGAACACCCGCCAGAACCATGGGCTGATTGCCGATAATGCCAACTGTCCGGCCCTCAACACGACCAAAACCAACAACAATGTTTTTGGCAAAGCTTTCCTGAATCTCGAAGAAATCCCCCTCATCCACGGTTTTGGCGATGAGTTCCTTCATGTCATAGGGCTTGTTGGGATTATCAGGCACCAAGCTGTCCAAACTCATGTCCAGGCGAGCCGGGTCATCATAGACATCCAGTTCAGGCAATGGCGCTTGATTGTTCATGGGCAAAAAATCGACCACCCGCCTCACTTGCAGCAACGCTTCAACATCATTGTCATATGCGCCATCCGCAATGGAAGACTTAGTGGTGTGAATGGACGCGCCGCCCAATTGTTCCGCGGTCACGGTCTCATTGGTTACTGTTTTGACAACGTCCGGCCCCGTAACGAACATGTAGGACGTGTCGCGCACCATGAAAATGAAATCCGTCATCGCCGGACTGTAAACATCGCCCCCGGCGCACGGCCCCATAATTACCGAGATCTGCGGAATGACCCCTGAGGCCTGTGTATTGCGCCAGAACACCTCACCATAACCACCCAGCGCTGCAACGCCCTCTTGAATGCGGGCACCACCGGCATCGAAAATCCCAATGATCGGCGCTCTGTTCTGGAGCGCCATATCTTGAATTTTCATGATCTTCTTGGCGTGGGTTTCGGACAACGATCCGCCAAAAACCGTAAAGTCCTTCGAGAACACGTAGACTGTGCGCCCGTTGATCGTGCCACATCCAATGACGACTCCGTCACCGGGATAGTGCATCTCATCCATGCCAAAGTCGGTACAGCGATGCTGAACGAACATGTCGTATTCTTCGAATGAGCCCTCGTCGAGCAGCACTTCGATGCGTTCGCGCGCAGTAAGCTTTCCGCGCGCGTGTTGGGCCTCGATGCGCCGCTGTCCACCTCCCATGGCAGCCTCGCCGCGGCGTTTTTGAAGTTCCGCAAGTACTTCTTTCATGGATCCACCCAGCTCCCAAAAATATCACAGTGGTCTTAGCACGATGTACGTGGAAACAGCTAGTAATCCGTTGGTTCAACAGCCGCTGACGTTGCGGCGAGAGCACAGTTAGCGAGGCAAAGGAAACAAAAAAGGCGCCAGAGATGGCGCCAAGTTTGCAGTCAACTGATAGTGCGTAGTTTATTCGGCTTGATCCGCAGATCCAGAGTTCACGTGGGTGTAGGCCTCCGCCCCAAGCTTATCCATAAGCTCGAGTTGTGTTTCCAGAAAATCGCAGTGGCCTTCTTCGTCCGCAAGCACTTCTTCGAACAAGCGCATGGAAACATAGTCGCCTTCCGCTTCGCAGATTTCACGGGACTCAGCATAATACGCAACAGCTTCCTGTTCGCCCGCCAAATCGCCTTCCAGCACTTCACGAACCGATGTGCCAACATGCAACTTGCCAACCTCTTGAAGGTTAGGTTGGCCACCGAGAAACAGAATACGTTCGATGAAGCGTTCGGCGTGGCCACGTTCTTCCACCGACTCTTCCATTTCCTTGGCAGCCAGCTTGGTCACACCCCAATCCTCCAGCAACTTGCCATGCACCAGGTACTGGTTGATCGCCCCAAGTTCCATCTTCAGGGCTGTGTTGAGACGTTCAATGACCTTGGCATTGTTCTTCATGAGAAACCCTCTGTAACTTCACATCTCGGACAAGGTGTTTTCCGAGTTTCATAATTGGTTTGCAACGCTAAATAGGACTTTCACATAAGTCGACGCTTCAAATCAACGCAGTTTTATGATGTGTCCCCGCCAGCAAGAACGATCACAAACCAGCATCTTCCAGCAGGACCTCGTCGCCCTTCACCAATCTGTACGGTAATGATTTACCCCGCGGATCAACAAGAATGATGAGGGCAAGTTCCTCGGGATCAAGCGTTTCGATAGCCAGCCCCTCACCCTCCGGCACAAAAAAGGCATCAAGACCATATGAAAGTTGTAAAGATGGGGCACCGCTATCAGTCCCACGAACGCGGTCTACCGTGCCTTGGATCCAGAGTTCGCCATCCTCACCGGGTGGATTTGCTGCAATCAACACCGGCTTGGCAACTAGTCCATCTTCTGACTTGGACAGTTGCACCCAGACTGGATCCCCGACTTTGAGGCCTTCCGGCCATGACCCTGTCAAATCATCAGGGCGGATCGTGGTGATGGCCAGGTTCAAGATCACATAGTCCCCTCTGAACAGATCGCGAGGGTCTACGGGACGCAGGGCCAGACGGACAGGCTCACCTGCCATATGAACACTCAACCGATCAATCAACGGTGTCATAATCAACGCAACGAGTATGAGGCCCAAAGCTCCAAATCGGATCATTCTCTTAAATCTCTCGGTGTTCATGACTGGACCTCCCTTGCTGCCGCAAGTCTTGCTTTCTTGCGCCGCAACGCGCGCGCCGTGATCAAGCCAACGGCGATAAGAACCACGCCGCACACCAGGAAGAACAAAGACTGCCCAAGAAGGCTGCCAATGGTCTCGTAAAGCAGCCATAGCGAATTCCCGCTCAACGCTGCTATGCCAAGCAACAGCCAACCAGTTCGTTCTTCGTGAACACCTACCAAAAGGATCAAGAGAGCCACGCCAAGCGCGGCGACCGCCGTGAGTATCTCGGCATTTGGCACAGCGGCAAGCCAGACACCTGCCAAGGAGATGCAACTGATCGCCAGATGAAACCCGCTCACACGGCGCTGCCCCAGCCAATCCACAATGGCAACCAGCACAACACCAACTGCAGCTACGAACGCAATTGTCATCATCGGGGTTGAAATGAGCGCACCCCAATACTCAGCCAAATAACCCGCAATGCCAGCCCTCAGATAACTTGGTGTATCCAGGAAGGCTTCACCAGGCGCCACCATGCGCACATAGGTGAGAAAGCCCAAAAGAATGAGACCGGCGCTTTGCGCTGTCTGGCCAAAACCAATCACGCCCCAACTCATATGCCTCACCCGAACGCCGAGCACCTGAAGCAAGTTCCCGCCCAAAAGCAGAACAACACCGATAAAACCAAAGCTTTCAAGCAAAAAGAACCCTTCATTGGCCCCCTTTAGCTCAGTCAATCCGCGCACAAAAAACGCCAAACCAGTGACGATGAACAGCCATCGCCCCAACAGGTTGGGCCGTACGATTATCTGCCAAAGGGAAATTGGTAGTGTGGCAAGGGCTGCCCAAAGAACCCAGCCCGTCGGCATCGCATCAACCAAAAGCCAGAGCAAGATGACAAGAGCGGCCAGCATCGCCGCGCGGCTTCGCCCCAGAACAGCAATGCCCAGCGCCCCGAGCAGAGACAGACCCAAGCCACCCTGCCAGTCTCGTGGCAGGTTGTATATTTGTCCAACAAGCGCCAACGCGCTAAAAAAGACGAGGGCTGTGACCAGTCCCATCAAATCTGCCAGCAGGCCCCAGCCTCGGCGTTCGCAAAAAAACATGCCGCCAACGCCTACAAGTACGAGGGCCAACACACCAATGAGTTTGGTCGGCCGCGGAATCACTCCCCAATTTGCCGCAATAAACGCAACAACCGCGAGTGCGAGTGCAATCCCGCCCACACCAATGACCACCAAGGGCAACAGGTGAGACTTGGATACCCTATCATCCATTTCCACTTCAATGGCGCGCAAACCCTCTGCGCTCACCCACCCGTTTTGATGCCAGCGCGGCAGATCCTGCACCAGCTTTTGCCGATATAACCGTATAAGCATCTTTGGGGTTCTTTTCCCTTATCCGTCCGTTGTCACGCAAAATCTATCAAGTGAAAAAACATCTGCCGTTTTCAGCCAAACAAAAAAAGGCGCAGCAACCAGCCGCGCCTTCCCATGAGGATCCTGCGTTGTAGTTACCTTAGGCTTCTACCTGAACTTCAGGCTTGTTAAGAATAAGGCAAGCCGCCGAATACTCTTCATTCTTGTACTTGCGCACCCGCTGCGCTTCGCTGTCTTGGCCCCATTGTTCGATGTTCCAGTCCTCATCAACATGAGCGAAGTCCCAAACATCGTCCTCCGAAAAGGCCCGGTGAGCCACTGCCAAGGCCAGAATAGCCGAACCGCTGATACTTGTGATGGTATGCAATGCCGACAATTCAAGAGGAGTGAACTGGTTCAGACCTTCGCGAATATTTGCCTGCAAGGCTTCACTTTGCGGTTTGTGAACGAGCCCGGTTGTCAGTTCGAACCTGCCGTCGAACATATCCTCAGCCCAGGCGAGAACGGGATCCCACGCAGCTTGTTGGCGCGCCACTAACTCCTGTGGAGCTTCTGCACGGTAACAAAGATAGTCGTTACCAGCATAGCGAGCCACTTCGTCCGCCACATCAGAGAACCGATCAGCCACCGCATCGATTGCGGAATGGGAAATGCGGGTGAGCGGCATTGTTGCCGGATCAATATGTTTTTCCTGCAGTTCCCATTCGGCAGCCACGGCCTCCGCCAGATACTCCTCGTCAAACACAAGCGTTTTGCGTGTCGGTGTTTTGATCGTCCGCCCATCGAGCAGTACACCAAAGCGTCCTTCCACCTCGCCTACGCTGACCTGTTCATAAAACCGCTTGGGCAACTCGCGCCGCGACAGTTTCTGCGCACTTTCGACCGGATCCACCGGCCCTTTGGCCATGTCCTCTTCAATCTGTTCGAAAATATCCCGCATCAAGCAATTTCCTTATTCCAGCCCAGCACCTCTTCCAATGCCGGGATCAACTCTGGAAACCCGTCAACCACCCGCCGCGCACCAGCACGGCGCAGCTCCTGCGGGACATGGTACCCCCAAGTGACCCCAATGCCATGCACACCGGCATTGCGGGCCATTTCCATGTCAAACGACGTGTCCCCAATCATGACGGTGCGCTTAGGATCCGCGCCCGTCTCACTCATGGCTTGCAAAAGCATGCCAGGATGTGGTTTCGACGGCGCCTTGTCTGCCGTCTGAACCGTAATGAACTTTCCATGCAGATCATGCACCTCCACCATGTGCGCGACACCGCGGGAGTGTTTGCCCGTGGCGACACCCAGAAGCACATCATCGCGCCTGCTTAGCGTGTCCAGCACTTCGCGCGTACCCGGATAAAGCGGATCATGATCAAGAGCGGCAATACGGCGGGAAACCTTCGCGGACCTGTAGGCCTCACACATCCTAGGCACCAGATCTGCGTTTTCCCGGCCCACCAGCTGCAAGAAAGCCGGCTCCAGGGACAGCCCGACAATGGAGAGCGCAGTCTGGCGGTCTGGCATTTTCAGCCCCACAGCCTCAAAGCCCACTTCCAACCCGTGCAAGATGGTATGCTGACTGTCGACCAGCGTGCCATCACAATCAAAAACCACCAGATACATGGATGTGCTCTATCCTTTGTTGCCCGCAGAGCCCCTATCGGGTTATTGCGGCTCGGCAATCTCCGGGTCGTACTCGCTGACGTCAAACCCGAGTAAGTTCCAGGTTTGTTGCATGTGCGGCGGCAAGGGCGCCGAAACGTCGATCATCCCTGTGCCGGATGGATGCGGTATCACGATCCGCCGAGCCAGAAGGTGCAACTTGTTCTGGATGCCACCGGGTAAATCCCAGTTCATGATGTTGAAGTATTTGCTATCGCCAATGATCGGATGACGAATATGGGCTGTGTGGGCCCGAAGTTGGTGTGTGCGACCTGTGACGGGCTTCAGCGTGACCCAGGCTAGTTTTTGCCCTGATTGCTCCACCACGTTGTAAAGGCTGACGGCATGTTGTGCCTCGTCTTCGCCATGGCGGGCAATGCGCATGCGTTCGTCTTCTTCGCTACGCGCAAGAAATGTAGAAATTCGGCCCTGCCGCGGCTTTGGCACCCCTGCAACAACCGCCCAGTAAATCTTCTGCGTGTTGCGATGCCGGAAGGATTTGGTCAGTTCCTGTGCGGCTTTGCGTGTACGCGCCACCAGGATTATGCCAGAGGTGTCTCGGTCCAGTCGATGGACCAGACGCGGCTTGTTTCCCTTGCGATCCGTAAAGGCATCCAGCATGCCATCCAAATGCCGTTTAAGACCCGAGCCTCCCTGAACTGCCAGCCCTGCCGGCTTGTTCAGAACCATGACATCCTTGTCTTCATAGAGCATCATCTGCTCAATGGCGGCCTTGTCGTCGGCAATCAATTTGCTGGACCGCGGCTTTGCATTGGGCCGGTCATCCGCAGCCACTTCAACCGAGATGGGAGGAACACGGATCATCTGCCCGCTGACAATCCGGGTAGAGCTTTCTGCCCGCTTGCCATCCACACGCACCTGTCCTGTGCGCAACAGCTTTTGTAACCGGCCAAATCCCAAATCAGGGAAGTGCGACTTGAACCAGCGGTCCAGACGCATGCCGTCTTCATCTTTGTCGACTTTGATTGTTTGAATGCCACTCATGGGCTGGAGTTCCGGTCTGTTCACTTGGACGGGCCGGTCAGCACAGATGCAAGGCCACGTTCTCTTTGTTCATTTGGCTTCCATGTGACAGCCCCGGCCTCCGAATGCAAGGGTTAGACACTAAAACACCGTAAAAACATGATGAAACTGCCGTTTAGTCACATATGAAAGGCCGCATCAAGGTACAGCCCTTTCCTACCCTAAGCCAGAACCTGGCGTGCAAGCGCCAGCCCCCCAAACAATGCTCCAATGGATAGTACTACGGACACCAGCGCGTAGGTCACCGCAAGCCACATCTCCCCTCGCTCCCAAATAACAGCCACATCAAGTGAGAAGCTGGAAAACGTTGTGAACCCGCCCAAAAACCCGGTAGCGATCAATAACCGCAGTTCAGTTGAGCCTTGCAACTTTTGAGCTAGCAACTCGATGAACAGTCCCATAATCAGGGAGCCCAGAACGTTGACCGTCAAAGTTCCCCACGGAAACGAAGGCCCCATCAACCTGAGTCCGGCCAGAGAAATAAGGTGACGGCAAACGGCGCCTGCCCCGCCACCTGCGGCTACGAGTAGAAGATGCATCATGGATCCGGATATCTCTGCTGATCACTTTGTAGTTTCGAGTAATCCCCCACATCAGTGGATACAAGCAAAAACTGGCTACTTGCGTGGAAGAACTTAACCGCACCGAGAACGGGAGAAGCTTCTAAACATCCAGAGATGATAGCGACCTTTGGCCAACTTCAGCCTCAATCAAACGGATATCGATCAGACTACGAAGGTCGACAATCAAATCCTGGTCTGCCTTCAACTGATCTTCTTCTTCGTCCAAAATGGACTCGAACAAACCACGGAGCTGACTGTTGGCAAAGCCCACGGCGTTGTTGTCGCTCACCACGTTTGCGAGCAAGCTGGCAAGTCGCTCGGCAGCATTCAACCGCCCCCAAAGATAGTCATGCTCACGCCAACTGCGGTTGAAAAATGCGCCGAATGTCTGCAATTGCGCCCCCTTCAACGCCGTTCCCTCCGGTTTCAGAACGCCGGGGTCTTTGGGACTTATGCGACTGACAGACACCTCCCCCAGTTCAGTGTGGTCAAGGGTTTGCTGAATGGGCAACATGACCGCATCATAAAAGGGAAAGCCTAGATATGCTCTCAGGAGCGGCCGATCCGGAAACCTTGAAGACAGCTCGCTATCCGCTGTGCAGATCACCTCATCGGTAAGATGGTCGAGGTCGATCAATCCCATCCTCTCCTGCAGCAGAATGATGACAGTCTCCATCCTTGCTCTGTCTCTATTCAAGATATCCATGGGTCCACAAGCCTCACGCGTTTCCCGCCCATAGAACTGGCGGCTCCAGCGATACTGCAAATAGGTAATGATCTCATAGAGCCGCCCCTTCAAATGCCCGAGCCGTTCCACTGTACCGGTATCCAGTCGCTCGTCGGCATAGAGGCTGTTGACCTTGCGAATTACAGATCGCAAACATCTGATGCGGTAATCTACATCGAGATAAAGGGGATTCACGGACCCGTCTTCACTGGAGCTTGGAACAAATGCCTCACGAACATCTGGCATGAGAGGTCGGATTGCCTGTTCCAGCCGTTCTGTCGCTCTTGGTTGATTATCATTTGCACCCAGCCGCTTCACCAGCTTTGCAATACGGTTCACCAAACGACTCAACCGTACTTGGGCGTAGCCCGGGTGGACAAAACCTGAATGTTGACGAGCCATTTCCATGGCCCCTTCCCGCGCTCGCCTGACCTGTTCGGCTGGGGGGTGCCGTGGGTCCATTACGGCCAAAAGAGCATGCACTTCGCGATCTACATCCGGCTGAACGGAACCAATAACTTCGCGCAACCGACGGCTACGAGCATTCATCCGTTCAATTTCCTTCAGATTGTCACCTACCGGTTCGTTACGCGGGATATAAGCTAGTGACGCCAGAATGCTGCGAAAGAAACCGGGCGGTGAGAACTCTGCCGTGTCGCCGTTGGCGGGCTCTCCGGGAATTGGATCAACATACAATAACCGGCGCACCACTTCCCGAGAGGCAGCCCTTTCGTCAATGCTGTCGATAATCGGTTGAAACGGTTTGTTCATGACCACGCTACCATCAATGAACAAGCGAGGTTCTCCCGTGTCCAATGGGCCCTGTAAAACCTCTTGCACAAATCGTTCGCGATCCGGCCACTGCAAGTTGAGTTCTTCAACCACTGCGGCTACTTCTTCAATTGAGGCAGGTGGAAACGCGCCCGGGAAAGAGGCCGTAGCCCTTGCTGCGAAAACATTGCTTGCGGCGCAATCTGCGCTCAATTGAGATTTCAAGCCCTCAACGCCGTCATTGCGCGCGGAAAAACGAACCATTCGGCGATGCTCGATTTCCTCTAGCCGCACCTGATGGTAGAGCGGAACGGCATGTTTTTTACCAAAATAGTCGGTCAGAGTAACGAACAACTCCAGCTTCTGCCCAACGGGGATCAAAGTATTTCCCTGATCGCATGCATCCATCGCCTGACAGGCTTCAAGCATCCAACGAGAAAAACGCTCTCCCGAGAACGGAGGTTTGAACCAGCGAGAGGACATGAACCAATGCAATTTGCGGCGCGCCTCGGTCGATCCGGGGTCCTGGTCCAGAACCAAGCCCAATGCCCGGCCAACAACCGGAGCAACAAGTCGCTTCACCCAACGGCTCGCGCCATGTGGCGGACGGGCCAACTCCGTCACATCTGCCTTTTCCAGCCAGAACGCGCGATGCGGATCCAATGGCAGGTCATGGGCAAGCGCCCGCGCCAGCATGATGCCATTGATGCCCCCTGCCGATGTGCCGGAAATGGCATCAATCACAACCCGCAGATCGAGTTCTGCCCGCAAGTCCCGCAATAAACGAAAGTAGTGAACGGCCGATCCGGTGAGCCCCTGCTCAACTTGTGCCAGGTCGGCACCAGAGCTCAGCGCCTTGTCCAGCGCTCGGGATGCACGCTGCAACCCAAGTAATTCTCTGGTCACACCATGCATGTAGATGGCCAGAGACACCCCGCCATAAAGAACGACAGCCAGCCTGAGTTCAACCTGTCGCATACACGCACCCTCATGTTGGACGTAAAGTGTGCGGGCGAAGGCCATCACAAGGCAACCACGACAATGGGCGGTCAGCTGTCTCCTGCTTTGTGTCGTTCCTGCCTCAGCCGCTCCCAATAGGACAAACGCTTGCGAATTTCCCGTTCGAAACCCCGCTCTGGAGGATCATAATAGCGCTGTCGGCCCATTTTTTCCGGGAAAAAATCCTGGCCTGAGAAACCGTCCGGGGCATCATGATCATACTGATACCCTTCGTTGTAACCCATTTCCTTCATCATCTTGGTAGGTGCATTCAGAATGTGTTTCGGCGGCACCAACGATCCATTGGATTCTGCAGCCTTTCGGGCTGCCTTGTAGGCGACATAGACGCCATTGGACTTTGGGGCTGTCGCCAGATACACACAGGCTTGCGCCAGAGCCAGTTCGCCTTCTGGAGATCCCAGCATCTGATAGGCATCACGAGCTGCATTTGCCTGTACGACAGCGTTGGGATCAGCCAGCCCAATATCCTCTACAGCCATACGCACGAGGCGACGGGCAATGTACATGGGGTCTTCTCCGCCATCGAGCATTCGGCACATCCAGTAGAGAGCTGCATCGGCGTCAGATCCACGCACAGATTTGTGCAAGGCTGAAATCAGATTGTAATGACCGTCCTTGGTCTTGTCATAGATTGGTGCGCGCCGTTGGACGATCTCCGTCAGACGAGTGCTATCAAACACCTCGTCCTCACTTGCTGTACGCCAGACATCCTCCGCCAATGTCAGCGCTGAGCGGCCATCTCCATCAGCCATGCCAATCAAAGTTTGGCGAGCCCCTTCATCAAGCGGCAGTGGTCTGTCCATTTCCTTTTCGGCCCGAACCAGCAAGTCTTCCAGTGCATCTGCATCCAGACTCTCAAAGACAAGTACATGAGCACGTGACAACAGCGCCGCATTCAACTCGAAACTGGGGTTCTCAGTCGTCGCTCCGACCAAAGTGATGGTGCCGTCTTCCATCACCGGCAAGAAACTGTCCAGTTGGGCGCGATTGAACCGGTGAATCTCATCAACAAACAAGAGGGTGCCACGACCTGAAATCCGTCGCGCACGTGCCGCCTCGAAGCACTTCTTCAGATCCGCAACACCCGAAAAAATCGCGGAGATCTGCTCAAACGCGAGCTCGGTTTCATGAGCCAACAGCCGTGCCATGGTGGTCTTTCCGGTGCCTGGAGGCCCCCAAAAAATCAAGGAACCCAGAGACCCCGAGCGCAGCATGCGTGTAAGGATACCATCTTCGCCGATCAGATGCTGCTGACCAACGACTTCACTGAGACGGGCAGGTCGCAACCGGTCTGCCAACGGACGATTACCGCTCTGATCCAGACCGGCGGAAGAAAACAGATCACTCATATCGAGACTTTTAGCAAAAACAGAAAAGGACCGGCACCTGATTGCCGGTCCTTCCCCAAATTAGCCCCGAACGGATAGTCGGCGCAACTTTCCATCTCGTTGTATTTCAATCAACCATCGGCGTGGACGCTCTCTGGACACCCTTTGCAGGAACTGTGCACTCTCAATCTCGACGCCGTTCACAGCCACAACGATATCACCACGCCGAAGGCCGACGTATTGCGCTGCCGAACCATTCTCAACTTGCGAGATAATAACGCCCTCATACTCATCGCGAACCCGAAGTTCTTCAGCCACCGCTGGAGAGAGGTTCATCACGGTTGCGCCGGCAAATGGAGAACGGCCACCAATCTGGCGCATATCCCGTGGCACTGTTTCCGGCGCTTCCTGCAGCGCGATTGTCAGCGCCACCTCTTCCTGTCCCCGCAGAACACGGAGGGTCGCGCTCGATCCAATTTCCCGCGTTGCAAGGCGATAACCAAACGAATTGGGATCATTGATCTCATTCTCACCCACAGCAACAATGAGATCACCTACTTCAAGGCCCGCCTGCTCCGCCGGGCTGTCCGGGAATATGCGCGTCACCAAAACGCCACGCGGTCGATCCAGTCCAAGCCCCATGGCGATATCACTGCTTACAGGCTGCAAGCTGGCGCCAATCCACGGCCGGCGCACATAGTCCCCATCACCCGCAGCGCTCGCCACGACTTTCACCATGTTGGCAGGAATTGCGAACCCAATCCCGTTGGAGCCACCCGAGCGAGAGAAAATGGCTGTATTAATCCCCACAAGATTGCCATGCACATCAATCAACGCACCACCTGAGTTGCCAGGATTGATGGCAGCATCCGTCTGAATGAAGAACTGATAGTCCGAGACCCCAACCTGTGTGCGCGCAACTGCCGAAACGATGCCTTGCGTAACGGTCTGGCCAACGCCAAACGGATTACCGATGGCGAGCACGAGATCTCCCACCTCCAGTTCGTCCGAGTTGGCAAACGAAACATGCGGAAAGTCCTCATCCGGCGCATCAATCTTTAAAACCGCCAAATCCGTTCGCTCATCTTTCAGCACAATCTCCGCATCAAACTCGCGGCGATCAGCAAGCGCGACCCGCACCTCGTCTGCATTCTCAATAACGTGGTTATTGGTGATGATAATACCTTGTCCCGAGATTATGACACCAGAGCCCAGAGAACTCTGCACACGCCGTTGGGTTCTTGGCTCCCCGAAAGCTCGATCACCAAAGAACCGGCGAAAAAACGGATCGTCAAAGAACGGGGAAATCCGCTGCCGCCGCTCCACCGTCCGACTTGCGTAGACATTGACAACAGCCGGCGCGACCTTCTTGACCAAGGGTGCAAAGGACAGCTGAATTTCCGCGTTGTTTGAGGGAATTTGATCTGCAGCATGAACGGGAGGCGTTCCGCCCACAACCGAGCCGACAAGCACACCTGTAACAAACAGGGCTCCGGCGAAATAAGCTCTGAAATCAATCATGATGTTACCCTGAAATTATCTTGATCCGTCAATGGATCAGGCAAACGCACTGTCACAGATAAGAAGGCAATGTGGTCATGAAAAGGCCGATCACCGGTTGTGGAAAGCAATTCCGGTAATCGGCCTCACCGAAGGATATCAACCCTAAGGGTTTATGCATGGACAATACAGCAGCGTTGAAGTCAGCCTGCCTTTGTTTCCCTCAAATATCCATCAACCAACTCGGTCACCCGGTGAGCGCGCTGTTCCAGATGAGAAATGGCTTGCCGCACCTCCTCAACACCCTCACCGGTGGTCACAGCCATATCGCTGACCTTGTTAATAGCTTGAGCCACTTCCGAGGAGCCGCCTGTGACTTGCTGAATGTTTTGCGAAATCTCTCCAGTGGTCTTGGCCTGTTCCTCAATGGCACTGGTCACGGCAGCAGCTACCTCATTCATCTCGCCAATCACCTGAATCACCTCATGGATCGCGCCGACTGCCGCTCGTGTTTCAGATTGAACTGCTTGAATCTGGCTGCTGATTTCTTCTGTTGCCTTGCCGGTCTGGTTGGCCAGTTCCTTGACCTCGGAAGCAACAACCGCAAACCCCTTCCCGGCCTCACCAGCGCGCGCCGCCTCGATGGTTGCATTCAGCGCAAGCAGGTTGGTTTGCTCGGCAATATCGCTGATGAGCGATACAACCTCATTGATGCGCCCCGCAGCGGTTTCCAATCCATTGATAGTAGTCTGGGCCTGTAGCGCCTTGTCACCTGCCTCCTCGGAAATACGGTTGGATCTTGCCAGGTCCCGATCTATTTCCTGAACCGTGGCAGTAAGTTCCTCGGTCGCGCCGGCAACGGCCTGCAGGCCCTGCAATGACTGGTCAGAGGCGGCCGCCGCAGTTTGCGCTTCGCTGGCTGTTTGCTCAGATACGCTTGTCATCTGGTTCGATGCGCTTTCCAACTGACGCAAGGCGGCGTTCACATCGGCAATCACAGCAGTCACATTGTTGTCGAAAGCGGCGTTCAGATGCACCAGCCGCTCTGCCGTTTCGCGCTGTTGCGCCCTGTCAGCCTCCTGATCCGCCGCAAGTTGGCGTTCGCGCCGAAGGCCGTCCTGAAAGGCATCCACATTACGGGCAATGTCTCCAATTTCATCACGGCGATGTGTGCCGGGCACGCGTGTATCCAACTTGCCCGCACGAATGCGGGTAATCGCAGATGACAGGTGAGCCAAAGGCCGGGAAATGTACAAGGCAACAGCCAAGGCGGCCCCAAGAACCAATACCAGAACGCTCACGGCAACCGTAAGTATGGAATAAAGTACGTTCGAAGACGCTGCACTCACTTCGGCACGGCTGATTTCCGTTGCAACGACCGCAGGCTGTCCAAACAGGTCGATAGGTGCCAACTGATAAGCTTTGCTATCAGTGTAAAGGGTTTGAGAGCCAGAGCGTTCATCGCCAATGCTGAGATCAAGCCCCCCAAACGGCTGCAGCAGCGGCGCACTAGGGGCTCTTACCGGCTTGGAAAGCAAAAGCCCCTTGTCATCCAGAAGATAGCCCTGCGCACTCTCCCCAATCAACAATGGTTGGCCCAGAATTTCGTTGAAGAAGGAATGCGTGATCCGCAACATCACGACACCGCTCAGTTCCACACTGCCAAAGCCTTCCGTGTAAACCGGCGTTGCAACAAACTGGCTGGGAACACCCCCTGCAGGTCCATAGGCTGCAAATTCGGATGACAACACCTGACCCGGCGCTGCCTCCAATGCCGCGGTGTAGAGGTCAGGAACAGGCGTGGTCTCGAACACCTTATCCTCAACTGACAGCAAAAAATCTCCGGACTTGGTTACGCTGTAGAGCACCAAACCATCCAGGTCGAAAAACAGCATATCCGCATAGCCGCCAGTCTGCCATTGTGCAAAGAAATCGCCGTGTATGCCCTCATGTTTCGAGCCATAAAGGTTGTCCGCACCCTTCATGACCTCGGCCCGCTCTGCAGGGCTATCGCTTGTGTTGTGATATGCGTCTCTGATTTCGCCGGGATCCCCTGACAACTCAACCGCCAATGGCAATTCCGCAACCAGTTGTTTCATGGTGGCGCCGCTTGCCATGGCTTGCAAGTCCGTCTGCGTATCCGTCACAACCCGTTGCAATTGCCTCGCGGTATTTTGAGAGGTCAGCGTCAATTGTACTTCGGCACCATGGCGCAAGCCCGTCTCTGCCTCACGCAACGCAAAGTAGCCTACAGAGCCACTCGCCAGAACACCAAGACAGATCACAATCGTCGGGATGATGACCCGAAGCGAAAACCCTTTGGCAGTTTTGCCCTCTGCAAACGCACCGTCGTTCGTACTACGCACAATTCCCTCCGTAATTCAGCGGAGGACAGTGTGCTCTGGAACTTGTTAAATAGAGGGTAAAGGGTGACTACTACTTATGGTTTAGTATAGACCAACTGAGCCGCTCCAAATTAAAAAGGCCAGAGCACCGAACGATGCTCTGGCCTTCTGTTTTTAGTTCCGGCGTTTCAACGAGAACGCGGCCGGATCAGAGTTGTGCAGCAACTTTGCGGACTGGTATCAAGCAGCCCTGATATCGTTCAAGTAGTTTTCGACCAGCACACGCAGTGCATCCGATTGTTCCGCCAGATGCGTGGAGGCCGAAAGCACATTGCCCGCTTCCGTCCCGGTGTCGCCCGCAATGGAGCTCACCTTGGTGATCGCTTGTGTAACTTCGGTAGAACCGGCAGTCACCTGCTGGATATTACCGGAAATGTCAGTTGCCGTAGCAGCCTGTTCCTCGACCGCACCCGCAATAGCTGTCGCTACTTCGTTGATAGTACCGATCACCTGAGAGATTTCCTTGATGGCCATAACGGCTTTTTCAGTTTCAGACTGAACCGCCTGAATCTGGACACCGATCTCACCAGTAGCCTGTCCGGTCTGGTTCGCCAGCCCCTTCACTTCCGCTGCAACAACAGCAAACCCTTTGCCAGCTTCGCCGGCACGGGCAGCCTCAATCGTCGCATTCAACGCCAGCAGATTGGTCTGATCAGCAATGTCGTTAATAATCGAAACGACTTCACCAATCCGCTGGGCCGCCTCCATCAGGCCTGTCACAGAGCCTTCTGCATTCACGGCCATCTCGGCCGCCTGAGCAGAAATGTCCGCCGACCGTCTCACTTCACGGTCGATTTCACCAACTGTTGCAGACAGTTCTTCTGCAGCACCTGCGACGGCTTGCAGGTTCACCAACGACTGTTCAGAGGCTGAGGATACAGTTTGCGCTTCGGCATTGGTCCGTTCGGACATGCTGGCCATGGAATTGGCGGTCGTCTGCAAGGTAGACCCGGCATCGCGAACCGAACCAAGGATCTGACGTACACTTTCATCAAACTTGTGCGTCAGCTCGTCAACATATCGGCCACGCTCAATGCGTTCCTGCTGGGTCCGTGCTTGCTCGGCATCAAGCTCCCGTGCCCGTTTCAGGCCGTCTCGGAAGTTCAACACTGCACGACCAATGTCACCAATCTCGTCTTTGCGAGCTGCCTCTTGCACATCGATCTCCAAATCCCCTTCTTCGATCTTCTGGATCGTACGACCCAGATTGCCAAGGGGGGAAGAAATCTGCCGCGCAAAGAAATAGCCAACAATTGCAATTGCGACTAGGACACCAATAGAGCTCCAGAAGACAGAGGAAGCCAACTGATAAACACCCGCCAGCGCCTCATCAACGCTCGCCTCGGCAACAACAATTGCATGCTTGTCAGATGCTTCCAATGGTGCTCCGACCATGAACTTGCCATCTGCCTGTATGAAGCGATCTACAAGACCTTTCTGGTTGTCGTTCCCGTCATGAAGAACCTTGAGAACATCGGCAGACAATGTTTCCTTCAGCGCTGTCGGCTCAGCAGAAAGCGGCTTGTTGGAAAGGACGACACCTTGGTCCGAAACCAGATAAGACTGACCAGTCTCACCAAGGCCGTTCCGATCCGCTAACACGGAATCAAAGAAATCGACATTCAAACGGATGACCACAACGCCTTCCCGACTTGCACCCGCCATGCCATGCAAGAACACCGGTGTTGCGATGAACAGAGAAGGTTCTCCTCCGGCGAGGTCATAAGCCGCATACGAACTCATGATGACCGAACCGTCTTCGGCCTCCGCAGCTTTGCGATACACCTCACCCAACCCGCTCTTGTTAATCTCCGGGTTGTTGATGCTTTCGAATAGCTCGGCCGATTTTGTGACAGTGTAGAGGATCTCGCCGTCATTATTGAAAACGAGAATGTCCGCATAACCACCATTCTGGTAGTTCGTTACGAAATCCCCATGCACATTCGCGTGACGCCAGGAATACATGGTGGAGTTGCCATCGCCATTGACGGCCAGCCGATCTTCTACCGTGGATCCGTCAGGACGATAAAACTCAAGAACCTCGGCACGGTCCTCCCCCACATTCCGATAGGCTGTCTGCAAGTCTGTCATTGCAGTCTGCATCGCCGTACCGGTTGCGATCCGCTTGATATCCGCCCGAATTTGCGTCAATCGCATGTCGAGCAAGTTTCGGCGGGACTCAGCCAGCAATTTCAATTCGCCCTGCTGCGCCTCCGTCAGCGACGCCTGGCCACTATTGTAAGCCAGGAAACCGATGACAAGACTTGAGACAATCGCAAGACCCACCATCACAATTGGCAGACGGAAACCGATTTTATAAAATCTATTCTGACGTGTTGAGCCGCCAGATCCGCTCGTTTTTGCAGTATTCTCCCGCATAGCTATGCCCCACTGTAATACATGGGTCAAAAGTACGAGGTTGACCTTAACTGAAGCTTAAATCCCAGTTTAATTTGATAAATCGCTACACCTTAGAGCTGCACATCCGCCATCCAACAGACACACAAGGTTGGCGAACGTAGGCGCATGCCTCTTTCCGACGCGAAAGCCTTCTCACAAAAACACTCACTCAGGCAGCCCAAAAAACAAAAAACGCCCCCGGTCAACGACCGGGGGCGTCTTTAAAAGCTGTTTGTTGAGGCTATTAAGCCGCGTTTTCTGCAGCTTCTTCAGCTTCAACACGTGCGCGGTCGCCCGCACCACGTGCTTCAACATCGCGATCAACAAACTCAATCACGGCCATTGGTGCACTGTCACCATGGCGGAAGCCTGCCTTAAGAACGCGGGTGTAGCCACCCTCACGATCCTTGTAGCGCTCTGCCAGAGTTTCGAACAGCTTGCGAACCATGACAACGTCGCGAACCTGAGAGATCGCCTGACGACGTGCGTGCAGGTCGCCCCGCTTGCCGAGGGTGATGAGTTTATCTGCAATTGGACGCAGCTCTTTTGCCTTCGGAAGCGTCGTAACGATTTGCTCATGCTGGATGAGCGCAGCAGCCATGTTGGCAAACATTGCCTTGCGGTGGCTTGACGTCCGATTGAGCTTGCGGCCGGATTTTCCGTGGCGCATGGCCCTCTCCTTCAATTAACTACGCAGCGGTCGCAACGGACCACTTGGGGCACAAAGCCCCGTTTAGCTTAATACTGGTGGTCTTCGTAGCGCTTGGCGAGCTCATCGATATTTTCAGGCGGCCAATTGGCCACTTCCATACCGAGGTGCAGACCCATCTGCGCCAGAACTTCTTTGATCTCATTCAGAGACTTACGACCGAAGTTCGGTGTGCGAAGCATTTCTGCTTCAGTCTTCTGGATCAGATCACCAATATAGACGATATTGTCGTTCTTCAGGCAGTTCGCAGAACGAACAGACAATTCAAGCTCATCAACCTTCTTGAGCAGAGCCGGGTTAAATGCCAGTTCTGCAACGGTTTCTTCCTGAACTTCACGAGTTGGCTCTTCAAAGTTCACAAAGATCGACAGCTGATCCTGCAGAATTCGAGCCGCATACGCGATCGCATCTTCAGGAACAACGGAGCCGTCCGTTTCTACAGTCAGTGTAAGCTTGTCATAGTCCAGAACCTGCCCTTCACGGGTGTTCTCGACCTTGTAGCTCACCTTCTTGACCGGAGAATAAAGGCTGTCCACCGGAATAAGGCCAATCGGCGCATCTTCCGGGCGGTTTGCTGCCGCAGCAACATAGCCCTTACCTGTGTTTGCCGTGAACTCGATGCGCACTTCAGCGCCCTCGTCCAGGTTACACAGCAAGAGATCCGGGTTCAGAACTTCAACATCACCAACGGTCTCGATATCGCCAGCATATACAGCACCTGGCCCTTGCTTGCGCAGAACCATGCGCTTTGGACCCTCATTGTCCATACGCAGAGCGATTTCCTTGATGTTCAGAATGATGTCAGTCACATCTTCACGTACACCAGGAATGGAGGAGAACTCGTGCAGCACGCCATCGATCTGGATCGCGGTAACCGCAGCACCTTGAAGCGAGCTGAGGAGAATACGACGCAGAGCGTTGCCCAGGGTGAGGCCATAACCACGCTCAAGAGGCTCTGCAACAACAGAGGCCTTGAAACGCGGATCATCACCCGGACGCACGTCCAGCTTGGTTGGTTTGATCAGTTCTTGCCAGTTTTTCTGAATTGTCACGTTCTAATCCCTTCGGCTTTCTCGTTGGTCATGCCTGAAAGGCAGCCAACCATCCTTTGCCATGGGTTGAAAACATGCCCGACGAAATGTCAGACGCGGCGACGCTTGCGCGGACGGCAACCGTTGTGCGGGATCGGCGTAACGTCGCGAATGGACGTAATGACGAAACCACCGGCCTGCAGAGCACGCAGAGCAGATTCACGACCGGAACCAGGACCACGAACTTCGACCTCAAGGGTGCGCATGCCGTGTTCGGCAGCCTTGCGACCAGCGTCTTCGGCTGCGACCTGTGCGGCGTATGGGGTAGACTTACGAGACCCCTTGAAGCCGAGCGCGCCAGCAGACGACCAAGAGATCGCATTGCCCTGAGCATCGGTAATGGTGATCATGGTGTTGTTGAACGTAGAGTTCACATGCGCGATGCCGGAAGTAATATTCTTCCGCTCGCGGCGACGCACACGCGTCGAATCCTTAGCCATTCTTTTTTCCTTCGATATCTACACCGCCGTAATCGCCGGCGGCTCCACCTGACAAACGCCGGTGAAATTACTTCTTCTTACCAGCGATCGCCTTTGCAGGACCCTTACGGGTACGTGCATTCGTGTGGGTGCGCTGACCGCGAACCGGCAGGCCACGACGGTGACGAAGACCGCGGTAGCAACCAAGGTCCATCAGACGCTTGATGTTCATCGCTGTTTCACGACGCAAGTCACCTTCAACCAGGTATTCTGCATCGATCGTTTCACGGATCTTCAGGACTTCTGCGTCCGAAAGTTCATTGACGCGAGTATGAGCAGCAATGCCGACCTTCTCGAGGATCTGCTGCGCAAACTTCGGGCCAATACCGTGAATGTACTGCAGCGCAACCAGAGTGCGCTTGTTCGTCGGAATGTTGACGCCAGCAATACGAGCCACGTTATTTCTCCTTTACGAGGGAACGACCATCGTACCCTCTATCCTTCTGTACGGCCGCTCGCGAGCGAGACAACCGGTTACAGCACTAATGTTAACCTTGGTATATCCAAGGAAAACCGGCGCAAATCGAAACAGTATCGATGTGCGCCGGCTTTTACTGTATTCCAAAGGACAGCGCAAGCGCCGCCTTGAAATTCCGCAGATTATTCCGCTGTCAAAGCAGCATCGATCTGGGAAGCAACTTCATCGACGGACTGCATGCCGTCAACTTTCTTGAGCATACCGCGGGCCTCGTAGTACGCGACCAAAGGTGCAGTCTGCTCATTGTAAACCGCCAACCGCTTCTTAAGCGCATCAGCGTTGTCGTCGGAACGCACTTCCGCGCTCTCACGAGCCCGTTTTTCAATGCGCTCCAACAGGATTGCTTCATCGACTTCAAGCTGAACAACGCCGTCCAGCTTGAGCGCCTTTTCTTCAAGCAGGTCACCCAAAGCATCAGCCTGGGCAATGGTCCGTGGGAAGCCGTCCAGAATGAACCCATTGGCGCAATCCGGCTCTTCAATACGTTCCGAGATGATTTTGCAGATCACGTCATCGGAGACCAGCTCACCGCGGTCAAGAATACCCTTGACCTGAAGACCCACTTCACTCTCCGCTGCGACAGCCGCCCGCAGCATGTCACCGGTGGAAAGCTGGACAATACCATGCTTTTCAACCAGCCGTGCTGCCTGCGTGCCTTTCCCCGCACCCGGAGGGCCCAACAGAATAAGCCTCATTTACGTTTCCCCCTCAACTTTGTCTTCTTCACGAGCCCTTCGTACTGATGCGCCAGCAGATGCCCTTGAACCTGTGAGACAGTGTCCATTGTTACGCTAACGACAATCAAGAGGGAAGTACCACCAAAATAGAACGGCACACCCGTAGCTGAGATGAGGAACTCTGGAAGCAGGCAAATGAGCGTGATGTAAATTGCGCCTACCACCGTGATGCGTGTCAGAACGTGGTCAATATACTGTGCAGTCCGTTCGCCCGGACGAATGCCCGGAATGAAACCACCATGCTTCTTCAGGTTGTCCGCTGTATCCGTCGGATTGAAAACAATCGCGGTATAGAAGAAACAGAAGAAGATGATAAGGCCCGCGTACAGAACCATGTAAGCTGGCTGACCATGACCCAAGAGGGCTGTAATGGTCGTCAGCCACTCGTTGCCACCGGAAGCATCCGCGCTTTGAAAGCTCGAAAGCGTCGCTGGAACGAGAAGAAGAGAGGACGCAAAAATCGGAGGAATCACACCGGCGGTGTTCAGCTTGAGCGGAAGGAACGAGGTGTTCCCTTCGTAAAGCTTGTTACCGTGCTGCCGCCGCGGATACTGGATCAGAAGCCGGCGCTGCGCCCGCTCCATGAATACAATAATTCCGATGACGACAACCGAGAGGATGATCACTGCCAGAATGATTGGCGTTGCAAGAGCGCCCTGACGACCAAGCTCCAAAGTAGAAGCGATCGCAGACGGCAAACCTGCAACAATGCCCGCAAAAATGATAAGAGAGATACCATTACCGACGCCGCGAGAGGTGATTTGCTCACCCAGCCACATCAGGAACATGGTACCGCCAACAAGCGTGATAACTGCGGAAATGCGGAAGAACATACCCGGATCGATCACCACATTGGCAGATTCAAGCCCCACGGAAATACCGTAGGCTTGGAAGGTCGCCAGGATGACCGTACCGTAACGGGTATACTGGTTCATCTTTTTCCGCCCGCTCTCCCCTTCCTTCTTCATCTGTTCCAATGAAGGAACAACCGAGGTCATCAGCTGGATGATAATGGAAGCAGAGATGTACGGCATGATGCCGAGGGCGAAAATTGCCATACGTTCAACGGCACCGCCGGAGAACATATTGAACAGGCCAATGATGCCAGACTGGGCCTGACCAAAGGCCTGCGCCAGCGCTTCAGGATCAATACCAGGCAACGGAATATAAGTACCGAACCGGTACACCAAAAGCGCACCTAGCGTAAACCAGATCCGCTTCTTCAGTTCCTCAGCCTTGGCAAAGGCAGAAAAGTTAAGATTTGAAGCAAGTTGCTCGGCAGCAGATGCCATTCCGCGCTCCGGTCAGTTTGGATACACCAAAAAAAAGAGCAAGGCCTATTCGGCCTTTGCTCCCTTGATTACGACCTTGCCGCCTGCTTTTTCAACTGCTTCAACAGCAGTCTTGGAAGCGCCGGCAATTTCGAAAGTCACAGCAGCTTTCAGCTCGCCATCGCCCAAGAGACGGACACCGTCCCGAACGCGCTTGACAACGCCTGCTGCCTTGAGTGTCTCAACTGTAACCGGTGCGGAAGCGTCGAGCTTGCCCGCGTCGATTGCAGTTTGTACACGTCCCAAGGACACAACATTGAAGTCCTTAGCAAAGATGTTCGTGAAGCCGCGCTTTGGAAGACGACGATGCAATGGCATCTGACCACCTTCAAAGCCCTTGATGGCTACACCCGAACGGGACTTCTGACCTTTGACACCACGGCCGCCAGTCTTACCCTTGCCGGAACCGATACCACGACCAACGCGGACACGGTCCTTAACAGCTCCAGGATTGTCCCGGATTTCGTTAAGTTTCATTTGTTTTACTCCCGGCTCACGTTACGCTTCGTCGACGACGCGAACGAGATGCTTCACCTTACGGATCATGCCGCGCACTTCAGGAGTATCCTTCAGGGTGCGACGACGATGCATCTTGTTCAGTCCCAGACCAATCAGCGTGGCACGCTGATCCGCAGGACGGCGCAGCGGGCTGCCGATCTGTTCGACCGTTACGGTCTTTTCAGTATTCGCCATGACATTAACCCTTGTTCATGTCTAGAACGGTCCAAACCGGGGGATCAACCCTCGGACGGAGCCGCTGCCGCATCGTCGGTGTCGCGACGACGAGCCTGAATGGTGGATACCTTAAGGCCGCGACGTGCCGCAACAGAACGCGGGCTGTCTTCCTTTTTCAGTGCTTCGAACGTAGCGCGTACCATGTTGTACGGGTTCGAAGTACCAGTTGATTTCGCAACCACGTCCTGAACGCCAAGCGTCTCGAACACAGCACGCATCGGACCACCTGCGATGATACCAGTACCCGCAGGTGCTGCACGCATCATGACCTTGCCTGCGCCATGACGGCCTTCGACGTCGTGGTGAAGGGTGCGACCTTCACGAAGTGGTACCCGGATCATTGTCCGCTTCGCAGCTTCCGTTGCCTTGCGGATTGCTTCAGGTACTTCGCGGGCTTTGCCGTGACCAAAGCCTACGCGGCCCTTCTGGTCTCCAACAACAACCAATGCTGCAAAGCCAAAGCGACGACCGCCCTTGACCACTTTTGCAACGCGGTTGATGTGAACGAGCTTATCGACAAATTCGCTGTCGCGCTCTTCGCGATCCCGGTTGTCCTGTCTCGCCATATTTTCGTCTTCCGTTCTCTTTCTTTGCACCGTGAGATGCAGATCAGAAATTCAGTCCGCCTTCACGAGCAGCATCTGCCAGGGCCTTTACACGGCCGTGGTACAGATAACCGCCACGATCAAACACGACGTCCTTAACACCAGCAGCAATTGCGCGCTCTGCGAGCAGCTTGCCTACGACTTCAGCCGCGGACTTGTTGCCACCGTTCGCCAAGGTGCCTCGTACATCTTTATCAAGCGAAGACGCCGCACACAGGGTGAAGCCCTTTGTGTCGTCGATGATCTGAGCGTAGATCTGCTTGGACGAGCGGAAAACGGACAGACGAGGACGCCCATTCGCTACCTTTTTGATCGAACGGCGGACGCGAGCGCGACGACGTTCGAAAGAATTGTTCGCCATGGTCGGTTCCGTTACTTCTTTTTGCCTTCCTTACGGACGATGTATTCGTCCGCGTACCGAATACCCTTGCCCTTGTAGGGCTCAGGCGGACGATATTCGCGAATGTTCGCGGCTACCTGTCCGATCTGCTGCTTATCGATGCCGCTGATTACGACTTCGGTAGGCTTAGGGCAAACGATGTTGATCCCCTCAGGAATGTCAAACTTGACATCATGAGAGAAACCGAGGGCCAAGTTAAGGGTCTTGCCCTGAACCTGAGCACGGTAACCAACACCCTGGATTTCCAGTTTTCTTTCGAAACCGGAGGTCACACCAGTGATAAGGTTAGCGATCATGGTGCGGCACATACCCCACATTGAACGCGCTGCCTTAGTCTGGTTGCGCGGATCAACGCGGATGCCATCATCAGTCATCTCGACCAGAACAAGGTCATTGGCCACGAAGGAGAGTTCCCCCTTCGGGCCTTTGACCGCTACTTCCTGGCCGTTGATCGTTGCCGTTACCCCGCTAGGCACGGGGACTGGCCTTTTGCCAATTCGAGACATAGGATCAACCTGTCAGTTATTATATTGTACGTAGTGGCAGTGCCGCATCAGAAGACGCGGCACAAAACCTCACCACCCACGTTCTTGTCGCGGGCTTCATGGTCTGCCATCACACCCTGAGGTGTGGACAGAATAGATACACCCAGACCGTTAGCAACGTGCGGGATGTTCTTGACTGAGGAATACACGCGACGACCTGGACGGGATACGCGCTCAATCGTGCGGATCACCGGCTCGCCGTCAAAGTATTTCAGTTCGATTTCGAGTTCGGACTTGCCGTTGTCATAGGACACAGCGGTATAGCCACGGATATAACCTTCCGAAGCCAATACGTCCAGTACCCGTGCGCGCAATTTTGAAGCAGGTGTTGCCACCTTGCTCTTGCGACGCATCTGTGCATTACGAATGCGTGTCAGCATATCGCCGACTGGATCGGAAATCGACATAACAGTAACTCCTTACCAGCTCGACTTCACGAGACCCGGGATCTTGCCCAGGGAACCCAGCTCACGCAGCGCAATGCGCGACATTTTGAGCTTGCGGTAATAACCGCGTGGGCGACCAGAGACTTCACACCGGTTGCGTACTCGTGTTGGCGCGGAATTGCGCGGCAGCTCTGCAAGCTGCAAACGCGCATTAAACCGCTCTTCCAGAGACAGGCTTTCGTCTTTGGCCTTTGCCTTCAACTCAGCGCGCTTAGCAGCGTACTTTGCTACAAGACGCTCGCGCCGCTTGTTTTTCTCGACCGCGCTTTTCTTCGCCATCGTCTGTCCTCGTTCCTTTCCCGTATACCGCTATTATTTGCGGAACGGGAAGTTGAACGCGCGCAGCAGTTCACGCGCTTCGTCATCGGTTTGTGCCGTGGTGCAAACCACGATGTCCATACCCCGCATGGCATCGACCTTATCGTAGTCGATTTCAGGGAATACGATGTGCTCCTTCAGACCCATGGCATAGTTGCCACGCCCATCAAAGCTCTTCGGATTCAGACCGCGGAAGTCACGTACGCGCGGCAGCGCGATGGTGATGAGACGGTCGAGGAATTCGAACATCTGGTTACGACGAAGGGTTACCTTAGCACCGAGCGGCATGCCTTCACGAACCTTGAAGGTCGCGATAGACTTCGTCGCACGGGTAATAACCGCTTTCTGACCAGCAATCAAGCTCAACTCTTCTGCTGCAGAGCGAGCCTTCTTGCTGTCACCGACAGCTTCTCCAACACCCATGTTCAGAACGATCTTCTCAAGAGAAGGGATCATCATTGGGTTGGAGTAGTTGAACTTCTCCTGGAGCTGACCACGCACTACGTCAGAGTAGTGCGTTTTCAGCCGTGGGATGTAATTAGCGTCAGCCATCAATCACATCTCCCGAACGCTTGGCGATACGTACAGTAACGCCATCTTCGTTAGTCTTGAAACCGACGCGCGTCGGCTTGCCATCCTTAGGATCAGCGATGGCAATGTTGGACAGCTGGATGGGAGCTTCCTTGGAAACGATACCCCCCTCGCTCTGCTGGGTCTGGCGTTGGTGACGACGCACCACATTAACGCCACGCACGACAGCGCGATCTTCCTTTGGGAGGATCTGGATAACTTCCCCAGTCTTGCCCTTGTCACGACCGGCGATTACGACGACCTTGTCGCCCTTTTTAATCTTCGCAGGCATCAGAGCACCTCCGGCGCAAGCGAAATGATCTTCATGTGATTTTTGCCACGCAGTTCACGAGGAACTGGGCCAAAAATACGAGTTCCGATCGGTTCTTTGTTGTTGTTGATCAGCACGGCCGCATTGCGGTCGAAACGGATCACGCTGCCATCGGCGCGGCGGATATCCTTAGCCGTGCGCACGACGACTGCTTTCATCACATCGCCCTTTTTAACACGGCCCCGAGGGATCGCTTCCTTGACGGACACCACGATGATGTCGCCAACAGCTGCGTATTTCCGCTTGGAACCGCCGAGCACTTTGATGCACTGGACACGACGTGCGCCGGAATTATCGGCCACATCGAGGTTAGTTTGCATCTGAATCATGACTCGTCGCCTTGTTCTTTTCTCAGCGTCCTATGAAGGAACACCGGATGCGTCAATCAGCTTGCTGCTTCCTCGGAAACAACAACCCAACTCTTATTCTTCGAGATCGGAGCACATTCTTGAATGAGCACTTTATCGCCGACCTTGTAAGAATTATTTTCGTCGTGTGCACGATACTTCTTCGTACGGCGCACAGTTTTCTTCAACAGTGGGTGCGTAAAGCGACGCTCCACTCTCACCGTCACTGTCTTGTCATTCGCATCGCTAACAACGACGCCCTGCAAAATACGCTTTGGCATCACTGTGCTCCTTATGCGTTATCAGACACGCGCATTTCGCGCATAATTGTCTGAATCCGCGCGATGTCCCGGCGAACCTGGCGAACACGTGCGGTGTTTTCGAGCTGACCGGTCGCCCGCTGAAAGCGCAGGTTGAACTGCTCTTTCTTCAAGCTTTCCAGCTCCTCGCGGAGCTGGTCGACCGTCTTGGCTCTTACGTCACTAGCCTTCATGGCCTATTCCTCTCGACTGTCCGATCACTCGCCGATGCGCTGCACGAAGCGGCACTTAATCGGGAGTTTGGCGGCTGCCAGACGCATCGCTTCGCGAGCAACTTCTTCCGACACACCATCAATCTCAAACATGATCCGGCCAGGCTTGACCTTACACGCCCAGTATTCCGGGCTACCCTTACCTTTACCCATACGAACTTCGGCCGGCTTGGAAGAGACCGGAACGTCTGGGAAAATACGGATCCACACACGACCTGCACGTTTCATGTGACGGGTCATAGCACGACGAGCCGCTTCAATCTGCCGAGCGGTAACCCGCTCTGGCTCCTGTGCTTTCAGACCGAAAGCACCGAAATTGAGCTCATAGCCACCCTTGGCCTTGCCATGGATGCGGCCCTTGTGCTGCTTGCGGAACTTAGTTCGCTTTGGCTGCAGCATCGTAACTCTCTCGCTTCTCTAATCTGTCACGGAGACCGTGCAGCAATTAAGCTGCACGTTCCCGGCGACCGCCGCCCTGGCGTTCGTTCTTGCCACCGCCTTCGGTCGCACGACGTTCGGAGGCCATTGGGTCATGATCAAGGATCTCGCCCTTGAACACCCAAACCTTCACGCCGCAAGCGCCATAAGCGGTATGCGCGGTTGCAGTACCGTAGTCGATATCCGCACGCAGCGTGTGCAGCGGAACCCGACCTTCGCGATACCATTCAATGCGCGCGATTTCCGCACCACCAAGACGACCGGAGCAGTTGATCCGGATGCCCTGGGCACCAAGACGCATAGCGGACTGAACCGCACGCTTCATGGCACGACGGAAAGCAACACGACGTTCCAGCTGCTGAGCAATGGAAGCTGCAACCAGCTGCGCGTCCGTTTCCGGCTTGCGCACTTCAACGATGTTGAGGTGCACTTCGGAATTGGTCATGGAGGACAGCTTCTTGCGAAGACGCTCGATGTCTGCACCCTTCTTGCCGATTACCACACCCGGACGACCGGAATGAATGGTGACACGACACTTCTTGTGCGGACGCTCGATGACGACCTTGGAAACTGCCGCCTGCTTCAATTCCTTCAGCAGGTATTCGCGAATGCGGAAATCTTCATGCAGAAGATCACCGTACTCATTCTTGTTAGCAAACCAACGAGAATCCCAGGTCCGGTTGATGCCAAGACGAAGGCCGATTGGGTTAATTTTCTGTCCCATCAGGCGGTCTCCTCAACTTCACGGACAACGATAGTCAGGTTGGAGAACGGCTTCTGGATCCGCCCTACCCGACCACGGGCACGTGGCTGGAAGCGCTTCATCACAAGCGCCTTGCCAACATAAGCCTCGGCGACGACAAGATTGTCGACGTCGAGATCATGATTGTTTTCCGCGTTTGCAACGGCAGACATCAAGGTCTTCTTGACGTCGCCGGCAATGCGCTTGCGAGAAAAGGTCAGATCAGCAAGTGCCGAGCTAACTTTTTTACCGCGGATCGATGCTGCAACGAGGTTGAGCTTCTGCGGGGAAACCCGCAGCATGCGGCATACTGCCTGTGCCTCGTTGTCGGCGAGCGTCCGCTCACGCTTCTGCTTGCCCATCGTTATTTCCTCTTCGCCTTTTTGTCAGCGCCATGACCATAGTAGGTACGAGTCGGTGAGAACTCACCGAGCTTGTGACCAACCATCTCTTCGCTGATCAAAACAGGAATGTGCTTCTGACCGTTGTAGACGCCGAAGGTCAGCCCCACGAAGTTCGGAAGAATGGTGGAACGGCGGCTCCAGGTCTTGATGACCTCGTTACGGCCGGACTCACGAACCTTTTCCGCTTTCTTCAGGAGGTAACCGTCGACAAACGGGCCTTTCCAGATCGAACGTGTCACGATCCGTCCCTCTTACTTCTTACGCGCATGACGCGAGCGAACGATAAACTTATCGGTTGCTTTATTGCGACGTGTGCGCTTGCCTTTGGTCGGCTTGCCCCATGGGGTAACCGGATGACGTCCGCCGGAGGTACGACCTTCACCACCACCGTGAGGGTGATCGATCGGGTTCATCGCAACACCGCGAACATGTGGACGGCGACCAAGCCAACGGGACCGACCAGCCTTGCCGTGGTTGACGTTTGCGTGGTCAGCGTTGGAAACCGCACCGATCGTAGCCATGCAGGTACCGAGAACACGGCGCTGCTCGCCAGACAGAAGGCGGACAACGGTGTAACCGGAGTCACGACCAACAACCTGAGCATAAGCACCGGCTGAACGCGCAATCTGCGCACCCTTGCCTGGCTTCAGCTCGATGTTGTGCACAACAGTACCGACCGGAATGGAAGCCAGCGGCATAGCATTGCCCGGCTTTACGTCCACAGCCTTGCCAGCCACAATCTTGTCCCCAGCAGCAAGACGCTGCGGAGCGAGAATGTAAGCCTGTTCACCGTCGGCATAAGTAACCAGAGCGATAAACGCGGTACGGTTCGGGTCGTACTCAAGGCGCTCTACCGTACCGACGACGTCGAACTTGCGACGCTTGAAGTCGATGATGCGGTAGGTGCGCTTGTGACCACCACCAATGTTGTTTGCGGTCTTGCGGCCGGTGTTGTTACGACCGCCGGACTTGGTCAGGCCTTCGGTCAACTTCTTGACCGGCTTGCCCTTCCACAGACCTGTACGGTCAACCTGGATCAGCTGACGACGGCCAGGTGATGTGGGATTAAATGTCTTTAGTGCCATTTTTTCCTACCTCGCCCTTAGAGACCCGTCGTCACATCGATGGACTGTCCGTCCTCGAGCGTGACCACAGCCTTTTTGAAGTCGCTCTGACGACCGAGGATACCGCGGAAACGCTTGGTCTTGCCCTTACGAACAAGAGTGTTTACCGCTTTGACCTTGACGCCAAACAGAGACTCCACAGCAGCCTTGATCTCAGGCTTTGTAGCAGTCAATGCGACCTTGAAAACGACCTTGTTCTCTTCAGAAGCAAACGTTGCCTTCTCGGTAATCACCGGAGAAACGATCGTGTCGTAGTGAACAATCTTGCTCATTAGAAACGTTCCTCCAGAGCAGCAACTGCAGCCTTGGTCAGAACCAGCGTGTCACGACGCAGAATGTCGTAAACGTTGATACCCTGAACCGGCAGCACATCCACATTCGGGATGTTGCGTGATGCCAAACCGAAGTTTGCATCGACTTCAGAGCCGTCCACCACCAGGGCGTTGGACAGACCCAGACCGGAAAGC
The DNA here is from genome assembly GCF_000422785.1 of Pseudovibrio exalbescens DSM 16456. Lineage (GTDB taxonomy): Bacteria > Pseudomonadota > Alphaproteobacteria > Rhizobiales > Stappiaceae > Pseudovibrio > Pseudovibrio exalbescens. Next base: position 102,934 of record NZ_AUGS01000016.1, read on the forward strand.
TGAGCTTTCAGTGCCTTGGTCTTGGCTTCAGATGCCTTTGCTTCTTCAAGTACAATCAGGTTGCCAGCAGCTGCCTTAGCAGACAGAGCATGCTTCAGGCCCAGAGCACGTACCTTCTTGGGCAGCTCATGCGCATGAGAGCGCACTTCCGGACCAAACGCACGACCGCCACCGCGAAACTGCGGAACCTTGCGGTTACCATGACGAGCGCCGCCAGAGCCTTTCTGACGAACAAACTTCTTCGTGGTGCCGCTGACTTCAGAACGACCCAGGGTCTTGTGCGTACCAGCCTGGCGTTTCGCCAGCTGCCAACGTACAACGCGCTGAATCAGGTCTGTGCGTGGCTCCAGTCCGAAGATCTCTTCAGACACGGTGATCGAACCGGCCGCACCGCCGCCGAGGGTCTTGACCTCGAGTTCCATCACTCACCTTCCTTCCCGGTTTCGGCCGCAGCATCAGCAGCAGCCTGACGGATCGCACCTGGAACAGGTACATTTTCCGGCAGTGCCTTCTTGATGGCGTCACGGACGAGAATCCAGCCACCCTTGGAACCAGGAACAGAACCTTCAACCAGGATCAGGCCGCGCTCTGCATCAGTGCGCACGATCTTGAGGTTCTGAGTGGTAACGCGTTCATCACCGAGGTGACCGGCCATCTTCTTGCCCTTGAACACTTTACCTGGATCCTGACACTGACCCGTTGAACCGTGAGAACGGTGTGAAATGGACACACCGTGGGATGCCCGACCGCCACCAAAGTTGTGACGCTTCATGGCACCCGCGAAACCCTTACCGATAGAAGTGCCGGTAACGTCCACATACTGACCGTTGACGAAATGGTCTGCAGTGATTTCTGCACCAACGTCGATCAGGTTGTCTTCGCTTACGCGGAACTCGGCAAGTTTACGCTTCGGCTCAACCTTCGCTACTGCGAAGTGGCCGCGCATTGCGCGATCCGTATTTTTAACTTTAGCTGCACCTACGCCCAACTGAAGCGCAGTGTAGCCGTTCTTTTCTTCCGTCCGGTGGGCAACAACCTGACAGTTGTCCAGACGCAGTACCGTTACCGGCACATGCTCACCCGCTTCATTATAGACGCGAGTCATACCCACCTTCTGGGCGATCACTCCAGAACGCATCTGCGTGTCCCCTTTGGCCGCCTTAGAGCTTGATCTCGACGTCTACACCTGCAGCCAGGTCGAGCTTCATAAGAGCATCAACTGTCTGAGGAGTAGGATCGACGATGTCGAGAAGACGCTTATGGGTGCGCATCTCAAACTGATCACGACTCTTTTTGTCGATATGCGGTCCGCGAAGTACGGTGTACTTCTCGATCCGCGTCGGCAACGGCACGGGTCCGCGCACTTGCGCGCCGGTCCGCTTCGCCGTGTTGACAATTTCCTTAGTGGAAGTGTCGAGAACACGGTGATCAAACGCCTTCAGGCGGATCCGAATATTCTGACCGTTCATGACTTTTCCCTAATGAGAAAGAGCAGCAGCAGCTGTTCGTTGTTTTATGAGACCAGCTGCTGCAGTCAAACTCGCTTATTATTCGATGATTTCAGCAACGACGCCAGCACCAACGGTGCGGCCGCCTTCGCGGATAGCGAAACGCAGACCATCTTCCATTGCGATCGGAACGA
>NZ_AUGS01000017.1 GCF_000422785.1 Pseudovibrio exalbescens DSM 16456
ACGAAAATCCACGCCCGAACGGACGGTCAAGGACGCCCTCTCGGCTTTGTCCTGACAGGCGGTGAAGCATCCGACTACAGCGCCGTTCCCGCCCTACTGGATATGCCTTTCCGCAAGCCACGGCTGTTCCTGGCTGACAAGGGATACGATGGCGATGCAGTGCGCCAAAGCCTGCTGCTGGCTGGCATCAGCCCTGTCATTCCGCCAAAGTCAAACCGCAGGGAACCGATACCTTGCGACTTCCGGGCCTACAAGGACAGGAACCGGATCGAGCGCATGTTCAACAAGGTCAAACAGTTCCGCAGGATCGCTACACGATACGATAAAACCAAAGTGTCCTTCGAAGCTTTCCTCAATCTCGCGGCTGCACGTCTCTGGCTACGAAACTTTGTCAACAGAGCCTAGGGAAGGGCAGAAACACCCGCAGAGAAGAACACAGTAATGAATACCTGCCAGCCTGGCATCGTTGCACCCTTGCCTGAACACGCAATTTACAGTGAATTCCGTTTGGAAAAGGACGCGACGGTGTCCGCCGGGCTGGATGTGCTCGCGGTCCTTCGCATTGATCATGGTGTTATGGCCGGTTTGGGATCCAAACTTATGGCAAACGCGCGATGTGGACTGATCTTATGCCTCTTTCGGCCTCAGACTGGGACCGGAGCATCTGTTCCTGAAACTCAGGAGGATTTGTGGGTTCGGGTGTGCGGCGCGAACCAAGAACAGTTGGCCGATCTGCAGCAACGCGTTTTGCATCACCTTTCCGGGACCTTTCGACTAATCCGCTCAACCTCTGCGTTTTTGCGCGGTGGAGAGCGTAATCTGGCAAGCCATAACGAGATGGCTTCAAGTTCTTTAGATCATTCTTCCGTATCGCGGGTGTTGGTATCTAGCCTCAACCCGGCTTTGGACCGAGGTAGTTTCGTGGCTGTTCAAAGTTGGCTTTACACTGGTTCGCGACAGAATGGGCGCTCGATAAAGAATATGGATGGTATCTTTGCAGGCCGGTTGACGACCGAGAGGAGCGGTCCGAAGAGCACGATTGAAATTGACATTGAGCGCATTGGCCTAGTCACCAAGCCGGAGGAGGGCTACATGCTGCGGCGTTGCCTCGCGTTTGGTGAAAGGTATGGAGAAGCAGGCCTTTATTCTGTCGCCTATGGGAACTCACTTCTGCTCTATGAAGCTACACTGAAATGCATGGTTGGTCAGACTGATGGTGTTTTGGATCCGCTGTTTCAAGTTTCCCGACCCATAACCGGCGGATATTACTGGTGTCCGCCCATCAAGCCAAATGGTCAGCTCATCCTATCCGCGCTCAATTAAGCGTTGTAGCTCTTTTTGGGGCGACATTCTTAGGCTTCCCCCTTATGTGCATTCCGTGTCATCCATCGCCTGCCGCAGCATGGGAAGGAACTGCCAAATTTCTCGATTGAGCTTGACCATCTTCTTTATGGCCGCGCCCATGGCCTCAATTCTTTGTTGGTCTACCGGCTTCAACTCTCCCAGATGCAGTTGACCATTGCGGCGCTGAATGCGCATAGAATGAGTGTGAGTAATCGCTCCTTCAGAGTCTGTCTTGAAAACAGAATGATTGAACTCATTGCGTAGTTTTGTGCATTCGTTGAAACGCCGAATGATACGCCGAAGCTGCGTTGCTGCGTCTTTGTCGGCCAATTTGGCTTCAGCCAGTCTCTCCACCAAATCTATTCTGGCACGGGTAGTGTTCAAAGTACCAAATATTATCGTTGCTGTTATCTCGTCTGTGCGTATCAGGTACTGCAACACGTATATGAACATGCTTTCATTGTTGGACCAGCAATAACTCATGTTCCCGATCAGGGCGAACAACAAATTTCTTTGACCTGCTTTCTCCTGAGCTATGCGCTCAAGAGCCTCAAAATCAGGTTGGACTGGATCGTCTGCGCTCATAATAATCCATGGTTAGTATGATTAGAGTGCAGTTTAGACGATTTGTCGCCACGGAACGCTCCCTGCTTTCGTCGGGCTGCGAGTCAAATCCCACTGACTAGAACCACGTTTTGGCATCAGCAGTGCGTTCGCCGGAATAAAATATTGGGTCAACCCGCTAGATTTAATGTGAAAAGTTGGAGCTAGCGTTGTCCGGATATGTATGCGTCACTACCAGGAAAATGTAGTCGTTTGATCAATGCCTTTTATAGAATTTGATGTATGAAGCATCAATTGAACTATGTTTTGATAATATTGGACGCGCTGAGAATTTTTGAGTTATTTGTTTATTTTTAAGTGCGTGCCCTTCTAAAGGGTGATTTCGCAAGAAAATACATAAAACACCTACAGATAAATCGCCCAATATTAGTTGTGGGTCTGTTTTTGGAGTTTGTCTGGCACCCCAACTATTGTGTTTATTGAGGCCGCTTCGGTGCCAACGCGCCTTTCTGCCGGGGCCGTCCTTCGTGGCGCAATCAAAACAAAACCAAGTGCACCAAAAAACAACTGTTTCCACCTCGATCCTTGGATGGATTGAGGCATGGGAACGTGTGTTTGGAAAGTGGAGTTGGTTTTGGAACATGACGAAAGGCCACTTGCAACGACTGTTGCAGGGAACCCGCGGTGCAGGACAGCTGATCCGACGACGTAGATGATCGTTGTTTTAGCCGATCCGACGCCGCACGTTTGGAGAACACGTGATGTCAGTGAATTCAGATATCAATGATCTGAAAACGCAGATCGATAATGCGATCGATGCGAATGATAATGGAACTCCGATTCCAACGCCGGGCAGTTCAGGAAATGACAGTGGGATTCAAGCTGCGCAAAACAACAGCTTGGGTGACCAAGACCGGCTTGTTACCCCGTCTGTCAATAACGCAGCCGACCCATGGCAAGAAGTTCAGGTTGATGGCGGTTCAGCTGCAGCAGGGAACGGCATTGTCGATGTAAACCTGGCGCGGGGTGCGGGAGACGATGCTAGCTTCTCGGGTACCGCTGAGGCATCCGCGGACGCTGTCGGCCGTGCCGACATGTTCACCCAGAACCTAGAGATGGGTAACAATACGCAGTCCAATAGCATTTCAGGGTCCGTAACCGCCGGTGATTATGACGCAGCTGCCTCCAGCGGACAGGGCGCCAATTTCAACAATGGACAATCTTCGCTAGCGCAAGAAAGCGTAAATGGTCTTGTTTCCGCAAGCCAGGGGAACACTCTTCAAGAGACCGATAGTCTCCGTGAGCCGACGATTGTGAGTGAAAGCAACATCGCTCGCCATCCAACGCAAAAGGTGGACGTAAATCAAAGTGACCCAGCCTCATCTAGTGCCGGCGATGGCATCAATGGCACGGCTGGCGGATCTGGTTCCCTCGGCGCAGGTGGCCGCGTTGGCGATGATTTGTCAATAGATGGTGCCTCCGTGGCAGGATCAGATGCGTCGGGGGTCGCCTCGGCTGCCAATCAGGTGCTTGCGACTGGTGATAACGTGCAGTTGAATGTTGCTCAGCTTGATGTGACGGGCACGGATGTCAACACGGTATCCGGCGGCGGAGCTGGTGCAGCTGCAGGTGGTGCGGCTTCGTTGGCGTCGACGGTTTCCCCTGCAAATGGCGAAGTAAACGCTCAAGTTGCTGTCAATCAAGGCAATGCCCTCAATGATGGTGGTGGCCAAGACGGTGTCGAACTGGTCGATACCCCAAGCGTTACCAATGCTAGCCAACTCACTCAGGGTGTGAATGTTGATGGGGGTACGGCAAGCGCATCTGATGGTATAGACATCAATGGTTCTGTTGGTGGTAACAGCCGTGTTGATGGTGATGCCTCCATTGTCGGCAGTGCGAAGGCTTCTGCAGACGCGGAGGGTATGGCCGTGGCTTTTACCCAAGACGTGTCCATGGGGGGTAATCAACAGGCCAATGTTGCAGATGTGGCGTCCGTAGCAGGGTCCGTTAATGCTGCCAGTGCAGCTGAGAACCTCGCGAGCATTGAAGATGGTGCGGGGAATCTGACGGCTCCAACTGGTAGCTCCGATCAGGCCATCGGTGTGCGTCAGACCAACTCCATGGATGATGTTGATCGCATCAAAGATGCAGCGGTCACAAATGATGGCACGGCACGGGCGAGCGAGGGTATCGCAACGCAGTCGGTCAACGTAAATGGCGGCACTGCTGAGGCCGGTAACGGTCTGGCCGCTGATGGCGTTGTAGGCAACGGCCGGGTTGGCAGCGACTCCGATGTTGAAGGAAGCACAACGGCTTCCGCAAGTGCATCAGGCCTTGCCTCCGCTTTTAACCAGGCTCTCGGAGCAGGCGGCAACCTGCAACTGAATGAGGCTGGTGCCGAAGTTATCGGCGGCAGCACAGCTACGGCTACGTCCGGAGAAAATGGCGCTGGCGTTGGTGACTTGGCTGATACGGCTTCTGGTGCAGAAGTATCAGCGGAAATCGATGTGAAGTCGGCCAACGTTTTGGACGATACGGATGCAATCCTGTCGCCAACCGTGACCAACAACCCGTTTGCTGGAACAACACCTGATCCAATCACGAATGTTGATCAAGATGTAACTGTTGATGGTGGAACCGCAACGTCTGGCAACGGCATTTTCCAAGATGATGGCGTTCTTGGAGATGTATTAAGCGTTGGTGACGATGCCTCTATTTCGGGGCTCTCATCAGCTCAAGCCGATGCGTCAGGTACTGCATCTGCCTTCAATCAAAGCTTGGCCATGGGCGGCAATACTCAGCTGAACCAAGCTGAAACCTCGGTGACCGGTGGCCACAGAATTTCTGCCAGCGCAGGTGAAGATGCGGCCGTTGTAGGGGCCTTGGATGCAGATGCAGATGGCCTCGCGGACATTAGCGCTGACATTGGTGTGGATCAGGACAATACAGCGTTTGATGGTGATAGTCTCAACAATCCGCAGGTCACGAATGCTGATGGTGGCATTGTTGAACAGACTGTTGCCTCATCAGGGGGCACTGCTTCAGCTGGAAACGGCATCCAACAGGATAATGGTGGTGCCATCGGTGGTAATGCCCTGATCAAGGGTGATGCATCGTTTTCAGGTGAAGCTTTTGCATCTGCGGACGCGACAGCCAAGGCATCTGTCTTCAATCAAGCAATTGAAACCGGTAGCAACGCTCAGTTCAATCAGGCAGATGCGAAGGTTACTGGTGGACATGCCGTTTCTGCTGTCTCTGGCAGCAACGATGCCGTGATTGACGCATCGGACGGTGCCGGAACAACGCCAAAGATTGATCCAGTTGTTGCTCTCGATCAGGACAACCGGCTGGATGATGCAGATAGTGTCAGTGCAGCTTCTGTCTTGAACAATGGGTCAGTCAACCAGGATGCGACTGCCTCTGGCGGTTCTGCGCTTTCGGAAGATGGCATCAGCCAGGTTGACGGTGGAACGCTTGGTGCCGCCAATGTTGCCGGTGATCATTCGATCGCAGGTTCGGCTATTGCATCAGCAGATGCAGCTGCAGGTGCCTCCGCTTTCAATCAAACTATCGATACCGGTTCGAATGTTCAGGTGAACGAGGCGTCTGCCTCCAGCGTCGGCGGAGATCGGATCACAGCTGTGGCCGGTGAAAATGATGCTACGATAGGCGCGTGGGAAACTGCTCCATCCGACATTGCTGCAGATTCAGATGCGCAGATTACCCTGAGCCAGACCAACGATCTGCTTGATGATGCTGATCTGGTAACCAACGCATCGGTTGTAAACAACGGTAGTGCTACCCAGAATGTGAGTGCAGACAATTCGGCCTCACAGGCCATCAGTGGGGATGGTATCGATCAATACTACACTGACCCCGATGGTGCAGATCTTGGGGGTTCAGGCGTCGGGGATGACTCTGAGATTGCCGGTGCTTCAAGTGCCTCGTCTCAAGCAACCGCTGCTGCAGGTGCTTTTGATCAAAGCATCGAAGTGTCAGGAAATGGCCAGCAAAATACACTTGAGGCTTTGGCAACAGGTGGGGATTCCTTGGTAATGGCGACGGGAGAGGATAATTCCGAAGCTCTCGGTGGCAATATTCCGGCGTGGCAATTGGCAGGTGCTCCTGCAACGCCGCCGCTCTCGGCTGAAACCACGATCGACGTATCCCAACGCAATGACCTGGATAATAAAAGCGATCGCATCACTGACGCTACGGTACTCAATGATGGGACCTTCTCTCAAAATGTGTCCGCGCAAGGTGGCGCTGCAACATCTGGGTCTGGTGTCGTCGGCGATGGTGGGTCTGGTTTGTACATGGACGGCCCCGATAGTGTCGGTGATGATTCTTCGATTGCAGGATCAACAAGTGCCGAAGCCGACGCGGTTGCGCAGGCTTCTGCATTCAACCAGTTCATCAGAACTGGCAATAACGTGCAGATCAACAACGGCACTATTGAAGTCACGGGCTCCAACGCCAATACGGTGTCCGTTGGAGAGGACGCAAGTGGTCTTGGTGGAACACTTGCCTCGGGATATCTTGCCGGCAATGCGGACACTTTGATTTCCGCAAGCCAGCGTAACACCATTGATGACGAAGGTGACCAGATCCTGGGCGCAACAGTCACCAATGCGTCTGGCAGCAACGTTGAGCAATCTGCCAACGCTGTCGGCGGCTCTGCTACAGCTGGTAACGGCATTGAAGATGCTGGTGCTAGCTACTTCAGTATGGGTGGTACAGTCGGCGACGACTATAGCGTTACGGCCGAGGCGCTCGCCTCGGCAGATGCCGCAGCTGAGGTTTCTGCTTTCAACCAGACCTTGTTGTCTGGTGGTAATACGCAGGCCAACGCCATGGATGTGGATGTTGTTGGGGGCAATGACACGCTCCTCTTTACTGGCGAAGACGACAGTATGGAGCTGCAGGTCACACCAACTGGCGGACAAGTCGCAGGCAGCTCTGCCTTTAAGAACGGTAGCGATACTGTCTTCACAGTGGAGCAGGCAAATAGCCTCAGCGATCAGGACTTGATCTCCAATCCTCAGGTCATCTCTGCCAACGGTACCAACATGGATCAATCCGTTACGGTTGATGGTGGGTCTGCGAGCACGGGAGATGGCATTCTGGATGCTGAAGACCTGTTTGACTTCTCTGCCGGTGATGATCTGTCAATCGCTGCAGCGACTTCTGCAACTGCGGATGCCATGGGCGTTGCATCGGCCTTCAACCAGACCATTGTGATGGGGGCCAATGTTCAGGCCAACTCTCTGGATGTCTCGGTTGTTGGTGGATCTTCAACCGTCGCGGTCATTGGCGAAGACGACATGGCTTGAGCCCAAAATTGATAGTGAACCTGCGCGGGCCCGCTCGCGCAGGTTTTCGCATTTCCGGCAGAACCCAAGGCGATTTTCATGCTGTCCCAATCCATTAATGAAATCACATGGCATTTTCTAGGTTATTTGAAACTAAGGGAAGACTTGGCCACTACAGCTGTGCGGTACGAGCACGCACCACAGGGGAGTAACGATGCGCTCGTAGAACAGATGGTCGATGTAAAGCCCCGACGCGACGAGGAGCCTGAAACTCAGTCTGATATGCGTCTGGACGCAGTGTCCCTGAATTCTGGAGATGCGGACTATTCATTCAAGCTTCCCCTTTGGAGCTTTCCCGCCCCCAACACCGCTCTTGGCCCGCTGTCTCAAGCGTCACAAGCGCCCCTTGGCACCTTGGGCAACCCTTCGCCTGGAGACGTCAACATCCAGATTCCTCCGCCTGTATTGATTTGGGAGTATGACGTCATAGCCAATTACTCGGAGATCAATGCTCCCGAGAGCTTCGGCATTATCCATCAGCATAACACCATGATGGACGATGATACTTTAATTCAGGAACATGTGGCTTGGGAACAAACAGGCAGCGAAATGCCTGCGCCGATGATCCTGGAAACCATGCTGGATGTTGCGAAGGGTGTGACGGCGCTGGACCTGCCGCCTGAAAATTTTCTGGCGCAAGAGGAGTTTGCCAAAGAGGTAGCAGCTGCGCAAGGCAGCCGATCGCAGGAGGGAAGCAGCAAAGTATCTTTGCAATTTGGAGAAAACACCGGGGCTTATGATCCAGAAGAATTCGAGAACGAGCAGGATGATGATAAGGCCGAAGAAGCGCATGGTGCGATGGTTCCGGAGCATATGGTTTCGTTGGGCGACAACGAGGCGACCAACGTTGCGGTCATTGCGGACCTGATTGAGGCTGAAACCTCGGTTGTTGTCATGGGTGACTACTACGCTACCAACGCGATCTTTCAGACCAATATTTTCATGGGTTCTGGCAATGATGTAGCGCAGTTTGCGGGGGGAGCGACGCAATATCCGCAAGATACATTGATCAACACAGGTGGGACCGAGAAAAGTGGCGAGGTGTTGATCCCTTCTTTCGTGTCAGGTGCAACCAGCCTTTACAGTTTCGACGTGGATGTTGCGCATGGTGACTACTTTAATGTCACCGCACTACAACAGTTTAATTATCTTTCCGACAACGATCATATCCAATATGAACTCAATACCGGTGGCAGTTTCATCTCGCTGGGTGACAACACCCAGGTCAATGCGGCTCAGGTGATCAAAGACGTTTCCGAATACGATATGATCATCACGGCAGGCGATTATTTTGATTTCAACTACATTTCCCAGAAAAACATTCTATTGGATGCGGATGAAGTGCTTTGGGATGCAGAGGCTTTGACAGGCTCTGGTGAAGGTAATGCACTGATCAACGATGCCCGCATCTCCAACGTGGGCGGTGGTACGCTTTTCAAGGCAATGGGGTCAGGTGAGCAGGCCTTTTTTGAGGCGCTCAAACAACAGGATGAGAGTTTTAGCTTTCGGCCATCCGACTATGAAAATGGATTTCCTCAGATTGGTTCATCCGAGTTCAAAGTACTTTACGTAACTGGCAACAGCTATCACATGAATGCCATCGAGCAGATCAATGTGTTGAGCGATTTGGATAGTGGCCGTGTCGTTGGCAATGATCCTTCTTTGATCGAAGACGAAGACATTGAGAATTTTGGCTCGGGTGGAGGCAATCTCGCGCGCAACAAAGCGGAGATTATCGATTATGACAGCCAATCTGCCTTTCAGTATCTGGGTGGTAGCTACTCAGAAGAAGAACTTCAAATACAAGTAAACCTCAACATGGATGATGATCGCTCCGTACTGCAACACGGCAATGCTGCGAGTGATCTGGTGGCCGAACTGGTCGCGTTCACTCAGCAAGATAGTGAGGCCGGCCCTCAGTTTGATGGCGTTGCTCTGGCTTCGTTGCAGACCGGCGACTTGTTTACCGACTTGTTGACTTAAGGTGGCTCGAAGTAGCCAAAGCAGGTTTTATGACTTTTTTAAGTGTTGGAAACGGTTTTTCATCTGCTCGCCGTCGAGTACCAGGTGGCCGATTGAGAGCGTTTCGGTTGCGTCTCAGGGTGATGGCGCGACGGAACAATAAGTGGCGCACCTTTCAGACGACATGGTTCGTGCGTTGGTGGAACAGTGTAAAGCTTCCGGCTGCAGTGAGCCGATGGATGCCTTGGCTACGCTCGCCGAACGCCTCGCGTGCACTAGGTGAGGCTGGTGACAATGCAGATCTGGACTTTCGCCAAGTGCTTCACTCGGTTCTTAGTCGCGCAAAGTTCCACCTGCTGATTGTTGCTTTCTTTTCCTTCGCCTCAAGCATTCTGGTCCTTGCGCTTCCCATTTACCTCTTCCAGATTTCAGATCGGGTGCTGACCAGTCGTAGTGTCGACACGCTCGTCATGCTGACGATAATTGTCGTGGGGCTCATCCTTGCACATGTTCTGCTTGATATGTTCAGACGCTATATGTTGATGCGCGTCGCCGTGGATCTTGAAACGCGTCTCGGTGCACCAGTACTCAGCGCTGCGGCGCGGGCGTCACATCACGGATCCAGTCGCGAGTTTCAGGCATTAGGTGACTTACAGCAATTGCGAAGCTTTTTGACCGGCTCCGTCCTGTTGACCATGCTGGATGCACCGGTGGCGCCGATCTATTTGCTGGCTGTCTATCTGGTACACCCGCATTTGGGATTGATCGTGACGGGGACAATTCTTGTCTTGCTGGTAATAGCTCGCATCAATCAACGCTTTACCGCCATACCGTTTAGTCAGGCTGGTGCGTATAGTGCGCGGGCCAATCTGCAGGCGGACGCAATGGCACGGAATGCCCAGGTGATCAATGCAATGGGCATGATCCCTGAGAGTGTCAGGCTTTGGGGCAGAGAAACAGCGTCATCTTTGAAAGCCCATGTAGCTGGTCAGGATCGAAATGTTGTCTTTGCCGGCATTTCAAAGTTCATCCGGCTGTGTACACAAATAACGATGCTGGGATGGGGGGCGTGGTTGGCGCTCAATAACGAGATTACCGGTGGAATGATCATCGCTGCTTCCATCATTGGCGGCCGAGCGCTTGCACCGGTAGAGGGCACCATCGAGGGCTGGAAGAGCTTTATCGCGGCAAGGGCATCTTTTGGACGAATTCGTACGCTGCTGCAAACCTCTCAGCTCAATGTCCGGCGCCTGCAGTTACCGGCTCCCAAAGGGGCATTGAGCGTTGAACGGATCCTTTATGTTCCGCCACCAGATAAACGTGTGATCCTGAATGGCGTGTCCTTTTCCCTGGAGCCGGGCGAGGCCCTCGCAATTGTGGGCGCTTCCGGTTCTGGCAAGTCCACGTTGGCGCGCATGTTGGTGGGCTCCATTTCGCCAACGGCCGGAAGTGTTCGGCTTGATCACATGGACCTGCGAAATTGGGATCCCCGGCAACTTGGAGAAAATGTGGGATACCTGCCACAAGATGTTCAGCTGTTCCCAGGAACAATCAAGGCAAATATCGCCCGTATGCGGGAGGATGCGTCCGACGCGGAGGTATTTAGGGCTGCTCAAATGGCGGACATTCATGAAATGGTCTCGCAGTTCTCACAGGGCTATGAGACAGAAGTCGCGATGGATGGGTCGCCCCTTTCAGGAGGGCAAAAGCAAAGGATAGGACTTGCGCGCGCGTTTTTTGGTGCGCCGCGCCTTGTCGTGTTGGATGAACCGAACTCGAACCTTGATACGGTGGGGGAGCAAGCGCTTGGAGAGGCCATCGCACGCGCCAAGACTGAAGGGATCACAGTGGTTGCCATCACCCAAAGGCCCCAGCTTTTGAGATGCGCCGACCATATACTGATGTTGAAGGATGGTAGCGTTCATGCCTTTGGTGTTCGTGATGAAGTCCTTCCGTTAATAACAGGTCGCCGGCCACCGAGCGCACTTGCCCAGACGCTGGATCAAACTGTCGCCAAGAAACCGCAGCTGGAGCCCACATCATGACGACTCGTAGCCTTATACTGGACAGCAGTTGGTACACGGATGTGCCGCGCAGCACGATTTTCCCTGTGGTGGCCAGCTTGGTCGTTGTTGTCGTCACGTTTGTTGGTTTTGGGGTCTGGGCCGGGACCGCGCCCATGGCAGGTGCTGTTGTTGCGTCCGGATCATTTGTTGCGACCGGCCAGAACAAGATCATTCAGCACCTTGAGGGCGGCATCATCGAGGAAATCCTGGTTGAGGAGGGCGATATTGTCGAGCCCGGTGATGTTCTCGTTCGATTGGATGCCACGGCACCCAAAGCCAATCTGGCGCGCCTGCAAATTCGTGAGGCGCGTTTGCAGGCTGTGCAAACACGTTTGCTCCACGAGGGGCAAGGCATGACGAAAATCGCATGGCCGGAAACGCTGGAGAGCCGACGGGAAGAGCCGCATATACATCGCATTCTGCTCAATCAAGGTCTGACGTTTCAGGCGCGCGCCAAAAAACTGGAGAGCGAAATCGATATTCTTCGGCAGTCCATTGATGCCCTCAAGGAGAAAATCCGCGGTGGCAAGACTCAACGAGTGGCTGTTCAGGAACAGATGGCGTTGTACAAGGAGGAGTTGGACACAAAGAAAACCATGATGGAGCGCGGGCTAATAAAGAAGTCCGAAGTATTGCGGCTTGAGCGAGCGGTAGCGAACCTTCGTGGTGAAGTGGGAAGGATAACCGCTGAAATTGGCGATGCGACCGAACGGGTCGCGCGTACTCGTGCGCAGATCACCCGTGCGCGCAATGAGGTATCACAACGTGCTGTCGATGAACTACAGGCAGTGAATGCGGATCTTGATGATGTGCGCGAACAGATATATGCCGCACGAGACGTGCTCAAGCGGATTGAGATCAAAGCGCCCGTGCGCGGGGCGGTCGTTCGCATGCGATATCATACGCCGGGAGGTGTTGTTGAGAGCGGCAAGGATTTGATGGAAATTTTGCCCCTGCAGGATGACTTGCTGCTTGAGGCCAATATTCACCCCGCCGACATTGACAATGTGCGGGAAGGCCAAAAGGCAATGGTTCGGTTGAACGCCCTGAACCAACGGATAACGCCGATGTTGCCCGCAAGGGTGGTTTATGTTTCGGCTGATGCGCTTCCAGATGAGCGTCCTAGTCTTGCGTCTACCGATGTTTATGTCGCGCGCGTCAAGCTGGATCCTGAAGCCGCGGCGCAAGCGTTGGAATATCGGCCAACACCGGGCATGCCGGCGGAGGTTTTCATTACGACACGCGACAGAACGTTTTTCGACTACCTAACCGAACCCTTGAGAGACAGCATGGCCCGGGCTTTTCGAGAACCGTGATGACATGCGTGCGATAGGCGAGTCGGGCTGATCGGGTGGCGCTGGTGTTTGTGCTATTCTTAGCGGAAAGGCAGGTACGATTGATCCCGTCCGAGCCTGCGGTTAAAGCATTCACTTACCTATTGAAAAGCGCTGCGCTACCGATACAGCTCCAGCTGCTATTAATCTCTTGACCTTCCAGTGACTGGAAGGATTAGGCTCGCCTTCAACTACGCAAATGAGGTGTGCCATGAATAAAAAACCTGAGACGACACCCGCTGTTGATCAGCCGCATGAAGCTTGTTGTCACGGATCCAGCGATACCAGCCAGAAGAATCCCGCCGCTGAGGCGAAGACAACGAGCAGCAACTGCTGTGGATCGGACCATGGGGCGCCCGAGAGCACTGACCATGACGACACGGCAGTTGATCCGGTCTGCGGCATGACCGTGAATGTGAACGCGGGCAAACCAAGTCTTACGTACAAAGGTGAAACCTATCACTTCTGTAATCCCAAGTGCCATGATCGCTTTGAGGCAGATCCGTACTTTTATCTCTCTGGCAATAAGGCCAAACTAGCCGAGAAGCAGGACACCAATTCCCTTTATACCTGCCCGATGGATCCCGAAATCGTTCAGGAAGGGCCGGGAACTTGTCCCATTTGTGGCATGGCGCTTGAGCCAATGGACGGTGTGTCTGATGAACCAAACCATGAGCTGATCGATTTTACTCGGCGCTTTTGGGTCAGTGTAGGAGCTGCCATTCCGTTGTTGGTTTTAACGATGGGGCCCATGATTGGGTTGCCAGTTCGGGATTGGCTGGGCGAAACGGTGGCTATCTATCTTGAGCTGTTCTTGGCGGCCCCTGTGGTTTTATGGGCGGCGCTTCCGTTCTTTCAACGTGGCTGGACATCCATAAAGACGCGCCATTTCAACATGTGGACCCTGATCATGTTGGGGGTAGGGTCGGCCTTTACTTATAGCGTCGTCGCCACGTTGTTTCCTGGCCTGTTTCCCCAATCACTACAGATGGCCAGTGGGCACGTCCCGGTTTATTATGAGGCGGCTGTGGTGATCATCGCACTGGTGTTTCTGGGTCAGGTTCTGGAGCTACGTGCTCGTGAACGCACGGGTGATGCCATACGGGCGCTGATGGATTTGGCGCCCAAGACTGCCCGTCGTGTACTGCCAGATGGTGATGAGTACGATGCACCTTTGGAGAACATAGTCGAGGGTGACAGGCTGCGTGTGCGTCCCGGCGAAGCGATCCCCACCGATGCTGTGGTGATTGAAGGAACGACATCGGTTGATGAGAGCATGATAACTGGCGAACCGGTGCCTCAGGAAAAAGGTGCTGGAGATCATGTTACCGGCGGTACCTTGAACAAGTCCGGTAGCTTGATTGTTGAAGCAGAGGCTGTCGGAAACGATAGCGTTTTGGCGCAAATCGTTGGGATGGTTGCAAATGCGCAGCGGTCCCGTGCTCCGATCCAGGGGTTGGCGGATCGCGTTGCATCGTGGTTTGTGCCAGCGGTTGTGCTGGTTGCGATTATCGCCTTTTTCACCTGGTTGTTTGTCGGCCCCAGTCCCGCGTTGGCCTATTCAATCGTTGCGGCCGTTTCGGTTCTTATAATTGCCTGTCCGTGCGCACTGGGGTTGGCAACACCAATGTCGATTATGACTGCCACCGGGCGTGGGGCACAAGCCGGTGTATTGATCAAGGATGCCGAGGCGCTGGAGCGCATGGCGAGAGTGGATACGTTGGTTCTTGACAAGACCGGCACGATAACCGAAGGCAAGCCCAAGCTTACGGATGTTGTTCCATTGGATTTCAGGGAAAAGGCAGACGTACTTCGGTTGGCGGCCGCATTGGAGCGGGCATCTGAGCATCCATTGGCCGAGGCCATTGTAGCCGGTGCGCGCGAACGAAACCTTGATGTTGCACAAGTTGATGGCTTCCAGGCGATCACGGGTAAGGGGGTTGCGGGCCGTGTTTCCGAAAATGACGTCCTGCTCGGGAACGCTGCACTCATGGAAGCTTATGGTGTTGATGCGGCTGATGCACTTGAAAAAGCGGAGGATCTGCAACAGGACGGTAAAACCGTGATGCTGCTGGCTGTTGACCAAAAGGTGGCCGGCCTCGTGGCTGTCGCTGATCCCATCAAGGAATCCAGTGTTGAAGCTATCAAGAGCCTGCATGCCGCAGGTTTGAAAATCATCATGGCAACGGGCGATAATGAACGTACGGCGCGCGCGGTTGCCCGCACTTTGGGTCTTGATGATGTGCGCGCAGGTGTACTTCCGGCAGACAAGAAAGCCCTTGTCGATGAGCTGCATGCCCGAGGGCACAAGGTGGCCATGGCAGGGGATGGAATAAATGATGCTCCCGCCCTTGCTGCCGCGGAAGTTGGCATTGCCATGGGGTCTGGTGCGGATGTGGCTGTCGAAAGCGCGGGAATCACTCTGTTGCGTGGGGATTTGTCTGGCGTCGCTCAAGCGCGTACCTTGGCATTGGCAACACTGAGGAATATCAAACAAAACCTGTTTTTCGCCTTTGTTTACAACTCCGCAGGTGTCCCAATCGCTGCTGGTATTCTGTATCCGGTCACGGGTGCATTGTTGTCACCAATGATCGCGGCAGCGGCCATGAGCCTATCCTCCGTTTCGGTTATTTCAAATGCATTGCGGTTACGGCAATTAAAGCTGTAAACTGAAGGTAAGGCTCGCAAGTTTGCGAGCCTTCCAAAGATTCCCGTAGGAGGCGTAGCAACATGAATATCGGAGAGGCATCGCGCCGTTCTGATTTGGCGGCCAAAACAATTCGCTACTACGAGGACATCAATCTGATCAGCCCGGTGCGTGCAGAAAACGGGTATCGTGATTACTCGGAGCGAGATATCCAGCGTCTGCAGTTTTTGCAGCGGGCGCGCAGTCTTGGTTTCTCAATTGATGAGTGCCGATCTCTTTTATCGCTTTATGATGATGACGAGCGTGATAGCGCCTCCGTCAAATCCATGACGTTAGAGAAGATTTGCGAAGTGGACGAGAAAATCAGGTCGCTTCAGGGATTGCGTGCGACATTGTCGGAGCTTGCTGATACGTGCCACGGTGATGGGCGACCGGAATGTCCCATCATTGATCAGTTGGCTCGCCCGTAAGTTTTTGGGTGGAACGGCCCGAATCTTTGGAAACTCGCAGATTTTGGGGGACCACAGCCCACACCTGAACTGGTAGCTCTACTATATCTGTTTGCCTCGGTAAGGCAGCTGTGGGTGGAGGAGCAGGGCAATCGGGATCCCAAGACGGAGCCGCTATCCGATAGGTATGGAGATCTGTCGTCTGATCAGATCGGCGGTCCTTGCTTCTTGCCTGTTTTTCGCCGCTCCAAGCAATGTTCTATCCGCGGACAAGCAGACAGATGCATCGGATCAGGATGGCAGTCAAACCGAGGGGGCTTTGCCGCCGTCAGACTTTGGTCTGCGCTGGTATGGTGTGTTTACACCCTGTGCGGGGCGCTGTGCCATATCGGTATACAATGGATCCTATGTCAAGGACGGCATGTATCAGATCTTTACAGAAGGGCATCCACCCCACACTTGGGACTACGATGACGATTATATCGTCGCAGGAGCTGCCTCCAAACGTATCTTGTCGCTTTGGGACATGTTCCATATCGAGCCGGAAATAGGTATTGCCCGCCGCTATGGGCAACAGCACGTTACAGAGGTTTGGGCGGCCGCGTATTTGCGGTTCGATGGCTTTCCTTGGAACAAGTATCTGTATACCTCCATCGCTGTCTCCACGGGTGTCAATTATGCTGACAAGATTACGGAGCGCGAAGAAGCGCGAGGGGGAGAGGCGGGGGGCGACAGGCTGTTACATTTTCTCGCGCCTGAAATCACCTTTGCATTACCTGACTATCAAAACATCCAGTTGATGTTCCGATTTCATCACCGGTCAGGCGCTTACGGCTTCATCAGCGATACGGATGGGGGCGCGCATTATGGCTCTGTGGGTCTGCGTGTCTGGTTCTAGCCTAGACATTCAGTTTCCGAATTTGCGATGAGCATCCAGAGCCAGACCTGTACCCACTGCACCAAAAACATCACCCTCAATGACACGCGCGTTCGGAAACTTTTTTCGAAACAAGGATTGCAACAACGGCACCCGTGTTGTGCCACCGGTCAGAAACACACAATCCACTTGGTGTTTGGCAATCTGGGCCATGGAGAGAGCAACATCTATTTGCGCCGTCAAGCGATCTGCCGCCTTTACAATAGCGGCGTTCAGTTCCTGACATGTGACCGTCAACTCCAGAGCGCTATCTGTCAACGGTAGTTGAAACTGAACGCAATTTTGTTCGGAAAGGTCGATCTTCGCTTGCTCACACTGTCCTGCCAATGCATGCCCTTTTCGGTGAGTGACAATATCCATGAGGCGATTGATGCGGTCAGGCATTGCTGCTTCTCGGCGGACTTCCGTTAGTTCACGCAGGGTTTTGGCGTCATACAAGCGGTTGATGCTATGCCAGGTTGCAAGCTCGAAAAAGTACTTGGACGGAAGCACGCGGGACTTGTCTTTCGTCAAGGTTTTGTAGCCCAACTCCGGCATCACCTTGGCCATCGAAAGCAACTGGTCAAAATCCGTTCCGCCTATGTGAACGCCAGTGGTTGAGAGAATGTCGTCAAAACGTTCAGAGGCGCTCGCGCGCTCCGGAGACACCCGCACGATGGAAAAGTCTGAAGTACCGCCCCCAATATCGACCACCAGCACAACCTCCTCTCGGGCGACGTGCTGTTCATAAGCCAATGCTGCGGCAATTGGTTCATACTGGAAGGAGACGTCGGCGAACCCCTGTGCTCGCGCCATTTCCTCAAGTGTGTTCTGCGCTTGACGGTCGGCTTTTGGATCATCATCGACGAAGAAGACCGGCCGCCCCATAACTACGCTCGAAACATCACCCCCTGCATGGTTTGAGAGTTTGCGTTTCAAATGCCCCAGAAATATGCCGATTATTTCCTTGAACGGAACAGACCTATGAAGAATGGGAGTGCGTTCCTCAATCAATGCGGAGCCCAATACGCTTTTCAGTGAGCGCATGAAACGTCCCTCAAAGCCATCCATATAGTCGGCTCTGGCCTGACGTCCGAATACGGTTTCCTCTTCCTCAAAGTTGAAGAAAATAGCGGTCGGGATGTCCAAAGCGTTGCCTTCAAGAGGCACCAGCTTCGGCCCATTTCCTGCGTGGATACCAACGGTGGAATTGGACGTGCCGAAGTCAATTCCGGCGCAAGAAATCGTCATGGAGCCTCGCAGGGTCATGGAAGGGTGGCAGAGAGGGGTAAGCGTGCCTACACAATTGTGACCATCTGGTCCAGAGGCGCTTCTGATATTTGACTATTACAAAGGGCAAAGAGAGCAAAGGGGTCCGGGAGCCTCTGAGAACCCCGGACCTTTTGCGCGCTACGTACTTCAGCGGATCATGTTGATTGCAGCACGACGTGTAAGCTCTGTGCGACGTTTCCATCCATTCCCGAAGCTCTGGAAATGAGGAAGTTGCTCATAGTACCGAAGCCGTGCAGTGCTGTAGCGATCAATGAGTGTCGGTATCGGTTGCTCCTCAACAGCTGCGATGGTTTCGGGTCCGATGACACCATCAACTTGCGTCCCAAGCAAACGTTGAAGCATTTTGGGGGCGCGTGAGGGGCCTGCATTCACACCAAAGTCAAACACAACAAGATCCATTCCTGCTGGAAGCGCATCGCAGTTCATTGCTTGCCAATAGCGGGCGCGGTAGATGCTTCGTGCTTCTTTGGCGGTGAGGTCTCTTACGTCCTGCGCTGTTATACTGGCATCGTCTCGCCAAGCGCGCAGGGTCTCCAGCGTAATGCCGAAGTTGGTTGCTCCGCCCGGATCGTCTGGGTGATTTGCAAAGCCGCCCTCGTGTTCAAATACGATATCCATACAGGCATCGAATCTCGAAGGATTCAAATCCATGGTGTTTGTACCTTGTGGTCCCGTCGGCAGGGGAGGCGATGGATTCATTGGGGTTGGCTGTGGGGCGCCGGGGTAAGCGGCCAGACTGGCATCTTTTGCTCGAGAACCTTGGGAGGATCCAAGCCAAAAACTAATGACAGTTGCGAAGCCGGCGGTCAATGCACCGATAGCAATGTTCAAGAGTTGAAAGGCTTCACGATTGCTGGCCTCCATGGGAGTGCGCCATAAAACGAGAAGCCCTGAAAGAATGCCAAAAAAACCGAGTGTTACAATAAGAGAAACCACAACGGGGCCCCATGCGAAAGGACTGTTCAGAGCTGCCAGAGACGAAAATGCAGTTCGCGCCTCCCGCTGATCCTTCAAGTGCCGATCAAGCTTGGACAAGGCAGCTTGTTGGCTTTCTTTCGCGTGGTTGACTTGTGCCGTGAGGCGCTCTCGTTCCAGATCTGTTTGCAGCGTTGCCAAGGCCAGCTTCAAACGTGCTTCTAGTGCCATGTCTGCCTGAAGTGCCTGACGGATGGACTGTGGCTCCGCACTACCGGATACGCTTTCGACCACCCTGGCGATTTTCTTACTGGTGGTTGTATCCGTGGTGTCATCTAAAAGCGAAATTAGGTCGGGTAGTGTCGATAGCCCTATGGAGACCAATGGATGCATGACGCGCCTTTCTGACCTGAGAACAAGGATCAGTTCAGTCTATGGGCGACGAGCAGGAGCGGGGATAGCCCTTAGTGTTGCCGAACGACCCAACACCGGATCGTATCCTTCATCACCCGTAGCCGCTCTGCCAACTCATCCGGGCTCATAAGATCTCGCTGATAGACGGTCGATAGAGTGTGTTGGTTGATGAGATAGAAAAAGCCGAGCGCCGCTATTGAAATGTTGAGTTGCACCGGATCAATATCGTCTCGCAATGTGCCGTCCGTGGCCCCCCGTTTCAGTATCTCTCTCATTCGATCCAAGTGTGTTCGGTTGATGTCGTTCGTCTCTGCCGATGATTTGACGTGACGCCCTTTTTGCTGGTTCTCCGCGTTGAGCAAGCGGATGAACTCAGGGTGTTTCAGGTAGTAATCCCAAGAGAACTCAACCAGTGCCATAACAGCCTCTGGTGCTGGCAGGTGATCGAGCTCCAGGGCCGCTTCATTCTGGCGGATGTCCCGGTACGCGTCATCCAAAACCTTGGAGAATAGCGAATCCTTACTGCCGAAATAGTGGTAGAGCATATTTTTGTTTACGCCTGCTCGGTCGGCAATGCGGTCGACCCGCGCTCCTTCAAACCCGGCTTGGGCAAATTCTTCTTTCGCAGCGGAGAGAATTTTGCGGCGTGTCGCCGCAGCATTGCGGCGGGGCTTTTTTTCTTCGTTCTGGGGCTCTTGGGTCATGGATCTGGGTCGAAACGTCTCTTTTTTGTCGTGTCCGTTTAAGATGTTAGCGTCTGGTCATGGTTTTGCGTAGGCGCCATGGGGGACCGCTTCCATATGCACCTCTATCGATCCCGACAGCTCCTCTGAAAAGCTGGGGCATCCTGAGTGAACACCCTTTGAACGGCTATTCGTAAAATTCCTGCTTGAACTAACTAACCAGATAGTTAATTAATTGGCAATAGAGATTAGTGGAGTATCACCGATGACTGTTTCCGATCGTCCCGTCGCTCTAATTACAGGTGCCGCCCGTGGCATAGGCAAGGGGTGCGCGTTAGCTCTTGCAAAAACGGGCTATAATGTCCTGCTCAATGATCTGGACGGAGCAGAAGATGTCGCGCTTCTTGAGAAGGCCGCCGAAGAGGTGCGCGCCTTTGGTGTTGAGGCCCATATTTTCCCGGCTGATGTGGGCGACTTGGACAAACATTGTTCGCTTGTTGCCGCTGCCATTGACACGTGGGGCCGGTTGGACGTGCTCATGAACAACGCGGGTGTTTCAGTGAAAAGCCGCGGTGACCTCCTTGATGTGGAAGTGGACAGCTACGATCGCAATTTGGCCGTCAATACTCGCGCGGTCTTCTTCCTGACCCAACGTGCCGCAAAATACATGGTTACGCAGGGCCAGATTGGTGACCAACATCGCGCAATCATCAACGTTACCTCTTGCAACGTTGTCGCGTTTGCCTTGAACCGCGGTGAGTATTGTGTGTCAAAGGCTGCGTCCAGTATGACAACCAAGCTGTTCTCTCTGCGTCTGGCCGAAGAGGGCATTGGTGTTTACGAGATTCAGCCCGGCATCATCGAAACCGAGATGACACGGCCGTCTAAAGCCAAATATGACAAGCTTATTTCAGAAGGCCTGGTGCCGATGAAACGGTGGGGACAACCGGACGACATTGCGCGCTATGTCGTCAGCATGGCGGAAGGTCAAATGCCTTATTCCGTAGGACAAGCGGTTCTGATTGATGGTGGTTTGACAATGCCGGCGTTCTGACGCAGGCCGCTTTGGAGGTGAGGGGCATGCGTACCCTTAAGAAAAATAGTGCTCTTTTGAGCCTGAACACCGCTACTTTGGGTCACCGTAGTCCCCTTGAAAAGGTTGTAGACGCTGCAGCACGTAAGGGCTTCGGCAGCATTGTTCCATGGCGTCGGGATCTGGAGGGGCGTAGTGTCGAAATGCTAGCGCGCCATATTCGCGATGCCGGATTGAACGTCAATGCGTTGTGTCGGTCCACCTACTTCCCACAGCCGACGCCGGAACTGCGCAAAGACGCTCTGGAAGACAACAAGAGAGCTTTGGAAACAGCAGCAATACTGGGCGCCGATTGCTATGTTCTCGTGGTTGGGAGTTTGACAGGGGGCAGCAAGGATTTGGCAGGCGCGCGTCAACAGGTCAAGGATGGGGTGAGTGAGCTTCTGGATACAGCTGAGAAGCTGGGCGTGCCCTTGGCGCTTGAGCCGTTGCATCCGATGACTGCGGGCGACCGCTCTTGCCTGAATACGCTTGGACAAGCATTGAATTGGTGCGATGAGCTTGATCCTGACAATCGTGGATGCCTCGGTGTTGCCGTTGATGTCTATCACCTCTGGTGGGATGAAGGTTTGGAGCGGGATATTGCTCGAGCCGGTATGAATAACCGCATCTTGGGCTATCATGTTTCGGACTGGCTTGTTCCAACCCTCGATCTGGTCACAGACCGCGGCATGATGGGAGATGGCGTAATCGATCTGCCCGGCATTCGGCGCTGGGTAGAGCAGGCGGGATATCAAGGATCTGTCGAAGTCGAAATTTTCTCAAGTGAAAACTGGTGGCAACGGGACGAAGAGCAGGTACTTGAAACCTGCATAGACCGTATAACCCGGTTGTGCTGACCGGGAGGTGATACATGAAACTGAGTGACCAAACCCTTTGGGTGCGCCATGAAGCGCATGGCGAAATAATCTTGAACCGGCCGGATAAAGGCAACGCGTTAACCTACGAAATGTTGGAGGATATCTGGCAGATTTGTGAGGTGGCACGTAAAGACCGGGACCTACGGGCTATTGTTCTGCGTGGGGCAGGGGAACGTTTTTTCTGCACGGGTGGAGATATTGAGGCGTGGGGCAGCCTAACTCCGCATGATATGGGACGGGACTGGATTCTGTTCGGTATTGAGGTTTTTGAACGACTGCGGAAACTGCCCCAACCAATCATTGCTGCAATTAATGGCCACTGTCTTGGTGGTGGTCTCGAGCTGGCAATGGCTGCAGATTTGCGTGTGTGTACTGCCCGAGCCAAGTTTGGAACGCCGGAAGTGACACTTGGCATGATCCCAGGTTGGATGGGGGTGCGCCGCTTAGCCGAAATCGCCGGTGTTTCCCGTGCCAGACATTTGACGTTGCTGGGTGCGCCCATCACCTCGGATATTGCTGAGCATTGGGGATTGGTGACTGCTGTTGCTGAAGATCAGGCGGCGTTGGATGTCAAGGTTGCCGAATGGCTGGATCGACTGGCGGGCAACGGCCCATCGGCAATGGCTATCGTCAAGGGCTTGCTTGAATCCATGCATGAAGACATGGCTCAGCACCATGCCAGCGCTGTCGCTCAGGCTGCAGGCACAGAAGATTGCAAGGAAGGCGTTCAGGCCTTCATTGAAAAACGCAAACCTACCTACAACAACCGCTAGGGCGGTCTCATTCGGGATCTTGATAGATGGCAAAAACAAAATTCTTGAGCGCAAAAGACGCAGCCGCCCTGATCAAAGACGGCGATACTGTAGCGATTTCCGGTAATGGCGCCGGGATGATTTCTGCGGAAGAAATTTTCGAGGCCGTTGAGGCTCGGTTCCTTGAGACGGGCCACCCCCGCGACCTGACTTTGGTGCACTCACTGGGTTTGGGGGATCGGGATCAGCTCGGAACCAATCGTTTTGCCCATGAAGGCATGGTGAAGCGGATCATTGCAGCGCATTTTACGTGGTCACCGAAGATGCAGCAGTTGGTGCGTGAAGAAAAACTGGAAGCCTATTGCTTCCCGGGGGGTGTTATTCAGCATCTTCTGCGCGAGATAGGGGCTGGCAGACCGGGCTTGTTCACTCACTCTGGCGTTGGCACTTTCGTGGATCCGCGTCAACAAGGTGGCAAATGCAACACACGCACGACCGAGGATCTGGTTGAACACCTGACAATCGATGGAAAGGATATTCTACGCTACAAACCGTTCAAGGTGGATGTTGCGATTGTACGGGGCACTTTCGCCGATACCAAAGGTAATATCAGTCCGGAAGAGGAGGGTATCGACATGGATGTTCATTCCATGGCGCTTGCTGCTCACAACTCGGGTGGACTGGTTTTGGCGCAGGTTCGTCAAGTGGTCGAGTCAGGGGCTTTGCATTCGCGCCATGTGCGCATTCCAGGCATCATGGTGGATGTGGTTGTTACAGCGTCTGAGCAACCACAGTTTTATGGACGGCCCTATGACCTTACCGTGTCTGGTGCAAAGCGTGCCTATCTTGGCGAGATGACGGCGGATATACCCGCTAAACTCGAACGGCGAATTATCGCCCGCCGGGCTGCGTTGGAACTGGAAGAAAATGCTTCGTTGAACTTCGGTTTTGGTATTCCGGGCGGAATCTTCGGTGTGGTTGCTGAACAGGGCACAGGCGAGAAGCTTTGGATGAGTCTGGAGCAGGGCATTCACAATGGTCGCATGCTGGACGATGCCTTGTTTGGTGCGGCCTGCAATACGGATGCGATCATCCCGTCGATAGAGCAGTTCGACTACTACTCTGGCGGCGGCATTGACGTCACTTTTTTGGGAATGGGAGAGGCGGATGCCGCGGGCAACGTCAACGTTTCTCACTTGGGTGGCAACTTGATTGGACCCGGTGGCTTCATCGAAATTGCTCAGAATGCGAAAAAGGTCGTGTTTTGCGGCACCTTTGATGCAGCCGGCGCCAAGTTGGCGTTTGAAGCCGGCCAGTTGAGTGTTTTGCAACCGGGCAAGGTGCGCAAGTTCACACAGCAAGTTGCGGCCATCACATTTTCTGGCGCGTTTGCTCGCCAGTCCGGGCAGGAGGTGCTGTACATTACCGAACGGGCCGTTTTCCGGCTGGCAGATTCCGGTTTGGAGATCATTGAACTTGCTCCGGGTATTGAACCAGAGCGCGACATTTATCCATACATGGATTTCAAGCCAGCTTTGAACGTTCAACGTACCATGCCTGAGGAATGCTTCCTCTGATGTGTTTAATCCAGGATGAAGACGGGCGGTGTCCGTCTTCATCCCGTTTTGGCAAAGCGGCACGTTCCCTACAAGATCATGGCCGCGATCCATGCCATGGCCACCATGCCGAAATTGGCATGAATGAAGGTCGGAATTACTGAATCTCGAATGTGATCGTGCTGCCCGTCCGCATTCAGTCCCGATGTTGCACCAAGCGAGATTGTTGAGGCAGGGGATCCTGCATCTCCCAGTGCGGCCGATGCACCGAGTAGAGCGACGGTTGCCAAGGGTGAGAACCCGAGAGTGAGGGCAAGGGGAACATATATCGGTGCCAGAATTGGGACGCTGGCAAAGCTATCTCCGAAACCAATCGTGATGAACAAACCAACCAACAGCATAAGCAAAGCGGCGATTGCCTTGTTGCCACCCATGAGCTCGGCAGAAGCTTGAATGAGAGGTTCGATTTCTCCCGTTGCCGTCAGCACGCCAGCAAACCCGGAGGCGATGGTAATAATCACGGCGATCTGCACCATCATCCGCATGCCTTCTGTAAAGACATCATCCTGCTCAGACCATTTGAACACGCCCGAAGCACTGAGGATGAGAAACCCGACCATGCCTCCAATGAGCAAGGAGTCATAGAACAACTGACAAGCCAAGGCGGCCGCCAGAGCAGCTACGGTTGCGAGCAATTGAGCGGGTTTGAGCGTTGCAGCATTTGAGGGGTCGAGGTGGTGCGCTGCCTCTGAGGTTGTAATGTAATCTCGTGGCTTGCGATAGGATATGAACACGGCAACCAGCATACCCAGCACAATGCCAAGAACAGGCAGTGCCATGGCCTTTGGGGCATCACTGTTTCCTATGACGAGGTCGTAGGCTTGCCCCACTTCATTGACATTGGGTACAAGAATTTCATTCAGATAAATGGCCCCAAAGCCAGTGGGAAGCAAAAGGTAGCTGCAACTGATGGAACAGGCCAGAATGCAGGCTACGGCGCGCCGATCGACGCGCATCTTGTTTAACACCACGAGAAGCGGTGGGATCATCACTGGAATAAACGCAATGTGAACCGGGACCGCATTTTGTGACAAGATTGATGCCCCGATGAAGATGCCAAACAGCATCCACTTCACGCCGGCCAGATGGTGGCTTTCTCTGCCACCGACGGTACCAGCCACCCACTGCGCAAAAACGTCCAGAATGCCGCTTCTTGACAATGCAACTGCAAAGGCGCCGATCATGATGTAAGTCATGCCGACTTGTGAGCCCACCAAGAGATTGTCGTTCAAGGCAGAAATGGTCTCGGGCATGGAGAGGCCCGCATGCAGACCGCCTGCAATTGCTGCGGATATCAAGGCAATCGCCACCGGAACCTTGATGAGGCAAAGAACGATCATGACGCCGATTGTGAGCAAGACGGCATTGATATGAATGCCGGCAAGTAGAGAAAGGGCATAAAGGATGGCCAGAAGACCGAGTACTGGATAGACGCGAGTACTTTTGTACCCCGCTCCGCTAGAAGCGCTGGATGAAGAAGATGACACCGACATGACCGCAAAACTACAGATTGGATGAGTGAAACAGATCTGTTGCTCTATCCCGTATGCGGCCGCAAGGCAATTAGAGACCTCTGTTAAATTATTGTGGTCTTCTCATGCATTGTTCGGTCAGTTTCAGGTTTGGGTGAGTATATTTGGGTCGTCACGTGGGGCATCACAGGTGCGCCCTCGTGATTCAAAAAAGGGCGGACAGCAATCACTGCCCGCCGTATTGTCGCTGGTTCAAGTGAACTCGTCTCAGCACGCTGCCGTGATGATGATTTCGACCTTCAGTTCGGGGGAGGCGAGCTTGGCTTCACCACAGGCGCGTGCCGGCGCATGTCCTTCTGGAACCCATGCGTCCCATACACTGTTCATGGCATCAAAATCGGCCATGTCAGCAAGCCATACGATGGCCTGAAGAATTCGCGTACGGTCGGTGCCAGCCTGTTCCAGCAGAGCATCAATGCGGCGCAAGCATTCCTTGGTCTGCTCTTCAATGCTATCGCCGCGGTTTCCAACCTGACCACAAAGATAAACCGTTCCGTTGTGCTTCACGATCTTGCTCATGCGCTGCTTGATTTCCATGCGCTCGATATCAGCCATCCAAGTCTCCCAGAGTTTGAGCTGTCAGAACGGTCTGTATAGCTAAATTTGCGAGATTCAAAACAGTGTTTCTTCAGATATCCCGTGAGTTATCGCTGATGAACGAAATATGGTTTTGTTAGGTCCTTGTATCAGTTGCATTTGTTTTCAACGGTTCTTCACATGGCTCATCACGAGTGCTCTTGAAGCGATGTTGGGTTCAATGTACGCAAAGATTAAACCAAGGCATGAAGACGCGATGTGCACACAGCAGAAAATTCCGGTTTCAGTATTTATCATCGCCAAGGATGAGGAAGATCGCATCTGCGATGCGATCGACAGCGTCAAAGAGTGGGTCGAAGAAGTCATTGTGATCGACTCCGGATCTTCGGACCAGACGGTTAAAGTCGCTGAGGAGGCCGGTGCGCAGGTCGTATTCAATGAGTGGCCTGGCTACGGACTACAAAAGAGGTTTGGCGAAGACTGCTGCAAGAATAAGTGGTTGTTGAACATTGATGCCGACGAGCGCATCTCAGCGACCTTGGCCAACGAAATTCAAGATGTTTTTCGTCGTGGGCCAGACGCCGATATCTACAAGGTGCATATCGTGGATGTCTTCCCACACGAGAAAACAGCCAAAGCTTGGGCCTACGGGTATTGGCAGTATCGCTTGTACAATCGCGAGCATGGACGTTTTTCTGACTCAAGCGTTCATGACACTGTACGACCCGAAAAATCTGCCACTATCAGAAAGCTCAAGGGGAAAGTTGACCATAGGTCACAACGATCGATTGCCTTCACTGTAGATAAGCTGAACCGGTACTCCGACATGCAGGTTGAAGACATGCAACGGCGTGGTCGCAGCATGTCGCGTATACGTCTTTTGACCGAGTTTCCAATTGCATTCTTGAAGAGCTATTTCATCCGCCGAGCCTTCCTTTACGGCTGGTGGGGGTTGGTGATCGCCCATAACTACGCTTACTCGCGGTTCGTGCGCGTCGCGAAGTATTACGAAACAGGAATAGTATCTCGGGACTAGAAAACATGCCAAAAAGTCTGTCAACCCTTTGGGTAGATGGTACGCTCTCATACATTGAACATATATGTCTAAGATCAATGCTAAGTTGCGGGCACGAAGTTAAACTCTACACTTATGGGGCTGTTTTTAATGTCCCTGATGGCATCGAGATACTTAGTGCAGAGGAAATTCTTCCAAAAGAGAAACTGATACAGCACAAGGCAACAGGAAGCTACGCACTAGGATCAAACCTCTTTCGATATCAACTATTAAGAAGGAAAGATACTATCTGGGTTGATACAGATGTATTTCTTCTTAAGAAAATTCCGGATTCAGAGTACATATTTGGTTGGGAGAGTGGACAGATTATAAATGGAGCTGTCCTTCATATGCCAAAGGACTCAGATCTCCTTTGTGACCTACTGAATTACTGTAATGCGAGGGTTTTTATTGCTCCCTGGTGGCCTCTTTCAAAGAAAATCAAAATTTTAATTCGCAGTTTCTATGGGGCTGACAAAAAAGTCGATACCGTCGAATGGGGAGTTTGGGGTCCTAAGGCCATTACTTTTTTCGCAAATAGGCGAAATGTTGCGAAGTTCGCACAACAGCAATCTGTATTCTACGCTATTCCGATTGAGAGGGCTGAAGAAATATTCCAGCCGAATGCAGATGTTTCGAGTCTGATCACAGAGGATTCTCTTGCTCTTCATTTTTGGAACGAAGCCATAAAGAAGCGAAAAAGTGAGATGCCGCCTAAGGACAGTTTAATCCTCCAATTATGCAATCGCATAGGTTTAGACGCAGCCGACGTCCAGCAGATTCTGATTAGGAGCAAAGCTAATGACGATTAAAAATACCAGTTCCTTGAGAGAATTAGTAAGAAAAGCATACTATCAAAAATTTGGCTGCTATCCAGACTTGGAGAATCCAACAAGTTACAATGACAAAATACAGTGGTTGAAAGTAAATGATCAAATGTACGAACATGTAATTTGTTGCGATAAACTATTAGTAAGAGGATTGGTTTCAAGTATAGTTGGCGAGGGGTATCTACTTAATATTTATCAAGTTTCTAGATCTACTTATGGATTGGATCATGATAAATTGCCAGAGTTTTATGTTCTTAAGTCTAATCACGACAGTGGTTCTGTTCATATCATCAAATCTAAGCGTGATTTTGAAGAGGCTGAGAAAGTAATAAACCGAAAGCTTAATCACGTTTACGGAGCGACTGGAGGCGAATGGGGCTATTCTCACGTCTATCCTTATGTCTTTGCCGAAGAATTTATGGAAGGAGACATAATTGATTTTAAGTTTCACTGTTGTAGCGGCTCAGTGAAGTGGGTCCAGATAATATCTGAACGCCATACCGGCAAGGCTGTGGAAGTAAATGTTGATGTAGACTATAAGCCAATTGGAATGCATTTGGATTCAAATATGACTTTCTCTTTGAATCCTCCACCTCGCCCTGAATGTTGGCGCGAAATGATAAACCTTGCTGAGCGACTTAGCGCCAAATTCAAATACATCAGGGTTGATCTATACAACCATAAAGGGAAGCCCGTGGTTGGTGAGCTAACCTCATGGCCCTATCAAGGGTTTTATACTACAGACGACAATATGAAATTTGGAGAGATGCTTGACTTCGACATGACATCGACGCGAATGATGTTACACGATCAAGTCAGTTATCAGCGAAGGAAGCCCAGCTTTCGCAGGCGCGTTAAGAACTGGTTGAGCTCAAAATGAGGGTACTTGCTCTAACTGCAAATTATGATGGATGGATTGCCGATACAATTTATCGTGAACAAGTGGCTTTAAGGGAAGCCCTTCGTAAAGAGGGAGGCGAGCTACACTTCTATGGGCCCGGTTTTCGCTACAATTCTAATTATGTCCCTCAAATCATAAAAGAGTTTTCTGATGAAGGCATAACTTTTGATGCGCTAATCTGTTATAGCAGTCCATTGGATCTGCTCAAGAATGGTGTGATAGATTTGGCTGTAGCGGATCGATACAGCGTTCCTGCTCAACTGCGGTCCTTCCCGAGAGGCCTAGACCGAGTTACCTGTGTTCCAAAAATTTTCTGGATGAACGATTATTGGCAAATCTCCGCCAAACGATGGGATGAAATCCTCCTAGGAAATGGTTTCTCAACCGTACTCTCAGTTTACACTCCTTTCCATACAAGTTCGCAAGAACATGAAGCAACCTTTTCTTCTCGTCTTCGGCAGAAGGTCAAATTCATACACAGTCCAAGAGCGCTGGATCCAGATTACTTTTCTGGTAACCTGGATAGGGAGCGTGATATCGATGTAACTCTTCTCGGTGCCATATCTTCCGAGACCTATCCCTCAAGGTTCTATTTTAGCGAAACTCTAAAAAGGCAGTCTGGACTAAGTAAATTTCTGAAAGATCATCCAGGATATAATTTCAACCAGATTTTAACTGGTGGAGTTACCGGAGATGCATATAGAGAGGTATTAACGCGCACGAAGCTTTTTGTAACGTGCGGAACAAAACGTCACCTTCCGCTCATAAAAGTATATGAAGCAATGGCCTCAGGTTGTGTTTTGTGCATTGATGGAATTAATGGCGCTGCAGAGCTTCATATGGAAGAGGGTAAGCACTTCAAGATTATCACTACCTGTAACTTCATGGCGGAAATAAGTAAATTGCTTCGCGATGAAGAAAAGCGCCAAGAGATAGCGTTCAATGCCTTTGATTTGTTTCGAAATAAACATACCACTGGTGTAAGAGCTGAGCAAACACTGCAATCAATCAGAGATTCTGTAATCGAGTTCCAAAATAGCGCGAAGCCAAATCGCCTGCACTACTTGGCAGATTTATATTCGTCGAAAGTTGCCAGCGAATTGAAGAATTTGAGATCAAAGCTGGCAAAGGGAAACCTTGTGGGTCGCGAGGAAGCTAATAGTAAGCAAGAAGAAGGGAAAAGAAAGTACAGCGCTCTTGATTGTAAGAACATAGTCGCCTTTTCTCATTTTAATGAATGGGATGTACAGGCTGATGATAATCAAAGAAATTTTCTAGATAATTTAATAGCTTCTTTGGAACGCTCTTGCTCTTTAAAGGCGTCCCTTTTGTCCGAAGCGGAACTTGGTACCGGTGCCAAGCCTAGTTCAGATGAGCAATTGTTTGTCATCGACAACGTTGATGATGAGCACGTTGCCTTGGAAGAGCGGGTTTCTTTGTATCTATCTGAGAGCAATCAGTTTGGGCATCTTGTTTCGTTCTCGCCCAATGCCCACAAAGTCTTGATCTTATCCCTAGATCCTGTTTTGTTGGAGAAGCTGCCCCCCCTCTCGGCAAAAATAAGCTGGACTTGATAGCGTCCTTGCTTTTTATCTATTTGCAAGGACGCCCTCAATTTTCAAAACTACCTAGCTAAAATTTTCGTAATGTATTTTAGCCTCTGAGGGTAATACTTCAATTTGTTAAAAAAATTGTACGGCTTTCCCACAGTTATCTCTTCAATTATACCGTGTTTTCGCAGGTAGTATGCCTCGAAAGATTGGCTTCTCTTTCGGAAGCCGGTGTAATGTTGACTGTATACTGGCCTATGGTGGATAAATGATTGTTTTGAAATTGTTACTTTTAATCCAGCATCTTTGGCGCGCAGAAAGTAGTCACCGTGTTCTTTACCGATCTTAATTGTTTCATCAAACTTCAAGGTGCCAGCGGTTGATGTGCGGGCAATATAACAGTTCAACACAATGTCATAAAGTGGATAGCCTTCCAAATACCCTCTGTTTTGATCAATGTAGTGATATAAAACTCCGTCCTCTTTTTCGAACGTACCTGCGTAATGCAGTTCCCCTCTACAGTAGTTCTTGATCGGGCGGTAGTCTAACATGCGCATCGCAATAATGTCGAATGTTGTGGCGCTAATGAGTTCTACAAGCCCGCTTAGATTTGCATCTCTTTCAAAACAGTGATCATCGTCGATAAGCAAATAGTATGGAGTTTCAACTAGCTCAATAGCCTTATTTCTGCCTTCAGATATTCCAGTATCGGGCGGAAGCTTGAGTGTATTAGTGTAAGGGTCGCTAAGAAATTCGGTGGGTTCGAAGCTGTCATCGGCAACAATGGCGCGGGTTGTGGG
The DNA here is from genome assembly GCF_000422785.1 of Pseudovibrio exalbescens DSM 16456. GTDB lineage: Bacteria > Pseudomonadota > Alphaproteobacteria > Rhizobiales > Stappiaceae > Pseudovibrio > Pseudovibrio exalbescens. The sequence continues at coordinate 31,488 of NZ_AUGS01000017.1, forward strand.
ATAGTATTCACGCAGCGAATTTATGCAACGCGTTACCATGTCTGGGCGCTCGAACGTCTTGACAACAACCGTTAGATTTTCTGCTACGATGTTATGCCCTTTCAAAGGAGGCATGGGATATTCCTTTAAACAGAATCCAAGATAGATAGGTATTTTGTTGTGTGGGATCGTTTATCCAATTTGCTCACGGCATGCTCTCGTGCTCTGGCACCCCAGAGTACTGCATCGCTTGGTTGTCCGATGAGTTTGCTCAGGGCTTCTTTTATCGTGATTGGGTTAGCGTCTTCCAATAGTATTCCAGCATCTCCGACAGCTTCTGGAGTTCCCCCCGAGTTGGTAGAGATTGTAGCGCATCCGCATGACATAGCTTCAACAACTGCTCGCGGAAAGCCTTCTTTTACGATTGAAGGTAGACATGCTATTCGCGAGCTGGCAAATACTTCACGGACCTCGTGGGATTTGAGGTTTATGCGGAGTTGAATTTGATGCTCATCTGAAATGTATCGAATTAGTTTTCTCAGAAACGCCTTTTCTTCTTCAGTCTGTACCGCGAGAGCAAGTGTTAGGGTCCAGTCTTTTTTTTGTAGATCGAGAAAAGCGGCGACTAGTTCCAGAATGCCTTTATCTTCGCGAGCACGCCCAGCAAAGCTAATCGTATTTAATTTTCCAACTGCAGGCCGCCACACGGTTGTGTCAACTGAGTTGAACAATGTTTCGCACTTGTTTGATAGTTGAGGAAATTCGTTTAGGAAACTTTCTCTTATAAAATCACTGACAAATATTATCTTTCTAAGAGGAATGAAAAGCCTCTGCTTTACAAGTCTTGATAATACGTTCCTATTTTTTCTTAATAAACCGTGCCTGTAAAGTACTACAGGTATTGCCGGGAATTTCTTTGCTAAGTAAGCTGCGGTCTGAGGATATTGATGGACTACAATGACATCTGGTAGATCCATACTTATATGTTCTTCAAAGCCAGAGTTAAGCAGCTTCTGAGTATGCCCAACTACAGATCTAAAATCGAAACCAGTAAATGGCTTCTCGGTTTTCGAACCAAGTACGTAGCTGTCCACGGAACAACGTGTACTTTCAATCTGATCCTTAACTACAAGATCAATGGAAGTAGCGCCATTCTCCGAGAAAACCATACCCCGGGGTAAAACAATAGCCACTTTCATTGTCATCTTCCGCTAACCAAACATTGTATAAGCCTCTGGCGTATTGTTAAGGCCGATTCAAAAGAACGACAAGGCTTAATGCCTGCCCAAAGCCAGACTGTGGAGTATTGTGGTACATATGAAGTCAGAAAAGTAGAGAGAATAGTGGGCATCTTGGTATGGCGGCTAAGCGACATTCACCTTCAACCCCTCCAACAAACTCGCCATGAGGGCTAGGGCCTTGGGTTCGTTGATGGGGGTGCTATCGTTCCAGATGGCGGTGAAGCGGTAGCGCGTGCCGCCTTTTGTTTCAAGATCATAGGTGAAGGACAAAGTGCCGATTTCACTACCACCTTTATAGGCGACGTGGTGCCAGTCAGCCTTTTCGGCACTGCCCAAGAAGAGCTTCAGCGCCGGGTCTTTGGAAAGGTGCCCCATTGTCTCGCAAAGTTCTTCAGCGCTGGCGTACCACCCGGCGCCTTCTTCGTGCGGCTCACGGACCTGGCTGACATAAGGTAAAGGGCGATTTTGCAGCTCCTCCAGGATCTCCAGTCGCGTTTCAATCGGTCCAAATCCATAGCGTGCCGCAAGCTCTGGGTCGGCCTTAAGCTTGAAGAACTCGCGCGTTGTCAGGAACGGTGTGCGTCCTGCGGCGCCGTCGAGACTGCGCGGCCCCAACAGGTTCATGATCAGGTCCGTTGCGGATTTGTCCGAGTTGGCAATCATCTGTTCCGCTACCGCCTTGACGGTTTCCAAGGCGTTCACCTTGCGACCACTGATGATCCCGGGCGGGATCGACACGAACTCTTCCGAAAGGCGCATTTTTTGCGAGAGTGTTAGCTTTCGATCCGCCACTCTTTGCCGCAAAGCCTGCAAGACAAAAAGATTTGCCGCTGAACCTATCGCCAACGGGTCTGAAGCGTTGCACGCGGCCACGGTCTCATCATTGCACGTGAGAAGGTGGCTATGGCGCGGCGCGAGTGCTTTCATCGCCGCCAGAATCTCCTCGCGGCTGGTGAGCCTACTGCGTGGTGACTTGATGAAAAAGCCCGATGCTTGCCCCGACCGTGTTCGATCCATAAGAACCGGAAGCACATAGTCTGATGTGGTGACCAGATAGCCGCGTCCCTTTGGATCTCGGCCAACGGTTTCGGCGGGGCCATATGTATCGCGCGCTTCTTGCAGAGATTGCTTTATGGCTTCTGGTTCTACAACTTCCTTGAAGCCTGCCGAGAACATGGAAATGTCGTTGTAGTCGGCAGACCAGATCCGCAAGATAAGGTCTTCGGGTGTCATGGCGCGCAGCGCCATTGCTTCCGGCGTCATACGCTGAGCGGGAGAGAGTTTTTGCAAGTTGGCCTGAATTTTTTTCAGGCCTTGAACCACTTCCTGAAGCAAGCGCATAAAACGGCGTCCTGTTGTGAGGCCAGACTGTTTGTTGCTGTTGCTTTAGCGTGAATGTGAGTTCTGCACCAGTGCGGGCTTCAGATTCCTCAGCGTTTTCCTGCCCGCGCGCGATACCCTGTTGAAACCTCCGCCGGTTTTACAAGGGGCCCCTCAGGTTTGGATGGATTGCGCTGCCTGAAAAAGGGTTGTGCTACGGGCACCGCTGCGACAATAGGCCAGCACGGGGGACGGCAAGTGTTTCAGTGCATCGGCTGTGCGGGTCGCAGCTTCATGAAGGTCTGAACTGTGGTCAACGGGAATGAAAACCAACTCCAGCCCGATCTCCTCAGCTGCTTTGGTGACCTCTGCAACTGTTGGCTGGCCAGGCTCCTCGCCATCAGGCCGATTACAAATGAGGGATGCGAAACCGTGCTCTTTTAGAGCCGGAACGTCTTCTGGCGTGATTTGACCCGCGACAAAAAACTCGGGTGTAAGCTGACGTATGGACATGGAGCCTCCTCCAGTCAGGGCTGCAATCAATCTGAAAATATACTTAAACATGTGGATGTGATATCTCAAGTAAAAGACCCTGTTGCGCCGGTGGATGTCGCAACAGGGTCTTTGAGTTTACTAACGGAAGCCGTTGGCTAGGCGCGGCGGGCAACTGCCATCCCTATGATCATTGCGGCAACAAAAACAAGCGCGCTTGTTGTTGCAAGTCCGGCGGAAGACAGGGCAGGTCCTGGACACAGGCCGCCTAAACCCCAGCCAATGCCAAAGATTCCGGCCCCAAGAAGCAAGCGTTTATCCAGAGCACTTTTGGTTGGCAGATGAAAGCTTTGATCAAGAATAGGCTTTTCCAACTTCTTGAAAAGGAAAAACGCGGGCATGGCGACCGCGATCGCACCGCCCATGACAAAGGCAAGGCTGGGGTCCCAAGTTCCGGCCAGATCAAGGAAGTTCTGTACTTTCGCTGGGTTGTCCATGCCGGACAGCGCCAGCCCAAAACCGAAGACCAGGCCGGAAATCAGGCCGAGAACAATACGTGCCATGGGTTAGCCTCCAATCAGATGACGCAGGACGAAAACGGTGATGAAGCCGGTCGCCATAAAGGTCAGTGTTGCTGCAATTGATCGAACGGAAAGACGGGAAATGCCGCAGACCCCGTGTCCGCTGGTGCAACCATTGCCGTAAACTGAGCCAAACCCAACCAGCAGGCCCGCTACTGCTAGAAGGGGCAAACCGGCTGTAAAGGTTTGTAGTATCGGCCCTCCGGTCAGGACTTGATAAAGCAGGGGAGCAGCCACCAGTCCAATGATAAAGGCCGCTTCCCAGCCGCGATCTCGGGCGCTGCCCGACGGTGGGAGGAGACGGCTTGCAATGCCGCTGATACCAGCTATACGGCCCAACCCGGCGTATAGCATGATTGCCGCACTGCCGATCAATATGCCGCCTGCGAAAGAAGTGAGAGGCGTAAAACTCGTTTCCATGGTCCAGTCCGAGGTTGACGCTGCTTTTTGGGAACAGCGGATAAATATGGCTTATTAGGTAAATCTAATATAATGTCGCAGCGTGGCGGTCAACACGCGACTTTCGTCACTATCGATTATTTTTGGCAGGTTCGCCGTGTAGTCGTTGGGAGCCCAGACCATGGACGGCCACCATTGCACACCCGGCAAGCAGCGCCCAGAACGCACTGCCGATACCGAATGCGCTGACACCTGACGTGGCAATCAGGAAAGTTAACATGGCTGCCTCGCGGTTTTTGGTGTCTTGCAACGCACCGCTCATGGAGGCCGTCAGCGCACCAATGAGAGCCAGTCCGGCGACTGCTTCGATGAGGATCGGGGGCGACAGGGATATGAAGGCGACGGCTGCTGCTGCAAAAATGCCTAGAAATATGTAGAGGAAACCGCCAAATACTGCCGCCCAATATCGCTTGTCTGGATTGGGGTGAACGTCGTCACCAGCGCACATGGCGGCAGTGATTGCGGCCATGTTGACGGACAGTGCACCAAAAGGCGCGCCGACAAGCGTTGCGAGGCCTGTTGACCCGATGGTGGGCCCAGAGCGTGGCTTGTACCCGAAGCTGTTGAGTATTGCCATGCCCGGTATGTTCTGAGAGGCCATGGTGACGATGTAAAGGGGAATGGCTATTCCAACGAAACCGGCCCATGTGAACTCGGGGGCAACAAAGAGAGGTTTGGCGATCCAAGTTGCGCTGCTCATCTCGGAAAGGTCAGTTGTCATGGCAATCGCAATGGCGGTTGCAACAACAGCGGCGGGAACGGCTGCGATCTTGTTGATACGACCAACAATCAGCCAGACCAGGATTATGGGCAGCGCAAGCATAGGCAGTTCACCGACTGCCTTGATAGGGGCAAGACATAGCCCCATGAGAACGCCCGAAAGCATGGCCTGCGCGATACTGGTGGGAATTGCGGCAATGAGGCGTTCCAATGGGCGAAAGAAAGCGGTGGCCATGACAAGAACACCGACAACTGCAAAAGCACCGGTTGCCACCGCGAATCCGCCATCAAGCGGCGCAGACGATGCCAACAGCGCGGCACCGGGAGTGGACCATGCGATGCTTATAGGCATCCTTTTTTTCAAACTCAGTATAACGGCCAGACCACCCATCAATACGGCCAGAGCCATAAGGCCTGACGCGGCTTCTGCCGGAGTGGCGCCAACTTGCCTGAGCCCCTGAATGACAACGGCAAAGGAACTGGCAAAACCAACAAAGGCGGCCAAAAAACCCGCCAGAATTGCCGAGGATGAAATCGATTTAACCATGAGAAACCCGAGTCAGCATGTCCTAAGTCAACTGTCTTAGGGTAAGCATCGAGCTTGCTAAGTAAATACCCGATGTGTGGCTGGCTTGGTAAGCCCGTTATAGTGACCTTGCAAAAAGGGCGGGGGATTTCATCGATGACAAAAAGTGTGCCGAACAAGGTGCGCGCCAACTGGCAGATCTACGCTGTCTTCATCAACGTGGCGATTCCGGGCCTGTACATGGTCGCACAGCATACGCTTTTTGAAATTCCGCATTCGGTATTTGCAGCGGAGTTGCCGGGCAGCGTCGGTCTGGCGCTTTTCATGATACTCACCCTTTGCAACATGTATTTGGCCATACTGTTGGCGGGTTGGCAGCGCTGGTTCATTCTTTCCATAATGGTATTGAACGCTGCCAGCCTTGTGCTGCTCAGCATGTTGTCTGCATTCAATGCCCTGACGCTGATACCGTTGTTGTTTTAAGAGCCATCGCTCTCTTTGCCATCTCGTTTTCGGTTGGGGCTTTCCACACCAATTGGCGCGAAATAGAGCCAAACCAGCAACGCGATGAACGCGAACACTTCAATGTTCATTATTGTATCCAGAAGGTCGCTCATGTTGTCTTCTCCTCAGCTCTCAGGGTTTTGAGGAACGCCACAACCAAAAGGCAAACAATAAAGACAAAGGGTAGCGCGCCAAGTGCGATGATGGTTTTCACTGTGGCGACATCTCCTGTGAGGATCATCACAAAGCCTAATCCGCCGAGCAACAGACCCCAGATGAGCTTGATGCGTGCTGGTGGATCAACGTCTCCTTCACAGGAAAACATGGAAAGGACGAAGGCGGCACTCACAACACTGGTTACGATGAAGAGGAATGTTGCAACGATCACCGCAATGCTCGTGAAAACGGGATAGGGAAACATGTTGAGCACGAAATAAGTGACAGCATCAAGGTTCGTACGTGTGATCTCCAGAATCGGGACCGTATCCACGAGGGCTGCATGAAAACCGACGCCACCGAAAACGCCAAACCATATGATTGAAAACGCTGTTGGTACCAGCACTACCCCGCAGAGAAACTCACGAATGGTTCGACCCCGTGAAATGCGGGCAATAAAAACGCCAACAAATGGAGCCCAGGCGAGCCACCAGACCATGTAGTTCAGTGTCCAGGCTTGGAACCAATTGTTTACGGTTTCATCCATGAACGTGAAGGTGCGAAACCCGTGCGGCACAACATTCGAAAGATACTCGCCAAAGGATTGGACTAATCCTCCCATTATGTAGTGCGTAGGTCCGGTCAACAGCAGGAATAGTAGAAGGCCAATTGCAATCGCCATTGCCAAGTTTGCTAGCAATGACATGCCTGAGCCAAGGTCCACCACCAGCGCTGGAAAATAGCAGAGGCAAAGGAGCGCAAATACAATCACGGTGACGCTCATGCCAGAACTCTCCATGCCGAACATGATGTTGACACCTTCTTGAACCTGAAAGACACCCATGGCCACTGAGCCGCCCAGCCCAATGGCGATCGCAAAAATGGCGAGAAGGTCGCTGATCCAAGCCACAGCTTTCACCAGCGGGCTGTTGCCGAAGCCGTAGCGAATGGGTGCCCCGATTACACTTGGTTCGCCTTTCCGGAACCCAAAGTAAGCGATGACCAGCCCCGTCATGGCATAGACGGCCCATGCATGCAGGCCCCAATGAAAATTGGTCACAAACAGAGCCTTGTCGGCGGCAAAGTTCTCGTTGGTTTGCTCGGTTAGGGTCAGGAAATGCGTCACGGGTTCAGCCGTCGCCCAGTAGAGCAACCCAACCCCCATCCCGGCCGAGAACAGCATGGTAAGCCAGGATATGACGTCAAACTCAGGTTCATCGTCGTCCTTGCCGAGCTTTATGTTCCCATAGCGGCTGACTGCGAGCGTAAAGCTGATAATGAGCAAGAAACTCACTGTCAGCATAATAAACCAGCCACGTGAGGTGAACTGTATCGCCACCAGTTCAGAGGCGACAGCGGCAAGACTCTTGACATCGTAGAGACCCCAAGCCGAAACAAATGCGGTCAAGGCTAGCGCAATCAAGAGTTTGGGCTTGGCAAACATCTGGCATCCTTCTCGCTCGGAAGAAGACAAGGTTACGGGCCAAGCATACTGTTTAATGGTGAAGGTGTCGTTAGGGGAAAGCAGTCAGGGTGCCCTGGCGTATTTGTGCCAGTGCACCCTTTGCTTTTTCAGCCTGGCAGTTTACCCGCGGCCACGGTAGGGCTGAACGCCTTGGTCAGGGACCCAAGTGCCTGAGGGCACCTCGCCGTGTTGCCAGAATACATCAATCGGCATGCCCCCACGTGGATACCAGTAACCCCCAATGCGCAACCAGCGGGGCTCGATCAACGCAACAATTCGCTTGCCAATGGCAACGGTACAATCTTCGTGAAATGCGCCGTGGTTTCGGAACGACAAGAGGTAGAGTTTCAAGCTTTTGCTTTCGACCAACCATTTGTCGGCCACAAAGTCCAGCACAAGATGAGCGAAGTCGGGCTGACTAGTAACCGGGCAGATCGAGGTAAACTCCGGCATTGTAAACCGGGTTACATAGTTGGTGTCCGGATGAGGATTTGGCACGCGTTCCAGCACGGCTTCATCGGGACATTGCGGCAGGGCGCTGGCGGCGCCGAGTTGGCTTAGGCCTTGTTCGGTATGAGACATTCTGTTTCTTCCTTGTTGGGACCGGATCACGCGGGCTGAAGGTTGCGGCGTTCATCATGGCGGCGCAGCAGGGCTACCAGTGGCAGGGTTGCCAGAACGATCCACGTCTTGCCGACCATCTGCTCAACCAAGAAATTCAGGTTGCCAAAGGCAAGCTGCAGGAAAATCAGGCTGTCCAGAACAAGGCCGACCAAGGAAGACAAGAAAACAGCACGTACCAAGCCGCGCCGTTGAAGCGGGGTGAACACCGCCAGATCTGCAAGCTCTGAAAACAAGAACGCCACAACGGAGGCAGCTACCAACGCTGGCGGAGCCACCATCCATGAAAGCAGTGCGCCGATGGCAATGGCAAGGAAGGCCCAGTTCAAGCCGAGGCGTCGTTGAACCAGATCGCGGAAAAGCAAGGCTGCGCCCACTACAACAACACCACTTGGTGCCATGAGGCCAAATCCGATGGGGATAAGGCACGGCCCATTGGCCGGGCAAACGGTTCCAATGTTTGAGAGCATCCAATTGGAAAGGGGAATGCAGGCAGCAAACAGGGCAAGAAAGATCGCGCCCTCAAGGTGCTGCCTTGAGATACGTTGGGTCGTCATCAAGAACTCCTCACGCTGACAGGCAGAATAGGCCTGGGCGTTTGTAGGTGTCGGGTTCATGCGCTGACAGGCGAAGCAGCCTGGGCGCTATCGTGGCGTTCTAACTGCTTTTCCGGGAATCACCAGCCTTTTTATGCCACGGGTCCGCACATAGGTGTGGGCACTTCAGGAAGAGCGTTTGTTTTGCTCCCGCATGGTTGTGATGGCTTTTCGCATAAGGTGCAAAAACTGCTCTACTTCCCCAGGCGAGAAGTCTGCCAGAGCCGCGCCATTCTGCTCGTTCGCCGCAGTGTAGGCGAGTTGACGGATTTGTTTTGCCCGTTCCGTCAAAAACACTTGTTGTGCTCTGGAATCATCAGGATGAGGTTTGCGACAAACAAGGCCATCACGTTCCATGCGCTTGAGTGTGGCTGCCATGGTTGCTTGCTCGACATCTGTAGCCCGCACCAACTCTGCTTGAGTGAGGCCGTCCTTTTCCCATAACGCCAGCAGGGCAGGGAACTGACCAGTCGTGATGCCAAGTGCTTGAATACGCTCTTGAAGGCCCTCGGCGAACAGGCGTGCCAACTGGTTGGCGAGATAACCCGCAGAATGATCCTTTAAAAAAGTCATGTGCCCTTCTAGCATAGAAATGAATAGCATGCTATGTATATGATCAATAGCATACTATGTAAATTCATGAGGACGGCATGAAAAGCACTTCAACTCAATACGGGACCATTGCTGTAACTTTGCATTGGCTTAGCGCCGCGGTAATCGTTGCGCTTTTGGCTTCAGGTTTTTTGTCGGGCGCTGCTACAGGTGAGGTAGGGCGTAAAACCATTCTCGCAGCTCATGTGCCCATGGGACTGGGTGTTTTGGTTCTTACCGTGCTAAGGATTCTTTGGTGGCTTGTGGCGGATCGCAAGCCGCTCCCGGGCTCTACTGCAAATATGTGGCAGCACAGGCTGGCACAGATTGTCCATGCACTAACCTATGTTCTCATTCTGCTGCTTTGCATTAGCGGCATTGGTATGATGGCGTTAACGGGCGCCGCTGGGGTGCTGTTCGATGTTACAGCTGGCCCTCTTCCAGATTTTACCGAGGTTGCGCCGCGGGCATTACATGGTTTGGGTGCGCGTTTATTGATGGCCTTGTTGGCCCTTCATGTTGTGGCGGCGTTGTACCATCACTTCGTTCGCCGGGATCAGCCGATTTCTCGCATGTGGTATGCGCAGAAATGATACTCGTCAGAGCTGTTGTCCATCATCAACAATGCGCGGGCCATGCGTTAGGATGAACCGGTGGTTTGTATGTCAGGCGTGATCAGGCATGATCGAAAAAAGTCTGGGTTCTCACTCAAAAAGTCGGGGGAGTAGTAGCGTTTCACGGCTGCTGCTTCCGATGCTGACAATGCAAACCTTGTTTCGCTGGTAAGAGTGTGTCGTTTGCCGTCTTCGTCATTCCAGATCGTATTCAGTGCAATGACGTAGTTTCCAGGCTCAACCCAATCAATCAAAGGCTGGTAGGCATTGCTCAGTGCAGAAATCAACTCCGGGTCGATGTCGTACTCTTCCTCGATGTCGAAAGAAAAGCCGCTGTAACCGAGGGCGTCGTCGAGACGAGGCAGCAACACACGCATGGCTTCGATGTTCTGATTGGACCAATCCGGATCAAAAACGGCGCTCGCGACCCAGTGTTCGGTTGGAGCTATTGCCTTTCTGACAAAGGGTTCGAAAACGGGCCGCATCAATGCGTCGACCTTTTTCTCCGATTGCACTCGTGGGTCCTGGAAATCCGCCACGAGGGTGCCTTGTTGGTCCCTTAATTTCAGGCGAATTGAAAGAATGGTGGCGTATCCATCGCCAACATTTTGGTAAGGCACTTTGGTTGTTAAAAATACGCCTTGCTTGCCGCAGCGAAGGGCGAAGTCGGCGATTTCATCCTCCACGACCTCACCAGACTGGAAGTAAGTATAAAGCGGCGGAAATTGGCTCGCGACCAGCGCTGCCAATGCAATAATCGTCGCCCCAACGGATGAGATGCGTTCAATATTCATGAAAAATCCAGAGTTTGAAATTTTTACTACGCCAAGAACACCAAAAACGAGAGTAGCGTAGCAATGGATATTTTCAATTGTACTTGTGATCGCGTTTGCGTCTCATCATCGCGTGAAACAAGTTAGCGCCGTCTCGCTGTTGATTGTCGTGGAACCAATTCAAAGCCCACATCCTGATTGCGGTCAGCAACGGATCCTGGCTCTGCAATTTCATCCAGAATCATCTGAATGGCACGCCGTCCGATATCATAGCGCGGGGTGGCAACGGAGGTGATTTCCGGCATCATGTTGCGGGCGATATCAATATCGTTGAAACCGCAAATGCCCAGATCATCCGGCACCTGAATGTTACGGCGTTGTGCTTCGGTCAAGACGCCGATTGCAAGGTCATCATTGTTGCAAAGAATGGCGTCAACGTCCGGGGTCTTCGCCAAAAGCGCCTCAAACAGTTGCCGTCCCATGCTGACGGATGACGGCTGCAGGGTTGTAACTATGCGCTTTTCATCCAGCTTGCCTGCGTCCTTGCATACGTCCTTGAACCCCTCATAGCGGGCCTGCGACCGCGGATCCATTCGGGCTCCAAGGAACCCAAGTTTTGTATATCCTTGTTCCAAAAGATGGCGGGTCGCGGTTCGGGCAGCCTCTTTGTGATCAAATCCGATCGCCATGTCTGCGGGCTGAGGGCCGATATCCATGATTTGCACCAGAGGGCAGGGGGCGTTTTTCAGCATGCGTGTTGCTTCTTGGGTCTGATCAAAACCTGAGAGGATCAAACCAGCTGGTTTTTGCCGTAAGAATACCCGCAATAGTTCCTGCTCTTTCAGTGCGCTATACCGAAAGTTGCCGATTTGGACGAAAAATCGGGTTTCTTCAATCCCATCGTAGACTCCGCGCACAACATCGGCGAAAACATTGTTTGTAAGGGATGGTACGAGCAGGCCGATCGTCGTCGAGGTCTTGGATGCCAGTGCAGATGCGGCCGGATCCGGTGCATATCCCAGTTTGGCAATTGCCGCTTCGACTTTCAGGCGCGATGCCTTTGATACCTTCTCAGGACTCCGGATGGTGCGCGATACAGTGATTGCGCTAACACCGGCCTCTCTGGCTACATCACTCAGTGTCGGACTGGCTGTGGGTGAATAACTTCCTTTTTTCATAGCTTTAAATATGTCTCTCAGGTTTCTTTCGCAGAATCTTACACGAACTTTTTGACAAATGATAGCGCTAACATTAGTGTTATATCACTCGCTTCGATCACTGGGCAAGAGCAGCCTTCCCAGGTCGATGTTGGGCTAATCTATTCCCGGGAGGAAAGAAATGACGTTTTCCAATATTCGAGTTCTACTTTTGGGCGGTGTTGCAGTCGGCATGATGGCAACAAGCGCCATGGCGCAGGAATACACTTTCCGCATTCAGTCGTCTGACCCTGCAGGTAACACCAACTTCCTTCTCCAAAAAGAATGGGCCGAGATGGTGGAGAAGAAGACCGACGGTCGTGTCGAAGTCGAGATGCTCCCGGTTGAGACCATCGTCGCGCATAGTGAGACCCAGGATGCCGTTGCAGCGGGCATCATTGATGGTCACTTCACCGATACCTCCTACTTTGCGGGCAAGGATCCTGCCTTTGGGCTGATTGCGAACCCGGTAGGTGCGTGGGCGTCGCCGCAGCAAATGTTTGACTTCATGTACAATGGCGGCGGTGCCGAGCTGATGAATGAAATGCTGAACCCCTATGGTTTGCAGTTCCTTGGCGCGACAACACCGGGTCTTGAAGCATTCGTTTCCAAAGTGCCGCTGGATGGGGTGGATGACCTGAAGGGGCTGAAGCTCCGGGCGCCAGAAGGCATGGTGCAAAAAGTGTTTGCGGCAGCTGGTGCAGCTCCGGTGAACCTGCCGGGTTCGGAAGTCTTCACAGCACTGGACAAGGGTGTGATTGACGCGGCGGACTACAACACCTTCTCGACCAATGAAGCGCAGGGTCTGCACGATATCGCCAAGCATCCGGTCTATCCAGGTTTCCACTCCATGCCGCTTATCGAGGTAAGCGTGAACAAGGTGAAGTGGGACTCGTTGCCAGAAGACCTGCAGAAGGCCATGTCCGAGAGTGTTCAGGAATTTGCCCAGTACCAGGCTGAAACTGTTCACAAACATGACCAGGAAGCTGCAGAAGCAGCGGCTGCAAGCGGCAAGGTCACCATTCACGACTGGTCGGATGAGGAACGTGCCAAGTTCCGTTCAATCGCCCGCACTCAGTGGGAAGAGGCCGCATCTGCATCCGCCAATTCTCAGAAGGTCTACGACACGCTGATCTCCTATCTGGACGCCAACGGCTTGTTGGCCAAGGACTGATCAACCCCTTCTGAATTCTCACCTCCCGGCCCATCGCCGGGAGGTCCGTCCTCGGACACACTAACTGGGGGGATGGCAGGAAATGTCCGAAACTGAAAAACTAAAAGAACTTCAACATCAAGTGGCAGATGGCGCGATCCCTGAAGCTGGGCTTCTGGGCCGCTTGGTGGTGAAACTCGGGATGGTATTTGCCATCGGCATTGTGCTCTCGGCGTTGATCCTCTTTTACGAGGTGATCATGCGCTATGTCTTCAACTCCCCAACCGTTTGGGCGCACGAAACTGTCGTTTTTTTGAGCGCAATTGCGTTCATTTTCGGTGGTTTGTACGCAGCTGCGCTCAACCGGCACATTCGGGTCGTACTGATTTACGACACGTTGGGACCGCGGTTGCGGCGTGCCTTTGATGTGATCATCTCGGCAGTCTGCATGATCTCATCCGGCTTTTTCGCCTGGGCGTCCTGGCAGAGCGTCAAGCGTGCTGTTTGGACACCGACGGGTGACATTCACATCGAAACAAGCGGAAGCGCATGGAACCCGCCCTATCCGGGCATGATGAAGGTGTTCCTGCTTGTCATTCTGGTGGTTTTGGCGGTGCAGTTTTTCGTCCTCGCGATCAACTATGCCCGGCGCAAGGTTGAAGACTGATGGATTTCTCTTTCATTCCTGACTTACAGGCCCTCGGAATTGAGGGGGCCACTCTGGCGATGTTCATATCGCTGCTCGCCCTGTTGCTGACGGGCATGCCGCTGGCGTTCGTGACGCTGCTCGTCGCGCTCATTTTCGCCCTCGGCTGGTTCGGTCCCATGGCCTTGCCACTGATCACAAGCCGTATCTTCAGCTTTGTGAACTCATTCGTATTCGTCTCTGTGCCCATGTTCGTGCTGATGGCGGCCATTCTTGACCGCTCAGGCATAGCACGCGACCTGTTTGATGCCATGAAGGTGCTTGCTGGCCGTATCCGTGGCGGTGTGGCGATCCAGACCTTGATGGTGGCCGTTATCCTTGCAGCCATGTCCGGCATCATCGGCGGTGAAGTGATCCTTCTGGGTCTGCTGGCCCTGCCGCAAATGCTGCGCTTGGGGTACGACCGACGGCTGGCCATTGGCGTGTGCTGTGCCGGTGGTGCTTTGGGAACCATGGTTCCGCCATCAATCGTGTTGATCATCTACGGTCTGACGGCGAACGTGTCTATCGGCGAACTGTTCACCTCCGCGTTCCTGCCTGGCTTCATGCTCGCCAGCTTTTATGCAGCCTATATCCTGTTCCGGGCCTACATGAACCCGGAGATGGCCCCAATTGCAACGCCAGAGGAAATGACCACGCGCGAGAAACTGCGGTTGCTGAAGGGTTTGTTCCTCCCTGTGCTGGTTGTGATCTTTGTTCTCGGATCCATCTACGGTGGTATCGCTTCGGTTACGGAAGCGTCGGCAATCGGCGTGATCGGGGTGACGCTCTCTACCGTGATCCGTGGCGAGTTCTCCAAGGATCTGATTATAGGTGCGGCCAAGCAGACCCTTAGAACAGTGGGCATGATCGTGTGGATCGGCATCGGTGCCTCTGCGCTGGTCGGTGTGTTCAACCTGATGGGTGGTATCACGTTTGTTTCCAACCTCATTCAGGGCGTCTCTGAAGAACCGATTATCGTGATCTTGTTCATGATGGGCATCCTGTTCGTGCTTGGGATGTTTCTCGACTGGGTTGGAATTGCGCTGCTGTGCATGCCGATCTTCGTGCCGATCGTGAGGGATCTTGGCTATGACCCGGTATGGTTCGGCGTTGTGTTCGCCATGAACATGCAGGTCAGCTTCCTGTCGCCGCCGTTTGGACCGGCCGCCTTCTATCTCAAGTCGGTGGCGCCTGACGACATCTCTTTGGGTGAGATTTTCCGCTCGCTGTTGCCATTCATCTGCCTGCAGATCCTCGCTCTGTTCATCATCATCATGTTCCCCGGCATCACCGGACACTAGGCCTGCCATCGGCAGGCCCCCGCCCGGGGGCTGGACACTGGAGAAAGCCATGACCAAAAAAACGCCCAAGCGGCCTCTACGCTCAGAGGCGTGGTTCAACGATCTGAGTGATCCGGAGATGACGGCTCTTTACGTCGAGCGCTATTTCAATTTCGGTTTGACACCGGAGGAGTTGCGCTCGGGGAAGCCGATAATCGGGATTGCTCAAACTGGCTCCGATTTATCACCGTGCAATCGACATCACCTTGAACTGGCAACGCGGGTGCGTGACGGCATTCGCGAAGCTGGCGGGGTGCCACTTGAAATTCCGGTTCACCCGATTCAGGAGACCGGCAAACGCCCCACGGCCATGCTCGACCGCAACCTGGCCTATCTGGGGTTGGTCGAGGCCTTGTTCGGCTATCCCATTGATGGGGTGGTCTTGACGATCGGCTGTGACAAGACCACGCCAGCTCTGCTGATGGCGGCGTCGACTGTCAACATTCCGGCTCTTGCGTTTTCAGTTGGTCCCATGCTGAACGGCTGGTACCAGGGCGAGCGTGCGGGTTCGGGATCGGTCATCTGGAAGGCGCGGCAGAAACATGCGGCTGGCGAAATCGATGGCGAGCAGTTCCTGCAAATGGCCTCTTCCTCAGCGCCATCGGTTGGATACTGCAACACCATGGGGACTGCCTCCACCATGAACAGTCTGGCCGAAGCCCTTGGCATGCAGCTGCCAGGGTCGGCATCGATCCCGGCACCTTACCGGGAACGGTCGCAGATGGCCTATTACACCGGTGAACGTATTGTTCAGATGGTGCATGAAGACCTCAAACCTTCTGACATCATGAGCCGAGAAGCGTTTGAAAACGCCGTTGTGGTCAACTCTGCCATTGGCGGGTCGACAAATGCGCCCATTCACCTGTCTGCTGTTGCACGTCAGTTGGGATTGGAGCTGACCAATGCGGACTGGGAACGTCTGGGCTACGAGGTGCCGTTGTTGGCCAATGTGCAACCGGCTGGAGAGTACCTGAGTGAGGACTTCCATTTGGCGGGAGGATTGCCTGCGGTCATTGGCGAGTTGCTGCGCGCCGGCAAGATACCACACCCCAAGGCGGTTACGGCCAGTGGGCTCCCATTCGAGGATCTCTACAAGGAGTGCCAGATTCAGGATGAGGATGTGATCCGGCCATTGTCCAATCCATTGACCCCTCACGCAGGCTTCCTGAACATGACGGGAAACCTGTTTGATACCGCGATCATGAAAACTTCGGTCATCAATGACGAGTTTCGTAACCGCTATTTGTCCAATCCGGATGATCCAGAGGCCTATGAAGGAACTGCTTTTGTCTTCGAAGGACCGGAAGACTTTCACAAACGCATTGACGATCCGGCGTTGAACATAACCCCGCAAAGCGTGTTGGTCATGCGAGGGGCGGGCCCGAAGGGCTACCCCGGAGGAGCGGAAGTCGTCAACATGCGGCCACCGGCATATTTGCTGAAGCAGGGCGTGACGACGTTGCCTTGCATTGGCGATGGACGCCAGTCGGGGACATCGGGATCCGCTTCCATTCTCAATGCCTCACCCGAGGCGGCAGATGGTGGCAATCTGGCTATCCTGAAGGATGGGGATCGCCTGCGCGTGGACTTGAAGAAGCGTCAGGTCATCCTGCTGGTTTCCGATGAAGAGATCGCCGCGCGCCGTAGCGCACTGGAGGCAGCGGGTGGCTTCCATGGACCTGAAAGCCAAACACCCTGGCAGCAACTATTCCGCCAGCATGTGCGCCCGTTCAGTGAAGGGATGATCTTGGAAGACGCCGACAAGTATCAAGACATAGGCAACTCCAAGACGCCTCGGCACAGCCACTAAAGCTGTATGACTTGCGGAAGGGTCGACCATTTCCTCCTATAGGGCCGGCCTTGACGACGAAGCCTCCACGTGTGTGCGGAACTGGCGCGTGGAGGCTTCTTTTTTCAAAATCGCTAAAGGGCGCTTGGCAGCACTTTGCGCAGGAATGCCTTGGTCCGATCATCCTCCGGTGCAGAGAAGATCTTTGAGGGCGGGCCTTGCTCGACGATCCGGCCGCCTTCCATGAAGATTACCCGATCAGCGATGTCTTTGGCAAAGCTCATCTCGTGGGTAACGATCAGCATGGTGCGGTGCTGGTCGGCAACCCGTTTCATGAGCTGCAGCACTTCCTCCACCCATTCCGGGTCGAGCGCGGAGGTCGGCTCGTCCACCAGCATCAGGTCCGTATCAACAGACATGGCGCGTCCAATGCCAACGCGCTGCTGCTGACCGCCCGAAAGCGCGGCAGGATAGGCGTCCGCCTTGTCTGCGAGGCCAATGGTGGCAAGGATCTCATCCGCCCTGTTCAGTGCCTCCTCACGGCCCCACTTGCGCACGGTATAAAGACCTTCGGCAATGTTCTCGCGGGCGGTCTTGTTGGCAAACAGGGCGTAGTTCTGAAACACGAAGCTGGTGCGCAGGCGCAGGCGTTGAATGTCCTTCGGGCTGGCCTTGGTCACGTCGATGGTTTCATCATCGAAGATGATTTCTCCGCCATCCGGCGTGTCGAGAAAGTTCAGGCAGCGCAGCAGCGTCGACTTGCCTGTGCCTGAAGGGCCAATGATGACAATGCGTTCGCCCTTTTCGATATCCAGATCGATGCCGTTCAGCACAGGCATTCCATTATAAATCTTAGTGAGGCCGCGGATCTTGATCATCGTACAAATGCCTTCGACAGTCTGCCTTCCAGGCGCTGCTGGAAGAGGGAGAGCGCTTCAACGATCACCCAATAGAACACAGCGACCACGATGAAGGTTTCAAAGTAGAGGAAGCTGCCCGCCGCTTCCTTCTGGGCTGCGCCCATCAGCTCGGTCACCCCAAGTGTGAACGCCAGCGAGGTGCCCTTGATCAGGTCGATGAAGTAGTTGACCAGCGTCGGCGCGGCCACGCGCGAGGCCTGAGGCAGGATGATCCGGCGCATCATCTGCGCCATGGACATGCCTATGGCCTTGGAGGCTTCCCACTGGCTGCGATCCACGCCAAGGATAGCGGCGCGAATGCTTTCTGCCATGTAGGCGGCGAAATGCAGGGTGAGGCCGATGATTGCGGCGGTCACACCGTCCAGCGCGGTGAGGACCGGAACCAGTTGGGGCAAGCCGTAATAGAACAGGAACAGCTGAACCAAGAGCGGTGTGCCGCGAAAGAAGGAGATGAACACCCGCGTGATGCCATCCAGAACCGGAATGCGCGCCACGCGGATGATCGCAAGCAGAGAGGCCAATGCGAGCGCCAGTGCCATCGATACCGAGGCCATGCCAAGGGTGAGGGGCACGTATTTCAGGAGCACGGGCACGAGCCCGAGCATGTACTCAATATCGAGCGCTCGCATCAGTATTCTCTCTGCGCTTGGGGCCTTGCTGCTTGGGGGAAACAGAGGGCCGTTTATTTCTTGGTGATGTCCGCTTCGAACCACTTCTGCGAGATTTCGGCGAGCTTGCCGTTTTCCTTCAGGGTGGTTATGGCAGCGTCCACTTTTTCTGCCAGCGCCTTGCTCTCCTTGTCGGAGCGGAATGGCAGTGCGTTACGGATCTCGGAAAATGGCTCGCCAGCAAGGGCCAGCGGTAGCGGGGTTTCCTTGATCAGCTGTGCGGCGCTCACACGGTCCATGACGAAGGCATCAACACGGCCCAGAGCGGTTTCCTGTGCCAGATTGCTCTCATAGGTCTTGATGTTGATTTCGTCTGCATAGGGCAGCTCGCGCAGAAGCTGCTCGAAGTTGGAGCCCAGATTCACCGCCACGGAGCGCCCTTTTAGGGCCTCAACGCCGGTTACTTCGTCCTGATTACCATCTTTCACCACGACCTGCGCCCCGTCATAAACGTAGGGCTGGGTGAAAGTGAACTTGGCTTCGCGTTCTGGCGTAATGGTGATCTGGTTTGCAATGGTATCGATGCGGCCGGCTTCCAGCGCACCCACAAGGCCGGAAAAGCTCATGGTCACGAACTCGATGTCATCGCCGGTGACTTCGCCAACAGCGTTCATGACATCCACTTCAAAACCCTGAAGCTTGTCCTGTTGAACAAAGGTGAATGGGAAATAGCCGCCGGACATGCCAACGCGGATGGTCTCAGCCTGAGCTGCCGGGATCGCGGTCAAAAGAGCCGCTGCTACAACAAGAGCACGCATGATTAAACCTTGATTGCTTGAGGGGTGATCGTGTTGGTTCCCTATATAACGGCTATAGAAATAAATTCCCATAGATCAGAATAATTGAAGGGTAAAAAAGAAGTAGAACCTACTTCTGAAGATAATAATAGAATTGAATTCTATTCAGTGCTGAGTTGAATAAACTCATGCTCGTTTGCTTCAAGCTTGGGCGAGTTTTTTCCGCTCTTAAGGGGTCTGCGCGGACAACCACTCCGAGAAACCGGAGGGACCGGAACAAATTTAAGGTTATTTCGGAGCTTCAGGTATATCACATCGGCCTCTTTTCATGTCATGGCCGGCGCGTTTGACCCACAACAGGTGTATGGACCGGGGTGGCGATTCCATAGATGACTGCAATGCTGCCTCCGCCCCGCCAAATCCTGCGCGGTGCCGTTAAAGCATCGTCGTCCGACAGGCTGTTCAGGCCGGCCCATGTGTTGGCAATCCATAGGTTCCCGGCTGTATCGGTGGCGACATCGCTGACGTTCTTGATGCTGCCACTTTGAAAGCTATGGAGTGGTTCGCCCAAAGCTGTTGTCAGCGAGGTTTCGGCCCGTTGAACGCCGGCGAGCAAAACGACGCTTCTGTTCCACAAGCTTGCAACCCACACATCATCATTACCATCAACAGACAGGCCCCAAGGCACATCCAGGGCACCTGCTGCGGCAAACCCTTCCTCGTTGACCAGCGAGGCATCGGGGCGGATCAAGTAAATCTGGCCCTGTGGTTGTGCGGGTTCCTGCTGTTCCAAAAGGTATGAGACCAGTGCTTCGAAAGTGGCCAGAGGCGGGGCATCTTCCGGTGTATCCGGGAGTGTGGTTCCGGCAGACAACGCACTGGCAACCCAAATATTTCCCTGAGAGTCCAATGACAGATCGCGAGGTGCGCGCGGCACCTTGATTGCCGTTGTGGCACTAGGGTCGCTTGCGTTGAAACGGATTACGGTATCTCCGGCCGCATTGGCGACCCAAACTCGATCTTGATCATCAACCTCAATGCCATGAGGCCAGTTTAATCCGTCCACGACAATGATCTTGCCGTTTCTGGTATCGCCATTGCGAAACAGAACCAGTTGGTTGCCGGGGCCATCTGCCAACCAGACATCTTCACTCGCAGCGGCCGACAGACCAGTGATGACTTGCAATTCACCGCCGAGGTTTGAGTCCGCTGCCGTGCCGACCGGTTCTCCGGCCCAGTTGAACTTTACGATCGTGCCATTAAGTGCGCCTGCCCAGAGGCCGTCATAGGTAACTGCCAGTCCCCAGTCCACGCCGTTGAGCGTATCCGCCGTCCATCCTGTTGGTGCTGGTGAAACCGCTTGTCCATAAGGGCGCATTTTGGCCACGCCACCGCCGATCCCTTGTCCGGGTGAGGAGAGTGAGCCCGGCATCCATATTTGACCGCTCCAGACATTGCCCCAACGGTCGATGGCGAGGCGGGCTGGTGCGTCAATGCCACCACCGGCAAAGGCAAGGATCATGGCAAAGTCGCGGGGCGGGAAATCAAGGTAAGGCAAGAAAGGCGTTGGGCGCGGCTGGCCGTCCCCAGGTGCAGGATAGGCTTCATCAAACAGCTTGAAGGCCTCATCTGCGTTTTCCCATGGCTGTTTGGCCAGTGCAGCCAGCACATCAATTGTTGTCGGCGGTGCAGATCGGTCCTGCTGGTTGGGGCGGGCGAGTTGAAACAGCCGGGTTTGCCAATCAGGGTCGGCGTCACGGGCGAGGCTGGTAATGAGGCTTGCCAGCGTATTGAGTCGGGCGAGGGTCTGGTTCTCGCCGGTGTTCAGAGGGTCAAGAACTACAGATCCCCAGCGTCCGGTGGTCGGGTCTACCAGGTTCGGCGTATTACGCGCGGCAATCAGCAGGCCTAATTCGTTGCCGCGGATATCCGTGCCATTCATGAACTGCGCGTGGGTGAACACCGTAGCGACGGTGGTCAATTCGTTGAGAACCACTTGCTCTTGCAATTGAGGGCCGATGGCGGCCATCAGAACCAGTTGCTCGTTATCCACCTGCGAGGCCGTCAGATAAAAGAGGCCGTTTTCGATCGCGCCTTCCAGTTGGGAGAACGAGAAGGCGCCTTGGGCATCGGTAACCGAGGCTGCGAGTTGATCAGCCCCTGCTTCGCCATTGGTCTGCCAGAGGACCACTGGCGCTCCTTCCAGTGGCTTGCCATCCAGCCTGACCTCACCTTGCAGTTGGGCTGCCACCAGTGGTTCTGTCAGCAGGGCAAGAAGGGCGAGGGCACCGAAACACGCAGTGATCTTCATTGGCATTCTCCGGCCTTTTTAACAGGCACTATAGCGCGGAGATGGCAAAAAGCATCAAGCGGTTTGTAAAAGGGTTTACGTTACGCAGGTTTGACAGTGTCAATCAGGTAATGCGGCGGGCAATCGCAAACCCTTGGGTGTGGACAGCAGACCCTCATCGGATGGGGTGTAGGTGCAATCGGGGATGCCCTGACAATGCACGTCGATGATGCGCTGGTTCGAACTCCCGCGCCATTTGAGGCGAGGATCATGCAGGGCTTGCACGAATTTGCCGTCAATCAGGACGTCAATGTCATGCAGAACTTCGCGTTGAGCGCTGGTCATGCTTTCGAACGTGTAGCCAGTCCAAAGCCAGATATCCTTGCCTGGAGCTTCTCGGCGAACCCGCGCAACCAAACGAGCGATGGCCTCGACATTTCCCGGAAACAGCGGGTCACCACCCGAAAGCGAAAGGCCGCGCCGCTTGATGATTGGATCCGTGAGGTCCGTGATGATCTGATCTTCTGCGGCCTCGGTGAAAGGCAGTCCGCTTTCGGGCTTCCATGTCCGTGCGTTGTAACAGCCCGGACATTTGTGCACGCACCCGGACACGAAAAGGGTGCAGCGTGTACCGGGACCGTTCACCACATCAATCGGGTAGTACTGATGGAAATTCATCATGACCTCACTGACCAGAGCGGCTCAAAGGTGCTTGACGCGCCTTTTGACTTCTTCCTGCTTGCCAAAGTTGAAGGGGCGCGCATCCGGGTTGCCCAGATAGCCACAAACCCGACGGATCACAGAGACACGGCCCGGATTTCGATTGCCACAGCTGGGGCACTCAAATCCTTTGCTGGTGCAGGTAAATTCACCAGTGTAGCCACAGTCATAACACTCATCGATTGGTGTGTTGGTGCCGTAATACGGAACGCGCTCGTAGGAGAAATCCCAAACGTCTTCCAGCGCCTCCACGTTGCGTTGCATGTTTGGAAACTCGCCGTAACAGATGAACCCGCCTGAAGCGAGGGCCGGATAGGGCTGCTCAAACATGATCTTGTGGTAGGGCGAAACCTTCTTTTCCACGTCCAGATGGAACGAGTTGGTGTAGTAGCCCTTGTCTGTGACCCCATCGATCATACCAAAACGCTTGGTGTCCAACGCACAGAAGCGGCTGCACAGGTTCTCCGAGGGAGTGGAGTAAAGGCTGAAGGCATAACCGCTTTCCGCTTTCCATTGGTCCACGGCCGCCTTGAGCCTGCGAACGATGGAAATCGCTTTCTGCTGCAAGGCGTCGTCGTCATAAATGTGCGCCTTGTTGCCATAAAGCGCGTTGATCGCTTCATGAATGCCGATGTACCCAAGCGAAATGGACGCGCGACCGTCCTTGAAGATTTGAGAGACGTCATCATCTGCTTTGAGGCGAACGCCGCACGCGCCTTCCATATAAAGGATTGGGGCCACGCGTGCCTTCACCCCTTGCAGGCGTTCGATGCGGGTATTCAATGCCCGGTGGGCCAGCTCAAGCCGCTTGTCCAGTAGCTCGAAAAACCGATCCTCATCGCCTCCAGCCTCCAGTGCGATGCGTGGCAGGTTCAGGCTGACAACGCCCAGATTGTTGCGTCCATCATGGACGAACTCACCATTCTCCTCAAAGGGATTGAGGAACGACCGGCATCCCATCGGTGCCTTGAAAGAGCCTGTGACCTCCACAACGCGATCGTAATTGAGAATGTCGGGATACATGCGCTTGGCGGCACAATCCAACGCCATCTGTTTGATGTCGTAGTTCGGGTCACCCTCGCGCAGGTTCAGCCCGTCCTTGATGGTGAACACCAGCTTGGGGAAGATTGCCGTCTTTGCATTTATGCCCAGACCTGCCACCCGGTTCTTCAAGATGGACTGTTGGATCATTCGGGATTGCCAACTGGTGCCAAGGCCAAAGCCAAGAGTTACGAATGGTGTCTGTCCATTGGCCGTGTGAAGCGTATTGACTTCGTATTCGAGTGACTGGAAGGCGTCATAGCATTCCTTCTCGGTTCGCTCTTGTGCATAGGCTTCCGGGTTCCGAATGTCCCATTTGTGCGCAACGGCCAGATGTTTGTCGTAGCTCGCAGTGACATATGGAGCCAAGACCTCATCGATGCGGTTGATGGTCGTTCCGCCATAGATGTGGCTGGCCACCTGCGCGATGATCTGCGCTGTTACCGCCGTGGCCGTGGAGATGGACTTCGGGGTGCCGATCTCCGCGTTGCCCATCTTGAAGCCGTTGGTCAACATGCCTTTCAGATCAATCAGCATACAGTTGAACATCGGGAAGAAGGGGGCGTAGTCCATGTCGTGGTAGTGGATTTCGCCACGTTCATGGGCCTGTGCAATATCCCTTGGCAGGATGTAGCGCTTTGCGTAATGCTTGGCGACAATCCCAGCCAACAAGTCGCGTTGGGTCGGAATGACCTTGCCGTCCTTGTTGGCATTTTCGTTCAGTACGTCAGCGTTGCTCTGATCGATCAGGCCGCGGATTTCTGCATTCAGGTGGCTGGTTCGCTCTCGAGCAATATCTCGATCATGGCGGTACTCGATATAGGCACGAGCGGCCGACTTGTGAGGTCCGGCCATGAGCAAGTCCTCGACAGCGTTCTGGATCGCGTCGATATGGACTTCGTCCGTATCCTTGAACTGCTCAGTTACGGCATTGGCTACATCTTGTGCGTAGGCCGCTCCCATTCCTTCTGCGGCGGGGGCAGCGTTTAACACAGCGTCTTTGATCCGGGACGGGTCAAATGACACACGGCATCCGTCACGCTTGATGACTACGGGTCTCACGAACAGCTCCAAATGCGGGTAAATTTCAGACGCGCTCTTGTTCGCTCGTTTTGCCGTTGGATAACAATATGTAGTAGATACTAACCGACCAAAACCCTAGATCTTATGCGGATTGCGGCGGAAATTTGTCGTGGATTGAGCTCTGTCCAAAAAACGTGCTTGACGCTGATCTGCGCTTTTTGGGTGTGCGTTCAGATCGTCTTGCGGCTGCCAGCGGTGCCCATGGAGAAACCGGGATCGGCTTATACGCTGAAAACAAAAAGGAAACCACGATTCCTTTTGATGTTCTCCCCAAACATCCCCCCAAGGGGTGATTTGCAAATCACCTGCTTGTCATGTTGCGCCCATTAATCCAGCAGGTTTTGAACGAGCATGGGAAGAGCCATCTACCATGGGTGCTCTACACATTTGCGCAACTTGCCATATGTGGTTCGATGCCAACACTGTTTGATCAGTGGTCATTGCGCACAATTCGAGTTACAACAGTTCAAGGGTTTCGTTGAGGGGCATCAAAACGGAGCCTTACTGCCGGAATGGGGCTGTGGCAGTCTGGAAAAATTTGGGTTCAGTTTGACAGGGGTAGAATGGACCAATTAGCTGCCGAGATCGTGCAACAGATCTATGCATGCCTGATGAATGGGGATCCGCTTAAAGAGGCACTTCGGCCCTTGGCCGCGCGGCACAGCGAGGTCATATTTGCATTTCGTGTTCAGCGACAAGGCGGCGATGGTGCAGAGTATCCCTATGTGGAAACGTTGAACGCTGATCCTTCGTTTCTCGAAGACTTCAATCGTGTTGCGAAGGAAAATCCCAACAACGATGTATTGCTGAGTGCTCCTGTTAACCGACTGATGCGGCTTACAAGCTACAAATCTTTCTCTTCGGTGGAGAACACGGCATACAATCACGAGTTTTTGCGAAACCACAACTGCATCGAAAATTCCTCCTGCATCATCCTTAAACGGGAAGGAAAGGATACTGCGCAAATCAACGCCAACATGCCGCGCGGCTATGGTGGTTCCTCCCTGAACTCCCTTGAACACACGATGGAGGCAATCCTGCCGTTTGCGCAGTCTGCCTATGAGTTGTCGCTGCAGCAGTTCAGGCGCCGGGCGCAAGATGCCCTCAGCCATGCCGAAGCGTTTTGGTTGGAGCAGCAGCCCACGCCATCCATTATTGTGGGGCGCGGTGGGCGCGTCAAAGTGATGAACAAGCGCGCCATACACTACCTGAAACAAAGCAGGCAGTTGGTGCTGAGCACTGCGAATGTACTCGGTGCCGCGCAAAGTTCAGATCAAGTGGCGTTGGATGGTCTTATTTATCAGACCTTGGAAAAGCGCTTGCCCGCAGGGCCTTTGATCCTTTCCAACGAGAACGGGCCAGGCCTCATGATGTCGTCCTTGCCCCTCCATTCCTATTATGAAGCGCCGGATTATCACCGTTTCCTGATGGTGGAAGGGGAATTGGCACTGATATCGCTTTTCGACCCAACAGACGTGCCGAGGGCCAATGAGGATTTGGTACAACAGGTTTTAGGGGTCACAGCCAAGCAGAGTGCGTTGATACTCGGTCTTGCCAATGGCGACAGCTTGCGCGATAGCGCTCGCAACCTGAACATCAGCTACAATACCGCTCGAAACCATATGCAGAATGCGATGGGGCGAGTCGGCGCTGGATCCCAAACTGAAATTGTGCGCCTTGCAAGCACGATCATGGCGAATGCGGCGCGGTTCGATAATCGAGGCTAATCGTATAATCATCCTAAAGTATAGTGAAAAAGCAATAATAAACGAGCCGTATTAGTGCAATTGCATCATGCGGCGCAGCACCAATTTGCGGTATGCATTTCCCATATTCGATGGGCATTTTTTTGGAGCCCAGCCCCACGGACGGGTGACGCCTATATTACAAGGCTTTTAGCTGCACACGATCAAAGATCGTTTCGCACTACTGCACACACCCGTCTTCCGCCACAGAAGACGGGTGTTTTTTGTGGGATGCGCCACTTCCACAAAAAAGCCCGGATCAGAAGATCCGGGCTTCTTGGTATCGGAAGGATTTTTGAGGGTTAGACCAGTTCGGCGTGTGACAAGTGAAGGTACTGCAAGTACCGCTCGTACTGGGTCACAACGTCAGCGATGATCTGCTCTTCCGTGTATCCCATCACGTCGTATTCCTGACCACCCTGTTCCAAGAATACCTCTACGCGATAGTAGTAGGTGCCATCGTCCTGTTCGGCGCGGGCCTCTTCTTCCTCTTCCGTTTCCTCATCAACCACGAGTTCCCCCGGTCCCATGGCCAGTGCGGTTGTAAAGTACCGCTTACGCAACGCATATACGAAGACGCTTTCATCGGATTGGGAAATCTCGAGGCGCAGGTTGGTGATGCCTTTGAGAGAGACCTTGAAGCCCTGTTCTTCGAACTCCGAGCGCACCTTCTCAAGAGCAGGCTTGGCAACCGTGCGCAGGTAATTGTTCACGTCCCGGCGCGTGGGTTGCGCATTCAAGGTGCGAATGCGAGTTTGCCAATCCACGGAGGTCTTGCTGTATTGAACGGTTGTGTGGTGCATCTGAACATTGCGCATGCGCAACGCATCATCCTGCAAGGCTTTATAAAGGCCAAAACACATCACCATCATGACCAGCACGAAGGGCAAGGCACTCACGATCGTTGCCGTTTGCAAGGCGGCAAGTCCGCCGGCCCACAGCAACACAATAGCCACCAAACCCTGCAGAAGGGCCCAGAATATGCGCTGCCACACCGGTGCATCGGTTACGCCGCCCGAGGTCAGGCTGTCAATCACGAGAGAGCCGGAGTCCGAGGATGTCACAAAGAACACCACCACGAGCACAATCGCTATGCCGGAGAGAATCTGCGTCAATGGCATGTATTCAAAGAACTTGAACAGAGCCACGGAGACATCCGTGTTTACAGCCTCTGCCAGTTCTTGGGCGCCATTGTTCATGATCAGGTCGATCCCGCTGTTGCCAAAGACGGTGAACCAGATCAACGCAACGCCCGTTGGGACAAACAGGATGCCAACGAGAAATTCTCGGATGGTACGACCACGGGAAACCCGGGCGATAAAGGTGCCCACGAACGGCGACCACGAAATCCACCAACCCCAGTAAAGCAGGGTCCAACCGCCGAGCCAGGCGTCCTTGCGGTCGTAGGCGTAAAGGTTGAAGGTCTTGTTGACCAGATCACCAAGATAGGAACCGGTGTTCTGGACCAGCGTTTGCAACAGGCTGACGGTTGGTCCCACAATCAGGATCAGAAGCAAAAGGCTGAATGCCAGAGTCAGGTTGAGTTCCGACAGTTTTTTGACGCCGCGATCCAAACCGGAGAACACGGAGGCGGTTGCCATCAGCGAGATCACTATGATCAGAACAATCTGCACATTCACGCCAATCGGCAAGCCGAACAGATAGTTCAGGCCGGCGTTCACCTGCATGGCGCCATAGCCGAGTGAGGTCGCAACACCGATCAACGTACCGATGACCGCAAAGATATCGACGGTGTGACCAATCGGGCCGTAAATACGCTCACCAATAATGGGGTAGAGTGCCGAGCGCGGTAGCAGCGGAAGCTGATGGCGATAGGTGAAATAAGCCAAGGACAACGCGACAACCGCATAAATTGCCCAAGCATGCAGACCCCAGTGGAACATGGTGATCTTCAAGGCTTCCCGCGCCGCTGCGATGGACTCCGGGTCTACATCAGGCGGTGCCAGAAAGTGCATGACCGGTTCGCCAACACCGAAGAACACCAGACCAATGCCCATGCCAGCGGAAAACAGCATGGCAAACCAACTGGTGTATTTGTAGTCCGGCTCCGCGTGGTCCGGGCCCAGTTTGATATCGCCAAACCGGCTCATCATTACAAAGACAATGAAGATGAGAAAGATCGCTACGCCGAGGATGTAAAGCCACCCGACATGCGTTTCGATCCAGGTTTGTATCGACTGATAGAACGACTGGGATGCATCAGGCCATACGGCACCGGTAATCACCAGCAGTGCAATCATAAGTACAGAGCCCACGAACACGGGTGGGCTAAACTTATAGTGAATTTTCATTGGGTTTCGCCAAGTAATGTCGCTCGGCCACGCGACGGTACCAAGTATGTCTAGGTTATTTTGAGTATTTCCGGGGCTTTACCTTGGCCGAGGCTGGTTACATAAGCAGCACCTGCCTAATGCGGTATCCGCATGCTTACGTATCCCGGAGCGTTCCGACAGATTTCAACGGGCTGCAATGCCCCGCGCGAATGCCTAGCTGTTTTTCGTGCGGACCGTCCTGTTGGTTTCGGGTTCTCAATGCTCAGGCGTTCATAAATCGCGCGCTTTTTACACGAATTGCGCGCTCGGTCCAACACAAAAATGCATCTGGCAAATGATGAATCTTCTTGGCGCCGCGAAGAATGTTTGAAACCAATGAGGTAGAGCTGGTGCGGATTAGTGACGCAAGGAGATATTTTTTCTAATGACCCGAGTCAGGCGATGGGCTGGTGTTGTGATCCAGACCAGACAGAGGGTCACGAGGCCAATGCCCAACCAACTGGCCAAGGACAAACGTTCTCCTACAACAATTACCGCAAGGAGCGTGGCGATAACGGGTTCAAACAGTGTGATGGTCGTTGCTATGCTGGCCTCCACACGGGCAAGGCCATATCCAAAGGCAAGGTAGCCAAGGAACATGGGGACCACCGCCATGTAGAAACCCGCTGCCAGATTGGTCCAGGATTGGAAGAAGGGCGCACCGGTTGCCATCAGGACGGGCAACAGCATCAGGCCGCCACTGCCGAATAGCGCTCCCATGACGGTGCGGGTGGGAATGTGATGCAGCATGAGGCGGCGGGCGACCCAAGAATACAGTGCGTAGGTTAGGCCGGCCCCAAGGCCCAGCCCAATTCCCAAACTGTTTGTGGCGAGAGGGGGGCTAGCTGCAGGTTCGTGTCCCAAAGGAGCCATCAGGGCGATGCCGGCAACGCCAAGGGCTGCGCCAATCATCCATCGGCTCGTCAGCCGAGACCCATCAAAAATCATCTCCAACAGGGCGGCGAACAACGGTGCGGATCCAATTGAGACCACGGTTCCGATGGCGACCCCGGCAAGGCGCATGGACGCGTAAAACGCCAAGGGGTAGACCGCCACAGCAAATCCGCCCAACACCAACAGCGGGAGGTGCTGTCGTAGGTGGTTCCACGCTGGAATAAGACCGGGCAGGGCAACCGCCGCTTGGAGCAAGCCTCCGCCGGTCATGGCCGCAGCGCCAATTGCGATGGGGCCGACAGCAGGGGCAAAAGTCGCCGCCGTCCCGGTTGTGCCCCAGACGAGGGCTGCGAAAAGAATGCTGGCAATGCCTTTGGTAAACGGAGAAGTGGGTGCGCTCATGGGGTATCCAGTAGGCTGCTGGCCATGTCGCGCGCTTCCATGACGCTGGCATTGGAGCCCTCCAATCCTGCCCGGACAACCGCGCCTTCCAGTAGAAAAGCAAGTTGGCGGGCCAGAGGACGGGCGTGATCTGGTGCAGTACGGCGATGGTCCGCAACATGCTCGCGAATAATGGCTTCAACAGCCTCCTTATGCTGTCGCACTGCTTCGCGGACCGGATGCAGCTTGCTCAGTTCAGCTGCTGCATTCAAAAGGCCGCAACCACGAAAGCCATACACATAAGCCGCCGCCGCGTGGTCCGCATAGGCATCGAACACAGCGAGCACTCTATCCTTGGGCGTGGCCGCCGAATTGTATCTGGCTTCATAAAGAGCCAACCATTCGGCATGTCTGGCTTCTATATAAGCGCACACCAAGTCCTCCTTGGAGGAAAAGTTGTTGTAGAGGCTTTGCTTGGCTACGCCCGCCGTTTGCGTAATGGTGTCGATCCCAGTGGCTGTGATGCCGTGCTGATAAAACAGAGACGCTGCAGCTTCGAGCAATCGCTCCCGGGCAGTTCTGGAGGGAGTGGTGGGTTTGGGCATTTGATCCCTGCTCGTTTTTCGAAGCTCTAGGTAGACCAGTCTACCTAGAGCGGTCTGCCTGCCAATCCTACTATGGGAGGAGCTGGAACGGCATTGGGCTTGTGTGCACAGGGGGAGGTCGGCTTTTGTTAAAGGCGTGGGCCCCCGTCCGACTGCTACCGGAAATCTCAACTGTCCTGAAGCCCACGCTAAAGACGACCTTTGCGTTATGATTCAACGCTGTTCCTGTTATAATTGTAGGTGGTTTTGTGTTTCTTACGCTTCGGCATATGAGCGAAATTTACACGTACCATGAAAAATATTAGTGCTTTGATTAGCGTTCTTTTCCAAGTTATTGGAGGTAATGGGTTCCCTGCAACCATGGAAAAACGAGCGATATCGGTTCATGTTTTTAAACAAAACAAACATATTTCCATAAATTTAAATTTGACGTTGTTGTTTACTTTGATAATGACTTCAATTTATTTCCTGTCTAATGAAAATAAACGCTCATAAACT
This sequence comes from Pseudovibrio exalbescens DSM 16456, assembly GCF_000422785.1. Classification (GTDB taxonomy): domain Bacteria; phylum Pseudomonadota; class Alphaproteobacteria; order Rhizobiales; family Stappiaceae; genus Pseudovibrio; species Pseudovibrio exalbescens. Next base: position 62,207 of record NZ_AUGS01000017.1, read on the forward strand.
TTCAGGGTTCGCTGTTCGTTATTTGGGGTCGTTTTACAACATTACTTGTATGGTGTATAACAGCGCCGTTTTTCAACGCTTAAAGGAGAAGTTATTACATGAGATCTATTCAGGTTGCTGCCGCGGCTTTGGCGATGTCTGCTGCTTTCGCCATGCCTGCTGGCGCCGCAGAGGCGCAATGTGAGATTGACCGCCCTGTCGTCTTTGCAGGTCTCGATTGGGACTCCAACGCGTTCCACAACTCCGTAGCTCAGTTCATCCTTGAAAAGGGCTATGGCTGCGAAACGGATTCCATCCCTGGCTCCACAATTCCGCTGTTGAACGGCATGGTTCGTGGCGATATCGATGTCACCATGGAAGTTTGGAAGAACTTGCTGGGCGATGCTTTGCCGCCGGTTGAGGAAGCTGGACAGGTTGTCAATCTGGGTGTCAACTTCCCGGACGCGGTTCAGGCTTGGTTCGTGCCGAAGTACCTGGTTGAAGGCGAAGATGCCCCTGCAAAGGGTCTGAAGAGCGTCTTTGATCTGCCAAAATACAAGGACGTATTCGCTGATCCGGAAGAGCCCGGCAAGGGCCGCTTCTACAACTGTATCGCAGGGTGGGGCTGTGAAGTCGTCAACACCAAGAAGCTCCATGCTTATGGTCTGGCCGATGACTTCGTGAACTTCCGTCCGGGTACGGGAGCGTCTTTGTCTGCTGCGATTGAATCCAGCGTGATGCGCGAAAAACCGATCGTTTTCTATTACTGGGGCCCAACCTGGGTTCTGGGTAAGGTTCAGGACAAGCTTGTCCAGCTGGAAGAGCCGGAATTCGATCAAGAGGTGTTTGATGCCTTCAACGCGGAAAGTGATCCAACTCAGGTCGAAGCCGCGGTGGCAACACCTTTGACCAAGATCTATACCTACGCGAATTCGGATTTTGTCGAGGAAGCACCTGCCATTGTTGAGTTCTTGAAGAACTACGAGACCAAGAGTGCAGATATCTCGAAGGCTCTCGCATACATGCAGGAAACTGGTGCTTCGACAGACCAGGCTGCAATCGAGTTTCTGAAGAACAATGAAGACCTTTGGTCAAACTGGGTACCGGGTGATGTGAAAGATCGCGTCGCAACGGCTCTCGAGAACAGCTAAGCGTTCATTGCCTATGCTTTACCGGTGGTCCCCGAACCCCGGTTGAACCAGACGACAGAGCCCGGGCCGTCAGGCCCGGGCTTTTCTTTTTGCTTGCAAGTCCCGCTCGTTTTATGGCGTGGCCATCTGGATGGTTTCGGCGCTGCGAATCCATAACGAGGTAGACTTGAAGTGCGGAAACGGTTGTTTTGCCGCTTAAATGCCTGATACTTCAGGGAAAAGTAGGCGCATAGCCCTGCGTTTATCTGATGGTAGATCTGCGTTTCATGCAAGGCGGCTGGCCTTTGGGCGGAAAAGCGTCCTACAAGGTGCCGGCACTTTAGGGTGTATGCCCACATTTCAACCTGTTTGCCCGCACCCATTTTCTTACTAAGTTATTGTTATTACAATATTAAACGATTTAACTCTGCCTGTAAGCTATGCAAATTGTGACAAATTTTTGCAGATGAGCTTTTGAGTCATGCATGAAACGCATGACGGAATTGCGTTTCCGTCTGTTTTTATTCGTAGGCCATTCACTCATATTGAGGCCGTAAACAAAACGGCGCTGCAAAAGGTGCCTCACTTCAGAAGGGAAATTGAAATGTCTGTAACGACTGTATTTGACGGTGCTTTGAACACCAAGCGTAGTGGTAAGTCTGTTGTTGCTCGCTTTTTTGCTAATGTAATCCGTGCACGTGAGCTTCAGGCTCAGCGTCAGGTCGCTGAAACTCTGTTGAAGCTGGACGATGCTTCTTTGGCCGCTATCGGTCGTGACCGCGCTACGCTGCGCAAGGAACTGGCTGCTGCGAGCTAAGCAGACCAGACAGGATTTTGTGTAAACGGCGACCAGTAGCCCGATCAGGGCCAGACAGCCTCAAAAAAACCTCGGCTTCCCTGCAAGGCTTAGATGGCCTCCCGGAAGCGGAGGTTTTTCTTTTTGTACTTTCTCTTTCAGTGACACAAAGAGAACCCGGCGCTGTAATGACTGTGTCGTGCCTTTCAGATAGACCCGACGTGTACTCGCTTTTAGCGGCTTTTGAGAGGTTTCCATCATGTTCAGGTTCTTTGGCCTTGTGTCGGCTGCATTGTGTGTTGCCATATCGCTTGCAAAAGCGTCACCCAAAGCGGTGGACTATGAAGCCGGTATCACACAGTTGGTTGTCCGTTCTGATGGTGAAGACCTGTCAACGTTGGTCTGGTATCCGACGAATGATGTGCTGGCGTCATGGACGATGGGGCCTTTCAAGGTCAATGCGACCCGGCAGGCGCAAGCGGCGGCAAAGGAACGTTTCCCTGTTCTCTTGCTATCCCACGGTCACCAGTCAGATCCTTTGGCCCATCGAGATCTGGCTGCAACATTAGCGCGTCATGGTTTCATCGTAGTGGTTCCAACGCATACGGGTGATGCGTTTGGTACCCCCATGCAGTCTTTGGCTACAGTAATGAGGAGCCGACCAAAGCAGGCCAGCGCCGCCCTTTCCGCTGTATTGCGCTCCGAAACGTTCGCCCGCCACGTTGATGCTGATCGAATTGGTGCAATCGGCTATTCCGCAGGCGGATATACCGCCTTGATCCTGGCGGGGGCACAGCCGGACTTTAAGCGGGCTGCTGCGTACTGCTCTGGTGAGGGAGCGCGGGATGTGGGTTCATGCCTTCAGAAGGGGGCGGCTTGGTCCAGTCCGGGGATGGCGGATCTGCAGTCATGGCAACCGGCAGCAGACGCCCGCATCAAGGCGTTGGTGCTGCTTGAGCCCCACGCGATTATGTTTGATATCGCCGGTTTGCAGGAAGTGGAACGGCCCCTGCTGCTTGTTGGGGTGCAGGACGATAGCCTTATGCCGGCAGCCCTGAACACGGATCATGTGGGACAGGCCCTTGATGTCACCCCTGTCGAGATGCCGGGCGCTCATTTCGTGTTCGTTGACCCATGCCCGTTGGCCCTGATCGAGAAGGCTGCCGTCATTTGCAAGGATGCGCCGGATGTTGACCGTGAGAGCGTGCATCGCGAATTGACGAGCCAGATCGTCGAGTTCTTCCAAGGCCACTTGTAGAACAACTGCTTGTATGGCGCATGGTGAGTGGTTTGCGACTAAAGTAGGCCATTCATCACAAAGACCTGAAGGTAAGCTTCAAGGTTCCTTATGAATTGCAGCGGGCATCCGGCAAATGCTGCGGCCTGGTTCATCAACAAGACACATGGTGTACGCTGCCTCCCTACAGATGATTGTCTGCTCCGAATCTCTCAGTTTAAACAATATGTTATGGGATCAGGGTCAATCTATCGACTTTGCTGATGCATCCTACCGCCGGCCGCGCAAAAGATTTTTGCAATCTTTTTCGAGAAAGGAGGCGGCTTGTGCTGCGTATTTATCCTAGTTATTGCGTGAAAAGGCCTAGGGAAAACAACGGCTTGCAAAGGTCGCCCTGTTCATGAGCAGAGGAAACCCGTTTCAATTTTTCTGATAGGTCTTAGGTTGGCGGCGCTGACGTTAAGGGCATATCCGGGAGATTCTACCTAGGAACAAAAATATCCTTCTATAACAATGATATAGGTTTAATTACAGGAGTTGAATGGCGTCCTGATCTGCGACTTTATCGCGTGCATTTCCCATATGAACAGACCGGTAAGTCAATAAAAATGCCCCCTGAAAACGATAGTTCAGGGAGCATTTAGTGTTATATTCCAGATATTTATGAGATCTTCTCTGATATCATCAATTTGGTATAGATATATCAATCAAATCCATGAGCCTTGTATCAGGACATCTGATAGAATACGCGCCTGTCACATCTTGATGCGGCTGTGTTTGATCATCCGCTTGGCCTCGCGAATAATCACCTCTTTCAGGGGGTTTTCTTCCGCATTTGTGCGCCAAACAAATGACAGAGGACGTTCGATCTGAATCTCTGGAACGTTCAGCGCGACGAACTCACCACTTTCAATAAACTTGATGACATCCAGATAGGGCAAGCAACTGATATAGGGGCCGTTTGCGATCAGGGAACGCAGCACGGGCACGTGCTCGTATTCTCGCCAGACATCAAGGTCATCAATGACGCCGAACAAGGCCGCATCAAAGATGGCGCGCGTGCCTGATCCCGGCTCGCGAAGTACCCATTTTGCTTGCTCCAGCTGCGTCAGGCTGACCCGTTCATAGGCCGCGTAGGGGTGGTGCTTTGAGGCAACGATGACAAGGTGATCGTGGCACCAAATGTCTTGCTGCAATCGGCTGTCGTCACACCGGCCCTCGATGATGCCCAGGTCATAGCGGAACTCGCGCACGCCTTGAGTGACTTTTTCCGTATTATGGACCTCCACATTGATGCGGAGCTCCGGAAATTCCCTATCAAGATTGCTGATAAGATCTGGCACAAGGTGCTCAGCGCCGGTCTGACTGGCGCCGACGGAGATCTCCCCGCTGATAAGGTGTTGATCATAAAAGCCAAGTTCGATTTCCTTGGCATCGAACAAGAGCTGTTTTGCTCGCGGCCGGAGCCAATGGCCCCAGTGCGTCAGTACCAGACCGCGTCCCTGTCGTTCGAACAGGGGGCGTCCCAGCGTTTTTTCCAACTGCGACAACGCCATGCTGGCTGCTGACTGGGTCAACGCCAGCTTATCAGCTGCCTGACTGACGCTGCCGCTGCTTGCAACGGCGTCAAATACCGCCAATTGCTTCAACGAATAGCGCATTTATTTGTTTTCCTAAGTGCCCGAGTGAGCTTCCGATACGAGGCAGAGCGTCGGATCCAATGTTCGCATGGTCCATCAATTCTACTGAAACCCTTCTAAAAAACAATCAATTTTACTTGCCGGTCGGGTTCGGGCTTAGTGGGGTCATCCCAAGCGCAAACGGAGCGCTAACCCGAAGGAGATCAACGAGTTATGCACGCAGCTTTTCATAAGTCCAAGCGTCGCTTCGGCTCTCTGAGACAGAAAGGAGAGCTGTATGGCATCTGAACTGAAAGTGGTTGAACTCACGCAGTTCAGTCCGTTGGAGATGATGCAACAAGCCGAGCAATACGCTTCCTCCAAAACCTCGAAGCCTACGGCCATGACCCTCGGACTGGCAGTCATGGCTGGCGTATTCATCGGCCTTGCATTCGTCTTCTACATCACCATCACCACCGGCAGCGACGCTGTTGGGTGGGGGCTAAGTCGGGTCGCCGGAGGTTTTGCCTTTAGTATGGGCTTGATACTGGTGGTCATCTGCGGAGCCGAACTTTTTACAAGTTCCGTCCTCTCAGCGATTGCCTGGGCCAACCGACAGATTTCGACGGCCAAGATGGTGAAGGGTTGGATGAAGGTCTATGTCGGCAACTTCTTTGGAGCCATGCTACTACTCCTATTGGTTGCATTGGCTGGCCTTCACCAACTCGACCACGGGCAGTGGGGTTTGAATGCCCTCATGATTGCTCAGCACAAGCTGCACCACACGCCGATCCAGGCATTTGCCCTCGGCATTCTGTGTAACATGCTGGTTTGTCTGGCAATCTGGATGACGTTCAGTTCCACGCAGATGCTGACGAAAGCCATGATGGTGATCCTCCCCGTGGCCATGTTTGTCAGCACCGGTTTCGAACACAGCGTTGCCAACATGTTCATGGTTCCGCTGGGGATCGTAATTCAAAACTTCGCCACCCCGGAATTCTGGGAGGCGGTCGGGGCCACACCCGGACAGTTCAGCGACTTGACGGTCTACAACTTCATTGTTGCGAACCTGATCCCTGTGACACTCGGCAACATCGTTGGGGGCGCGGTACTGGTCGGCCTCAGCAACTGGCGGATCTATCAGTTCGCCAAACCGAAATATCCTGAGACGCAGATCATGCGCCTTTTCGACAAGCAAGCCGCACCGACTGGAGAGATCAAGATGCTTAAAGATAACCTGCTCATCGAAACCATCATGCAGAACGAGCCGATCACTCTGGCTCCCGACCTGGCAGTTCGCAACGCATTGGACCTGTTGCTTGACGCCAACCTGAACGGCGCCCCTGTTGTCGACAAGGACAAGCAGTTGCTCGGCTTCTTCTCTGTCCAGGATGTTCTGGTTGAACTGTGGGTCAACGACTACATGCCGGAAGCCGACCGTCAGGTGCAGCATCTGATGCGTCGGGAAGTGGAAACCGTGGAAGCTGATGACAGCGTTCTGCAACTGGCTGAATACCTGGCGGTTGACAAGGAAACCCTCTACCCGACCACCGGCATGGGTTATGCCACTGCAATGACCAGCCTGCCTCTGGCAGATCGTGCGAAAAAGGCCATTGTAAGCCGGCCGCACCAGTATCCGGTCATGAAGGGTGATACGGTTGTGGGTGTTGTGACCCGGATGGATGTCGTCAAGGCGCTGCGTCCGGTCTACGGCGAAAAGATCAACGTTCTTGAAGATGCCCACGAACCAAAGAACAAAGCCATTGCTGGCTAAAAGAGATCCTCTGGTTCCTCCTGCCCAAGTCTCCACATAGAGGAACCAGAGGTGCTTCGCCACGGTTTTGGAAGGGCCGTGGAATGAAGGTAACCCCCCGGTTGGAAGGTCCGGGGGGTTATTTCGTTATATATATCATCGCTCAGATAAGCGTGCCGCGCCACCTATCATAAGTAGAATGGACGGCAATGCGTCCGGATGAAGCAGTCCCTCAAAAAGACTCAGGTCATTAGACCCGATGTGTGCTCACTTCTTCTTGTTTTCAATATAGTTTTCCGCTTTTTATCTTGCCCGATCGTCGGTTCCACGGCGCGCAGTTGTACTTATTATTGAATGCGGGATATCTGCCCTGTTTTGCTGAAGAGGCCCCGCGACCGTGATGATGAAGTAGAGTGGTTTTCACTCAGGAACACAGATCTGACCTCGAGCCATTGCGCGCAGGGTCAGACCAAGCAACAGCGCTATCAGTGCCGTGAGCAGAACAATCAACCCACTTCCCAGCAGCACAAAGATCGTGTGCCCATGAAGGTGACCCATTTTGATGGTGGCGATAGTCAGTGCTGCAAACGGGAATGAGTAGGCCCAGGAAGACAGGAAGAACGGCAACCGAATGAACGTGCTTGCGCTGGTCAACAGGACCAGAGCGATGAAAACGGCGCTGTAGTAAAGCACGCGGGCGAAGATATCCAGTTCTCCGACCATGCTGGTATAGGCGACGAAACCAATTGACGGAGGCGCCAGCAAGATGAACAACATTGGCGTTAACTTGGGTGTCAGTGGCTCATGGAAAAAAAGGCGGTACAGAACGACCGTGAACAGAACGAGCCAGAACAATAGCCCGATACTGAAAAAGAACCAGCTAATCTCCATGAAGCCGAGATGGCTGCCCGTGATTGGGGCGATGATGTTGCCGACAACGGGAATGAACCAACTGGGGTTCACGTGATCCATGGTGTAGTGCGGCTTGTGGATCCAACTGCGCATGACATAGAGGGTGAGCACGATCTGAACGACGGCGCCCGCCGTCCAGAGGCCGAGCGATAAGGCTGGCACGCTTTTCCAGAGGATCGATAGCAGAAGGAGGCTTATGGAGAACGCGGGAAAGAAGTTGAGTTTCACCGGATGGTGTAGTTCCGCGGTCACATGGGCCGGATAACGTAGGATTTTGGTCAGATACAGGGCGGAAACAACAATAAAGACGCCGGAGGCGAGAGCATTCCAGATCCAGCAAATTGTTTCGGTCAGCGGCCAGCCAATGGCATGCCATGAAATGGCAAATCCGCTGAGGCCCATTACAACGGCAAAAAACGAAATCGGGAAGTGCGCAAGCCGTCCTTCGGAGGGGGCGGAGTGGGGTGCGACAGACATGGGAGCTCCAAAGATGCATATTAGATTAATCTAATATGGCGACAATGCTCCTGATGCCAATGAGTTGCAACTTGACTGTTTATCTTACGTGATACCACGCACGCGCGGGAGTGAAGCCCGGCGACGTGTCGCCGGGACTTGGCTGTCAAACGGGATGCTGGGCACCGGCGCCGAGAAAGTGTTCCAACTCGCTGATGCCGGGTAGATGATCCAGATCTTTTTGCAGGGCAGGCTCCTGAAGTAGTTGCGCCAGACCGTGCAAGATCCCAACCAGCACGGCTTGCAAATACGGTGAAAGATGCATTTTACCAATCAGCATACCGGCAAGCTTGCCAAGCAATGGCAAGGCGAAGTGCAGGATCATGTTCTCCGATTTCACGTTATCGAGGGCTTCTGAGATGATGCTTTCAATGGACGCCGGTGGCTTTTGACGGCCTGCAAGGGCTTGTGCCAATTGCTGGTCTACATCCGTGCAGATATCGCGCAGGGCCAACAAAACAGCAATGGTGATTTCGCGCGCTTCACCCGCCGGCACAAGCTTTGGAACGATGGTCCACGCTTCGTCAAGGACGCTCTTGGCCATGTCCAGATCGTTTTTGATTGACCGCCATTCCTCTACGTTCGGGCTGGAAGAGCTGTTCGTCGCCTTCTCATGGACAGGCGTTCCGATCGACGGAGTACCATCATGTCGAGGGTTTTTGCGGGTCTCCTCCGTATGGGCGGCGGTGTAGGGATCATAGCCCGTTTGAAACTGAGAATGCATTCGGGGTTGTGATTGTGGTTGCATGTCAAACCTCTGGCGTTGTTGTTGGTTTTGGTGGAGGTTGGTCGGCTCCGCCGTGCGGCGGTGGAACAAGGCCACGCGCGAGGGTGCGCGCGGCAAACAGCGGTTCGATCCGCCGCATCAAACCCTGTTGAAGGGCGTTTGTGGCGGCGGAGCCGGAGTCAGGTGCCAATGAATAAATCAAGGCTGTTGCACCCAGCTTTCCGAACGTGACGGGCCGCAAGTTGCGCGCCATGCTTTGGGCGAGCTGGTGCGCTTGCTTGCTGCAGGCCTGCAACTGTTGAAGGGTAGGGCTGGTTGGGGCCGCAGATTGGAGCAACGGATGGGCCAGCAAAAGGTCCCGTTCCGTGCGCAGCCGTGCCATGCCGATCGGCGTTTGGATATTTTGGCTGGACACAAGAAACGCAATCCGGATCAGGCCGTTATAATAGTGCCGAATAACCTGTCTTGTTTGCTGCCGGTCTGGAGATGTAGCTGCGGGGCGTGTGGTGCGCGTCATGGGTGCCGCCTCCGTGCCTGTGCTGCACTCAGGGCTGCGCCATGGGGGGCGGATGTCAATTGGGCCAGCAACAAGTGCCAAAGCTCTTGCGGGGCACGGGTTACCGGATCAAGGTCGGCTTGATGAAAGGCGTGTTCAATGACTTGCCAGCGACGATGGGCGGTGCTGGCCTGTTCTGGCGTAATGTTTTGCTGATGGGCTTGCAGGCCCGACAGGTTTATGGACTTGAGGGCAACCTCAAGGGGCGTAAGATCCAGCCACCTTAGAACGTCATGTTCGAGTGGCGCTAGGACATGACGTTTCAGAGCAGAAGGGATCAAAGCCCCCATCTTCTCAGTTACCCATTCGGCACCGTCTTCAATCCACTGTGACAGTTCCGCGCCGCCAGGGATGGCGTTTTCTGCAGCACGAAGGGGTTCGGTGAGTTCTTTGAGCTTGCCAAGAAGAGTGTCCAGATCCTGCTTTACGGCCAAAAGAGCAGGCTGAACCTTGTTCAGATCATTTCTCAAGGTTGCGCTCAAGGGGGGCAGTGCGCGAGAAAACTGTCCGATTGCCGATGCCAACGGCATCAGGTCCGTATTGGTGAGCCGCAATGCGGTCCCAATGGTGCTTTCGAAGTCGGCAACGCCAGCAGGCAGGTTGCCGACACCGAAAAGATGGCCGATGTCCATAAGGACAGTTTCAACCAGTCCGATTAAGCCGTAGGCCTGTGCGAAGTCACCTGCGAAATCTGCGGCATCGTCCACAAAGTCAGCAAGAATATCCAGCGCCTTGGTCAGAGCATCAAGAACAGCTTTAAGCGGAATGACAATGGGATCAATGGTGGCCGTCATGGTTTCAGTCAAGCCATCGATAGTGGCGGTTATTTCCGGCAGAACACCCTGCAACGCAGCGGTAATCTCGCCAATTACCGGCACTTCGTCTGCCAAACTCAAAAGACTTTCAATGCTCGTCACTTCACCAGCGATATGCCGCAGTTGCGCGGAGATGGCGGCAATGTCGCTGGTCACCCCTCTGAAAGTCTTTACCGTGTCCGACAGTGGCGGCAGCAACATCTGCAAAGGATGCAGGTCGTAAGGTAGCTGCTGTAAGTGCTGGTACACTACTGGATTGTAGTAAGCGGGTGTTTTTGCGGGCACAGCGGTGTCCTTGTTATTGTTTTTTCTCATGACACCACCACAAGTGGCAAAGGGGAACCATAAAACGCTTGCGTTTCACGCAAACCCATTGCGTGAAGCACTATTAAATTGCGGATAAAAAGCGCGCTTTGCCGCTAAGGTGATTGCTGGTCCGCATTTTGGGGGCATGCGGGGCCATAAGCTTCCTGCTCGCATCGGTGGTTGGTTGGTGTGCCTCTACCAAGAACCAACCAGTCCAGAGAAACGTCTAGTAATGTGCTGAGCTGGATTAGATGATCTAGTGAGATTTGCCCGCCTTTGAGCCAACGTGAGACTGTGCTCACGTCAACGTTTAACGCGCTCGCCAGCGATAACTGCTTGGTCCAGCCTCGTTCGCTGGCAATGGCATGCAGCCGTGTGCCCCAGTTCGGTGATGAGTAGTCATGGGACGAAGACTTCAGATCAGTGGGCTCCTCTGGAGCAGAGGAGTGGTTTGTAATGTGCTGTGAGGTGCGACTGCGGGCTATGGCAGTGTTGGAACATGAGGCCGTCTGGTTCGGGGTCATCGGTCATCTTGGTTTTGCCGTGGGTTATTGAAAAGACGCCGACCGAAACAATTGGTGAAAGACACCTGAGCAGAATGTGGCTCGCGGGGCCAAATTGAACGAATAACCAAAGAAATTCGATTTGGTTTTACGCCCCAATAAATCTATCCAATTTTAAGTAATGACAAGGAAACAACGGTAGATGATGGAGCGCTAATATAGGTTAGCCGCACGATTCGTGCTTTGATTGTACTTTTCAACTGATATATACCGCTGGGATATCCAGCTTTTTGCAGGGTTTGGCCTCCATTGCCTCGTCGCTGCGTCACTTCGCGCTTTAGTAGGCGAAAACCCTATGGTAGCTAGCGCGGATCAGGCTCTGCTGGAGCGTATTGAATATTTCGATTGGAGTTTTCCAAATGATCAAGGAAACCGAAGAACTGTCCGAAGTGGCAGTGGCTGCTGAAAACATGATTTATTGTAGTACTTGTGCACATAAAATGGCCCGTACGGCCCCGTCTTGCCCACAGTGTGGTGCGCCCAACAGCCTCGTTAGTGAGGGTACCTCTGAAAAGTCCATGGTAGCAGCTGCATTGCTCTGCTTCTTCCTTGGGTTTTTGGGTGTTCACCGCTTTTACGTCGGCAAGGTCGGCACCGGTATTCTCATGATCCTGACACTTGGCGGTCTGGGTATTTGGACACTCATTGACCTGGTCATGATCATTGTTGGTTCGTTCAAGGACAAGCAAGGCTTGCCGCTGAAACGATGAGCTATTCAGGACAGGCTCCAACCCATTCTGGTTGGAGCTTTTGCACCTATTGCGGTCACAAGATCGCGTTTACGGCGCACACATGTCCAAAATGCGGTGCCCCTCAGCCAAAAGCACAGGGGCATTCCCACAATGGAGAAGCTGTCAGTCCAAAAAGATATGGGGTAGCTGTTTCGCTTTGCGGCGTGTTTGGCATGATAGGACTGCACCATTTCTATTTGGGCAACATTCTTCACGGTCTGTTCGATCTTTGCCTCTTCCTTGGTTGGACCATAATCCTGTTTGGTATGCCGGAGGCGTCGTCGGGGTTGGTGGTGTTGGCGATGGCCTTGTTCGTCATCGACATGATCCACACATGTGTTGTCTTTATCCGCCTGATTTGCGGCAAGGAGCGAGACAGTCAAGGGCGCGTGATTGCCGTACCTTGATGGCTGAGCCGTCTGAACGCCCTTTGGCCGCATTCCGCCGGGAGCTTTTCCGCGAAATGCGGCCAACGGATATCAAAAGGGTGCAACCTGACGTTCACCTAATTCTGCACCATCTTGTTGACGATATGGAAGATTGGTGCTTCTGCTAAGGCGAAGGCCCCAGAAGCCCAACACGTATAAGAGTGCAGGACCTCGCCCCATGATCACGCAGCAAGAAGGCCGCCCGGAAGGGACACTTGAGTTTCACTTCACCGGGAAAATAACTTCCGAAGACTATAAAAACACTCTGGTGCCCGCGATAGAGGACGCTTTGGCCGAGCACGAGCGTGTCAAACTTCTATGTGTGATGGGCGATGAGTTCGAGGGCTATGCCTTTGAGGCAGTTTGGGCAGACACCAAACTGGGGCTCGACCATTGGAAAGGATTCGACCGCATCGCTGTGGTCACCGAAATTCCTTGGTTGCGCGGTGCCATCAAGGCGATTTCGTTCATGTTCCCGTGCCCTGTCATGATGTTTGACCTGAACGAATTGAACGATGCCCGGCGCTGGCTCTCCGAAAGCCTTGGATCCATCCATCTGGACCCGCTTGGCGGTCCCGTGCTCCATGTATCCCTGATTGGCAAGCTCGAGCCCAGTGCCTACGAACACGCAGAGGAAGATCTCACCCGCTTTATTGCCGAGCACGGCAAAATACGGCTCTTGGTTGATTTGAGCGAGTTTGACGGTTGGGAGAGCCTGAGCGCTCTGGGCCAACATGTGAGTTTGCTCCGTGAGCATCGCCATGCACCGGAGAAAGTCGCCGTGGTAGGGAATGAGGCATGGCAACGGCTGGCGCAACGTATCTTTGGCCGGTTCACCAAGGCCGAGGTTCGTTTCTTTCCGACATCGGACCTTACCAGTGCCGAAGACTGGGTTGCGCAAAGCACATAATAACGCTCGATTGCTGTTTTCGGGATGATGTAAAAGGTGAGTCGGATTCAGGTTCGCACGTCTTTAAGTGGTATGCGCATAACCTTTGCCGTGCTTGGCAGTTGTCCGGAATTTAAAAATATTCCATTAAAACAATATATTATATGGATGTATCGATACAGCCAGATCGACTTTTGCCACATTATTGGCAAATTTTCCCAGTTTAAAACTTGAGTAATTAATTCAGGTATTATAGAACGTCGCCACTGAGCCAGATCGGGGTTCTTGGCTGCGACACGCAACCTGCAATCATGACCTCTCCAGCTATCTCCCTTTGACACCATGCAGCTTGCCTGCACGTAGCCAATTGAGAAATAAGCATGCACTTCGGTAGCCCCTACTACCGTTGGGCACAGGCTCTGCTGTGCTCGACGATCCTGTCCATCCCGTTTCCCGCTCATGCCGAGCAGCCCGATGAGGTTCAACTGGATCCTATTGTGGTGCGTTCTGATCTCTCCGGATTTGAAGACCTGATCAGCTCTGAAAAAGGCACCGGAACGACCTCCATGAATCGGGAGCAGATCGAAATGCGCACTGGCGGCTCGGCAGACATCAACGAAGTCCTCAAAACGCTGCCAAATGTGCAATGGCAGGACCACACCAACGACGATACGGGAACTTCCAATTTCAGAGAACAGGATCTGCGGCCAGCCGAGATATCCATCAGTGGAGCGCGTCCAGACGATAACAACTTCATGCTCGACGGCATTGAGATCAACACGGCAGGACGCGGGCAGGAAAACAACGGCGGTACTCTTGAAGATCAGTATATGCCGGATTTTGACGGTCTTTATAACCTGCATTCTCAAAGCATTTTCGTGCCGTCCTCCATCATTGAAAGCGTCGAAGTGCAAACCCATGACATTTCTGCTGAACATGGGCGTTTCCAGGGTGGGGTTGTTCGACAAACAACCATGACGCCCAGTGCAAGTGAGTGGACAGGTGGCGTGGAGGTCAATGGCACTGCCTCCAGTTGGACGCGCTACAAGGTCGCTACTGAAAGCGGCGAGAACACCTATGGTATAGCAAAGCCCAATGCGGAGAAAATGGATGCCGCGGCCTATCTGTCCGGGCCTTTGGCCCCTGACATTTCGGTTCTTTCCAGCTTCGCCTATCGCCATGCCGGCACTTCCGGCCCCCGTGATCCGCAGTTTGTGGATGACAAACTGATAGAGACCAGCACCGATCAGTATACCGGCCTGTTCAAGGTTCAGATGGACAAGGATTGGGGCGTGCTCACCCTGCAATCCACCAATACCCTTTACGCGAATGAGACCGACCTGCGCCGCTCAAAGATGAAGCCGACTTATGGAGACGGCATCGGCAGTACCAATCAGGTCAATTTCGAAAGAGAATTTGGTAACTTGGGGCTCTTCAAGAATACCAGCGTTACCGCAGATGCTTACTACACCTACTCTCGTCAGGGGCGGCGGGACGATGGGGATGGCATTTCCATCCATCGCTACAAGTCCTTCAGCTACCTGGACACCAGCATGTCCTCCCAAACCTATGTGAGCCCTGGCGTTGAAGACTGTCGTGATCTAGGCAACAACTCGACCGTCTGGTGCATGACCGGTAGCACCGGAGATCTTCTTCAGTATGAACATCAGTACGGCGCCAAAGCAAAGGTAACCGCAGATCTTTGGGGTAACGCCCTTCAAGGTGGCGTTGGAGTGAAGCAAACCCGAGCCAGCCGACGGCGCGATACAGACAGCCAGAACTACAGCTCGCCAAAGTTTTATGCGCCGGACATGAATGATCTGTTTTATTCGTACTTCAAGGCATCGGGGCCGTTCGAGTGCGCCAGTTCCGGCGATCCCTACTGCTACGACGACGATCAGTTTGCCCAGCATTTGGGGATGCGCCGCGCCTTTGACACGACCGTTGATGTGACGAACATTGATGGCTGGTTGGAGTATCAGATCGACCTGGACAGATGGAAGCTCACGCCCGGCGCTCGCCTTGACTATGATGACTACTTCAACAACCTCAATATCTCACCGCGTCTGCATGCCAGCGTGACAGTACTACCGGACGTGACGCTTTCTGCCGGATATGCGCGATACTATGCTGACAACAATCTGGTTTACGCCCTTGCGGACGCCATGCCTGATTTCGTCATGTACAAGCGTGATATCGTGGATGGCAAAGTCTATGACGAGTTTTCCGATCGCGGATGGACCGAACATAGTACCAGTGGTCGTTCAAAATATACCGCCTCGGACTTGAGTACCCCTTACAACGACGAGTTCTCGGCCGGCCTTTCTGCGGTGGAGCCACTGTTGGGTGGTAACATTCGCCTCACTTATTTGCACCGGAAGGGGCGAGATCAGTTCACTCGCAGCAAAGAGGATGGGTACGGCGAGTATACGCTCTCCAATGATGGAACCAGCCAATATCAGTCCGTCAGCATTGAGTACGCCAAATTGTGGAGTGGCCTCGACTTCGGGCCGATGAACTCCTTTGGCTTGTCAGCTGCGGCTACTTGGTCGGAACAAGAGCGAACCTCCAGCTATGGCCCCGAAGATTATTTCGATGAAGGCAATCTCGATCCGAATGACCGTGGTGCCTACTACAAGGGTCGGTTCTACGAGCCTTGGGAGTTCAATGAGGTGACGGGTAATCTGGATATCCCGATCCGCGGCAATGTCACCATGCAAAGCCGCTTCCTCGATGATGACCTGACCATTTGGTCGCGCGCCAACTTTTCTCTTGGCTATGAAGGTGTGCGCACAGCACAGGAAAATGGGTCCGACAAGCGTATTCCGCATCCCGATACCGGCAAGGAATACAATGTGAAAGAAGACTACTTCTATCGCCCGGTTGTCACGGTTGATGCCGGCCTGACCTACAAGTTGCCGGAGACCCAATACGGACAAGCCATTGTCGAGGCCCGGGTTAACAATCTGCTCGGTGAGTTGGGCAACGGGTCCGCGGGGAATTTTCAGCCCTATAAGAAAACACAGAGTTTTTGGCTCGGCCTGAAAGCAACATTCTAGGAAAACACAAAAGCAAGACAAATATGTCCTGCGTAGAACATGGAGAAACAAATGAAGCGCTTACCTGCCCTTATGATGGGGGCCTTATTGAGCAGTGCCGTGGTTGCTCAGGCGGCCGAGCCGGGAACGGAAAATCTGCTTCTGACAGATCATCCTCTTGCCGAAACAATCTGGGACGTGCGCGCAGGCGAGCAGATCAGTCTGGATGAACTGAAGCAGCGGATTGCAGACAAGGATCATGTCTTGCTCGGGGAGCGCCATGACAATCCACGCCATCACCGCATTCAGGCCGATCTGATTGCCAGTCTCGGGGATAGTGGGCGAGAGATGTTCGTGGTTTTCGAAATGCTGGAGCCCAAGCAGGTGAACACCTTGTCTGACGCGACACTGGATACCGTTGGTGATCTGGGAAAGGCGCTTGATTGGGAGGGCCGGGGCTGGCCCGATTGGCAGATGTATCAGCCCATAGCAGAGGCGGCGCTGACCCATAATTTCAAGATGATCCCCGGTGGCCCTCCTTATGAGCTGTTGGTGCGTGTGGGCCATGGTGGCGAACCGTCAGAAGAAACCGCGCAGCGGATGCGCTGGGATCAAGAGTACCGCCCGGACCAGTTGGGCAGTCTGGAAACGGAACTGGTCGATGCTCACTGCGGTATTTTGGGACGCGAAAGCGTTGCACCGTTGGTGTGGATGCAGCGACTGAAGGATGCCTCAATGGGGCTGTTTATGCGCATCGCTCAGGAAAACGACAAGGGATCCGTATTGATTGCTGGCACTGGTCATACTCGCCAGGATCGGGGGGTCCCTTATTTTCTAGAGGATACCAGCACCGTAGTCAGTGTTGCGCCGGTTGAGGTTCAACGGGATGTGGCCGAGGTGACGGACTACGCCATGTTCGATCCAGCGCTTTATGATTATGTCTGGTTTACCGGCCGTGTCGATGAAGTCGACCCCTGTTTGAAGTTCAAGGATCAGCTTGATCGCATGAAGGGTACCCATGGCAGCGAGGAAGAAGCTGGCACGGACGGGTAATCTTACCGCGCCAGTTTTATGCCAAAGGTGATTTTGCGACCTTTTGGTCAGCAAAGTTTCTGTTTGGAGCTTCCCCGAACCGGCCCGCAAGGCCGGCAGGGGAAGCTCTTGAACTGCTTATTTCCGATTGAAAATCAGGACAGCTCTGTCATCAAAACTGACGTTGTCCCCTTTGATGCCTTTTGTTGATTTGGAGATCTTCTTCATCAGAGGGTCTTCCTTCAACAGTTTGGCCAGATCAGCCTCAT
The DNA here is from genome assembly GCF_000422785.1 of Pseudovibrio exalbescens DSM 16456. GTDB lineage: Bacteria > Pseudomonadota > Alphaproteobacteria > Rhizobiales > Stappiaceae > Pseudovibrio > Pseudovibrio exalbescens. The sequence goes on from NZ_AUGS01000017.1 coordinate 79,503, forward strand.
AGCTTTCGATGCTTGCTGCTTCTGGATATCTATAGCCATCGGAGCTCAGTTCGATAACCTCAGGCTTTTCGTCAAATTCATAGACCAGAAGCTTGTCTTCCGGCACTTCAAAGCCATCGATCGCCCAGAACTGGAAATGCTCCGGCGCATCGGGGTTGTTCTGGAACTCGAACTGCCGCTTCAACAACGGCATGATGTAGTAACGACCCCAGTCGTTTTCACGGATTTGATCATCGGAGAGTTGGAGTTTTTCGATCACGTAAGCGCGCAGATAACCGTTGAGATCATCAACCAGCTTGGAAGGTTCGCCGTATTCTTCACCGTCAATGCGTGCCTTGGAGTCGCCAACGCTGACAAGCACATCATTGTCCAGATCATAGTACGTCAAAGTTGAGGTTGGGCGGTAGATCTTGTCGTTCTTGTAGTCAATATCCGGATGCTGAGCGTAGAACTCGGCATAGGCTTCGTTGATCTTCGCCAGAACTTCCGTGGGAGCGGTGTTGGGTGGCAGGGTTTCGAACACACTGAGAATGATGTCTCTGGCAACGCGGCCGCCTTTACGCCCGTCATACTTTTTGCCCGCTTTGTCAGTCGCGCCATCGAAGACCGCCAGGTAGTGATCATTGAAGAACAGCCCGTCTTCACAAGCCTGATTGCCCTTTTCGCTGGGGCCTTTCTTGCCTTCAATAAAGTAATCAATGCTGCCCACTGAAATGGAGGCTTCCGAGGGCGTGCTATAGCTCAGATCGGAAGCGAAGGCGGTTGTTGTCATCAAAAGGGCAGCGACCGTGATAAAGGAGCTTTTTATTTTCATTCCGAACACCGTTTTTCTGCGGCAATAATATTTTCATTGAATGCCGCGTGTAACTTGATCAAAAAACCGCATGCCAAAGACCTCATCAAAGGGACGGTATCCCAATGATCTTTTTTACTTCGCGCACATCAGATAAGAGCGAAGAAAGAGTATATCGATACTGTGATACGGTCAGACTGGGTTTTCTGAAACTCGGCGACAACATGAGGTAGTCCTGGCGGACGGTTTGTGTCATCGCTAGGTGTAGTATAACGCGTTTAATGAAATTGGCTCACCAATTGGTTGCAGATTCCTCGGAGTTTCGCGCCAATTCCTCCTAATTAGAGATATATCAATATAATGGGCGTCCAATTCCGCTTTTTCTCGATTATAGATTATTAAAATTAAACAAAAACAGCGTTTTATGCAATTAAATGGCATCATGGCTGAAGATAATAAAAAGAAGGCCCCTTAGCATGGGGCCTTCTGATCTCTTCTTTGGTGAGCCGGTTCGATGTCACTCTACTCGCCACGTCTCCGCCGTGCGGAGGGTCGCGTTGAGGCGGTTGAGCTTTTCATCGCGAGATAGTGGTGTTTTTGGCAGCCCGTGACGGGCGCCTTCAACAAACTCGTGTTTTCCGTGGCGATACAATACACCGATCACAACGGGTTCACCGTCGTTTTCGCCGAGAGCGGCCAAAGCCTGTGCCAGATGAACATTTTTCTCATCGTGAACCAGCAGGTCTTCTTCTTTTAAGCCGTCACCAAGAGTTACGACTTCCAGCCCAAAACCACTCTTGGCAACACGCAGTCCCTTGTCGCGGTTGACGCCGAACACCATCGGTTTGCCGTGTTCCACATGCAAGGTATGGTCAGGGCCCGTCTTCTTGTCCTTCAGGCCATCAAAGATCCCGTCGTTGTAAATCACGCAGTTCTGGAGCACCTCAACAAAACCGGTTCCTTTGAACGCCTGCGCAGCTTCCAGAACGGGTTGCAGAACCTTGGCCTGCGTATCGATGCAGCGGGCCACGAACTGCCCTCCGGCGCCGAGTGCATAAACACAAGGGTTCAGTCCGGTTTCCACCGAGCCGCCCGGTGAGCTGGGGCTTTTGGTGCCCTGTTTGGATGTCGGTGAGAACTGGCCTTTCGTCAGGCCATAAATCTGGTTGTTGAACAGCACGACCTGCAGGTCAACATTGCGGCGCAAAACATGCAGAAGATGGTTGCCGCCAATCGACAATCCATCGCCATCGCCTGTGACCACCCACACGTCCAGATCCGGGTTGGCCAACTTGGCGCCAGTTGCCAGTGTTGGGGCGCGGCCATGAATGGAGTGAAACCCATAGGTCGCCATGTAATAGGGCAGCCGCGATGAACAGCCGATGCCAGAGACGACCAGTGTGTCTTCCAATGTCGAGCCGCCATCTGCCAGCGTCTTTTGCAGGGCTTTGAGTACTGCATAGTCGCCACAGCCCGGGCACCAGCGCACATCCAGATCAGAAGCGAAATCTTTTACCGTTAGCTTGGTCATGTCAGCCTCCGATCACGTCATTGATGATGTCGGTTATTTCGCGCACCAGGAAGGGGCGCCCCTTTACGCAGGAAACCCCAGGTACAGGCCGACCCAGCTCGGCCCGCAACAGGGTGGCCAGTTGGCCATTATTCATTTCCGGAACGACAATCTCGTCAAAGCCTTCGAGCAATGCTTTCAGGTTTGGTGGCAGCGGCCAGATATGCCGAAGATGAACATGAGAGACCGGTTTGCCCTTCAGGATTGCCCGGCGTGTCGCCACCCGGATCGGTCCCCATGAGGATCCCCAACCCACCAGAGCCAACTTGCCTGATGTCCCGCCTGAATCGACTGTTTGCGGTGGGAGGTCGCGGGCAATGGCGTCCAGCTTTGCCGCCCTGATTTCGGTCATGCGTTGGTGGTTGTCGCCATCATAAGAGATGTTGCCGCGCCCTTCTTCCCGTTCCAGCCCGCCGATACGGTGCATCAGGCCCGGTGTTCCGGGAACAGCCCAGGGGCGGGCCAGCGTCTCGGGATCATGTTTGAACGGCAAAAATCCGTCGGGGTCTGTTGCCTTGGTCACAGGAAACGGTGCGTAGTCGCCTTCACCCAGATCAGGCAGGCGCCATGGGGCTGCCGCGTTGGCAATATATCCATCAGACAGAATGAAGATCGGTGTCATGTGTTTGGTGGCAATTTTGACGGCCTCTACCGCCACGTCGAAACAGTCACCGGGATGAGACGCTGCGATCACGGGAATGGGAGTATCGCCATTGCGCCCAAAAACGGCTTGAAAGAGATCCGACTGTTCCGTTTTTGTTGGCAAGCCCGTAGACGGACCGCCACGCTGCACGTTGACAACGATCAGGGGCAGTTCGGTCGCGACCGCCAAGCCAAGGGCTTCGGTCTTGAGTGCGATGCCGGGGCCCGAAGAGCCCGTAATGCCGAGATGGCCCGCATACGAGGCGCCAATGGCAGAGCCAATGGCGGCAATCTCGTCTTCTGCCTGAAAGGACAACGCCCCCAGTTCCTTCAACTTGGCAAAGGTGTGGAGCAGGGGTGAGGCGGGCGTGATGGGATAAGAGCCATAAAACGCATCAAGGTCTGCCAGTGTTGCGCCAGCATAGAGGCCATAAGCCATGGCTTCGTTGCCATTGATGGTGCGGTACTCGCCAGAGCGCAGCGGAGCGGGCGCGATGTGGTAGCGGGAAATCTCTGCGGGCAGCTCGGCGACTTCGCCGTACATGTGGCCAGCGCGCAAGGCCAGCAGGTTGGCCTCCGCAATTTCAGGCTTGTTGGCGAACTTGTCCTTCAGCCACGATTCAACACCGTCGATCTCCCGTTCGAACAGCCAGTGAATCAATCCCAAAGTCCACATGTTCTTGCAACGCTTGGCATCTTTGGTGCTCACGCCGCTTTCCCGCAGTGCTGCGGTCGTCAGCTCGGTAATGTCGATGGGCAGCAGGCGAAAATCACTCAACGTGCCATCTGCACGGGGATCTGCCGCGTAGCCGGCCTTTTCGAGCGCGCGCTCCGTAAAGCTGCTGCTGTCAATAATAAGAAGGCCGCCGATCTTCAACTCGCCGATATACTTCTTCAACGCAGCTGGATTGAGCGCTACCAGCGCATCGGAAACATCGCCAAAGGTGAGGACCTCGGTTTCCCCGATATTGAGGGAATAGGCTGAGACCCCGTAGATAGTTCCCGAAGGCGCGCGAATGTCCGCCGGAAAGTCGGGGAACGTGGCAATGTCGTTGCCAAACCTTGCGGCACTTTCCGCAAGACGGCTTCCGGTGAGCTGAATGCCGTCTCCAGAGTCTCCTGCGATCCGGATGCGGACGAAATCTACTTCGGGGGTCTGGGAAACGGGAAGGTCGGCGAGGGCCGTTGCTTCCTGTGATGTTTCGTGCATCCTTGCGCTCCGTGGTTCTTGAGTTCTTTAGCAGCGTCTAATGGACCCGCTGTTTGCTCCTACATTTCTTGACTGTGCCTCGATAAATCTAGTGGGGTTTCCCCCTATCCCGATGCTTTTGATCGGTTTTCGGCCCTGTCTTGCCGTGGAAGCAGTGGGCTTTCGCTGCCGCCACGGCATTTTCTGAAAGCTCAGCCTAACAAAAAATAAGGTCTGCGCCGAGCCGTTATGAAAGGAAGAACTCGCTGCGGGAAGCTGCTATTGGACAAACGCATGCCACTGTGACGTGAGCGTCACCACGAAAAAGGCGCCCAAAAGTTGTTCTTGATATCGTCACGATTTCGGACTAAAGGTTCCACATCGATTTTTTGGCATTGCCGTTATTATGCCTCGCGCCTCGTGCGCTAGCTGACGAAGCTTTCTTCCAGAATTCGATCGGAAAGTGACCCGGTTTGGTCACCGTCAACACGCGCACTACAAAGGATTCGCGACTATGGCAACAGGTACAGTTAAGTGGTTTAATCCCACCAAAGGTTATGGCTTCATTCAGCCGGACGAAGGCGGAAACGACGTTTTCGTTCATATCTCTGCAGTAGAACAGGCTGGCATGCGTGAGCTGGCAGACGGCCAGAAGGTTTCTTACGAAATCGTTCAGGACCGCCGCTCTGGCAAGTCCTCCGCAGGCAACCTGCAGGCTGTATAAGACACTTTAGTTTGGCCCTTGAGGCCAACTGAAGAGAAAAGGCCGGGCTGATTGCCCGGCCTTTTTGTTTTTACGCGCTGGATTCCCATCGTGAGTGGGCTCAGGCAAGCGCTTTCTTGATCAAAGCCGCAACCGCCTCTGATGACTGCGGGTTCTGGCCAGTGATCAGGTTGCCATCACGCACAGCCTTGGGCTGCCAGTCGTCGGCGCGTTGGTGGATGGCGCCCAGATCCTTGAGGCGCCTTTCCACGAGAAACGGAACATTCTCCGTCGCACCGGCCTGTGCTTCTTCGCTGTCGGTAAACGAGGCGAGGGTGCGTCCCTTGACGAATGGCACGCCATCAGCATCCCGCATGCCGCCGAACACCGCTGGTGCATGGCACACACTGGAGACAATCTTTCCTGCAGCGTCAAAGCTGTAGATAAGTTCATGCAGTTTTTGGTTGAATGGCATGTCAAATGACGTGCCATGCCCTCCGGGCATGTAGATGGCGTCAAACTCTGGTGCATCAAAACTGTCGAACGGGGGCGTGTTGTCCAGTTCGGCAATGGCGTCAGCCCACAGAGACTTTTGTTCGTCCGTTGGCGCGCTGTTGGGATCAACCGGAACGGTCCCGCCGGCGACCGAGCTAACGGTAATGTCGAAGCCGGCCTGTTTCAAAAGGATGTAGGGGGCGGCATATTCTTCTAGCCAGACCCCTGTGGGGGTTCCATCCAGCATGTAATTGTGACTTGTCAGTACGAACAGGATCTTCTTCATGACGACCTCCTTCCAACGGGTCTGTGGTGGTGGTGTGCATGTAAGAAGGCCATAGGTATTCATCAAATAGGCTGTTCTTATTTCAGATATTCAGATAAATGATATTTATGCGATATGATCTGAATGCCTTGCGATCTTTGGTGGCCTTGATGGAAGAGCGCAGTGTCAGCCGCGCCGCAGAGCGCCTGGGCATCAGCCAACCTGCGCTCAGCAACAGTTTGAACCGGTTGCGTCTGCTGTTGCAGGACCCTTTGTTTGTACGTGAGCGCTACGGCATGCGCCCTACTGAAAAGGCACAGATGATCGGCCCGATTATCGCACAGGCCTTACAGCAGATTGATGCCGTGGTTCAGGAACAGCAGGAGTTTGACCCTGCGCATGCCAAACGGCAGTTCATCATCGCAGCCAATAGCTATGTGGAATTCATTCTGATCCCGGAACTGGTTGTCAGGTTGCAACAAACGGCTCCGGGCCTCTCGATTCGGGTTGTTCCGTTTGGCACGAGCATTACCGAGAGCGGTCTTGTTTCTGGCGATACGGCCTTCGCTTTGGGGCGCGTGGTGGATCCGCCGGACAATGTGGTTGTGCAAAAACTTTTTGATGACGGGCTGCACTGCGTCGTGCGCGCCGGTCATCCATCAGTGAGCGATCCAATGACCAAAGACCAGTTTGAGCAGTTGAAACACGTCAATGTCTTGCCACCGGGGCATTTGAAGGCCGGCTTGTTTCAGGCTCTGGATCGGGTCGGATTGAAACGAGATCTGGCCGTGTCGCTCACCCATTTTTTGTCGGTACCGGACCTTATTGCGGAGACGGACTATTGCGCAACGTTGCCGAACAGAGTGTGCGCGCGTTTGGCGCAAGATCCGCGCCTCAAGCTGGTGGCGCCGCCCGCTGATCTGGGCAGATTTCCGGTGGAACTGGCTTGGCATAGCCGCTACCGCAACGATCCGGCTCACGCATGGATGCGTCGCTTGCTTCGTGAAAGTTTTGGAGAACTCTGACTTCGCGGTAATTTTACTGAGCAAGATCGACTGGTATTTCAGCTGGAAAGCAGATAGGACGAAACTCTCGTAGAGAGTCTTCTCGGTTCCTCTGAGAAGCCAAGGAATAATAAGGGGCTATTTTACATGAGCATCCTGTCGATTCAGTCGCACGTGGCATACGGCCATGTTGGCAATGCTGCCGCTGTCTTTCCGCTTCAGCTCATGGGGCAAGATACGTGGCCGATCCATACGGTTCAGTTCTCCAACCACACCGGCTACGGCGCCTGGACCGGACGGGTGTTTGATGGTGAGATGATCCGTGAACTGGTTGATGGCATTGAGGCGCGTGGGGCGCTGCCGAAGTGCGATGCTGTTCTTTCCGGTTACATGGGCGGCGCGCCGATCGTGGAAGCGGTGGTTGATACCGTTGCCCGCGTGCGCAAGGAAAACCCCAAAGCCATTTATTGTTGTGATCCGGTCATGGGTGACGTGGGTCGAGGCATTTTCGTTCAGGAAAGCATTCCTGATCTGATCAAGTCGCTGGCGATCCCGCAGGCCGATATCATTACGCCGAACCTGTTCGAGTTGGAACTGGCCTCAGGGCGTACGATCAAGACACTGGCAGAAGCGCTTGAAGCCGCGCACGTAATGCGCGCCATGGGGCCAGAAACCGTTGTTGTCTCGTCTTTGCTGGTGCAGGAAACCGCAGATGACAGCATCAACGTGCTTGTCGTGACGGGCGAAGGCGCCTGGATTGTCAAAACTCCGATCCTGCCGCTGCCGATTGCGCCGAACGGCGCGGGCGACATGTTGGCCTCGTTGTTCCTTGGCAATACATTGCGTGGCTACAGCGCCGATCAGGCCTTGAGCCGTACCGTCTCTGCGCTTTATCAGGTGCTCAAGACAACGCTGGATGAAGGCACACGCGAACTTCAAATCGTCAAGACCGGCCAGAAATTGCTGGAACCTGACACGCTGTTCGCCGCTGAAAAGGTCGCTTGATCCAGCCAAACGGTACATTATGCAAGGCGGGCAGGGGAGCGCTTTCCTGCCCGTTTTTTGTTTTAACTAGGCGGCGTAATCGTAACTGAGCTACCTCCCGAAAATCGGACACTGACGTAAGCTACGATTTGTTGTCTGCTGGTCTTCGAGAAAAGGAGATCAGATATGTCGAAACGCAA
>NZ_AUGS01000018.1 GCF_000422785.1 Pseudovibrio exalbescens DSM 16456
GGAAGCAATCGTCGGTACAACAACAACCGGCACCTTGCTGTAGAACGCCACGGACTTGGCCGTGTCCAGCGTCTTGCCGCCGCCAATGCCCACAATCACATCCGCCTGCGTGCTCTTGGCAATTTCCAGAATGCGGTTGATCTCATCACGGCAGCACTCGCCGTTGAACTTTTCCATGGTGAGCTTGGCTTCCGCCGCCGCAAAGCTGGACGTGACAGTCTCTCCCACCAGACCCGTGACCACCTCATCGGCAATCGCCAGCGGACGGCCGCCCAACGGCTTCACATAGTCACCGATCTTGGCAAGCGTGCCGGCCCCTTGAACGTACTTGCTTGGAGAGATGATGATTTTATCCATAGCTCGGTCTCACTTTCACTGCCGGTCCCTGCCCGGCATTCAGGAAGTTGATCATTGGCAGGCCGGTCCTCCCTGATTGGGCCTCCACCTGCTAAACAAAGTCACACAAAAGACTATGGGGGACACTGAGGGCGTAAAAAATAAGGGATTAAACGTAAAGTGTGATATCGAAAGAAATTTGATCGGTTTCGAGCCCTTGTTTCAGACCCAGACCGTAGGTTGAAGTTCGTACTCGAACAACCATAGGTCTCAGGACATCAGTGTGACCAAAACGATATAGATTCATATATTTCAATTGGTTACATGAATGTTCGAAGGGCAAAGGTTTCATAGCTCGCCGATGATTGTCGTATACGTAGTCACATTTTCGAAAAACAACAGCTCTCTGTGAATATTTGTTCGATTCATCGTCAAAGGTAAATCCCTGACTGGAAAAATAACCAGCTTATGGTAGGGTCTCTTCGGTAGTTGAGGACTTGCTAAATGGAAATGAAGCAAGTGAGAATTACTCGCAAAACCGGTTGATTCCAGCACCTACGAGGGCGTTCTCTCAAATCTGCCTGTGGCTTTGCAGCGCAATGGTGCAATCGACAGCCACGTTGACATGACGCAGCCAAAATGGGCGGCCTTCACCCCTAAACGTGATCAACGCTGTCTATTTTTGATCTTTATCTGGAACTTTATTGACTTATTGTGTATGAAATGGGCTAATATATGTATTAGCTCTGATAGATTGTGACCATTTGTCGACTTAATGTGATCAATGAATGAAGCTACTTGGCAGATCACTGCATCAGGGAGAGATGCCGGATCGATTTGGGCGCCCGTGAACATGTTCTGCCAAGACACGGAGGAACAGAATGTCTGTAGAAAGACCCCGTATTGGTGTGGTCGCGCTGGGGCGCCCCACTTTTGATGTCCCATTTGCCGAAGAAATCCTGGCCAAGGCATGGTCGACCCTTGAAAGCATTGACGCCGAGTTGATTGGTCAACCAGAGCTGCTGTTTGATGCCGACGCTGTGCGCGCCGCGCTTCCCGCTTTGAAAGAACAGCAACTGGACATGCTGCTGCTGCTGCAGGTCACCTTTACAGACGCAACCATGACCGTGGAACTGGGCAAGCAGATTGATGCGCCGTTGGTCATGTGGTCCTTCCCTGAAGCTCGCACAGGTGGCCGTCTGCGCCTGAACTCATTCTGTGGTGTCAATCTTGCAAGCCACGCGCTGAGCCGGAATGACCTGAGCATCGACTACGTGCATGCGGACGCCGACAGCCCTGCTGCCAAGGAAGAGCTGGAAGTCTATGCCCGCGCCGGTGCTATCGCAAATGACCTGCGCGGCACCAAGCTGAAACTGGTTGGTCAGCATCCAGACGGCTTTGACGCCTGCAATTTCAATGAGGAAGAACTCAAGTCCAAGTTTGGCGTTGAAGTGGATCGCATCCCTGTGATCGACTTCATCAACGAAGTCAAGGAACTGCCTGACGACGTCGCCGACGCCCCCTATGAGCGCCGCGCCAAGGATTTCCCGAATCTGGCTGAACTGGATCAGGATGCAACCCGCAAGACGCTCAAGGTTTATTCAAAGCTGCGCGCAGAAGCAGATGAAAATAACTACAAGGGCATCGCGGTTCGTTGTTGGCCGGATTTCTTCACCGAGTATGGTTGCGCGGCCTGTGGTGCGCTTGCTCTGCTGAACGAGGATCGGACGCCAGCAGGTTGCGAGGCTGACATGATGGGCGTGGTTACCTCCCTGACATTGCAGCATGCTGCGCAGGGAAGTGTGTTCAACACTGATCTGGTCGACGTCAACACAGAAGACGACACCGTTGTTTTCTGGCACTGTGGTCAGGCCCCCATCGATATGGCGGACACCGATCAGCCGATTCAGGGCACCATCCACTCGAACCGCAAACTGCCGTTGCTTTCCGAATTCGCTTTGAAGCCGGGCCGCATTACCATGGCACGCTTTAGCCAAGGTCACGGCAAGATGCGTCTGCTTTTGGCAGGTGGCGAGATGATCAAGGCACCTTTGGCGTTCTCCGGTACTGCTGGCACCGCAAAACTGGATGTTCCAGTAAAGCAGTTCCTCGACACCATGATCAACGAAGGTCTGGAACACCACACCGCTCTGACGTACGGCGAACACCGTCCGGTTATGCGCGCTGTAGCCAAAAGGCTTGGTATTGAGGTCGTTGAACTGACCTAATCCAGTGCGCGGTGGGAAGCGATATTAAATTTTGGCTCTGTCTGCTTCCCACCCCTTTGGCTTGCATTTCTAAAACAAGGAAATCGCATCATGTTAGAAGCCATTGAAAAAGGGCTGAACAAGATCAACGAACCGCTCGGCAAGCTGGGGAGCTGGATCGGCGGCAGCCTGTTGGTCATCATGACTGTTATCGTTCTGCTGCAAGTGCTGTTTCGCTACATCCTGAACATGCCGTTGAGTTGGACCGATGAAACCTCGCGTTTCATGATGATCTACATGACATACCTGTGCCTGCCGCTCATCTACTTGCAGGACAAGAACATCGCCATGACGTTCTTGCTGGATGGTCTCAACGGCAAGCGCATCAAGCACTTGCTGATGGTTTTCATCCATGTTCTGGCCATTGCCGCGTTCGTTGTCTGGATCAAGTTCGGCTACGACTTCTACCTCAGAGGCCAAAGCCAAGCAGACAGCCTGCCAATCAAGATGTACGTGATCTATGCGGCCCCTCCTTTGATGATGACCATAACGCTGTTGTCAGCCGTTCAGAAAATCATCAGCGAACTGCGCATGTTCACCCATTTCCACTCTCTTGCTGAAAAGCCTGCGGCTTGATTGGCAGCAGCGGACGATAAGGTAGACACATCATGGTCTCTCCAATCTTTGCCCTCTACTTTCTGATCCTGCTGTTCGTCGGTGTACCAGTGCTGTTTGCGCTAGGTCTGGCTCCAGCAATTGCCCTGTTCCAGGCAGATCAGATCCTGTTCATGAACATGCTGTACCAGCGCCTGTACGCTGGTCTGGACAACTTCCTGCTTCTGGCCTTGCCATTCTTCATGTTGGCAGGTGAGTTCATGGTGAACGGCGGTATCACCAACCGCATCATCACCTTCTCTCAAACCATGGTGCAGCACATGCGCGGCGGTTTGGGACACGTGGTTATTCTGGCATCTACACTGTTCGGCGCGTTGACGGGCTCGGCCGTGGCGGCGACCTCCGCCATTGGCAACATGATGATCCCGGAAATGGAGCGCTACAAGTACGACCGCACCTACGCGGCCGCATTGACAGCAGCTGCAACTGTGCTGGGCACCATCATTCCGCCCTCCGGCATCATGCTGATCTATGCCTTCGTCATGAATACGTCCGTGGCAGCAATGTTCATGGCCGGCATCGTACCTGGGCTGATCCTGTGCGTGGCACTGATGCTGGTCAATCGCTGGCAAATCCAGAAATACCCGGACGTAGAGCAGTTTCCACGCGCTACGGCAGCAGAACGCGCCGCTGGTTTCAAAGTTGCGATCCTGCCATTGTTGACGCCAGTCATCATTTTGGGCGGCATCTATGGCGGTATCTTCACACCGACGGAAGCTGCGGCAGTAGCGGTGTTCTATGCCTTCATCCTTTCTGTATTCATCATGCAGATTTTGAAGATGAAGGACGTGTTCCCCATGTTCATCCGCATTGCCATCAACGCGGCCGCGATCTTGATCATTGTGGCAGCGGCCAGTGGCTTTGCTTCTGCGATCAGCTTGTCTGGTGTGGCCAAAGAGATCACCACCTTCTTCTACTCCATCACCGACAATCCGTACCTGCTGTTCTTCATCATGAACATCTTCCTCTTCATCGTGGGCATGTTCCTCGATGCAGGTCCGGCAATTCTGATCTTTGCACCCATTCTGGCACCTATCATGACCAATCTCGGCATCGATCCGGTTCACTTCGGTGTGGTCATGGTGGCAAACCTGTCCATCGGCCTTGCAACACCCCCCATGGGACTGGTGCTGTTCGTTGCCTCTGGTGTGTCGGGCGTGCCGCTTCAGAAGATCTCCAAGGCAATTCTGCCCTTCCTGTTCGCAGAATTCATCGTGATCTTCTTGATTTCGTTCTTCCCAGTTCTTGTCATCGGTCTCCCTCAGATGCTGGGCATGATGTAAGGCGGGATTTCTCGGAGGAAGCTGGTGTGCAGCAAACCATGCCAGCCCTTCCAACCATTACTTGGAGGTAAGTATGAAACTCAAAGCACTTGGTCTTTCTCTTTTGACCTCGGTTTTTCTGACTGCGGGAGCACAGGCAGCAGATTACAAACTGACAGTGCCGCACGTCACGAACATCGACAGCTACAATCACCAGTCGCTGCTCGTGTTCAAGAACTTCGTTGAATCCCGTTCCAACGGCGCCATCGAAGTCGAAATCTATCCATCCGGTCAGCTCTGCTCAACGGCACGCGAATGTCTTGCTGGTGTACAGGCTGGCATGTTCGATTACTTCCAGACCACGATTCCGGAGCTAGCCAACTATTGGGCTCCAATGGGCGCATTCGATCTGCCTTACATGCTGCGCGATGACCGTGTTGCAGAATGCGTATACGACAACGAAGACTTTCTGGCTGACATCCGCACAAACATTCTGGAAGAAACCCAGAACCTACGCACCATGATGGTGTCCAACTCCGGAGGGTGGCGTAACTTTGCAACCACCGACAAGCAGATCAAGTCCCCTGAAGACGTTCAGGGTCTGAAGCTGCGTACAGTTCCGGCCCCAATCCAGCAGGAACTCGTGAAGGCACTCGGTGGTGCCCCAACGCCGATTTCCTGGCCAGAAGTTTACACCGCGCTTTCCACTGGCGTTGTTGACGGAACCAAGAACGGCATCGTGGACATCACCACCATGAAGTTCGAGGAAAGCCTCAACTACATCGTTCTTGACGGTCACGCTTACATGGGCGGCGTCTGGGTGATGAACAACGAAAAGTTCAACGCATTCCCTGAAGAACTTCAGCGCGTTGTTATTGACGGTGTTCAGGCTCAGAACCAGTTCCTGCGCGCCTATCCGAAGTGGAAAGAGTTCGATGCCTACGAAGTCTTCCGCAAGGCAGGCGGCACCGTTTACACCCCGAATGCCGAAGAAAAGAAGGCATTCCGCGATGCAACCGCACCCGTACGTGACTTCTTCGTAGAAAGCACTGGCGAAGAGGGCCAAGTATGGCTGGAACGCTTTGAAACAGAAATCCAGGCTTGCGAAGCTGCAATTGAAGCAGACTATGCAAAAGCCTCCAAGTAATATTTGACGAATGACGGGGTGAGCTCGTCTCACCCCGTCACAACTACACAAGACCAAACGCAGCGCAGCTCACCCCTCGCAAGCGAAACCGATTTTTCGGCTACACAAGCTCGAACCCGTAACGGTACACAATCATGAAACTGGAAAAACTCGAGACCGGCTTCGTGCTCACGCACAAGGGCCAGGTTATCCTCCGTCATAGCTTCGACAATCCGTGTCTGTTCCTTGGCGCAGGCTCTGCGAACTTTGACATGTATCGCGGTAACTTCGACATTACCGACTACGTGATCGAGCGCCTGCCAATGCGCAACTTCGCTGTTCAGGAAGTTGACGACAAAATCCTGATCACCTTCAGTGCTGAAGGGCAGGAGACCATTGTCTTTACCGCAGAAGAAACTGCTGAAGGTCGCCTTAAGATCGCGTTCACCAGCAAAAAGCCGGAATTGAACCGTTTCTGGCTGCGCATTGCCGCAACGGCGACGGAAAAGGTCTATGGTTGCGGTGAACAGCTGACCTATTTCAACCTGCGTGGCCACAACTTCCCGCTATGGACTTCAGAGCCGGGCGTTGGCCGCAACAAGAACACCTACATCACCTGGCAGGCGGACGTTAAGGACCGCGCCGGTGGGGACTACTACAATACCAACTATCCGCAGCCGACCTACGTCTCCAGCGACAAGTACTTTGCGCACTTGCAAACAACGGCCTATGCGGATTTCGATTTCCGGCACGATGATTTCCACGAGCTGCAGGCTTGGGAGATTCCTGAATACCTGTTGGTAGACAAGGAAGACAGCTTTGCCGACCTGGTGAAGAATATTTGTGGCGTCTTCGGCAATCAGCCAGAACTGCCGGATTGGGTACTGGACGGTGTGATCCTCGGCATTCAGGGTGGTACCGATATCACCATCGAGAAGATCAATCGCGCCAAGGAAGCTGGTGTAAAAGTTGCTGGTGCGTGGTGTCAGGACTGGCAGGGCATCAAGATGACCTCCTTCGGCAAGCGTTTGCAGTGGGACTGGCAGTGGAACAAGGAGCTTTACCCGGACCTCGACACCAAGATCCACGAGCTGAAGAAGGAAGGCCTCCGCTTTCTGGGGTACATCAACCCATACGTTCTGGAAGACTTCCCGCTTTACAACGAAGCTCAGGAAAAGGGTTTCCTCGCCACCAAGGAAGATGGCAGCAAGTACGTTGTCGACTTTGGCGAATTCTATTGCGGTGTTGTCGATTTCACCAATCCTGAAGCCTTCGAGTGGTACAAGGGCGTCATCAAGAAGAACATGATCGAGTTCGGTCTGGACGGCTGGATGGCTGACTTTGGCGAATATCTGCCAACGGACTGCTATCTGTCCAACGGCAAATCCGCCGAAATCGAGCACAACAACTGGCCAACCCGTTGGGCACAGTGTAACCACGAAGCCATTGAGGAAGCGGGCAAAACCGCCGACATCCTGTTCTTCATGCGAGCTGGATACACCGGCATTCAGGGCTACTGCCACACCCTTTGGGGCGGCGACCAATGCGTGAACTGGAACATTGACGATGGTATGCCATCTGTCATCAACGCTGCATTGTCCTCCGGCTTGATGGGCAATGGTATCCACCACTCTGACATTGGCGGGTACACCACCCTGCATGGCATGAAGCGGGACCGTGAGCTGTTCATGCGGTGGGCTGAGTTTGCTGCCTTCACTCCAATCATGCGTTCACATGAAGGCAACCGTCCAGCCGACAACCATCAGTTTGACAGCGACGATGAGACCCTTGCGCATCTGGCCGCAATGACCCGCGTCTTCACGCATCTGAAGCCGTACATCAAGGCTCTGTCCAAGGAAAACGCAGAAACAGGCATGCCGGCACAACGCCCGCTGTTCATGCACTTCGAAGATGACGCTGAAGCCTACGAGGTACTCTACGAATACCTGTTCGGTCGTGATCTGTTGGTGGCACCGGTTTACGAGCAGGGTGCAACCACGCGTAAGCTGTACCTTCCAGCGGATGAATGGGTGCACGTATGGAGCGGCGAAACCTATACAGGCGGTTGGGTCGAGGTTAACGCGCCAATCGGTCAGCCACCTGTGTTCTATCGCAAGAACAGTGCGGATGCAGCGCTTCTGTCAAAGATTGCGGAAGCTGCTGACTACAAGGCCTAAAAGCAAAGGCAACGATTCAGAGCAAACTTGCCCGCCTCTTTCCAGAGGCGGGCTTTTTTATCCCAGTTTATGATGAGCAATATGTCTTCGGCTCCATCGAGATTAGCGCACCAGCTTTCCCACGGCCTTTAAGAGGAACTCATCCTTGTAATGTCCGGCGGCAAACGACAGGCCGACAGGAATGCCTCCCACATCAAGCAGTGGGGCAGAGATTTCGGGGAATCGGCCAACACCAGAGAACGCCGTTATCGTCATTGTGCGATTATAAAAATCCTGAACCGCCTCAAGAGTGGTCAATGACCCTTTCAAGGGCGCAACAACCGGCGTGCTTGGGAAACAGACAACAGTGCCATCCGGCAGCCCTGCGTTGATGTCTTCAAACAACTTTTCGCAAAGCGCCAAACACTTCATCTGCTTGACACGATCAAAGTTTTTTACGTTGCCATAGGCCATGGAGAACACAAACCCGAGTTCCGGCTTGTGGGCTTCGATCCAGTTCCCAACAACGCTTTCAAATTCAATCGTCTGCAGATTGCGCAAGGCGGCCTCATTGCACATGGACAACGGCGCATCATAGCCGACAAGTTCTGCAAAACTGACCGCCTCAAGGGACACACCAGAAGCGCCGGAAATGCGCTCCAATGCATTCAACGCCGCATCCGCGACAGGTTTGTCGGCAACATTAAAAGCATCTTGCAGATAAAGAATACGAGATACGTCCGGGACAGCTCTTCCTGTGCTTTTCAAAAGAACTTTCGCCGGCCTTTCCAACGCAACCAGTGAATTTGCCAGTACCCCAACCGTGCTCACGCTCGGCATAAAGGGCAACACACCCGCCTCGGATATCCGGTGCAACGATGGCCGAAGTCCCCATATGCCGCACAGACTTGCCGGCACCCGCACTGATCCGCCCGAATCCGTTCCCAATGAAAAATCGACCAGGCCATTTGCGACAGAGGCCGCGGAACCACTGGAAGACCCACCTGGAATGCGGTCCGGTGCCCTCGCATTTCTTGGGGTCCCGTAAAAGTGACTTTCACCGTCCAGGCTGTAGGTAAACTCATCTGCAACCACCTTGCCTCGACACGTGGCGCCTTCTGCAAGCAACTGGTCAACACATACTGCATTGTAAAGCGGCGCGGGATGCGCGTCGCGCCAGGACGGACTACCAAAAGACGTGGGCCGACCTGCCAAGTCAATGTTGTCCTTGACCGAAAAACTCAAACCATCAAGCGCACCCGTGGCATATGGGCCGATTTCAAACTGTTCAACAAACGCGCCAGATTCATCCGATGTGGTGCCGGTCATCTAATTCTCTCCTTAAAGGCTTGAAGCCCCCTCAACGAACAAGCGGGTACATTGATCAACCCAGGCGCGAAGTTCCGCGTCATTGGGATGCTTTCGTTGTCCAAACAATACCTGACGACGCATGCCGTCAATCGCATTGCGAATAAAATCCGCGAGAACCAGCGGCTCGCTACATGTTACGGCGCCGGACCGACACAAACGGGCGACACGCTGATCAAACGCTTCGGTAAACCGGCGCCCGCTTTCGCGATAACTTTCCAGCAATTCAGGGAACTCCTTATGCTCAACCCAGATCATGTTCGTCACCTTCAAGGAGGGTTCGCTCAGGGATATCCGCGTGTATGCCATCACGAGAGTGCGCAATCCGTCCCGCCCTCGCCCGTCGCACGAAGGTAAGTCGTCAAACTGTTGGATGCTGATGTCAATGGCCTGATCCATGGCAAGACGAAACAGTTCCGCCTTGTTTGGCACAATCTTGTACAGGCTTTTTGTGGAGACACCGGCCCGGGCAACAACGGCCTTGATACTGGTGCGGGCATAGCCATTAGCCATGAACTCTTCCGTGGCTGCGCGGGCGATCAACCGCAGGGTTTCATCCCGGCTGCGCACAGGCGGACGTCCAGCTCCGCGAGCCTTTGGCCGTTGCTTGCATTGCTTGTCTCCCGTCATGATCGTGACCATCCCCATCTGCGCGATTGCCAATTAGGAAAATATATGTTTTCCTAATACCAAATTATCTGTTCCCCCAGAAGACTCAACAAAAACATGCGTAAATTCCTTATCATTGCAATTCTATTGATCGTTGCAACCGCTGGCTATGTCGTGTGGTCTGTCGAAAAACCCGCCGGCCTTGTAGTTCAAGGCGAAGTGGAAGCCACACGGGTTGATCTTGCCGCACAAGTAACCGCACGGGTTGTCGCAACCCCTGTCAATTTCGGCGAGCGCGTAGAAAAGAACCAGTTGTTGGTCCAACTGGCCAGCCCCCAACTCACAGCAGGGCTTGCCAAAGCAGAAGCGGCCCTCGCCGTGGCCCGCGCGAACAAGGATCTGGTATTCTCAACCCGGCCGGAAACCATCGCCGCCCGCAAAGCTCAACTGGACAAGGCCAAGTCAGACGTCATTCTGGCGCGCAAAACCCATGAACGAGTGCTAAAGCTCCGCGACAGCGCGGTAACCTCCGTTCAGTCTCTGGACCGAAGCAGCAACGCCCTCGACGCTGCATTAAAGGCCCAAGAAGCTGCAGAAGCGCAATTGGAACTAGCCCAGAACGGTAGCAGCAAAGAACAGAAAGCGGTCGCAGTTGCTCAGGTTCAACAGGCAGAAGCTGCGGTAGCCCGCATAGAAACGGACCTGAAAGAACTGGACGTTTCAGCCCCATTTGCGGGTCAGATCACCGCGCGCATGGCAGAAATCGGCAAGCTGTTTCCAGCAGGCTCCCCGCTTGTTTCCCTCGTTGATATCGATAATGCGTGGTTCACCTTCAATGTGCGCGAAGACCTTTTGAGCGGGCTTGAAGTGGGCGAGACGTTGAAAGTGCGCGTTCCAGCACTTGAAAACAGGCTGGTTGACGCAACGGTAACCGCAATCAATGCAGAGGGCACATACGCCAACTGGCGCGCCACCAAGGCAACCGGCGATTTTGACCTGCGCACCTTTGAAGTGAGAGCAGAGCCCATAGACCAAACCAAAGGACTGCGTCCGGGCATGAGCGCACTCATCGACCTTGGTGCGCGGTAAGGAAAGCGGGCAATGTTCAACGGCCATCTTGCGCCCGGCTTTCGGCGGGTCTTTCGCCGCGAGCTGCGCCAAATCTGGGCACGGCCGGCTTTCGCGGCCATGCTGTTGCCCTACCCCTTGCTTCTGTTCATTCTGCTTAGCCTCGTGTTCCGCACCGGCCTGCCAACGGATCTTCCCATCGCAGTGGTCGACTTGGACAACAGCACCACGTCCCGACAAATCGTTCGCATGGTGGATGCCACATCCGGCGTCAGCATTGGCAATCGGGCCACCACCTTGAGCGAGGCAAAAGAAGCGTTGGTGCGTGGTGATGTCTATGCGCTGCTATACTTGCCCCACGATTTCGAGAGCAATCTGTTTCGCGGCTGGCAGCCAGAGGCGGTCATCTTCACCAACAATCAGTTCCTGACCGCAGCCGGGATCACCGGCCGTGCCATTACCCAGGCGGTCACCACTGCCAGCGCTGGTGTGTCCATCAAACTCCGGCAAGCACGCGGCACACCACCTGATGAGGCCGCCGTGGCGGTCAATCGCATTCCGGTTCAGCAATCTGCGCTCTTCAATCCGGAACAGGAATACATCTCGTTTCTGCTCGCGGCCGTCATGCCCACGGTGCTTCAGATTTTCATCAGCTGCAGCATGACGCTCTCTTTCTCCCGCGACCACCACAGTGTTGCCGGTATGGCGCGGCTGGTTCGATTGGGCCGCTCGGCGCCACGGGCGATCCTTGCCAAGATGTTGCCCTACACCTTCTTCTGGTACCTGATGCTGCTTATCGCCGATCTCTTGATCTTCGGTTTGTTCGACAGACCATTTCACGGCAGCGTCGCTCTGCATTTCTTCTACGGCCTGATATTCGTCCTCACCAGCCAGATGTTGGGTGCAGCATTCGGCATCGCAGCGCGGGACTCTGTAGGTGCTCTTGGGGTTGTAGGGTTGCTCACGGCACCGGCCTTCGGCTTTGTGGGGCTCAGCTATCCTCGGCTCATGATGAACGAGTTCTCGCAGGCGTGGGGCGCCATCATCCCGCTGACACCATACCTTGAACTGCATGTTGATCAGACACTGCGCGGTACACCCCTTGTCTATTCCCTCCCCACCATCGGCTGGGCGTTGGCGCTGGCTGGCTTTTATGCCTTGCTGATGGCCGTTTTTTTGCGGCGCAGCCTGTCAGAAGCCCGGTCTGAACGCACACCTCGGGAGGCCCACATATGAGAGGGTTTGTTCGGGAAGTTCTTGCCACCTTTCAGGGTATTGCGCGCAACCGTGCCGCCCTTTCCACCATGGTAGCGGCGCTGCTGATTTATTCCGTCTTTTACCCGCAACCGTATCGCGGCGAAGTGGTACGCGAAGTGCCCATGGCCGTCGTGGACCAAGACCAGTCCACCATGAGCCGCGACTTCATTCGCCGGGTAGATGTTACAGACTCGGCGCACGTGGCCTACCGGGTGCCCGATATGCTGGCAGCACAGGATCTGTTTTTCGAACGAAAGATTGACGGCATCGTCGTCATTCCACCTGACTTTGAGCAGAACCTTTTATCCGGTGAGCGTTCACCTGTGGCTTACTACGGCGATGGCAGCTACTTCCTGCTTTATGGAGCTATGAAAAGCGCCGTGTTGAACGCGGCGCAAACCTTGGGCGCTGAAGTAGAGCTTTCCCGCCTCACGGCGACCGGTATGGGATACACTGCCGCCCGCTCACTGGTTCAGCCGATTACAATAACCAACATCCGTGTTTTCAATCCGCAGGGGGGCTATGCCAGCTACGTGGTTCCGGCGGCCTTCATTCTGATCATGCAGCAAACGCTGATGATGGGGATTGGCATGATGCACTCCAGCCAGTCGCGCCAAAAGGGGGGCATCGCACTGGCAGCGCCAACGGCCTATGTCCTGCTCTATGCCTTCTGGTCCCTGCTTTATCTCGTGATCTTGCCATCCGCCTATGGCATACCTCGCATTGGAGAAGTAAGTGCCCTGTTTTTGCTTGTGCTGCCGTTCTTGTGTGCTGTCACCGCACTTGGCCATGCAGTTGCGGCACTCATTCCCTGGAAAGAAGGGGTGGTATTCTTCTTTGTCGTCCTGGGTATGCCGCTGTTTCTGATCTCCGGTATTTCATGGCCGATTGAGGAAATCCCAAGGGCACTGCACCTGCTGACCTTGCTCATACCCTCAACCAGCGTGATTTCAGGAACGGTACGCATCGACCAGATGGGGGCAGACCTTTCCAGCGTGCTTGACGTTGTCTACATCCAGCTGGCGCTCACCGGCCTGTACAGCGCCGTCACCTATCTCACCCGCTGGTTGAAAAACGAGGAAATCTGAGAGGACAGTGCAGTGCCTGTCAGCCTTTACGAGCTGGCAGGCACTGCGATATCCGCTTATACGCCCCACTCGCGCAGCACCTCTTGCGTATGCTCTCCGGGATGTGGTGCCGGTTTGGTTGGTGCATTCGGGACATCACGAAACCGGGGTGCTGCTGTCGGCTGCACTCCGCCATTCACAGAAATGAAGGTTTCACGGGCTTTGTTATGAGGGTGGTGCGGAGCTTCACTCATGGATAGCACCGGGGCAAAACACACGTCCGTTCCCTCCATCACTGATGTCCAGTGTTCCCGCGTCTTCTGGCGGAAAATTGCCGCCATCCTCTGCTTCATCAGAGGCCATTTCTTGGTATCCATCTGGTTGGCAAAGTCCGGATCTCCGGCAAGACCGACCTTTTCCAGCAAAAGCGAATAGAACTGAGGTTCTATCGCGCCAATGGCAATAAACTCTCCATCGGCACATTCGTAAGTGTCATAAAAGGGCGCAGCTCCATCCAGAAAGTTGGTGCCGCGCTTGTCTTGCCACATACCTGCAGCCATCAGATCGTGAAACAGCGCGGTTAAAAGTGCGCTGCCGTCGGTCATCGCCGCATCAATCACCTGTCCTTGCCCCGTTTCACGGGCCCGAAGCAAACCAGCTACAAGGCCGAACGCCAAAAACAACGCTCCACCACCATAATCGCCCACCAGATTAAGTGGCGGCGATGGGGGACTGTCTGGTCGTCCCATGGCATGCAGCGCGCCAGTCAGCGCAATATAATTCAGGTCATGACCGGCAGCAGACGCCAGTGGTCCGCTCTGCCCCCATCCCGTCATCCGGCCATAAACAAGTGCCGGATTCTGCGCCAAGGCCACATCCGGTCCAAGGCCCATACGTTCCATCACACCGGGCCGAAAACCTTCAAACAGCGCGTCCGCCTTGCCAATCAAAGCCAGCGCGGTCTCACGGTCGCCCTCTTTTTTCAAATCAAGTGCCACCGAACGTCGCCCGCGGCCCGTTATGGCCCCCACACCCTGAGGAACCACACCTGGCCGGTCGATCCGTACGACATCGGCGCCCATATCTGCCAGCAACATACCGCAGAACGGCCCGGGCCCAATTCCTGCAAACTCCAAAATCCGCAGTCCCGTCAGTGGTCTGTCCATCATGCCCCCTTGTCACGTCGCCGCCAGACTCATCTGACGCTAGTCACTACAATGGGTAGCAGGACAGCCCTCTACCGTTCTATGGACCAAACGTCGGGCCTTGCAACAGACTGATGATGACTGAGCCGAGTTGAATCAAATTCCCTTCAGCGTACTTTGCAAGCTGCCTGTCGGGGTCACGATATCATTGATGCGCCATCCTTTGTCGGTACGGATCAAATCGTAACGCAGGGCGTACCGACTATCGAAGTTGCGGAAAAACACCTCAACCCGTGCCGTATCGCCCTCCACCCGTGCCGGCGCGATCTTCAGATCCGCCAGCTTGATTTCGTTTCCCGGCACGATTGGATTGAAGAAGAGCCCACGCTCACCGTAGAGCAGCTCTCCTCGCTGCTCGGCATAGGCAATCAAATCCAGAACACGGCGTGAAAACCAACTGTCCCTCAATGGCGGTTCGAACACATCCACCATCGGCTCGTCTGCATCATACAATGCTTGCAACATGCCTGCAGGGTCCAACTCCTGCTCATCTTGAGGCAGAGCGTCTTCTGCGACTACCAAGCGGTCTACCAAGGCCTGATCGATGGCCTCCTGAGCAGGAAGGTCTTCAAGCTCTCTGTATTTGGCAATAGCCTCACGGGTCATGGGCCCCAACTTGCCGTCGATGGGCCCGAGATCATACCCCAATTTCGTGAGAATGCGCTGAACCGTGAAAATTTGCAGGATCTCTTCGGTAAATACCGAGTCCGGCGGTGCGGATGGCAAACAAAGTGCCATGTCCTCGTAGGTATTGAGTAGCGGCGCATGCTTGAATCGACTGTCTGGCCAGCTTACCCGCAACGCAGCAAGGCGCGCGTTCGCACCGCACCCACTCTCACACGCCGCGCCGGTCAACGACCGCAAAACCGCACCTTCTTCATCCAGCTCGAGTGAAAATCGGCAGCCGAGATCCTCATAGACCCACTGTCCCTCGTCGTTTTGCACCAGATCGCCAATGATGGAACAATTACGTCCATCTTCAAACCAGACGTCATAGCCAAAACGGCGTTCGCCAGCGATGTCTTCGCCCAACAAAAACGTGACATCGGTCTCCGTTTTTGGCAGGCAGTTCTCTTCGTCCCCATCGCGGCACAGTTCGCTGTCTTGTTCAATCACATCAACGGCAAACGTGTCCGCCGTACAAAAGATACCGCCCCGGCTCACGCCATCTGTTTCCTGCGGATCGGCTGCGGCTTCGGATGAACGTTCTTGATCTTGCGCCAGCGCTGCGCTCACCATCATTGCTGCCAGTCCGACTGATACCACACCGCCGAACAACCACCGTGCACCTGCCATACCGAACCTCGCTCGTGCCACCGCCCATCCGGTTTCTTATCTGGGGCATAAAACCGCTCAGGGTGCAGCGTCTCTGTCAATTATCCGGATCATACAAGCAAAAAACCTAACAAGGGGAAAGCCGATAGTTCTCGCGGGTAACACGCTTTGCAAATCCTGAAGGCCGACTGGTGCAACAGGCGTGCACATATAAAAACCCCGGCAGACGCAAGGCCACCGGGGTCGCATGTCAAATTGACAGTTTGTTCGCCAATCAGAAGTTCTTGTAGGCTTCTGCAATACCGAGGAAGTCAGCAGCCTTCAGGCTTGCTCCACCGACAAGCGCGCCATTCACGTTTGGCAGAGCCAGCAGTTCAGAAGCGTTGGTCGGCTTGACGGACCCACCATAAAGCAGGCGGATCTTTTCGCCATCTTCGCCAAAACGCTCGACCAGGCTCTTGCGCAGTGCCGCATGAACTTCGGCAACGTCATCAGCCGTAGGTGTCTTGCCTGTCCCAATTGCCCAGATCGGCTCATAAGCCACAACCGTGTTAGCGCTGGTGGTTGCATCCGGCAGGCTCTTGGTAATCTGCTCCGTTACAACGGCAATGGTTTCGCCAGCTTCACGCTGTTCAAGGCTCTCACCAATGCAAACAATCGCCACAAGCCCGGCACGCCATGCCGCTTCAGCCTTGGCAGCCACATCAGCGTCCGTTTCACCGTATCCTTCACGGCGTTCCGAGTGCCCGACAATCACGTACTTGCCACCAACATTGGCAACCATCTCGGCGGAGATGTCACCCGTGTGTGCACCAGATGCCGCCGCATGGCAGTTCTGAGCACCCACCGGCAGGTTTTCAACTTCGGCAAACTGCGCCAACAAAACAGCAGGAGGACAAACCAGCATGTCGATCTTTTCGGCAAGTGCTGCGTCATATCCGGCAGCAATCTTGGCGAATTCTTCATAGGACTCCTTGGTCCCGTTCATTTTCCAGTTACCAGCTACAAGTGGGCGAACAGTCATTCTGGATCTTCTCCTGTAATCAAGGGTCCGGGCTTTCATCCGCAGGCACGGCCCTGCGGGTGATCTGATGAAACGTAGGCGGCGCCAAGACTATACGCCTTTAGTTTAATCGTTTGAAACGACTGGCGCGAGAATTCTTTCCAATCCTCACGATATCACGCGGCATTTCAACTCAGATCTTTCCCGTAGAAGTCGGTTTTGCAAGGAAAAGCCCCGGAAGTTCCGGGGCTGAACCAGGCTTACTTGTAGTCAGCAGCCTTGCCTTGCGACCCAAAGATGCGGATCTTTTCCTGAACCTTTGCCATCATGACTTCTTCACCACGGCCGAGGGAAGTCGCCAGAACAAACTCCTCAGGGTTTTCTTTCCAGATTTCCTGAACGCCATAGGTAAAGGCCTGACGCAGTTCCGTATCCACGTTCACCTTGGCAACACCAAGGCCGACGGCTTTCATGACCTGCTCATCCGGCACACCGGAGCCACCATGCAGCACCAATGGCTTCTTCACGATGTCGCGAATTTCCTGAATACGCTCGAAAGCAAGCTTCGGCTCGGACTTGTAAACACCATGGGCGGTGCCCACGGAAATCGCCAGATAGTCAACCGTTGTGCGAGTTGCAAATTCCTGCGCTTCTTCGACAGAGGTGATCATGGCGTCGGCTTCATCAACGGTAATGTCGTCTTCCGTACCACCGATCTTGCCAATCTCACCTTCACAGCCAACGCCCAGAGCATGAGCCACATCAGCAACCGCTTTTGTGATGCGTACGTTTTCTTCGAACTCATAACCGGAACCATCGAACATCAAGGACTGGAAGCCCGCCCGGGCTGCTTCCATGGTCTGTTCGAACTTGCGGCTGTGGTCGAGGTGGATACAAACCGGCACCGTGATGTCACGCATGAAGGTATCGACCATGGCCTTCATTTCATAAAGACCGAGGGTGTTGATCACTTTCTGACCAATCTGGATCATGATGGGTGCCTGCTCTTGCTCAGCAGCCCGCAAGATCCCCCGAATGGTTTCAGCGTTGTGTGCACTGAACGCGCCGATGGCGTAACCACCTTCCCAAGCGCGCTTGATCATTTCTTTACCGGATACGTAAGCCATTCTTAATTCCTCGACTTGAGCTCTCTGTCAAAAGGTCGTTTCGCAGTGGTGTGAGCGTCTGGCACATCCCCGTGAGGCCCACTCCACGTCAATTCCCGTGTTTGTTGCTCTTACCTTACACCATTACAATCAGATACGAAAGCTAATGTGACCATTTTTGTTTATTTAAGGACATAAATAGAGCGTATATGTCCGTAATTTTACCATATATGGAGGTTTTTAAGCACAAGCATTGTGCCAATGATCAAAAGCAGACCGTGAATGATCCCGTGATAATTGATCTTGTAGTGATGCAGCAGGTGATAGGCGAACATTCCAACACTCATGCCAACGATGAAGGCGGGCATCGCGTACAGAATGGTTTCCATCACATAGGCATCAAGCAAGCCTTTGGTCCAGAAGCCAGCGATCGCACCAACCATCTGAAGCATAAAGAAGAATACCAGCGTTGACTTTGTCTGGTGTGCTGTCCAGGGCTGCATGGACGTGTAGGCGATCACCGGCGGCCCCGGCTCTCCCACACTTGCACCGAGCGCACCGGAGAAGAATCCGGTTCCGAGCGTGATGGGCGGCGATGTTTTCTTGAAAAGAGGCGCTTTGGAGAACAGTGAATACAGGCTGGAAGCGATCAAAACCACGCCCATTGTGATCAGAATTGCTTCGCCAGGCAAACGCTTGAGCAGGTCTGCACCCAAAAACGAACCGGGGAGCGACCCCACAAACAGGATCAGGCCCGTCCGCCACTGGACATGTTCGCGCATTTTCCAAACCAGCGGGAAGGTGACCAGCCAGCCAAACACCCCGGCAATCGGCACAGCAGCTTTAACATCAATAGCGAGCGACAGCAGCGGAACACTGACCAGGGCAAGACCAAAGCCTGTCAGGCCCTGGGTAAAGCTGCCCAGAGCGATAATCGCCGAGACGATAATTATTTCGATATACATGATGGGAACTCGACTGAGTGGCCCCTTTCAAAAGGGACCACTTGTTCAGTTATGCCAGCAACTTAGCGAGTACCAAACCGATGGATGGTTTTGTGCTCGTAAACGTCACCGGGGTTCAAACGGGCAGAGGGGAAGTGCGCCTTGTTCGGGCTGTCAGGATAACCTTGTGTTTCCAGACACAGACCGCCAAACGCCTCGTACTTGCAGCCGTTACGACCGATCCACGTTTTGTTGGAGAGTTTAAACGCGTTGTAGAACTGAATGGCTGGCTGGGTGGTCAGCACCGTCATGAACCGACCGGACGTCGGATCATAAAGATCAGCCGCCAGCTTATAATCGCCTTCCTGTTCTTGTCCGTTCAAAATGTAGTTGAAGTCGAACGCCGCGCCCTCAACCTTGTCCATGTTTGTCCCGATCCGGGTGGAGTTGCGGAAGTCCATGCCGGATCCCGCAACACTCAGGATTTCTCCGGTCGGGATCATGTTCTCGGCAACCGGCGTGTAAAAGTCTGCGAACAATTTCAGCTCATGGTCCGCAACGCTGCCGCTGTCATGACCCGCCAGATTGTAGTAGCTATGGTTCACCAGATTGATGACAGTCGGCTTGTCGGTATGGGCCCGGAAATTGTAGTGCAGCTGGTTTTTCTCATCCAACCCAATGGTATGCGTGACATCCAGCGTCCCCGGATATCCTGACTCCCCATCCACCGAGATGCGATGAAGATGGACCAAAATCTCTTCGTCGGTTTCTTCCAGATCATAGGCCCAGACATACTTGTCAAAGCCTTTCGAGCCGCCATGAAGATGCTGCACGGTGGGCGGCTCGTTGGTTTCCAACTGGTAGACGTTGGCGTCAATCTTGAACCGTCCGTCCTGAATGCGGTTGGCAAAACGGCCTGCAATTGCGCCAAAGAAAGGATGTCCGGCCAGATACTTTTCAAGGGATTCATAACCCAGCACCACGTCCTCGGCCTTGCCGTCCCGGTCCGGTACAACGATCGAGGTAACGATACAGCCGTAGTTGGTCAAGCTGACCTGCATTCCCTTTGAGTTCTTCAGCGTGATCAGATCCACCCGCTGCCCACCGATCTCACCATAGAGTTCGATTGTCTTTTCCATGTTCGTATCTCCCTGCCCGGCTTACTTGGCTTTGGTTTCAAGGCCAGACAGTTCGCGCAGTTGCTCCAGAACTGCGGTCCAGTCCTGACGCCCCCGGCCAGCGGTGCGGCTGATATTGTAAATTTCACGGGAAGCTGCGCCCATTGGTATTGGCACTCCCACCTGGTTGGCCAGATCAAGCGCAATGCCCAGATCCTTGTGAGCCAGATCAACCATGAAGGCCGGATCCAGATTGCCAGCAAGCACCTTGTTCGGCCACGTCGTGGTGAAGTGTCCCTTGCCTGCCGGCGTGCCGCCCATGACGGACATGGCGGTGTCAAAGTCGAGACCGATTTTCTCCGCCAGCGCAATCGCTTCAGCTGACAAAACGTTCAAGGCGATGCTCATGTAATTGTTAATGATCTTGACACGAATGCCTTTACCCGGTCCGCCGGCGTCAACAGTATCCGACCCCATCAGATCAAACAGCGGCTGCGCCTTGGCGATCTGTTCCTTGGTCCCGCCTGCGAGGATCAACAGCGTGCCGGCAATCGCGTGATCGGACGTGCGGCCCACCGGCGCTTCCATCATCTGATAACCGTCCTTGGCCAGATCAGCGATCAGCGCATCCGTTTCAAGAGGATGGATCGTTGACATGTCGATCACCAATGCGTCTTTCGACAACCGCGACACAACGCCGTCTTCACCCAGAAGAACATTGCGGACCAACGCCCCATTCGGCAGCATGGTGATCACAAATTCTGCGCCTTCTGCTGTTTCGGCTGGCGACCCACACGCCTTGGCGCCTTGCCCCTGCAAAGCAGCAACCGCGTCTTTATTAATGTCGTAAACGTTGAGGGTGTGGCCTCCCTTGATCAAATTTGCTGCCATTGCGGCGCCCATCTGACCCAGACCAACAAAACCAACAGTCGCCATACCAAGTCCTCACTTGTGATCATTTATGTTCGTTATTGAACATTAGCCCCTAATAAGGGCAAAATACAACACATTTTGATTGTTTTTTGCCGGTTTTGGTGGTATTTTTTCATTAAATGAGTGTTTGTCCGTTCGTATTTACACGCAGATTTGGACCAAAAACACCTGCAATGCTAGAAAAGGGTAGCCAATGACCATCGCTTGCGTAGGGATCACAGTGCTCGATCGTGTATTCCGAGTCTCTGAATTGCCAACCACTGGCGGCAAGTTTGTTGCCAAGAAGTACTTTGAAATTGGCGGCGGTCCGGCTGCAACAGCAGCAGTTGCCATTAGCAAGCTGGGACATCCGGTGGAGTTTATTGGCCGAGTTGGCGCGGACGATGTGGCGCAAGCCATGCAAAGAGAATTCACCCAATACGGTGTGGGCCAGGCACATATTCGCACGATAGACGGTGCTACATCGTCATTTTCGGCCATTCTTGTGGATGACGCGGGCGAGCGCATGATCATCAACTATCAGGACGATCAACTGAGTCGTGATCCTGAGTGGCTCAAACAGATCAATTTCGATCAGTTCCAATCAGTGCTGTGTGACGTGCGCTGGATCGCCGGTGCCAAGCATGCTCTGGAACAAGCCAAGTCCCTTGGAATTCCTAGTGTTTTGGATGCCGACATCACCCCGGAAGACATTGGCGAACTGGTCGCATTGGCCGACCACGTCGCGTTTTCCGAACCTGGATTGGCGAAATTCTCACAGGTTGATGACCCCTTAGAGGGATTGCGCATTGCTCAAACGAAAACCGATGGTACAGTTTATGTAACAGTTGGCTCAAAAGGGTGCTACTGGCTGGAAGGGGATGAGCTCTGTCACCAACCGGGCTTCAAGGTTGATGTGGTTGACACAACCGGAGCAGGCGACGTTTTCCACGGCGCCTTTGCATTGGCAGTAGCGGACCAAATGTCGGCGCGAGACGCCGTCACGTTCTCCAGCGCAGTCGCCGCGTTGAAATGCACCAAGATGGGCGGTCGCGAAGGTGTTCCGGACCGGAGCACGGCAGAAGCGTTCATCAAGGCCAACGCCTAGAAAAACCGGGGACCACAAACGCCGTTGAACAAGCACGGGCATTTGAGGCACCCTGTCGAAAGTTGGAACAGAAACAGATGCCGGATGCCGTGATTGTTGGAAACCTACGCCACGAAAAGCTGATCAAGGAAGTCAACGACAAGGGCTATGTGAGCGTCGAGGAGCTGGCTGAGCTGCTTGACGTTTCCGCCCAAACCATTCGTCGTGACATCAAGAAACTCAGTGAACAGAAGCTGGTGGTTCGACACCATGGCGGCGCAGGGCGCAGCTCCAGTGTCGTGAACCTAGATTACGCTGTTCGTCAGGTTTCGGAAACGGAAGAAAAGGAAGCCATCGGCGCCGCGATTGCTGAGCACATTCCCGACAATTCGTCCGTTTTCATTTCAATTGGCACCACAACGGAAATCATTGCCAAGCACTTGCTCAAAAAGCAGGGCCTGAGGGTGATTACCAACAGCTTGCGCGTGGCCAACGTTCTGTATCAGAAAAACGACTTCAACGTGATGGTGCCAGGAGGCAAGCTGCGCAGCACGAACGGCGGTATTGTGGGCTCAACCGCACTGGAATTCGTCAACCATTTCCGGGTGGACTATCTGATTACCAGTTGCGGCTCCATCGATACGGACGGGACCCTGCTGGACTATGATTTCAACGAGGTTGTGGTTGTACAAAGCATGATGAAAACGGCGCGCAACGTGTTCATTGCCGCAGATTCCACGAAATTCTCCACCACGGCAGCGGTGGAAGTGGGTCACATCAAGAACGCTACCGCCTTGTTCACCGATGCCACCCCTCCGGCGGACATCAACATGCAGCTTACGCAGCATGGGGTTAAGCTTGTGATCGTCTAGCAATCCTGCACAAAACAAATTCCTGAGACAGGCCGCCGGGGAGCTCCCGGCGGCCTTCTTCATCAATGGCTTTCGCCTGCGACAAGCCGTTCGCTCGGCGCGGGACGGATCAAGACCCGATCAATGGCGCGGCCATTCATGGCCATCACCTCAAACTCCAGAGAGCCGGCCGTGACGCGCTGGCCTGCCTCGGGAAGGCGTCCCATCTGCCACAGAATATAGCCGGCAAGCGTCGAATATCGGTCCGCTGCGTCTGAGAGGTCCATATCCAGCAACTGCGATATCTTGCGGATATCGATCCAGCCGCTCACCAGCCATGAGCCATCCTCATTTTGCTCAATGAGCAGATGCTCTTCGTCCTCCTCAGGAAACTCGCCAGCAATCACTTCCAGCACGTCAATGGGGGTCACGATGCCCTCCATTTCCCCGTACTCGTCCACCACCACAGCCATCTGAAGCGGTGAGTTGCGCAACTGTTCCATGACTCTCAAAACGGAAACGCTCTCATGCACAATCAACGGCTGGCGCAAGGAACGCTCGTAGTTGATTTCCCCTTCCTCCAGGAGGTCACGCAGCAAGTCCTTGGCAAGGGCCACCCCAAGGAAGTCATCCAGCTTGCCTCGTGCTATCGGATAGCGGGTGTGCCCTGCCTCCAAAATCTTGTGGCGCAGCTGTTCCTTTGGCAACGTAACGTCCAGCCAGTCCACCTCAATGCGCGGGGTCATGGCGGAGGTGGCAGGGCGTTGGGCCAACGTCAGCACACCTTCGATCATTTCCTTTTCCTCTGAGGAAAACAGGTTGTTTTCGGCGGCTCGCTCTGCAATCAGATCAGCCCCTTCACCAAGCGGGATCTCTTCTCGGCCTCCACCCAGCAATCGCAGTACCGCACTGGCCGTACGTTGACGCAGGTCGCCTTTCGTCACCAGCTTTTCCCGGTTGCGGCGCGCTGTCTGGTTGGCGGCTTCAATCAGAATGGAGAAGCCGATTGCCGCGTACAGATAGCCCTTCGGAATGTGGAAGCCGAACCCTTCAACAATCAACGAAAAGCCGATCATCATCAGGAAACCAAGGCAAAGGATCACAACCGTTGGATGGCGCGATACGAAATTCATCAGCGGCTTGGAGGCCAGCATCATCACGCCAATGGCGATGATCACGGCAATCATCATTACGCTGAGTTCGTCTACCATCCCGACCGCTGTAATCACGCTGTCGAGCGAGAACACGGCATCCAGCACGACGATCTGCACAATCACCTGCCAGAAAACGCCGTTAGCGAGATTGCCTTGCCTTTTTGTAGCCGCGCCTTCCAGACGTTCATGCAGCTCTTTTGTCCCCTTGAACAGCAAGAACAAACCGCCGAAGAGCATGATCAGATCCCGGCCGGAGAAATCCATCCCGAATACGGTAAAAAGCGGCTGCGTGAGCGACACGATCCACGCGATCGACGCAAGCAGGACCAAGCGCATGACCAAGGCCAGTGACAGGCCGACAAGCCGCGCCTTGTCCCGTTGATGTGGAGGGAGTTTATCAGCCAAAATCGCGATAAAGACGAGATTGTCGATACCCAGAACAATCTCAAGAAGAACGAGCGTTGCCAGACCCGCCCATATGGCGGGATCGGACATCCATTCAAATAGCATTACATGCGTTCGGCGCGTTTTGGCGCAACCGCTCCTTTTCTACTGTTGGTCGAGAAGTAAGTATGATTGCCCATTGTGGCAATACAGCCAATGGCCATGGCATTGCCACAGGCATGAAGACGAGACAGGAATGAACCAGTTAACTGCGTGTTTGACGTCCTCAGACCGCGAAACCGTGCCGCTCTTTCGTGCGGTCCAAAAAAGAGCGTTGCGTATATCGGGAAGCATCTCCGATGTTTCAATTCAGGGATTTTCCAGATATCGCTTTGTCCAGCAGCTTCGCTCATTATCATGTTCATATTACAAGCGCTTGGCGCTTGCAGCTCACTCATCATATTTAGCACTGGAGCCAATAATGCCACCTGTTCGCCTTGCTGTCGTCGGTTTGGGCATGGCCGCCCGCCCCCATTTTGCAGCTCTAGCCGAGCTGTCCGGAACGGTTGAGATTGCAGGCCTTTATGCCCGCACACGCGACAAAGCCGAGGCCGCCGCGACTGAACATGGATGCAAGGCGTTCCACAGTGCGGAGGAAATAGCGCAAGATTCTTCCATCGACGCCGTTCTATTGTTAACCCCGCCCAACCAACGACGCGAGCTTGTTCAGCTCTTCGCCGGTGCCGGCAAGCATATTCTCTGCGAAAAGCCGTTGGAGCGCGATTTGGATGCGGCGCGTGAATTGGTTGAGATCTGCGCGGGTGCCGGTGTGACCCTGGCGATGGTTTTCCAGAACCGTTTCAAGGCCGGTGCGCTGCATTTGCGTCAAATCATGCAGGACAATGCCTTGGGCGACATTGCCCTTGTGCGGGCCACTCTGCCGTGGTGGCGGGAGCAAGCCTATTATGACACCCCCGGCCGAGGCACTTATGAGCGAGACGGCGGCGGCGTCCTGATTACTCAGGCCATTCACTTGCTTGACATGATGCTCAGCGTTACAGGCCCTGTGAGCGCGGTTCAGGCCTTGTGCGCGACGACCCGGTTGCACGATCTGGAGGCGGAGGATTTTTGCAGCGCTGCCCTTATCTTTGAAGATGGCGGCTATGGGTCACTGTTTGCCTCTACCGCCACCTATCCCAGCCAACCGGAAACACTGGTCATCGATGGCACCCGGGGCACAGCGACACTTCAGGGCGAGCAACTCACCGTACATTGGCGCGATGGCGTGGAGGAACGTATCGGCGCGGCCACACCCATGGCCGATGGATCGGATCCAATGGACTTTTCCTGCGAATGGCACCGGGAACTGATCCGAGATTTTGCCCATAGCGTTCAAAAGAGAACAAAGCCCATGATCACGGGCGCTGAGGCGCTGGATGTCCACGCCTTGATTACCGCTTTGATGGACAGTTCCAAAACTGGCGAGAAGGTGAAGGTGCCATCAACTGGCTATGTGGGTCGGGGAACATCTTGACCCATCCACGCCCAACTGGAATCCTGAGGTTGGAACGGGTCTTCAACTATATGCATACAAAAAAAGCAGCTTGAAGCTGCTTTGAGTGAGAGGGTCGATGTCAGCTGGGGGCGCTGCTTCTTGTAGTTTCCCTGACCACGTGCTTTATCTTTTAATTCTTTGTGACGATCAGTAGATTTAGACTAGTAACAATTCGAATGTGGCGCAAGAAAAATCTGTAAAACTATGCCTATGCATATTATTCGGTCACTTTATGATCAGGTCGCTTACTTTTCATAAACTCTTTCTCCAGCGTGAAACTCTGAGTTAAGCGCCCGGGAAAACCTTTAGAACAGAACTGACTAAGGGAGCCTTTAGTTTCATTGAGCATATCGTGCCACAAAATAATATATAAAGGCTTATAAACGACATTTTATTCTAAAGTTGAACAGCGTTCGACACCATATCAAACGGGAGGGAATCACTCATGAGCCAAAACAACCGGATCAACTACATCGAATTTCCCGCAAAAGAGCTTGAACCAATCAAGAGCTTCTACACTGATGTGTTTGGCTGGACTTTCACGGACTACGGAGACGCCTATTCGGCGTTTAGTGATGGCGCATTGAACGGCGGATTTTACAAGGCGGACATCGCTTCATCCGCACAAGATGGCGCGGCTTTGGTGGTGTTGTATGCGGATGAGTTGGAAGATGCGATGGCCCGCGTCGAACATCACGGCGGCAAGGTTGTCAAAGACATCTTCGACTTCCCCGGAGGACGCCGCTTTCATTTCCAAGACCCTTCAGGCAATGAGCTGAGTGTCTGGTCCGACAAGTAGTCTACAGCGCTTAAATCGGGTCGGAATGCATCTTTTCGGCACTGATGAAAATAACGAGGGCGGTCGCGCCCAGCATGCCAAAGCCCAAGACGATCGGAAGCAGGCTGCCCTCGTAAAACGAGCCGATGATCATGGCCAGAAACAGCCCCACAAAGGTGGAGATACTGCCTACCATTGTTGCAGCGGTACCGGCCACATGCCCCAGCGGCTCCATTGCCAGTGCATTCAGGTTGCCGAACAACAGAGGCAGAAAGAAAAACGTCGTCGCCAGGTAGATCAGAAACGACCACAACGGGGGCTGGCCGCCCGTCAGCATCACAGGTCCAAGATATAAAAGGGCGCTGGTCATAACCCCGGTCAACGCCACCTTACACAGCAACTGCATGCCAAAACGACGCACGATGCGCCCGTTCACGAACGATGCCGCGCCAAAGATCAGTGCCAGTGAGGAAAAGTACACGGGGAACAAAGCACCAACACCATAGATCCCATCAAAAATCGGCTGCGCCGTCGACAAATAAGTCATGAAGCTGGCGAAAACAAAACCGGCCCCCACCGTATACAGCATGGCCGCGCGGCATTTGATGATTTCTCGAGCCGCATAGGACAGAGACGCCAGCGAGACCGGACGCCGGTGTTCCGGATGCAATGTCTCGGGTTGGCGCACCGCCAGCCACAAGGTGGCTACCGTCGCCTGCACCAGCATGGCATAAAAAATCGTGGGCCAATGCGCCAGCATCAGGGTCAGCTGACCCATGAGCGGCGCGATCGCGGGCACCGCAATGAACACAGACATGACAAAGGAAGTGATGCGCGCCATTTCCCGCCCTGAATACTGATCGCGGATCAAGGCAATGATGACGACCTTTGGCGCCGCTGCGCCCACGCCTTGCAAGAACCGCCCCACCAGCATCACCGGCAAGCTGGTTGCCTGCGAAGCCAACACGGCTCCGGCCACAAACACGCCCATTCCGATGTAAATCGCCGTCTTCCGGCCAATGCTGTCAGACACAGGGCCGAACACCAACTGTCCAATGGACATGCCCAGAAACACAAAGGTCACGAGAAACTGCAGATGGTTCATGTCCGCCACGCCGAGATCCGACTTGATCTGCGGAAAAGCAGGCAGCACCGCATCTACGGCCAACGCCACCAGAGAGGTCAGAAGGGCCATCAAACCCACAAATTCGGCAATACCGAGCGGCTTACGGTCGGAGGTAACGGCTGGATACATGAGCGACTTCAGATCGAGAATAGATAAAAAGTAAGGAAGCATTACTTAGCCGCTTCCTAAGGGGCAGATCAAGCGCTCGTTTTCGCATTCGTCAATTTGGTAAAAAGAAGCGCGGGGCGTTGCATTTTCGCCCCGCACGAGCTTTTCGTCAGGCAGATGCGGCCATAGGGCCAATGCACCTACTCGCCCTCACCATTCGGCAATGGACCCGTCTTCATGACGCCAGATCGGGTTTTTCCAATTGCTGGCGTGCTTTGACCGATCTTCCACAAAGGCTTCGTTGATCTCGACACCGAGCCCCGGCTTGTCGAGAAGCGGCAGGTAGCCATCCACGATCTGAAGCGGAGAGGGATCGAGCAGATAGTCCAGTACATCATTGTCTTTATTGTAATGGATGCCCATGCTTTGCTCTTGGATGAACGCGTTGTGGGAGACAAAGTCCACTGCGAGCGAGGCAGCCAGCGAGATCGGCCCCAGCGGACAATGGGGCGCGATCGCCACGTCATAGGCTTCTGCCATGGTCGCAATCTTGCGCCCTTCCGTGATCCCGCCACAATGGGACAGGTCCGGTTGGAGAATATCGACATAGCCGCGCTCAAGAACCTCGCGGAAATCATAGCGGGAGAACATGCGCTCCCCAGTTGCGATAGGATAGCAGACGTTCCCTGCGATCTCCGGCAACGAACGCAGATGCTCCGCCACAACCGGCTCTTCCACGAACATGGGCCGGAACGGCTCCAGTTCCTTGAGCAGGATCTTGGCCATGGGCTTGTGCACGCGCCCATGAAAATCAACGCCAATACCGACGCCCATCCCGACAGCATCACGCGCTTCGGCTATACGAGCCACAGCGGCATCTATCTTTTCATAGCTGTCGATGATCGCCAGTTCCGGTGTGCCGTTCATCTTGAACGCGGTAAAGCCTCTGTCGACCACTTCCTTGGCTTGCCGGCCGATATTGTGCGGACGATCGCCGCCAATCCAGCAATACATCCGCATCTTGTCACGCACTGCCCCGCCAAGCAGTTCATGGACCGGCACGCCAAGCGCCTTTCCCTTGATATCCCAAAGGGCCTGATCAATTCCCGCCAGGGCGCTCATCAGAATTGGACCGCCCCGGTAAAATCCGCCGCGATACAACATTTGCCAGATATCTTCGATCCGACGCGGATCCTTGCCGATGATGTAGTCCGAAAGCTCGTGCACAGCCGCTTCTACCGTTGCGGCCCGTCCTTCCAGCACCGGCTCACCCCAGCCATGCACCCCTTCGTCCGTTTCGATTTTCACAAAGCACCAGCGCGGCGGCACGCGCCAGGTTTTCAGGCCTGTAATTTTCATGGGTCGCTCTCCATGGTTCTGGGTCAACGTGGTTTGTGATGCCGGGCCGGTCTGAGCCCTGATTGTTTTGGTGGAGCCTCAAAGCACTGCGCGGTGCTTCATTGCGCCGATTGTTGGAACGGTCGCCATATCGCCAAGATCTTCCGCACTACGGCGCAGAATATCGCAAGAGGCCTGAAAAGCCGCTGCTGCATCCCGCAGGCGTACTGCTTCCAAGAATACACGGTGGAGCTCGATGCTCCCCACAATGTCGCTTTCCGCGCGGGTTGTTGTTTGGCGAATGCTGCTGAAGAACGCCGCGCGCAACGTTTTGGAGAACTGCTGCCAGATCAGGCTTTGCGAGGCGTGATAAAGGGCCACGTGCAGGTCAATATCCCACTCGCCGAAGTGCCGCCCTTTATGCATCATACTGCCATTCTCATGGGCTCGGAGCATTCCTTCCCACGCGGTTTCAATGCGGGCAAGGTCCGCTGCCCGTGCCTTCAACGCGGCTTCCGCACACACATATGGTTCTGTCGTGGCCCGGAACCGGTAAAGCTCACGTGCAAACGGCAAATCAGAACTGCTGTATTCGGCCACCCAGTTTGCCACGGTGGACGACAGGATCATCCACTCTTCATAGGGCTGCACGTGGGTGCCGTGACCGGACGTGCGGCTGATGATTCCAAATGAAACCAATTCGCCCAAACAACTGCGGATTGTGGACCGGCTCACACCATGATGCTCACACAACTCCACTTCCTTGGGCAACACCTCTCCCGGCTTCAACTCTCCAGAAAACAAAGTATGCGCAAGGCTCTCCAGCACCTGCGACTTTCGATCAGAAGACCCTTTGTCTGCCATAACCGACTCCCTTATATATGACATACAATATTGTATGTCTGACATATACGCAAGCGCTCAAATCATTTGGTTTATCGACCAACCCTGCGATCCCTCGGAAATCGTCGAGGTCCCCACTGAGAACATAGGTAGCGAAAGACGACCTGAGCTCGGCCTCGAACCCGGCGTTTCCTCGGGTTTCTTTCCTCAGTAGAGAATCGTAGCGTGGCGCGACGCTAACGACCGTTGAGGTGCCCGGTGATCCTCCCGAT
This sequence comes from Pseudovibrio exalbescens DSM 16456, assembly GCF_000422785.1. GTDB lineage: Bacteria > Pseudomonadota > Alphaproteobacteria > Rhizobiales > Stappiaceae > Pseudovibrio > Pseudovibrio exalbescens. The sequence continues at coordinate 30,191 of NZ_AUGS01000018.1, forward strand.
TAAACTGCTTGTTGCCTGCTGTATTCCTCTGGCCTTTGCCGGTTGCATGAGCGCAGAAGAGCGCCTGCCAAAAGCCTTCAGCACAACGGTTGCCATACCTCCCGGCGGTTATCTTCTGACGGTTGCAACCACACCGATCGGCGCCAAGTGCCACATCGCTGGTCGCGCCAGCACGCTGTTGATTGATCCCACGCCGGGGTACATGGTCATCCCGCCGGGGTACGAAAGAAGCGATCTCGTTTGCAAGGCGCCGGGCTACACCACCTTTCGCAGTGAATGGATTTCAGAACCCTATCCGGCGACCAACCGAATTTTGATTGAGGTCCTGTTACAGCCAAATCAGCTTCCCGGCCCTACATGATTACTTTTTGATCATCGATTAATTAATGCGCAAACCGACCCAGCCCTGCAAGGCCCCTCGCCTTCTTCTCCTGACGTCCCAACGCAACATTCCTCAATATAGTCAGCACCTTATGGACATTGAGCCAGCTCCCTTGAAACTGGCACACGAATTGCTGAAAGAGGATGACCGAAACGCGGTGTGAGGTGGGAGTGACGCTGCGTCGATCCTCGACACACGCCAACAAACAGACGGTGGCCCATGACCCAACCCAGCCTCGCACCCCGCGTAGATGAAACACCCGCTGCCCTCCAGCGCACGATTGGTGTCGGCCGCGTGGCGTTCAAGCCCGCCCCTTCCGATAGGCCAGAGACGCGCGCGACCCGTTTGGAAACTCTATATCAGGAAGGCGCTGCAAAGGTGCGCCTGCCCAAAGTCTATAGCGACATGGCCGAGGCTGTGCTGATCAACACCAGCGGCGGCCTCACGGGCGGGGATGTTCTGGACTGGTCCGTTGAGGCGGGAGTGAATACCCGCTCCGTTCTGACAACTCAAGCCTGCGAGAAAATCTACCGGGCCAACGAAGGCACTGCCAACGTCACCTCGTTCCTGTCTCTGGACAAGGGCGCGGAACTGCACTGGCTGCCTCAGGAAACCATCTTGTTTGACCGCTCCTCCCTATCGCGTCAGTTGCACGTGCACATGGCGCAGGATGCTCGCTTTCTCGCGGTCGAGGCGGTCATTCTGGGCCGCGATGCCATGGGTGAGCAGGTGACCGAAGCCCATTTCAGCGACCGCTGGCGCATTCACCGTGGCGGCAAGCTTGTTCATGCCGATGATCTTTTGCTCTCCGGCAAGGTCAGTGAAATCGCAGCAGGCAGCAGCACTCTGGCCAGCCAGCGGGCATTTGCCTCCGTTGTTTATGTGGGGCCGGAAGATCAAGAAGTGCTCGAGACGTGGTGCGCCAAGCTGCGTCCGAAAGCGCCGGACATGTCGTTCGGCGTGAGCGCTTTCAATGGAAAGATCACCGCCCGTCTCACAGCGATAGATGGCTTTGCGCTACGTCAGAAACTGATCCCGTTTCTGCAGGGTCTGCGCCCTGACCAACCATTGCCCAAGCTTTGGAGTTTGTAAGGAGATCCAATGAACCTCACCCCTCGGGAAAAGGACAAACTGCTTGTGGCCATGGCCGCCATGGTGGCCCGCGCTCGCCTTGAGCGCGGGGTCAAGCTCAACCATCCGGAGGCTGTTGCCATCATCACCGACTTTGTCGTTGAAGGGGCTCGTGATGGCCGTTCCGTGGCAGATCTCATGGAGGCCGGGGCCCACATCATCAAGCGAGAGCAGGTCATGGAAGGCATCCCGGAGATGATCCATGACATTCAGGTGGAAGCTACCTTTCCGGACGGGGTGAAGCTGGTCACCGTTCATGAACCCATTCGTTAGGGTTTGGAATCACGAACTATTTTCCAGAAGGCAATGACAGAGGAAGGGCCTTTTTGACGCCATAACCATATCAACCGGCGCAGGCCCTCAAGAGGGGAACTGATGAAAAAGCTGATGATACTCGCCACAACCATGGTCCTGGCAGGGGCAGTCCCGGCGCTGGCCCACACCGGACACGCTGAGACCTCCGGGTTTCTATCGGGGTTGATGCATCCCATTGGCGGTCTGGATCATATCCTCGCCATGGTCGCAGTGGGGGTTTGGGCAGCTCTCATAGGCGGGAAACGCAGTTATCTCTGGCCGATCTCGTTTGTTGGCGCAATGATTGTCGGTTTTGCGCTCTCCGCCGTCGGCCTGTCTGTTCCCTTGATTGAACCAGGCATTCTTGCGTCTGTTGTGGTTCTTGGGCTCCTTGTCGCAGCCGCAGCCCCGGTTGCAAGCAGCATCGGCTGCGCCATCATCGCGCTTTTTGCCGTTTTTCATGGCGCAGCCCATGGGCTTGAAGCGCCGGGCGGAAGCCTGATGGGATACGCGGTCGGCTTTGCCCTTGCCACGGCAGGCCTTCACATGGTTGGTCTTGGGTTTGGCACAATCGCCACCTCCTCCGCAGGCCGCTGGATATTGCGTTTTGCAGGCGGCGCCTCAGCAGCTGGCGGTCTTGCCCTTGCTTTTGCGGCGTGAGGAAGGCTCATGATCCCCGGAGAAGTTATTGTCGCTCGTGGCGACATCACCCTCAACGAGGGCGTAGACAGCATCACGCTCAAGGTGGCCAACACTGGCGACCGTCCGGTTCAGGTGGGCAGCCATTATCACTTTGCCGAGGTAAATGCCGCCCTCACCTTTGACCGAGAGGCCGCACATGGAAAGCGCCTCGACATTGCCCCCGGCACCGCCGTGCGCTTTGAGCCTGGGCAGACCCGCGAAGTGCACTTGATCTCCATTGGGGGCACGCAGACCATTCAGGGCTTCCAGATCAAACCAAGCGGAGGGGCGTGACCATGGCAACTTCCATTTCTCGCGCCGCCTACGCGGACATGTTCGGCCCCACCGTGGGTGACAAGGTCCGCCTTGCTGATACGGAGCTCTTCATCGAGGTGGAGAAGGATTTCACCACTTACGGTGAGGAGGTGAAGTTCGGCGGCGGCAAGGTCATCCGCGATGGCATGGGCCAGAGCCAGCTGTCCCGCGCCGAAGGAGCCGTCGATACGGTCATCACCAACGCCTTGGTGGTCGATCATTCCGGCATCTACAAAGCCGACATCGGCCTCAAAGACGGCCGCATTGCCGCCATTGGCAAGGCAGGCAATCCGGACATGCAGAGCGGCGTCGACATCATCATTGGTCCGGGAACGGAGGCCATTGCCGGAGAAGGAAAGATCCTTACAGCCGGTGGCATGGACGCCCACATTCACTACATCTGCCCCCAGCAGATCGAGGAGGCCCTAACCTCTGGCGTCACCACCATGCTTGGCGGCGGCACGGGTCCGGCCCATGGCACCCTGGCAACCACCTGCACGCCCGGTCCGTGGCACATCGCCCGGATGATTGAGGCGGCAGACGCCTTTCCCATGAACCTTGCGTTTGCGGGCAAGGGCAACGCTTCCCACCCCAAGGCGCTGGAGGAAATGGTGCTTGGCGGGGCCTGCGCGCTAAAGCTTCATGAGGATTGGGGAACCACCCCGTCGGCCATCGATACCTGCCTCAGCGTGGCAGACAGCTACGACGTTCAGGTGATGATCCATACGGACACGCTGAATGAAAGCGGCTTCGTGGAGAACACCATCGATGCCCTGAAGGGCCGCACCATACATGCCTTCCACACGGAAGGTGCAGGCGGGGGCCATGCGCCGGACATCATCAAGGTTTGCGGCCTTTCAAACGTCCTGCCGTCCTCCACCAACCCGACCCGTCCTTACACCCGCAACACCATTGCCGAGCATCTGGACATGCTCATGGTCTGCCACCATCTGGACGCCAACATTCCCGAGGACGTGGCCTTTGCTGAAAGCCGCATCCGCAAGGAAACCATCGCCGCAGAGGACATTCTGCACGACATGGGCGCGTTCTCCATCATCGCCTCGGACAGTCAGGCCATGGGCCGCGTGGGCGAAGTGCTGATCCGCACCTGGCAGACCGCCGACAAGATGAAGCGCCAGCGCGGCGCTCTTCCGGCAGAAACCGGCGACAACGACAACGTTCGCGTCAAGCGTTACATCGCCAAGTACACCATCAACCCCGCCATCGCCCACGGGCTGTCACGGGAGATCGGTTCCATCGAAGTGGGCAAACGCGCTGACCTGGTGCTCTGGACACCGGCCTTCTTCGGCGTAAAGCCAGACATGGTACTTACTGGCGGCACCATAGCCATGGCCATGATGGGCGACCCCAATGCCTCCATTCCAACACCGCAGCCCGTGCACTACCGGCCCATGTTCGGGGCCTATGGCAAGAGCCTGACAAATTCCTCTGTCACCTTTGTCAGCAAGGCGGCTCTGGATGCGGGCCTCCCGGAAAAACTGGGCACCGCCAAACAGATGCTCGCGGTCGACAACACCCGGTCGGGCATTTCAAAAGCCTCCATGATCCACAACAGCGCCACGCCGCACGTGGAGGTAGACCCCGAAACCTATGAGGTTCGCGCAAACGGTGAGCTTCTCACCTGCGAACCGGCAGAAGTGGTTCCCATGGCGCAAAGGTATTTCTTCTTCTGATGTTTACTGCACATACATACAAACGCGCCGGAGAGTATTCTGGCGAAATTCTGGGCACCGTCACGCTCTCCCATGACGAACGCCATCTGCGCCGCAAGGTCCTCACCACCGATACAGAGGTGAAAGTCCTGTTCGAAGTAGCTGATGCCGTCTCGTTTGATGAGGGCGACGCCATTGAAACAGAAGGCGGCACATTCGTCGTGATAAAGGCCGCTGTGGAGCCGCTTTACGAAGTCAAAGCCCGCGACGCCCTGCATCATGCCCAGCTGTGCTGGCATCTGGGGAACCGGCACCTGCCCTCGCAGATCGAGCTCTACCGCATCGTGATCCTCAAGGATCACGTCATCAAGGAAATGCTCGAAGGCCTCGGCGCGACCATCACCGAAATTGAAGGGGCGTTCTCACCGGTCCGCGGCGCTTATCACAAGTCCAACCGCAGCAGCTTTCATTCACACAGTCACGGCCACAGTCACCATCATTCGCATGACCACAGCCATGACTGATCCAGATGGCCGAAGGGCGCTTTTGCGGCTGCTCACATGGCTGTCGCCTGCGATTCCGATTGGCGCATTCTCCTACAGTCACGGCGTGGAAACTGCCATAAATGCGGGGGTTATTCAAAGCGCAGAAACGGCCAAGGAGTGGCTGCAAGGCGTGCTCAACCATGGTTCGGGCTGGAACGATCTGCTGGTTTTGGGACAAAGCCATGCAGCTGCCACAGAAAACGACAGCGCCCGGCTGGCAGAGGTGAACAGCCTTTGCCTTGCCATGGCACCCAGTGCGGAACGCTATTTGGAAACACAGCGGCAGGGCACAGCATTTCTCACCTACGCACAGCCGTGGATCGGGCAGTCAGACCCCATGGCAGCAGCGGTTGGAAAGAATGCCGCACTGCCAGTGGCGGTTGGGCTTGCAGCAGCGCGAACGCACATCCCCCTTGAGGAGTTGAAACTTGGCTACCTGCAGAGCTTCACCAGCAATCTGGTCTCGGTGTGCCTGCGCCTTGTGCCCCTTGGCCAATCGGAGGGCGTGCAATTGCTCGCCGATCTGGAACAAACCTTCGTCAACCTCACAGAGCGTTCACAGGGGGCCACTTTGGATGCTCTTGGGAGCGCTGCCATCCTGTCAGACATCGCCAGCATGGCGCATGAAACCGAACCTACAAGGATTTTTCGATCATGAGCGGATCATACGGACCTTTGCGCGTCGGCATTGGAGGGCCTGTTGGTTCAGGCAAAACCACGATGACGGAAAAGCTTTGCCTCGCCTTTCGCGATCAGTTTTCCATCGCTGTTGTGACCAACGACATCTACACCCGCGAAGACGCCACAGCGTTGGTGCGTGCGCAGGCCCTGCCTGAAGACCGGGTGCTGGGGGTAGAGACCGGCGGCTGCCCGCACACCGCCATTCGCGAAGACGCCACCATCAATCTGCAGGCCATTGATCAACTCATAGAGCGGCACCCCGATCTGGACATGGTCTTCATAGAAAGTGGCGGCGACAACCTGGCAGCCACCTTCTCCCCTGATCTTGCAGACATCACCCTCTATGTGATCTCCGTGGCGCAGGGCGAGGAGATCCCGCGCAAAGGGGGCCCCGGCATCGTGCGCTCCGACATGCTCATCATCAACAAAAAGGACCTTGCACCTTATGTGGCAGTCGACCTTGGCGTCATGGAGCGGGATGCAAAGAAAGTGCGTGCCAGCAAGCCGTTTTGCTTCACCGACCTGAAGCGCGGGGATGGGGTCGACGAGGTCGTGACCTTCCTCAAGGAAGTCGGCGGTCTGGTTGCAGTGACAGGAACCAACGATTGATGCTGAACCTCAAGAAACTTGGCAGCGCAGATTTGCCGCTGGCATTGGAACCGCTCACTCAAACACTCCACGCAGCGGTTCACGCCGGTGCCAGCATCAGCTTCATCCTGCCGTTTACACCAGAAGCCGCCCGTCGCTTCTGGCAAGAAAAGGTCTTTCCCGGCGTTGAGGCGAACCGCTGTTTGTTGCTCTGCGCCTATTGGGAGGAAGAGCTTGCAGGCACCGTTCAGCTTGACATCGACATGCCGCCCAATCAGGCCCACAGGGCAGAAGTGGCCAAACTGGTCGTGCATCCTTCCCACCGCCGCAAGGGTATTGCGTGCGGGCTCATGATCGCACTGGAAGAAGAAGCCCGCGCCCAAGGCAAGACCTTGATCACGCTGGACACCCGCACCGGGGATAGCGCCGAGCCGCTCTATGCATCCCTCGGCTATGAAACGGCAGGCAGCATCCCAAACTTCGCCAAGGCCCCGGACAGCGACCGCCTCGACGCAACAACGTTCATGTACAAGATCATCTAGACACGAGCTTCAACCACTCTCCATGACCAGCATGATGCGGGCATGAGGGCTTAGGGCCTCATAAAGGTGCGGCTCATCTCCGGGAAACGCGTAGTAATCGCCTTGCTGCAGCACCTCTTCAGCGCCTTTTGGTCCGGCCCGCACCTCCCCTTCCATGACGATCAGGTGCTCCAGCGTTCCGCGTGGATGGGCCTTGTTGCATTGAGGCTTGCCAGCAGAAAGCGCCACCTGATAAATGTCGTGGCGTGTCTGCGGTGTGCAAGAAGCCAGAAGCACGGCTTGAAACGCCGAGCTTTCCGCGTCAATGCGCTTGCCCTCTCCGGCACGGATCAAAGTCGTTCGTGCCGGTGGCGCTTCAAACAAGAAGCTGAACGGAATGCCAAGAGCCGTTGCAATGGCCCACAAAGTCTCGACACTCGGGTTCCCACCGCCGGCTTCCAACTGCGACAGCGTTGATTTTGACAGGCCTGCTTTGGCAGCAAGCGCAGAAAGGGACAGGCCAGCCTTGGTCCGCTCGCGGGTAATCGCAGCGGCAATGGCCGCCGTCATGGCCTTTTTCGCGCTTTCGCTCATGTCCATTCTTCCAATCCCTAATAAAAGCGTTTGTTTGCAGCGGCCGTCAGGCGTAAGTGCGAAGCGCCCAAATCGCCACGATGCCAATGGCCATGGTTGCGGGCAAACTGCGCGTAAGAAGCGCCACAATAACTGCAATTCCACCGGCGATCAGCTCAGCGCTCTCGCCTTTCACAGTAAACAGCGCCACCAGCGCCACAATCAGACACCCGGGCAGCGCAGAGAGAAACCGGGCCCAAAAGCCTGTCTGAGGCAACCGCTGCCCCAGTGCCCAGCCACAGAAGCGAATGAGAAACGTCAGCCCAGCAAGCCCGACGATGACCAGCCATGTCTCGCTCATCTGCGCACTCCCGCAACTGTTGTTCCTGCCAGCGCTGCGATGATCAACACCCACGTTTCGCTCAAGGCACCGGAATAAAGCCCAAGCACAACAACGGACACCACGCATAGCCATGGCAAGAGATCCTTCGGCCCGCGCCAGAGCGAGCGGGCAATCGCGATGAACGCCGCTGTGAAGGCAAAGTCGAGGCCCAACGCTTTGGGGGATGGAATGGACGTTGCCACAACGACGCCAGCCACGGTGGAAACCAACCAGATCAACAGCAGTGCCAATCCGCCGCCAACCAGATACCAATAGCCCGAGGCACCACCCCGCTTTTGCCGCGCCAACATCATGGCCCAGTTCTCATCGGTGGTCAGATGCAGCCCAAGCACCAGTTGCCACAGCGGCCTTTGAGAAAAAACGTTGCTGACAGAAGCTGTAATCAGCAGCAACCGAAGGTTCAGCGCAAGACCTGCAATGATTGCGGCCGCCGCCCCGGCACCGGCCATCAGACGTTCCACCGCCACAATCTGCGCCGATCCCGCAAACACGAATGTGCCCATGAAGCCAACTTCAAGGCTCGACAGCCCCGCTTGAGCGGCCAGTAGACCGAACGCCAAACCGTAAAAGCCAACGCCGACAGCAAGAGGTGTTATCTCGATAAACCCCTTCCGTGCCTCGCTGAAATCCAATTTTTCCAAAACCATAGGGGCACTCCACTCAACAAATCGTTCGATAATGTGCACATACGTTCGTTTTAATGTCAATATTGTTCGCTATGTCGTACGCGACATCAACTCAATACGATTGCCCCAAGGATCCGCAGTAAAGAAACGATCATAGCCATTCAGGTGCGCATCATGCTGCACCGGGTATCCACCGGCTGCCAACGCTTTCTTCGAAGAGCTGAGATCATCGCATAGAAATGCCGGGTGCGCTTTCAAGGCGGGCTGGAACCTCTCATCCGCGCCCAGATGTAGGTTCACTGTTCCTGCACGAAGCCAAAGGCCACCTCGTTCCTTCAGGACAAGCGGCTTGTCGACTTCTTCAAAGCCCAGAAGGTCAATGTAGAACTTGCGGGCGGCGTCCTCCTGATTTTCGGGGATCGCAATCTGCACGTGGTCCAGCACCAATATTGCCATATACTTGCCCTCCAAGCTGGCTAACTTGAATATTGAATACACTAGTATACAAAATAGCCGCAAAATGTAGGGAGGGACAGCCATGATCGCCGTCATTTTTGAGGTGGAGCCAGACGTCGGCCAACAAACAGCCTATCTGGAAATTGCCAAGCTCCTAAGGGAAGAGCTCGAACGGGTTGACGGCTTCCTGTCGGTGGAGCGGTTTCAGAGCCTTGCAGATGAAAACAAGATCCTGTCTCTGTCATTCTTTCGAGACGAAACAGCGGTCAAAGAATGGCGCAACAAAACCGCCCATCGCATATCTCAGGCCCGCGGCCGCAATGGTATCTTCAAGACCTACCGCATTCGCGTGGCACATGTCCTGCGTGACTACAGCATGACCAATCGTGCTCAGGCTCCTGACGACAGCCTGCACTACCACGATCATATGTAGCAGTCATACTCAAGTGATGACATTGGCCGGGTGCCCACGCTTGTAGTTCTCGATGTGCCCGATCAGTTGGTCCCACAGGGTCTGCATGGCTTCCTCAGAGGCCCACGCCACATGGGGCGTGATGATCACGTTGGGGCGCTCAGCAATTTTCATGAGCGGATTGTCATCCGCAGGAGGCTCGCTGGTGAGCACGTCAAAACCGGCGCCAGCAATCAATCCGCGATCCAACGCAGTCACTAGCGCCGCCTCATCGACCAGTCCCCCCCGCGCCGTATTGATCAATAGCGGCCGCTGCGCCATCTGCTCGAACTCAGCCAAGGAGATCAAACCTTCCGTCTCCGGGGTCAAAGGACAATGCAGGCTCAATACATCACTCGTGGCCAAGACCTCTTCAAAGGGCAGATAGCCCGGCTTTGAAACTTGTCCCCCTTTCCGCCCGGCGTAGATAACTTCCATTCCAAGGGCCCTGCCGATGGCACCTGTCGCCTCCCCGAGCGAACCGCCGCCAATGAGACCCAGCCGAGAGCCAGACAGATCTTTGATGGGATGAGTGAAAAAACAGAACTGTCCGGATTTTTGCCAGACCCCATCGATGACATCCTGCCGGTAGCCGACCAGATTGCGCCGCAGGGCAAACATCAACGCAAAAACGTGCTCAGGAACCGTCTTTTGTGCATACGAACGCACATTTGACGCAACCACGCCATGAGCCCAGCACGCCGCTACATCGAGAATGTTATAGCCGGTTGCAGCCACGGCTATCATCTTGAGATCAGGAAGTTTTTCGAGATGATCTGCGCGGATGGGCACCTTGTTGGTGATGGCAATCTCCGCTCCTTGCAGGCGTTCTACCACCTCATCGCCCTGCGTTCGTTCATGCTCGACCCATTCATGTGAAAAGGAAGGGGGCGTAAGTTTCACGCTCGGTCCAATTGTTCCCCTGTCCAGAAACACGATCCTTGTCATTGTCGTCCCCTCCCCTTTTTCGATTTCTGCAACTTTAGCTCGTCGCCATGGAAATGCCACGGGCTGGATTTATCCAGAAAGAGAACGGGTTAAGTCAAGCCTATCCACTAGCGCCAATCAACATCAGCCCCACTCGAGGAGACCTCGGCATGAACGCGCCCCATACTTTTCTCGCCGCTATTCCCTTTTGTGTTCTCGCCGTAACGGGAACAAGCGCCGCAACAACACCAACGTTTGATTGTGCGAAGGCCAGTGGCAGCGTGGAGGAGATGATCTGTGCGGATGAAAATCTCGCAGGGCTGGACCGCAAACTTGACGAAGTCTGGCAACAAGTGAGCAAGAAAGAGGAAGCGCGGGCGGAAAACGGGGACACGCCTCGCGTCGAACAATGGAAGGCAGTACAGCGGGGCTGGATAAAGGGGCGGAACGAATGCTGGAAGGCCCCTGATGTAAACGCTTGCGTGACAGAGGCATATGAAAAGCGAATTTCCGAGCTGGAAGTGCTGTACGATATTGCTCCCTTGGTGAATGCGGTGGTCTACGCGTGTGATGGCGAAGCACCCCGCCGCATTTCTGCTAGCTTTTACAACGCATTAAAGCCCGGCGTTCTATTGGAACGCGGCGATGAGACACTGGTTGGCCTGCAAGCCATTTCCGCTTCCGGAGCCCGCTACGTCGCCAATTTTGGCGTGGAATTCTGGACCAAAGGCGATACGGCCTTTGTTACCTGGCCACAAGGAACCGAATTCTCTTGCCATGTGACTGATGAATAACAATGGGTTGGGCCGGAGTTACCGGCCCGCATCATGGGGATTGATTATTTCAAGAGACGAACAAGCAACGCGCCGGGCGCACGGAGCGGGTCCGTCGCAATGGAGGCTACGCGACCAGCGTATGGAGCCACATAGGTCTCTTGAACATCTCCAAAGGGATTGACTTGCTCTGCCAGCACCTGACCTTCATCAACCCATTGATTTAGTTCCACTTTTATTCTGCTTATCCCACCAATACGCGCTCTGATGGACGTAAGCTGATCCCCGCAGTAGGGGGTTGTGCCCAACATGTCGGCGGTGCCTTCGATCATCTGCTGATCGATCATGATGTTCCTGATGGCCTGCGCACCGCGGCGTGTCATGTCCCTATCAAAAATCCGAGGCGCGCCAACTTCCAAGGTCAAAGCGGGAATACCTGCCTTCAGCATTTCGGTTTCAACCGTCCCGTCTTCACCGGGATCATTGGCTATCAGGTCCGCTGGTACCAACTTAACTAAATGATCTACAACACGATTTCTTCGATCGGCAAAAACGAAGAACGGATAAGCTGTACCCGTGGACTGGGTGTGTAGATCCAAAAACAGATGGGCATTTCCGGCATACAAATGGTTCCACAAAACCGCAGCAAACCGACCAGCCGCGTCACTTGCCGTTTCATCACCCGGCATGACCCGGTTCAAATCTGTTTGCGAAAATCCATCGGTCAGGAACGAGAAGTATCGTGAGCCCTGCCCCAAGCCGGATGGATTTGCTCCGGGCACCAAGGTGAGGACGCCGGATAGCTGCTCGGGGCTCAGTCCTTCGGAAATACTATGTATGATATCAATGCCTTGGACTTCGTCTCCATGCAAAGACGACTGAACAAACAGCTTGGGGCCAGGCTTTGATCCCTTGATTACAATAAGGGGCAGAAGATGGTCGACCCCAAATGCAGAGGCGCCGGCGCGGAAATAGAACCGATGAATACCGGCCTCCAGCTTCTCTGCGTCATAGTGATCAATCACTGGCACACCCTGCATTCTGTCCATGACCATCAAACACTGCCCCCTATCCTGAAACATGAAAGCCAAGCGGCCCGCTCTTCATTGCCACACGTTTAACAAGAACGTTTCTTTGGCTGTCGAATAAAAACAACACCGGCGAGATTTAGCGATCGACAAAAATTAATCAACTGTAACGTTCATCGAACCGACATGTAACGCGGATACAGGATGGTATAATTCTAAAATAAGCAGAAGAATCCGGAGCCCATAGTGCCTGAACTCATTACGTTGAGTGGCGTTGGAGGCAAGACCCCCGCCGCGTTTCTTGTGAAATCGCAAGAACATAGTATTTTGCTGGATATCGGCGAAGGACCGGAGCCGGGCGTTCTGCCTGATTTTACCGGCATTGATCGGGTAGATGCCGTTTTGTTGAGCCATGCTCATGTTGATCATGTCGGCGGACTTGCTCTGCTCCCAAATTTGGGCAACCCAGAAGTGTATGCCAGTCAAGCAACTTGGGAGTTGATGCCAGAGGCCCCAGTCGCTGACACTCAACGCCGTATCCTGCCTGTATCGGGCCAGATCAGTCTGTGTGGTACGCAGATTACCATGGGCCAGACCGGGCACGCCCCCGGCGGTTTGTGGTTTCATCTCGGCACTGGTCGCTCACTAATTTATATGGGCGATCATAGCGAGGAATCCCCTGTCCTGCCCTATGAAGCCCCTCCCGCTGCGCACACGGTCATTGTTGATGCGTCTTACGGCGATCGCAATACCGACCTTGAAACACAGCTGGACGCCCTTGAAAATGCTGCGAAAGGCGGCGCGGTTATCGCTGTGCCAATCGGAGGGCGCGGCCCGGATCTGGTCATAGCGTTGCAGGCCAGAGGGCTTCCAGTCAAGGTAGATGAGCAGGTTGCTCGCGAATTGGCTTTTCTAACGAAGAACCTCCATTTGGCCAATTCTCAAGTCCATGGCGACTTGGCAAAAGCGGTCAACACACCGCGTGCAGATCAGGATGCCAAGCCGTCAGACGTCATCATCGCCGTTGGTCCCAATGCAGACTATGGACTGGCACAAAGCCTGGCAGAGGCCACCGACGAGCCCTTTCGCTTCGTCTTCACTGGGTTCGTTCCTCAAAACTCCCCTGCCAAACGACTGATTGAAACCGGACGCGGCGAGTGGTTGCCATGGAACGTGCATCCACGTATGAAAGATGTCATTAAACTGGTCGAGCAAACGGGTGCAAAACAGGTCGTTCCGGCGTTTGTGGACCCCAACAAGGCAACCCATTTGTTCAACACGCTGGGTAACCGGATTTGTCTGGATCGCGCAATAAAACTTTGAGGGCCAAAGCCCCTTCCCCATCACGATATGAGGACATGAATGTCTGATAACAGCCTTGCCAGCCCGCTCTCCGCTGAGAAACAGGAGGATCAGACCCCTGTTGCAATCCCGGTTTATCACCTCAAGGGATATCCCACGCTCACCCTTTTCATTGGCAACAAGATTGCCGCCAATGACCCTGAGCTGCTGCAACGGGAAGGCATAACATCCACGATGAATTTCGCGGTGAATGTGGAGATGCTGCCCTTGACGCTCGCCAATGGGGTTGCCGTACGGCGCACCCATATCGGCCTGATTGATGGCAATGGCAACACGGCGCACCACCTGTTGTCAGGTGTGCTTGCGCTGGCCGGAATTATTGGTCAGGCCAGTCCGGGCAAGGACCACTACCCGCCACACAAGCAGGGTAACGTTCTCATTCATTGCCGCGGCGGCCGCAGCCGTTCGGTCACGATTTTGGCGCTGTACCTCCACCTGTGCCAAAGTGGCGACTTCCCCACCTTTGAAACCGCCCTTGAACACGTGCGTGCCTGCCGGGGGCTGGACCAAGCCTATCCCCTGCGCCCAATGATAGATCTGGCCCACACCGCGTTGGATCTGCTGCCTGCACGAGAAATGTTCTGCTCACCAGAGATGAAGGTCTAGGGCCCTCAGGTCAGACCTTCACCCCCAAGGCCCCGAGCGCCATGGCTGCCAGATCATGGGCGATCGCATCCCGGTCGTCCTGTGTTTGGCCCGGTCTTGGGCTGTACCAGATGGACGGACTGTTCAGCAAAGTAATCAAGCTGTGCACAGTCAGCGAAATAGGCCGTTTCGCAAACACACCGCTGTCCATGCCCTTTTGAATAACCCCTCTGAACAGCTCTTCATACGCAGTGCGTTTTTCAATGATTTCCTCAATCTGGCGGCGCTCATCGGGTGTGGTGGAGCGATTGAAGAACACACGAAAGTCTTCAGAAACAACGCGGTGATAACTGTGATGCCCGAGAATCAACTGAACGTGCGTGAAAGCCATCTGCTTCATCGCGTCCAGCGGATCAGATGCGCGTGCAACGATGGGAGCGATCTGATCATACATCAACGAGACTGAACGCATCCGCACGGCACACAGCAGTTCGGACTTGGACCGGAAGTGATGGTAGATCCGTCCCTTGGTTGCGTTGAGGTGCCGCGCGATATCATCAATCGACACCGCATCAGCTCCATAGTTTGCAAAGCAATCTGCCGCAGCTTCCACAATTTCGAGCTGAGACTTATTCATTTCCGCGAGCATTCCATCCCTCCAGATTTAAGGGCTCATAATTGGCACCCTCACACAGAAATCTGCGAGGGTGTTTCTGCGAGTTCCCGCGCCATGCCAGACAGTAACGTCAGCGCGGGTCGCAAATCGTCGACAGTCTTCGGGTTTGATGCGTTGCCTTTCGCTGCCCGGAACAAGATGCCCTGAACAATGGCAGCCAAACGAAACATGCTGAAGACAAGATAGAAATTCCAATGAGGGATGCCAGACCAACCGCGCTGCTGGCAGTAGGCAGCCACATACTCCTGTTCAGTTGGCAGGCCGTGGGCTGTTCTGTCGATCCCCGCCAACCCCCGGAGTTGCCCCCCATTCGGCAACCGCCACTGCATGCACTGATACGCAAGGTCCGCAATCGGATGCCCGAGAGTCGAGAGTTCCCAATCAAGAACAGCGATGATTTCCGGCTTGTCGGGATGAAACATCAGGTTATCCAGCCTGAAGTCACCATGGACCAAGGCCACCAGCCCATCATCAGGTACCATGTTGTCTGAAAGCCATGTTATCAGCGCTTCCATGTCCGGCTGCGGATCCATTTCTGTTGCCCGATATTGCTTGATCCAACGCGCCGTCTGACGCTCAAAGTACCCACCGGGTTTGCCAAAGTCCGCAAGTCCAAGGGCAGCCGGGTTCAACGCGTGCAAGGTCGCCATAACCCGGTTCATTTCGGCAAATACCTGACCGCGCTCATGCATAGGCAACTCAGGCAGAGCCGGATTCCAGAAGACACGCCCCTCCAGATACTCCATGACGAAGAACTGCGCCCCGATCGGCGTTTCCTCGCCAGTTAAAAAGAAGGTCTTTGGCACCGGCACACCAGTGCCTGCAAGTGCCCGCATGACCTGGAACTCCCGGTCAACCTGATGCGCAGAAGCAATCAGATCTCCCGGCGGTTTGGCTCGCAACACATACTGATGCTCCCCTGAGCTCACCAGATATGTCGGGTTCGATTGGCCGGACGGAAACTTCTCAAGACGATCCAGGCGATCAAAATCCGGAAGGTTGGCCCGCAACACGGCCTCCAATGCCTCAGCCTCGTAGGTATGAACGGGCTTGTGCATGGGGTGATCTGTTTTTGGGGACACGTTTGCTTCACTCATCACGAGGCGCCTTCAGCAAATTGGCTACATGATCAAAGGCGGAAGATGAGGAATACCCGCCTTCAAGGGAGCGGATCCTTTCAAAACGCGCAGCAATTCCCTCTGGTGTGCGTTCCTCCTGTGGCAGGTGAAGGCCCGGCGTCTCAATAAGTTGCGCAACAGAGTACGACCCGCCCGCAGCCATTATGACTATTTTGTTCGGCGCTTGGTCCGAGCACAAGAACAACACTGCAGGCGCAACGTTTTCTGGTTTGAGCGTTTGCGTTGAAGAGGCGTCCAGCAGTTCCTCGGTCATGCGCGTAACAGCGGTTGGGGCGATACAATTTGTATGAATATTGTACTTGGCTCCCTCCAGCGCCAACGTGTTCATCAAGCCCCAAAGACCAGCCTTCGCAGCCCCGTAGTTTGCTTGCCCGAAATTTCCGCAGAGGCCAGACGGCGACGTGGTCATGACGACCCGGCCATACGCCTGCTCCCGCATCACGGGCCAGACAGCACGTGTGCACACGGCAGCACCGGTCAAATGCACTGCCACGACTTTCTCCCAATCAGCCATGGTCATTTTGTGAAAGGACTTGTCTCTCAAGATGCCCGCGTTATTGATCAAAATATCAACCCGACCAAATTTGCTCTGAGCGTCCTGCACCATGTCCGCCACTTCGGCTTCATTGGTTACATCAGCGCTGTTGGCGAGTGCAGTACCGCCGTTTTGCTCAATCTCGTCGCAGACTTTTTCGGCAGCCGTTGACGACCGCCCTTCCCCATCAACCGCTCCGCCGAGATCATTGATCACGACGCGCGCTCCGCGTTTGGCCAGCTCCAGCGCATAAACACGGCCCAAACCGCCGCCCGCGCCTGTTACAATCGCGGTTCTTCCCTCAAAATCTATTGGCATCAAATATCCTCCTCAAAATAAAACAATGTCAGCCATTGCGCTGATAAAGCCGGGGTCTCTTCCTCTTCAATTTCAATGGAAAACGCATAGTTGAGCAGCACACGCCCCCGTCCCTTGGGCAATATCTCTGATAAGGAAAAGCGGCCTCTAACCCGTTTGCCACTTGCGACCGGATGTAAAAACCGAACGCGATCAAAGCCATAATTGACGCCCATCGTTTGGCCTTGAATTTTAGGCTGCGCCTCCAAAGCCATACGGCTGGCCAGGGAGAGCGTTAAAAAACCATGTGCGATCGTCCCCCCAAAAGGAGTAGCATCCCGTGCACGCTCTGGATCCATATGGATGAACTGCTCATCTCCAGTGAGGCGACCGAAAGCAGATATCATCTCCTGATCCACCAGAATCCACGAAGACGGCGCCAAGTCTTCGCCAATCAATTCATGAAGCTGATCCAAGTTCACCGTCATGCCGCCCTCAACTTAAATCAAACAAACCGGCACCTGTGGCGACGTGTATACCGCCGCACAGAGGGAGTATGGCACCGGTGACATAGCTTCCCGCCCGGCTACATAGAAACAGCGTCGCTCCGGCGATATCATCCGGCGCCCCAATGCGCCCTAAGGGTACATTCTTGCCAACGCGGGTGGCCTTGTCCTCTGTCCCTGTGGCGAACTCAGTCATTTTCGATTGGAACGGACCGGGGGCAAACGCATTTACCGTGATCTGGTCAGGCGCCAACTCCTTTGCAAGAATCCGTGTGAGATGATGTACGGCGGCCTTGGATGCAGCATAGGAATAGGCACCATCGCCAATTGGCGTCGATCCCATAACCGAGCCGAGATTAATAACCCGCGCAGGATCATTTCCTGCCCCCGAGGCTTTCAGTTCCGGCAACAGATTTCGGGTTAGGTCAAACAGGCCGGCCACGTTCACGTTCATGACCTTCTGCCAGGCCCTGTGGGGAAAACGATCCAGCTGCTCGCCCCATGTGATACCCGCATTATTTACGAGAATATCGAGACGCCCGGTCCGAGCCCGGACTTCATCTGCAATTGCGGCAACGCCCTCTTCACTTGAAACGTCGCCAGCAAAAGCGTCGATCTGGGCGCCGGGAACTTCGGCTCTCAAACACGCCGCGGCTTCGGCCACCACCGCTTCCTTGCGGGAACAGATCATCACCCGCGCACCACCATGGGCCAATGCCGACGCGACCATGAATCCGATACCGGTTCCACCACCGGTAACCAACGCGACTTTGCCCGATACGCCAAACAGATTCTCAAGATAGCTCACCAGACCCTCCTCCTGGTAATGCCCCCATGGGTTGCACCGCCCACCTCTAATTCATGCCACAATTTCGGTTGCATCACATCAGCGCTGCACCGCACTTGACCCTTGGGGATATTGCAAACATACTCCGTAGTATGTTTTTGGATTGAGGCGTTTGTAAAGACGAAATTGACGAACAGACTTGCGAAGGCGCGATGGAGGAAGGGAGATCCCCTCGCACCCCAGCACCAAATAAATTGAATGAATGACCGAAATTCGGGAGGTATTTCAAATGTCAGCTGCCATGGATCTGGGACCGAGCGAACGCGTTAAACCCTTGATTGATCAAGTCTCACAAATGATAGAACAGGAGATCATACCGCTTGAGGGCGAGTACTTCTCAGAGGTACCCAAGGATGGGCGCTGGACACTAACAAACCGGCAACTAGAAATATTGGAGGGCCTCAAGGCAACGGCAAAAGACCGCCAGCTCTGGAACTTCTGGTTAACTGATTCGGAGCGAGGCTACGGCATCACGACGGTCGAATACGCCTATTTGGCCGAGGAGATGGGCAAGTCGCGTTTGGCTCCAGAGGTATTCAACTGCAACGCGCCGGATACCGGCAACATGGAAGTGTTTGAACGTTACGCCTCCCCTCCCCTGAAAGAAAAATGGCTCACGCCCTTGCTCGCCGGCCACATCCGTTCTGCCTACTTGATGACCGAGCCAGATGTTGGCTCCTCCGATGCCACTAATTTGCGCATGTCCTGCATTCGCGACGGTGATTATTACATTCTGAACGGCGAAAAGTGGTGGGCGTCCGGGGCCGGAGATCCTAGATGCGCCGTTTACCTCGTCATGGTGCGCACACCAACAGACAAAGGAAAGCATCGCCAACATTCCATGATCGTTGTCCCTGCTGACACACCCGGGGTCACTGTCCTGCGCCCCATGGAGGTATTCGGTCACGACGATGCTCCCCATGGTCACATGCATATCCGGTTTGAGAACGTGAAGGTGCCAGCGAGCAACCTATTGCTTGAAGAAGGTGCTGGCTTCGAAGTTGCACAAGGCCGACTTGGCCCGGGCCGGATCCATCACTGTATGCGCGCCATTGGTCTCGCGGAAGCCGCGCTTGCAACCATGTGTGAGCGCTCCTTATCTCGAGAAGCCTTTGGCAGGTCCCTTCACCAACTGGGCGCCAATCACGACATCATCGCAGAATGTCGCATTGAAATCGAGCAAGCCCGCCTCCTTTGCCTCAAGGCTGCGTGGATGATGGATAATGCCAGCGCCAAAGAAGCGGCTATCTGGATCAGCCAGATCAAGGTTGTCGCGCCCCGCATGGCTCTCAAAGTAACCGATGAAGCCATGCAGATGCTCGGCGCAAAAGGCATCAGCCAAGACGCTAATCTCGCGCACCAATGGATCAATCTTCGTACGCTTCGCTTTGCAGATGGTCCGGATGCTGTTCACCGCCGACAAATCGCGCGCGCCGAACTGCGCAAACATACCTCCGAGCGAATCTGAACATCCCCCGGTGCGCGCCAAGCCACCGGGGAAAATCCCGTCTCCATATTCAAATTTCCAAACCGCGAGAACATAGACAGCACCTTCGGCACGGCGATCCCAATCATGGTTTATTCAACATGCTCACCCAACAATTAATAGTACTGAGCACCAGGACAATACAGCGCCGCTTTGCCAACCTTTGCCCCAACCAATAATCCGGAGGAAATTCGAATTTGTGGTATATGTGGCCCGGGATAACCTTAGTTGACAGCTGTCAACGGAGCCATTGAAACAGGTCGCCTGAGAAGCACCGGCGCTGTGGTTCTGAATGCTTTCGGACGCCACAAACTCCGACAACTTACACTCACCGTTCTCGGGCCCATCCAACTTCGAATATCGGCCTTTTCAAGTTTTAGGCCTTCCGGACATGGTGCCTTTTGTTTTGGTTGACAGGTGTCAACACAGAAGCTCGTGAGTCTGCGACCGCCGTTGTTGCGCGCACAGTACTTCAATCGGCAGTGCTGATCAGCCGTAACCATATCCCACAAATCACAAGGGAAAGACTAGGCGGAAGGCCTTTTGTTCTTCTCAAAAGGCTTCGGCGCACAGTCCGCATGCCTTTCCAGTCTGTTGACAGCTGTCAACCACGCCGTTAGCGAGCGTGGAAACTCGGCATCTGTTGACACCTGTCAACACCAGCAGTTTTCTTCATCCAAACGGGCAATAGCGAAGACGAACAGTCTTCGCATAGCTTCTTTAGAAATAGGGGAGGAAAACCATGCCAACCAAAACACCAGTAGAACTCAACTTGTATCTCCCGGTCGATTTGCCAGAAGACATAGCGACCTTGTTCTCCAAATGCCAGGCGAAGCTTGGTCTGATACCAAACGTCTTGGTAGCCTATGCGCACAGACCAGAGAAACTTCGCGTGTTCTCCCAATATTACAACGAGTTGATGCTTGGAGAATCCGGCTTAAGTAAACTTGAGCGCGAAATGATTGCCGTGGCCGTTTCGTCAATGAACGACTGCTGGTATTGTCAGGTCGCTCATGGGGCCGCTGTTCGCCAGTACAGCGGAAATCCAATACTCGGCGATGCTATAATGATCAACTACCGCTACGCCGATATTACACCTCGTCAAAAGGCAATGCTCGACTTTGCTGAAAGGCTAACCAAAGACAGCGCCCAAATCGGCGACAAGGACCGGCAGATCCTACGCGACCACCGCCTTTCCGAAGAGGATATCTGGGATGTTTGTGAGGTGGCCGCGTTCTTCAATATGAGCAACCGACTGGCTTCAGCGACCGGCATGAAACCCAATCCGGATTACCATTTCCAGGCACGTTCGCCGTGGACAACAGACAAATAGGGGAGGGGGCCGAAGTGACCGAGGGGTTTTGAGACATTGCAATGCCCCCTGATCATTCACTTCGTCCAGACCATCAGGGGAGAGTGTGGTATCCAAAGCTTTGAAAAAAAGTACACATGCACAACCGCAGCGATTTCTTTGAACCAAACGCAACTCTTTAACCGCATGGGAAACCGTTTCAAACTGACACTACAGATTGCGTCTACCTTTTCAGAAAGGACAGCCCACTAGTCTCTTTCGAACCCCTTAATAGTGCAAGATACACATTGAAATATCTGGTCAATTGGTGCGGAAGACCGGATGATCAGGGAATGAATGGAACTGCTCAACATGACCCCGGCAGTCATATGCCGCGGGGACACCACGAGTTTGACAACATCGCCGCCCCATCAGTTATCCTCCTAGTTGATCAAAGGGGAGGGGCCGAACAAAAAAATACTCGCTTCAGACAGTTTCCAGCCGTGCCGGGTTCCAGCGCGAAGGCCCTGGTGGCACTTGCTATTCCCATCGGGTACTTCGCTTTGATCATGGGGCTTTGTTCCATGAGAATAAGAGAACAGCTAAGACTCTCAATGCTTTGAGGACCACAGAGACGTCAGCAATTGCCAAACTATTGGGTCCGACCTGCTTCAAGAGACAGGGGAGGGGAGGGCGCCGGAGAAAAAGGGATTTCGTCCATCTAACACAGAAGCGGCTTCTTTCTGGAAATTCTCTAAGAACTCATCGTGATTTAGAAAGATGGCTTAGTCCAAGTGGTCGTTTGCATTTGTTCCTATACGTAGCGGGCAGCCCCGTCCATCAGGACTGAACCATGAAGAAGCCGAAGCCCACCACGGCTTCATAAATTCTTACATGCTTTTTGCGGACATGGTAGGCGCAAGTCCCTTAAGAAAAAACGGTTCTATTACGAAGAGAAAAGGACGACTGGTCCATCCGCATAATATGACAAACGCGAGTGCCTACATTTTCCGGTGTGGCCGGTTTTTTTGGAAAAGGTGCCTCGCAAGGGCGACAGCCCGAAATAGCGACGAGTTCCACTCGCGTCTCGCAGAAGCAATGAGGAGCATAGTCCTGGATGCTCCGTATCAAATTTACTTCAGAGTAGGGGAGTGAGAGTTTGCTCAAAGGCTTTAGAGTTCCCGCACATTACCTCACATGATGTTCATCGAATTCTCAAAATGTCTCTCAGAAAACAATGGAATGCCGCAACCACGCTATAGCCATCGACGAAATGTCAGCACTTATGTTTCAACGGGTTGTGTCACGAAGTAGATCAAGCCAAGAACCGGGCAGTCTGACAGTTGCATCAAAAATTTACCTTGATCGGATCGCACCACCGGGCGCGTGTTTTCCGACACCAGTCTTCCTCAAATCGCGCGGCTGCATCCAACTATGCAGAGCAGCCGCGACCCGAAGGCCTCGTTGCCAGTTTTAACATCACCGCCATGTGTCCGAAAATCCTGCAACCAACACTCGGCGTCCAATTGCGTCGTGTTCTCATAAGAGAGGCCTTCCAAGAATAGATCAAAGAACGTGTGGATCTCCGGACCAACAAATCAGGTCGTGTCTTCGCTGCACACAGGGGGCTTTCCTGCAATTTTCTTTTGATGGCAGTTCACCGACATCAGCGAATGGCTGTAATTGTATGAACAGCGTCCCAACCACCGTCTACTCACCCGTCAGTCCATAAAGCGACTTATGTAGCAGCAATTTACCATCCAGCGCGCGATCTATGCAGGCTCGGAAATAACCCCCAGGGCTCGAAATGCTTTCAGGGTCGCGCAACGCCTTTTCCGCCGTTACAGCAAGCACTGTCGCTGCAAGTTTATCTCCAACCTGGCTCTTTGCCGCACGCCACGCACTTTCGGACAAACCGACGAGCAGACACATGTCTCCCAACACAGAAACCAAACGAGACCAACTGTCAAACGTGGTCCCCAGTGTTTCCTGAAGTTCGGAAGTTGCTTGGGCAACCAGTCCAATTGAAACAGACGCCAAGAGAGGCGACAGCCCTGTGGTTGATAGGTGGGACGCCACACTTGAAGTTTGTGCCTTTGTTGCATTTTCAGGCGTATCTCGTGTGGCATGAAGTTTGCGAAATTGCTCTTTTTCAAGAGCTTTTGCGCCGGAGGCGCTAGGGTTATCAATGGAATTGGCGATAGCCGATTTCCGCTTATTACAATTTTTTGAGTTTAGAGAGTTTGTATTATTATATGAAGTGACATCAATGTCACCCTCGCATGTCATTTGAGAACATAAAGGATCTTCTTTGTCGCCTGAAGCAGAGGCATCCAGCAGCTGCTCATAGATGCTTTGTAAAGCCTCTGCTTTTTCAGCGTTTGGTTTCGCAGCAGACAGGATGTCGAGGACACTCTCTGCAACGTCATAACCCAACGCCGAATCAAGGGTTCCATCCAGATCAAGCATATCTTGAATGGCGCGGGAAAGCCTGCCAACGTTACGGCGAGCTTCCTGTTCGGCTCTCAAACGTGCTGCAAACGCATCGGCAATTTCTGTAAGTTCCTTGACCCGTTGGCGGGCTGGGGAGAAGTCGAGCCCATAGCCGCGGTCAATCTCACCCGTCACGTCATTACGGTAGATGAAGCGGCGGCCTGTAGAGCTGTCGCGATAGGCCAACACACCGGCCTCCACCAGCTTTTTTAACGAGCGCACCACAGTACGCTTGGAGCGGCAAACATACTCTGCGAGCTTCTCATTTGAAATCGCCACAAGTGGACGCCGGCTTGGCTTCCAATCATCGGCTTTGGTAAGGCCAATCAGAATGTCGAGGATATGATAGGTCGTTCCGTCAATCCCAAGGGCAGGGGCTGACTTTTTCAGGGCCAGGGCAACTTCCGCCTTGGTTGTCTCGACGATATCGTTCGCCATCGCCAACCGTTGGGCTTCCAGCATGCCCGGAGTCAGCTTTCGGAACGAAGCAACTTTGTGTGTCTGCATGACATAACCATTCACGTACCCCAAAAAAGGCACGTGTCCAAACGGCGTAACCGTGGGGATAATGGGTATCAAACAGGAAGAAAGGCGCACTTCCGTATTTCAAGGAACAATCGTCCCTTGATTCGCCCGGCCACATTGTCGTAGGATAACGGTGCTAAGGATGATCCTATGCAGGTGGCACTACCTGTTTGGGTTGATAGATTTGGGTCTTGCTGATTGCCGTCAGCAAGGCCTTTTCTATATCCAGCCTAGGTCATTGCTCTGGCTCCTTGTGTTCTTCTTCAAACTGTCGAACAAGTTCGTCAATGTGCTGCATCAAGTAGTCGGCCAGTTCCGGGTTTGCCGTATGGTCGACAGTAAAACTGGTCGCCTTGGCAGTCTGCTTGAAGGCGACCCGCCGGTCTCCGAACCACCCTTTGTTGGCAGAGGCAGCTGGCTTGATCGTCTTGGGTGCTTCCGTCTGCTCCAACGCTTCCGTATGGACGCCGCTTTCCGCCTCCTGCAGCGCTTCCAGTACCGCCAGAAAGCGTTCATCACTGTCCAGATCAAGAAAAGCTTCAGAGGCAAACAGCCAATCCACCGCCTTTTGGTGGACTGGGTCCATTTTGCCATCCTCGCTAAAATAGCCAGCCATTTCCTCCCATCTCGGGCGCCCGATCTTGGGTGCTGGGCCAATGGTCATGAGGAAACTCTCAGGCATTGTCGATGCCAGTTTCCGGTATTTGGAAACGAGCGACTTGTCCTTGTTGATCGCCTTGCAGATCACAGACTGCGGATAGTCTGCTGACAAGCGGAGCACAAACAAGCAAGTCTCAATGAAACTGAGGTCCTTGCGCTCATGGTTCTCCTGACCTTGGGCGATAAGCAGCTCTTCATCACTGAGGGCGCGAACAACACCACGCACCTTGATCCCCAGGTCGCGACATGCACGCCAGCGCCGGTGACCAAAGGCGATCTGATATTGATTTTCTTCGGTTGGATGAGGGCGCACCAAAATGGGTACCTGCTGCCCGGTTTGCTCGATGGACTCCTTCAGGGCATCGAACGCCGGATCGTGCTCAACGACCATCCGATCAGGCACAAAAGAGGGGTGCACTTTCTCAGGATCCAGTTCCACAACCGCGACGGCCGATGACAACCGCCCTGAAAGGTCAGACACTTCTTCTTTCAGCCGATCCCTTTCATCACGGATCAGATTGATTTCAGCCGCCCCAATAGCCCCGGATGCAAGACGAGGTCTTTGAGCAGATCCAGCGGCCACCATGTCAGCCATGCCGCCACCGCCAAACAGCGAATCCAATGCGTTTTTGCGATCCTTTGCCTTGCTCATAGCTTGCGCCCCCAAGAGGCTTTCATCAGATCCTCAATTTCATGATTAACCGTATCAATGCTTTCCAGCGCACGTTTCAGCGTTTCGCGACCGATCGAACCCGGCTCCAGTTCATAAAGTGACTTTTTCTCAAGACCTGCATTGGCAACAGCGGTTGACTCCAAGGCCGGTGCTGTCAGAACGTCTTCGCCAAAAAGGGCGCGCAACAAGCCAACAACGCGGGTCTGCGGACTGTCGTTGGGATTATGCCGGGTGATCAAGAACCGCATCCAATCCAGGCTCATCTCGCCGCCATTGTTTTCAATTACGCCCATCAGATCCGAACTCATGCCGAGGAACTGATTACAGCTGGCCAGGTCAAGCATTTGAGGGTGCAACGTAATGAGAAGGCCAGTCGCCGCAAACAACGCCCCCAAAGTCAGAAAGCCCAGTTGGGGAGGGCAGTCGATCACCACAACGTCGTAGCGGTCATCAACTTCCTGCAGCACGTTTTTTACACGGCGGAAAAAGATGTCTTCTCCAGAGGACATTCCCGATGCGATGGCAGACGGCACAATGTGCTCGAACTCCGCCAGTTCAAGGTTGGCGGGAACAAGGTCCAGATTGTCAAAATATGTGCGACGAATGACTTCGGTGAGCGGGCGGCGTTCGTCGTCATACCGCAAGGCACCAAACAAGGTGCAATTCGGCTCTACATCAAACTCAGGCTGAATGCCAAACATGGCCGAGAGCGAGGCCTGCGGATCCAGATCAATCGCCAGAACGCGGTAGCCCCGCAGCGCCAGAAAATGCGCCAGATGGGTACTTGTTGTGGTCTTGGCCGAGCCGCCTTTAAAGTTCGCACAGGCCACAACTTGAAGCGGCTCTCCGGCCCGGCGGAACGGCAAGATATTGACGGCCTCATCGCCCCGTTTTCTTGCGGCCAGCACCTTCCGAATTTCATTGATCTGCTCTAACGTGTAGCTGCGACGACCATTGGCTAACCTGGTTGGGCTCGGCCCTTCGCCGTCCAGATCAAGCTGGCGTATGGTCGATTCCGAAACGCCAATAAGACGCGCCACATCAACCGAAGAAAACGGACGCAGCTTTTTATGCGCTTCCGGCGGGTAGAGCTCCTGACGCAAACGATGAAGCTGACCCGAAAGAGTCTGCGAATAGCGGGATATCTTCTCCGACGGTGTTTCGTCGCGAGTGAGAGTGGAATTACCGTATTGCACTTGCATCAGCCCCCAAACGGAAAATCGGCTCCATGAGCCTCAATTTGCGTCAGAAGAGTAATGCAGCCACTTATGAGTGCAATCCCTTTTTGGTTAATGGAAATTAACTTCTGGCGCGTTGTTTGCGCGGGTAGCGCGAATTTTCATTGTTTTACAAAAGCTTAAGAAGAGAAAAATTGTTTCGTCAGAAACGTGCAAAACCCTGTTTCTGTCGCCCATCCGTTGGTGATCAGCGGCAGAGATCCGCGTTGTTTACGCCCTCTTCGAATCTGTCGGTACTGTCAGTTCCTATTACGACAAGCGAGGGCTAGAGATGAAAGCCGGTTAGTATTACAACTTGAACCTGTAGGCTCGTGTGATTTAGGTCACCAGATTACCGTTTATATAAAATCGTGCCCGTCATTCACACGGGGCGCTCCAGCCTCGCTATGGTTAATCGAAAAACGCCTGAGTATCATGAGTTTTGTTAGCCTTCTCACAGGCCCCACTGTTATGATTCCGTGTGAGTAATTCAATCATCTACAAGACGGCGATGCCTCGACCGCTCTGACAGCGTCGGGATCGCATAGATCGCAACGGACTTCTGAATCATGCGTGAACCCAACGCCTTTACGGCTCCTGCAGCTAGCCGGCGCAACGCGCCTGGATCCCTGATCGACAGTGCGGAGGCGTATCTACGGGAAGACATTCTGACAGGGCGTTTGCAGCCAGGCCAACGCCTGAAGATAAAGGAACTGAGTGAACATCTGGGTATTGGACCAACGCCGCTTCGCGAAGCGCTCTCCAAACTCGCCTCCAACGGGCTGGTACATAGCGAAAGCCATAAAGGTTTTTTTGTGCCGCCTGTATCGGTGGCCGAGTTGGAAGACCTGATTGAGCAGCGCATCGCGTTGGAGAGGTCGATTTTGGCGGCCTCCATCGCAGAAGGGGATCTGGAGTGGGAGGCCCGTGTCGAATACGCCTTTGACGCTCTGACACAGGCGGAAACCCACAAGATGCCGGATCCGCGTCGACAGTGGCTGCTTTGGGAAAACTGCAACAGCGATTTTCACAAGGCCCTGATAAGCGGTGCACGATCAAAGTGGGGCCCAATCCTGTTGGATGTTCTCTACGACCAGACCGAGCGCTACCGTGGATTGAAGTATCCAAACCTGAGTTATGCCGAGCAGGCCCGCGAAGACCACATCAAACTCAAGGATGCGGCATTGTCCCGCGACATTGAATCGGCAGTCGCTCTGATTGAAATCCACATTGGCCGGATGCGAGAAGCTTTGATTGATGAGAACGGCAAGCTGAAAATGGCTGCGGTCGACGCCTAATCTCTCCAAACACAGCGGAATTGGTTCACACACCCCTCCTAGAAGGTGGGAGGGGTACAGGCGCTCACAATCTCTGCTTCTTCCGTGCCGACGGCCTTGAAGCTGTGTGGTTGGTTTGACGCAAAATAGTAAGCGTCACCAGCACCCAGTATCGCCCTTTGTGAGCCCACGGTCACTTCAACACGCCCACGCACAACGACACCAGCCTCTTCCCCCTGATGGATCAACGGCACTCGACCCGATCCGGCACCCGGCTGGTAAACCTCATGCAAAACCTGAAGGGATTTTTGCGGCCGATCTGCACCGACCAAGCGATAGGACACGCCATCCTTGCCAATCTGTTTCAGGTCGTCGGCGCGGTAGAACAGTCGTTCCTCATTCGCCGCTTCCAAGCTGAAAAACTCCCCCAAATCCATCGGAATACCGGCGAGAAGGCGCTTCAATGCACCAACGGATGGGTTCATCTTGCCCGCCTCGATCAACGACACTGTTGCATTGGTCACGCCCGCCCTTTTGGCCAGTTCCCGTTGCGACAAACCGCGTGCGATCCTGACAAATCGCAGACGCTGGCCCAAATCGTCTTCTTCGTCCTGCATGCCACACCTCCCGTTTATCCTGTTAAATATAATAAACAGAACCGCCGCTGCACGCGCTAATTCAAGGACTTGCAGCGATCAAGAAACAGACTTGCCATCAAACTCCAAACAAATACGGTGATATACCTAGATAACAACCGCAGGGGGATACCATGTCGAGCGAACCAGCACCCAACGATTTATCCAGTTTCTGGATGCCATTCACCGCAAACCAAGCCTTCAAAAAGGATCCACGCATGCTCGTGGCTGCAGAGGGCGTCCATTACAAATCGCAGGATGGCCGCGATATTCTGGATGGGACGGCCGGGCTGTGGTGCGTGAATGCCGGGCACAAGAACCCGCGCATTTCAGAGGCTATAAAAGCGCAGGTTGATGAACTGGACTACGCACCCACGTTTCAGTTTGGCCACCCAAAAGCTTTTGAACTGGCGAACCGCGTTGCAGGTCTCTTTCCAGATGGGCTGGACCATGTATTCTTCACGAACTCTGGCTCGGAGAGCGTCGACACCGCACTCAAGATCGCTCTTGCGTATCATCGCGGACGCGGGCAGGGCAGCCGAACGCGTCTCATCGGACGTGAGCGTGGCTATCATGGAACTGGTTTTGGCGGCATTTCCGTGGGTGGCATCGTCAAGAATCGCATGTATTTCGGCTCATTGCTGTCCGGCGTCGATCACCTGCGACATACCCACGATCCAGAACGCAACAGCTTCACAAGAGGGTGCCCGGTCTATGGCGGCGAACTGGCCGAAGATCTTGAGCGTCTTGTGGGGCTGCATGATGCCTCCACCATTGCCGCAGTTATCGTGGAGCCCATGGCGGGCTCAACTGGCGTGCTGTTGCCTCCTCTTGGCTATTTGCGCCGACTTCGGGAAATCTGTGACCGCCACGGCATTCTGTTGATTTTCGACGAGGTGATCACAGCCTTCGGGCGGTTGGGCACGGCCTCCGCCTCCAAGTACTTTGATGTCAAACCCGACATCATAACCTGCGCAAAAGGCATTACGAATGGTGTCATTCCCATGGGCGCCGTCGTGGTCACCAACAATATCTATGAAAGCTTCATGGACCATGCTGATGCCCCCATCGAGTTCTTTCATGGGTATACCTACTCAGGTCACCCGATAGCAGCAGCGGCTGGTCTGGCGACGCTTGATGTTTATCGCGAAGACGGCTTGTTTGAGCGTGCCGCCGATCTGGCACCATACTTTGAAGATACGGTGCATGCCTTGAAAGGCCGACGGCACATTCGCGACATTCGCAATCTTGGGCTGGTTGGTGCTCTGGAACTTGAACCAAGACCGGGCGCGCCCGGGGCGCGTGGCTTTGAAACCATGGTGAAGGCCTATCAGAAGGGCGTCATGGTGCGCGTTACCGGCGATATCCTGGCATTTTCACCGCCTCTCATCATCGAACGTGGTCAAATTGACCAAATGTTTGAAACGGTGGCAGCTTGCTTGGACGATGTCGAATAGGCCGCCAGCGCTTATCAGTTCCACTGGAATTGGCCGCGTAATGTACCGCACTTTGCGGCCAATAGCCCCTGTGCCAAACCCCATAAAGAGTCGCAGAGGCGCCTAATCGCAACCTATGGATGCAGTTAGGCGGACTATATCGACAGTTAGATTTCGGTGTTGTGCACATTTTTATCGGCCATTGGGACCGACCCCTGTCACTAGTCTTTATTGAATATCAATTAACGAGAGAATCCCAACCCAGAATCATTTGCCGCAACGGCTCCCTGAGTTTTCCCATGATCTGTGTGTGTGTGCATAACGCAATTTATTATTATTCTT
The DNA here is from genome assembly GCF_000422785.1 of Pseudovibrio exalbescens DSM 16456. Taxonomy (GTDB): domain Bacteria; phylum Pseudomonadota; class Alphaproteobacteria; order Rhizobiales; family Stappiaceae; genus Pseudovibrio; species Pseudovibrio exalbescens. The sequence continues at coordinate 60,221 of NZ_AUGS01000018.1, forward strand.
TATGGCGCTGCAGCAATCTTCCCCAAAAAGCACGAAAATCTGTACGGTCCACCCTTTCTTTTCATCGTCGCGTCGCGTTTAAAGCTTAGACGGGCATAGGGTTCTGTACCAAGCCATCGGCTTGACGCGCGCATCGTTGGATGCAACCACGGGAAAATCAAAGCTGGTATTTGAAGTGTTTAGATTGGCGCAATCTAGTGGAACTATGCAGGTTCGTCAGGCGGCATAAGGGCGGCCAGCCAAAGCTCTGAATTCAAGACGGGTTACAAAGTGATTGAAATTGTAGGATGGTCTCTGCGTGTACCAGGCAGCTCCACGAAATCGGAGCTCTGGACGCAACTGAAAAACGGCGTTTGTTCTGTGTCGGAGATACCAGCCGACCGATGGAACAGTTTCCGTTACCTGCACCCGCGCTACTCGGAGCCCGGCAAAACATACAGTTTCGCCGCAGGCGTCCTTGATGACGTGTGGGGGTTTGATCCAGGCCTGTTTGGCATTTCTCCGCGTGAAGCAGAACAAATGGACCCGCAGCAACGCATTCTGCTTGAACTAACATGGGAAGCCATTGAAGACGCTGGTGTGGCGCCGTCCTCGCTGTCGGGTGGCAATGTCGGTGTGTTTGTCGGTGCCTCTGCTCTGGATTATGGCGCAGAAAGCCTCTTCGATCCGAGTGTTGCAACCGGGCACTTCATGACCGGTAACACATTGTCAATCGTAGCAAATCGGCTTTCCTACATTTTCGATTTCAAGGGGCCCAGTTTTTCCGTCGACACGGCCTGCTCGTCTTCTCTTGTCGCCCTCAACGAGGCTGTTGATGCATTGAACGCGGGACGCATTGATACCGCAATCGTCGCTGGCGTGAACGTGTTGGCCAGCCCGTTTCCATTTGTGGGCTTTGCCCAGGCAACCATGTTGTCGCCGGAGGGATTGTGCCGCGCTTTTGATGCAGACGGCAAAGGGTATGTACGGGCCGAGGGCGGTCTGGTGTTTGTGTTGCGCCGTCAAGATGCCGACCGCTGGCCGGGACAACGATCCCATGCAGACATTGTAGGTGTCGATATCAATTCAGACGGTCGCACGGTTGGCATGTCGTTGCCCTCTGCCGACTATCAGGCCGCGTTGTTGAAACGCATTTACGACCATCATAACATCAACCCACAGGACCTTGCGTTCATCGAGGCCCACGGCACCGGAACCCGAGTTGGTGATCCGGCGGAAGCTGAATCCATCGGGACAATACTTGGCCAGCGCCGATCAACGCCGCTTCCCATCGGTTCGGTCAAAACCAACATCGGTCATCTGGAGCCAGCCTCTGGTCTCGCAGGCGTCGCAAAGGCCATTCTGGCTCTGGAAAACAACTACCTGCCGCCGAGCTTGCATTTCGAGACGCCCAATCCGGATATCGATTTTGAAGGGTTGAACCTGTCCGTCATCACAGACGGCATTGGTTTGGCACGCGGACAACACAAGCGCTACGCCGGCGTCAATTCGTTTGGCTTTGGCGGAACAAATGCTCATGTCATTTTGAGCGATCCAGCGCAGCCAGATGTCGTTGCACATCAAAACAGTTCAAACGATGGCGCCGGCATCCTGATGCTGTCAGCACAGTCAAAAGAAGCTTTGGCTGAGTTGGCAAAAACCTACGCCACGCGCTGTGATGCGATTACCAATGATGAAGACTTGGCCGGTTTGCAATCGGCAGCTTATTACCGGCGCCAGAATTTCGGCGAAAAGCTGCTGGTTGTCGGGTCCAATCCAGCGCAGACTGCACAAAACCTGCGAGAGTTTGCGACCGGCAAGACCAGTGAACAGGTCATTCATGCTCAAACACAATCCAACTCAGGCTCGTGTGCCTTTGCCTTTTCGGGCAACGGAGCCCAATGGGCTGGCATGGGGCGGTGTGCTTACCAGCGCAATACTGCGTTTCGCGCCGCCTTCCAGCAAATAGACAAGCTCTTTGAGAGCCTGAGCGAGTGGTCCTTGAAAGACCAGCTCTTTGCCGAAGACTTGGCCGAGCGCCTGAAAAAGACCAGCGTCGCCCAACCCCTTCTGTTTGCCACTCAAGTGGCATTGTGCCGTGCACTGGCAGCTTATGGCCTCAAACCAGACATGGTTTTGGGACACAGCATCGGAGAAGTCGCGGCGGCTGAGGTGGCCGGCATTCTGTCGCTTGAAGATGCCGTAGCGCTCGTTTTCAACAGGTCCATCCATCAGGAAACCGTTGCCGGATCCGGCACGATGGCTGCCTTGGTGCTCCCAGCAGACCAAGCTCAAGCCGCCATCGATGAAAGTGGCCTGCCCACTTTGGGCGTGGCAGCTGTGAATAGCCCAAAATCGGTTACGGTTTCCGGATCCTATGAAGACATTGAGGCCTTCGGCCGCTTTGCCAAAAGCAAACGCTACGTTTTCCGTAAAATCGCTCTGGATTATCCATTCCACAGTGCTCTGATCGACCCCGTTGAAGCCCCTTTCAGAGACGCTATGCCCGAGATCTCACCAAAACAGGGGAGCGTGGCATTCTATTCAACAGTCTCAGGCAAAAGGGCGGAGGGACATACCCTTACGAAGGAGTACTGGTGGCAGAACCTGCGCCAAACTGTGCAGTTTGTCGGCGCCGTTGAGGCCGCTCTTGATGATGGCGCGCGCTACCTGATCGAAATTGGCCCAAAGCCAATTTTGCAAGGCTACATGAAGCAAATCGCAGCCGAAGCTGAAAGTACAATCGCAACTCTGGACAGTCTGTCCCAATCCGAACCGGATCATCTGGATCCGGTTTTGCAAATCCTTGCACGCGCCATGGCTGCAGGGGTTGCAGTAGACGAGCATCGCGTGTTTGGCGAAAACCCGGCATCTTCAATTGAACTGCCGACCTACGCGTTCCAGCACAAGACATTCCGCTTCCAGGGGACAAGCGAGAGCAATATTGGCCTGTTCCGGGGCGGATATCATTGTTTGCTTGGATGGAGGGCTAACGCAGAAGTTCCGGTCTGGACAACTCATCTGGACTCAACGGTCGTGCCCTTCTTGGCAGATCATTTCATTAATGGACACGAGATCTTCCCGGGTGCAGGCTATGTTGAAATGATGTTGGCTGCTGCTCAGGAGGTCTATGGTCAGGAAGAGGTCGAGGTTCAGACGCTGGATATTCTCCAGGCTCTGCACCTCAGTCATGACTATCTTGTTGAAGTTCAAACGCGACTCAGTCCGGAAACAGGCACCGTGGAGATCTTCAGCCGTCGGCGCTTGAGCGATGATGCCTGGATGCTGAATGCCACTGGCCGCGTATTTCAAGCAATCAGTGAGGACGATGCCAGGGCACATGATCATAACCGGCCCGCGGAGCTGGTAGCGGCCCGCGATGAGATCTATGACCGTGCCCATCAATATGGCTTGGAATTTGGCCCTCATTTCCAGCGCGCTCGGACCATCTCCAAGCTGGGACCGGATCGCTTGCGCGTACAATTGCAATCTTTACGAGATGATGGATTGGAGCGGGGTAATTTTGGCATACATCCCGCAGAACTCGATGGCTGCTTCCATGGCCTTCTGGCGTTGTTCAAGGCAGCATCTGAGGATGATCTGGCAACTGGCCAAGCGTATGTCCCTATTCATTTCGCTTCCATCCGGCAGGCGCGGGCCGGCGGATCCCCTGCTGTCGTTGACCTTCGAGTTCGGCGGGTTTCGTCGCGTTCGATCCACGCGGATTTCCGGATTTTTGATGAAGACGGTACTGCGCTACTGATCATCAAGGGAGGCCGTTTCCGCGCCACCGAGCTAGGACGCAAAGACAATCCAGCCGATTTAATTTATCGGCACGAAACCCGCTACCTTCCGTTGCACGGTCAACAGGAGGCACCAGACGCGCTCGCACAGCTCCAAGTTAGCTTCGCCCCAAAGGCTTTGACGCGACAAAACCTCTATGTCGGCGCTGAAACAGAAGAGAAGGAAAGCTCTCTCCTTCTGGAAGCAGCGGCCCAACGTGTGGCCTACGACACTCTGATGCAGGCGTGTAAAGACGGTGAGATAGATCTCTCCACCTTGCCGGAGGATCACAAACTCTATTTCCGTCAGCTGATGCAGATCCTTTTGGATGTGGATGGCGCCGTTCAGCTTGACGGGCACAGGTTCCGGCTGACAGACCGCTTCGAACTTCCCGACTTCGATGTACTTGTTCGCAGCGTCCTGCATGATAATCCGGAGGAGGCGGCCAGCGCGACGTTGATCTCCCAGGCACGTCGCAACATTACCAGATTGATCTCGGCGGAAGACGGAGTTGAGACTGAAGCCTCTGCTGCCCTTCTTGATCATTTCTGGTTTTCATCCCCCGCCGCGTTGGCTCGAACCGCCGCCCTCGAGGCATGGCTCACGCCATTTCTGGAGGCATGGCCTGCCGATCGCCCCCTGCGCGTACTGGAGCTGTCGGGATCAGGTTTGAACGTGGCTCGCTTCATCGCGAACCGCGTGGACCACAGTCTGCTGTCTATCACGGTTGCAGAACCTGATCACCGCTGCGCGGCCCGTTTACAAGCCACGGAGCCGGCGACATCCGTCATTCGCGTCTGCGACGTTTCCGAGGGCTGGACCGACGTATTGCAAGCAGAAGCCTATGATGTGGTCTTGTCCAGCGGTCGTCTGCACCTGTTTCAAACCGGCAGCCTATCGCTTGAAGATGTGGGCGCGGCCTTGTCTCAAGACGGCCGTTTCATTGCGGTCGAAAGCCCTCCGGAAATTCTGCAGGACGTTGTTTTCGGAATCCGGGAACAATGGTTTGCAAACAGCCTCTCCTCCGAGTTCCCCCTGGGGCCAATGATGGGCGCGCAAGCTTGGCAGGACCACCTCAGCGGCTGCGGGTTGCGGGATGTCGATACACATCAATGCACGGTCAACGGCTGCGCGCTGACACTGGTATCAGCATGGCGTAATTCGCCGGGCATTGAGACAAAAGATCATGACGAGGTTTCGGCGGAGTGGCTGCTTGTAACCGGCAAGGTTCCGGCCGCAGCTGAATGCACCGCAACGCTGGAGAGCTTGGCCGCCTCCCATGGCATCAGCCTCCGTCATCTTGAAATTGATCCGAGGCACGAAGCGGTTCAAGACGAGGGTTTCTGGGCGTCGCGCCTGGAGGAAATCAATCCGGCAACTGAACTCACTGTCATTGACCTCACATCAACATTCGGCATCGATAGTACGCCCACAGAGGCTTTGACGGCCAAGGCAATGATGTACCGGGCGCTTTCTCAGGCAGCCGGGACACGAGAGCTCAGAACGATACTTGTGGCAAGTGGCGGCGCCAGCGCGCCAAATACCGGCCACGCCTCAGCCGTCCAAAGTGCCATCTGGACCTTTGCGCGTACTCTGTCCAACGAAGCGCCGGAACTAAATCCGACGTTGCTCGACGTTTCGCTACAACAAGACGCCGACAGACTGGCCCGCGAGATCTTCAGAGGCATTACATCCCTGGCCGGAGAAACAGAAGGGGTTGTTACAGGATCAACGCTTGCTGTGCCGCGTGTAGTACGTGGTTTCTCGCGGAAGGCATGGAAGCCCGGTCAGCGCATGGAACTGAGCTTTGATCGTTCCGGATCTCTTGACAATCTACACTGGAAAGCCATGCCCGATCGCGAAATCGGCGCTCAGGAAGTTGAAATCGAAGTCGCGGCGACCGGCTTGAATTTCCGGGATGTGATGTGGACCTTAGGGATGTTGCCGGAAGAAGCACTGGAAGATGGCTACGGAGGCCCGGCCTTGGGCCTTGAGGTTTCCGGAACCGTGACCCGTGTTGGTCAGGGCGTCACAACGGTCAAGACCGGCGATCGGGTCATCGCCTTCACGTCCGGCGGCTTTGCAACACATGTCATGGTGCCTGAATTCTCCATAGCCCCGCTGCCAGAGGATCATGACCTGATCGCCGCAGCCACGGTTCCCGTTGCCTTTCTAACCGCCTATTACTCCCTGATTCACTTGGCCCGGCTTCGCGAGGATCAATGGGTTCTCATTCATGGCGGCGCCGGCGGCGTCGGCTTGGCAGCCTTGCAAATCGCAAAGTGGGCGGGTGCCCGCGTGATCGCTACAGCCGGTTCCGATGAGAAGCGGGATCTTTTGAAAATCCTCGGCGCCGACCACGTGTTGGATTCACGCTCTTTGCACTTTGCACATGAGGTTATGGAGTTGACAGGCGGAGACGGCGTGGACGCAGTCCTCAACTCTCTGGCAGGCGAAGCAATGGAACGCAGCTTGCAGACGCTGCGTCCATTCGGCAGTTTCCTTGAACTTGGCAAACGGGACTATTACGCCAACACAAAAATCGGCCTGCGTCCATTCCGGCGGAACCTGACCTATTTCGGGATCGATCTGGATCAGATCCTTTTGCATGATAAAACGCTGATGACCCGGTTGATCAAGGAAGTCTTCGCGCTTCTGAAGGATCAGGTCTTTACTCCATTGCCTCACCGTCGTTTTGAGGCACGCAGCGTTCAAGATGCTTTCCGGTTGATGCAGCGCTCTGGGCATATTGGCAAGATCATCGTGGTACCACCGCAAGAAGGTGAGATAAAAGTGCCCGCGCCGGGCGACCCCGTCAGGTTCAGCTCAACGGGCACCCATCTGGTTGTGGGTGGCCTGGGCGGTTTTGGCGGCCAGATCGCCAATTGGTTGGCAGATCGCGGCGCTCGCCACCTTGTACTTACAAGCCGCCGAGGTCAGGCAAGTGAAGAGCACCAGCGTCTCATCGAGACGTTGGCTGCAAAAGGTGTTCTGGTTGAAGCACGTGCTTGTGACGTGACTGATCGCGGGTCCCTGGAGGGGCTATTGGCAGACCTGCGCCAAAACGGTGCCATCAAGGGCGTTATTCATGCCGCAATGGTTCTGGACGATGGCATTCTTACATCACTGGATGCGGATCGCTTCGCTCGTGTCTTGGAGCCGAAGGTTCACGGTGCCGCTCTCCTTGACGAACTGACGCGCGATGATCCCATTGAGCAGTTCATTTTGTTCTCGTCAGCCACAACCATGATCGGCAACCCCGGCCAAAGCAATTACGTAGCGGCCAATGGGTATCTTGAGGGGCTCGCCCGCAAGCGCCGGCTGCAAGGCCTCCCGGCTGTAGCCGTCGGATGGGGCGCCATTGGCGACGTTGGGTTCCTCGCCCGCAATCAGGATGTCTCCGGAAAGCTTTCCCGGCATCTCGGCGCGGCAACCATTCGCGCACGTGAGGGGTTGGATGTGCTGGCCATGGCCATGGCCAGCGATGGCGGCGGTGTGGACGATGCAGTCATGCACATTGGGCGCTTTGACTGGTCAACGGCGCTTTCAACATTACCGCTTCTCAAATCACCCTCTTTCGACCAGCTTACCAAGCAGTTCGGTTCAACCGCAGATTCCCAGGATCAGTTGGATCTGGAGCAATTGGTGGCCGGAAAGAGCGAACGCGATGCCGTGGAGATCATCAGCAAGCTGCTCGCAGGCGAAATAGGCCGCATTTTGCGCCTGCCGCCGGAGGAAATTGGGTCGAAAAAGCCTCTTGCCGAGTTTGGCATGGATTCCCTGATGGGTCTTGAGCTGCGAATGGGGATCCAACAACGCTTTGGAGTGGAGATCCCATTGGTCTCCATCACCGGCGGCACCTGTATTGAAGACTTTGCCCTGCAGATCCTCAAACGCCTTGGCAATGAGGCGACCTCTGGCAGCACTGCATCCAGTTCCCATGAAACGCTGGCGAGCCAGCACGTGAGTGATGACCTGTCGGACGAGCAAAAACAGGCCGTCCAAAAGGCTTTGGAAAGCCAAGGAAATAAGGTGGCGAGCATACTGCAATGAGCACCAACAAGGCGCCTAAATTACTGAGCACATCAGAACGGCAGGCGGCCCTGGCCGCCGTGCGCCGCAAGAAAAACACGACACAGCATACGACACCACCCAACATGCGCAGTGCCGAGGCGGGGCCACGGCCAGCGCCCCAGTTTTCTGCTTTGCCTGGATTTCAGGAAATGCGTTTGCAAAAGGCCGCAGCGGATTTGTTGGGTATTGAGAACCCCTTCTTTCGCGCTCACGACAAACGCGCCGGTGCGACCACCCAAATGGATGGAACAACCTACATAAACTTTGCCAGCTATGATTATGTCGGATTGAATGGTCACCCCGCAGTCATTGAAGCGGCCAAGTCTGCTGCCGATTATTATGGCATTTCGGCAAGCGCCAGCCGGGTGGTTGCCGGGGAACGACCCATTCACGCCGAGCTTGAAGCGAAAGTTGCAGCCTTGCATGGTGTGGATGCCGCTGTTGCCTTCGTTAGCGGGCATGCGACCAATGTTGCAGCCATTGGCCAGCTCATGCAAACCAATGACTTGATCGTTCATGATGCCTATATCCACAACAGCATTGTGACGGGTGCCAAACTTTCCGGGGCCGTGCGCCAAGCGTTCCCACACAATGACTTTGAGGCTCTGGAGGCAATCCTCGCGAGCCGGGCTCACAAGCACGATCGCGTCCTGATTGTTGTTGAGGGCGTATATTCGATGGACGGCGACTATCCGGATTTGCCACGCTTGATCGAGCTCAAACAACGCTATGGCGCATGGTTGATGGTCGACGAAGCCCATTCTCTGGGCGTTTTGGGTTCGACGGGGCGGGGTCTTGCTGAACATTTCCAAGAAGACCCCTCAGCCGTTGATATCTGGATGGGGACCTTCTCTAAAACCCTGGCGGGATGCGGAGGATACATTGCCGGCTCACGTGATCTCGTCGAATATTTGAAGTTTACCGCACCGGGTTTCGTCTTCAGCGTCGGCTTGTCGCCGGTTCTCGCAGCATCTACGAGCAAAGCAATCAGCGTCCTCCTAGAAGAACCGGGGCGTGTCATCCGAGCGCAAGCCAATGGCCAGTATTTTCTGAAAGCAGCGCAAAAAGCCGGGCTGGATACGGGCGTAAGCAGGGGATGTGCCGTTGTACCGATCATGCTCGGGGACTCTTTGAAGGCAACCGTTGTTGCCGCACGGCTCCTTCAAGAAGGCGTCAATGTTCTTCCGATCATCTATCCCGCAGTACCCGAAAAGGCCTCACGCCTGCGCTTCTTCATCACTAGCGAACATACCCATGAGCAAATGGACACGGCTATTGCAGCCATTATAAAAACACTGTCGGATTACGAACAAGACCCGATATCAATCGCTCAGTTGGCTGGCTTAATGACAAGCTAGCCAGCCTAGTCTCTAATATAATTAAATTTTCGGCTGGCGTTTTTTCTCAGTTGCCACGGCAGCAAAAGCCCCAGCCGAATGCTCAAAGCCAAGGCAAACGGAAATGCATAAAGCGCCCTTCGGCGATCTGCTGCGCGAGCTATTTTTTCCGCAGCCCGCTCTGCCGTGAGCTCCAGAGGTCGCCAGCTTTTATACTGGTCTGCCATGGGCGTCTTTATGTAGCCGGGGCACACCACGGATAAGAACACACCATAATCAGCAAGGTACTGACGCATGGCTTCTCCATATGCGATTATCCCCGCTTTAGAAGCACCGTAAGCAGGCCCATCAGCGATGGGTTGCAACCCAGCAAGCGAACTTACCAAAACGATGGTCCCGCACCCACGGGCTTGCATGTGGGGAGCTGCGCTGGTGACCAGATTGACCGCACCACCCAAATTGGTGGCAATCTGAAGCTGAGCGGTTTCCGCAGTTTCAATGGCACCATTGCGCTCATGTGTACCGGTTACGCCCGCGTTGGCAATCAATACATCAATCGGGCTCTGGCGCTCAATTTCATCTATCCACTTTTTCACCGGGGCGGGTTCGCGAAGATCCAGCGCACTCACATGAACGTCGCTCGCAGCTTGTTCACAGGCCAATCTGGTTTCTTGCAGGCGCGCCATATTCCGTCCGGTTAAAAACAACCGCGCGCCCTCCTTTGCATAGTGCATCGCCAAGGCGCGGCCTAGACCTGAACTAGCCCCTGTTACCGCTATATTTCTGGGATTTTTCCTTTCACGATGCATTCATTCTCTCTCTTCACAGCGGAAATGTATTTGCCTAGGGCAGTTGATCAATGGAAACTAGTCAAACTTGCTAGTACGATTTTGGATATCTATAAAAATTTCATTATTATTTTAGACCAAGCACTTATTGTATGTTCCGGATGCACAAGCTAGGAAACTTATAGCTGATTACGCTGAGATTCGAACTGTCCGATTCTACGAAAGCCATTGAGTAGATATGAATTTGTTGAAGCTGCTGACCACATTTGTATTTCCCACCACAACGACAGCGTTGAAAGGGGTTGTGCTGAGCGCTTTATGTGCCAGTTTGGCAGCCTGTGCCTTTACTCCCGGCTCTGGTCCGTTGTCTGGCGAGCTTGTTGCGCAGTCGCGCGAACAAAGCCCCCAAGCCTTTCAATTCGAACTGGTGGACATCAACGAAACCACAATGCGCACACTGCTCTCCTATCAAGCACAGGGGTTTGGCAGCAAGTTCAAGAAAAAGGGTTGGGCACCGCGCCACATTGTGGGTGTTGGTGATGTTGTTTCGGTTGTCGTTTGGGAACGCGGCGGTGATCGCCTGTTTTCTCAGGCTCAAATGGGGGCGAAGACCGAACTCGGCCCCTTCGTTGTCAATCAGCAAGGTTCAATCTCGGTTCCTTACATCGGCAAGGTACACGCAGCGGGCAAATCCGTTGATCATTTGCAGGAAGCCATTCAACTTGCATTGGAAGGGCAGGCTACTAACCCGCAAGTCATTGTCACCTTGAAACAGAATACCAGCAGTCTGGTGAACGTGATTGGTGACGTGCGAAAACCGGGTCAATTGCCGCTCGCCCTGCGCAACGAACGGCTTTTGGATGTTCTGGCCCGCGCTGGCGGTAGTGCAACGCCGGCCAGCGAAACCTACGTGACATTCGTGCGAGGTGAAACGCGAGCCAAACAACTGCTCAAGACCGTCTACGACCGCGAAGGTGAAAACGTCTTCGTTCGTCCGGGCGACCAGATCATCGTCGCCCACAATCCACAGACTTTCACCGCATTTGGTGCCGTTCAAAAGGTGGGCGAATACCCGATTCAGGCCGGCGAGGTTTCGCTTATTGAAGCGTTGGGCCGCGTGGGTGGACTTTCAGAAGCAACAGCGGATCGTTTGGGCATGTTCGTGTTCCGCTATGAAGATCCACGACTGGTCAAGGCATTGAAGCCGGGGGCGAATTGGGCAGGGGCCCGAGAAGTGCCCGTGGTCTATCGTCTGAACATGAAACAGGCGGAATCCTACTTTTTGGCGCAACAATTTGGTGTGCAAAACAAGGATATCCTGTACGTATCCACATCCCTTGGTACAGAATTGACCAAGTTTGCACGCATTCTGAGCACTACGGCAAGCGTCGCACGTTCCTCAACCGTTATCAGTTTCTAAGCGAATTGAGATAAAGGTAGGATAGCCACGCACCGCTTGGCACATCGGATGAAACCGCCTGGCGGTGCGGCCACGCTAGTCAAAAATTACACTGAGACACACCATGGCTTACGTTAGGTCCAAGATGTGTACAGTGTGAGGCTCTGGAAGGAATCACGAATTCCCGAAGGTGGCGCGGCTCATTCGACTGGAGGCTAGATACTAAAGTGACAGCGAACCGGGCAACAACTGAGGCGGGTCAGAAAGACGCAATGGCAGCTCCGAAGGAAAATGCATCTGGTGCGGCAAAGCCGCAGAACGCGGGAGATCAGGCATCAGCTCCCAAAGCCCAGGCAGGTCCAGCACAAGCTGCGCCCGCCAAGCAGAATGCAGGCCCACAACCCACGCAGCCCAAGGCACAGCAACAGTCTGCTCCAAAGCCACAAAAGGCACCAGCGCAGAAAGCGGATCCCGCGAAAAAGGGTGGGTCCGTTATTCCGTTGCCTGTCAAAGGCGCGCCCAGCCCGCAAAAGGCGGTAAAGTTCTTTTCCTTGGCCGGGCTGCGCCCGCAGCAAAAGCGCCGCAGAGTCTTGTGGGCCTCTTTTTTGCTGTGCGTCTTAATCCCGGCCATTCTAGGCAGTGTGTACTTCGCGTTCATCGCATCGGATCGATATGTCTCAAAAGCCGGGTTCTCCGTGCGCAGTATTGATGGTCCTGCCATGTCTGGCGACTTTCTGGGTGCGATCACAGGGGTTGCCAGCCAAGGCTCCACCACGACGGATTCCTACATGATCCTGGAGTATCTGAAGAGCCGGGAAATGGTGGAGCGTCTCAACAAGGACATGAACCTGAAAGAAAAGTTCGCCGATGACAACGTGGATTTTTTTTACAGAATAGATCCGGCGCTCCCGATCGAAAGCTTTGTCAGCTACTGGGACTGGATGATTTCGGCAAGCTTTGACACGTCTTCTTCAATCATCAACTTCGAGGTTGAAGCCTTCACCCCGGAAGATGCGCAGCAGGCGGGTGAACTAGTTCTTCAATACGCCTCCCAACTCGTTAATGAACTATCAGATCAGGCCCGTCGCGATACCGTCAGGTTTGCCGAACAGGAAGTTTCTCGCGCTGAGCTGCGCCTTCGCATGATCCGCAAGCGCATGAAGGAGTTCCGCGAAACCGAAAATGCAATCGACCCATCGCTGAATGTGGAGGTGCAGATTCAACTGATTGCGCGACTCCAGGAACGCCTCTCCGACACCCGTGCTCGCCTCGCAACTCTTGAAGGCACGATTGATGAAAGCTCACCCACCATCCGGCAACTGAGACGGGAAGAAGCAGCCATTGAAAAACAGATTGCCGAAAAGCAATCTGAAATCGGAGGCAGAACGGGCGCAGCAAAGCCTCGCAATGAGGCCGACGGACGTCTTTCTCCCTTATCCAGCTTGTTGGCAGATTATGAAGAGCTCAAGCTGGAAAGCGAGTTCGCCCAACAAGCCTATGTGACAGCCCTGGCGTCACTGGAACAATCTCGAGCGGAAGCGGATCGACGGCAGCGATATCTGGCGGTCTTTGAGCGCCCGTCGTATCCAGAGGAAGCGATCTATCCGCGTCGGGTTACTAACTCCATTCTGCTGTTCCTTGGCCTTTTGATTGTGTGGGCGATTGGCACATTGATTGTCTACTCTGTTCGCGACCATTTGAGGTAGAGCGGGAAACCGATAAGACATGGGCATCCTGTGATGGAAAACCTCCTTGTTACCCAAACCCGGGTCATCGGGGCTCTTGTCCTGCGAGAAACTCGAACAACCTTTGGGAACTCGCAACTGGGGTATTTCTGGGCAATTGCCAGCCCTGCATTAGGTATTGCGGTCCTAGTCGGGATCTTTTCAATGGTTGGCCGCGTACCACCTTATGGGTCCAGTCTCGCCTTGTTTTTTGCAACTGGCTTCTTGCAGTTCGAGCTTTACAAGAAGCTCTCCAGCTCGCTCATGGGGGTTTTTGATAGTACCAAAGGGCTTCTGGCATACCCTTTGGTCACCGAAACAGATGTTGTTTTCGCGCGCGCCGCTCTTATCATTGCCACCTACATCTTCATCATGGTGATCTTTTTCGGCACATTGATTGCAGTTGGGCTGGCTGAGTTTCCACGCCATGGGGATCAGGTCTTGATGTCGATCGGTGCAACCGCGCTCTTGGGGACGGGTGCCGGTATGACCAACGCAGTGATCCTACGGCTGTGGCCAACATGGAAACAGATCGAAGGTATCCTCAACCGACCGCTCTTTTTCATCTCGGGGATCTTTTACGTTCCCTCTCACTTTCCCCCATCGATCAAGGACATTCTTTGGTGGAATCCGGTGCTTCATTGTGTGGAATGGATCAGGGAAGGATACTACCCACACTATCAAAGTACGTTGTTGAGCAAGCCTTATCTGTTTACGGTCGCCCTTATTCTCGTTCTCTTTGGCCTTGGGGCTGAACGCCTCTACAGGAAGAAGCGGAAATAAATGATCGAATTCCAGAATGTGAGCAAAACCTATTACTTGAAGGGTATTGAGAAAGTTATCCTTGACGATGTGTCCTTCAAGTTTCCCAAAGGCCGAAATGTTGCAATTCTCGGGCACAACGGCGCGGGGAAGTCCACCATGATGCGACTGCTCGCGGGCGCGGAACTACCGGATGCCGGCCGCATCCGCCGGCATGTCAAGGTCTCGTGGCCCCTTGGGTTTTCAGGCGGCTTCAATGGTCAGATGACCGGGATGGAGAACATCCGCTTTGTCGCACGTATGTATGGCGAGGACACGGAGCGGGTAATCGAGTTTGTTCAGGAGTTTTCGGAACTCGGAGAGTCGCTCACCCTCCCCATTCAGACCTACTCCAGCGGAATGAAGGCGCGCCTTGCGTTTGGCGTCAGTATGGCCATTGATTTCCGTTACTACCTCATCGACGAGGTGACCGCGGTCGGGGACGCACGCTTCAAGCGCAAGTGTGATGAAGTGTTCAAACAAAAGCTGAAGCGGTCCAACATCGTCATGATTTCTCACAGCATGGGCTCAATACGTCAGCTCTGCGACATGGGCTGTGTATTGGACAAAGGAAAGCTTTATTTCCATGACGATGTGGAGGACGCTATCGCTCATCACACCAAGAATCAGAATGCCTAACACCCGACGTTGAAGCTCGGCTCATCGCGTCCGGAGGAAGACGAAGACAGACCTTGCCACACCACACCAAGCGCTTCCTTTTTCTCCAGTCCCACCCCTCGGCTTTCGGTAGAACTCTGTTTCACAAGATGCGGGAGGAGGGGCACCACTGCATCATCGCGAACCTGTCTCTGGGAGACTGGGCGTTTCGCGCGGGCCTGAGCCACTATAATTACTGGGGCCGGCTCAAGAACTGGCAGATGTATCTTGAACGCCTGCTGGATCGGGAAAAGATCACCGACATCGTCTATTATGCAGACCGGCGCCCGTATCACCGCATCGCTCATGCCGTGGCCATGAACCGTGGCCTGAACGCCTATGCCTATGAATTCGGCTATCTACGGCCGGACTGGCTCACCCTCGAGCGCGGCGGCATGGGCGTATATTCTCATTTCCCGGAGGACCCGGCACGCATCAGGCAACTCGCCTCAGCGGTCGACATGGAATGGCCAAAAGACCATTTTCCGCACGCCTTTGCCGTCGAGGCTGCCAGCGAGGTCGGGTACAATCTGATACCGGTGTTCTTTCCTTATCTATACCCGTTCTACCAGCGCGACCGCTATTACCACCCGATCAGAGATTACTTCAGCTATATCCCGCGCCTGATGCGATCAGGAAAATCAGAGGCCGCCGCGCAAGCCACCGTGGATGAACTCAGCGGGTCGGGACGGCCCTACTATGTGGTCCCGCTGCAGATGCAAAGTGATTATCAAATCCGCCATCACTCACCGTATGGTCACCTTTCGGAAATGATCGAAGAGGTGCTGCAAAGCTTCTGCAAACACGCACCCGCCGACGCCCTTCTTGCCTTCAAGCTGCACCCATTTGACAACAATCTTGAAAACTGGCCGCGGGTGATTGACCGGCTCGGGAAGCACTATGGTTGCGGTGACCGGCTGCGCGTCCTGGATGGAGGGCATTTGGGCCAATTGCTGCGTCACTCGCGCGGCACAGTTCTCGTGAACTCCACCACCGGTATGCACGCGCTCCAACTGGGTGTTCCGGTCAAGACCCTTGGCATCGCAGTCTATGACATTGCGGGCCTCACCTGTCAGAAGCCGCTGGATGATTTTTGGCAGCAAGGCACCAAGCCGGACATGGAGCTGTTTGGCGACCTTCGCAAGCTCATGGCCGCCAGCATTCAGGTTCATGGCAGCTTCTTCACCCCGGATGGCCGCCTGAAAGCCGCTGCGGAATTTGCCACACGCCTTGCCGAAGGCACCGTGAACAGCCACGGAGCCTATGACCCCATACCTCCGCGGCTGGCCAAGGCCCGTCGCATTGGTGTCCCCATTGCCGACTATTGTTACTGGAGCGACAAATGCTGACACCTCGCCCAGCACAATCCGTCCTGTTTCTGCAAGGACCGCTATCAGACTTCTACTCACAGATAGCCGGCTTTCTGAAGGGAGAAGGGATTCACGTCGAGCGGATCAATCTGTGTGGCAACGACCGTCATGACTGGCATCATGACGGGGCTTCAGACTACTCAGGCACGCCGGCCCATTGGGAAGACTATCTGAACGCCTTCGTCAATGCGAAAAGCATCGACACCATCGTCCTTCATGGAGATCGCCGGTTTTACCATCGCGTGGCAACCAAGGTCGCTAAGGCAAATGGCATTGACGTGGTGGCCACAGAGCTGGGCTACTTGCGCCCCGATTTCATGACTGTTGAGCGCGGCGCCTGTTCGGCCTGTTCCCATTTCCCTAATGATCCAGCGCAGATCATGGAGATCGCGCGCCAGTGTCCCGAACCGCGCACCGCTCTCCTTTATCCCGGCAGCACATGGCCACAAGTATTTCAGGAACTGAAATTCAGTTTCTTCAACAAACTGCACACCGCCCGATTTCCACATTATAAAAACCACCGTCTGGAGAGCCGCCGCACCGTCTACACCGGATGGCTAACCAGCCAACTGACCGCAGCCAAGCGGGCCAAGGCTGCCGCGGCAGTACAAGCCACCCTACTGGAACAATCAGCCCCTTACTTCCTCGTCGCTTTGCAGTTGGAGGGCGACTTCCAGATCCGCGATCATTCGCCGTTCTCAGGCATGCGCGATGCGATTGACCACATTGCCAGATCATTTGCCCGACACGCGCCAACAAATGCCAGACTTGTCCTGAAGACACATCCTCTGGAATTCAGGCGGCACCAGCTCCAGCAAAGCATTGCCGAGATTGGCAAAACCTATCAGTTGGGCGAGCGCCTTGTTCTTATTGATGGCGGAGACCTCTCCCTTTTGTGCCAAGCCGCTGCAGGGTTCGTAACAGTAAACAGTTCTGCCGGCCTTGAGGCATTGAAAAACGGAAGTCCGACACACTGCATCATGCCAACAATCTACGATGTGCCCGGCCTGACATTTCAAGACAGCCTTGATGCGTTTTGGACCAACGGCACTGCGCCAGATGCCATCATTTATGAGGCATTTATCCGAGCACTTGCCGGTACGATTCAGGTCAATGGCACGCTTTATAATTCACAGGGTCGTCGGCAGGCGGCCTTCGAAGCTGCGCAGCGCATTGCCCAGGCCCGCGTCAACGAACCAGGCGCCTTTGTCCCCAATCCCCCGCGTATCCCCAAGGCGATGCGAAATGGCGTCACTTACTCCTTGGAATTTGAGGGGCATTCCGTTTAGATCCGAATAACCATCGGGCTTCGGATCAATCATGCACCCCAACACACCTGCGCACCCTGCGCCGGTTAAACGCGTTCTGCTTTGCTCAAAATCCAGCGTTTATACCGACGCCGTTTTGAAATCCTTGTCTAGAGAGCCCTCAATTGAGCTTGTGGGGCTTGTGGACTCCCGTCGCCTGATGAAGAAGGGTGAACACGGTCTGAAAGGTATCTGGCGCCTGATACGCCGAACCGGTTTTTTCTACACCGCTTATCTGGGGGTCATTACCTCGCCATGGCTTCGTTTGCCCCACGTACCGAAATGGTCAGCCATGAGGGAGTGGGCTCAGCAAAAAGGCATTGCCTACCATGTCACCGATGATGTGAATGCGGAAGAAACCCAGCAGTTCATCTCGGATCAACGGCCTGATTTGGTCGTTGCAGCACATTTCAATCAGATATTCTCTGCCAGTTCGCTGGAGAACAAGCCCTACGACCTTCTCAACATTCATCCCGGCTTGCTTCCCGGGGCCCGTGGAGTAGACCCCGTTTTCTACGACCTTTTGAGAAACAAAGAGGACGTTGGCGTTACCCTGCATCGCATCGATAAGGAAATCGATGCTGGAGCGATCATATCCTCGAGCATTGAACGCCCACCCCGACGAACCTTGTTCCGAACCAATCTGGCACTTTTCCAACGTGGTGGAGAGTTGGTTCGCCACTATGTAATCGGTCAGAGCACACCAGTAACGGGATTGACCGCCAAAGAGCAGCAGGCCCACTACGACAGTTGGCCAACGGCAAAAGCGGTTTGGAAATTCTTGTTTTCCGGAAACAGACTTTAAAAATACCCACCAAACTGCGGGTTTGATTGCCGAGGCCTCCCCAATTACCATAGGGAAGGGAGGACAAGTGGCATGTCGAGCGATGATACTCACCTGGAGAACGCCAGCACATCCTATCAAACGGCGAAACGGTATCTTTGGTTGGTCGCTTTCGTCACTGCGGCTATTCCACCCATAGCTATTTGGCTCTTCATTGAAACCACCAGTCCTGTCATGCTCAGCATTCCATTGATCTACTTTTTTGGTGCGGTGCCCGTTCTGGATTATCTGTTCGGTGAAGACCCTTACAATCCCACCGAAGACGCCATGCAGCAACTGGAGAAGGATCCCTATTTCAGATATCTGCTCTACGCGATCATCCCCGTCTATTATGCCACCTACATTTTGTCGGTCTGGGTTGTTGGAAGCTACGATTTGCCAATCTGGTCAATTATCGTATTTGCTGTAGGTGTTGGGATGTTCCACTCCAATTGCCTCACCATAGGTCATGAGCTTGGCCACAAGCTCAATCGCCGGGACCAGTGGGCCGCCAAAATAAGCACCGCACTCGTGGGGTATGGTCATTTCTGCATTGAGCATAATCGTGGTCATCATGTGCAGGTAGCCACGCCGGAGGATCCCGCGAGTGCTCGAATGGGTGAAAGCATCTACCGCTTCGCACTGCGAGAAATACCGGGAACTTTTAGGCGAGGCTGGCACCACGAGATTCAGCGGTTGAAACGTAAGGGCCTCAAGCCATGGTCAGTCCACAACGACATTTTGCAGGGTTATGCGCTTACCCTCAGCCTTACCATGATCTTGATTGCTAGTTTCGGCTTGGAGATCGTGCCGTTCATTGCCATTCATCATCTGGTCGCGTGGTACGGCCTGACACAAGCCAATTACGTGGAACACTATGGACTGTTGCGCCGGAAGCTTGACAATGGCCGGTACGAGCCCTGCCGCCCCGAACACTCATGGAACACCAACCATATCTATTCCAATCTGGCGACCTTTCATCTCCAGCGCCACTCGGACCATCATGCCAACCCACTCCGGCCCTATCAAATACTACGCAATTTTCCAGCATTACCGCGGTTGCCGAGTGGCTATCCGGGTTGTTTCGCGCTGGCGGCCATTCCGCCCCTATGGTTTTGGATCATGGACCCAAAGGTAAAAAGGTGGGCCGGCCATGACCTGAGCCGCATCAACATGTGCTCCTCGAGGCGAGATCGCGCACAGGCTGGATCGTGACCGTGAACATCATCCACCCGTCAAAAAACAGCAATGATGGGCTTAGGGCCTGTTGACAAAGTGGGTTCCCAAATCAGCTGAACTGTGATTCAAGACTGTCTTTTAGGAGGCAGCCTTGGCACGTGGCGATTTGACAGACGCGGAATGGGAATTGATCGAAGCGTTGCTTCCGTCAGAGCGGGGCCGAAAGTCCCGTCCAGCTCAGGATAACCGCCGTTATCTGAATGGTATGCTACATGTGCTGCGCGTTGGCTGCCCCTGGCGCGACATGCACGAGCGCTACGGGAAATGGAATTCGGTCTATGTGCGCTTTCGCCGGTGGGCAGAGCAAGGCGTCTGGGATGGTCTGCTGGAAACGCTGGTG
>NZ_AUGS01000019.1 GCF_000422785.1 Pseudovibrio exalbescens DSM 16456
TTTCCGCAAACCTCGGCTGTTCCTGGCTGACAAGGGATACGATGGCGATGCAGTGCGCCAAAGCCTGCTGCTGGCTGGCATCAGCCCTGTCATTCCGCCAAAGTCAAACCGCAGGGAACCGATACCTTGCGACTTCCGGGCCTACAAGGACAGGAACCGGATCGAGCGCATGTTCAACAAGGTCAAACAGTTCCGCAGGATCGCTACACGATACGATAAAACCAAAGCGTCCTTCGAAGCTTTCCTCAATCTCGCGGCTGCACGTCTCTGGCTACGAAACTTTGTCAACAGAGCCTAGGTTTCTTGAATGCATTGCCTGCAAAACGTGTAATCCATACAGAAGTTCAAATGAACGGTATAAAGATCTGTGGCATACGCACTCATCCGTATTTTGTTTTGCTCTGTTCGGCAGCATCTAGCGATCGATACTGGCCGCAAACATTTGCCATTTCTCCGTCCTCTGGCGTGTCACAACATAGCAACGGGACGTTTCTTGAAAGCAGGACGCCTCTATGAAAACTGGTTCTCGGTCTGGCCCTACCAAGCCGGATGTTATTGGGTGGCGTGAATACGTCGCCCTGCCGGATCTTGGCATACCGGTTATCAAGGCCAAGGTGGATACCGGGGCGCGAACATCAGCTCTCAACAGCCGCATTGAAGCGTTTTTTGAGAAAGACAACGCACGCTGGGTTCGCTTTATCATCCCCCGTTCCAGCAGCCATCACCGAGATCTTGTGGTGGAAGCGGAAGTGCTCGATCAACGCCTCATCAAGAATACAAGCGGGATTCCGGAGGAGCGGGTTATCATACGCTCCGGGCTCGTGTTAGGCTGGCACCACTGGCACATTGAAATATCTCTGGCCGACCGAACAAACATGGGTTTCGACATTATTCTTGGCCGAACATCCCTCAAAGGGCGGCGTGTGGTGATCAATCCCGCCCGTTCATTTCTGGCTGGGCAGCCACAATTAAACGGCAACCCGGCCAGCAAGGCGCCGACCACGTCATTCTAATTGCGCCAATTTGTGTGTTCAAAAACTGGTTTTATCGAAAGACAAGCCTATGAAAATTGCAATGTTAGCTCGAAATGCCGACCTCTACTCTCACCAAAGGCTCAAGAAGGCCGCAGAGGACCGGGGGCTGACACTGGACATATTGAACACGCTTCAGTGCACCATGAACATCGCCGCTCGGCGCCCCGAAATCTATTATCGCGGCAACAAGATCAACGGCTATGATGCAGTCATTCCGCGTATTGGCGCATCCATTACCTTCTACGGTCTGGCGGTTCTGAGACAATTCGAGATGATGGGGGTGCGTTCCCTCAACAAGTCCGAGGCAATTGAGCGCTCACGGGACAAGCTGAGGTCCATGCAGTTGCTGGCGCGAGCCGGGATCGGATTGCCGGATACCGCGTTTACTCACGACCCCAAAAAGACCGAGGAAGTATTGCGGTTGGTGGGCGGTGCGCCCCTGGTCATCAAACTGCTTGAGGGCACCCAAGGGATCGGTGTTGTTCTGGCCGACTCCAACCGATCAGCAAAATCCGTTATCGAAGCGTTTCGCGGGGCCAAGGTCAACATTCTGGTTCAGCAATACATCAAGGAAGCAGAAGGCTCGGATATTCGCGCCATCGTGATTGATGGCAAGGTCGTCGCTACCATGCAACGCACGGGCGCGCCGGGCGAGTTTCGTTCAAATCTCCATCGCGGCGGCCGGTCGGTAGAAATCGAAATCGATGACAGTGAGCGCGCCACGGCAGAAAAGGCTGCAACAACCCTCGGCCTCAACGTGTGCGGTGTGGACATGCTGCGCTCAAACGACGGTCCCGTCGTCATGGAGGTCAACTCATCACCGGGTCTTGAGGGCGTGGAAAAAGCCACCGGTCTTGATGTGGCGGGCCAGATCATCGACTTCCTGATCAAAGACGGGTCAACAACTTAAGCTCGGAGAACACCCTTGACCAAGCGGGACCCTTTTCTCATTGGTGGTCATGCGGTTGCTGCGGGGACCCGTCGTACCATCGACCTGCCAATTGGTACTCTGGCAGATCACACGCCGCTAACCATGTCTGTTCATGTTGTGCATGGGCGCTTCGACGGTCCGACCTTGTTTGTCAGTGCGGCCATTCATGGCGATGAGATCGTGGGCGTGGAAATCGCGCGACGCCTGTTGCGGCACCGCAGTCTCGCTCGACTGCGAGGCACCTTGTTGGTTGCTCCCATCGTCAATGGCTACGGCTTTGTCAACCAAAGCCGCTATTTGCCGGACCGACGAGATTTGAACCGCAGTTTCCCCGGCTCTGAAACCGGTTCTCTGGCCAGCCGGTTGGCCTATGTCTTTTTCAACGAAGTGGTTCTCAAATCTGACTACGGCATCGACCTGCATTCAGCTGCGGTGCCCAGGGCCAACCTGCCGCAAATACGCATCTCCGAGGGGAATGAGCGCTCGCTGCATCTGGCGCAGATTTTCGGGGCGCCGGTC
The DNA here is from genome assembly GCF_000422785.1 of Pseudovibrio exalbescens DSM 16456. Taxonomy (GTDB): domain Bacteria; phylum Pseudomonadota; class Alphaproteobacteria; order Rhizobiales; family Stappiaceae; genus Pseudovibrio; species Pseudovibrio exalbescens. The sequence goes on from NZ_AUGS01000019.1 coordinate 2,485, forward strand.
ACCATCACCTCCCGCCAGCGTGAGAACTCGCTGCGCTATCATGCGGAACAGGCGGGCGTGGCGCTCTTGCTCTATGAAGCTGGAGAGAGCCTGCGGTTTGATGAAATGTGCATTCGCGCCGGCACTCATGGCTCCCTGCGAGTTCTTACCCATCTGAATATGCTCCCTGCCAACACGATTACCGGTGCTCGGCGCACACCGCTGGTCTGCGAAAGCAGCCGTTGGAATCGCGCGCCGTCCGCCGGTCTGCTGCGTACATTCAAGACTCTAGGTGATTTGGTGGAGGAGGGGACAACTCTTGGAGTTATTTCCGATCCGCTGGGTGAGGTCGAGCGCCCCATCCGCGCCAACACCACCGGCTTAATCATCGGACGGACCAATCTGCCTCTCGTCTATGAAGGGGATGCTCTGTTTCACATCGCCGAGACAACCCAACTGCGCAAAGCGGCATCGACCTACGATACGTTCGTCTCGCAATGGGATAATGAGATACCAATTTCCGAAGATGAGATCCGGTAGACCCGGATCTCATGGGCTTGCGTTCAAAACGTCTCGATTTCTTTCAAAAAAACGCGCGTTTCGTGCGTTACCTCATCAAGGGTGCCCGACAGGTCTCGCAGGTTGTCCAGCAGCACCTCGGTGTCGTCCCGGGTCTGGATATCCCGCACCACGCTTTCTTCAACCTCACGGCTGGCGGTTTCCGCCCGTGCCACCATCATCTGACAGGTATGGTTGATTTCTTGAGCCGCTGCAGTCTGTTGAGACAAGGAGCTGCTAATGGCCGAGGAGTACGACATCACATCATCCACTGCACTTGTGATCGTATCCAACGCCTGCAAATTCAACGACGTGGCATCCCCCGCCTGTCCCAAGTGAGCATTCAGATCCTCAACGATCTTCTCAGTATGCTCCGCCAACCTCTTAACTTCTTCTGCTACAACAGAAAATCCGGCTCCTGCACTTCCCGCGCGGGCCGCCTCAATGGAGGCGTTCAGCGCAAGGAGCTTGGTCTGGTTCGACACTGCAGCAATATCGTTACAGTATTCGGCCACGTCCGTGGCCAGTTCATTCAACTTCTCACCCTGCTTGCGGGACAAATCCAGCGCTTCACGGCTTGTCGTCACCGCCTTGATGCTCAGGTCAACCTGACGCTCAATCTCGGAAATCGACATCGATAATTCTTCGGCAGCTGTTGCCACCGATTGTACCGCTTGATCTGCCTGTTGCACATCGGTCTGCGTTTGCGTTGCCAATTCAACAACTTGACCCATGCGTGCCTTGAGCGCCTCTGCCCAGTCCAGCATCCGATGAGTGGCTGAATGAAGGTATTGGTGTCGACTATCAATTCGGTTGCTGAAGTTCTGCAGGATCTCGTCACGCTGCGCCGTCGCATTTGCGTGTGCGCCGTTATTCCCCTCAAGCTCGATTTCAGCTCGGATTGCTCCACCCCAATTTTCAATGGACTTGATCAACGCGCCCGACTGGGCCGCCCACTGAGAACTGCTCGCTATATTGCTACCTTTGAGTGCATCTCCCCGAATTAGCGAGGCGCAAAGGTCCTCCAGCCACGATTTAAACCGCATGGCTGCAGTTAAGTTCGTGATACTTTGCAGTATCACAATAAGAGCCAGACCAATTGAAAATTCTTCAAAGCCAAGGCCCCAGTATTTTCCTTCATCAGATACAACCGAATAGTCCAAAACCAAGACTATAGATAGAACTACTAAGGTTATTAGATTAAATTTAAGAGCATTGTTTGCCACAGGATCACCACTTGCACAGCACATATATTTTAAATCGAAGTAGAACAAAAAAGATTAACAAAAATTAAACACATAAAGCCACAAGGACGAATAGTCCGTCCATTTCCGAAACCATTGGACAATCTTCACTGATTAATCGAAACACCATTTCAAGCGAATGAGTTGCTGCAAGCAGGACCCGCCGGGATTGCAACTCCCTAAACCAATCTCGCCGAAACTATCCCCCTGCGTATGATCCGCAAAATATGACCTCATTGAGATTGCCGGTGGCATTTTTCGAGGTTTGTTCGGCAGCGCCCAAGGAGCCCATACTCTCGAAAAACACACGAGAATCTGAAGCAGGCTTTGGGCGTTATGTGGCAAACATTTGAATACACAAATCAGTTTCTATTGTGCAATCTTCTCTACAACACTCGAGACATGCACTACAAAGCCAAATCTGTCGTTTGCCATGAGCGCATGTTCATGGACCTGATACTCAGAGTTGCAAGGCCTGAACTGTTTATTGAAGTTGGGGCCCATGAGGCGGGCACCTCGCTTAAAATTGCTCAACGTCTGGAGCATTGCCACACCGTGGCATTCGAAGCCGACCCCAATGTATTTGAGCATTTCCGGGCCGAGTTGGAAAAAGCCGAGCCACTCAACAACTTTCAATACCTACATACCGCCATATCCAATAGGTCAGGTTCAGTTTCTTTTTTTAAACAACTTTCGAATGAGGACGAACTGTTTGCCAACAATTCCTTGATGCAAAAGCCAGGAGAGAACTACTCAGAAGTAAAAGTATCCTGCACCACATTGGACGCCCATACGCAGCCAGATCTCAAGCGTAGTACGGTTCTCAGAGTCGACGCAGAAGGACATCTATTCGAAGTTTTAGAGGGTGCCCAAGAGACGCTGAAAAACACGATCGCAATATATGCGGAACTTGAAGACTACGAAATTTGGTCCGGACAGAAGACCGCCTTCGAAATCTACGATTTGCTTGAGGCCTGCGGCTTCATTCCCGTGACGAGGGATGTAGAAACACCGGGTCAATACAACGTCTTCTTTTTGAGAAGAGAATTGGCCTTTACCCGAGCCTACCGGGGGAGGATCGCGCTTTATTTCAAAGAACTCTCGCTTTTGAACGAATTGGCGGGCCGAAACGTAAATATCTAGGTCGGGGAGCCATTAAATGAGATCGCTAATAAGTCGAGCGAATGGCTACTTTCGCAGCGTGTTGGAGCTTCGTCAAACGCGCCTGAAGGCCAACCAGCTAGAGCATAAGTTTAATCAACTATTCCATAACATCTCTGCCGCCGCTCCGCATGGATCTGGTAAAACAAACACAGGCAAGGACACCCGAAAACCGAGAGTTTTGTTAAGCGAAAACTTTCACTTGAATCAAATGAATTTCGGCGCTTTGCATGAATTTCTAAAAGTTGCCAATGCCAAGGTATCACTGGGCATCCAACGCGGCACACCCACTTTTGATCTCATGAAAGCCAATGGTGTTTACTGCCCAAAGGACGAACTTATTGCCACCCACTTCCAGCAGCTAAGTCAATTGGAGCCGGAATCTTTACGCCATATGACCGTTCGCGATACAGAGTTGTTCAGAATTGTCAAAGATGAACTACTCTGCGCAACAATTCATAAAGCGCACTGGCAAGAACACAACGTAGTCAAAGACGAAGATACTATATTTAGAATAGCATGGGATCTCGATCGCGAAACACTGCTCTGCTGCTATGCAGCAGCGCTGTATTGGTTCGAATACTGGAGTGAACTGCCGGCCATCGGCAAGCACAGCCATGCTGTTTTGTTTTCCGGATCGCGGATATATTGCAAGACACTAATGCATATCCTTCGCCATACACCCACAAGGTGCTTTGTGGCAGAGACATTCATGACCGGGCATCATTTTTACCTCGAACATCGCTATACGCCGATACCAAACAACTCATCCAGCAAATGGCTTTGGGGAAACAGTCAGTCGGAAATCGGCTCAATCCCAGCGGATCTAAGCCGCCAACGTGCGATCGATGTCCACAATGCATTCCGAACTGCAAAAAACAAAAATGTTCAACAACCACCAGAAAAGACTCAGCCACCGTCCAGCTTTCAAAAGCACTATCTGGTTCTAGGACAAGTGATTAACGATTATTCTCTGATCTCCGGTTGCGGGACAATCCTCACTTCACTCCCAGCTTACAAAAAGATCATCGAAATTCTTTTAAGGGATCCTGAAGCCTTCATCACTTTTAAGGCGCACCCGTGGGAGGCTGTTAAATTTCCTGAAGAAGGAAACAAGACATACAACTATCTCACCACCTGGACTGACAAGTTAAAGAAGGTAGACAGGGAACGCACTACTATCGTTGTAGACGTGAATCTACAGCAGCTGTTCCGCAAAGCCGATTTTGTTATCACCTTGTGCTCACAAGGTGCAATTGAAGCCGCTCTTGAAGGCTTCAAACCGATTACCGTAGGCGGGGCCTTTTATGACCGAGCGGGTTTCACGACCAATTTGAAGACGCCGGAAGAATTAAAGGAGTTCATTCAAGCTGGTCCTGTCGGCTCAACACTGTCCCTTGAAAACTATGAGGCGCTTCAGGCCTATCTTTCTTTCATGCTGTTCGATCATCTGGTTCCCGCAAGTTCAAAGGGCACCGCCAAAGTCGCTCAAATCTTCCGGGACTACGCGTCAGCTCCACACGCAAAATCTAAACTGAGCGAAGTCAACATCTCGCCTGAGTTCATGGAGTTCAATACATGAAAGTAAACTTCGTGATGAGCCGGGATCTCGGAAGCAAGATTTTCTCGGATATATTTCGTCGTTTTGCACAGGACAACCGTTTGTCTCTAGCCATTTCCGAAGAACCTCTGCCGAATGCCGATGTATACCACTATCATCGTCCCCAACTAGAAAAGGAACTGGTATCCCCCAGTGTCGTTACTGTTCACCATGATCTTGAAGACACCGACCCTTCCGTAGCCTTTGAGCTTTTTGAGCCACGGTACCGACAAGCCAAGCGTGTCATCTGCCTGAACACCGGACAGGCCCAGTTTTTAGCGGCTAGAGGCATTCACAATACATCCGTCATTCCCCATGGTTTCGATCCAGGTCTTTTCCAGAAAAAGGGACCAAGAACCCACATTCCAGGAACGCCGGTAAAGCTCGGCATCCTTTCTCGGCGGTATGGCCGACGGGTAAAGGGAGAGGTCTTGCTTGAGGAAGTAGTACAATCACTTCCAAGAGATGTGGCGGAATTCTATCTCGTTGGAGAAGGGCGAAGTAAAGATGCACGCATGCTCGAAGATTACGGATTTGCCTGTCGGTGTTTCGAGATTCTGCCTTACCGTCTCTATCCCGAAATCTACAAGGCAATAGATTTCTTGCTGGTGCTAAGCTCTTTCGAAGGTGGCCCCGCAAACATCCCAGAAGCGTTGGCTACAGGTACACCCGTGCTAACAACCCCGGTTGGCTTTGCTCCTGACCTCATTGAAGAGGGCGTGTCCGGTCTTTTCTTATCTAAGGATTTCACTCAGGTTCAGACCACCATACTAAGTTTAAAAGACAACAACGACACAATGTATGACCGGTTAATGATGGGCGCTCACGAAAGCGACGTTGCCATTCCTTGGTCTACCGTCATCTCAAAACATGTTGAAGTTTACGACCAAGTATTAAAAGGCCGGCTGAAATCCACAGCGCTTACACTACAGAAGAAGAAAAACCAAGAAATGCTGCGGCTAAACGTCTAATGAAGATCTGTTTGCTGCAGCACGCGAACCATTCATACCGCACTCCAAAACCGATCAAGACCCAATCGTAAACTGAAAGATGATATGGGGATCAGGTCACAAACGCTACATAAGCGTGAAACCAATCTTTGAGCTTCCGAACAGTAAACCGGAGCTGTAGCCTGAGAACCAAAAGTGCACAAGAGTTTCACACTGCGTTTGGCACTTTGAGACAATACCCATCAAGAATTCTGACTGAATTTCGATAAATCCAGCCAGAACCATTATCAGCTATGATGTTTAATAAGAACCTCTTCCACGGGAAGACGCTTGGATCTTGCAACAAGCATGTTGGGTTCGTAGTGCCCCACTGCGATGAATGAAATAAAGACTTCGCTTTCTGGTAGTTTGAGGATTTTACGAACCGCCGCCTCTCGTTCAGTACTCATCGCTGTGTTAAGGCTACAGGCACCTAGGCCTACTTGTTCCAACCCAAGTAAGAGACCCATCATAAATAGCCCCCCATCTATAAATGCCTGATTTCGTTCTACTGCTCCCACAAATGCAGTCAGATCACTAGTTACCAACAATAGTTTCTGGGGCATTTTGTAACCTCTGAAGCCACCCTGAAGGTCAAGCACCGCGCGAATTGCGCTTGGGCTATCGAACATATGAACTCGAGCAGGTTGCCGGTTACATACCGATGGAGCTTGAGATGCGATTTTTACAGCCTTCGAGATGTCTTCTTCATGAACCTCTTCATTAGTAAATTCACGAATACTTCTACGACCAAAAACTACATCAAGAAAGTTTCGTTCCGTAGTATCAATTACGACATCTTCTCGAACTTTACTGGCTTCAATAGCACCGCCGTTTCCAATTTCAGCGTTATCTATTGCCTTTTGAACAACCGGGTCAAATAAAGCCAAAAAATTAGAGACATCTACTCCGATTGTCGTATGCCGTTGAAAATACGCCTTGAGAACTGATGCCGCTATTTGAAAAAATGGGTCTTGAGTACTGCCGCCTTTCTTTACCCACTTATTCATCTCTTCAGCCAGTTTTTCCATGCTTTCTTTACCAAAACCTGGCCGAAAGTCTTGAGATCGGCTTAAGCCCTTCTCAAAGCCATGCGCATAAAACATCATCAGAGATCGGGCATTTCCTGTGTTTCGAGAAACTCTGTGCTGCGCATAGGCCCCCACAAAACGAGCATTGTCGACAGCCGAGAAGCCTTTTGCAACTTCAATTGGACTTTTGGTGGCTCTTCCTGAAGCATTGCCAAGTGTGCTTTGTACAACATCATCGGGATTTATGGGCTTTAGACTAATAGACATAACATCAACCCCGGAGTTCACTCCAGGGAAGTGGACTGCACCAAGCATGATTTGGGAGTAGCCTTCTCCCGGAACCTTAAATTTGACTGTGTCTTTGCGGTAGACATCAGTTTTCTCATCCACGACGATAGAACCAATAACCCGGAAAGTGCCACTTTCGGGATGACGGAGATGAATATTAATCTTGTCAGAGGCCGTTCTGATTTTCCAGTCGATCGTCAGTTCATAAGCGCCGTTGTCACGAAGGGACGATGGCAGGTCACACCACACATGATTGCCTCTTATTGCTGCATCTACACCTATTACAGTCAATCGCGTTGAATGTTCCAGTTTATCAATACGCCAAGCGCTATTGTTTGATAAAAAATCAGGCTGATTCAAACTGTAACTTACCTTGGAAATCTGTCTCGTTACAGCTTTTACAGTTTTACCAACTAGATCCGTAATTCGCTGGGTATTTGAACTGCTACTCTCGACCGCCTGAATTGTATCCTCAACGGGTTTATTAATTGCGTCCTTTAGCCAGGCTTTTGACATGGTAACATGATCATTCAGCCTTTTAGTTATGTCTTTAAAGTCCATTGGCGACAGGAAGCGTGTTTCATCTTTCATCACATCTTCTGGATTGAAAGCGAAACGATCATTTCTTCCAATTAAGCGGAAAATGGAGTCAAAGCGAGCGATCCCGCGGCGCTTATTGCCGATTGTAGTGAATGGCTTTTCGAACTTTAGAGCAAACGCGGTACCGTGGAACGAGTCAGTAAATACATAGGAACAATTGGCGTACAGCTTTAGAAAATCATAAGTTTCGATGTCTCTTTCGACGGCCCCTTCTAGCCCCATCTTTCGATAATTCTCGTCAAACAAGTGCGGAAAACCGTCAAGAATAACTCGAATTTTTAGATCGAGTTTCTGGGCTATATGTAGGATTGCAGCCCGTTTCTCGGGAGTAGGATCTAGAACATAAGCAAGTAAGTATTTTTCTGAAACGTCTCGCTGTGACCTCGCCGCAAGCTCAAAATACCTCTCATTAGACGTCAGAAAAATTGGCTCGGCGACCTGTGTTGCTGGAACATTATAGACCTTATGAGCTAAGGCGACACCAGTATCCTCTCGTACAGAAATAGCGTTAAAGCGTTTCATAAGAGCGGAAATATTGGGCACTTCTTCTTCAGGAGCAAAGTCTTTCGCATGGCCGAAGGAAGATGCATAAGAGATTTTACGCTTGTCATCTCCGGCAAAGTCTAGATAGAAAGCTTTGCCGAAGTTTTGAGATATACCATAATTCCAGACCTGATCAGATCCAACAACAAAAGCGTCTACAATTTCGTTAAGCTGTGACAAGTTTGATTGATTATATATTCCGCTAAGGTTGTAATGCTCTTTAGCGAAACGCATTGCGTGAGTATCCTGGATTTCCGGATCGGTAGCGCTCGCTCCTATTTTTGAAATCATTAACGGCTTTTTCCCGAATTCCTCCAGCGTTCTGTACAAACCATAGTAGGTTAAAACAGATCCATAATTAGCGCCTACACCTACACCCACAATGCCTACATCAAATGTTTCTTTTTGCTCGCTTGTCATATTCACTTCCTGTCGGCCGAATTTAAGAGATGGGTTCTATTTCAAGATACTGGCCCAGAACTGGCGTTCTGATGTTTTCTTTGCAAACTCGTGATATTCATTCTGGATTTTTTTGCCACGCGTAAGAAGTCGCATCGCAAGACTCAAGAATTTCAGAAGGTTTCTCGTGTATTTTTTCACAGACCTATCAACGCGATAGCCTGATTGGGTTTGGACATCCACGGTTACCACATAAGGTCTCAGAAACGTTTCTCGAACATTTGCCCGAAAGTCTAAGGGCATTCTCCTACCCTTCTTGTGATATACCACCTTAGGAAGTATATGTCCGTTAAGCGTCAGAAGCCGAATTAAAACCCAAAAGGTCGTCTCATAATTTCGAACACCATGAGGAACAGTGTCATTAGGATCCCACGAAAAGTTCAATTTAACCTTTTCATTCTTCGTTATAGTCCCAATTTGCCTACGCTTATCGGCCATATCTAAGTTGCGTTCCCAGAATTTGCCCCCTGACAGTACATCCTCTATGGCTATATTAATTGCCTCGGCTGTTTCATAGTGGTAGGACGCATTAAATCTATTGAAGTAACGCCACATCATATAAACATTTTTAATATTTCTTCCATTCAAACGATGAAATATTAAGTGATGCAAAAGGTGGTAGCGCATGTCTAAGTAAACAGTTAGGGGTGTCTGTTTAACCGAGAAGCATTCTTGATGGGAGACTACACCAGTTATACCAATAATTTCAAAGTTGTTAGCGAGTGAGAAATAACTGTCATCACCTCGAACAAAGAATGGAAATGTCCAGTTCTCAACGCAATTAATAGGGAAACAGAAGTACCACCATCCACCGTATTTGTTTTCTATGTTGGGTGGATTATCAAGAGCAGTGCTTAAGACTTGCCTGAAGTCACGAAGATCCTTACCGCAATGCATGGGCTGGCAACGACGATTGAACGTCGCCCCGTTTTCCCACATCATCCACTTTCTATGATCGGTTATCATCGCGCCGGCAACGGCAAGATTACTCACTTGGGAGTAGCGCAACACCGAAAGTGTACGACGGATGTTTTCGGGATGAAAAACCGCGTCATCATCCATAAAAAGAACATGAGATGACAGTTTATTTTCTGCCACTTCGAGCAGCCCTCGCATAAATCCACCCGCTCCGCCATAGTTCTTGTTTTTTATGACTTTACCGCTCGAAAAAGGAATGGAGTCTGTGTCGCCTCCATTATCGACCACTAAGAGCTTGAAGTCGGCTTCAAGGTCTTTATTTTGGATTAAATAGTCTTGAAGGCGGCGTGAAGTTGATTGAACTGCTTCGTCTCTTTTGAATGTCGTGATAACTGCTGAAATTGATGCCTTGTTGCGTTGCGGTCCAGTAATAAAATAGTCGGCCTCATATATCGTTAAATCAGTTTCAGCGGTCAATGAAATGTATATCAGGCTGCGGTCATGCTTAGTTGTATCTAATTTTATAGTTTCATCTTGCTTATCTTCCAATGAGAACTTGGTTCTTTGAATAAGCTCCCAACTTTTATCTACATAAGCTTTATAAGCGATAAGGGTTCCTCTTCCGCGCCCGCGAATTCGTAGCGAGATTGAGTGACGCTCATCTAAGTCATAGGCATACAAAGGGAACGCATTAAAATAACTGTCAAATCCCAGCATGTCTCCGGCAGAGACAAAGTAGCATTTCTTTTCTAAATCAACCCCTGAACTGATAGGAGAATGATAATAAAGATCTATTTCGGAGTTAATTGAGCTATCTGGATAAAGTAATCTTTGAACCAAAGTGCGGGTATTGGTATCGTCAAACTCTTCTACTGGAGACACTATTTTTGAAAAAGTATTCATAACATTAAATCTATTCTGTTAACTTAAAAAGGATTCCATGACATCCAGCGCTCTGCCGATTGTGACGTCCATATCAAGGTATTGATAGGTGCCGAGACGGCCTACGAATGTAACGCCTTTCTCCTGAGCAGCTCGATCTTCATAAGCTTCTAACAACACCTTATCGTCGAGTAGACGGATGGGATAATAGGGAGTATCTCCCGGCTCGCACGCTCTAGAGTATTCCCGGAATGCGATTGTTTTTTCAAAACTTTGCGCTTCCCAAGGGGCGAAATGTTTGTGCTCTGATATCCGTGTAAAGGGAACGCCCGGATCCGGGTAGTTCATTACAGCGGTGCCCTGGAAGTCACCGGACGCTCGAATTTCCTCAAAGTCCAGCGTTCGATATCTCAACCGCCCCAAGTCGTATTTGAAATACCGGTCCAAGGGCCCGGAATAGAAGACATGCTCAAACTCCTCATCCAAATCCTCAAAGGCGCAGCTCAGTCGCACTTCGATCTTCTCGTGATCAAGTATCTTACCGACGATTGCAGTGTATCCGTCACGCGGCATGCCTTGATAGGGATGGTTGAAGTAATTATCGTCATAATTGAAACGTAAGGGAAGGCGCTTCAGAATGGATGCGGGAAGCTTACTTGGTTCTACGCCCCACTGCTTGCGCGTATAGCCATCAAAAAACGCTTTATAGAGCGCATCGCCAACAAACCTCAAGCCCTGTTCTTCAAAGCTTTGCGGATCCTGAATATCAGTTCTTGCTTGAGCTTCGATGAAAGCCTGAGCCTCACTCGGGCTCATGGACTTTCCGAAAAACTGGTTTATTGTATGCAGGTTGATCGGAAGAGAATAAACCTTCCCACCAACAGTCGCCTTCACCCGGTTAGTATAAGGCATCATCTCGGTGAAGCGATTGACATACGACCAAACGCGTTCGTCAGCAGTGTGGAAGATATGAGGTCCATACCTATGGACCATAATTCCCGTATCCGCATCCCGCTCCGTATGGCAATTTCCAGCAATATGAGACCGCTCATCGACAACAAGAACCGGCACGCCGCGCTCTGCCAGTTCCCGAGCGATAACAGCGCCGCTAAATCCCGCCCCTACAGCGCAGATCCGTTTCATTAACCACCTCCATTTTGGGGGCGATGCTGACCTGATTTGCACGCAGTGTACATAGGCACAACGCCTTTCCCCCAAGTAATTAACCGAATTTATGTAAAATATGAATTTTCCAAGACAGAACTATGGCAACTCAAAAACCCATCCGAGAAGATCTTCTTCTAACAATTTCTTTACGTAATTACATCAATACCTTCCGCAACCGGGAGGGCAGAAGTAGGCAGCCTGTGCGTTGAGGTATTGATCAAACGGCGTGATGTTTTCTGCTTCCAGCTTCTGCCATTGCTTAAACGATTTCTCTGCCTGTTCTTCAAGTTGCTTAGCGCTGGCTTCATCCATGGGCTCAGCGCGGAAATGGGTCGTCTGGGCTTCGGCCAGCGCAGCAATAAGAGCTTGATAGGAGCCATAAGACTTCATCTCGGCAACCACCTTGGCTGACGGGGTCAACGCCGGGTTGGTAATCTTGGCCATCTGCGCCGCCACAGCATCGGCAAACGCCGTGCCGCCATAGACCTCATCAAACAGGCCAGCGAGATCCCGCAAACCTGGTAACAATTCTGCTGCCACCGCTGGTATGGTGGTGGGCTGGTCAAACCCGGGCAATTGCAGTCCGGGCTTCCGCCCCATCTCAGCAACGACGCGCGTGCGCTCCGCCAGAACATCACGCTCTTGCGCGCTGACCTGCGGACTGTCAGCAAAGGCCATGAACGTCAGGAAGAGATTGAGGAAATTTGCCTGCTCCACATCAATGCCCACGGGCAGGAAAGGATTAATGTCAATGGACCGCAGCTCAATGTACTCAACCCCGCGCCGGCAAAGAGCGGTGATGGGCCTTTCGTTATCATAAGCATTCCGCTTTGGGCGCACGGATCCATATAGTTCATTTTCAAGCTGGAGCTGGCGAGTGTTCATCTGCTTGTAGCTGTCGCCATCAACCACACCAATGGCCTCGTAAAGGCTTTCGGAGGTATCGAGCGCCGCGCGCAGCCCATCCAAATAGTCCGTCATGTTGTTGAACCGAATGTCCAACTTGCCCTGAACAACACTGGTGTAGCCAATCCCGCTCATGCGCAAAGAGGTAGCATGAGGCCCGTAAAGCGTATCAGCCCCCCACGCTTCGAGATTGTCTGGAGCGTGCTCAAGATAGCTGCGATCAATGGCAGGTGAGGCGCCGAACAAATATAGCAGGAGCCATCCGTGGCGCTGAAGGTTGCGGATCAACGCCAAGTACCCATCGCTGCGAAAGTCTTGCAGGCTGCGTCCTTCTCCTAACCGAGCATGCATGCACTCCCAAAGCTCGTCGGGAAGCGAGAAGTTGTAGTGAATACCAGAGATCGCCTGCATACGCTTGCCATAACGATTGGCTAATCCCTTGCGATACAGTGTCTTAATGCGCGCTGCATTGCACGTACCATATGTGGCGATCGGTATGTCGTCATCGCTCAGGAGCATGGGAGGCATGCTGGCGTTCCAAAAGAACTCGTCCTTTCCCATGGCGCGGGCAGTAAATCGATGAATGTCTTTCAAAAACTCGATGCCATCACCCATATCCTGCACTGCAGGGGTAATGAACTCCAACTGCGCCTCAGAAAAATCGGTCGTAATGTACTTGTTGGTCAGCGCTTTTCCTGCACCTGCCGGATGGGATGTTTGCGCAATGTGGCCATCTCGATTGACACGCAAAGATTCCTTCTCAAAGCCCACACGGATCTTCTTGAGGTTGTTACGTACTGCCTCGCAGCAAAGTCCAAGCCATTTATTTTGTGCAAGTGTCGTCATCTGGTGCTTCTCGTGATGTCCGTATGTGCCGCGCGTCTTGATGATTGCCTATGGGCTTTCAACTCTGTTGTCTATGCAGGTTATCGACGATCATCCGCAAGTTATTGTCGAATTCACAAGCTGCGTCATCCGGTAATTCAACTAGCAAACGCTCAAGTTTATCGCTTTGATAGGCTGATATTGTGTCAATGCTGTGCGTTCCAAGCGAGGTCAACGCCAACCGCTTCACACGGCCATCTACTGCATCGGTTGCCGTGGTTACGTATCCCTTTTTCTCAAGGCGCTTCACGATACGCGACGCTCCACTTTTTGTTACACCCAATGTTGCGCAAACCGCACGCACAGGGCATTCAGGCGCTCGCTGTATGCCGCGCAACGTCAAGAACTCAGCAAACGAGAGGCTTGGCAGCTCCGGCTGGTCCGTACCCAAGGTACTGAAATGCCATGCAAGCACCAATAGATGATCATAAACTGTAGATGAAGACCAACGATCTTGCTGTGCCATGTGGTTCCGCCGCGTGCAAATGCGAGAGTTAAAACGTCTAGTCGAACATTCGGTTGCCAATGTCAACCATTTGCACACTGCGTTTGTTCACAAGGCTGCGATCATTGCGAACCACTTTGAAATGTAGGCTAAGTGGCAACATGTGGGCGCAGTACGCCTCAATCCTCATGAAGAAAAGAATAACCCGTCGTCTTTGCTATCCATAGTCGCCTTAGTAGGACATTTAGTCGCATCTTTATTTGGTTAATCGTTATATTCGATTTACGATCGCGCAAGCTGCATCGCGCTATTCATCAATACGAAACAAAAACCGCCAGCTCGCTCCAAGTGCCTGCTCATGACTGCACAACGCATTGTCACAACGTGGGTGGATGCCCCATCAACTGATCAAGGGTGATAATGAATATAAACGCTATCCGTCCTTTTCTAAGCTACTTGACATCCATAAGTTTCAGGATTTTCGCACTGAGCGCCCTGTCAATTGCCGCCGTCGCTACTCTTTCGGCAACCTATTTTATAGCCACCGAACGAAAAACCTTACAACAGGAGCGCCAACAAGAATTCGAGCGCCTAGCTGAACTCAGTTTGCATGCTGAAGTCCAATCAGCACACATGCGCACGCTGGAAAAAGAGTTTCTGTTGACGCAAAACTTGGAATTGCTCAAGTGGTACCGTCGAGAGAATCTAGCTGTGCAGTCAACACTCCAAAAGATGGCCGTGCTCGACGTCGCTTCATCAAGTCGCGAGTCAATCACAGACCTGACCCAGGGCGTCGCCGCTCATGGACAACATTTCAAAACCCTGAGCGCCGCCATAAGCAGGATGGGCGAAGATGAGACAAAAGGGTTGAGGGGAGCGTTGAGAGCAGCTGTTCATGATGTAGAAGACAGGCTTGAAGCATCAGACTTGGACCCTCTTACAATAAAAATGCTGATGATGCGGCGCCACGAAAAGGACTTCATTATCCGAGGTGACGGCAAATATATTGAGCGAATAAAACAACGTCACAAGGAATTTGACAGGTTGCTGGCCGAAGCCGCATTGCCTCAAGCCGAAAAAGCGCAAGTGGCCACGTTGATGGATCAGTACATAGCCAGCTTTCTGGCTTACTCGGAGCAGTCATCCCGCATTGCCAACATCCAAACGCAACTGGATAGCGCTTTCGATGAAGTAACCCAGATCATGGATGAAGTTCTCGGTAAAGCTTCTGAGGGTGAGGCAAGAGCACACGCAGAACTGTTGCGTGTAACAAATCAAACCGACCAGATCATTCTCTTGGCAGGCGTCATTGTTTTGCTCGCTTCCATAATCCTTGGCTTTTTGATAGCGCGCTCAATTTCAAGACCATTGAAAGACCTCACAAATTCAATGCTGCAGCTCGCCGACGGCAATATGCGTGTCACAGTACGAAACGCAAATGCGGCAAACGAAATTGGCGAAATGGCGCGCGCCGTGGAAGTCTTCAAAACCAATGCTATACGGACCAAGGAAGTGGAGACACAACAGGAGCACGAACAGGCACGCGCTCAGGCCGAGCGCCAATCGAGCTTCAACCAGCTCGCCAACGATTTTAATCACTCCGTGGGCCGTATTGTTGAAGAGCTCGCCCAATCCTCAAGCCAACTGAGCGTAACGGCCGGTTCGATGACCCAGATCGCGCAGGACGCTCTGGCTCGTGCCAACATGGTAGATCGTACGTCCTTGCGGGCAACGGAAAATGCCGAAATGGTTGCCTCCGCGATGGAAGAAATGAATGCTTCCATACGAGAAATCAACGGCCAGGTTGCTCGTTCTGCAAACGCTGCCCACCGGGCCGCAGCGGCGCTCGAAAACACGACAACACAAATGACCTCGCTTTCATCCACAACGGATCGGATAGGAGAGGTTATTTCTATGATTTCTGAGATCGCTCAACAAACCAATTTGCTGGCCCTCAATGCAACCATCGAGTCTGCGCGTGTTGGAGAGGCAGGAAAAGGTTTCGCGGTTGTAGCCAGTGAGGTCAAAGCCCTTGCCACAGAAACATCAAAAGCAACGGACAGCATCGCAAAGCTTATCCATGATGTTCAGGACAAGACTCGAAATGCTGCAGACTCCATAATAGACGTGCGCCAGGCCATTGAAGATGTCTCCGGCAGCACGCGGTCCGTGGCTGCGGCAATGGAACAACAGGAAGCCACCACACAACAAGTGACGCAAAACATCACGGAAGCTGCGGCTGGCACGCGAGATGTGTCAGAGGGTGTTACCGATCTGAAGGGTAGCTCGCAACAAACACAATCAGCCGCACGGTCAGTCGAGGAAGCCGCTCAGGAGCTAAATGGTCAATCGCAAACCATGAAAGACCAAGTGGCAGGATTTCTGCGCACTGTTCGCAGCGCTTGAGATCGGTTCTTTATACCTGACGGAATTACAGTCGGTGGGAAAAGGCCTATCAACGAGATAGCCACTTGCCCACCACTTAATACTCGCGGGTTTTCTGTACCCGAAAGACGTTTTATCGATCCGTCGTGGAAGTGCCATTGTAGTGACATACCTTTCCAGTAGGTCACCAAATGCTCGACACTGCCCAGTTGTTTTGAACGCCGATCGGGGCTTGTCAAAGCGCGTGTATACGTTCGAATACCGAGTACAGTTTTCTCTAGAACGAGAGTATATCAGCACTGTGATGTTTTTCAGCGCGGAAACGAGCAGGCTCGCACACCGCGCGAAAACGCCAACCGAACGGTCGAATGGGAGAGACATGAAAACGGTTGTAGAAGGGACCATAAAGCATTGGCCGGTCTCCGTCATGGCGGAAGAACTGGAGAGCGGAAGCGGCGTGAGCATCTATTGCTCTCCCGAAGAAATCCACGAGGGAAAGGCAACTCCACAGAAAGTCGTGGACCTATGCCTGAAAAGCGATGGCGAGTATTTCAGCATGTCGCTGGCCATGAAGCGCCTTAAAGAGAATGGCTTCCGCCGGACTATTGACTAACAACATTTAAATGGACAGCATCGCACCCTTGATAACTGGGGCGCCCCATAATCAAAGTGGTATATATAGCGCTTGCTTGGAGACTATGATGCTGGACAAGATTCTGATTGTTATGCGTTGTGCCGAAAGGATGACGCAGACGTTCTCAGATTTAGAGAAATATGGCATTTCCTGTTGCACATCTCGTTTCAGCTCGCCTGCATGCTCACTTCAGACATCAACCACATTTGACCATTTTTTCGAAGGTGGGAAGTGGGCAGGAATTTTCGATTTTTTCCGCCACAATCCCGATACTTTATCTCAGTTCGATTATTTTTGGTTTCCGGATGATGATATAGTCTCATCAACGCAAAACGCATTGGACTTTCTAAAAATTGTTGTTAGCGAAAACTTTGAGCTAGCACAGCCGGCGCTCACTCCGAATAGTTTTTACGCGTACCGGCCTACGCTTCAGAACCCGCAATTCATTTTCAGGCATACAAATTTCGTAGAACTCATGCTTCCGATCATGAAAAAAGAGATACTTACGAAGGTTCTTCCTCTTTTTGAGCAGCGTCACGCGGCCCTTGGCGTGGACCAATTCTGGCACCTACTATCGACAGATCCAGCAAACAAAATCGCGATCGTAGACCAAACTCCAATGTATCACAGCCGCCCCAGAGGCACGTTCCTCAAAGAGAACATGACACGCCAAAGCAGAAGTATTTCTGATGAAAAGCAGCAAACAGTAGCATTGCTCAATATCGTCCCAACTCCCCCTGTTACAATGTCAGGGCGCCTTAAAGGCAAACATGAGACCGCGGGACGAATTAGCACAGGCTTTGGATTGGTTCGTGGATTATACCATATAAAACAGGACGTTAAGGATCGTGCAATTACCAATTTCGACATTTTCAGTGATTTCATGAAATGCGTAATATTCCACAAAAGTGCGTCTGTCGATCTCTCACGTATAGATAATTTGCAAAGTGAATTCGCAATGCGGTTTCCACAACTCAGTCCCTGAGTGAGGCTCAGTGCAAACAGGTTTTAGTCATCTGGTCCAGCTAGAAAAAGCGATCAGAATAGCAACAACACAATGCTGTCCGGTAGAAAGCACAAATGCTCTCCCACTGTCGTCAGATGCTCTTGGTTTTGTGCTCGCGCGGGACGAATTTTCGGAACAAGAGTCGCCATCTTTTGACAACTCTGCAATGGATGGGTTCGCGGTGGCAGCAGAAGTATTCAGCGGGTCTGCGCCCTGGTCCCTACCTATCCATGGAACGATCTCGGCCGGTGGAACCCTTGCCGAGGCAAGGCAGCCTGATGGGGGATGCTATCGCATCTATACAGGAGCACCGGTACCAGAATGGTGCACAAGTGTCGTCCCGATCGAGAACGTTCGTTGCGATGGATCGAACGCCACTTTTAGTGAGCTCCCAGTACATGGCTCTCACATACGCCGGAAAGGAGAGAATGTTGCGATAGGCACGCGCCTTGTTGCAAAAGGAACACGGCTGGAACCACGACACATCAGTCATCTGATCGCCCACGGCGTCTCCCAGGTTTCTGTCTACCAACCACCCAAAGTGGGGATCTTTTCCACTGGCGATGAACTCGCTGTATCTGGAGCGATGCGTTCTGCCTCGCAGATAGCTGATAGCAATCGGCCCATGCTGATCGCCTACGCACAAAGCTATGGAGCGCAAGTGGATGATTTGGGAATTGTTCCCGATGATCCAGATGCCAGCATCGCATTCTTTGAAACGATCAAAGGCAGGTATGACCTTGTTGTTTCTTCTGGAGCCGTTTCTGTAGGTGGCAAGGATTTTCTAAAGGAGGCTGTTTTAAAGGCAGGGGGACGTCTTGAAAGCTGGCGTGTTGCCATGAAGCCGGGAAAACCGGTGGTGTTCGCGCGGATAGGCTCCACCGTTTATACAGGACTCCCCGGCAATCCCTTGGCCGCACTGGTTGGTTTTGAAGTGTTCGTATCTCAGCAGATACAAGTGCTGAGTGGTGCACGCTCAAAGACAGGCTTGTTCATGCCAGGGACAGCAACCTTTGACTGGAACCGAAAGTCAGGACGATCTGAGTTTTTCCCTGTCAGATTGGCCGGTTTTGACAGTGAAGGTCGGGTAAAACTGGACCGCATCGAGCCGTCGAATTCAGCATCGTTACATGCCATATCGCAAGCGGACGGCTTGGGAATGGTTCCTGCTGACGTGGGCAAAATCGCGCCAGGAACCTCAATCGTCTGGAAGCCTTTTCCTTCTGCGAGCGCACCACTTTCCGAGCTGATATCCTGAAACTACCGCCACGCTCCCATGGTTGTCAGGCGGGTCACTGACACTGGCTTAGCATGGTTGAAAACGTGGTACATCATGCTAGCGTTGCGGGACAAAATGGGGGGAGAAAATAATGCGTTTCGTACGGTTCGGGAACAAAGGGGAAGAGCGTCCCGGCGTTGTGTTCAACGACGAAATCAAAGACCTTTCTGCACACCTTTCAGATCTTTCTGGCGCGCATCTCGATCCTTCGTTCCTGCGCAGTTTGGATCAGATGAATTTGAATGGGCTGCCAACAGTACCCGCCTCAACTCGCCTTGGGCCCTGCGTCGCGAACAGCGGCAAATTTATCTGCATTGGTTTGAACTATTCGGACCACGCAGCCGAGGCTGGCATGGATGTACCGCCAGAGCCCATCATATTCATGAAGGCAACATCCGCAATCAGTGGTCCAAATGACCCCATTGAACTGCCGCGAGGATCCACCCATACGGATTGGGAGGCCGAACTCGGCGTTATTATCGGGCGCCATGCCAAATACGTTAGCGAGGCTGAAGCACTGGACCATATTGCGGGATATTGCGTGGTCAACGATGTATCCGAACGTGAGTTTCAGACGCAAAGATCTGGGCAATGGACCAAAGGAAAGTCGGCGGATACCTTCGGACCTGTGGGCCCGTGGCTTGTGACGCCCGATGAAGTCGACAATCCGCAAAATCTGTCCATCAACCTACGCGTGAACGAGGTCCCTCGGCAGACTGGAACGACAGCAACGATGGTTTATCCTGTTGCCTATCTCATTGCCTACCTGTCCCAGTTCATGAGCTTGCACCCGGGAGACATCATCGCAACGGGCACACCGCCTGGGGTGGGTATGGGACAAACTCCACCAGTCTATCTGAAGCCCGGTGATCAAATCGAGCTATCCATAGACGGGCTGGGAACACAGCGACAAGTTGTTGTGGGCGCTGGCTCAGCATAAGCTTGCAAAAGGGCGGCGATCTGCCGCCCTTTTTGGGTATCGTCAGTTTTGTTCTGAACCGAGGATCAAGGTACCATCCTCCTTGTAGATCGGTCCTTTTGGGCGAGGTTCGAGAAGCTCCAGCACCTCTTCTGAAGGACGGCACAACTTTACCCCCTTGGGGCTGCAGACAATCGGTCGGTTGACCAGAATGGGGTGCTTGACCATTGCATCAAGCAGTGCCTCATCGTCTACCGCTTCATCGAGTAGGCCCAGTTCTTCAGCCGGAGACTTCGATGTTCTTAGTGCCTGTCGGGGAGTGAGATTGGCTGCGGCAAACAATCCACGAAGCTGTGGCTTGGTCCAACCCTCTTCCAGATACGCAATCACTACCGGCTCCACACCAGTTGCGCGAATGATCGCAAGAACGTTGCGGGATGTGCCGCAATCAGGATTGTGGTGAATGACGATCGTCATGAGGAACCTCAGGCAAAACGAGTTCTGGTACGGTTGGCAAACGCAACCAGCGAGAGCATGACAGGGACTTCTACTAGGACACCAACAACAGTGGCAAGCGCTGCACCCGAATGCAGACCAAACAAGCTGATTGCCACAGCAACCGCCAACTCGAAGAAATTCGAGGTGCCGATCATGGCACAAGGGGCTGCAATGCGATGGGGCACGTTCATGATCCATGCAGCACCATATGCCAACGCGAAAATGGCATAGCTTTGCAAAAGAATGGGAACCGCAATCAAACCAATCACCAGCGGGTTGGAAAGAATGACGCTTCCTTGCAAGCCGAACAAGATTACAACCGTGGTGATCAGGCCGATGATCGACCACGGCTTGACACGTGCAGAAAACGTTGAAATTGCTGCACTTGTCTTCAAACTGCGCCGCGTCAGTACTCCAGCAATCAAAGGCAAGACCACATACAGGATGGTGGCCATGACCAATGTCTGCCAAGGAACCGCGATATCGGTAACACCCAACAAGAGCGCAACGATGGGCGCGAATGCGACGACCATGATGACATCATTCACGGAAACCTGAACCAGGGTGTATGTGGCATCTCCCCTTGTTAGCTGCGACCAGACAAACACCATCGCCGTACATGGGGCAGCTCCCAGCAGGATAAGCCCCGCCGTGTACTGCGCTGCATCCTGTGGGCTGAGCCAGGGTGCAAAGACATAGTCAAAAAACAAAACGGCGAACAACGCCATTGTAAATGGTTTGATCAACCAGTTGACAGCGAGGGTAATCAAAAGGCCCTTGGGTTGACGCGCAACACCTCCGATGGCTTTCAAGTCAACTCCAACCATCATGGGATAGACCATCGCCCAGATCAAAACAGCGACGACGAGATTGATGTTTGCAACCTCAGCAGAGGCCACCAGTTCAACAAGGGCGGGAGCCGTTGCCCCCAAAGCTATGCCCAAGACAATAGCAAGAGCAATCCAGAGCGTCAGATAACGCTCGAACAGGCCCATTTTTCCAGTATCAACGGATATGTCAGTCATTGAGAGCGTTTTCCCGACTTGGGGTGAGTGATTGGCGTTGAAACGGCTTTGTCATCTCGTCAAGCCGCTCAACACTTGCAAGAAATTTGATCCAGAACGGGTTGGCATTGCTCGGGCTGACCGCCACAACAGTCTTCCATCAAAAATGCGAGCAACTCGCGCATGCCCTCCATGTTGGCATGATAGCGGATCGCCCGGCCTTCGCGCGTGGATCGGACCATGCCCGCAGAAGCAAGTATGGCCAAATTGTTGGACAACGTATTTGGGCGAATATCCAAACGGCTCGCTATGTCGCCAGCAATCATGCCCTTGGGTCCCGCTTTTACGAGCACCCGAAAAACAGCCAAGCGTTGTTCATGGGCGAGCGATGATAGTGATGATATGGCTTCTCTTGTTTCCATATTTCATGAAATATGGAAATTATTAGTTTGTGTCAAGAGGTATCACGGACGCTGTGCCTGCGAAGACGCTGCAGCCATCTCTTCCTCCATCTCCACTTGCCGTGAATGGCCAGCGGAAATGAAAGTGTACATGACCGGAAGAACGAACAGTGTGAACAGGGTGCCAATGGAGAGCCCCGAAACAATTACCAAACCGATATTGAACCGAGATGCCGCACCAGCGCCGCTGGCAACAAGAAGAGGCACCAAACCGGCAATCATGGCAGCAACAGTCATTAAAATGGGCCGCAACCGCACCCGTGCAGCTTCTATGATTGCATCCGTTTTCGATGCCCCATTCTCGATCTGTTCATTTTTGGCCATCTCACACATCAAGATGCCGTGTTTCGAAATGAGCCCCACCAATGTGATGAGCCCCACCTGAGAATAAATGTTCAATGATGTTTCGCCAGACACATGAGACCACCCAAGAGCTATCAAGGCGCCACTGATTGCAAGCGGGACGGTAAACATGATTACCAAAGGGTCCCGCAAACTTTCAAACTGACTTGCCAACACCAAAAAGATGACGGCCAAGGCCAACCCCAGCGTGATGTAAAGCGCATTACCTTCCTCCACGAACTGACGAGATTCACCCATAAAAGCATAGTTGAACCCACGTGGCAGATCCGTTTGCGCTGCAGTTTCAAAAAACGCGATCGCCTCGCTCATGGCCACATTGGGAGCGGGAACGGCTGAAATGGTGATCGAATTCAACTGATTGTAATGGGGTAGGGACTTTGGCTGGCCAGATACATCGTAGGATACAAGGCTGGAGAGCGGTACCGCCGAGCCATCTTGCGCTGTGACATAGAACTGATTGATTTGGTCTGGATTGGCGCGAAATTGCCTTTCGGTTTCCGGAATAACTTCATAGGAACGTCCGTCCAGATTGACGCGGTTGATGTAACCTCCACTCATCAGGCTACCCAAGGTCGTGCCTATAGCCTGCATGGTCACGCCATATGCACCCGCCGCGTCTCTGTCGATCGTCAAGCTGGCGGAGCCAGCATCGTATTTCAGGTCAACATCAGCATAAACGAATAGGGGGCTGGCCTTGGCTTTCTCCAAGATGGCGGTGCCGACCCGCGAGATACTCTCAAAATCAGTGGGGCTGGTAATCACAAACTGGATCGGCAATCCGCTGGATGCACCTGGCAAGGAGGGCATTTGGTAGGCTGTCGCGGTAATTCCCGGTATTTCCTTGGCCTGAGCGTTGACCTTCTGCGAGATCTCCTTTTGGCTGAGTTCGCGATCACTCCACGGGATCAACGGACCAATCGCCATTCCCTGATTGCTGGTTGGCACACCTATCATTGCCAAAGAAGCAGCAGCCTGAGGCTGTTTGGAGATTATGTCCGCGACCAGAGACATGTTGGCTTCGATGTAATCGTTATTTGCTGATGACGGTGCCGTACCAATGACAACAACAACCCCTTGATCCTCATCCGGGGCCAGCTGCGAGGGCAAGAAACTGAAGATTACCGGCAGCGAAACCAAAACAATTCCGGCAAAGGCAAGCACAATACGCCTGTGCCCCAATACTGCAAGGAGGGTCGAATGATAGCCATTGCTCACCCTCTCCAAGGTGCGATCAACGAGTGCTTGAAAACGGCTGGGCTCGCTTTGTGGTTTCAGAAGCTTGGAGCACATCATTGGCGATAGGGTCAGCGCCACAAAACCGGAAATCACAACGGATCCGGCAAGGGTCAATGCGAACTCCTTGAAGAGGGCGCCCGTAATGCCGCCCATCAAGGCAATCGGCGTGTAAACAGCAGCAAGCGTAATCGTCATGGAAATAACAGGAACAGCTATTTCCCGCGTCGCCACAATCGCAGCCGTAAACGGCTTCAGACCCTTTTTTATGTGGCGGTCAACGTTTTCGACCACCACAATCGCGTCATCCACCACCAGCCCAATTGCAAGGACCATCGCCAACAGTGTCATCAGGTTGAGTGAAAACCCGAAGGCTTGCATGACGGCAATAACGCCGACAAGCGAAAGCGGTATCGTCACAATGGGGATGATCACCGAGCGAAAGGACGCCATGAACAACATGATCACGACAATCACGATGGCTGCCGCCTCGCCAATGGTAACAACCACTTCGCGAATGGAATCTTCAATGGCAACAGTTGAATCGTAAAGAATGCTACCCTGTATGGAGGGTGGTAGGCTCTCCTGAACACCCGCAAACACCGAGCGCAGACCTTCGGCAACTTCGAGAGGATTTGAATTTGGCGTATTGTTGATGGCTGTGATCACGGCCTGACGCCCGTTGGCCAAAGCGCGCGTATCATCATCACTCCTGTCGAGCGAAACTTCCGCCACATCCTGAAGCCGCACGACCTGACCGTTTTCGCTTTTGATGACCAGTCGTTTGAGGCCTGCAACATCGCTTACCTGACTGTCAATGCTGCTTTCCAGAACAGTCAGAAAGCTATTGAACTCACCAATGGCAGATTGATAGTTGTTTTGCTGCAGAATCGAGACCAAATCATCGGTCGAGATATCGTATTGGCCCAGTTTTTCCGGATTCGGCCAGATCCGGAGAGCAAATGGCGAACCTCCAAGCAGATCGATATTTGAAACCCCGTTCACAGTGGAGAGCTGCGGATTTACCACGCGGTCGATGTAGTCAGTGATTTGGCTCGAGTTCAGCGTCTCGCTGAAAAACGACATGTACATCAGAGAGGTTGTGGACCCGGTTGAGGAGGTCACGGATGGGTTGTAGGCAGCATCCGGCAAGTCGTTCGTGACCGAGTTGATTTGCGACAACACATTGGCGAGCGCGTCTTCCGGGCTGGTATCCAGCATCATGTTCAAGGTTATGATGGAGTTGCCCAACTCGCTGGACGAGGTCATGAAATCCAGGCGATCGACCTGTGCCAGAGCTTGCTCCAACGGCTGCGTGATCGCGCCTTCAACCAGAGACGGATCTGCCCCCGGATAGGGGGTTGTGACCGTTATCACGGTATTGGTCATCTTTGGGTATTGCCGGACCTCAAGAGACCCCATGGCATTCAGCCCGAAGAGAAAAACGATAATGCTGAGCGAGGCCGCCATGACGGGCCTCTTTATGAATATGTCCGTAAAAAACATAACCCAGACTCCCTAAAGCTGCGGCATCTTGGCAGGTACCGAGACCGGGTCGTCCACGACCTTGACGGCTGCGTTATTGGACAGGTTCTGCGTGCCACTGGTCACAACGGTATCGCCGAACTTCAGGTCACCTTTGATCAGCGCTTGATTGCCTTCTCGCTCTACAACATTGACAGTAACCTGGCGGACCTTGGACTGGCCGTCCTTGCTTTCGACCAGATAAACAGAATCTCCATAAAGCGCATAAACTACTGCTGTCTGAGGCAAGACCACCTGCTTCTGAAGACTTTCAAGTTTCACCGATACGTTCGCAAACATACCGCCGCGCAATGAACGGTCATCGTTGGGCACTTCTGCCTGTACCGTCACCAAACCGGTTGAGTTGCTGACAACCGGTTCAATTGCATTGATCTTTCCGCCAAAGGTGCGTCCAGGATAACTCACAACGGTGAGCTCGATACCCTGTCCCACCGAGATCTTGCTCAGATCTGCCTGTTCCACGCTGAAGCGCACTCGCATGACGGACAGGTCATCAAGACGCACGATGTTGTCACCAGCTTGAACAAATTGACCCAGATCCACATTGCGTATGCCAAGCCGTCCACTAAAGGGCGCCTTGATCTCTCGCTGAGCGATTTCGGCTTGTAGCGTGCCAATCCGTGCTTTCAGCGCATCAAGATCCGACTTGGCATCCTGCATGCTGCGCTGGGTTCCCGTGCCGTCCTGATAAAGGGTGAGTTGGCGATTGTAGTTCGCCTCAACCGATGGCACCTGAACCTGCTGAACTTTCAACTCCGCCTGCTGAACCGAGCTGTCGAGCTCCACCAGAACCTTGCCCTTTTTCGTAGTGTCGCCATTCTCGAAGTTGATCGCCGTAACCGTTCCCGACACCTCGGTAGAAACGTTGACGCCCTGATTTGGCTCAATGAATCCAATCGCTTTTATGGACTGCGACCAGGTTTTGGGTTCCAGTTTTGTGGTCGTCACCGGATAGGTCGGTTGGGGCAGGTCAGCCAGCGCCCTCTCTATCTTCTGATTGACGAAAATGTTGAAGCCGATAACGGTTCCGAACGCCAGTACGGCGATCACCAACATTCCAGCGATCCATCGATACATGTTTTTCGTCTCCGTGGCAGATGGGGTAGGCTCGAGTATGTGTTTGGAACGACGATTTCTTTCTGATTTTTCTGGCGTCCGTCTTGGTTCACAACGACGTAAGCGATTGCAAACACGTCGCCCTGCACCCTGAGGCCACCAAACACTACCTCTGCTTACTTAAGGTCACTTTAATGGCATAGAGACAGTATTAAAGTGTTGGGAGGAGGGACGCTTTATCCCGAATGCCGATTATTGTAGGGGCCATGCATTGACGCCAAACGGTTTCATCACTGAGTGAATTGTCACAAGCCAGCTCTTCTCATCGCGCTTAAGCGTTTGCATTCCGCAAAATACTTACTATCGTAAGGGAATTCTTACCTCTGCAACCTTCCAGCTATCTCAAATAAGATCAACTGACCTTTGAAAGAGCGATCATGCGTTTGCCTCCAATTCCGTTTTTAGCGGCGGCCCTTTTTTGGGGCCTCACCTTGAGCGTCCACTCCGACACTTTGCAGCCATTGGTCGCCTTGCCAAATCCCGACCAGCCACCATCCGAGACCGTTTTATTGCCTGTTTCGCAGGAACGCGTACTCAAGGCTGTTGGCACCTTGGATGAACTGGCTCAAAACATGTTGGAAAAAAGCGGCATTCCGGGGCTGGCAATAAGCGTCGTTTACAAGGGGGAGAAGATTTATGCCGAAGGCTTTGGGAAGCGGGCGGCAGGTTCAGAGAAGAAGGTCGATCCTGATACCGTGTTCCTGCTTGCCTCACTCTCAAAACCGGTGGGTGCAACCGTAGTCGCAACGCAAGTTGAGAAGGGGAGAATAGGCTGGGACAGCCCGGTTCGCGAATTTCTTCCGTGGTTTGATATGGGCACCCCTTGGGTCAGCGATCAAGTAACGGTTGGAGATCTTTACTCCCACAAGTCAGGACTACCCGATCACGCAGGAGATGATCTTGAGGATCTTGGGTATGATCGGCGCACAATCCTTGAACGCTTGGCACTTCTACCCAAACACAGTTTTCGCACCCACTATGCTTACACAAATTTCGGTCTCACAGCAGCTGCCGAAGCAGTAGCAGTTTCAGCAGGAACCGATTGGGCCAGCTTGGCAGACCAGACGATTTATTCTCCACTCGGCATGACCTCAACCAGTTCGCGCCACGCTGACTATATGGCTCAAGAAAATCGAGCAGCCGGCCATATGAAAACTGACAGAGGTTACATCGTCACGGATTTACGCCAACCTGATGCACAAAGTCCGGCCGGCGGCGTAAGTTCTTCGGCCAATGACATGGCACTTTGGATGCAAATGGTTCTGAACGAGGGGATGGTAGGCGATAATAAAGTGCTGGAGAAGGCAGCCTTACTTCCAGCTGTCTCTCCTCAGACCATCATTGGCGGACCTCGATCGATGAACGCCCGCACCAGTACCTATGGGTATGGTTTTGGGTTGGACGTTCGACCTACCGGGCGCGTAAAACTCAGCCATTCGGGGGCGTTCACACTGGGGGCGTCCACGACACTGGCCCTGGTTCCCGATCTCGATCTTGGCATCGTCGTTCTCAGCAATGCCGCACCCAGCGGGGTACCAGAGGCAATTGCGGCCTCATTTCTCGATCGAGTAGAGCTTGGCATGGATAGTCGTGACTGGCTCTCAGGGTACAGCAAGATCATGGCTCAGCTTACGGCGCCAGTGGGCAGCCTTGTTGAACTCGAAAAGCCCAAAGACCCTGAACCGCCGCGTGCTACAAACGCCTATTTGGGGCACTATGAAAACGCTTATTTTGGCTCGGCCTATGTTGAGGTTGAGGAAGGCGATTTGGTTCTGCGTTTGGGCCCCAAGAACCAGGAACTGAAGATGAAGCACTGGAATGGAGATGTCTTCTCGGTTCAACCATTTTCTGAAAACCAACCAGCAGGGTCCAAATCGCAGGTAAGGTTCACGTGGGACGCAAACTCTGGCGAAGCAAGAATGGTCATAGAGCACCTGAATTCGGAGGGCTTGGGCGCGTTTGAGCGTATCCTGTAGCGCCCCACATCAGAAAGGGAAGGGCGGTCTTGAATAGCCGCCCTTTGGAGAGTCATGAGTGTTTGTCACCCAAAGGCTTATGACCTCGCTTGAACCTTCGCCAAGAACTCAGGGTGATCCAACCGCATGAATATCGATGGGACGTCAAGCGCGTCATCCGGAGTGCGATGTAAAAGCCCGTCTGGTCCGCCGCGTAGAACCGCAACATCCCATGGGTTCAAGAAGCGCCGCGCCGAAATGTCCTTTATGATCTTTTCATTGGGTTCGCCTCTTTTAAAAGCGCACATATCAATCGCGTGTTTCGGTAACCACTCGGTTCCACTCCCCGCATAGGTGACAAGCATTCTGAAGGGTACATTGTCCGTATGGTATCGGCGGCACCCACGACGAGACCCTAACCAAAAGCCGATATAGCTCGTGTCCAGTATCGTGCAGAAAAGCTCTGACAATTGCGCCATGTCAGAGAGCCAGAGCTTGAAGAAACCAGTAGATTTTGTCGTTTCCGAAACGTGGCTATCAATGAGGCCGCGAATATCCTGCAATGCAGACGCTCTGCTGATAGCTCCACCTACACTGAAGGGCGCTTTCAGCAATTGGTTGAAGAAAGCATCGGCACCATTGGGCACTTCTCTTTCATAGCGCGCCAACTGCTCCTTTCGTGCTTTGAAGTCCGAAAATCCTTCAAGCGTTGACGGTATGAAACAATGCTCTGGCGTTGGCATGACAATCACTCTTGCAATTCGATTTCGTTATATTATTACTTGTTATGTTATTACGTTTATAAATTCAAGCGAAGGATGACCACCACATGAGCGCAAGTGATGCCAGACTCCCTGTCACAGTTCTCTCGGGGTTCTTGGGCGCCGGCAAAACAACCCTCTTGAACCATATTCTAAACAATCGTCAGAACCGAAAGGTTGCGGTGATAGTCAACGACATGAGCGAGATAAATATCGACGCCGACCTGATTGACCGAGGCGGAGCCAACTTGTCGAGGACGGAGGAAAAGCTCGTCGAGATGAGCAACGGCTGCATCTGTTGCACTCTGCGTGAAGACCTATTGATGCAAGTCCGAGAGCTTGCGAGCGATGGTCGTTTCGACTACTTGCTCATTGAAAGCACCGGGATTTCGGAACCCCTTCCAGTCGCCACTACCTTCGAGTTTCGTGATGTGCAGGGTAATTCCCTTGCCGATCTTGCCCGTCTGGATACCATGGTCACCGTCGTGGATGGCGCAAGCCTTATCCAGAATTACAGTTCAACCGACTTTCTGAAAGATCATGGCGAAAGCCTTGGGGACCACGATGAACGCACACTGGTCGATCTTCTGGTAGACCAGATCGAGTTTGCAAATGTTGTTGTTCTGAACAAGACGGATCTATTGTCACCCCAAGAGTTGGACATCGTCCGCAGCATCATTCGCGGCTTGAATGCAAAGTGTAAACTCATCGAAACAACCATGTCCAAGGTACACTTGGATGATGTGCTCGATACGAGGTTGTTCGATCTGCAAGAAGCGCAAGACCACCCATTGTGGGCGCAGGAGTTGTATAACTTCACCGATCATATACCAGAGACCGAAGAGTACGGAATCTCAAGCTTTGTATATCGGACACGCGCGCCCTTTGATCCAGTGAAGTTGCATGCCTTCTTCAACAAGCCATGGTCAGGTGTCCTTCGTGCCAAGGGCTTCTTCTGGATTTCCACACGGCCGGACTATGTTGGAGAAATTTCTCAGGCCGGGGCATTCATACGTCATCAGGGCGTCGGCCGGTGGTGGGCATCGGTTCAACCAGATAAATGGCCCACAGATGGTGAGTTCGAGAAGCACTTGAAACGCAATTGGCATGCTGACTATGGCGACCGACGGCAGGAGATTGTGTTCATTGGCCTGACGAAAGATATGGATGAGGTCGCCATTCGAAAACAATTGGATGCTTGCCTCGTAGCAGAGTATCTGACCAATCCGAAACACCACCAATCTCAGGAAGACCCATTCCCCGTCTGGTTCCAGAGTGCTGCGTAACTCCCGAAAGCCGATCGGCAGAATTGCAGGCTGAACCACAAGAAAACAATCCTCTGCATCAAAAATGCCCGACCGACTTCATCATGACCGGTCGGGCACCAGCTCATCTTCGAGGGTATCGACTACGAGTCCGCAAGTCCGGCACGTAAGCTGCGCGCCAACACTTCAACTGGACGCACGATGGCGACAATGCACTCATCGTAAGTTCCTGCATTCTCCTTAGTCACGTCCATTAGTGCATCAATGGTGTCCTCGGTTATCTCATCACCGCTCTTGACTGTTTCAATGACAGCCAGAGCCGCTTCAGCCACCGCGACATGCCGTTCGGCGAGTTCAACACTTCCAACCGCAGAGACGTTACCTGCAAAGATATCTGCGCTGCGGCGAGCACTTTCCATAGCTTTTTGAAGGTGTTCATTGAGCGCAGAAAGCGCCTCTGGATTATCTGGTGTGTGAGCCAGTTGCTCCATAGTGCGCACTGCCAGACTTTCAACCGGAAGTGCGTCCGCAAAACGGTTCAATCTCTCCGACTGATTATAGAGCAAGCCCTTTGGCTCAGTTGCGTTGTATTTGGCCCAATTGCGCGCATAATACTGTGCGGGTTCTGCGTATTCGGCCAAAACCCTGAGTGGCTCCACATCCGCGCCATTGGCCAACCGAATAAGCTGTTTTTCGCGTCTGAGCGCATGTTCCAGACCAACCGAAACGGTCGCCCATTGGTCAACTTCTTGCATCCGGTCATACATGCTGTCGATATCGGTCAGGTCTTCAGATGACCATAAACGCTCCCCAACAGCATATGTGCGCGGCCAGATGCGGTTTTCCAATGTAAGGTCATTGTAGTTTTCAGCCCAAATCGCAGCTTCTCCACCAAGGATCAAGTCTTGTTGGTCCGCCGTGAGCGTGACCGGATACCCCCCACTTGGAGCAGGAACAGACGTGCCTTCCATTTGCGTGGAGGCGATCAACTCGCCACTGGATGGCCAGCGAACATTCCCAACCAGTTGATAGCTGTCAGCAGTAAACTGCCCATCCTCGATCCACAGATTGAACTCGGTGTAGGACATGAAGTTGTCAAAACCGCCGCGGAACCTCTTGTTCGGTTCATATTCGATTATATCTACTTCAGCGCGGGACTTGCCATTGTAATCAGTGAATGCGCGCGCATTGCCGTCTTCATCACGGATAATCGTCAAGGTACCTTTGCGTGGTCCGCCTTTGCCTCGCGGTTTGATCCAGCTGTAGCTTTCAAACTGCTCGCCTTCATGAACCTTATCGTCAACTGACAAACCCTGTGGCATTGGGTCGTTACGATAGTGGTAGCTGGTGGGCTGGGGCTGATCCATGTAAAACCCCGTCGACAACACACCCGCGTAACCCTGTTTGGCCGCCCGGCCCAAACTGTCGTGACCACGCCAGCTTTGAATTACGATCGACTTCGGTAGATCCTTGTGCCAGATCTCGTCCCATCCCATCATTTTCTTGCCGTGGTCTTCAAGGATCTTTTCAACCCGTGCATTCAGGTAGGATTGCAAGCCGCGTTCACCATCAAGCCCCTTATCCTTGATGAACTGCTGAATTTCCGGATTGTTCTTCCACTGGGCGTAATTCGGCTCATCTCCACCAATGTGGATATAGGCATCTGGGAATAAGTCCACGACTTCTGCAAAGACAGCTTCGAGGAACTTGTACAATTCAGGATTGGTTGGATTCATCAGTGGTTCGAACACACCCCACTGACGCTGCCGAGGGTATGCTTGCTCTCCGAGCCCCGCCATGAGTTCAGGATAGGCATGGGCAACCGCAGACGCATGTCCCGGTAGGGAAATTTCCGGGATAACCCGGACACCGCGCTGGCGCGCATACTCGACAATTTCACGGATCTGCTCTTTTGTGTAGTAGTCACCGTCCGAATTCAATTGCCAGAGTTTGGGGTAGCTTTCCAGCTCAATACGAATGGCTTGATCGTCCCACAAATGCCAATGGAACACATTCATTTTTGCCGAGGCGAAACCATCAATTTGCCGCTTGATTGTCTCTGGTGTGATGAAATGTCGGGCCGTATCCAGTGAGGCGCCGCGCCAAGGAAACCGAGGGGCGTCGCTAACATCTACTGATGGCATGTAATGCCCGGCCGCATCAGTTTGGATGAGTTGTAGAAACGTCTCTACACCTCGAATAGCTCCCAAAGGCCGATCAGCAGTCAGCTTGGCTTGTGTTCCGGCGACCACAAGTGAGTAGCTTTCATCACTGGCCAGCCCCTGAACGGATTGTTTTGGCCCTTCCTTGACAGAAATGACCAGTGTGGCTTCATCCTTTGAAGTTGCCCAAGGGGAGAGCAGGGGTAAGCCTGTTTGCATTTCTATGCGGTCTACTGTTCGCCGCGCCAATGCCTCAAGCCGCTCTGATGTATATCCTTCAAGAAAAATCTTGAAATCCTTGCCAATTGCAAGCCGCCCTTCTTGCAAGTTCACCTGCTGCGGGTAAGGCATGAGGGGTAAATCTATCGAAGGTGCCCCGGCCATTGCACTTGTGCTGAGTAACAGGCCCGCCACAGCGGCAGAAGCTATACG
This sequence comes from Pseudovibrio exalbescens DSM 16456, assembly GCF_000422785.1. Classification (GTDB taxonomy): domain Bacteria; phylum Pseudomonadota; class Alphaproteobacteria; order Rhizobiales; family Stappiaceae; genus Pseudovibrio; species Pseudovibrio exalbescens. The sequence goes on from NZ_AUGS01000019.1 coordinate 35,158, forward strand.
ACAAATCATGAAACCATTTCTCCCGTTTCGGTTGTAAATGGAATGATTTGAAGGCTAATGAATTTTATTCAATACAAGTTTTTACGTAGATATTTCACAGGAAGCCGGGCTGATCTTCTCATCTGCGTATCCATGGTTTGTCCTTTGCAAAGCTCAGATTGGTGTTGGTCTGAACCAATCATTCAGTTTTGCTTGGCTTACCTTGAAGGATTCGAGCCCTTGGTATGAACCAGCGCCATACAGGTAGCGGCACCATTCAACATGATCCATCCAAGTCTCTGCAAAATCGAACAAATCACTCAGCCGGCAAAAACTTGTGTACGCGGCTTCATGACACATCAGAAAACCGAAAGATCAGCCCAATTTGGGCGCCGGTCGCAACGCTAATCGATTCAACTGAACTGAAGAATGGAGGGCGTGTGCTCAACACATTGACCCAACTTATCCGAAAGGCGGAGGCGAGGGAGGTCGTTTTCAACCTTCACAGCATCCAAATCCTGCTGCAAACACAGGTTGAAACGATGAACCTCGATTACCTGTCACCATTCCTGCAACCTAATTGAAAGCCGATGTTACAATGGGCTTGCAATTTCTCGGTATCTTCCTGTGTCCATCCTTCTGGATCAGTTACCTGAACCCATGGTCCGATATAATCGCGCGCATAATATGCGTGGCCATGGCCGGGTGGTGACCCAAACGACAGCGCCATGTCCAACGCCAACTGAAACTGCGTAACAACCGGCATGAAGAGAAGATGCTCCGACATATCTTCTGCGGGTGGTTCGCGCATCCAGGGCGGCGCGCGCCATAGCGAAGCGGGATCATAAAGGACAATTGGGTCACTTGAGTACTGTAGGAAAACAATACGTATGTCACCCCACGGCGCTGACGCGTCAGAAGCGTCAGCCCGATGAGAGGCATAGCGAATGATTCTGCCCTCTCCAATTTGCGGCAGAACCCATGGACTGCCTGCATTTCGTCGGTTCTGAACATAATTCCAGAATGCCGATGGAAACGGCGGCCCTGCCCAAAAGGCACCATCAATCGGGTCGTCCATGAACCGGAAAATATTGGTAGCGTACATCGAGGACCATGCACCAAGGCTCAGTCCGTGAACATAAAGGCGGGGCCGTTGGTCTGCGGGTAGTGTTTTCCAATAGCCATGAACCACGTCCTGCAACGCTGTTGCCTGTTCCAATCCCGTGCTTGTTTCCAAAATCAAAGCAAGAGGGGACTGAAGGTAGGAGTACTGCGCACCTACAGTCGCAATGTTTCCATTGTGCATGTACTCGACAGGATCGTGTGCACCGGGATCCATCCAGCCGGTCCCTGTAGGGCTGGCGATAATCAAGACCTCGCGATCGAACGCATTCAAACGCTTGAGCTCGGCCAATGCCAACTCTGCGCGTTCACGAGGCGTCTCTGCATTGGCACGCCCCACATACACACGGATCGGATCAAGAGCGGGACGACCGGTAAACGCTGCAATTGCCTCGGCATCAGGCCCAGAGGTGATAAAATCTCGCCCTGGCTCCCCAATGGCGTCCCATGCAACCAGAGAAGTTTCGCTTCCCGTCATCCTTGGATTATCAGGGGGCGGCGGCGCGTCTTCGAACAAAGCTTGAGCCACTTCGTAGCTCTCATCAAGCGCCGTAATTACCCAATCCCACAGGCCTTCACGAGTAACTATGAACAATGCCAATACAACGGTAATAACGCCTAAGACGTTTGCCCGCCTTGGAGGCATAATTCGATAAAACCACGCCCGGACCAACCGGAATAGTGAACCGATGAGGCGACCGAACACATAGGCGAGAATGAAAGTTGCTGCAGCCGAAATTAGAATACTTGGTAGATCGAGCGCCTCTGCCGGTTCCATGCCCATCTTCTGTCGCAGCTCGTTTTGCCAGGTAAGGCTAAAGCCCAGAGCCCAAAAGAAAAACACAAAAACCAAAACTGTAAGGATCCAGAAAATCACTTTCACCGGGCGCCCCGATAAATGCGGCATATCTGCTGCGCACCAGAGGAGCGCTATGATCATGCCAATTAGATATCCCAAGGCGGTGACAAGCCCGCCCAGAACACCCTGTTCAAGAGGGCCTCGCGGAATGAGCGACGGCGTCAAGGAAGCTGCAAAAAACAATAGCCCCAACAGAAAGCAGGGAGCGCAGAAATTACCGACTAACCAGGACCAAAGACCGCGTTTCATTCCTCAATCCTCTCGCTTGTGCCAATTCGACGGCGGATCGCTTTTGACGGTTTCCGCCCATGCGACCTCCTTTTCATTCGCTAGGCTACTCAATAAGGCCCACGGAAACTTAATGATTGGTCAATTTATACCAAACTGGCCAACCCATCCGGATCAACTGTACTATTGGCATCACGGGCGCCGTAAAAAACCTTCAAATTGCTTTCAGATTAGAAATGAAAAGCCATTAAACGATCTGAAAGAATTATTTAATATTCATTCCGAGTCCTGTGGTAATTACTATTTCGTAGTGTATCGCGAACAATAACCTATTTAAAAGGTTGACCGAAGACACGAAAGATAGCCGAAACTAAGCTCACCACCTCGGTCGTGCAGATCGATAGTTGACGGCACTTGATTTTTTTCCATAATATTGATTATGGGGCAATTCCGTGTAGCGGGGTGCGCGCTATTCCCAAGTGCGACTTCTGTTTGAAACCAATAGGTTGTCAGACAGGAGGATTGTGTCATGGGTTCAAAATACAGCCATCTTACACTTGATGAGCGCCGCAAGATCGAACGCTGGCGCCAGGCAAATGTGTCGCCGTGCAGGATGGCGAGGATACTCGGACGACACCGCTCGACGGTTTTCCGGGAGCTGAAACGAAATCATTTTGAGGATGATCAGTTGCCAGACATCGTCGGTTATTTTGCGGTGGCGGCCCATCAGGAATGTGCCAGGCGTCGGTCACGCAAGCGCAAGCTGATCAAGCACGCGGATCTACGTCTTCTCGTGGCCGGTCGCATGAGATACGAAGGCGCATCGCGCCGGGTCTGCCAGGAAACCATCTACCGCTACATCTATTCGAAGGAAGGCCTGGCCCAGGAGCTGTGGTGGTACTTGCCGACCCATCGAAAGTCTCGCAAGCCCAGACGAGCGAGAAAGCGCCTGCCACCCAAATTCCATCGTGACGTCAGCATCTTGTTCCGCCCTGATGCCGTGGCACATCGGCAGGAGTTCGGGCATTGGGAAGGCGATTTAATGCTGTTCAAACAGCACTTTGGTACTGGCAACGTCACGTCCCTAGTGGAACGCGTCAGTCGGTTCACCGTGCTTTTGAAGAACGACAACAGGAAAACATATTTGGTGCTCGGCAAGGTCATCGATGCCATCCGCCACCTGCCAATCCGCTTCCGAAAATCCATCACGTTCGATCGTGGAACCGAGTTTGTGGCCTGGCCGCATCTTCAGGCGGAAATCGGGACCCAGACCTGGTTCTGTGATCCGTCTGCTCCCTGGCAGAAAGGCACGGTTGAAAACACCAACAGGCGCGCCCGACGATGGCTTCCCCGGAAACTCAACATGAGCCGGGTCACCGATCCTGAATTGAAAGGGATCTGTGACCGGCTAAACGCAACACCTCGAAAATGCCTCGGATGGAAGACGCCGGCGGAAGTGTTCAGGGAAAAGATGCTGGCGAGATGAGAGGACGCCCCCTACCCTCGGACACCGCAGAAGTCGCACTTCAGGTATCGCTCACACGCATGTTAAAATGTCCCACATTTGCAAAGTAGAAGTGGCACACTTGCCTGTCCAGCAACCAGGATTGGAGTGTGCGTGTGGGATTGGTGATCATGAGCGAGCGCGAACTGAACCGCATAGAAGTCCTGAGCAAAGTGACGCAAGGCCGGATGACGGTTGTGGCGGCCGCTAACGTGCTCGGTTTGAGCCGCCGGCAGGTTCACCGGCTGCTGAAGTTGTTTCGGTCTGGGGGCCCGGCAGCGATCCGGCACAAGGCGCGCGGCCGGGCATGGCATGACCCAGTTTGGCCGGGCTTTCAACGAGCTCAATATCGAGATCCTCTGTGCAAACAGCTCTCAGGCCAAGGGCCGTGTCGAACGCGCGAACCGGACGCTGCAGGATCGACTGGTGTAGGAATTACGGCTGGCGGGCATCTCGAACACGCTGGAGGCCGACTTCTGTGTCGAGGCGCTGAACGAGGCCATTCACAAATCTGGCCCGCCCGAGATCATGAACACGGACAAGGGAAGTCAGTTCACGTCCTTCGCCTGGACGGATCGGCTCCGCCGATCTGGCGTGCGGATCTCGATGGATGGGAAAGGTCGGTTCCTCGACAATATCTTCATCGAGCGGCTATGGCGAACCCTGAAATACGAGTGTGTCTACCTGCATGCCTGGGAGACCGGATCAGAAACGAAGGCGGCCATCCGGAAATGGATGACCTTTTACAACCACAAACGCCCACACTCAGAACTTGGCGGCAGGCCACCAGCCGTGGTCTACTGGCTGAGAAATGACAAAACACAAACCGATCAGCAGGTGCACAAAGTAGCTTAGTTTACGCCAGATCCTGTCCAACGATCGGGGAGTAGCCCAGTCAGACCGAAAAAGAAAAATATCAGAGGCGAAACCGCGCCGATGCGATCTGCCAGCTTGGGGGCTGCTCCGGTAGGCGCAGGATAGTAGGTCGCGCTCTTACCAGTGATGATTTCGGGTTCTAACGTTGGAATGTAGCGTCGAATTCGGCCTGCCCGGCTTTTGTAAAGCGCACAACCCGGCTCCCTGGAACACGTTTTGCCCAGCCCAGATTTTCCATGCGTGCCAGCAGCGAACGACCAAGGCTGCCTGCGAGGTGTGACCGGCGCTCACTCCAATCAAGACACTCCCGGCAAAGGGGAGATTTCTTAGCCTTTAGCTCCTTCAGGTCAATTCCGAAGCCATCAACAAAGCTTGCGCCAGTATTTGTCAGAGTGAGATCATCAGTAGCGACGTGAAGAAAACCTTTTCGCAGAAAACTTTCATACATCACTATTCCCATGTGACCTGCGAGGTGGTTGTAGCATACGCGCGCCTTCCTCATCTCTTCATCCCGCGGTCCGGTCCGGGTTCGTAAATGCCCTGATCCAGCAGCCAGTCCCATAAGGGTTTCAAGGAGATGGGCCACTTGATCATTGGCAATAGAGAAATATTTGTGCCGCCCCTGTTTGCGTAGCGATAGCAGACCACCCGCGTCCAGCTTTGCCAGATGCGAGCTGGCGGTTTGCAGCGTAATGCCCGCTTCCTGAGACAATTCTGTTGCCGTCAGCGCTTTGCCACTCATGAGTGCGGTCAGCATGTTGGCGCGAGCTGGGTCGCCGATCAGCGCGGCGATACGGGCTATGTCAGGTCCATCTTTCATGGTTCGACCGTAGTCGAAGCATTGTTGCCTGGCAATACGCTACATCTGACGAGAACCACGAAAGAGGACTATTATGCTGACCTGTGTCATCCGCTATCATATTGACCCAACCAAAAAAGAACAGTTTGCTCAGTATTCTCGCAACTGGGGCGAAGCAATTCCGCGCTGTGGTGCAGATTTGATCGGGTATTATGCGCCGCATGAAGGATCAAGCACATTGGCTTATGGGATTTACAACATCCCGTCGCTGGCCGAATACGAGGCTTATCGGGCGCGATTGGCTAACGACCCGCTCGGCAAAGAAAACTATGAATTCGCTCAGAAAGAGCGATTTTTACTAGGCGAAGACAGAACGTTTCTTAGACTCGCTTCAGCACCGCACGGGTCACTGAAATGATTGCAGTCATTTTTGAAGTGGAGCCAGCGCCAGGCCAGCTGGACAGGTATTTTGACATCGCCGCCGAACTGATGCCATTTCTGCATGGCATTGACGGCTTTATCTCCATCGAGCGGTTCCAATCCGTGACCCAGGAAAGGCGCATTTTGTCGCTGTCGTTCTGGCGCAACGAGGCGGCGATTGCCCAGTGGCGACAGCTGGAACAACACCGCCTTGCACAATCAGAGGGGCGGTCAGGGGTCTTTCGGAACTATCGGCTGCGGGTCGCCGAGGTCACACGGGATTACGGGCTGTCAGAGCGCAGTCAGGCGCCTGCGGATTCCGTGCAGCATCACAGAGTTGAAGGATCGGAAAAATGAATGAATTCATGTTCACACTCTTTGCTACATGAGCCGCTTTTGCTGCAGCAGCAATTACCTCAGGGCCAAACATGGACGCTGTCACCTCGCGCTAGCTTGCCGTATTCGCAAAGAAAGCTTGTGTTGGATAAATCGAGAGGCGACTAACGCCGCCCTCTCGGTTGCTTAACTAAAAAAGGCTCGGGGAAGATTGCAAGTCGTCTCCGGGCTGCTTTTCTTTTGATCTTTAGAGTAGACCTAAAGCAAAATCTCATTATGAAACACACTGTCATTCCCGCCCAAAGCCAATCTCAATTGAAGAAAAATATAAATGAAAAAGAGTCGCATTTAATCGACTCATTTTAGAAGATAGATAAAGAATTTTTTACTTCAAAAGGATCGCGTCTACACCCGTTTATTGACGCTGATGTGGCGATCAACTTAGCTCTCCAGAAACAAATGCAGACTGCCGATGCCGAATGGCCTCTGTTGGACAAACAGGCAGCAGTGTCGGCCGCGCGGGTCTGCTGCATCACCAAGGAGCTCCTTATGAACAATCCCGCTTTGCAATCGGCGATAGGCCAGCTCAAGAGCCATCTAAACCACCTGAAAGAAAAAGGCGAACTGAAGAGGATCCAGCAGGAGAAAGGTCAGGTTCTCAAAAGATTTGGCCCTCTTCTTGACCCGGCCAACCTCAGCAACCTGAAAATGGAGGACATTCGCCCCTTCTTTTACTATGAGCACAATCGTCATTGGAATGGTTTGTACCGGCAGGTGAACCGGGTTCTGGAGCACCCGTCCACATTCTCCACCACGCTTGCCATGCTTCTGGATGAAGCCCTGCCCATTGAACAACGCATGACAGAGGCCATTCAGACCATCAAGGGCATGGGCACCGCCATTGCCACTGCGTTTCTCACCGTGGCTTATCCCGCTACCTATGGCGTCTGGAACGCGACATCACAAGCGGGCCTTGACCGGCTGGGCTTGCTGCCCAAGTTCGGCCGTGGCACTCAAACTGGCCAGAAATACAAAGCCATCAATGACATTTTGCTGAACCTTGCCGACGCACTGGAGACCGACCTTTGGACCCTCGATGTTCTTTGGTGGAGTGTTCTAGACGACGGGTTAGATCTCGATGAACCGCCTGTCACCAAGGAAGCAGCAACCGAGCGCAGGGGCTTTTCGCTGGAAAAACAACTTCAGATTTTCCTGTTGGACAATTGGGCTCGAACCCAGATTGGCCAAGAGTGGGACCTTCTGGAGACGCCTGAAAACCCCGAGGCAGGCAGCCAGTACCACTGTCCTGCGGGCAGAATTGACTTCTTGGCCAAGCACAAAACAGATCCGCGCTGGCTGGTCATAGAGTTGAAAAAAGGCCAAACCTCCGATGAAGCAGTGGGTCAGGCCCTGCGCTACATGGGCTGGGTGAAGTCCGATCTGGCACAAGGCGAAGAGGTTGAGGGTCTCATCATCGCGCTCGCGGGTGACAAGAAGCTGGAATATGCCGCCAGTATGGTGCCGCAGCTTTCCTTCATGCAGTACGAGGTCAACTTCTCGCTCCGTAGCCCATCCGAGGGCAGCGTCCAGGCAGCAGCGTGAACGGCACGCGCCGCCGGGTTGGCAACACGGCGGACGTCGGAGCACAAAGGCGGGTCGCCCGCCTGCCCCTTAGCTGGTTGTTCCGCATAAAAACCTCGTGCTAGGGTTCTTCAGGCGGCGAGACAGAAGAAGATTTCGTCTCTGTCTGGCAACCGCGATGGGACGTCGAATCTCCATCCGCGCGCCGCTGCGCCCGCCTGCCCCACCGCCACCACACTGGCCCCTTGAGCGCCGCAGCCGCGAATAGACATCAAGCAAGCTTCAGCGCTTAGCCTCTGCCATCTGCGATTTGTCGGTGGGTTCCTATTCGGCAGTTTTCGACGCCGGAGGCAGAATGACCCCGACGAGATCAGCCCCGCGGACCTTCAAGAACCCGGCACATTCTGTCAATGGCGCGACGCACCTCAGGAATGTGCCGGTCTGCCTCATGAACAACAAGCCACTGATCATGCGTCAACTCGGGCACCACCTGCGCCGCCCGGAGCAAGCCCGCCTCGCTGTCGCCGATGAAGGTCGGAAGCAAAGCCATTCCTTGTCCCGCCAAAGCAAGATCGAGTGCATTGCGCGGGCTATTGACCTCACACACCGCATCGCCCTCGGCATATTTTGCCAACCAGCGCGCCGAGGGTGTGTCTGCTAGAACCTTGATCCAGAGCCTTGGCGCATCAGGCGCGCCAAACGGCGCAAACTCCACCTTTGCCAGCTTGCGCCCCGCAAACGTTTTATCGGTCGGGCGCTGGTTGCGGAAGCCGATCACTGCTTCGCGATGGGCGATGTCCATTACCCGCTCGCCAGAGACGAAACGAAGCCGGATATCCGGCGGAGTTCCCACAAGGTTGGCAAACGATCGCAACAGAGCCAGCGTTGTCCATGTTCCTGCCGAAACCTTGACCAGTGGCAAGCCTTCGATACCCGAGCGTTGCGAAAGCCGCGCGATCCGTGCCTCGACCTCCGACAGTTCGGAGAGCAGACTCTGGCCCTCACCGGTCAGCCGGTAGCCTCTGCCGTGCCGAACGAAAAGTTCTCGGCCAAGCTCGCGTTCAAGCCCCAGCATCCTGCGCCCTAGCGTTGCGGGGCTGCGCCCCGTGGCATTCGCCGCAGCAGACAACCCGCCCTCCCGGGCCACTGCCAGAAACAGGTTCAGATCTTCCCAATCGAGTCGGCTCATGACGGTCCCGTAAGCGTCCAAAATAGTCGCAGGTATCTTTTCACAAATGAAAAGGAGATTTCAAACTGTTTCATTTCGTGAAGTCATTCTGACCGATATCCTGTGGGCAAGTTTGGCGTGTTTTCCATCAACCCAAAGGAGACAATTGATGCTCTGCTTTCCGAAACCCCCGACTGAATTTCCCCCCTCACGTGCTACATCGGCCTTGAAGAAAGAAGACGAGTTCATGCAACTGCATGGAAGTAAAGCGGCCCGTGCGATTTATCTTGTTGGAGAAGCCATTGCTGCGATCACCGCTTTCTTGTTCACCCGCCTGGCGTGCCTGCTTATGTTGGTCCGCCGACGGGCCCTAGCCCTTCTGGCGCGAGAGCATACTAGGTTCACATGACGGTCGGAGTTGAAACGCCGGGGATGTAGCCGCTCGCCAAGGTCGGCTACATTCTCGGGTCTCCCGACGACATGATCGAGCGGCATGTGATCCGCATAACCGGTTTTAAGGGCATCCGAGAGGAAGTAGGCAATGCCCTCTCAGGTCTCCAGAAATCCTGCTGGGTCAAACCGTATTGTTTTTCATCGATTGGCTTCACAAAATCTCTGTCGGCTTGTGTAAGATTCCTGCCTGATTTTGAGCTGGAACCTTCGGCGCCTTTTGACAGACGCGCATAAGGAGATGATCGCATGAACCATGCAGTGAGCCTGACAGAACACAACTCAGGAGCCACATCGTTTCCACCAAGTGCTTCGACCAAATCCAGAGGGACGTTACCAATCTGGGGAGGAGTATCGAATTCCATCTGCGGGTGTTCGGTTCAAGCTCAAGGAACTGAGCCTTCAGCGTGAACGATGCCCAGCTTCATCTCTATATAGATAATTTTACCGCGGGCATCAGCAAAAAGAACAAGGGCTCAGAGGGAGGCCTTCAGAGACCAACGTCGCGTGGTGTGCCCACGGCAAGTGATCATCCGATATAGTGCCACTCGTCAAAGCCCGTATATTTCTTTAAATCCAGTTGATAAAGGCTGGAAGTATATAAAAGCCACAAAGACGTATTTTTCTCTGATATTATAATAGGTTAAATTGATGATACGAGAATTCGCGAGTTATTATAAAGGGAGCATGCGTCTGTTCGCCTTAGATTTCATGTGCTCAATTATATTTGGTTTCTTAGAGTTTGCTTTTCCGATTGCGGTGGCCATTTTTATCGAACGGATTCTTCCAAGTGAAGACATTTATCTTGTTTTGGCTGCAGGCTTGGGCCTTTGCGCCGTCTATCTGGTGAATGCTGGCCTCACATACATCGTCAACTACTGGGGGCACGCGCTCGGGATCCGCATTGAAACCGAAATGCGCAGACAAGCTTTCAGGCATCTCCAGAAGCTATCGTTCAGCTATTACGATCGCACCAAGATGGGGCATCTGCTCGCACGTGTGACCAAGGATCTGGAGCAGATTGGGGAGCACACCATGGTCTCGAAGACCTTTTCATGGCCATGATTACGTTTTTTGGCGCCATGATCTTGATGGTCTTGATACATGTTGAGCTGGCAATCGTTATTTGTGCTATCGCGCCTGCGATCATTTGGTTCACGACACGCTACGGTCGGCGCATGGAAACTGCGTGGCAGCGGATCCTTAATAGCGTCGGCGACTTCAATACACGAATTGAGGACAACATCGGCGGTATCCGGGTTGTTCAAGCCTTCACCAATGAGGACCACGAACGTCGTTTGTTCGAAATCGAAAATGAAGCCTACCGAAAAGCGAAACTCGGAGCCTACAAATACCTGGCGGTCAGCGCATCCTCTCTCTATCTAAGCTCGCGCAGTGTTCAAATCGTTGCGATGGTATTGGGCAGCTACTTTGTAATTCAAGGTGAGCTGTCCAACGGCGGTTTTGTTGGGTTCGTCCTATTGATTGGCGTGTTCACGCGGCCCATTGAAAAAGTAATTGCGGTCTTGGAATCGTACACCAACGGAATTGCGGGTTTCCGCCGCTATTTGGATTTCCTCGCCACTGAGCCTGATATTCAGGATGGGCCCGACGCCAAGGAAATGCCGTTTCCCAAAGGTCGCATCCGCTACGAGAACGTTAGTTTCGGATATGCCGACAAAGGCCTTGTGCTCAATAACGTCAATCTGGAGATCGAGCCAGGGGAAAATGTTGCATTTGTCGGCACCTCCGGCGCAGGCAAGACGACCCTTTGCTCGCTGCTACCTCGGTTCTATGAAGTAACTTCAGGCCGTATCACCATAGACGGCATGGATATTCGCGAGGCAACGGTGCAATCTCTGCGTCGCCACATCGGTATCGTGCAACAGGACACATTTCTCTTCGGCAGCACTTTCCGCGAGAACATCGCCTATGGCAATCTGAGTGCCAGCGAAGACGAGATCATTGAGGCAACCAAACGAGCTCACCTTTGGGACCTCATCGAAGGACTACCTGATGGACTGGATACACTTGTGGGAGAAAGAGGCCTACGCATGTCCGGTGGGCAACGCCAACGCGTTAGCATTGCCCGAATTTTCCTCAAGAACCCGCCAATCGTGATCTTTGATGAAGCCACTTCGTCTCTTGACACTGAAACGGAAAAGGAAATTCAGATTTCGCTTTCTGAGCTCGCCAAGGGCCGTACAACCCTTACGATCTCACATAGACTGTCGGCAGTCCGCCGGGCAGATAAGATTTTTGTCGTTGGCCAACAAGGAATCATTGAGCAAGGCAATCATCTGGAACTGATCGAGCGGAAAGGTTTCTATTACAAGCTAAATTCGACACAATTTGGCTCGCCAGAAAATGTCATGGTGGGTTTTTGACCGTAGGAATACCAACGCGCAAAAGGTACGGCTTCGAAAGGACCCTCGTTCACCGGATATGCCTCCTGCATAACCGCCGCGGCGGCTACGAACTCAGCATCAGGCACCCGAACAACCAAATCGAGATCCCCCCTGGTGAGGCAACCGTGGATCGGCGTGGCCCCAATATGCTGGGCATCAGCGCCGAGCAAACGGCTCTGGATACGGCGCCAAACTTGAACAAACCAGTTGCACCGTCCTTTACCACTTTGTATCTGCGAAAAACGAAGTCAGGCTTCGCGCTCGTGGAAGCTTGATAAACAAACCAATGAGGGGCAAACTTCCCATTCATGCGTCCCACGGTTTCATGATGGATATGCCGAGTGTAACCGACATTCCCCCGCTCATAAAGGATATCCAAGCATGAAGCATCTGCTCTGCTGTTTGTTTGTTTTTTGTGCCGTTCCGGCTGTGGCGGATGGGGTTGCCACGCCTGAGGACTTGCGCTTGCACCCTGCGGAAATCCACGCGGAGGATGGGACCATCTACTACCGCGGGATCATAACAGAAACGATCTGGGACAGGTTTCTGCAGGTTGCGGAAGCTGCAGAAACCCCTAGGCAACTCGTCGTCACCTCCGGTGGGGGCGATGCGACGACCTCACGCAAGATTGGCCGATGGGTTCATGATCACGGTCTTGATGTGAAGGTCGTTGGTGGTTGCTTTTCCTCTTGTGCCAACAGTGTTTTTCCCGCTGGGAAACGCAAGATTATCGCCAAAAACGCTTTTGTCGGCTGGCACGGCTCCGAAGCCGTTTATGCCGATGCGGCGGACGATGATGAGCTGTTGGAAATCCTCTTGCGCGACACAGCGCGCGAAGAGCTCAAAAAGGGGGCCCCGGATCTTGTGCTGACTCCCGAGCTTGCGGCACAGGCCGATGCACGCGCCGCAAAGCTGCTTGGAGATATCCGCGCGGCGGCAGATGGCGGAGATATTGCATTGCAGGATATCCTGCGCGGCACAATCCGCGACCCTTTTTTAGCGGCCAACCCGGAACTGGCGGGCACGCCGGACCTGGAGCAACTGGTTGCAGAAGGTGCGAACATTATCGAAGCCATCATCAAGGATGAAAAGGCGTTTAGCGCTAACCTTGGGCTGACCGGCGACTTCGCCAACTTTGGTCTGCGCCCCGATCACTTCAATGCGTATGAAGCAAGCGGCAAGAAGGGTTGGACATTCACACTTGAAGACATGCGGCGGCTCGGCCTTAAGCAAGTCCTTTATGAAGGCGGTGGCTCCTATGCCTCATCCAAAGGCGTTCAAAGGTATCTGACTGTGCTGTCGCTGGACTAAGATCATCAATCAAAGGCGCCCCTTCGGCGCAATGCAGCCGGTGATTGATCCCTTATGAGAATTTGCAGATACTGCCTCCTTAAGCGTTCGTTGGGGCAAGTGGAAGTTCGCACCGAACGACAACACGATCAAGCGTCACAATACTGGCTGCACTGGTTGGGTGGGCGAAGAGAACTCCTATCTTGAGGACGGAAAATGAGCGAACTGACCATCTGGACTTACGACTGGGTGCCCGAAACTCCTCGTGGTTTCGTGCGCGATATGCGGCTGAGATGGGCATGTGAGGAGGCCGGACTTCCCTATCAGGTCAAGAGCACGTCATTCAAAAATAGAGCCGAGGACCACTTCAAGCACCAGCCCTTTGGCCAGGCACCCTGGCTGACAGAGGGTGAGCTCTCGATTTTCGAAAGCGGAGCAGGATTGCTCTACCTCGCCAGAAAGAGCGAAAAACTGATGCCGCGCGATCCTGCTGGAGAAGCCGACACGCTGCAATGGACCATAGCCGCGCTCAATTCCGTCGAGATGGTGTCAGTCCCCTGGTGGTTTCTGGAAGTGTCAGGCTCCGAAGATAACGGTCTGACCGGCTGGCTGGAAAGCCGTCTCGGTCATGTGGAGCGCGTCCTCAAGGAGCAGGAATGGCTGGCTGCCGGCCGCTTCACTGTCGCAGATCTAATCATGGCCGATGCGCTGCGCATCGAGAAGATCCGTGCCTTCGGCGACCGACCGGCCACGGAATCCTATGTGAAGCGGATTACCGAACGACCGGCGTTCAAGACAGCCTATGCCGGCCAGATGGCACATTTCGCAAATACCAGTTGATGAGGCGCAGCATTTGGCAAGCGCCGCATCATTGCCCCAGGTTATCGAACGGCTACGGTTAGCCCCACCCTTCCAGCACCACCTTGCCAATCATTGTTCCGCTTTCGACCAATCGGTGGGCCTCGCGCAGGTTCGTGGCATTGATCGGGCCAAGCGTCGTTGTCAGCGTTGTTCGAAGGTTGCCCGCGTCAATCAGATCGGCCACCCTCGTCAGCAACTGGTGCTGCTCGATCATGTCCGGTGCGTGATACATGGCCCGGGTGAACATGAACTCCCAGTGCAGGCTTGCCGCCTTGGTCTTCATGACGTCCATCGGCATGGGCAGGTCGGTGTCATCGATGGTCACGATACCGCCTTGGGGCCTGATCAACTCAACGGCTGCATTCCAGTGGCGCATGTCGTTGAAGATGGCGACGTAATCAACATGCTCAAGCCCGAGGGCGCGCACCTGCGCAACGAGGTCCTCCCGATGGTTCACCACATGATCCGCACCCATCTTCTTGACCCAATCCTTGGTCTTGGGGCGCGAGGCGGTGGTGATTACAGTCAGTCCAGCCCATTTGGCGAGCTGGATCGCAATGGAACCAACCCCGCCTGCACCCCCGATGATCAGGACCGACTGTCCGGCGGCTCCGCCGGCAGGCGCGATATGTAAGCGGTCGAAGAACGCCTCCCATGCAGTGATCGCTGTCAATGGCAGCGCTGCGGCCTGAGCATCGCTCAAGCTGGTCGGTTTGCGCCCCACGATGCGTTCGTCAACCAGTTGAAATTGCTGGTTCGTGCCCGGCCGTGTCAGATCACCTGCATAATAGACTGTGTCCCCCGGCTTAAAGAGCGTAACATCCGGTCCGACTGCACTGACCACCCCGCTGGCATCCCAGCCTAAGACGCGCGGCGTCTTTTCGGCCTTGTCTTTGGGCGCACGGATCTTGGTATCGACGGGGTTCACGGAAATGGCCTTTACCTCCACGAGTACGTCGCGACCGGTTGGCTCCGGTTTTTGCAACGCAACATCAAGGAACGACTCTGGATCATCAACGGGCAGGTATCTTGTCAAACCTACGGCTTTCATGGTGTTTCCTTTCAAAGCCAGCGACTGGTTGAACTCGGCAGGGACGAAGACAAGGTCGCTTTGGTGGGGTTTGGTAAAATCGTGGATCAAGCTGGTGTCAGCGGGGTGCTCATGCTGCAGCTTCATAAGGGGAATAGGAGGTGTAGCCGTAGGCAGCACCGCCAAACAAAGCGCCCCCGTCGAACCCGGCCAAGGGCATCGCGCTCAAAACAATATGGGATGTCGCCGACGACCTGAAACATGGGCGGCTCGTGGAGCTGCTTCAGGACTTCACGCCCCAAACACACTCTGCGCTTCAGATCGTTTTCACCAAAGGCAGCGCAAACGTTCGGCGCATCAGGGCGCTTATGGCGTTTCTGAGCGCTGAGCTTCGCAGCCAAAACCCCATCCTGTAACTCTCTCCCCGGCGGGTTCGTGGAAGCGTCCCCTTCTGCTGCCCAGAGCGGCAAAAACCGGTGGGGCCGTCATTCATCGCGGGCGCATCAATTTCAAGAGAAAGGCACCGATAATCAGCAGCACCCCCAGCCCCCAAAGCAGGAAGCTCAACGGCAAAAAGAAGCTTTCCTGCAACACCCCATTGCTGTCGATGCCGCCGTAAAAAACCTTTTCAAGGCCGAGAGAAACCGCCCCCAGCACGATGATGAAGAGGCCGATCTTCAGTAATTTTGAACTCATGTTGCACTCCAAATGCAGGTCGGCTGACAGAACCTGGCAGCCCTGACAGCATCAGGTCATCGGCTCTGTCAGTCTCTGGGACTGGACACTTGCAAAAACACGTTGTTTCTCAACGCGCTCAAGAAAGATGAATTCCAGTAACTTTTACTTCCACCCCGCCGATAATTTAGAAATATTCGCTTGAACTCAGGATCAGTTTCCTAACAATTGATTGTGCTATGCAGCTTTAGTACTGCGATTCCAGCTATGCGATCTGGCTCATTGGCATGTGCAAAAGCTGGCTTTATTGAGGAGGGGTTCATGTTCAATCCGAATAGTGTCATTTTATACGTTACCGACGTCAATAAAAGCACAGACTTCTACAAGAAGGTATTAGAGAAAGATCCTGAGGAAAGCTTTAGTGAGTTCTCCCTTTTTCTTCTTGAGGGCAATTTTATGCTCGGCCTGCAAGCGAAAGATGGCATTGATCCTAAAGCGCAAGAACACTTTGGCGGCGTGGAGCTTTCACTAAGTGATGTTGATAGGGAAACCGTCGATAGACTTCATTCCCAATGGAGCAGCATGGGCGTGGACATAGCCTTGCCCCCTCAAGAGCTTGCGTTTGGCTACACGTTCGTTGCAGTAGACCCTGATGGTCACCGCTTGCGCGTTTGTGCGACGGATACCTCAAACATTGACTAGTTCTCGGTGAATCCCCAGCACAAACTATCGGATGTCCTGCGCGAGGTTGCGGCCCTATACCAGTGAAGGCAGACTGAAGATCTGCCAGCCATCTGATCGGTGAACAGGTTAACCGGTCCAGACTGCCCGGCCCTCACCGTCCCGTCACCAGAGGCAAGGTGGGCAGCAGGGTGTCGATAGTTTTACGCACGTTCTCATAAAGCGGCAGGTGTGCCTTTTCTTGCGCCCAAAGCTCCAAAAACCGCGCCGTTGTGTCCCGAGCCGTGTCCAGCACCATTTTTACCGGCAGGCCAGCCTTGGCCGCCAGGTGGCTCAGTTCATCTGAGTCCAACTCGGCAAACTGACGTTTGCGGCTGAATTTCAGAGCGGAACTGTCCCCCGGAATGTAGGCAAGGGTGGACACGAAGTCATAGGCGGGCGCCAGCCGGGCGGTGCGCCGGTCCGGATACAGCAGCGACCAGTTTTTCAGGTGCATGTCGCCATTGCCGATCAGCGTATTGAATGTGAGCCGGGCGATAAATTCGCGCTGGTCTTCATCCGGGGTCTCTGCCGCCAGCACGCTGGCGATGTTGCGCATTGTGGCACGCTTGTACTTTTCATCGCTATAAACATCAAACACCTGCGCAAAGTCTTCCATGTGCACCCGCGTGCCATCCGTCAAGCGGTCAAACCGCTGGATCTTGAAGGCAAAGGTGCCGAAGCGTTCGGTGCCCACCGGCAAACCGGCGATCTTGTCGATCTCGATCAGGTCCACGGCCGGCACGGTGAAGCCCATCAGCTGGGCAAGGCGCATCATGGAATATTCGTTTTCCGGTACACCCTCATACTCGCGGGAGGGCAGCTTGACGATCCAGTCGCCGCCCACGCCGGAGGCTGGAATGGTGAGCCCGCCATGCACTCCTTCCACCGCCGAGAACTTGAGCTGCACGCCCGCAAGGGAGAACCGCAGCATGGCCGCCTCAGGCACAGCCCTGCCCTCTTCTTCCGTCACCGCCTCTGGAGGCCACGCCTCCCCTTGCACAGGCGTAATGGTGACGGCGCCCGGCAGGTCCTGCCCCAACGCCCACAGCAAAAAGAACTCGCGCTCCGCGTTCACCCCCGCCTGCTCAGAGAGGTAGCGCCGCATGGGCCCCTCCGGCAAAAGGTTGGAGAAAAACGGCATGACCTTACGCTGAACCGGCCGAAAGTCTGTCCGCAAATCGCCCAGCTGATCCTTGAAGGACAGGCCGAGCGTGGGCCGGTTCTCATCTTGAATGTACGCCTCATTGAAGGCGAACAGGCTGCGGTCGCCGGACACCCGCGTCAGCGTGCCCACCATCTCGCCATGAAGCGCCACGTTGAGAATGAAAACGTCAGGCATAGCCGTCCTCCTCCTCATCATCATCCAGAGTGTAGGCGGGTTTGCTGGCGGCGGGCTCTGCAGTCGCCGCCCCTTCGGCCGAGGTCGACCCGGCCGTCAGGCGGGTGAGAGAGCGCACCGCTGGCAGCGCCTTGCGCGGGATCAGCTCCAGTTCCAGATCAAGCGCATGGGCCAGAGAAACAAGGCTGGAAAGCCGAAGGTCCACGCCATTGCCCTCGATCTTGGAAATGTGGGACTGGGGCACACCGGCCCGCTTGGCCAGTTCGCGCTGGCTCAGGCCCTTGCCCTCTCGCGCCCGCTTCAAGGCCGCCGCAATCTGTTCCGTCTCGTAGGTCATGATATCTACATTTCTATATCAATATGACACTTAGATATATTATTATATATCATAGGCTTGTGCTAAACGCAATTTATGATCTATAATAGCATATGATAATATCAATTTGATCTATTTATATGGATCACCGCACCCGCCAGAGTCGCCACAACTGCCCAGAAACCTCTTCAAGCCGGATCATATCCAGCCGCAATGAAGTAGTTGACGCGGTGCTCTGACTTCGACGCACCAGTTGCCAACTCAAACACGGCGAGCGTTCCGTAATTGTCCTGCACCAATCTGCTTTAAAATATACCACCCCTTTCCTTTTGGCCAAGGCTGGCGATTACAAGCGCGCCAATACCAGAAATCGACAGCACGAGGGCAAGGTTCTGCACAGCGCCAGAAACCACCAACC
This sequence comes from Pseudovibrio exalbescens DSM 16456, assembly GCF_000422785.1. Classification (GTDB taxonomy): domain Bacteria; phylum Pseudomonadota; class Alphaproteobacteria; order Rhizobiales; family Stappiaceae; genus Pseudovibrio; species Pseudovibrio exalbescens. Next base: position 53,540 of record NZ_AUGS01000019.1, read on the forward strand.
CAGCCCCAAGCAGCAGATAGTAGATCAATCCCAGAACCGCACCAGCAGTGCCAAGGCGGTCCGAATAAGCTATTAATGCCGAGGCAAGAATGTTGGGAATGCCCAGAGCGAAGGCAAACGACGTCAAGACACCGGGCAGAACAAACAAAACGCTTGTTTCAAGGTTTGCCATCACCACGCCGCTGACCAGCATAAGCAGGCAGGAGATGAGCACCAGACGGGCGGCGGCCCAGCCTGCAGCCAACAGTTTGCGGTTTACCAGCGCGCCGCCCAAGCTGCCGAGCGTCAACAGAATACCACTACAAACCAATGCACTTGAGGAATAGCCGAGAACCTCCAGCTGGAATGGAGCCAGTTGATAATATGCAAACAAGCACAGATTCATAAGTGCGACAAGGCAAGCAGAGCGCCAAATGTACCAATCCCTGACCATGACCAACGCGGTTGCAATAAACGGCACGCAAGACACTGCTGGAGGCCGCGTTTCAGGAAGCCGCATTGAAACCCAAACCAGTAGCCAAAAGGTAAGTACAACCAAGGCAGCAAAAACCCCTCGGTACGAGGCCAGTTCAGTCATACCGGCCCCAACCGCCATGCCCAACGCCGGGCTGACTGCAATCGCTATACCAACCGGGGCGAACACCCGGTTCAGTTCCGCTCCGATAAAGCGATCACGCAGAACGGTTTGCGTGCCAATAGAGCCCACCGCCACCCCAAAGGCAGAGACCATGCGCGCAACAAGGAGCACAGAAAAACTTGCAGCTGCAAAGGCAGCAGCCGCTCCCACGCCGTAAACCATCAGTCCCAGAAGAATGGTCGGCCTTCGGCCAAGCGTGTCGCAACTCCGCCCCCAGACAACAATGCCAACAGCGAAGGCAACGAAATACAACGAGAGCGTCAACCCGGCCGTAGAGGCAGTAACGTCATAGCCTTCCGCGATTTCCGGCAAAGCGGGGCTGTAGATCGTTTCAACAATTTGCGGAAACATGATCAGTGCGATCACAAGCGGCAAGTTTGGTTTGTCGGCCATTATCCCTCCAGACAGCTTTGAGAAGGGCATGGCATAGCGTTCAACGCGATGACCTATTATAAATAATAGGACAACTTATTTACATAATCGGACAGTCTCCACGATGTGGCTTGATCAACACACCAAATTTGACGTTGACGCGGTACCTCATCCGGTTTTTGGGATCGCGGCGAACATCCTGTCACATCACGATTCCGGATTGCATGCCCATCGGGTGTCCCAAATTCTGTTCACCAGACAGGGCTGTGTGACGATCACTCTGAACACGACACTATGCCTTTTGCCGCCCACCCGCGCGGCTTGGATTCCCGCTGCCATTCCTCATCGTGCACAAATCAAGTCCGCCGTTGACTACAGGTCTGTGTATTTCGCAACAGATGTGCTTGAAGACATGCCAAAGGATGTCGAAATCCTTGAGGTCTCCGAGGTTCTGCGCGCCACGCTGGAGCGCATCGCCCAGGCATCTCTGGAGAAGGATTGGAGCAAAGGCCCGGCTCGGAATCTTCTCGCCGTTTGCATGGATGAAATCCGTAGGGCACCACGCGTTCCCACTCGGTTGCCGCTTCCTTCCGATCCGCGGTTGGCAACCTTGGAAATTGCCGATCTGCCCCCTTCCCTCGGCCGTCTACGGCGCCAAATTGGGGCTAGCGAAAAAACCATAGGACGGATTTTTCAGCGCGAGACCGGCATGTCCTATCAGCAATGGCGACAACAATGGAGACTGATGAAGGCCGTCGAGTTGTTGGCGGCCGGCTCTCGGATCTCCGAGATTGCTCAGGAACTCGGGTTTTCCAGCGACAGTGCGTTCATCTCGTTTTTCAAACATTCGACAGGAACAACCCCAAGAGCCTATTTGCGCTCATTAAACACATTAAGCAGCTCAGCTTCTGTCTAGCCTCGGCATTCACAGAAACGCCCACCACCACCTCTGTCACATAGTCAGAAAATCGCGACGCTCATAATCAGAGCTGGACGAAAGGCCATACTGAGCAAAGCCCGTAGTCTGGAATCGGCTGATGCCGGCACGATGGCTCTTTGATGAAAGCCCGCACGCACTTTCTTTCTGTTTGAACGCTGAACATCCGTGTTTCGTTCAATCGCCGCATAGCCGGCGAAAATTGTAGTGCACGGAATGCTACGCCATCCAACAAACTTGGTTGTCAAACTTCCTTGAGAACGCACCGGTAAGTCGCACGAACCGGCGCATGCTCCTACGCAAAGGTTGAGCCGTTCGATACATGAGGCCGAAACCTCGTCTTCACGCAACTTGCCTTCCCCTCCCGCACAACGAAAGCGCCGCTGTCAGCCCGGTACTAAATCGCACAGACAGGGACCCAAAACGCATGCAAACGCCGCTTATTGTCTTGCGTCTACTGGCGTTTGTGTCGGCGCCTTGGGGTGGGCGGACAAAAGCCACGCGCACATGAGAACGGCCAGACCGGACAGGACAGTGGCAAAGACGAACAAGGTGTTGTAGCCCGCATAGTCCGCCAGAACGCCGGAAAGGCTTGATCCCACCAGATAAACGATCAGTTGCGCGCAGGCCAACAAGGTGAAGTCCGTGCCGGGCTGGTCCTTGGAGGCCACAGACATGAAAAGAGAATAGAGAACGACGATCTCCATGTAGCGAATAAACGTCTGGAATACAGCGGCGCTCATGACGGGCATTATGCCCTCCATCCACCCGATAGCATGAAGGGCGAACAGGCTGAAACAAATTGTTCTCAACAGGCCCAGGGTGATCAGCGCTCGTTGGGTCTTATGACCCCTCATCAAGGCAACGGCAAGGCCAGACCCGATGATGCCGGCGGTAGCGGCGGACGCACCGGACAAGTAGCCGATCCAGGACAGGGGCAATCCAGCATCCACCAGATACGGCCCTTCCATTGCCTTTACAAAGCCTTCACTGGCCCGAAACAGCAAGGCCACAATCAAAACCTGCACCGCTTCAGGGCGCTTGAAAAATGCGCTGATGGAGGGTTTGTGCAGGCCAGACCGGGCGGGGCCTCCTGCCGATGTGCCATTGTGCTCCTCCATTAACGGGGTCACGAGAAGCGGCAGTAAACTCAGCGCGGCCACAAACAACAGGGTTGGCGTCCAGCCTACTGTTTCAAACATAACGAGTGACAGGGTACCGCCAATCACCACGCCAAAGGCAACAGCGCCGCCCTGACACGCGTTGCCAATGCCCCGCGTCTGGGCGGTGAGGTTTTGCGTTGCATAACCATCCGAAGCGATGTCCTGGGTCGACATGGCCACTGCCAGCAGGGTGCAGATCAAGAACAACCCCATCACGTCCGTTGGCTCTAGGAATGCCATCAGCGCAATGCCGGCAGAGGTAATCACCTGCATGGGCACAATCCAGCTGCGCCGATGACCTATGTTCATGAGCTGGATCCGGTCCACCAGCGGTGCCCAGAGAAACTTTAAAACCAGCGGCAACATCAAAAGAGAAAACAGGCCGATGGTGCTTTTGGAAACCCCGTAGTTGCGTAGGACCGGTGGCAATGCGGCGGCGATCAGATAGGTCGGGATGCCCTGAGCAAGATACAGGCCGGCCAGCGTGACGTAAATCTTGAGGTTGTTGGCGTTGGGGTGACCTGGCGTTTCAGGAAGGCCTGGTGCCACAAGCGGGTCCTTTGGTTTCATCATGCGCCTCGTCTCGCAAGGGACAGGAAAGAAACCACCCCGGCCGCAACGATCGGGGTGGTAGCACGTCGACGTTAGAAACGGATCTTGTGCTGCAAGGTAATCACGCGCCCCTGCCCGGCCACCTTGTACCCACGCACGGCCGTGGCCGTAGGGTTGGTGTAATCGGTATCAAACACGTTTCGCACCGCAAAAGAGAACTCTCCCGCATCTCCGAAGTCCTTGGAAAGACCGAGGTTCAAGAGCGTTGCACCTTTAAGCTCCTGCTCGTCGTTTTGTGGGCGTGCCTTGCGACCGGAGAAATACTCAACTTCCGCCCGGGCCAAAAAGTCGTGGGGCAGCAGCCATTCGCCATAAAGGCTGGACGTGAACCTGTTCGGCACGCGGTTGTTTGGCAGCCGAGTGTTCAGGTCGCCGGTGCCCTCACCATCATACAAACCATCGGTGTAGGCAAACGTGCCGCCCACCGTCACCGTGTCAAGCACGTCGTAGGCGGCGGTGACTTCCGCACCCCACACCATTTCTTCTTGCTGGCTCACCTGGTTAGCATCGATGTCAAAGGTTGTGCCGTTATCGGAAGTGGAGATGTAGCCACTAACGGTGCCGCGGAAACCGCCCCCGTCGCCGCGCAAACCGGCTTCATAGGAGTTGACGATCTGAGGCTCCGGCGCGATATCCGCATAGTCGAAATTCCGCTGACCGCCCAACAGCTTGCCCAGCTCCGATGTAGAGTTCAGCCCCGCGCGGCGGGTGAAGGCGCCAATATCGGTCAGCGAGTAACCCTGCGAAAAATTACCAAAGGCCTGCAGATTCTCCGTGATGTCGACCACCGCTCCAATATTAAAGGTGGGCGAGTTGTAGGAAAAAGAACCGCCCGCAACGTTGACTGCCGGAATGACAGGCAAGAGCGAAGACTTGTAGGTGGGCCGGGTAAAATCATCCACATTCAGAAAGAACTGATCGAACCGGGCCCCTCCTTGCAGGCGCACCCGCTCATGAACCGGCACTTCCAGTTGCGCAAAGGCGGCAAACTGGTTCTGTGTCATTGGCGCAATGGCGTCCGCCCCATCGGCAAACTGCTGGGTTGTGTGATCAAAGCTGTATTCCGTGCCCCATGTTATAGCAGCGCCGTCAAACACCTGATCCAGCTGCGTATGGACAGTGGCAGAAAGCCCGGCCCGCTTTGCCTTGAGAACCGTCTGGTTAAACTTTTCGGTGCCGTTCACCGTGTAGACAAAGCTGTTTGCGACCGGATCATACGCAGTAAAGGGCGATTGCTTTTCGATGTTGTTGAAAAAGCCCTTCAGTTCCAGCTCCCCGAGGGCGAAATCGGATTCGCTCATCGCGGCGCTGAGATACTGCGAGTTCTCTTCGGCAGGCTCGCCGGTATAATCGGTGCCAAAGTCCGACGATACCGGATCTGTGGTGTAGTTGCTAAGGTAGTCGGGGTCCTGCCGGAAATAGGTCCAGTCCGCCGTTACGTCAAACCGGCGTGTCCCCTCTTCAAAGCCCAAACCGCCGAACAGATTGAACTGCTTGGCCCGGTCCATGCCCCCTTGGCCCAACAACACATCGGAGGGCATCTCCCGGCCGGCTCCGTCGTAGGCGCGCTGCGTAAACTCCCCCGACCCACTGAAAAAATAGTCAATCCGATCGTGGCGGCCCTCCACGCTCAGGCTTGCGCTTGGCGCCAGTGACTTTGCCGGGTTTTCAGTATGGGCGCTCAAGCCGGTAGTCAACGAAACCTCCGGGGTTTCACTCCAACCGCGCTTGGTGATGATGTTGATCGTGCCCCCGGTCGCATCGGCGCCATAAAGGCTTGATGCCCCGTTGATCACCTCGATGCGCTCGACCGTATTGATGTCAATCAAAGACAGGATACGGCTATTCTTGCGCAGCGGCGTGTTGCGGGCAACGCCGTCCACCATTATCAGCACATTGCGCCCACGAAAGGTTTCGGAACCGCCTGACAGCGTCTGGTTTGACCGCTGAAAGCCGGGCACCAGCGTGGAAATGACATCCGTCAGATCCCGCGAGCCGTAACCGACTTCCTGAATTTGCTGCTGGTTGATGACAACGACAGACTGCGCCACCGCCGCCAGTTCACTTGACGTTCGGTTGGCCGTAACAATGATTTCATCAAGGAGCAGAGCGCCGTCGTCTGCTTGCTGCGCGGCTGCCGGGGCCACAGCCAATCCGGAAAACAGCGCAAGGACAAGTGTTCTCGATGTCATGGCGAGCCACCTTTTATTGTGTTTCAGGGATTTACAGTGGCTTGGCGACAGCGCGCCTGGCTGGGTAACGGGGCGCACATTACATAGCTGAATATTGCATTCAAGTTTAAGTGCGCAGAACCAAAACACCCGCCGCGAAGCGTTGCATTATTGCAACTATTAACTAATAGGAATTGGGGGGGGGTGATCATGGCAGGCACCCCACCGCGCGAGCAGCTATATGCGCCCGCGGCTGTTAGATGGCGTTTTTTACTTGGCCCTTGCGCCAATAGCTGATGGCGAACTGACGGCCCTTTGGCAGCTTCAAATCTGCCTTGAAAAGTCTGCGCATTTTCTGCGCCGTTGCGTGTTCGCCTGCAAACCACGCGAATTGCGGCGGCGCGACCGCGCTCAAGGATTTGGCAAGATCAGGGAGGACCTCGTTAAACTCTCGCGCAGGCACGGCGCGCATCTCCAGCGCAGTATCGGGAAGATACTGTTTCAGGTCGGAAACACTTGCTGCTTCGCCCACAAGATGCCCTTTTGTGCCTTCCGGCAGGCAGGCCACCATTCGCGCTAAGGCCGGCACGGCCGTCTTGTCAGCACACAGAAGAACCGAGGCGGCGTTTTCAGGAAGTTCGCCCCCTGCAGGACCCAAAAGCCCGATGACCGCGCCCGTTTCAGCGCTGGCCGCCCATTCAGCGATTCGGCCGCCACGGTGTCGCACCACATCAATCTCTACCTCTGATGTTGAAGGCGTAACGGATTTGATGGTGTAGTAGCGCACGTGCAGGGCATCGGCGCCTTCTGGCCATTGCGTCAACCCGTTGGGGTGCACCTGCGGCCAAACAGGCTCGGCTGCCGGGTTCAATGGCAGCATCAGTTTGACATGAAAGCCCGGACCTGAAAGCGGGGTCACATCGGTATCGCCCGCAAGCCGCAAGCGAATGAGGCCGGCCATGGGCTCGCAGCGGCCAACTAGGCGCATCTGATAAAACCCAGCCGGATACCGGGCCTCGGATGACGCTGAGGCCGCATCGCTCCAGAGCATCTCTTCCATGACACCGGGGTAAATCTCTGCCAGATGTTCAGCAACGGCCTCCTTCAACAGGTAGACCATCGGCTGGCTTTCGCCGACAACTGTCGCAAGAAAGGTTCGGTCGCTGGAGGACACCTGTATTTTGTTGGCCCCTAGATCAATTTCCATTGCACCAGCACCGGTTTCGTTCACCGTTGCATTATGCTCCCGCGCGTGCTCAGCCAGTGTTTTAACTGCACGGGCTGGTTCAGACACAGCAATGGTAGTCGAGGCGCGATAGGCCATACAAGGTCCCTTGATTTCTTGAGCACTGCAGCAGCGGCCCTTTTTAAGAGACTTTGCGGTGATAGGACAAGAAAAACCTCCATGGTTTGCCGGGGTGTTGATAGCCCAAGCGCGCGTCCTGTTAGCTCCATGTCAGCCCCATGCGGCCCGACGCCACGAAGTGAGTGACAGGTTCTTACATACGGACTTGACGACAGGCGCACCTGACCGTCGCTTGTTGCCCCACCACCTCAAGAGCATGTGCCGACCCTGCGCCAAGGTGTAACCTCAAAGCTATAAAGTCACCGGTAAGAATTTAAAAAATAACACTCTCGTGCGTGGTAAGCATATGCGGCGCAAACGGCCATGAGATGGCCAATCATGAGCAAGCGCGAGTCGCAGGCGCGTGGAGGGGATGGTTAGGCGAGTTTGGCCGGGTGGCGGCGCCTGTTCTTGCTACTGGTCACGCAAACTCGCTTTCCTTGCTCCACGTGATCAAATTCGCGATTTCGCGCGTTCCCGGTGCGATTGCCATTGGACATTTGTAACCCGGAATGGCTGTCACATCATAAAGCTCCATGACGGGCCCATCGATCCGGAACCAGTTTACACAGGTCCCCTTCGAGATATCGATGATCTGAATGCCGCACCACGCTTCACTATCGGCCTCGACCAAACGGTCGTCGAGGGCAAGCCCTTCGAAACGCTTGTAACGCGGACGGGACAAGCCAACAAACGCATATCCGCCATAAAAGGACAGCCCTCTCAAAAAGCCCGGACAGAACGCACGGGGCTTGAAGGTGCCCATTCCTGTTTCGAGGCTTTCAACAACGCCTATTTCGCCTGTACCTGAGTTGGCAATCCATAGTTCCCCGTCATGCCACCGGGGCGAATGGGGCATGGATAACCCTTCGCATACAATTTTGTTGGATCGTACATCAATGACCACACCGCCGTCCGCCCTGCGGTCTCGCCAGCCGTCAATCGTGTTGGAACGGGAAAGAGCTGTGACGTGGGTCACCTCTCCCTCTTGCGAAATGGCCATCCCGTTAAGGTGGCATCGATCCTCGTCAACGATTGCGTCGATAAATGGCGGCTTCCAGATGGGGACGAAACTATGCCGTGCCGACGTGGTGGCGATGCAGTTGAATCTGGTATTGACGAACAGCACTCGGTCATTCCGATCCCGCACGATATCGTGACTGTCCAGGCTTCCCGTATTATGAATCTGGCGCGGCACAAAACACGCATCGAAGATCTGGTTGGCCCTTTCATTGGCCGCCAATGTATTTTCCATGTACCAGATCTGTGATCCTGCACTTAACAGCAAACCGCCCTTGGCATTGTAGTAAAGACCCATTGGCTTGGAGGCACCGCATTGGTGGAGTTGAATGCCTCCATCTGGCTTGCGTCCCAGAAAGTAAAGAATGCCGGACTGATAGGAAGAAAAGGCGAGAGAAATATTGTGTTTTGACAGAAACTCCGTCAATCCGCCGGACCCGCTGTACTCGTTGAGATCCTTGGTCTGCTCTTTTTTACCATCCGCCATGATACTTTACTCTCTGCTGTTCACCATCTTGCACGGACCAACCGGCCTCCTGTGGAGGGATGCGTCCCTCCACAGGAGGCTCGCAACAGGCCGGCCTGTAACAAGAAATCCGCGCCCCTTAACTCACCTCGGTGGTACAGTAATGGGCGCGGAAGCCATTGACATCCCTTGAATTTTTACCAGCGAACTCGCAAGCCCGCACGCCCTGCCACGCTGTAGCTATCCGAGAAGTGGGCAAGGCTCGTATCCGCCGACATTTGGCCAAACACCGCAAAACGATCATCTTTCCAAGAGTAGGTGCCGCCGACCTCAAGGCCGCCCCAGAGGCGGTCTTGCCTGGATGTCAGATCCACCCCGGAGACATCGACCGTTGAACCGTCAAGGAACTCGCCGAACAGGTTGGCCAGGCCATAGTAATTCAGCCGATTTGTCGAACCATTGTCGTCGCTCCATTGGCGCTGATGCTCAGCTGCCACGCCCAGACGCCCGCGCAGGCTGTCTGCACGATCCAGTGAGACCCTGGCTGCAGTCATGTTTTGCAGTGTCATGCCAAAGCTGTTGAAGCCCACATTGGCGTAAACCAGTTGCGCTTGCGGCGTGACTATCCAGTCTGAATGGACGGCGTATTCTTGCCCCACCTCCAGGCTGATGGCTGCGCCATGCGCATCATTGTCGTTGCTCAGGTTGCCCAACAGGTCAGACCTCAGATCGCTTTCGTACCAATTGATCTGTCCTTGAGCATCCGCGTAGAGGCCTTGCTCCCCGTACCATGTCAGGGTAGCCCCCACACCCAACCCGTGGGTGTCGATGGACCCGTTGCCGAAGAACGACGAAACGTCCATGTCTGATCGCGCATACTGGCCGGTGAAACCAAGCATGATCAGGTTGTTCGCATCTTCCATGACCGGCAGATCGACCCCGACCTGAATCAAGCCCGAGCTGGTGTCAAACGTGGTATCACTGGTTGTCCGCGCCGGTTCGAACGACGCAAACGCCCCTTCAACCCGCCCCCATACTTCTCCGCGTTCACACCTGTCTTTGCCCCGATTTTGCAGTCGTTCCTGATCGCAGAAACTGAGGGTCGAGCCTGACCAGACGCGGTCGCCAACCCGTTGGCGAAGGCTTGGCAGATCTGTCAATTGCATCAAGGTCTGAGGGTAGGCTTCAAATATGGGCACGCCTGGCTGATACAATGGTCCGCTGGGCCCATCCGGCATGGCATCTGTAACTTGAGATTCCAGATACCAGCTGCCATCGCCCTTCTGCCGCCAGGCATACGCGAACGCGCCTGCGATAATCGCATCCTCCCCCGTATCGGGCAAAACATAATCACCATTGGCGAGCGCAAACTGGCCATTAGAATTGCCACCCACTTCCACGACCAGAATGCCGTTGTTGGTTTGAGCCCCAGTGCCTCCAACGTTGGTAACAAACACATTTGTTGTACCAGAGGTGTCGCCGGAAATGGTGAGGCGATCTGTTGGCGAGGCATCGTCCCCAAGCACGGTTTGAACCCGCAAGGTGCCATCCTGTCCAACATAGTTGCCGGTGATGGTGAAGGTGTCGGCAGGCCCGGACGTGCCGTTTGTCAGGTCTATGATACCAGCATTGGTCACAATGAGGGGAGGAGATCCAGAAAGCGTGGAGAGTTCCGGATTGACACCATCGCCGCCAAACAAGGTGGACGTTGCATCGACGTTGATTGCGTTTCCGTCAACGGTCAGATCGTTTGTCAGTGTCCACGAGGTGCCATTGGTGAAGTTGATGGTGTCCCACCCTTCTCCGAGATTGACACCGAAGCTGGTATCATCGGCCGGCAAACTGCCGCCTCGGAATGTGGTGCCGTCAAACGTGAGTGTGTCCGCTGACCCCTCTCCGGCTGCGCCCCCATCAATGCGTGTTGTGCCGGACATTTCCGCGGGCCCAAGCGCGCCGACCGTTGCCGTATCATCGCCGTCGCCGCCGCTGAACCCGCCGACCAACGTCCCGCCGGTCCAAGTGAAGGTATCATTCCCGTCAGAGGCGCTTGGTGTGGTGTTATCGCCGTAAATGTCGCCGGTCACGGTGCCATCCGTCAGCGTAAAGGCGTCATCCCCTGTGCCCAGAATGACATCGCCCGTGATGTCGCCCGCGGATGTCACGCTCATCTGGCTTGATGGGTAATAATCCAGTATAGCAGTGCCGCCTCCGCCAGTGATGCTGCCTGTTGACGTGACCGTGACAGTGGTTTCTTCTCCGCTGCTGTTGTTGTTGTACAGACCTTCCGAGCCTGTGCCTTCCACGTCACCCGAGATTGTTACGTCCGTGCCGGAACTGCCATAGTTTTGTATCGAAATGCCGCGTGTTGCGCCGGTGACATCGTTGAGATCAAGTGTGAGGGGCCCATTGGCAACGGTGGCCTCAACCCCGATGCCGCCCGAGGAGGTCACAAGCCCATCAGAACTAACGTTGGTGTCGCCCGTACCGCGGTTGGTTGCTTCAATGCCGCCGGAGGCGCCTGACACGTCGCCGGCATCCACGGTCAAGTTGGTGGTTGTTGCGCCGTAGTTGGTTGCGCTTATACCCGCGCCATCTGCCGTAACGGGTCCATTTGAGGTGATGGTTGTTTCCCCGGTTCCCAGGTTGTTAGAGTTGATGCCGTCGCCACCAGCATCAACCGCGTTCGTGGTTACGGTAACATCTGTTCCGTTGGTATATTGCAGTACATCGACACCATCTTGACCTGCTGAAATGTCGCCATTGGCCGTGATGATTGTTTCGCCGTTTCCAAGATTGTCTGCCTCAATGCCATCTTGATCGGCAGTGATGTTGTTTGTGGTTACGGTGAGATCCGTTCCGTTGGTGTATTGGAGGGCATCAACCCCATCCTCGCCTGCGGAAATATCACCCGTTGCGGTAATCTCTACAAAACCCGTTCCCTGACTGGACGCATAAAGTCCGTCCCCTTGAGCATCGACGTCTACAGCATCAACGTAAAGGTTCGTTCCGTTGACAAGTTCAGCATCCACACCCCTATTGCCTGAGGTCAGTGTTCCATTGGCGTTGATGTCCAGAATGCCCGTGCCATAGTGATCTGCTTCAATTGCATCATCATCAGCGTCAACCTCCGATGTTGTGATGACCATGTTCTCACTGCCCGCGTACGCCCGGCCATCAATCCCAATCCCACCGGCATCGACAAGGCCATTTGCCGTGATGGAAACATTGCCCCCGCCGTAATGGCGCTGCTCGATACCATTATCCGTTGCAATCACCTCGTTGGCCACGATGGTCACGTCATAGGTGGTGTTGTCACTTTGAACGTTAATTCCCTTGTTGCCTGCATCGATGGTTCCTGTTGATGTTACGCTGACAGCACCAAAGCCGTTATCATCAACATAGATACCCGTGTCGGTACTGTTCACGTCCACAACTTCAACGGCGGAATACGTGCCGTTGTTGGTCAGGTCCACGCCAATGCCGCCATTTGCATCGATCGTTCCCATGGCCGTTACGGTTGCAGGACCACTGAGACCGTTGTGTATTGCTTCAATGCCGCCTCCTGCGGAATCGACCTCAACTACGTCGACATCAATATAACCTGAATAACCCGAAAGGGTTTCGGCAAATAGGCCCGTGCCGGTGGTTGAGGTGATCGTACCGCTCGATGTGATGCTGATTGAATCGTTGCGGCTGACAGCGGAAATGCCTGTCGTGCCGGTGACGTTGACAACATCAATGGTCGTTGTGTCAAACGGGTCGCCCATATAGGTGTTGATGCCAATCCCGTTGGTGGAGCTTACGTCTCCCGTTGACGTGATATCGATCACACCAGAACCGTCATTCTCAACGTCAATGCCGCCTGCAGTGCCTGAAACATCGTTGACTTCAATGGTGATATCGTCGCTGTTTCCGTATACATCGATACCAAAGCCATTGGTTGCCGTGATGGTGCCATTCGTTGTTATGGAGCGTATGCCAACAAAAGAAAACGGCGTCTGATCAATAAGGATTCCGGACTCACCGGTTATGTTAGACGCATTGGTATCCGTGAACTGAACACTACCTCCATTTCCCGTGGTGTAGATATCGAAAGCAGCTCCCCCGGAGGTCGAGGTATCGATGCCAAAGCCGGGATCGGTCGTGATCTCCAGGTCGACGCCGGCTGCCGGATCCAAATCTTCGGTAGTGTCAGCGCCCGCATTTGCCGCCCCTGTACACGTGTAAATGCCAGAGCCTACACCGCCGGTTTCCGTACAACTGCCGGCCGTGGCTGGCACAATGCCACTACCCAGATACAATCCGCCACACAAGGCAAGCGGCGCACAACTGATTAATAAACCATTTACCTTTTTAAGACGTCCGCCACGCAAAATCATGCGCGTGCCAGTAGGAATCCCGCGTTGGGAAGTCATGACAATGTACCCTTTTGGTTTGTGGCGAGAAAACGCTAGTTTACGCGTCTGCTATACTTACTAAAATGCAGATAGGTTAGCCCATCGACTTGTTTATTACGCAACGCATACTAAAAAATGGAACGCATACTCGTGAAGAAGAATACATTTTTTGTTTGCTTAGAAAACACGTGGAAAAACAGGTGTGATAATGGCCAATGAGGCGTAACCGTCTCTTGTCGAAACAAGAATCCTTATTTCCGATTTAAATCAGTACAATAAATGGCCTTTTTCGGTCGCATATGACTGGGGATATTGAAATCAACACAGACGATCTAGCGACACTGTGATGTCAATACTGGAACCGCTGCCGGGCTCTTGTGATTTGTATATGCGATGGAAGCAGCGCTATTTGCTGCCTTACACCGTCTCAAATAGTCATGCGGCGAAGCAAAATAGCCTGAGAAAACGCCATGCCCCAGCGCTTTCTGCCCTTCCGCAGCATGATCAGAAGTTGAAAGCCACGCCCAGCAGGGCCATGTGCCACCCTATTCTAGGTAAAACTGGAGCCACCGGCCTTGTCGTTATCGTAATCAACACCGATCGCTTCGTATTGAAGATGCAGCGCGATGTTATCATTGAAGTGGTATTCAGCACCGACCTCAAACCCTCACGTGAAGTTTGACACAAGGCCAAAGCCGCCCACACTGCCGCTGCTGGATGAAGACCACTCGGGCGTGAGGAACACTTGTCCGCGCAGGCCGACAACCGGGTCGATCCAGTGTTCGTCAATGGCACGTGAGAACCGAAACGAAGGTTTTCGAGAATGCTGCCGGGCGAGACGTCAAGCGAGGTAGATGGCAAGGCCAACAAAGATGGCTCAGAACATGCTGGTGATCGTCCTATCTGGAACGATCACCAGAAGTGCGGTAATAGTCGTCGCGGATTTAAATACGCTCACCAGCTACGGCATAACCTCTGCCATGACGAGTGATGACCTCGTTGTTCCTAGGCTGCATTTCAAGAACATTTCCGCTATTCGGCCAGCCCGCACCGCCGTGTCGGAGACATAGACGCCGACGTAATCTTCTTCGTCCCGGGTAATTTCCTGGGCGATGGTGACGTCACGGTTGAGGGAGGCGAGTGAGGTGGTTGCGCCGCTCTCCTCCAGCTCCTGCTGCTTGTCCTCATCGCGGATGAGGATCTTTTTGCGAGTTCAAATGTCTTAGTCGGCTTATGGCGCGATAACTATATGTAGTCGCCTGCTTTGATTGCCTCTTTCCCGACACAGCAAAAGCTGCAACCGTTCCAAACGCCACGAAAAGCAGCGCGCAGAGGGTTTGGCTTAGGAGGCGGAGCAGTTACATTATTCTTGCATTAGATGTAGGTGACCGAAGGTTCGTCCGACTCGATATCTAGCTTTCCCCACTCACCTTCGAGAACATATCGTTGTTTTTGGCTGACAAATGAATCAATATTACCAAAGTCCACTTCTCCCGTCGCATCGACGGCCCTCGAATTGGTGCGTAAAAACTCCCTCACGTTTTGTATATTTGCGAATTTCAGCCTGCCTCTCTTGTAGCAATATTGTTCGCCCGGTTGTGGATCACAATACAAAGGATGATCCTGTATCAACACAAACTCCATTTTAAACTCAATGGTATCATCAGTGGAAACAATACCCAAAACATAGCTGTCCTCTAAGTATAAATATTCCAGTGCTGGTATCTTTGAATAATTGCTCCAACCATGCGCGCCCTCAAAGATCATAATCAATCTCCGTATGGTTGTCTGGTGACCTTCTTGTAACTGGCTCACCCGTTCTTGGATTGATTCGCTGACCGGTAGCGTCCCTAACTTCGATGTGAGGTCCAGCACTACCAGGAGCGCGATCACTGCCACCTTTGATAGTAAGTCGCACAACACCGCTAGAGTCGGTGTATTTCAGTGGTCCGTTCGCAGTTTGACTTGCGGTCCAGCCTTGGGATTCAGCCCAAGAGCTTAAATCGCTGGCCCTCGGCGTTCTACCACCACTGAAAAAATCTCCTACTCCCCCCTTTGGGGCATTTTGCTTAGCATACACAACATTGAGGCTGGTGTCATT
This sequence comes from Pseudovibrio exalbescens DSM 16456, assembly GCF_000422785.1. Lineage (GTDB taxonomy): Bacteria > Pseudomonadota > Alphaproteobacteria > Rhizobiales > Stappiaceae > Pseudovibrio > Pseudovibrio exalbescens. Next base: position 68,761 of record NZ_AUGS01000019.1, read on the forward strand.
GAGGTCAGCGGTCATGCCTTCCAGCATGGTTTCCGGCATGAGTTCGCCGTTGATGAAGCCCTGATCAACAACAAAGCCGTTGTCCTGCTCAGTCACAAAACCGCGGATGACGACTTCTTCGCCCGTTGGATAGGTGACGATGATCTTGCGGATCAGTTCATCCCCATGCCCCGTTATGGTGATAAGTTTGCCGCCTTCGGCCGCGATTTCCTTATGGATCTGGCCGCCCCCGGCAGGGGTGGTCATGGCCACAAGAAGCGCTGTCGCAAGAGCACCCTGTGCGCTTGTGGCAACACTTGCCGCATACTTCACAGTCTGGGAGAAAACGGTCAGGCAGGCTTTGGCTGCATCCGGCGAGAGAACGACGACTTCTCCCCCGGCGTTGATGGCGCACCCCCCTTGCGCGTGGGCAGGGGCAATAATCCAATCCCACAGTGTTGGCGAAAGGGAAGACCGCTGACTGAGCTACCTCCCGAAAATCGGACACTGACGTAAGCTACGATTTGTTGTCTGCTGGTCTTCGAGAAAAGGAGATCAGATATGTCGAAACGCAAGCAGCACTCGCCGGAGTTCAAGGCGAAAGTCGCCCTGGCAGCGTTGAAGGGCGAAGAGACGATATCGGAACTGGCGAGCCGCTTCGGGGTTCATCCGACCATGATCCATCAATGGAAGCGTGCCCTGCTGGAAGGCGCTTCGGACGTTTTTGAACGTGGCGGCAAACGAAAGCCGGAGATTGACGAAGAGCAGGTGAAAGAGCTCCACGCCAAGATCGGGGAGCTGGCGGTTGCCAACGATTTTTTGTCCAGAAAGCTC
>NZ_AUGS01000020.1 GCF_000422785.1 Pseudovibrio exalbescens DSM 16456
CCAGAGCCAGAGCCAGAGCCAGAGCCAGAGCCAGAGCCAGAGCCAGAGCCAGAGCCAGAGCCAGAGCCAGAGCCAGAGCCAGAGCCAGAGCCAGAAGAAACGAAACAGGTCGAAGAGCCTGTTCAGGAGGTCATTACTGCGATCCCACGGCCTGCGCCGCCGCGGCCTGAGAAGGTTGTGCGCAAACAGCCAGCGCAGCAAGCCAAGCGGGCAGGTGCGGAGGTGAGTTCGCGACGTGGCGCCGCGACCCAGCAACACACGGGCCCTTCGAGCAGTTCATCAGGCAAGGCCTCTGCGAGTTCGGAGGCCGGAAATGCTGCACGGGACAACTACTTGGGGCGTGTGCGCCGCGAGTTAAACCGCGCTGCGCAGCGCAGTTATCCGTCGTCTGCACGGCGGCGGCGCATCGAAGGCCGGCCGCTTGTTTCGTTTGTGATTAACAAGAATGGTGGGATTTCTGGTTTGCGCTTGCTGAAAAGCAGCGGCCATAAAGCGCTGGATGAAGCTGCATTGAAGGCTGTACGCCGCGCAGCACCGTTTCCAGACTTGCCGTCTGCCTTTGGGGCTACAAGTCTGCCGTTGCGTGTGCCGATCGTCTTTCGAATCTGACCGTCAAACGCGGGAAGCTGCTCATACGTGAGCAGCTTCTCCCGATTTTACGTTGGCCTTGGAAGAGGCGAGTGGAATGTCTTCCATTTGCAACAGATACCGAATGTTGGCACGATTTTCCGCCAGTTCGGCAATGGTGCATTTGTCCAGAACGGCAAGAAACGCCTGAAGTGCTTCTGTCAGCACGCTGTTAAAGCCGCAGTGGTTCACAAGCGGGCAGTCCTGCCGCCCACTATCGAAACATTCCGCCAACAGGAATGATTCTTCGGTTGCACGTACAACCTGCCCAACCGTGATCTCGGAGGCTGGTCGAGGCAAAACAATGCCGCCATTTCGGCCGCGGATGGTTTTCATCAAATCCGCGTCAACAAGTACCTTCATGATCTTGAACAGATGCGTCTCCGACATGGAAAAGGCGGCAGCGATATCGGCCACCTTGCTTGGCTTATCCGGATTGGCGGCGCAGTACATCAAGGTACGTACGGCGTAATTGGTCTGTTGGGTTAGTCTCATAGTAGAATCTATGTGTCCTGGATGAGGTGGCGTCAACATAAAATATGCGGATTAAACTCAAGAATAAATCATTCCTAGTTTAGAGTCATTAAAAAAATGAGCCGTATCCACCTGGGCAGGTTTAAGAAGGTGGCATGGGGGGCAACGTCTCGTCGGTGGTGTGGGTCTTGCTGTAACTGGCCGAAAGCCATGAGACGTTTGCGGCGGGGCCGTCAGCTATACGGGTGGGTTTGCGTTTGTTGAATGTTTGTCAGCCTTTCAGCACTTTGGACAGGGTGTCACGGGCTGGATATTGTACGCCAAGCGGAAGCGGAAGAAGTAGCCTATCCGCCGAATTCAATCGACAACGCAATAGCTTGCGGTACGTCTTGATGTGTTTTGAGAAATATCAGCCTGCATTTCGATTTGTGTCCCGAGAACGCTTCTTGATTGAAGAAAGTTTGTGTGCGGTGCCTTGTCGCAGAGATCTGTTTCGGTTCGTATTGCTCCCTATAATCATTCTTAAAAACGCATGGTCCGTGACGTGATCTGACCTGAAACCGCCACCAAGAAGCGGAGGGATCACGTCCTAAACAAAGTTTTTGAGGATAGATCATGGACGCCCTCATCCTGTCCCGCATTCAGTTTGGTGCGAACATCTCGTTTCACATACTCTTTCCCACCATCACCATTGCGCTGGGTTGGTTGCTGCTGTTCTTCAAGCTGCGGTTCAACGCTACGGGCGATGAAAAGTGGATGGATGCCTACCGCTACTGGGTCAAGGTCTTTGCTCTGACATTTGCGCTTGGCGTGGTGTCCGGCATTACCATGTCGTTTCAGTTCGGCACGAACTGGCCGGGCTTCATGGAGGCCGTGGGCAACATCGCTGGACCCTTGCTGGCCTACGAAATCTTGACAGCGTTCTTTCTGGAAGCCGTGTTTCTGGGCATCATGCTGTTCGGGTTTTCCAAGGTTCCAAACTGGTTGCACACCACTGCAACGGTGCTGGTGGCCTTCGGCACGACCATGTCCGCCTTCTGGATCTTGGTATTGAACAGCTGGATGCACACGCCTGCCGGGTTTGAAATGCGCGATGGTGTTGCTCATGCAACGGATTGGTTGGCCATCATTTTCAACCCGTCCATGCCATATCGGTTGGGGCACACGTTGCTGGCATCCGGTCTGACCGTCGCCTTCCTCGTTGCTGGTGTTTCGGCCTTCCGCCTGCTTATTGGTGACAAGGGCCGCAGTGTGCGCGCTACCTTCGCCACCGGTGTTGGTTTGGCGGCCCTGCTGATCCCGGCGCAAATCCTGATGGGTGACATGCATGGTCTCAATACCCTTGAGCATCAACCGCAAAAGGTTGCCGCGATGGAAGGGAACTGGGAAACCCGTTCAAATGTACCACTGGTGTTGTTTGCCATTCCGGATGAGGAGGCGCGTGAAAACAAGTGGGCTGTCACCATTCCCAATGGCGCATCCCTCATTTTGAAGCATTCTGCCGATGGCGTCGTACCCGGCTTGAATGATTTTGTCGCAGAGGATGGGACAGCATTGCACCCGCCCGTGGCGCCGGTGTTCTTCAGCTTCCGCATCATGGTTGGTATTGGCTTTGCCATGCTGGCATTGAGCTGGGCGGCAACGGTCATGATGGTGCGCAAGCGCCGTGGTGTTGAAGGCGTGCCCCGTCTGGTGCTGTGGGCCTTCCTCGGCATGACCTTCTCCGGTTGGGTCGCGACCCTTGCGGGATGGTACACAACCGAGATTGGCCGCCAGCCGTGGCTGGTTGATGGTATTCTCACCACCGCTCAGGCTGTCGGCGATGTTGCGCCCGGCATGGTGATGAGCTCGCTGATTGGGTACCTCGTTGTCTATGCCGTCCTGCTGGTGGCCTATATCGGCGTCATCTTCTATCTGGCTCGCAAAGCGTCCAATCGCATGAACGAGACCTTGTGGGCTGGCTTGCGAGGCGGCGTCAACAACAAGACTGCGGAGCAAGCATCATGACATTTCTCGGCGACCCAAGCGTATCGCTGCCCATCATCTTTGCGGTGCTGCTCGGCGTTTCCATCTTGATCTATGTGGTTCTGGATGGATTTGATCTGGGAGTGGGGCTCTTGAGCCCCCTCGCAACTGACGGTCATCGCGATCGCATGGTGGCGTCCATTGGCCCGTTCTGGGATGCAAATGAAACGTGGTTGGTGTTGGCGGTTGGCTTGTTGCTGGTCGCCTTTCCGGCCGCGCACGGCGCCATTCTGACCGCCCTTTACCTGCCGGTGTTTGTACTTCTGATCGGGTTGATCCTGCGCGGTGTGGCTTTCGAGTTTCGGGCAAAGGCTCCCGTTGACAAGAAAGCCGCGTGGGACTTTGCCTTCTTTCTCGGCAGCTTGATGGCCGCAGTCTCTCAAGGGTTCATGCTTGGCCTATATATCATGGGCTTGCAGTTCACCGGTGTTGCTCTGGCGTTTGCTGCGCTCACTGCCGCCTTCCTGCCCGTCGGCTACAGCTTCATCGGAGCCTGCTGGTTGATCATGAAAACGTCGGGCGAATTGCAGGCCAAGGCTTTGCGCTGGGCACGCAAGAGCTTGTGGGGCGTGGGCTTTGGTCTTCTGTTAATCTCGTTTGCCACACCCATGGCCAGTCTGCGCATATTTGATAAGTGGTTGTCGTTCCCGGAAGCTATCCTGTTGGCGCCGCTGCCCTTGTTGTCACTGGCAATTCTGGTGCTGCTGTGGTTGGCGCTGCAGCGTCTGCCCACCAGAAATGACAGCTGGGCCTGGGCCCCGTTCGCATTTGCGACCGTTCTGTTCTTTCTGGCGTTCTGTGGGTTGGCCTATTCGTTCTACCCCTATGTGGTTCCGGAGCAATTGACGATTTATGAGGCCGCGGCCGCGCCAGAAAGCCTCTTCATCATACTGGTCGGCGCGTGCGTGGTTCTGCCCATCATTCTTGCGTACTCTGCCCTGTCGTTTTTTGTTTTCCGCGGCAAGGCAACCGAATTGCGCTACGACTGACGGAAAAAGGCGCGAGGTGGTTTGCCCCGCGCCTTCAACTCTCACGCCTGCGGTTCGGGTAGTTCAGTCTGAGTCACCGAACTTTTGATAGGTATGTTGGCCCGCAACGCGCATGGCTTCCATGCCGTCTTCAAAGCTCATCAGCGGGGTGCATTCAAACGCGCGCAACCCACCTCCAGCCATACACATCATTTCAAAGGCTTTCATGGTTACGTTGTCGGGCATCTCGATGATGGCGGTTGAATTGAACCTGCCAAAGCTCAACCACGACCCGACGAAGCGGCCACCCATCTGCTCCACCAGTGGGATCATGGTGGAAAGACGGTTTTCGGGCTTTTCGACCAACGCCTTGATGGAGTCCGCAGTAAATGCCACTTGAATGAGATAATGAGCCATCATTCAGCTCCGTTTCCGGCGTCGCGGCGCAAGGTCAGCGTGATTTCAGCATTCAGGGTATTGCTGACCGTGCACATTTCCTTGGCAAGTTTCAGAAGGCTCTGCGCCACGTCATCGTCTTCAATACCCTCCAGACCAACGGCCACGTTGAAACGGCCAAACCGGCTTGGCAGATCTTCGGCCTTGGCGGCGGTCACTGTCATGTCCACCTTGCCAAGTGTCAGTTTTTTCTGCGCAGCAGCCATTTCAAGCGAAATGCCAACACAGGAGCCAAGGGCAGCCATGATCAGATCGTAAGGTGCACTCACGTCAGGCGACGCTGGTGCCCCGCTCAGGGAAACGTGACCGGCATCCGTCGTTGTAGTGAAAGTGCCATCACCATTGGCTGTTAAAGTGAGCGGTCCAAAAGACTTTGGTTTGATTTTTATTGCCATGTGGCTTGAAGCCTCCGGTTAGAAAAAGTGCGCGGGCAAAACCAGCACGATCTGGGGAAAGAGGGTCAGAATGACCAGCGCCATCAGAAAGATCAGCCAGTACGGAATGGCGGAAAGGGCCGCGGAACCAAGCGGGACCTCGTTTTTGGTCAAAGACGACAAGACAGACAGGTTCAGCCCGACTGGAGGGGTGATCTGCCCGATTTCGATCATGATGGTGATCATCACACCGAGCCAGATCGGATGAAATCCAAGTCCCGTCAGAAGCGGAAACACAATGGGCAGTGTCATGATCATCAAGGACAGACCATCGAAGATACAGCCGAGCAGCAAATAGACCAGAACCACAAGGATCAGAATGCCATAGCGATTCAGGCCGCTGCTTGTCGCCAGTTCAAGAATATCTTGAGGTATGCCGAGCAAGGCCACGGACTGCGCGAGAATGGTAGCGCCAATGAGGACAAGGCCAATGGCAGCGTAAAGTTGAACGGCGCGATAAAACGCCTCCCAGAGCTTGCCAAATGAAAAGTCGCCCCATACGAAGGCAATAACCACCGCAGCCCCAACACCCACAGCCGCAGCTTCGGTTGGCGTTGCCCAGCCGAACGTGATGCTGCCCATGATGGCGAAGATGAGTAGCAGAATAGGCCAGATACGGAATGCACCGAGGATGATCTGCAATGGTGACTGCGTCAGGGCTTCCCGAGGATAGAGCGAGGGATCATGAAGGCAGCGCAGCAAGATGTAGCCCATGAACATGAGCGCCACCAACAAGCCAGGCAGAATGCCCGCGACGAACAATTGACCGATGGATGTTTCGGTCAGGGCACCGAAAATCAGGAACGAAAGGCTTGGCGGGATGAGCAGCCCCAATGTGCCGCCCCCGGCGAGGCTGCCAACCACCATATGCTTGTTGTAGCCGCGCCCGGTCATCTCCGGATAGGCAACGGAGCCGATTGCGGCCGCTGTTGAGAGGCTGGAGCCACTTACCGCCCCGAAAAGCGTGCATACAGCGATGTTGGTGTGCAGCAAGCCGCCCGGCACCTTTGTAAATGCGGGGCTGAGAGCGGAATAGACACGCTCGCTCAATCCGCTGCGCAGCAGTATTTCGCCAAGCACGATGAACAGCGGAATGGCACTGAGCGTGAAGGAGTTGAAGACGTTCCACACCGCATCAAGCGCCAAGGAGGTCGCCCCGCCCACGAAGAAGTGCAAGATGATGAGGCCCGTCAGACCCAGCGCTGCACCCAATGCCGCCCCGGTCGCCGCGCTGAGGGTCAGGGCCGAAAACAGAGTTGTCCAGAACATGCGTTTTGGTTTCGTCTCTCTGGAGACGCCTTTATTGTAGCTGCGGTTTTGAAAGGCTTTTTGCCAGCAAATGCAAAAACTGAACTGCCAGGATCAGTGCGGTAAGGCTGAAGGATATCGGAACCACCATCATCCACGGCACCATGGGAATTTGGGTGGCCTCCGTCTTCAGATTCAGACGCATGGCAAATTCCATCCATGGAATGGCTTCCCAGATCAGCCAGCAGAAAAAGCTGAGGGCCACCAACGCAGACAAGGCGCCCATGATGGCCTGACCGCGCGCTGCCAGACGGTTCACCACGAGTGTGACCTGTATGTGGCTGTTGCGTAACGTAACCAGCGGCAATGCGCACATCATGGTGACGCAAAGCAGCAAACCCACCAGCTCTTCGGCGAAGAACAGCGGCGAGTTGGCAACCCTGCGCATGATCACACTGACGCAGATGACACTGGTGATTGCGGCCGCAGAAATAGCGGAAATACAAGCAAGAAAGCGGGCCAGATAATCCAGCCCGCATTCCAGCTTTTCAAGCATTTTGACGATCACGAGGATCTAGCCCCTTAATCTCGGTTTACTCGCGGCCCAGTGCTTCCAGGACGCGTTCACGATACTCGGGAGCCTTCCCACCGGCTTCCTCGGTTATTTCCTTCCAGGTCTCGGAAACCGTCTCAAGGAACAGCGCCCGATCTTCCTCAGGGAAATCTTCAAGGAAGGTGACACCCTGTTGGCCCAGCTTTTCGCGTGCAGCAAGTTCACGTTCATAGTCGCTGGAGTACTCGTTGGTGCGTTCCCAAAGCGCATCTGCAGCTTGGGTCAAGGCAGCCTTTTCGTCTTCCGGCAGCGCATTCCACTTGGTGGTGGCCATGCCCAGCGTATAAGGACCAGCGGCGATCGGGTAGAGGTAGGCCGCATACTTGGCCGTTTCCTGCAGCGATGCTGTATGGGCATAAAGGGCCGGATACAGAGCGCAGTCCACCACACCAGTCTTCATGGAGATATACATCTCGTCTTGGTTGATGATCTGTGCCGATACACCCAGTTTGGTGAAGGTCATCACCTGATCACGGGTCCAAACACGCAACTTCTTGGTGCGCAGGTCATCCAGCGTTCGAACCGGCTCATCACGGCAGAAAACCGAAGCGTAAAGCATTGGAATGGCAAGGTTACCAACTGTCTTCACGCCCCATTCGTCGAACTCGGACTCGAAAATGTCGCGCACTACAGGAAGTGCGGCGGTCAATTCGTCAACGTTGCCAATGGAGCCTTGAACCAATACCGCACTCAGGGCAGGTGCGTCGCGGCCAAGATAGTTCGCCCACAGCAGGCTCATATCAACAACGCCCTTGGGCAGGGTGCGCAGCAGGTCGGCGTTTTCCAGAGTCATCGACCCGCCGTTGAAAAGCCGGATGGACAGCTCGCCATTGGAGTTTTCCTCCACGTCCTTGGCGAATTGGATCAGTTCCTGCGTTTCCGGGCGGCTCTCCGGCAGCGGATTGTTGAAACGAAGCTCTTTGGCATTTGCCGAAAAAGCGATGAGACCCGCTGCAGCAGCGGCGAAAAGATGCCTACGTACACTCATTTTTGATTTGAACTCCAACCCCTGTAATACCCCTGTTGGCCGAGGGATAACTTCCTGACGAAAAAGCGCATTCACGCTCACATCGGAAGTTGACCAACGCTTTGAAGTGTCTTTCGTATATTTTTTTTCATCTATTGGGCACGTATACTGTTCTAAATAGGAGGCGATTCCTAGTTTATTTTTCTGTTATGCTTGTGTTTGGGGAAACGTGTTGTCTATAGGCGCGACTTAAAGGGACGGTTTTCTAGAATTGTCTCGACTGAGGCCGGAAAAATAGGAAAATCTTCTGTCTCACACGTGCTGGCCGGCCGCATGGCCGGACGACCATGCCCATTGAAAATTGAAGCCGCCCAGGTGGCCTGTAATGTCTACCACCTCACCGATGAAGAACAGGCCTGGAACATCTTTCGCCTCCATTGTTTTGGAGGATAGGTTCGTGGTGTCGACGCCCCCAAGTGTAACCTCGGCTGTCCGGTAGCCTTCTGTACCAATTGGTTTGACCCGCCAGTTGTGAACGGCCTCGGCGGCACGGGTAAACACCTTGTCCGACTGATCTGCAAGGCGTCCCTGCAACTTGTGTTGTTCGCTCAAGAACGTGGCCAGCCTTTTGGGCAAGATTTCCGAGAGGCAAGTGCGCAGGTCCTGTCGGGGTGACGTGGTTCGCGCCTCTTTCAAAACAGATAGCAACTGCTGATCTGGCAACATGTTGACAGCTATGTCGTGTCCTTCGCGCCAGTACGATGAAATCTGCAGGATAGAGGGGCCAGATAGGCCGCGATGGGTAAACAGCATACCTTCTCGGAACTTGGTTTTGCCATAGGAAACAATGGCATCAACCGCAATTCCCGCAAGTTCGCTGGTACGTTGTTTCAGGGCGTCGTCAAAGGTAAGGGGCACAAGGGCCGCTCTGGGGGGTACGACCGGCAACCCAAACCGTTTGGCCACTTCATATCCGAAACCGGTTGCGCCCATTTTGGGAATTGAAGGACCTCCAGTCGCCACTACGAGCGATGTACACCGAAGTGCGCCCTTGTCGGTCGCAACACTGAAGCGTTCATCCGGTTTGTTGATATCACCAATTTTCGTGGCGAGCTGCACCTTCACGTTGGCGCGTTCGCATTCGCGCAGCAACATGGCAATGATGTCGTTGGCGCTCGTGTCGCAAAACAGCTGGCCTAGGGTTTTTTCGTGCCAAGGAATTCTATGGGAATCGACAAGCCCTATGAAATCATGCTGCGTATAGCGTTTTAAGGCGGATACGCAGAACCGAGGGTTTTCGCCCAGGAAGTTTGCTGGCGAGGCATGCAGGTTGGTAAAATTGCATCGTCCGCCACCGGAGATGCGAATTTTCTCCGCCGGTTTGGCTGAATGGTCCAGCACCAGCGTCTTGCGCCCGCGTTTGCCAGCTTCGATCGCACACATCAAACCGGCAGCGCCGGCACCCAGAACAATCACATCATAGTCTTGCATGGGCGCGTTATGGCAGGTTTTTCTGTGACGTCAAACGCAAATCACCATGAAAAAACCGGAGCCTGCGTCGTGCGGGCTCCGGCTTCCGATTCTATGTTGTTCCAACGGGCTCTATACGTCCCAAACCTTGGCTCGGTCGGTGTAAAGCTGGCCTTCCATGCCCTTTGTGTAAAGCGCACAGGCCTTTATGTAGTCCACATAGGCGTCATGGATCTTGTTGGATACGGCATCATCGCCCGGATAAGCCGCAACAACTTCCTTGGCAGCTGTCCCGAGCGCCTCGACAACATCATCAGGGAAAGCTGATATGACCGCGCCTTGCTCGATTAGGGCTGGCAGCAACATTGTGTTGTTGTAGCGGAACTCGGCGGTGGTGGATTCGGCTTGAGCCGTGGCCGCATTATCCAACACCGTTTTCAGATGAGGTGTCAGGTTCTCATAGATGTCTTGATTGACGATCATTTCCAGACCGGGACCTGGTTCATGAAAGGCCGGCAGGTAGTAGTAGGGTGCAACCTTCACAAATCCCAGCGCCATGTCGTTCCAGGGTCCGACAAACTCTGCGGCATCCACGACACCGGACTGTAAGGCGGAATAGATCTCCGGTGGTGGTGTCAAAACCGTGGTAACACCCAGTTTGCGCATGATGTCGCCGCCAAGGCCCGCAATTCGCATCTTCAGGCCGACAAGGTCGTCCAAAGAGGTGATTTGCTGCTTGAACCAGCCAGCTGCCTGCATACCCGAGTTGCCGACATAAAACGGCTTGACGCCATGCGGGGCGTACGCCTCATCCCACAGCGCCTGACCACCGCCGAATCGAATCCAGGCTGAGAGTTCCTCTGCATCCAGACCATACGGCATTGAAGTGAAATACATGGTCGAGCGCACCTGGCCGACCTGATAATAGGCGGCATTGTGTCCGATGTCGGCTGCACCACTGGAGACCGCCGAGAAAACCTCGAAAGGCGGCACCAGTTCACCACCCCCATAATAGGTGATCTCGATCTTGCCGTCAGACAACGCTTCAATGCGTCGGGCGAGTTGCTCAGCAGAGGTGCCAACACCCGGAAAACCCTTTGGAAATGCGCCAACAAGCTTCAATTTCAAAGGTGAGTTGGCCAAAGCGGGTGCTGCCAGGCCGGCAGCGCCGAGAGCCAGGCCGGACGTACCGGCTGTTTTCAAAAAGTCACGACGTTTCATAGTCTCCCCCCTAAAGTTTGATGGAGACTATCACAGGTTCTCAAGCTTGGAGATACTACTGTTCGCCTAAGCCGGTTCCGTCGGTAACTCGTTGGTTTCCAGCAGTTTCAGCATGCAATCCAGATGCGAGATGATTTGCTCCTGAGAAAAATCGAGCACGCGGAAAATCTGAATGCAGCGCAACCCCTCCGTTGCAAAATACACCATGGAGGCCAGTTTGGGGTTGTCCGATTCCGCAATGATACGAGCATAGATGTCTTCAGTGTAGACGCGGATCGGATCCAGCATTTCCGGTTGTTCTCCGATTGCAGCCAGAATGCCGAAATTTGGTTTGTGCCCTTGGCTGAACTTTGAGCGCAGTCCGATTAGATGGGCCCGGATGAGCTTGTTTGGCAGGCCATCTTCGGCCACCTCAGCCTCTGCCCGCGCTACATAGGCTTTCAGGTCCTCGATGAAATGGGCCACCATTGCGGCAATGAGATCATTCTTGGACGGGTAGTTATAAAGCAGCCCTCCTTTGGAAATGCCAGCCCGGGCTGCTACTTCATCCAGAGAGAAAGTGCTGCTGCGATGTGATGATACCACATCGATTGCCGCGTCCAGTATGAGCTTTCGGGTGTTTTGCGTACGGGGAGGGCGTCCCAATGTTGTTTCTCCAAGCCATCGTGTCTCCGACCAGAAAGCATAGTAGCTTCCGGGGCGCTCTGTAAATCCGGGGTAGGCCTAGAGCTATGGATACCAAAGGGTTTTGGCGGGACGCAGGAGATACCAGCGGTCTTTCATTGGTTAGCTGGCATGATTCAAGCATGTAGTGCACTGCGGGTTCTGCGACATTATTGATTGTAATTTGCAAGTTTCTGCCACAATTGTGGCCAGCTTCAGCCCTATTTCCAGCCTAAACAATTCGTGCATTCCGAGGCGAATGCTCGCGCTTTGTTGCGGGTCATGCCCAAGTGCACAGCTAATAGACCAAGTCGCGCTGTTCAGCGCCACAAATCAACAGTTTCACTAAAGAAACGCAGATCGGCTCAAGCCGACTGATACGGTGACGCAGGAAGTGGTTCACCTGCGTAGCACCTTCTTTGGATCGGGCAGTCAAGCCCTCCACTTGCCGGTTGTCTTCCTCCCTAGGCAACCAGCCTGCCCGAATAGCAATGGCACCGGACACTCCCATCCGGTGCCTTTTCTTTTGTCGGGACCCGATTTTGGGGCGTGAAGGTGTTTGAGCGTTTACGTGCGTTCGTTTGAAAGAAAGTGATGTATTCCGCGTGCGGCTGCGTTTGCGCTGGCAAATACACCCTGAAGCAGATAGCCGCCGGTTGGAGCCTCCCAATCCAGCATTTCACCGCAAACAAAAACACCGGCTTTCTTGCGCAGCATGAAGTGCTCGTCGATTTCGGTAAAGGCAAGGCCGCCCGCTGAGGAAATGGCGCGCTCTATTGGGCGCGGGGCAGTCAGGAGGAGGGGAAGGCACTTGATCTGGTGCGCAAGCGCCGTCGGCTCGTCGGCAACGGTCCCTGCTTCCCTCATGAGCGCCAGTGCCAGCGGGGATAACTTCAAGACCTTCCGCAGATAGGTCGAGCGGCTTTGTTTGCCGCGCGGACGCTGCAGCCGGTTGACGATCGCCTCTTTTGACAGATCCGGTTTCAGATCCAGCCACAGGGTGGTGTTGCCGTCGCGTTCTATGGCTTGGCGCAACTGTCGAGCCAGCGCATAGATCCCGCCGCCTTCAAGGCCGCTGCGATCGATCATGATTTCGCCAACCAACCGAGTGGTTTCGTGGGTCAGACCAATCTTCTTCAACGGTGCCCCGGCGAACCGGGAAACGAAGTCTTCGGACAAGGGGGCTTCAAAGCCGCAATTGGTGGGAGCGAGCGGTGCGCATGAGACGCCTTCCTGGTTCATCCAGTTGACCCACGCGCCGGTTGATCCCAATCGTGCCCAGGATCCGCCCCCCAGTGCCAGCAGAACGGCATCGCTTTCAAGCACTATGTTTTCGTGCGGTGCCTCCTTTGAGGCTATCTGCAAATGCCCGGAACTGGAAAAGCCGGTGCAAGACCAGCCGAGTTGAAAGGACACGCCTTGAGCGTCCAGTCGCCTCAACCATGCACGCAACAACGGCGAAGCCTTGAAGCTTTTGGGAAATACGCGCCCACTGGATCCGACGAAGGTCGGCTCCCCCAACTCATGACACCAGTGCCGCAATGCGGATGGCGGAAACTGGCGGATGCTCTCCAGCAGGAGAGGTTCCTGTGGGTGATAGCGCTTGAGGAAAGCGTCCAGCGGTTCGCTGTGCGTCAGGTTCAAGCCTCCGCGTCCGGCCAGCAGGAACTTGCGCGCCACGGAGGGCATGTGATCCACCACCCGGACCGAATAGCCAATGGCACTCAAGATTTCCGCAGCAAACAGGCCGCCGGGACCAGCGCCGATAACTGAAACTGATTTGGGCACTTTGAACTCATCTGACAGGAACACGTAAACTGCTGTAGGCGCTAGAGCCTTTCCTGGGAAAAATCAACGATGGAGATGGAGCGGTCGTTTCAAGGGTCTGTTCATGGCGGTGTTTTGCACTCAAATTTCTGATGTTGTGGCAAGAATATGTTCAGCTTTACGTGAGCTGATCTGGCTCTGATGCGGTTTATGCAAATTGCAAACGTTAGGTCGCTTTGCTGTAAAGCATGAAAAAAATTATATAAAACGAGATAAACACTAAAATTATAACTATAAATTATTATGTTATGGTTAATATAAAATCAAAATAATATCGACATGCTAAATAAATTCTTTATCCTTACTGAAAAATTGGAATGAACAGCTGTTGCCGTCGCGCTACCGTGACGGCTGACACAAGTTGGTAGGCAGTGACAATCCGGGGCCGTGGAATGCGGATGGTTGAAGCTGATCGGGCATCAGAAGTGGCGTGCCATGAACGCAAGAGCAAGAGGGCGTGATGTCTGAGAAGGTTGAAAGAGCAATGGGCAACAAAACGGCAGAAATGATGGAACGTGGTGTGCTGACGGAAAGTTTGACGCAACAGGATGCGGCACAGCAGGACGCGGGTTCCGTGTCTCAGGTGTCGCTCTCTCAGAAATTTGCCTCTGTACAGCTGAACAGTCTGGATCTGGAGTTCGATGATGACACCCGCGCGCTATGGGTTTTCATGAAAGGCAAGGGGCGCCCATGCTTTTCTCCGGAGCTCCTGAGTGATCTTGCAGGGGCCCAAGTGGTCATCAAGCGGCTTTATGAAACCTATCGCCGCGCCATGCCGGAGCCGATCCGCTACAACGTCATCGCATCGCGCAATCCGTTGATCTACAACTTGGGGGGTGACCTGGGCCTGTTTGTCGATCTGATCAAACAGCGGGAACGTCTTGCGCTTGAGAAATACGCCGTTGACTGCATTGATGTTGTTTATGGCAACGCCATATCGCTGAATTTGCCTTATATAACGGTCGGTTTGGTTCAGGGCGATGCGCTGGGCGGGGGGTTCGAAACGGCCCTGTCCTGTGATGTGATCATTGCCGAACGTCAGGCTAAGTTCGGATTGCCCGAAGTCTTGTTCAACCTGTTTCCGGGGATGGGGGCCTACAGCTTCCTGAGCCGGAAAGTTGACGGCCACCGCGCTGAAGAAATGATGATGAGCGGCCGAATATACACCGCAGAAGAGCTTCAGGAACTGGGGTTGGTTGATGTGGTTGTTGAGCCCGGAGAAGGCGTTGCCGCAACACAGGACTACATCCAGCGCAACATGCGCAAGTTCAACGCCCACTCCGCAATCTATCGCAGTGGTCGGGTTGTAAAGCCGGTTTCCTATCAGGAATTGCGACAGGTTGTAGATCTGTGGGTAGAGGCTGCCCTGCAACTGTCATCGTCGGACCTGCGCAAGATGGAGCGGTTGGTCAAGGCGCAGAACCGCTTTGATATTGATGCCAAGGATACATTGGCTCTTTGACGCCCTGTTAAGAGCACCGGTTCATTTGCGTAATTGCACCGGTGCTGCTTCTTCTGGTTGGCCAAGATTCAGCGCATAGGCATGCAAACCAGCTCGCGCCTTTTCGAGGGCGTCTGCGAGTTTGGTCACCATGGCATCGCCTTCGGCCATCAGGTCGGGCGCGCGTGCCGTTTCCCAGCGCTGACACAGCGCGGCCACATCTTGTGCGCCAATGTTGGCCGAGGCCGAGTTCAACGCATGAGCCTTGTCCCGAATGGCGATCGGGTCCTTGTCGTTTACCGCAGCGCTGAATTCCTCCAGCAAGGTTGCTGCATCCTCCAGATAATCTGCGATGACTCCGCTCACAAAGTCCGCTCCACCCAGATTGGCCAGATTGTCCAGACAGGTATAATCGATTGCGCCACACGGCTGCGACGGTGACGACGGGAACGCAGCCACGCTGACCAGCTTGTCTGCCGTGGCTGCGGTGTCTGTTTCCGGTGTGCGCCGTCCAAGTTCCGTTACGGTGTTGTCAATCAACGTCAACAGGACATCTGGCTCAATCGGCTTGGTTGCGCAAGCGTCCGCACCTGCTTCCAGAGCCCGCCGCGTGGCCGCGGGTGTCGCGTCGGCGGTGAGCGCAACGATGGGCAAATGCCCTTCACCATGTTCCGTAAGGCGGTGCAACTTGATGGCTTCCAAACCATTGATCACCGGCATGTTCAGATCCATCAAGGCGAGGTCAAAAACCTCTTCTTCCATGGCATCCAGCGCTTCTTCTCCGTTGTCAACAATGGTGCAGTGGTGGCCGCCGCGCTCCAAGATCTTGCTTATGACGCGCTGATTGGTCTTGTTGTCTTCGGCAACCAGAACGCTGAGGCCCTTGTGGGTTTGATAAATGCGTTCAGCAAGGGTGGGCGGTTCGGCTGCTTGCTGGGGGGGTCGAGCCCCGGTGATTTGAAGGACGCGATAAAGATCCTCCTCGGCGCGCGCGAGGTCCAACAGGCTTCGGCACCTGTTGTAGACATTCTCGACCTCCTCCAGAGGTGTCTCGGTTGTTTTCAAAAGAACCAGATGAGCGTCAATGAGACGATCTGGAGACTGGATGGCGTGCCCCAGCACTTCAATTGGCCCATGGACACATTGTTCATCGATGAACAGGATCGCTTCTCGCACGCCCTGAACTGTCAGCTCGCCCAACATGGCGATTGCCGCGCTGGGCGTTGGTGCATGCCGCGCGCTGATGCCGAACCGGGCCAGACCTTTGGCAAGGCGCTCCGCGATCTGGTCGTGCTCCGTCACAATGAAGTAAATTGCTTCGGCAAACACAAGCCGCTCCGGTCGGGTGGAAGCAACCCGCTTGACCGGTATCTCAAGGGTGAAGGTACTGCCAATCCCCACCGTACTGTCGACGCTGATGCTGCCTCCCATGCCTTCCACCACCTGTTTTACGATGGTCAGGCCCAGGCCGGTGCCGCCAAAGCGATCGACGATGGTTTCGTCTGCTTGCGTGAAGCGTTCAAAGATGCGTGTTTGAGCCTCCTCGGAAATGCCAATTCCGCTGTCGGCCACCTGAATGACGAGATGAGCATCGCTGCCACTGTTGTCGCGTTGAAAAGCGCGAATGGCCACGAAACCAGAGTGCGTGAACTTGAGTGCGTTTCCGGTCAGGTTGATGAGGACTTCATGCAGATGCCGGTGATCACCCACCAGCATGTCCTCGACTTCGGGGCTGATAAAACGGCAGAAGCGCAGGTTTCTGGCGCGCGCTTGCCCGCCCACAATCTGTGCAGTTTCGCGAAAAAGCTCATCCACACTGAACACGCCATGCTTGATGTCCAGCTCTCCTGCCTCAATGCGGGAAAAATCAAGAATGCCGTCGATCAGGGAAAGCAGGGACTGTGCTGAACTCTTGATGGTCACCGTCATCTCATGCTGGTCTTGATCCAGCTTGGTGTCCTTGAGCATTTCGCCCATGCCGATAATGGCGTTGAGCGGTGTCCTCAATTCATGACTGACGGCGGTGAGGAACTGTGTCTTGGCCTGGCTGGCGGCTTCGGCCGCGCGCTTGGCACGGGATAAATCCCGGATCAATTTCGCGGCGTAGATCGGCACAATGATCAAACAAGCCAGTAGCCCCCAACCCAACTGTGCCTGTTCCTGCCAATAAGGGGTAGTGAGCACCAGCGAAAACCCTGCCACCGACAACAGGCAGGACATGACGAGGTATTTGATGCCGAAACGAAACCCATTGCCAAAGATCACCCAAAGATAGATAGGGAAGGTGATTGCAACAAACTGCCCGCCTGCGTACATGGCGAGGGTCAACATGCCCAAATCCATGACCATGGCGCATGTGCGTCGCACGGCGTTGGGTTTTTTTGCCCGCAGCACCAGAATGAACAATACGGCCGTGCCCACCAGAAACGACAGAAGCATGGTGGTGCCGAAATTGTGTCTGTCGATGAGGAAACGGGCATCCGACATGGCATAGGGCATCAACACCAACGCAATGAGTACCCGGTTCAGGCTCATTTCCGTCTCGCCGCCTGTTGCCGCGTTAGAGCGTCTGAAGGCAGCATAAGCGTTGCTTACCAGTCGCGTCAGGCGTTCCAAGGCGGGTTTCAGAGGCGTGTCCTTGCGCATCCGCAGTCGTTTCCGTTCTCGTTATCCGGTACTGGCCACCAGTAGCGAGCTTTTGGAGTCCAAAAGCTCACGAAACTGATCTGCTGGCATGGGACGGCCATAATAGTAGCCTTGCGCATAAAGGCAGCCGGCCTCGCGCAAATAGGCAACTTGTTCGGGCGTTTCGATGCCTTCGGCAATGACCTCCAGTCCAAGGCTCTTGCCAAGACCTATTATGGCGTTGGCAATGGCGGCATCATTGGGGTCGTGCTCGAGGTTCTTGATGAAACAACGATCGATCTTCAACCCGTTGATGGAGAAGCGGCTGAGATAGGACAACGAGGAATAGCCCGTGCCGAAGTCATCTATAAAGACACGCGATCCCATGCGCTGAATCTGTTTCAGCTCCCGCTCCACCACCTCCGAACCGTGCATCACGATATGCTCGGTGATTTCGATCTCCAGAGCCGAGGCCCTGAGGCCGGAATTGTCGAGTGCCATCTCCAGAAGGCTGGGAACGTTCTGCTTGCGAAACTGAGTTGGTGACAGGTTGACCGCAACCCTGAGGTCATCATGCCCCATATCATGCCAGCGTTTTGCTTCGGCGCAGGCGGCCGTGACCACCCATTCGCTGATGGGAATGATGAGGCCGGTCTCTTCGGCCATGGGCAGGAAAACGAGCGGCGACACGACGCCGTGTCCCGGCCGGTTCCAGCGCAGCAAGGCTTCGGCGCCGACAATCTCGTTGGTTTGCAGGTTCACCTGAGGTTGGTAGTAAAGCTCGAATTGTTCGGACAAGACCGCATGGCGCAGTTCTGCTTCCAGCGCGATGCTTTGACGGGCGTCATGGTCCATCGTGGTTGAGAACAGGCGGTAGACATTGCCTCCCTCCGCCTTGGCTTGATACATGGCCATGTCCGCGTGCCGCAGCAGTTCCTCACTGCCGATGCCGTCTTCCGGATAACGGGTGATGCCGATGCTGGCGCCAGTTCGAAGTTCCTGGCCATCAATGTAAAACGGCTCTTCAAGCACGTCCACGATGCGCCGCGCTAGTGTCAATGTATCATCCGGCCCGCGAATGTCCGTTTGCAAAATGGCGAATTCGTCGCCGCCCATGCGTGCCACCAGATCCGACTGCTTCACGCAGCTTTGCAGGCGCTCGCCAACCATTTCCAGAAGTCGGTCGCCGGATCGGTGCCCCAGTGCATCGTTGATTGGCTTGAACCGGTCCAGATCCAGAAAGTGCAGGGCGAAAATCTTGCCGCTTTTTCGGCAGGCGTTGATCTGTTCTTCAATGCGCAGCGTCAGCAGTGTCCGGTTCGGCAGGTCCGTCAGGCTGTCGTGGTGGGCAATGTGCAGAAGATGGGCTTCGGCCCGTTTCCGGTCCGTGATTTCGGTGGAGGTGGTGACCACATGCGTGACATTGCCATAACCATCCAGCAATGGGCTCTTGGTGACCAGAAAAAAACGGATATGGCCCATCGGGTCAGGGATCTCCACCTCATACGGCGGCAGGGCGCGCCCGCTGGAGAAGATCTTCAAGTCCAGCCGCTTGTTGCGCTCGCGCGCGACTTCCGTCAACTGGCCATAAAAGTCCAGCCCCACCCATTCGTGGGAGGGCTTGTTCATGAACTCGCCCCAGGCCGCATTGGCAAAGGCACAGCGCCCGCCAGTGTCTACCGCAGTGACCATGGCAGGCAGGCTGTCGATGACTTGTCCCAGGCGCTCGATGGAGTTGCGCAGCTCTTCTTCGTGCTGGCGCTCCACGTTCATCAACTCGCGCTCCAGATTGGACGCGCGCGATTTGGCGGCGAGTTGTTCCTTGCGCAAGGCCAGCAAGTTGCGGGCCCGGCTCAGAAATTCGTTATGGTCAACGGGACTTTGCAGAAAATCGGTGGCCCCGGCTTCCAGCGCTTTTATGCGGAAGGTCCTGTCCGAAAACGCGGTGATGACCATGACCGGCACGTCCTGACAGTCCTCTATGGCGCGGATGTGCGTTGTCAGGTCGGCGCCGTCCATTTCCGGCATGCTGTAATCAGTCACAACCAGATCCGGCGCCTGATGCTTCATGAAGGCAATCGCTTCAGACGGAGATGCAAAACAATGTGTTTTCACATCCTGAGCGACAGCAAGAGCCAGCCTCTTCAGGATGTTTCTATTAATGGCACGGTCATCGATGATTACGATGATCGACATAAGCTTCACCAATCACTTAGAGGCTGAAGGCATGGTCGCGGTGTGGGGTCTCTACTCTTGGAAAACACCTTCGCCTGAAATTTCAAGTACGGTTTTTGAAAGCTAGATGAAAACTCTTAATGAAGATAAAAGCGTTACATAAAAGTTTATCTAGTTTCATGTCGTAGGGGATGTGCGGCAATTCAAAAACTGTATCAGATGAGAATTTCCTAAATTTCTATTCTCTGTTTGACCCTGCAATACTTTTTCTTTGCGTGGTCATAAGTATGAGAAAAAACATTTATTCTCAGAGTTTTATGGGGTTGTTATTCAAGTATACCACTTCTATGAGGCCTGCATTAGTTTGGATGTGAGACTTGGTGGAGCCTCCCCTTTGGGAAAGGTTGAAGTGCATTTTACGTAAAGGGGAGTGGTTACTTGCGCATTGCTGTTATTTTGCCCCGTCACATGAAATTCAGCCCGTTGGGGGCAACCTCCATCGATCTTTGCGCGCACGACCTTGCACTTTTTAGTCGATATAAAAACTCCACAGTAATCTATGGATGTCATTGTTCTGCCCCGTTCAGGGACGTTGCTTTCGTGCCGGTGGGAAGTGGTCATCAGGTGGACCGCGCGCAGGTCAAACAAGCGCTGAAGGACGACCGTCCCGATGTGATCGTCGTGCACCAACATCTGCGCACCGCAACTCAGATCTGTGAGGACTTTCCCTCCACGCCCGTTGTTCTGCATCGCCATGGGCGTACCAAGCAGGACAAACTGCTGCGCCGATTGTTGAACCAGCGACACTACGGCGAACTTGAAGCCATCCTGTGGGTCAGCACTGCCATTCGCACCGCCTTTCTGCAGCAATATCCGCAATTCACGGACCGCAGCTGGGTGGTGCCCAACGGCATTGATACAACCCTTTGGGTGCCCACGAAAAAGGAAAACCGCTTGGCGTATGTCGGACGCGCCCGCGACGACAAGGGCCTCTCGGACCTGTTGGAGGGCGTACGCCGTGCGGGACTGGACGGCTGGACGCTCGATATGGTGCTGGCCATTCATGATGCGGAGGAGCGCGCCACCGCATACCGGCTGAAACAAGAGGCGGTGCGCCTCGGGTTGAGCCGAATTCGGTTCTGGGAAAATCTGAGTGCTTCGCAGGTCCGTGGTGTGCTTGGCGCAGCCCGCATCGCCGTTGCGCCCTCACGCGTTCAGGAAGGGTTTGGCCGCGTGGTCATTGAAGCCATGAGCTGCGGTGCAGCGGTCGTGGCAACACCCTCCGGCGGCTTCAAGGAGGCGGGCGGTAGTCATGCGTTCTACGTTCGGCCCAACTCACCGCAAGACATCGCGGGGGCGCTGCAAGCGTTGGTCTCTGACCCGGCCCAGTGCGAGGAGCGCGGCCGGATGGGCCGTCAGCACGTCATGCGCCATTTTGATGTGAGATCGGTAGCCCGCCAATTTGATGAGATGGTGGAAACAGTGGTCCACGGAGTGGCCGCAACCCGACGGGTTACAGCGCCAGTGCCTTGATGGTTTCTTGAAACACCCGGCCAGCAAGCGTGGCGCGGACCAGAGCGCGCTTGGCCAAGGTGATATCTGCACCCGCGCGCTTGCAACGCGCCAGAATGTGACGGGCAATGCGTGGCTTCAGTGGTGCTTTCGTCCGGCCGAGCGCAGATATGACTTCGGATACCAGAAACAGCGGCAAGTCATCTGCCGGCAGGTTTTGAAACTCCATCAGATTTGCTTCCCGCCGCAAGGTATTGAGAAGCACAGCATCGGCGATCAATCTGTAGCGGCGGTCGGGGTCGGCCGTAACCTGCCCGTCGTGAATGCGATATTGGGTCAACGCTTCCGGTAACGAGCCCAATTGCCATAGCCGGCTGAGCCGAAGATACAGATCATAGTCTTCCGCTCCATCAAAACGACTGCGATATCCACCAAGCCGTTTGACGGCCTCACTTCGAAACATGATGGAGGGGTGATAAAGGCAGTTCTTCTCGTGAAGTCGCTTGGCGATTGCCTCCGGCGTGGTCGGTGACGTCAAAACCCCGCGCGGTGTGCCGATGGCGTCAATGCGCTCCACGTCCGAGCCGCACAAGACCCAGTCGCTGTTGTGCCGCAGCGCCGCTACCTGCGTGCGCAGCCGCCTTGGCATGGCCAGATCATCGGCATCCAAGCGGGCGACGAACGGACTATCAATCTGCCTGAGCCCGGTGTTCAAGGCAGCGGAAATGCCGCGACCGGCGTTCTTGAGAAGGTGAAGGCGTGGCTCATCCTTCTGATAGGCCCTCAGAATGTCCATGGTGGCGTCCGTCGACCCATCATCCACCACAACAATGATGAAGTCACGGAAGGTCTGCGCCTTCAAGCTTTCCAGCATTGGCATCAGCGTCGGGGCGGCATTGCGCACGGGAATGAGAACGGTGACTGTAAATGCCGCTGTCGCCTCCAACATGGCTATGCTCCTTTTGTGCCCGGAGATACATTTCGTAGGACTTTGCAACCCGCAGAAAGCGGGCATAGGCGTGGGTGAGAGAAACAATCACGCCCCACCAGCCGTAGCGCCAATAGCGGCGCACCAGATAGGCCTTCACGAACGCCATGGGAAACTCGGTCACGAGCCGGTACCGGGGCAAGCGTCGTCCACGCTGCGCAAGATCAGCCACCTGCGCATCCGTGTAGGTGTTCAACTTGTCGATCTGATGGGCCAGAGAGCGAAGGCTGCGATGGGCGACCGGGTGCTTGAGCTGGCCAATGGGTGCCTCATCGGGTGGGCGTACCGTATCGTGCACGGGTGACGGGGAAAACCGACCGATCGAGCGGCGATAAAGCCGGATCTGGTTGTACCCATATGCAAATGAGGCGGGCGCCTCTTCATGGGGCCAGGTGTCCTTGATCGCCATGCGCCAGAAACTGGCGCGGCTGATGCCACCACTGCGAAAAAGGTTTTGTATTTCGGTTTGCAATTCGGGCGACAGGGCTTCATCTGCATCCAGATTCAGCGTCCAGTCATGGCGGCATTGGTCCTCGCCATAGCGTTTTTGCGGGCCGTACCCCGTCCATGACCGGGTGAAGACCCGCGCGCCAAAGCGCTGGGCAATCTCCACGGTGGCATCAGTCGATCCGCTGTCCACCACCACGATGTCATCAACCCACGATGCCACACTTGCCAGCGTGGATCCGATACGATCCGCCTCGTTACAGGCAATGATGAAAACGGAGAGGGGCAAAGTGTTGGACATGGCTCCCTGACGCAAAAAACTCCCGATACAAACCGTATCGGTTTTTCCTGCGAGGGCCTATTTCCAGATTATCGCCTCTCAATAGGCAGGGGCGCTGGGCATCCGTATGTCAAAAAGGCCCCAAAGCGGGGCCTTTCTGGGCTTTGGTTCAAACCAACTCGCTGGCTGCATGCGCGGGGGTATGGTGTCCAATATCTGCGTCGAAGGCGCGTGGCAGGGCCGTGTCATCCTTGCGGAACACGTGGCACAATGAGCCGGGTACCTCCAAAGCAATGGTATCGCCGTTTTTCAGCCGAGTGTCTCCCTTGCCTTGAACCGTCACCAACGTGCCATTGGCATCGCGGACATAGAGGAAGTGGCTTTCGCCAAGGGATTCGATCACTTCCACCACGCCTGTCATCGGACCTTCGGCACTGACGCTCAGGTGCTCTGGGCGAATTCCGACTTTGACCTGATCGCCCGTTGCCACGCCGTCCGCCGCTACGCTTGCAATTACAGTTCCTCCACCAGGCAGGGCGACTTCCACCCCGCGCTCTTGCAAGCTGACAACGCTGGACTTGATGAAGTTCATCTTTGGCGAGCCGATGAACCCGGCAACAAAGGCGTTTTGGGGGCGGTGATACAACTCGAGCGGGCTGCCTACCTGCTCCACACGGCCGGCATTCAACACCACGATGCGATCGGCCAGCGTCATGGCCTCGGTCTGGTCGTGGGTCACATACACCATCGTGGCGTTCATTTCCCTGTGCAGCTTGGCAATCTCGATGCGCATCTGCACCCGCAGGGCGGCATCCAGATTGGACAGGGGCTCGTCGAACAGGAACACCTTTGGATTGCGCACGATGGCCCGGCCAATGGCTACACGCTGGCGCTGGCCGCCGGAAAGCTGCTTGGGCTTGCGGTTCAGCAACGGAGTGAGTTCAAGAATCTCGGCCGTTTCCGCCACCTTCTTGAAGATTTCCTCTTTGGAAACTTTGGAGAGCTCCAGCCCAAACGCCATGTTTTCAAACACGCTCATGTGAGGATAAAGCGCATAGGACTGGAACACCATGGCGATCTTGCGCTCCTTGGGCGAGCGCTGGTTGACCAGCGCTTCGTCAATGTAGAGCTCGCCATCGGTAATGTCCTCCAACCCGGCGATCAACCGCAAAAGGGTGGACTTTCCGCAGCCCGACGGGCCAACAAAGACGATGAACTCGCCTTTCTTGATGTCCAGATCCACGCCGTGAATAACGCGGGTAGATCCGAAGTCCTTGTAGACCCCTCTCAGGGTAACATCTGCCATCGTCTTGTCCTCCCCTTGTCACGCCTGCCGTTTGAAAAAGGCGCACTGCCATGCGGGCAATGTCACCACCTTGCCATCCAGCGTGCATGTGAACCCATGTCCGTCCAGCGGTTCTGTCACGCCCTGACCCGTCAGGCTGACGGTTTTTTCGTTGCTGCTCAAGTTGAATACGCACAGAAGGCTCTGTCCCTCGAGCGTTCTGGTAAAGCCAAGCACATCAGCCTCCAGTTGGACAAAACTCATGTCCCCCTTTATGAGGGCAGGCTGGGTGCGGCGCCAGGCAAAGAACCGACGTGCCTTGTTCAGGGTCGAGTTCGGGTCCGCGTCCTGAGCGCTGACGCTCTGCTCAATGTGGCGCGGGTCTACCGGCAGCCATGGCTTGCCGGTCGTAAAGCCGCCGTTGGGAGAGTTGGCTTCCCATGCGATAGGCGTGCGGCAACCGTCGCGGCCCTTGAAATTGGGCCAGAACTCGATCCCATACGGGTCTTGCAAGTCCTCGAAGGCCACATCAGCTTCTGCAAACGCCAGTTCTTCCCCCTGATAGATGCAGGGGCTACCGCGCAAACTGCCCACAACGGCCAGCAGCACAGCCGCAGCTTCAGGGCTTTCGCGTCCGTCTTCCAGTCGGGAGATGACGCGCGTCACATCGTGGTTGGACATGGCCCAACTGGCCCACCCGTCGTTGATGGCAGCTTCAAGCTTGCTGACCTTGTCGCGTATGTAGGCCGGGGTCTGTGCGCTCGTGAGCAGGTCAAAGCTGTAAGCCATGTGGAGCCGGTCGTTTCCGGCCGTATAGTCGGCGATGATCTGGTGCGGGTCTTCGTCGGCGCCGATCTCGCCGACCATGGTGCTGCCCGGATATTCGTCCAGAACAGCCCGCAGCTTGTTCAAAAACGCGATATTTTCGGGCCGTGTCTTGTCATAGATGTGCTGCTGATGGCTGTAGGGGTTGGTACGCGGCGTGGAGACTGTGCCGTATTCCTCCGGCTTGGGCGGGTTGTCGCGCAGGTCCTTGTCATGAAAATAGAAGTTGGCCGTGTCCAGACGGAACCCGTCAACACCGATCTTCAACCAGAAGCGCGCCGCGTCCAGAACGGCCTTTTGCACGTCTTCATTGTGGAAGTTGAGATCTGGCTGCGTGCGCAGGAAGTTGTGCAAGTAATACTGGTTGCGACGGGTGTCCCACTGCCAGGACGAGCCGCCGAATACGGATAGCCAGTTGGTGGGAGGGGTGCCGTCCGGTTTGGCATCGGCCCACACATACCAGTCGGCTTTCGCGTTGGTGCGATCCTGGCGGCTTTCCTGAAACCAGGCATGCTGATCTGACGTGTGTGAGATCACAAGGTCGATCAACACCTTCAGGCCCAGCTCATGGGCACTGGTGACCAGCGTCTTGAAGTCATCCAGCGTTCCGAACATCGGGTCCACGTCTTCATAATCGGAAACGTCATAGCCGAAGTCATCCATGGGGGATTTCATGAAAGGAGAAATCCAGACTGCATCTGCGCCCAGTTTGGCAATGTAGGGCAGCTTGGAGGTAATGCCGGGCAAGTCGCCAATGCCATCGCCATTGCTGTCCATGAAGGAGCGTGGATACACCTGATAAATCACGGCACCGCGCCACCAATCGGCATTGGTTTGTGCGTCCACGGCCTGAGGGGTTGGGGTTGGTTTGAGGGCAGTCATGGGTCTTATCCTTTAACAGCACCGGCAGTGAGCCCGGCGACGATTTTTCTCTGGAACACGAGGACGAGCACAACGATCGGCACAGTAACGACCACGGAGGCTGCCATGATGCGGCCCCACGGCAATTCGAACTCGCTGGCACCGGACATGAGCGCAATGGCTACAGGTACGGTCCGTACGTCATTGGAAAGAGTGAAGGTGAGAGCAAACAGGAACTCGTTCCATGCGGCGATGAAAGCGAGCAATCCGGTGGTGACAAGCGCAGGCCACATCAATGGCAGGAACACGCGCCGAACGATGGTCCATGATGAGGCACCATCGACCAGCGCCGCTTCTTCCAGCTCCTTGGGCAACTCCCGCATGAACGTGGTCAGCACCCAGACGGTAAACGGCAGGGTCAGCACGGTGTTGGGGATGATCAGACCCGGCAGGGAGTTGTAAACCCCCAGTGCGCGGATCAACTCGAACATGCCGGAAAGAATGGCGACCTGCGGAAACATGGAGACGGACAGGATGGTCATCAGCAACAAGCCGCGTCCCCGGAAGGAAATCCGCGCCAGCGCATAGGAGGCGGTTACGGCGATGAACAGCGACAACACCACCACAGAGGTGGCGACTATGATCGAGTTCAGGATGTTCGTCCCGAAGGGTTGTGCAGTGAAGATACCGATATAGTTGTCGATGGTGCTGAAGTCCGGCACCAACGATGAGCTGAACAGTTCCGTGCCACTGCGGAACGAAGACAGTACCGCGTAGTAGAATGGAAAGATGGACAGCACCACCACGCACAGGATCAGGGCATAGAGAACACCGGTCTGTATGCGACGTTTCATGGTCTGGGTCATGATTGCGGCCCCTCCGAAAGCTTCACGTTGCCGGCCATCAGCGTGATCGTGGTCATCACCGCGACAATCAGGAACAACAGGGTCGCGGCAGCCGAGCCGTACCCGACTTCCTGAAAATCAACCAATTGCTGGCGGGCGTAGACGGACATGGACATGGTGTCCGCGGAGTTGGAGGTCAGAACATAGATCAGGTCGAAAATGCGCAGTGCATCCAGCGCTCGGAAGATGATGGCCACCATGAGTGCAGGTTTGATCAAGGGCAGGGTGACCTTGAAAAACACCCGAACCGGATGCACGCCGTCGACCCGTGCGGCCTCGTAAATGTCTCCCGGCAGCATTTGCAGGCCGGCAAGGATCAAAAGCGCCATGAACGGCGTTGTCTTCCAGACGTCGACCATGATCACGGCCCACATGGCCGTATCTGGATCCGCAGTCCAGGCGATGGGCTGGCTGATCAAGCCTATGGTGAGAAGAATTTCATTCAGAACGCCAAACTGGTCATGCAGCATCCAGCCCCACATTTGCGCGGAGACGACGGTGGGAATGGCCCAGGGAATGAGGACTGCAGCACGCACGAAGCCGCGCCCGCGAAACTCGGCGTTGAGCACCAGAGCGATGAACATGCCGAAGATGGTTTCAAGGCCCACTGAAACAACCGTGAACCAGATCGTGTTCCAGACCGCGTTCCACCAGTCCGGATCAACGAGCAGACCATAGGCCTCGCCATCGAACGTGACGTAGTAGTTTTCAAGGCCAATGAACGTCGTTCGTGACAGGTCGGATAGATTGGCATCGGTAAAGCCGAGCCAGATAGTGCGCAACAACGGCCAGCCGGCCACGACAGCCAATGTGATCAACATCGGCGACAGAAACAGCCAGGCAGAGCGAATGCGGTCGGATGTCAGCTTGGATTTGTGCGCTGACTTCTTGCCAGCGCCTGATGCGGACAGAGCAAGCGTCATCTGTCAAAACCTCCGTGCGAAGAGGGTGGTGCTCCAATCAGGCCGCAGGCCATCAGCGGAGATGGAAGGCGCCGCAGCAGGTTGCTGCGGCGCGCTGTCTTACCAGCCTCTGCGCTTGATGCGCTTGAGGTCGCGTTCAAGATCGGCAAGGCCGGCTTCGGCGTCTGTCTTGCCGCTCAGGATCTCGTGCACGGTGTTGTAGAAGGCGTTGGACACCTTGTTGTAGTTCGCGCCGGTCGCCCGAGACGGACGAGCCACAGCGTTGCTGAAGGTGTCCTGCAGTTGACCGATGAACGGGGCTGCCTCCAGGATTTCCGGGTCATCGTAGAGCGAAACGATGGTCGGGTTGTAAGACCCCTCAATGGCGCGGCGTTTCTGCTCGTCCTTGCGGGTGAGCCACATCACCAGATCAGCGGCTTCTTCAGGGTTCTTGGTGTACTTGGAAACGGCCAATTGCCAGCCGCCCAGAGCGCCGGTCTGTTTGCCATCTTCGCCGCCCTTGGGCAGCGCCATGACGCCAACCTTGCCCTTGACCGGAGAATCTTCACTTTGGGACAGGGCCCATGCATAAGGCCAGTTGCGCATGAACACCGCATTGCCGGACTGGAAGACACCGCGGGAATCTTCTTCCTGATAGTTCAGAACCCCTTCGGGCGCGATGGTGCCGATCCAGGTTGCTGCCAGATCAAGGGCTTCCACAGCATTCGGGTTGTTGACCGTGATGTCGCCTTCCGCATTCACGATGGAGCCGCCGTTGAAGCTGTCGATCCATTCCAGTGCATCGCAGGTCAGCCCTTCATAGGCCTTGGCCTGATAAACGAAGCCCCACATTTTTTCGTTGCCGGCCTCTCGTTCAGCATCCTGAATGGTCTTGGCCGTATCCGCCAGTTCCTGCCATGTTGTAGGTTCCGGCAGATCGTACTTTTCCAGTAGGTCCTTGCGGTAGTACAACAATCCTGCATCCGTGTAGGACGGCATGGCGACCAGCTTGCCCTGATAGGTGTTGTTCTCGATGATCGCGTCGAAGTGATCCTCTTCCGCCCCATTCGTGTAGGGTGAAAGATCCAGCAAGTGGCTGCCCAGAATACCCGGCCAGATCACATCGACCTCGAACACATCAATATCGTCGGACCCCGAGCCCAGGATCTGCTGATAGAGCGCAAGCTGATCGGTGGTCGAGGTTGGTACCGAAATCACGTTGACGGTGTGGCCGGTTTTCGCCTCCCACTCGGCCACGGCTTCCTTGCAAAGCTCCTGACCTTTTCCAACCGTGCCACAGGAAATGTTGAGTTCAACTGCGGCCGCGGAGCCGAAGCTGGCAAAAGAAAGTACTGCTGTCGCAAGAAGAGTTTGACGCAATGTCATAGGGACGTCCTCCGTTTCGTCCTGGCGGCAGATGAACGGAGTATCCCCCATCCGATCTCTGCCTGTTTCATCTCTCCACAATGAAAGGAGAGAGCGGAAAAGCACTATTTGTAATATATATCCAAAGCGCTTTGGATTAGAAGCGTGACCCAGCACCTGCTTTCTGTCAATAGTATATCAATGAAAAATTATAAGCTATGCCTGTTTTGCGCCGCAGAAATCAGCCGTTTTATCGAGAAAAATCAAGTGTCTATGGTCAATTACTTAAGTCTAATTGGGAGGGCGGATCCAGCTCGGGGTCGAGCGGATGGGGTTGTCAATCCAAAGCGCTTTGGTAATCTGGTGCCTGTGATATCTTTCGTGGGCGCTGGCGGGTCGAGATCAGTCGCGCTACCAGAGCAAGAACAGGATCGATGACAACGGGATGCTGTATTTGACGGCTAACCGATGACCTGAGGGAAACAGGTGGGGAGACAGCCATGAACTTGAAGACGCTCTCCGAGCATTTGGGTCTTTCCCCAACTACTGTGAGTCGCGCGCTGAATGGATATTCCGATGTGGCGCGGGAAACCCGCGAGCGGGTCGAACGCGCTGCGAGCGAGCTGGGATATCGTCCCAATGCCAATGCCAAACGGTTGGCTACCGGTCGTTCCAGCATCATTGGTGTTTCGTTCCCCACCGGGCGCAACATGCTGGTCGACCCGCACTTCATCGACTTCCTGGCAGGGTTGTCCGAAGAAGCCGCAGCTCTGGATCACGATATCCTGATTTCGGCCATCAAGGATGATGTTGGTGAAGCGTACAAGCGAATGGCGGCCAAGGGCACCGTGGATGCGCTGGTGCTGCTCGGGCTGCATCTGAACAATGATGTTTTGGAACTGATGCAAGGCCTCAAGCTGCCCTTCATTGTCCACGGCCGCATTCCTTCCGACTTTGCCTACGCTTATCTGGACATCGACAATCACGGCGCGCTGGTGCAGGCCACCCGGTTAATGCTGCAACTGGGACATACGCGCATTGCCAATCTGGATGGCCCTGTCAATCAGAGCTTTTCAAAGGCGCGGGCAGAAGGCTGGCGGGAGGCCTTGCAAGGTGCGGGCATCACGCCGGAGCCCGCCTATCTGCGACACGGCCAGATGACGGAGGAAAACGGCTACATCTTTGCCCGTGAACTGATGGCATTGCCGACGCCGCCGACCGCGTTGATCTGTTCGAGCGTGATCATGGCCAGCGGGGTGTATCGGGCTTGCCGCGAGTTGGGGCTGTCCATCGGGTCGGATGTGTCCGTCATGGCTCATGATGATGACCTGCCCTTGTTCTATCCGGAAAGAATGGATCCGCCTCTTACCGTGACCCGATCGCCCATTCGCGCGGCTGGCTGTGAAATGGCGCGCATGGTGATCAACCTCATCAACGGCGCCAGCATTCAGGACTGCCAACAGGTATGGCCTGTGGATTTGATATTCAGAGCCTCTACGGCGCCTCCGATCAGCAAACCGGGCTCGGCTGTTGGTGGAGCGGAAAAAAACTCCTGAAAGGCGGCGATCCAGGGACATTCTCCCTCAAATGACGGGATCAGGGATGCAAGGCAAACAGGCATTTCTCAACGGCCGTTTTTGCTTGAGCCGGGCCTCCATCGGCACCCGCGTAAAACATGAGGCAGCTTAAACCTACGTATTATTGCGCCTGCGAGAGGAGGGTGGAACGATCCCGGCATTGACGCAGCGGCCCGCGGGAGTAGAGGGGCGCCGCCAAGCCAGTCAGGGAGACACTCATGGCCGCCATTATTGGATGGGCTCACTTGCCGTTTGGCAAGTTGGCCGACGAAACCGTTGAAACACTCATCACCAAGGTTGCCACGGATGCAATTGCCGATGCCGGGCTGCATCCAGAAGACATCGACGAGATCGTGTTGGGGCATTTCAACGCCGGATTTTCGGCGCAGGATTTCACGGCCAGTCTGGTGCTTCAAGCCAGCGACAAGCTCCGCTTCAAACCCACCACGCGGGTGGAAAATGCGTGTGCAACCGGGTCGGCAGCCGTGCATCAGGGCGTGAAAGCCATTGCCGCGGGAAGCGCCAAAAAGGTTTTGGTTGTGGGTGTGGAGCAGATGACGACCACGCCGGGACCGGAAATTGGCAAGAACCTTCTCAAGGCGTCCTACCTTCCCGAAGATGGTGACACGCCCGGCGGCTTCGCCGGTGTGTTTGGCAAAATCGCCGGCATGTATTTCCAAAAATACGGCGATCAAAGCGAAGCCTTGGCCCATATTGCTGCCAAGAACCACAAGAACGGTGTCGACAATCCTTACGCCCAGATGCGCAAGGATCTGGGGGTGGAGTTCTGTCTTAATGAATCCGAGAAAAATCCGTTCGTGGCTGGTCCGTTGAAACGCACGGACTGTTCTCTGGTCTCGGATGGGGCGGCGGCGCTGGTAATCACGGACACGGAAACGGCGCTGGGCGCGAACAAGGCCGTCGCGTTTCGCAGTATGGCTCATGTTCAGGACTTTTTGCCCATGTCGAAACGCGACATCCTGAAGTTTGAAGGCTGTGCGGAAGGATGGCGGCAAGCATTGGAGCGCGCCGGGATCACAATTGAAGATCTTGATTTCGTTGAAACCCACGACTGTTTCACGATTGCGGAGCTGATCGAGTATGAAGCCATGGGGTTGGTGCCGGAAGGCCAGGGCGCAACCGCCATTCTGGAGGGCTGGACACAGAAGGGCGGCAAGCTGCCGGTTAATCCATCCGGAGGCTTGAAGGCCAAGGGGCATCCCATTGGCGCAACAGGTGTGTCCATGCACGCCCTCACTGCCATGCAACTCACGGGCTCCGCTGGCGGCATTCAGGTCGAGGGGGCCGAACTGGGCGGTATCTTCAACATGGGCGGCGCCGCGGTGGCCAACTACGTTTCTGTCATGCAGCGCCTCAAGTAATGCCTTTTGCCATTCGAGATTGGTCATGAACCATCTCTTGAGTGCGAACATTTTCAGCGGACCTTGGGTTTCCCGGGTCCGCTTTCTCGTTTTTCTGACAAAAACGCATAGGTTTTCTTGAAGAAGGCGCGCTGGTTGGATTCATGTCCTGCGTTAAAGCGCGGTCGGGCAATGGAAATCCTTTTCTAAGATCCTGCTCGCCTTTGAAATGCCGTGCCCGGCCTCTTCGCGATCAAAGCCGTAGTCTGCCCCAAACGAAACACAGGCACCGGAGAAGAGCGGGATGCGGGCTGAAACCACTCCACAAAGCGCACAAGAGCGCAAATTGGCGGTCTTCCCCACCTTTCAAAAGGTGGCCGGGCGCACAGTTGTTGTTGTCGGGTCGGGGGGAGAAGCCGCACCGAAGGTAAGGCTGTTGGCACAAACACAGGCGCATATTCTGGTCATTGCGTCAGAGGAACCAGAGCCTGACCTGCTTGCAGCGGTCGACATGGCGGGAGCGGAACTCCGCCACGAACCCTTCCATGCAGATCACCTGAAGGGCGCTGCGCTCGTGTTTGGTGCCTCGGGCGAAGAGGAACAGGATCGAGCTGTCGTGGACGCGGGGCGGGCGGCCGGAATCCCTTCAAATGCCGTGGATCGCCCGGAACTCTGTGATTTTTATGTGGGTGCCTTGGTAAATCGCGCACCGGTAGCGGTCGCCATCACCTCGACAGGCGTCGGGCCTGTATACGCGCGTCATATCCGGGCAGCAATTGAAGCCATGCTGCCGCTGGAAGCGGGGCGTCTGGCCACATTGGCGGAAAACCTGCGCGATGCGGTTGCCACCGTAATCTCATCTGGTCGTTTGCGCCGCCGTTTTTGGGCGCGTTTTTTTTCGGGCAGTGTTGCGGCCCATGTGTTCAAGGGCGATGAGCAAAAAGCAAGACTGCAAATTCAGCGATTACTTCATGATGTTCGCGAGGAGACCGGCTATGTGTGGCTCGTCGGGGCCGGGCCGGGCGCTGAAGATCTCCTGACCTTGCGCGCCCAGCGGGTCTTGCAAGAGGCCGACGTGATCTACTACGACGCGCTGGTCCCGGAAGCCGTTGTCTCCATGGGGCGGCGAGATGCAGAGCGCATCAGTGTTGGCAAACGCAAGGGCCAGCATTCCGTCTCTCAAAAGGACATCAATGACCATCTTGTAGGCGCTGCGCGTCAGGGGAAACGTGTTGTTCGGTTGAAAGCTGGAGACCCGTTGATTTTTGGCCGCGCAGGAGAAGAAATGGCTGCCCTGCGCGAAGCTGAGATCGATTTTGAAGTTGTACCCGGGGTCACTGCGGCTTTTGCTGCCGCCGCATCAACACAACTGCCGCTGACATTGCGCGGTGTGGCGTCCTCGCTGGTTTTCGCCACGGGGCATGATCAGGACGGTCAGACGCTGCCTGGTTGGGCTCAACTTGCCCTGTCCGGCAGCACCACCGCAGTTTACATGGGCCGCACGGTGGCGGGCAAGATTGCCGCTCGCCTGCTGGCTGCAGGCCTGAAGGCAGAAACTCCCGTGTTGGCCGTGGAAAATGCTGCCCATCCCGATGAAAGGGTGTTTGCAGGCACCTTGCGTGAAATGACCCAACTTGCTGCGCGGGACGACATTTCAGGTCCGGTATTGATTGTGATTGGCGATGTGGTTGCTGAGGCGGACCTGTCTACCGCCTTGCCTCTTGCCCAAAAGACGGCGGATCGATTGCTGACGCCGGCTGCTGCCTGAGGAGATGTGCGATGAAAGTCATTACTGCAAACAGACTGCTGGATGGTGAGGTGGTTTGGCTTGGGCCGGACGGCAAGTGGGTGGAGGTTGTGGGCGACGCTCGCGTTTTCGAGGAGGCGAGCGAACTACAACAGGTTTTGCAATCAGAAACCGTTTCTGAAGAGCGTCAGGAAGTCGTTGGCGTTTACGAGATCGAGGTCGCCTACAAGGATGGTCGGCTGACACCAACGCGCTTGAGGGAGGCCATTCGCGCCCTTGGCCCAACCACCCATCCCTATCTTGGCAAGCAGGCCCGCCCCGAAAGTCCGGCTGCGTAAGGAGCATATGTCATGTACCGCTACGATGAGTTTGATCAGGAGTTTGTCAACGAACGCGTGGCCCAGTTCAAGGATCAGGTGCGACGCCGGCTCTCCGGAGATCTGACAGAGGAGCAGTTCAAGCCTCTGCGTTTGATGAATGGGCTCTATTTGCAGCTTCACGCCTACATGCTGCGCGTTGCCATCCCTTATGGCACGCTCAATGCCCGCCAGATGCGCAAGCTGGCCCATATTGCTCGTAGTTACGACCGCGGGTATGGGCATTTCACCACGCGCCAGAATATCCAGTTCAATTGGCCAACACTGGCGGATACGCCGAAAATACTTGAAGAGCTGGCAGAGGTGCAGATGCATGCCATCCAGACCTCTGGCAACTGCATAAGAAACGTGACATCAGACCAGTTCGCTGGTGCTGCGGATGATGAGTTCGCCGATCCTCGCGTTTATGCCGAAATTCTGCGGCAGTGGTCCTCTTTGCACCCTGAATTTTTGTTCTTGCCGCGCAAGTTCAAGATTGCCATCACGGGCGCGCCGCAGGACCGGGCAGCGGTGCAAGTGCACGATATTGGCTTGCAGCTGACCCAGAATGCTCAAGGTGAGGTTGGCTTTGTGGTCTTTGTTGGCGGCGGGCTGGGGCGCACGCCCATGGTTGGGCGCAAGGTGCGAGATTTCCTGCCGGAAAAGGATCTGCTGTCATACTGCGAAGCCATCTTGCGGGTCTATAATCGGTATGGTCGCCGCGACAACAAGTACAAGGCCCGGATCAAGATCTTGATGCATGAAACCGGCCTTGATGCCCTGAAGCAGGAGATCGAGACCGAGTTTGAAGCCGTCAAGCACACCTTCCTTGACTTGCCGCGCGAGGAGGTGGAGCGGATCAACGCCTATTTCGCGCCCCCCGCGTTTGAAACGTTGCCAGCTGTCAGCGAGAATTTCGAGGCTGAGAAACGCGCGACCCCGGTCTTTGCGGATTTCGTGCACCGCAATCTGAATGGCCACAAGGCCCCGGGGTATGCCAGTCTGACGATATCGTTGAAGCCTATCGGCGGCGCGCCAGGAGACGCTTCGGATGAACAAATGGAGGTGATAGCGGATCTTGCCGAGCGCTTCGGACATGATGAGATCCGTGTCTCCCATGAGCAGAACCTTGTTTTGCCGCACGTGAAACTGGATGATCTTCCGACGGTCTTCAAGATCTTGCAGGCAAATGGTCTTGCAACGCCAAACGCCGGTCTCGTGACCGACATGATCGCGTGCCCCGGGATGGATTATTGTGCGCTTGCCAATGCCCGGTCCATTCCCATTGCCCAGGAGATCTCACAGCGGTTTCACGACATAAAGCGTCAGCAAGATGTGGGGGACTTGAAGATCAAGATCTCTGGCTGCATCAATGCCTGCGGGCATCATCACGTTGGCCATATCGGCATTCTCGGTGTCGACCGCAAAGGCGAAGAATTCTATCAGATCACGCTGGGTGGATCGGCTGATCAGAACACGTCGATCGGCAAGATCATTGGACGTGGGTTCCCGGCAAACGAGATTGCTGACGCTGTGGAGACGGTTGTCGAGGCTTACCTTCAGAACCGCGTGGGGCCGGAGGAAACCTTTATCGAAACCTATCGCAGAGTGGGGGATGCCCCTTTCAAGGAGGCTCTTTATGGCACTGTCTGATGACGTGGTCACCTTGAGTGAGGAGGACCTTTTGGCTGTTGAGGCGGCGAGCTATGATCGTCGGTTTGGTCGCCGCGGTGCCAAGGAGATCCTGCGTATTGCCATTCGCGACCTCTTCGAGGGTGAGATTGCTCTGGTCTCGAGTTTCGGCGCGGATTCTTCCGTGTTGCTGCATCTGGTTTCGCAGATTGATCGCAATACACCGGTTGTGTTCGTCGATACTGGCAAGCTGTTTGGAGAGACGAAGCGCTATCGCGACGATCTGAGTGACCGGCTTGGCCTCACAGATGTGAGATCGGTATCACCTGCTGCGGAAGATCTGGCCGTTCATGATCCAAAGGGCCACCTTTGGGTCAGTGACAACGACCAGTGCTGTCACATTCGCAAGGTCCTGCCCCTGCAGCGGGCGCTGGGCGTGTTCAGTGCATGGATTTCCGGGCGCAAGCGCCACCAATCTGCCACGCGCGCAAGCCTGCCGTTTTTTGAGGTGGATGAGGGACGGATCAAGGTCAACCCACTGGCAGATTGGAGAGCCTCAGACATCCTTCAGTATGCCAGAGACCATGATTTGCCCCCGCACCCACTCGTCGCGGAAGGGTATCCGTCCATCGGCTGCATGCCGTGCACGGACAAGGTAGCTCCGGGTGAGGATCCGCGCGCGGGTCGCTGGCGGGGCATGGGCAAGGTGGAATGTGGCATTCATCTGCCCAACCACGGCAAGCAAATTGATGGCAGCGGCATTTGAGGGTGAGATGACATCAGAAGTGTACAAAGACGGCAAGATCCAGCCAGACGACTGGGTGGTTTTGAAGGAAGAGGATGCCTTTCCCTCTGAAGGCAAGTGGATCGTTCCGCTTGATCGTCTGGTGGAAAATGCGGCTGCCATGGCGCAAACAAAGGCCCGCATCGGGGCGCTTGTTCCTGCCGGGGGGGACGTCAGTCGTCTCGCGTCGCTCCTGGATCATTTGGATCTGGTGGCCATCGAGTTTCCCTCTTTCGCAGATGGACGCGGTTTTTCCGCAGCCCGGCTCCTGGCGGAGCGCTATCAATTCAAACGCGAAATTCGAGCCGTCGGCCCCTTTATCCTTGACCAGATCGGGTTCATGCAGCGCTGTGGCATCAACGCATTTGCACTGGATAATCCCAAGCTGCGCAAGGATCTGGAAGCTGGAAATCTCAACACCATTGACGTGTATACCCAGCCCGTTGGAACCCGCTCCGAGGTGCCGGTGGGAACCCGGCCGTGGTTGCGCCGAGCCTCATCACAACCCTGAGCCACCTATCAATTAGGCGAGGCCGGGGCCATTAATCGGTATACGCGCTATCCTCTACGTTGCTCTCCCTATTGGCTTCCTCTAAGGTTGAGGCCATGACCTAGGGTATTCGCGGCAATCGGGGAGGATGCTGTGATGACTTTCAAGACACGCGAAGGGGATACTCACCTGACCGCTTATGGTGCTTACGTGAATGGCACCATGTGTGCCGGATCATCCGGCGAGGTATTGGAGGTGCTTTCCCCGTCTGATGGCAAGGCCTTTGCCACGATTCCGCGTTGTACCGGGGCGGATGTGGGCCGTGCGGTCAAGGTAGCGCGGCAAGCCTATCAGGCGGACAGCTGGGCGGCGTTGACAGCCGCCGAGCGCGGGCGGATGCTCCTGAGGCTGGCGGATCTAATTCGCGACTATCATGAGGAGCTGGCAGCGCTGGAGGCGCGGGACACGGGAAAGCCGGTGTCTCAAGCTCGGGCTGATGCTGCGGCTGCGGCACGCTACTTCGAATTTTACGGTGGCGGCGCGGACAAGATTGGCGGCGAAACCATACCGGCAGCCAACGGGTTCCTCGCTGTGACCCTGCGCGAACCGCATGGTGTTGTTGGCGCCGTTATTCCCTGGAATTACCCCCTTCAAATATTCTCGCGCGTTGCCGGCGCTGCTTTGGCAATGGGCAATGCATTGGTGATCAAACCCGCAGAACATGCCTGTCTTTCCGTATTGCGTCTGGCTGAATTGGCCACAGAGGCGGGTATCCCTGACGGCATATTGAATGTTGTGACGGGATTTGGCGATGAGGTCGGCGCAGCGTTGGCTCATCATCCGGGCATTGATTTCTTGACCTTCACAGGCTCTCCGCAGGTCGGAACCCTGATTCAGGCAGCGGCGGCACGCAACCATATCGGGTGTACGCTGGAGCTTGGCGGCAAGTCGCCTCAAATCTTGTTTGAGGACGCGGATCTGGATCAGGCTCTACCCGTGGTTCGGAATGCCATCATTCAAAACGGGGGACAGACCTGCTCGGCGGGCAGCCGTGTGCTGGTGCATCAGCCGATTTATGATGAGGTGGTTGAGCGATTGCGCAACAAGTTCCGCGCTCTTGTCACTGGACCGCATGACAAGGATCTGGACATCGGCCCGTTGATCAATGCAGCACAGGCCCGGCGGGTCTCCGCGTTTTGCGAGCGCGCGAAAAGCGAGGGCATTCCGCTGATTGCAGAAGGGTCGATCGCCCCTGATGCCCCGAAGGACGGATTTTATACCACTGCGAAAATTTACGGGCCTGTGCCGCCAAACAGTGCCTTGGCTCAGGAGGAGGTGTTCGGGCCTGTACTTGCCGTCATTCCGTTCAGGGATGAAGCCGAGGCCGTTCATATTGCCAATGACACACCCTATGGGCTCGTTGCCGGTGTGTGGACCCGTGATGGTGCGCGGGGCCTCCGGGTGGCGCGCCAGATCCGTTCCGGTCAGGTCTTCATCAATGCCTACGGGGCTGGAGGGGGCGTGGAGCTTCCATTTGGCGGAGTAAAGAAGTCAGGTCATGGACGCGAAAAGGGGTTTGAGGCTCTGCGGGAGTTCTCGGTTCTCAAAACTCTGATCATCAATCACGGCTGACCAAAGATCGACTGGGAGGGGAAATGTCACCACGCCTTGAGGGAAAGTGCGCCATCGTCACGGGGGCCGGGTCTGGTTTTGGTGAAGGGATCGCCAAGCGTTTCGCGGAAGAGGGCGCCAGTGTGGTGGTCGCTGATCTGAACAGCGAAGCTGCGCGGCGTGTGGCGGCTGAAATCGGCGAGAACGCTGTTGCTTTGGCTGCAGACGTTGCGTTGGAAAAGGACGTGGCAGCCATGATGGAAGCCGCGCTCGCGATTGGTGGAAAGCTCGATATTCTCGTCAACAACGCTGGCTATACGCACCGCAACCAATCGCTTCTGGAGGTTGACGAGGAGGCATTCGACAGGATCTTTCAGGTAAATGCTAAGGCGATCTATCTTGCGACGTTGCAAGCCGTGCCTCTTATGGCCAAAAATGGCGGCGGAAGCATCATCACGACGGCGTCCACGGCAGGATTGAGACCCCGTCCGGGCTTGACCTGGTACAATGCTTCCAAAGGTTGGGCGATCACGGCGACCAAGTCCATGGCAGTGGAGTTGGCTCCCGACAACATTCGCGTCAATGCGCTATGTCCTGTGGCTGGCGAGACCGGCATGCTTGGCCTGTTCATGGGTGAAGACACGCCGGAAAAACGCGCGCAGTTCCGCAACTCCATACCGCTTGGTCGTCTTTCCACCCCACTGGATATTGCCAATGCGGCCTTGTGGTTGGCCTCGGACGAAGCGGCGTTCATTACTGGTGTGGCACTGGAAGTGGACGGCGGGCGCTGCGTTTGAGTGCAGGTGGGTCAGGCCGCGATGATGCGGTTGCGGCCAGATTCTTTGGCCTCATACAGACACCTGTCTGCAGTGCGCAAGGCATCGGACAAGGTGGCATCTGCCCCCGATGACAAGCCTACACTGATGGTGGAGTTGAAGACTTGCTCATCATGGCCGGGCAGCGTGATGGGCATGGAACTTCGCAGTTCACTCAGGAAGGCCCGGCAGGTCAACTCGTCAATATCGGGAAAGGCGACACAAAACTCATCCCCACCGATGCGCACGGCCTTGGCGCCTTTTGGCAGAAAGTCGCGAATGCGGTCAGCAATCGCGATGATCAGCTTGTCGCCGGTCTCATGCCCAAACTGATCGTTGATCTGCTTGAACTTGTCGATATCAATCATGGCATAGCGCATGGACAGACCCTGCTGCGCCATCTCTTGATGCTGCTTGTCAATCTCGTCGTGCAAATAGCGGCGGTTGAACAGTCCGGTCATCGGATCCTTGTTCGCCAGTTCCTTGAGTTCGCGGATACGTTCAAGACTTTCCAGGTTCTGAGAGATCCGCAGGATCAATTCTTCCGGTGTGCAGCTTTTGGCAACAAAGTCACTCGCGCCGCACTTTAAGAACTTGGCGGTAAGTTCAGCACTTGGCGTTGCGGAAATCCCAACAATGGCCAGTTCGTCGAAATTACGGAACCTGCGTGCTCGTTTCAGGGCTTCAAATCCGCTTATATCCGGCAATCCGTGATCAAGGATCAACAGCTGGATCTGCGGGTTGGCCTCAAGCAACCTGAGACCCTCCTCCCCACAGTCGGCCGTATGAACCTGAAGGCAGTAACGTTCGAGCCTTTCCTTCAAGATGGCTCGCTGCGCCCGCGCATCATCAACAACAAGAACGTGGGTGCGCATGTTCTTCTCAATTCGCTGAACAAGCTCCACCAGATAACTGAGGCTTGCCGGCGAGTCCTTCAGAACGTAATCAACGATACCCTTTTGAAGAATGGTTGCCCGCGTCTGCTCGTCAAAGCGCGCTGAAAAGACAATGGTGGGCAAACCGGCCTGAATGGCCAGATCAACCACCTCGCCATCCTGTGCGTCCGGCAAGGTCAGGTCCACCAAGGCCAGAAAAGGTTCGAAATCCGACCGCGCCAACAGCTCCTGCGCCTCAGCCAGAGTGCCGGCCGTTGTGACATCAAACAAGCCGCACTTGTCCAGTTCCGACTGGATGATACGGGCAAAGAAGTGCGCGTCCTCTACGAGCAAGATGGGCCGTTTGTGCGCCCCTTTCTTCGCGACCATCTGACTTTGCATTGATATATCCAACATAGCGGGAAAACGGCCCTAGAATCACATTGTGAAAATATTACCATCTTATTTAAAATTTCGATAAATTTTATCGAGGTGATGCATTCTGCATTATCAACGACTCGCCCGCCAGAGTAGAATGGGTGACGTAGCGGTTGCAGACTGCAAGGCAAAAAGAAACCTTCGTGAGTGTATTCAAATACTCACGAAGGTTGTATAAAACTAAAGTTCTAGAATGAGAAAAATTAAACGTTCATCAGCAAGTATTCCCGTTCCCACGGGCTGATGACTGACATGAATATTTCATGCTCTTCCAGTTTTATTGCTCGATAAGTCGAAACGAACTTCTCTCCAAAAACGCTGATGATGTCTTCGTTGTTTTCGAATGCCGCGACGGCATCAAGCAGAGAGCGCGGGATCGAACTGATCTGGTTCGAGCTGCTGTAGTCGCGAGGCGAGTCAGGCTCGATCTGTTTTTTGATGCCCAAGTATCCTGCCGCCATTGTAGCGGCAAT
The DNA here is from genome assembly GCF_000422785.1 of Pseudovibrio exalbescens DSM 16456. Taxonomy (GTDB): domain Bacteria; phylum Pseudomonadota; class Alphaproteobacteria; order Rhizobiales; family Stappiaceae; genus Pseudovibrio; species Pseudovibrio exalbescens. The sequence goes on from NZ_AUGS01000020.1 coordinate 40,764, forward strand.
CGCAAGGTAGGGGTTGGCATCAGAGCCGGGCAGTCGGTTCTCGATGCGCCGGGCTTCTGGAGAAGAGTTTGGTACCCGCAACCCGACCGTTCGGTTGTCTGCCCCCCAGAACAGGTTGCAAGGTGAAGTGCTGTTGCGGACAAACCGTCGATAAGAGTTGACGTAAGGTGCCACAATCGGTGTCAGTGCTGGCAAATAGGTTTGCAAGCCGCCTACGAAATGCCGGAATGTGTCGGTCATCTCGCCATCATCGTCGGAAAAGATGTTTCGTTGCGTGGCTCTGTCGATGATCGATTGATGAATGTGCATCGCCGATCCCGGCTGGCTCGACATGGGTTTTGCCATGAACGTGGCATACATGTCATGGCGCAACGCAGCCTCACGAAGCGTGCGCTTGAACAGGAAAACCTGATCTGCAAGCTCAAGTGGGTCACCGTGCCGCAGGTTGATTTCCATCTGCGCCGCGCCTTCCTCGTGAATCAGGGTGTCGATTTCCAGTCCCTGAGCCTCGGAGAGGTCATAAATGTCGTCGATCAGCTCGTCGAATTCGTTGAGGGCAGAGATGGAATAGCTCTGCCGGCCCACTTCGGGACGACCGGAACGGCCTATAGGGGGCTCCAGCGGGTAGTCGGGGTCCGTGTTGGGTTTCAGAAGATAGAACTCGACCTCCGGAGCCACGACGGCCGACCAGCCTTCATCCGAGTAAAGCTTCATGACATTCTTCAGCACGTTGCGGGGAGCCACATCATAGGCGCTTCCATCCTGAGTGCATGTGTCATGAATAATCTGCGCCGTTGGATCGGATTCCCACGGCACAATGGTCAGCGTTCGGTAGTCCGGAAAGAAAGCCAGATCTCCGTCTGTCGGATGATGCTGGAAACGGTGGTCATCTTCCGGGTAGTCGCCAGAAATGGTCTGCGCAAAAATGGAAGAGGGCATGGTCAGGGTCGACCCGGCAAAGAACTTTTCGGTCGGCATCATCTTGCCCCGTGCAACGCCGGCAATGTCGGGCACAATGCATTCAATGTCTTGAATGTTACGCTCCCGCAGCCAGGTGCGGGCTGCCTCAATGTCCTTTACGCCGCGTATCGCAGCTTCCTCATGATCGTCGTTATGTGCCTGTTGGTCCATGAGAGGGTCTCAAACCTGTGTTCGTCTACTATTCGTTCATACTTGAAAGAGGGGCGGCAGCAAAGATGGAACCCGTGTTTCCGGGGCGCATCTCGGTCTTGGCATCAAAAATCAGGGCAATATCGGCTCCGCTGAGAAAGAGGTAGGCAACTCACCCTCGCATAGCAGATGGCGGTACGCAATGGTGGCGGGCCGTGTCGTCTGGGCAGGGGAGGGCACGCCTTGAGACGGCTCTGTATTTCCATGAAAGGGAGGGGCAGATTCGGAGTAAATCCGTAAAGTTGGAATGAAACCCTGTCATATTCTCGAAGATGTGGTGTGAAATCGTTTCACATATATTCGTATTGGTCTGAAAAAGAAAAGAGATCGTGCGTCCGTTGATATTTTTCCCAAGTAAAGGTTGACGTTAAGAGCAATACCTTGAACTGTGGTTCCTGTTGAAACACACCGAAACCGAATAGGAGGTAGAACGAATTGAAAAACATACTGGCGATGGCCGCATCCGCTGTGGTGATGACAACCACGATGGTGCACGCACAGGAGCGAACCGTCTATGTTTACAATTGGTCCGACTACATCGACGAACAAATTCTCGAAGACTTTACGGAAGAAACCGGCATCAACGTTGTTTATGACGTCTTTGACTCCAACGAACTGCTGGAAACCAAACTCCTGACAGGCGGTAGCGGTTATGATGTTGTCGTGCCGACAGCGTCTTTCATGGCTCGCCAGATCGACGCCGGCGTTTTTGCCAAGCTCGACAAGTCAAAACTCCCCAACGCGCAATACCTTTGGGACGTGGTGCTGGATCGCACGGAGCGCTACGATCCCGGCAATGCTTATTCCATCAACTACATGTGGGGCACGACCGGCTTTGGTATGAACAAGGCCAAGATTGCGCAGGTCATGGATGAGGCGCCCCTCAACAGTTGGGACTTGCTGTTCAAGCCGGAAAATCTGGAAAAGGTTTCCAAGTGCGGCGTTTATGTTCTCAATGCGCCCGCGGAAATGTTCCCGGCGGCCTTGAATTATCTCGGGTACGAGGCGGATTCCAAGGATCCGGAGCAACTTGAGGAAGCAGGCGCGCTGCTTGAAAAGATGCGTCCTCACGTCCGTAAGTTCCATTCCTCCGAATACATCAACGCGCTGGCCAATGGTGACATCTGTCTGGCAGTTGGTTGGTCTGGTGATATTCTGCAAGCCCGTGATCGGGCCGCGGAAGCCGATAATGGTGTGACGGTTGATTATGTGGTGCCCAAGGAAGGCTCCATGATGTGGTTCGACCAGATGGCAATTCCGGCAGATGCACCACACATGGATGAGGCCCATGCCTTCCTGAACTACATCATGAAACCCGAGGTTATGGCCAAGGCATCCAACTATATTTACTACGCCAACGGTGTTGAAGCGTCGAAAGAATTCCTTCTGGATGAGGTGAAGAACGACCCGGCGATCTATCCAGATCAGGAGACCATCGAAAACCTGTATACAACTACGGCATATCCGCCAAAAGTGCAGCGTTTGGTCACTCGCCTATGGACACAGGTCACCACTGGGCAGTAAGGCAAGCCGTCGGCCCGCACCGGATTCGGTAGGCGGGCCGATTTCGTCTCATCCTTGAAGACAAACCGGATCCAGTGGGTTTCGGGGAATGGCGGCGCTTGGTTTATAGTTTTCCGTCACAAGAAGGATATCGCATGGTTGTATTGCGTAGATAGACACCGGCACAAACAGGAAAGCTGGAAGGTCCGTCTGCGTTCGTTCTCTATGGAGTGCTTGACAATGATAAGAAAGACCCTGCTCGCGGGAGTTGCTGTGTTTGCAGTTGGCATGGGTGCCGCTGCGGCTCAGGACCGGACTGTAAATATTTACAACTGGTCAGACTACATTGATGACGAGGTCCTCGCTCAGTTCGAGGAAGAAACGGGCATCGCCGTAAAATACGATGTATTCGACTCCAACGAAGTCTTGGAAACAAAGCTCCTGACTGGTGGCACCGGGTATGATGTCGTTGCACCCACAGCGCAGTTTCTGAGCCGTCAGATTCAGGCGGGTGTGTTCCAGAAGCTGGACCGTGATCAACTGCCCAATCTCAAGCACATGGACAAGCAGCTTATGGAGCGCTTGTCAAAGCTGGATCCAGAGAACGCTTACTCCATCAATTACATGTGGGGTACCTCGGGCCTTGGCATGAACACCGCCAAGATCAAGGAGGTCGCACCGGACGCGCCGCTGGATAGCTGGGCCATCCTGTTTGATCCGGAAATCCTCAAGCAGGTGTCCGAATGTGGTGTCCACGTCATGGACGAGCCGGACGAAATGTTCCCGGCTGCTTTGCATTATCTCGGCATGGACCCGGATTCCAATGATCCGGAAGACATTCGCAAGGCCGGTGAGTTGCTGGAAACCATCCGCCCGTACGTGCTCAAGTTCCACAACTCCGAGTTCGTGAATGCTCTGGCGAACGGCGACATCTGCCTGGCCTACGGTTGGTCCGGCGATGTGATGCAGGCGGCGGATCGAGCCGCCGAAGCCGGCAATGGTGTTGAGCTTGAATATGTGTTGCCGAAAGAAGGCGGACAGATGTGGTTTGACCAGATGGCAATCCCGGCAGACGCTCCGCACCCGGAAGAAGCGCATGAGTTCCTGAACTTTATCATGCGTCCGGAAATCGCTGCCAAGCTCACCAACTACATTTACTATGCGAACGGTAACGAAGCGGCGACCGATCTGGTTGATGATGAGATCAAGGGTGATCCAAGCATCTACCCGACCAAGGACGTCAAGGAAAAGCTTTACACCGTTTCTGCCAAGCCGCTGAAGACACAACGCGTGATGAACCGCGTTTGGACGGCGGTCAAGTCCGGTCAATAAACCGGTCAGGCCTTTCAGTTCGTTTCGGGGGCGAGGCCACGCGTCTCGCCCCTGTTTAATTGCTCTGAACATACCCCTTTCATGAGGGGACTGGCAGGAAAGGATTTCGGTCTTGGCTAAGAAACCGATTGGTCCAGTTCGCCGGGCTTTTGCTCCTTGGGAAGACCCCAACGCAATACCGTTTATCGAATTCAGGAATGTTACGAAGCGTTTCGGTGATTTTGTCGCCGTCGACAACTTGTCATTGAGCATCTACGAACGTGAGTTCCATGCCCTGCTCGGGGGATCAGGCTGTGGCAAAACCACGATGATGCGCATGCTGGCTGGCTTCGAGACGCCGACAGAAGGCCAGATTTTGCTGGACGGGCAGGATCTTGCGGGCATCCCGCCCTACAAGCGTCCCGTCAACATGATGTTCCAGTCCTATGCGTTGTTTCCGCACATGACGGTGGAAGCGAACATCGCTTTCGGGTTGAAACAGGACGGCATGCCCGCATCGGAGATCAAGTCCCGAGTTGACGAGATGCTGCGCCTCGTCAAGCTGGAGCCCTTTGCCAAGCGCAAACCGCATCAGCTTTCCGGCGGGCAACGTCAGCGTGTCGCTCTGGCGCGCTCACTTGCCAAGCGGCCCAAGGTGTTGCTGCTCGACGAGCCTCTGGCCGCGCTTGACAAGAAACTGCGCGAGGAAACGCAGCTTGAGCTGATGACGTTGCAGGAAGACCTGCGCATGACCTTCCTGATTGTGACCCATGATCAGGAAGAAGCGATGACCGTCGCCGACCGTATTTCCGTCATGGATCACGGGCACATCCGGCAGGTGGCAACGCCCGGCGAAATCTACGAAACACCCAACTCGCGGTTCGTGGCCGAATTCATCGGTGACATCAACCTGTTCTCCGGTCAGATCTCCGAGGTCAATGAGAACGATGCCCGCCTGTTCTGTACGGTTCTGGGCCAACACATTGACATTCAGGGAGCAGGGAAGGTGACTGCCGGCTCCAATGCCGCGTTTGCCATTCGGCCTGAAAAGGTGCGTATTTCGCTGGACAAGCCAGAACCGTCCAATGCCAATGTGATTCCGGGTGAGGTGTGGGACATCGCCTATATGGGTGATGTATCCATCTATCACATCAAGATCGCGGAAACAGAAACCGTACGCGCCGTTGTTGCCAATACAACCCGACTTGTGGAGCGCCCGATCACATGGGATGACAAGATCTGGTTGTCTTGGGACCGCGATGCCGGTGTCATCCTGACCAAGTAACAGGAGGGACTGCGTGATGGACCGCGAGGTACACTCACAAGCCTATACCAAGAGCCGTCTCGGTCGGTGGGCACTTATTGCGGTGCCCTATGCCTGGCTGCTGCTCTTCTTCCTGGCGCCATTTGTTATCGTCTTCAAGATCTCGCTCTCCGAGGTCGTGGTGTCCATTCCGCCGTATCAGCCAGTCATCGACTGGGCGAACGGTCTTGCTGGTGTGCTCGATACAGCGCGTCAGTGGTCATTCGACAATTACATCTGGCTCACGCAGGATGCCATTTACTTCAAAGCGTATCTGTCCAGTCTGCAGATTGCCTTGATCGCCACCGCGATTACGCTGGTGGTGGGCTATCCCATCGCCTACGGCATGGCCCGCGCGCCCAAGGCATGGCAGCCAACCTTGCTGATGCTGATCATCCTGCCGTTCTGGACCAGCTTTCTCATTCGCGTCTATGCGTGGATCGGGATCTTGAAGAATGAAGGCCTGCTGAATCAGGTCCTCATGTCATTGGGGCTGATCAGTGATCCGCTGATTATCCTGAATACCAATGCGGCGGTCTATATTGGCATTGTCTACTCCTATCTGCCGTTCATGGTGCTCCCGCTGTATTCTTCGCTGGAGAAAATGGACGGATCATTGATTGAGGCGGCAGAAGATCTCGGGTGTCCGCCCATGAAAGCATTCTGGCAGGTCACCATTCCCCTTTCGGTGCCGGGGATCATTGCCGGGTGTTTTCTCGTATTCATTCCGGCTGTAGGGGAGTTCGTCATTCCGGATATTCTGGGGGGCTCCGAAACTCTCATGATCGGCAAGACCTTGTGGGTCGAGTTCTTCCGCAACCGTGATTGGCCGGTGGCGTCGGCGGTCGCCGTTGTCCTGCTTCTCATCCTGGTCATTCCCATCGTCCTGTTCCAACGCCAGCAGGAAAAACAGAGGGAGGCGGCCTGATGGAACAACGCAAGATATCCTGGTTCAATATCACCTCACTGGTTCTGGGCTTTTCCTTCTTGTATCTGCCCATCGTGATTCTGGTGATTTACTCCTTCAATGCCTCGCGCCTTGTCACGGTTTGGGGGGGATTTTCCACCAAGTGGTACGTCAGTCTGCTCAACAATGAGCAAATGCTGGATGCTGCTTGGGTGACCCTGCGCATCGGGTTTACCTCTGCCACGCTTGCGACCATTCTCGGAACACTGGCGGCCATGGTCTTGGCCCGGCAAGGCCGTTTCTTCGGCCGGACCCTGTTTTCCGGCATGATCTACGCACCGCTGGTCATGCCGGAGGTCATTCTCGGTCTGTCGCTGTTGTTGTTGTTCGTGGCAATGGATCAGGCCCGTGGCTTTTGGACCATCATGATCGCTCACACCACGTTTGCCATGTGTTATGTGGCGGTTGTGGTGCAGTCCCGGCTGGCCGGCTTCGACAAGTCCCTGGAAGAAGCCGCCATGGATTTGGGCTGCCCACCGGTCAAAACCTTTTTCCATGTCACCCTGCCGCAAATCCTGCCGGGCGTTGCTGCGGGTTGGATGTTGGCCTTCACCCTCTCGCTGGATGATCTGGTGATTGCCAGCTTCACCACCGGGCCGGGCGCCACGACGTTGCCGATGAAGATCTACAGTCAGGTCCGTCTAGGGGTGACGCCAGAAATCAACGCGGTCTGCACGATTCTTGTCGGCATTGTAACGGTGGGCGTTATCACCGCGTCCCTGATTACCAAACGCCAGCAACTGCAGCGCGAGCGGGATGAACGCATGGCCTTTGCTGCCAATCAGCATTGAATGAAGGCTTTTCTCCACATTTGCTTGAAACGAGCCGGGGGCATTGCTCCCGGCTTTTTCATGGGGCGTAACGGAAGGTCAACCGACGAAGGTCGTGAGTGTGCGCCGCAAAAGCTGCGCGTATAGTATTTTTATATAGATTCCGGGGTTCCGGACTTGGCACTTGATCAAAACATAGGTATCAAGACGTAGACTGGCGGGCGAGCCTATTTGACCACATAGGACGGGAGGCACGCCAGCAAGCGCCGCAATATAGGGGCGCAAAACGAATTGAGCTGCGGCAGGATTGATGGGCTTAAGCATTGAAATGCAAAGCTAATCGGGAATGCTGCACAGGTCTGGGAGATCGTGATGAAGAAAGTTTTCCCAACGGCAGCCGCTGCTTTGGAGGGATTGACCTTCGACGGCATGACCGTCATGGCAGGGGGATTTGGCCTCTGCGGGATTCCTGAAAACCTGATTGTTGCATTGCGGGATACCGGCGTTCAGAACGTGACCGCCATCTCGAACAATGCCGGCGTGGATGATTTTGGGCTCGGGTTGATGCTGCAAACCCGTCAGATCAAGAAGATGGTTTCGTCCTATGTTGGCGAAAATGCCACCTTTGCAGAACAGTATCTGAACGGTGAGTTGGAGCTGGAGTTCAATCCGCAGGGCACGCTGGCCGAGCGCTGCCGGGCAGGTGGCGCCGGCATCCCCGGTTTTTATACCAAAACCGGTGTGGGCACCCTTGTTGCTGAAGGCAAAGAGCACAAGGAATTCAACGGCGAAACCTACATTATGGAAACCGGCCTCGTGGCCGATCTGTCCATCGTCAAGGCGTGGAAGGGCGACAAGGAAGGCAACCTGATCTATCGCAAGACCGCGCGCAACTTCAACCCGATGATGGCCACAGCCGGCAAGGTTACGGTTGCCGAGGTTGAGGAGCTGGTCGAGGTTGGCGAACTGGACCCGGACCAGATCCACACACCGGGCATTTATGTTGACCGTATCGTTGAAGGCACTTTTGAAAAGCGCATCGAAAAGCGCACGATCCGGGAGGCTTGATCATGGCTTGGACACGTGACCAAATGGCCGAACGGGCGGCCCAGGAACTTCAGGACGGTTTCTACGTCAATCTCGGGATCGGGATCCCCACTCTTGTGGCCAACTACATCCCCGAGGGCATGGACGTTACCCTGCAATCCGAGAACGGTATGCTCGGTATGGGACCGTTCCCGACGGAAGACGAGATCGATGCCGATCTGATCAATGCAGGCAAGCAGACCATTACAGAGTTGCCTCGTACGAGCTACTTTTCCAATGCTGACAGTTTTGCCATGATCCGTGGCGGGCACATTGATCTGTCCATTCTTGGCGCAATGGAAGTTGCTGAAAATGGCGATCTGGCGAACTGGATGATCCCCGGAAAGCTGGTCAAGGGCATGGGCGGGGCCATGGATCTGGTGGCAGGCGTCAAGCGTGTGGTTGTGATCATGGATCATACCAGCAAGGCTGGTGAGCCGAAGCTTTTGAAAAAGTGCACGCTGCCCCTCACCGGTGTCCACTGCGTCAGCCGCATCATCACCAACCTCGGTGTTTTTGATGTTGTTGAGGGCGGCTTGAAGGTCGTTGAAATGGCACCGGATGTCACCATCGACGAAATTCGCGAGAAGACGGATGCAGCATTGGTTGAGTAAGCCAGCGCCGTAGTCTTGGAGAACAAAAGGGCGGCCCCAAGGCCGCCCTTTCTCTTTTGGGCAGCGCTGAGGGTGCGAGGTCGACTGGATCCCGCATCACGTGCGGGATGACGTTCGTGCGGTAAGGCGACGCTGGTTTGTTACACGGGCGCTGGATGGTCACATGGTGCACATCCCACTCACCAAGAAGTCATCCCGGACCAGCGCAGCGCAGATCCGGGATCCAGAGCCACCAAGCATTGATGATTTGACTGACGCCCGACTAGACCCCGGCTCGGGGGCCGGGTGACGGCGGAATGGAATGCGGAGGTGCTCGGCAACGCGGCTGCTGGGAGTGGCAAAATGGCGGGGAAGCATTGCGATTTCGACAGTGGGGCAGTGCAAATGCCTCAAGACCAGGCGGCTTCTCGATCGTAAGAGCCTCCGACTCCTTAGGAGGTCATCCCGGACCAGCGCAGCGCAGATCCGGGATCCAGCAGGGCTGCTGCGCACTCTTGTGGTCAGGCTTGAGGCGATGGCTTTCCCGTGCCGCTTTGGATCCCGCATCAAGTGCGGGAAGACGTTCGTGCGGTAAGGCTGCGCTTGTATGTTACATTGGCGCTGGATGGTCACATGGTGCGTATCTCACTCCCCAAGAGGTCATCCCGGACCAGCGCAGCGCAGATCCGGGATCCAGCAGGGCTGCAGCGCGCTCTTTTGGTCAGGCGTGAGGCGATGGCTTTCCCGTGCCGCTTTGGATCCCACATCACGTGCGGGATGACGTTCGTGCGGTAAGGCGACGCTGGTATGTTACACGGGCGCTGGATGGTCACATGGTGCGTATCTCACTCCCCAAGAAGTCATCCCGGACGTTGAGCGGTAAGCGAAACGCAGATCCGGGATCCAGAGCCACCAAGCATTGATGATTTGACTGACGTCCGACTAGACCCCGGCTCGGGGGCCGGGGTGACGGCGGAATGGAATGCGGAGATGCTCGGCAACGCGGCTGCTGGGAGTGGCAAAATGGCCGGGAAGCATGGCGATTTCGACAGTGGGGCAGTGCAAATTCCTCAAGACCAGGCGGCTTCTCGATCGTAAGAGCCTCCGACCCCTTAGGAGGTCATCCCGGACGAGCGCAGCGCAGATCCGGGATCCAGCAGGGCTGCAGCGCGCTTTTCTGGTCAGGCTTAAGGCGATGGCTTTCCCGTATCGATCTGGATCCCGCATCAAGTGCGGGATGACGTTCGTGCGGTAAGGCGACGCTGGTATGTTACACGGGCGCTGGACGGTCACATGGTGCGTATCTCACTCCCCAAGAGGTCATCCCGGACCAGCGCAGCGCAGATCCGGGATCCAGAGCCACACAGTATTACGGGCGCGAAGGGGGACTGGGCTTTCGCTCGGCAGTCACAGGGACAGCACTCGCAATAAGATCGTTTATATGATTGCGCAGGCTTGGGCGGTGTTTTAAATTCCTTTTCCGGCCCAAGTGCCGGATTTTCTTGGCGATTCGGCTGTTGGGGGGCAACGCAGATGAATCTTCAGCGCAAAAGCTATCCATTTCTGCCAGAGGCAGCTGGGCCATATGCCCACGCTGTGAAACACGGCAGTACCTTGTACATCTCCGGCCTGACAGCATTTGGCACGCCTTCGCAGTCGGGAACAGCTCAGGAACAGGCTGAAGAGATCCTGCATCAGATTGCATCCATCGCCGTTGAGGAAGGCAGCGATCTGCGTAACCTCGTCAAGGTCACCATTTTCGTGACTGACCTGAAGGGTCTGACCAACCTCCGTCAGCTTCTTTCCCAAGCGTATGGTGTGCATCTGCCAGCCAGTTCGCTGATTGAGGTCAAGAGTCTGTTCAATCCGGACCTGAAAGTTGAAATAGAAGCGATCCTTGCGATCTGAAAACTCAACGAGTAAAGCCTTGCATTGAAGGGCGGGGGCAAGCCATGCTCCGGCTCCAAGCAACTGTCGAATCTGGAGCCGTGTTGTGATCCCCGTTGAAACGCTGTCCGCCTTTTTTGCCGTGGTCGTTCTGTTGGCGCTAACCCCGGGGCCAGACAATTTGTTCGTACTCACGCAATCTGCGGTCTCAGGGCGGATGGCGGGTATCGCCGTGACGTTCGGTTTGTCTACAGGGGTGATTGCGCATACGGTGGCCGTGGCCCTTGGGGTTGCCGCGATTTTCCAGACATCGGCGCTTGCCTTCTCCATTCTCAAGTATGTCGGTGCAGCGTATCTGCTGTACTTGGCGTGGGGCGCTTTTCGCGCCAAAGCAGCGCCAATCGGCATTGGCGGCGGTCCAAAGCTGAGCTATGGGGCCCTGTATCGGCGTGGCGTGATCATGAATATCACCAACCCCAAAGTGTCGATCTTCTTCTTGTCGTTCCTGCCGCAGTTTGTCGATCCCGCAGTTGGGCCACTCATTCCCCAGTTCCTGCAGTTGGGCTTCGTGTTCATCCTGTGCACGATATTGGTGTTTGGCGGCATTGCGATGCTGGCCGGGATGATTGGCGAAAAATTCGGCAAATCTGCCAGCGCTCAATCCATCCTGAACAAGATTGCGGGCACGGTATTTGTGGGGCTGGCCTTGAAACTGGCAACGACAACCCGTTGATCCCTCAAGTGCCCTTGCAGCATCGGTGCGAGTGCTGATCCCTTCGCTTGCGGAACTGGCCTAAGGTCGCAGTTCTGTCTGTCTTTATGTGAGTCGGTTCCGTGGATCCCATATTCGTACAAGCGCTGGGGCTTGCGGCTCTGGCCATCAATCTGTTCTCGTTTTCTACAGTAAATGACCGCCGTCTGCGCGCGTTGCTGTTCGGATCCTGCTCGCTGTTTGCCATTCACTATGTGCTGCTCGGCGCGGCTGTTGCAGGCGTCAATCTGGTTATCAACGCGGTGCGGGCTTTCGTGTCCTTGCGGTTCACCGGTGTTGGCTGGTTTGTTTTGTTTGCGGCACTGCAAACGGTCATGAGTGCAGTGCTCTATGCCACGCCGTTGGACATCGTACCGTGGGTGGCCTCGCTCATCACCGGCTTTGCCTTGTTTTGCTTGTCTGGCATCAAGCTGCGCATCGCCATGTTGCTTGGCACACTCACATGGATGATCAACTCAGTTCTGGTGGGCTCATGGGGTGGTATGCTCAATGATGCCATCAACGGTACCGCCTTGTTGTTGACCATCTGGCGGCTACACCGGCAACCGGCTGTGTCCTAATCCCAAGGTTGGTGTGGTCGTCAGGCTTTTTCTGCCTCTGCTGTCAGGGGCGGCGCCATGGCAAGAGACCGTGTGCTTTGTTTTTGGCGGAAAGTTTTCACCGTTGTTCGGGCCAGCAAGGCGACCGGCACGATGCCAACCAGCACAATGAACAGAGCCGGGAAAGCAGCTTCTTCAAAAGCTTCACGGGAGGCGGCATTGTAGACTGTGGTTGCCAGAGTCTCAAAGTTGAATGGGCGCAACAGCAGCGTGGCTGGCAACTCCTTCATCACTTCCACAAAGGCCAGCAGCATGGCCGAGGACAACACCGGTTTCAGCAACGGCATGTGAATGCGCCGCAATGTGCCCAAAGCATTTTCGCCAAGTGTACGGGATGCCATGTCCAGGTTGGGCGAAATCTTGCCAAAGCCGCTATCGATTTGCCCGTAGGAGACTGCCAGAAAGCGAACAACATAGGCGTACACCAAGGCGGTGCCGGAGCCGATCAGTATAAGGCCGGTGGAAACGCCGAACATGTCGCGCATGGCGTTTGCCACCACATTGTCCAGCGCGGCGACAGGAAACAGAATTCCGACGGCGAGGATCGTGCCGGGAACAGCATAACCGATGGAGGCAAGCCGCCCCAGGGTTGATGTCAAGGGTGTTGGTGAAATGCGTCGGTTGTAAGCCAGTGCCAGACTGACTCCGATGGAGACAACTGCGGCAATCACTGCCAGCCAGATGGTGTTTTGAGCCGCTTGCCACAGCGCGGGATTGAAGAATTCTTCCGTTCTACGCAGTGCGCGGCTGGCCAGCAGCAGAGCAGGAAAAACAAAGCCCAGTAAAATCGGGAGGGCGCACGCGGCAATGGCAAGCCACGCCCGTGTGCCCACCAGCGTGTAGCTGGGAAGCGCGCGAGTTTCGCTGCCGTTGGATTGATAAAAGCGTTGGCGCCGGCGCGCATAGTGCTCCAGCCAGATCAGGCCGAACACAATCAGCAGCATTACGCTGGCCAATTGGGCGGCGCCCGTCAAACTGGATCGGTTAAGCCAAGTCTCGTAAACGGAAAAAGTCAGGGTCTTTACGCCAAAAAACGTGACTGCGCCAATGTCGTTCAGAGTTTCCATCAGCGCCAGCGTGACACCAACCGCAATGGCCGGGCGTGCCAGTGGGAGGGCGACACGGAAGAACAACCGCAGCGGCCCTGCACCCAAGGTACGCGAAACGTCCAGCGTGCCGGCGGACTGGATGAGAAAACTGGCTCGTGCGGTGAGATAGACATACGGGTAAAGCACGAACCCCATGACGAAGATCGCACCACCGAGGGAGCGGATCTCAGGAAACCAGTAGTCACGCGAGGTCTGAAAGCCAAAAAGGTCGCGCAACGTGGACTGCACAATACCCGTGTAATCCAGGATCTCAACGTAGGAAAACGCGATGATGTAAGTCGGTACGGCGAGGGGGATCAACAACGCCACATCGAAGAAGCGCTGACCCGGAAACCGGCACATGGTGACAAGCCATGCGGTTGTCACTCCGACGCTGAGAGTCAACAGGCCAACGCCTAGCAGTAAAAGAATGGTTGTCCAGACGGCGCCGGGCAAAACCGTTTCGATCAGATGCTGCCAGTTGTCACCCGCCAAACCAGTGGCCAGATAAAGCACGGTCAGCACCGGCAGTACGGCCAGCGCTGTCAAGGCAAGGGTTCCAAACGCGAGAACCCGCTCCCCTTTCGACAGGGGAGCGGGCGCTGCGTACACATGCTTTACATGCGTCGGTTCAGCGTTGACTGACATTCATACCTCAGCTGGCAGGTCCGTCATCAAAAGCCACACGGTCAACCAGCTCACTGGCAATCTTGCGGTTCTTTGCAATGACATCCAGAGAAATCGGGTCTGGGTTCAAGTCGCCCCAACCTTTGACGCGCTCGGATGCTTCAGCGGTTTCAAGGACCGGATACTCGAAATTCTTTGCTGCGTAAATCTCCTGGGCTTCACCGGAAGACAGGAATTCCATCAGCTTCAGGGCGTTGTCATGGTTCGGCGCATGCTTGGCCAGCACCATGCCGGAAATGTTGACGTGGGTGCCCCGATCATCAGAGTTCGGGAACAGGATGCGCACGGACTCGGCCCATTCCTTTTGCTCGGGATCCTTCTCGTTGGTCTGCATCTTGCCCATGTAATAGGTGTTGCCCAGCGAGATGTCGCATTCACCGGCATAGATGGACTTGACCTGTGCGCGGTCATTGCCGGTTGGCTTGCGCGCGAGGTTGTCGCGAACGGCCGTCAACCACTGTTCAGTTTCTTCTTCGCCGTGGTGCGCCACCATGGAAGCGAACAGGCCAATGGAATAAACATGCTGTCCGGAACGGGTGCAGATGCGGCCCTTCCACTTTTCATCCGCCAGTTCTTCGTAGGTGATGCTGTCTTGATCAACCCGGTCCTTGGAGGCGTAAATCACGCGTGCACGGGTTGTCAGGCCAAACCAGTGACCTTCGGGATCACGAAGGTTTTCAGGAATGTTGGCATTGATGGTGTCATTGTCCACCGACTGGGTTACGCCAAGGTCCTTGGCACCCTGTAGACGGCCAATGTCAACGGTCATGAGCAGGTCTGCCGGAGAGTTTTCGCCTTCAGCCTTCATGCGTTCGGCCAAACCTTTTGAGGCAAACACAACGTTGGTTTTAATTCCTGTTTCTTGTGTGAATGCATCAAGCAGTGGCTTGATAAGTTCGGGCTGGCGATAGGAGTAGATATTGACCTCCTCTGCAGCACTAACGGCTGGCGTAAGACTAACAACTCCGGCGATTGTTGCCGCCGCTGCTGCTGCACTCAGTCGTACCGAACGCTTGGTGAATACCATTGAACCCTTGCCTTTCGTGTAAGAGTTTTTCTTTACGGTGAAACTCATAATCTCCGCGGCAATATCTAAAAGTGGAATTTGAATGTCAACAATAACTGGAAGTGAAATCAATAAGATGGAACTATTCTAAACTATATATGACGGCTGGTTTTGTTGTATCTATCTGCAATTGCGAATGATTTTCAACTGCTGCTTTGCCAGCTGCACGTTGTCACATTGTCGATTATTCACAGGTTGGAACTGGAAAAACTCACGCTGAAGGCGCTCTCATAAAGGAAGTTGATTCTCGGGTAAACCCCGAGGTCGCTGCCCGCTGGCCAAGGCACAAGAGCGCCCTGCATTCCGCCGGCAATTGATGGCGTTTCGCAGCAAATCAGTGAGAAGGGTTCATGCGGTGGGTGTGCGTCCGGCAAGTATGTCACGCATCGCCCGCCGTTCAATGTTCTGGCCGCACAAGATCACGGCGACCCTTTTGCCGGCCCACTCGTCTTGTTCCTTGCGCAATCCGGCCAAGGCGGCCGCACCTGCACCCTCGGCCACGTTGTGGGTGGTGCGAAACAGGAGACGGATTGCCTCTGCCACCTCATCATCACTGACTTCCACCAGATGGTCCACGCCCGCACGAATAGTGGCCAGCGCTTCTGCGTCCGGCACGGTGACGTTCAGGCCTTCGGCAAAAGTAGGCAAGCCGGGCTCAGCTGGCATCGCTTGCCCCATTAACGTGCGCGCGTAAACCGGAGCGCGATCCGATACCACGCCGATAACGCGGGTTGGTGCGCGAAAAACGGCCCGTGCGGCAAGAACCCCGCACAAACCGTTGCCAAGGCCAATGGGTACGAAGATGGCGTCCGGAGCAGGCCCGGCGCGAAACAGTTCCAGCGCGTAGGTGCCGCATCCGCGCACGAGATCGGTATGGAACGCCGGCACGGGGGCGTGGCGCCCCTCAGCGGCCAAAGCATGCGCATGAGCCTGCGCGTCTTCGAACCGCATCCCGTGTTCAATGACAAAGGCGCCGTGTGCCTGGGCCATGGCAACCTTTTCCGGCGATACACCTTGCGGCATCACCAGCGCCATTTGAAAGCCAAACAACTGCGCGGCCCATGCCAGACTCAGGCCGTGGTTACCGCGTGTTGCCGTGATGAAGCTGCTGCCAGCGGGATGGATGCGCCTCATCGCCTCCATGAAAACCAGCGCGCTCCGAGCCTTGAACGACCCGGTTGGGGCATGGTTTTCGTGTTTGACCATGACTTGACACCCCGTGTGCTGGTCCAGAAGTGGCCAGTGATACAGCGGCGTAGGAGCCATGTGGTTGTACACAACGGTGGCGGCGTCTTCCAAGGCGGCAAGAGTCAGCATGGCAGTCCAAACCCTTTTGCATATAGGGTGCAGGCAAACCCGCCGCGCCGGAGCTTGAAATCAGTCGGTCAGCACCCGTTGCGGCGGGAAGGTGATCTCGGCAAGTGTACCCACGCCTTCTTCAGATTCTATTGAAAAGACCGCTCGATTTGCTTCGGCCAGGGCTTTGGTCAACGGCAGACCCAGTCCGCTGCCCTGTACATCCGGCGATGGGTTGATCTGCCGAAACGGCTGCATGGCAGCTTCAAGATCCGCCGGGCTCATGCCCCGGCCGGTATCCCGTACCCGCAACATCACTTCGCCGGTGGGTTCAAGGGCCAGCGAAACGATGACTTGCCCGCCGGGCTTGTTGAACTTGATGGCGTTGGACAAAAGGTTCAGCGTGATCTGACGCAAAGCCCGCGGATCTGACACGATCCGTGGCACCGAGGTGGGCAGGCTGGCGCGAATGATGACCTTCTCCCGGTTGGCCTGCGGCTGTAGCAACGCAACGCACTCGCGAATGGTTTCGCCGGCGGAAACGGCCTCGAACGACAGCTCCATGTGGCCGGCCTCGATCTTGGCCAGATCCAGCAGGTCGTTGAGCAGGCTGAGTATGTGCGAGCCGGAGCGGTGGATGTCGGAAAGATACTCCTTGTAACGCTCACTGCCCAAGGTGCCAAACCGTTCTTCCTGCATGACCTCCGCAAACCCGATGATCGCGTTCAGCGGTGTGCGGATTTCGTGGCTGATCTTGGCAAGAAAATCGGATTTCTGCGCGTTCGAGCTTTCAGCTTCCTTGCGTGCGGAAATCAGCTCCTCTTCCGCTGTCTTCCATTGGGTGATGTCACGCAGCACGGCGCAGTACTTGTCGTGCTCATCACTGCTGACATGGCCCATGGTCATGAACAGCGGAATCAAGCCACCGTTGCTGTCCCGGCCGATTACCTCCCGGCCATCATTGAGCAAACTGGCCACCCCATTGGATGCCAGTCCTTCCAGATAGTCCAGCGCATCGCGGTGGCTTTCCGGCGCCAGAAACTCCACAAGAGGCGCGCCTACCATTGCGTCTGGATCGGCGGAGAACAGTGCTTGTGCCGAGTAGTTCGCACTCAGAATGCGCCCATCGCGCGACAGAACAAGTACACCATCTGTTGCTGTTTCCAGCACGGATTCCAGCTCCATGACCCGGCTGCGCAAGGCGGCTGTTTTTTCGTCCGCTTTCGGCTGTGTCATTGGCGGCACCGAGGGCGCCGGCGTGTCAGTCCCCATGGGCGTTTTGCCGCTGAGCGAAATCATCAGTGCCTGACCGCCATTCCAGGGCACTGCATGCATGCGTGCATCAACCGGGCGCACCCCGCCGGTGCCCAGACGTACATGCATGACACGGTCCAGTGTTTCTTCAGGCGGCGACGGGCATTCTTCCGGTGCAGCAAAAATCGCTTCCAGCCCGCCCGCTTTGCTCAAGGCTTCAAAGCGGTCGTAGCCCAGCAACTCCAAAAGCGTATCGTTGGCATAAACCACGTCCCGATCACGCACGATTGCCACGCCGATCGGCAAACGGTCCAGAAGGCGCGGGTGAATGGGGCTCGCTTGGGGTTTGTCCGGAATCCGTCCAGGTGCGTCCTGACGGGCAGCGGCTTCGCCTTCCAGTTCGTGACGCGGTCTTTGGGTCACGACACGGGTGATGTTGCTTTCATCGACAGGTGCCTTGGCGGCTGGTGGCACAGGAGCTGCCGTTTCGGGCTTTTCTTCCGAAGGTGAAGCGGGGGGCGGGGCCTGTGTGGTTGGCTCGGTCTTGGGAGCGCCATTCTGGGCGCCCAGTGCCCGGGCGATCTTGTCGAAAGCATCTTGTTCTGGCTTGGACAGGCGAGAGGCTGCCCCACTGTCGATGTTGCCAGACTTCTCCACGAACCGCACGATGTTGCTTGTCAGGTCAAACAGGCTTTGTGGCCCTCGGCGTGGACCCGGTTTGGGGGCATCCGGCAAGTTGGCAATGGCCTTGGCAAAGGCATCCATGCCGCCATCCGGTGAGGGGGTATCATTGCGCTCCAGTTGTTCCGGCACATCTTCATCTTCTGCCGCTTCTTCCAAAGCGGCGTGGATTTGCGGATCCTCATGCGCGCTGAAGGTTTCCTCATCCGTGGCAGGTGCGGGCTCGGCCGGCTCTGCCTCTGAATCAGGTTCTGACCCCTCTGAGCGTTCAAGCGCTTCAGCAGGTGCAGGTGGTTCCGGTTCCGTCTGTGGTGCATCAGGCGTTACAGCTTCTGGCTCGGCTGCTACGGGGGCGTCGGCTTCGTGATCCGGCGCAGATGCAAGGTCAAAGGTTTCCGGGCCAAACGCGTCGTCATCCCCGACTGCGTGAGCCAGATCTGCCGACACCTCGACGGCGTCGGCACTGCCCTGTTCAGTGGGCGGTGCGGAGAACGAGTGCGGAGGTGCTGGCGTGTCTACCGCGTTCTCCGGTTGCTCGGCATTGGCCGGTTCTTCGACCTCGGAAGCCTCAAAGGTTGTCGTGAGAGCTACCATGGGGTCCACATAATCCGGCGCTTCAGCAGCCGCCACGGAACGGATCATGCCAAACCCGCGAAAACCTTGGGGCGATCCGTCTTCCGCGAAAATCGCGGTGGCCGTCAGATCAATAGGGACCCTGAGCTTGCTGTTGCAGATCGGCCAATGCACCGTTTGGCCGTTGAACGCGGTGCGTTCATCAAGGGCAGTTTGCAGCGGCTTGGGCAAGGCGAGTGCCAGCGCACCGGCCACGTCAGAGAAGCGTTGGCCAATCAAAAGCTCATCCTGTGGCCCGACAGTTTCGCTGAAGGTGCTGGAGAAAGCTGTAAAGTGACAGTCCTCGTCCATTTGCCAAGCAAATTGTACGGGCCGCTGACGGCGCTTGAATACAAAGTCAGCCACTTTTACTTTCCTCTGTCTGGCAGTGATCCGGCACGCGCATTTTTATTCAATATCTATCGCACTTTGTAGCTGCTGTCAGCGTGTCTCTCAAACGATAATACTCAGTTTCAAACAGCTCGGGCAGCAGCGAAACCCATCATCCCTCGGCCTGTTTAATGAACACCTAGCAAAATTGATTAAGGCTTTAAAACCTCAAGTTTATCCAGCACTAATTTGAGGAGTGATGTTCGGGGATTCAATCTCCAGATCGGGTCTAGAGTTCAGTGTTACTCTAGCGTAAACTGTAATCTCACAGTCAAAATCATCTGGCAAACTATTCAGGGTTGCAGTTCAGGAGGAGGGACACGATGACCAAAGACGACATGCGTTTTGAAATTCCCGAGCACCTGCGGGAAATGGCCGATCAAGGATTGGATCAAGCTCGCAAGGCTTTTGAAGAATACGTTTCCATGACACATGGTGCATTGGGAAATATCGAGGCAGCCGCCAGTACAGCACAGACCGAAGGTGTAGAGTTGAACAAGCAGGCAGTGGCCTTTGCGGAAGAGAACATCAACTCGGCATTCGACTATGCGCAGAAGCTGTGCAGCGCAAAGTCCTATGACGAACTGATGCAGCTCAACAAGGCTTTCATCGAAAAACAGATGGAGATTGCTGGCGAGCAGGCGCGGGTGATGAGCGATAAGACGGCAAATGCCGCATCCCAAACTGCCCGCAAATTTACAGAAAAATAGCGAGCAATCAGCGGGTTGGATTTTGATTTATTGTGCAGTGCAAAAACATGTTGCGCTGCACAAGTTTTTTGGGTAGGGTACATGAAGTTGACCTAAGAGGAAGTGTTGATCTTACCTCGGGTCCCGTTGGAATTATTGCCTATTTAACCCAAGGAGTTTCAGATGTCCGAAACGACCACTGCAACGTCCAAGACCGCTGCAAAAACTCGGACCGCGAAAGCGTCTGCCTCCAAAACTGCTGAAAAAGAGGTTCCGTCCATGTCTACTGTTGAGATGCCTGCTGTATTCCGTGAAATGACCGAAAAGAGCGTCGATTCCGCACGTGAAGCCTACGCCAAGTTCAAGGATGCGTCCGAAGAAGCAACCGGTCGCATGGAAGAAACGCTTGAGGCGACTCGTGACGGTCTGTCCGAAATGAACATCAAGGCTATTGATGCCGCTCAAGAGAACACCAACGCCATGTTTGCCCACATGAAGGACATGTTTGGCGCCAAGACCCTTTCAGAGGCGATCGAACTGCAGTCCACATTTGCCCGCAAGCAGTACGAAGCCATGACCAGTCAGGCGAAGGACATTCAGGAAACAGCTGCAAAGCTGACCAATTCCATGTCTGAGCCAGCTAAGGCTGCTTTCGAGAAGGCAATGAAGGAAAGCAAGGTTCTTTAAGGGCTTAGCTTCGCTCCTTCGGCGTTGATATGCGATGAAAATCCACAGAACGCGGACTGAAAAACGCCTATCCCTACGGGTGTTTGCGCAATTTGGTCCCGTTCTGTGGAATTCCCGAAAATTAGTTTTCAAGGGCCCTTGCCAATCCAGAAAACTGCGCCTATGTTCCGCCGCACTTGCCAAGCAGACGTAGCTCAGTTGGTTAGAGCGTCGGATTGTGGCTCCGAAGGTCGGTGGTTCGAATCCACCCGTCTGTACCATCCTTACGGCAAGCATCTCTCCCCAAAATTTATTGTAAGGCCCGAGGCCGCGGTATTCTTTCTGCCTTGCTGGTGGGTCTCTGTCTTTGGCTACCGACGCTTGGCGCTGCTTCAAAAAAGTGACATCTGACGTCTTCGCGGTTCCGTGCGCTTGGCGTTCCGGATTCTGTGTCTGGCACTGAGTGGGGCGCCGGCTTTTTCATGCGGCCCCGTTTCCCCGAACCTTTCATCGCCTTTCCTCGTTTGTCATGCCGGACAAGCGCAGCGCTGATCCGGCATCCATTTGGGCGGTGCTTTGGAGCAGGCGTTGTGGTTCCGTGGTGATGCGGTGCGCACGCACAATCTGCTTGTTTTGTTCAAACGAACGCGTTTTGCGTGCAAGAGTTATTCTCCTTGAGGTGGGGCTGCGTTGGCGAGGGACTGCTGGCCCTTGCCCTGCCTTGGGTAGGGGGATAAGGGCGAGAAAGGGTCAGCTTGACGGCTTGAAGCCTTTTTTGAGGGCGCTGTTCGTGCCGACGGATCGCGCAGGGGGATAACGTTGTACCGTTTCGCTCGGCGTATCCGGTGGTGAGGATCCGGTTCTGGGGAGGATAAGTCGAGACCGGATTGCTGGCGCTGCTTCAAAAAAGTGACATCTGACGTCTTTGCGGTTCCGTGCGCTTGGCGTTCCGGATTCTGTGTCTGGCACCAAATGGGGCGCCGGCTTTTTCATGCGGCCCCGTTTCCCCGAACCTTCCATCGCCTTTTCCTCGGCCGTCATGCCGGACTTGCTCCGGCCTCCAGATTCACGGGGCTTCGCGGGTGTGTGCCTCTGCTGGTTTGGATCCCGGCTCGGGGGCCGGGATGACCTGTGTGGGGTGAGCCCGTTGGGTTCTGGTCTTGTTGTTTTGCGTGAGCATGAGGAGCGCTCGGCCGGCTCGCTCTAAGTATGCTGGTTCCGCATTCTCCCGTTTTGACGCAGCCCTGAGGCCTGGGGGCTGCTCGTCCTTCCCCTCGGCTGTCATGTTGGACTTGGTCCGGCATCCAGATTCGCGAGCCTTCGCGGGGCGTGCCTCTGCCGGTCTGGATCCCGGCTCGGGGGCCGGGATGACCTGTGTGGGGTAGGGGCGACGTTGGGTTCTGGGCTCAGAGCTTTTTATCCGCGGTCTCATGTGATTTTGTGCTTGGAGATGGCAAGACCTGAGAGCTGTTGTGCATTATCCATTTCTCGACATGGTTATGTGATCTGTGGGCTGTGCTTCCTTCCCTCGGCTGTCCTGCGAGACTTGCTCCGGCATCCAGATTCACGGGGCTTTGCGGGTGTGTGCCTCTGCCGTTCTGGATCCCGGCTCGGGGGCCGGGATGACATACGTGGGGTGAGCCCGTTGGCGTTCCGGATTTTGTGTCTGGCGCTTCTAGTTTCTCTCGGTCTCTTCCTTCTCTCGGCCGTCATGCCGGACAAGCGCAGCGCTGATCCGGCATCCATTTGGGCGGTGCGTTGGAGCAGGCGTTGTGGTTTCGTGGTGATGCGGTGCGCACGCACAACCTGCGTGTTTTGTTCAAACGAACGCATTTTGCGTGCATGAGTTATTCTCCTTGAGGTGGGGCTGCGTTGGCGAGGGCCTGCTGGCCCTTGCCCTGTATTGGGTAGGGGGATAAGGGCGAGAATGGGTCAGCTTGACGGCTTGAGGCCTTTTTTGAGGGCGCTGTTCGTACCGACGGATCGCGCAGGGGAATAACGTTGTGCCGTTTCGCTCAGCGTATCCGGTGGTGAGGATCCGGTTCTGGGGAGGATAAGTCGAGACCGGATTGCTGGCGCTGCTTCAAAAAAGTGACATCTGACGTCTTTGCGGTTCCGTGCGCTTGGCGTTCCGGATTCTGTGTCTGGCACCAAATGGGGTGCCGGCTTTTTCATGCGGCCCCGTTTCCCCGACCCTTCCATCGCCTTTCCCTCGTTTGTCATGCCGGACAAGCGCAGCGCTGATCCGGTACCCAGACTCACGGGGCTTTGCGGGTGCGGCGTGCCCCTGTTGGTCTGGATCCCGGCTCGGGGGCCGGGATGACCTGCGTGGGGTAGGGGCGACGTTGGGTTTTGGTCTTATTGTTTTGCGTGAGCAGTAGGTCGGTAGGGTTTCGGTCGGACGATTTGCAGAGAGTTCATCGTAGGGCTCTGGCCCCTTTTATCTTTGCGCCGCGTTGCTGCTGGACCTGATCCTGTTTGC
>NZ_AUGS01000021.1 GCF_000422785.1 Pseudovibrio exalbescens DSM 16456
CGCAGATCCGGCATCCAGAGCCACCAAGCCCGGGGAATGTTGCCGCCACCCGACTGGATCCCGCGTCAAGCGCGGGATGACAAATGAGGCAACGAGAGGGGGGTGAGGCAAGAGGCCAAAGCCGCGGCAAGGGCGTTCAATGCGCAGCTCCGGCCATGGGCTGATTGTGGTGGAACGCAACGAACTGTCAGGCATTGAGCCCCTTCATTCCTTCTTGCGTATACCGGTCCCCATAGACGGAGAGTGCGGACAGCTTGTTGTCAAAAGCTAGCAGGGACCTTTGACTCAGCTTGTGGGCAGTTGCTCCTACATTTTCTTCGAGGTATTCAAGACGCTTGGTGCCAGGGATAGGGACGATGTTCTCATCCTTTGACAAAAGCCATGCGAGACAAAATTGAGCTGGAGTACAATTTTGCTCCGCTGCGCTCTGGGTAACGAGCTCGCGGATCCTGCGGTTCTGTTTCAGTCCTTCCTTTGAAAATCTGGGAAGGGCTGCGCGGAAGTCGCCCGGGCCAAACTGATTGCTGTCAGTGATCGCACCTGTTAGGTAGCCTCGCCCCAACGGAGAGTAGGGCACAAAGCCAATGCCAAGCTTCTTGCAGGTTGGGAGAACTTGATCTTCCACTTCGCGGGTCCAAATTGAGTATTCGGTTTGGATTGCGGTGATCGGATGGATAGCATGGGCTTTTCGAATGGTTGTTGCGTTGGCCTCGCACAAGCCAATGTGGCTGATTTTGCCCTCTTCTACCATGCGGGAGAGTTCACCGATGGTATCTTCAATCGGATGAGCCGGATTGAGACGGTGCACATAGTATAAATCGATGTGATCTGTTCCGAGCCTTTTCAAGGACCCTTCCAGACAGGTGCGTGCATAGACTGGCGTGTTGTCGATTGTTCTTGCATACTCCCCCGGTTTTCTCAGGATTCCGAACTTGCTGGCGATCTTTAAGGTACCGGATCCTGTTTTAAGAAACCTGCCCAACAGTTCTTCGTTGTGGTGCGGACCGTACATGTCAGCGGTATCGAAAAAGGTGATGCCAAGTTCTACTGCCCGCGAAAGGACCCGCAATGACTCGTCGTCGTTCCGCGGACCGTAGAACTCGCTCATGCCCATGCAGCCCAATCCGAGAGATGAAACTTCAAATCCATTCGCCAATATACGTTTATTCATGACAGTGCCTCTTCTGTTTGATGGGAAGTTGCCATAAGAACTATTTGGAAAATAGACATTCATATGGAAAGCTATTTTTCATATTCGGAGAATGAGATGCTGATTTGGGATGACGCGAAAGCCTTTCTTGAAGTTGCAAGGCGAGGGCAATTGAGCGCAGCAGCCCATCATATGGGATGTGGCATTGCTACCTTGTCGCGTCGGTTGGATCGCCTTGAGGGCGCTTTGGCGGTGAAGCTGTTTCAGCGGCATCAGACAGGTTATACTTTGACCGCAGACGGTGAGGAGCTGTTTGACAAGGCGGAGGCTATGGAAGCTGCGGCCTTAGCTTTCCAGGAAGGCGCCGAGCAACAAGCGCGTGTGCAGGGGCGCGTTCGCCTTGCCACAGCCGAGAACTTTGCAAGCCATCTCATTCTGCCGCGCCTTGCAGACTTCGCGAGGCGCTACCCTCATGTCACGCTTGATATCGTAACCGACATTCGGACGGCAAATCTACATCGCAGAGACGCAGATCTGGCTCTTCGCATGGTAAAGCCTACTCGTGGCAATGTTATTTTGCGCAGGCTCGGAACCTTGGGATATGGGTTGTATGCTGGTGGCGGCTTGGTCCAGAAGTTGACAGACCCTGATTGTTCGACTTCATGTGCAGAGATGGCCTGGGTTGCATGGGGCGATTCATACTCTGATCTGCCTATGGCGGGCTGGTGCGAGAAATTCTTTTCGCGTGAGCCTGCGCTCATGGCCTCGTCCGTAGCATCTCACATTGCTGCGGCCAAAGCTGGGCTGGGTCTGGCGGTTCTACCGCATTTTTTGGCAAGCGGCGCGGGCCTGCACTGCGTCAATTCCAATATCGAACTGTCACAGCCTATATATCTTGTTCTTCATGCCGATCTTGCGCAGACACCTCGTGTACGGGCCACTGCAGATTTTCTGGCGTTTCTGATTGAAGAACAGCGTGATCGCTTGGCCAAGCCAGCCCCACAAGAGACGATTTGTCCTTCCCAACCTTTTGATTAGAGACTGCCTGATGGGTGTCCGTGTTTGTCCTGATATTAGACGGCGTAGCACGAGCGTAAGCTGAAGATATACCAGCTTTCAAGGCGCTTGGGGCACCTGTTGGATTGGGAGGTGGCTATGCACGGGAACCTATTCATCTGGCTCGCTTTAGCAGTTGGGCTTGCTCTTGTAACCGTTAACCCGTTGGATTTTGGAGCCGTTGGACGTGTCGGCTGCGTATTGTTGCTCGGTCTTTTGGCTATCAAAAACTATGAGGGCAAGTGGGACTGAAACAGGGCGGCGATCAAACGCCGCCCCGGTTTGATGTCAAGCGCTGCGGACTTCGCGCAGGAAGGTCGCAATGTTTGCCTGCAGGCTGTCCGCCTGACTTTTCAGCGTTTCCGAGGCAGACAAGACTTGTGAAGCGGTGGCGCTGGTTTCACTGGCCGAGGCCGTAACACCGGACATGTTTTCCGCCACATTTCGTGTGCCTTGCGCAGCTTGCTGTACGTTATCACTGATCTCGGTGGTGGCAGCACCTTGCTGCTCTACGGCTGCCGCGATGCTTTGGGTAATGTCGTTGACGTCGCCCATTGTCTTGGCGATCTCTCCGATTGCTTCAACTGCTTCCTTGGAAGATCCCTGAATGCCGACGATCTGACTGGAGATTTCTTCCGTTGCCTTGGATGTCTGGTTCGCCAGTTCCTTGACCTCAGCCGCAACCACGGCAAATCCCTTGCCCGCTTCGCCAGCGCGTGCGGCCTCAATGGTGGCATTCAGTGCCAGCAGGTTGGTCTGCTCGGCAATGGCCTGAATAAGGGTTACCACCTCGCCAATGCGCTGAGCGGCCTGATCCAAGCTCGCAACCTTATCATTTGTAACACGTGTTGTTTCGGTTGCGTTACCCACAACGCCTTGGGTGTGACCGACCTGCCGGCTGATTTCATCGATGGATGCAGCCAGTTCCTCTGCCGCTGATGCGACGGTCTGGACATTGGTTGAAGCTTCCTCGGAAGAGGCGGCGGCCGTCGTCGTGCGTTCGCTGGTGCTTTCAGCAATGCCGGTCAGAACCTTGGCGGTTTCTTCCAGCTCAAGAGAGTTCTGCGAGACGGTAGTCAAGCTTTCCTGGATCGAAGCGTCAAAGTCGGCAATCAATTGGTCGATGCGTTTCTCGCGCTCTCGGCGGGCCAATTGGTCTTGTTCGGATTCCCCTTGCAGTCGCTCGCGTTCAACAGCGTTTTCCACGAAGACCTCAAGGGCTTTGGCCATCTGGCCGATTTCATCCTTGCGCTCGCTGTAGTCGACGGGACTGGTTGTGTCGCCCTCGGTCAGCGCGTTCATGCGTTCGGTGGTACGTACGATCGGCTTGGCGATGGACGAGCCCACCAGCCACATGACCACGGTGCCAACGACCAGACACAGCACGGCGGTTAAAATGGCCATGTTGCGGGTGCTGTAAGCTGTTGCGAGCAATTCGGCGTCATCAACGGAAACAACGGCGTGCCAGATCTGATCAGTGCCTGGCAGAGTGAATGGGCTGACCGCGAGACGTTGTTCACCTACCTGGAATGTTTCGGTGCTGGTGCCAACTGCGCTCATCAGGTTTTTCAGTTGTCCTTCGACAGGTGTGCCAATTGTGCTTGGTTCGCTGTTTGCTACCCAGACGCCATTGTCGGCAACCACACCCACATAACCCGTTTCGAACTTGCGCATGGCTGAGATTTCTTCGGAAATCGCCGCGAGGGATACATCGACAATAACAGCGCCGATCACTGTATTGGCGTTTGAGAACATAGGATTGGAGGCAGATACCATCAGGACGGTTTCGCCGCCAATTTCATACTCATATGGCGCGGTGATCACAGTTTTCTTGCTGTTGACGGCCGGATAGTACCAAGTCTCTGGCGAATCCGTCAGCATGCCGACGAGGCTCTGATCAACTGCGCTACCATCTCTGTAGGTGTACGCTTCGAATTGTCCGTTCGCGTTGTTTGTACCTGTGTTGCGGTAATCACTATCTTTGCCGATGACATCAGGTTCGAGAATCGTTGAAAACCCCAGAAGCTGCGGATTGCGCTCGAGGAACTGTGCCGCCATGGTTGCCAGCTCCGAGCGACTAAGGTCGGTGTTCGTGATTGCTCCTTCAAACGCATCAGCCAAGCTGGCTGCGGCATATTGGTTCAAGCCGATTTGCTGTTCGGCGTTGTTTGCCTGAACAATTGCATTCTCGAGCAGCAGTTCCTCGCCCTTTTGCTGAGCCATATTTGACATAAGCACAGTGACAACAGTGATCAACACCACCAAGCCGATGACGAGAATGATGTTTGACGATGAGAAAATTTTAACGCGCAGAGACATAGCCAGTACCAAGTTGTTGTTGCTGGTCGATATCTTAAGCGGTAGGTCACAGGCCTTAATTGAGCCTTAATTGGAAGACCTTGCACCCCGAAACATTAGTCGTATGACGCAATGGGAAGTCAGATTAGCGCGTTTTCGTCATGCCAATATTTACGATCATAGAATTCGCAGAGGTTCACTTGGTGATTTCTACTGGGATGAAAAATGGTTGGAAATTAAGGTCTTACGGGGAAAGACATATAAATTTTGACAGATGCCCAGGGAAGGAGATTTGGTGTCACGTTTAACCTTTGGAGGCCGCGTGGCAAATATGCAAAAATCAGAAATAAATTTTCATTAGTTTTCCCGGGTTGCAATCATTGGCTGCAGTCTGATTTTGAACACCGACCTCAGCGGGTGGGCCGGTGTTCAAATTGAATCGGCCAAGTCACGCGCTGCGGACTTCGCGCAGGAAGGTCGCGATGGTTGCCTGCAGGCTGTCCGCCTGACTTTTCAGCGTTTCCGAGGCAGACAAGACTTGTGAAGCGGTGGCGCTGGTTTCACTGGCCGAGGCCGTGACACCGGACATGTTTTCCGCCACATTTCGTGTGCCTTCAGCAGCTTGCTGGACGTTATCGCTGATCTCGGTGGTGGCAGCACCTTGCTGCTCTACGGCTGCCGCGATGCTTTGGGTAATGTCGTTCACATTGCCCATTGTCTTGGCGATCTCGCCGATTGCTTCAACTGCTTCCTTGGAGGATCCCTGAATGCCGACGATCTGACTGGAGATTTCTTCCGTTGCCTTGGATGTCTGGTTCGCCAGTTCCTTGACCTCAGCCGCAACCACGGCAAATCCCTTGCCCGCTTCGCCAGCGCGTGCGGCCTCAATGGTGGCATTCAGTGCCAGCAGGTTGGTCTGCTCGGCAATGGCTTGAATAAGAGTTACCACCTCGCCAATGCGCTGAGCGGCCTGATCCAGACTTGCAACCTTGTCATTGGTCGTTTGGGTTGTTTCGGTTGCGTTGCCCACAACGCCTTGCGTGTGACCGACTTGCCGGCTGATTTCATCGATGGATGCAGCCAGTTCCTCTGCCGCTGATGCGACGGTCTGGACATTGGTTGAAGCTTCCTCGGAGGAGGCGGCAGCCATTGTTGTGCGTTCACTGGTGCTTTCAGCAATGCCGGTCAGAACCTTGGCGGTTTCTTCCAGTTCAAGAGAGTTCTGCGAGACGGTAGTCAAGCTTTCCTGGATCGAAGCGTCAAACTCGGCAATCAACTGGTCGATGCGTTTTTGACGTTGCAGACGGGCCAGCTGTTCCTGTTCGGATTCCCCTTGCAGTCGCTCGCGCTCAACAGCATTTTCCACGAAGACCTCAAGCGCTTTGGCCATCTGACCGATTTCATCCTTGCGCTCAATGTAGTCGACGGGGGTGGCTGTGTCGCCCTCGGTCAGTGCGTTCATGCGTTCGGTGGTGCGCATGATGGGTTTGGCGATGGACGAGCCCACCAGCCACATGACACCTGTGCCGACGATCAGACACAGCACGGCCGTTAAAATGGCCATGTTGCGGGTGCTGTTGGCTTCCGCAAGAAGTTCAGCTTCGTCGACTGCAATAACGGAATACCACTGCGTCAGTGTACCAGCTACCTTGAACGGCTGGACCGCGATGCGTCGTCCTTCGGTCTTGAAGACTTGAACACCGTTCTGAGCGCGAGAGACAAGCTGTGAGATTTCGCTACGGACCTGTTTCCCCAACAACTCAGGGTCACTGTGTGAAACCCATGTGCCGTTCTGGCTGACAATGCCTACGCCACCAGTTTCAAAACGCCGAGAACCTTCGTAGGTCTTTGCGAGCTCGCCGAGATAAATATCCGTGGCAGCTACACCAATTGGCGATCCATTCTGGGAAAAGATCGGTGTTGATGCTGTTACTGCGCGTGTCGTTTTGCCGTCGGTTTCAAAGCTGTAAGGAGCCGTGATCACCGGCGCTCGCTGCTGCAACGCGGCATCATACCAGCCCTTTGCGCTGGCGTCGGTGGTGGAAACATCACGCCAATCAATACCGCTGGATTTGCGAGTCAGGGCAAGGTTCAATCTGCCGTCGGTTCCGGAATACTTTTCGCCGGCATGGGATGCATCTGTGCCAAGTTGGTCAGGTTGAAGAACCAACAAGAAACCGTTCAGAGTCTTGTGTTGGTCAAAGTAAGCCATGGCCGATTCAACGAGCTGAGCACGTGAGACATTCCCTGACTGGATGAAAGCAGAGGCTGTGTCTGCAAAACTTGCGGCCATCAATTGAGGGGCACGAATGATCTGCTGGGCTTGGTAGGTCTGAGCCGCCG
The DNA here is from genome assembly GCF_000422785.1 of Pseudovibrio exalbescens DSM 16456. Taxonomy (GTDB): domain Bacteria; phylum Pseudomonadota; class Alphaproteobacteria; order Rhizobiales; family Stappiaceae; genus Pseudovibrio; species Pseudovibrio exalbescens. The sequence goes on from NZ_AUGS01000021.1 coordinate 6,848, forward strand.
CGTTCTCAAGGATGAGTTCTTCGCCGGCGTGATCGGCATTGCGGGCCATCAGCATGGTAATCACAGTGATGAGTGCAACAAATCCGACTATGAAGACGGCACTTGCTGATGCGAATAGTCTTAGACGCAGTGACATTTTATTCCCCGAATGTGCAGAGAGGGCTTTTATGAGGTTGGATGTTTGTAGAGCGGTTAAGATTAATCCTCTCTTAAGAAAGAGGTTCTGATTGCAGTAAAATGAAAGCAAATACCCGAGGTTACTTTAAGGTCAGCTTTCTCTGGAAAGGTATTTTTACACTCATAGATTGCCCCAAGCTTATCCGAGCTTACCCTTTGCAAGTGCTGGGTGGGTTTGACTGACATATATCATGCTGCGGCCGATTGGTTTGCTGTTGCGTTCACCAAAAAGCCCGACCACTTTTCAGTGGCCGGGCTTTTCATGGCAGTATTGGGTGACGATCAGTTCAGAATGGACACATTACCCATATCGAAGAACAAGCTTTCACCTGTTGCATCATCGACACCATCATTGTCGGTGGAGATGAGGACGCGGCCATCCGCGGTGATCGCCAGACCTTCGACCTTGTCTGGGGTCCAGCCGTTGGTGGCTGACATCTGTGGCAGGAGGTCCAGAACGACCTTCTTTTCCAGAACCGGAAGCTCTTCGCCGTGGGCCGCAGGGGTCACGCCATCCAGAGACACAACGGTTACCTGCTTGATCGCAGCGTCTGTGCCGCCCTTGTTGTCGCGCTCTACAACAGCCAGCTTGTTGTCGCCGAGGTAGGTGACTTCAGAAAGGCCAACCCAGCCGCCAGCAGGGCTCTTTGGTGCGTCCAGCGGGTAGTGAACGAAACCCCAGCTCTTGTCGGCAGGATTGTAGATGCCGAGCTTGGTCATGCCCTTCGGGTCGTCGTTCCACTCACGCTGAACAGCAACGACAACAACTGGCGTGCCGTTGATTTCAGCTTCAGTCACGCCTTCGAGGGAGAAGCGCTTTGCCTGCTCGATGAGCGTTTCTGGCAGAGTGATTTCTTGCTCGATTGTGCCGTCAGAAGACACCTGAAGCAGGTAGTGCTGCAGTTCTTTCTTCGGGTGACCTTCAGAAGCAAGCCAGAAGCCGCCATCCTTGCGGATTGCGATGCCTTCCAGGTCGTACTTGTCAGCGGAGCCGCCGGCCAGGTCGACGTAAGAAACGATCTTTGCAGGCATTTCGGAAACGTCGAGGGTGAAGATGCGTGCTGCGTCGTAGAAGCTGTCGCTTACGGCGTAGATCTTGGAGGCGTCAGTTGGGTCGCCAGCCATCCCGGAGATGGCACCCCAGCCGATTGGTGCGCCGGTCTTTGGATCGGCTTCGGAGATCAGCTGCGGGTACTCAGCAGCGTCTGCGCCGAACTTGTAGATGCCAACGTGAGCGCGAACGCCTTCCTCAGCTTCGTCCTTTTCGTTTGCAACAACGAAAAGACCGTTTTTTGCAAGAGCCAGCAGGCCTTCCGGCGCGATGTGTGTCGGCAGGAACTGAACGAACTCAGGCTCGCCGCCTGTGTCCTTGTAGACAGCCACGAAGTTGCCGCGCTCTGAATTTACAAAAATGAGGGTGTCGTCACCGAACGTGCCAACTGCAACACCTTCAGGCTCGGTGCCCTTCTTGTGGGCGCGCTTGGCCGGGTAGTGGCCGTGGGACATGCCCAGGTGTTCCATCTGCGCGTCGCTGTCGAACAAGACTTCGCCGTCCTTGTTCCAGATTGTGAAGCCGCGAGAGCCGCCTTCGTAGTCACCTTCGTTTGCGGTTACGAAACGGTCGGCATCGATCCATGCAACAGCGTCTGGCTCGCGCGGTACATCGGTGATGGAGCCTGTCCCATCGACCAATCTTGCCTTTTGGGTCGGGATAGCATCAGCAGAAGAGGTGCCTGCAGAGAAGTGTGTGACGATTTCACCGGATGCCAGATCAACGATAGCAAGGTGGTTGTTTTCCTGCAGCGTGACAACAGCGAGATTGTCATTGTTGATGGAAACGAACTCAGGCTCTGGATCGGTTGGGGCAACGTCGGCGAGGCCGGTCATTTCAACAGTGCGAGCTGCCTCACAGTTGGTTGGCATGCCGTCGGCGTCCAGATCGAAGATGGTGAGGTGGCCAGCTGGAAGCTGTGGGATCACACCGTCGTTCAGGTCTTCGTCACGCTCGTTCTCAATGGCGATGGCAACGAACTTGCCGTCCTGGGACAGAGCGATGGAGTCGGGTTGCCCGCTGGCGTCACACTGGGCGACGATTTCCTTGGTGTTCAGGTCGACGAAAGCAAGGTGGCCTGACGGTTGGGTGAAGCTTTCCGAGGTGTTCACACCGGCGAAAGCATAGTTGGCGCCAACGGTCACAGAGGTCGGCTCGCCACCCAACTCTGTACGACCTGCCGGCGCGGGATTGGATGGGTCTTCAATGTTCAGGAACACAAGCGCTTCAGCCGGACTGTCGGTGAAAACCAGAGTCTTGCCGTCTTTGGTCGCGCTGATGATTTCGGCGACGGTTTCCGTGGCTGGATCAGCACCATCTGGCAGTGTCTTGAAAACTGGATAGGTGGAAATTCGTTCGAAGAATTTTCCGTCAGCTGCATTGGCGCCGGTGGCTGTACCGGCAAGAATTGCCAGACTGATGCCGCCGATCAAACGGCGCTTGAAATCACGCATGGTTGCTCCCTTTAAGTCAACAGAAGTTATTCCGTGGATTACCGCAACCTATGCGGGATAGTTGGAGGCTGGGTGACGTTTAGTTGAACTTTTCATGACGTGGTTATGTCTTGATACTTATGGGAAATTCGCGCTTCACCGTAATATTCTCAACGCATGTGTTAGTGATTAACGGCTTTTTTCCGCTTTATGTCGCATGGGCATTTAGAGTGACTTTGATGTGCCGAGCAATGAAAATACTGATGCGATAATCTCTGTAAAAGAATAATGAGATAATACGCTGTAAGATTGATATTTTATGCCAATATTTATCATTATTCGGAATCAGACCGTGAATTATTGCTGAGAAATTCTCCATTCTTGCAAAGGAGTGCTCAGTGTCATCTGACGGAGAATGTGTATAGTGAGCCGTGTGCATCGCTAGAGCGGTGCGGGAGGAAACTGACAGTGCCCGAGGGGATAGGATGAAATTGTTCAAGGGATTAGCGCTGGGAGCAGCCGTGCTGGCTCTAACGGCAACGGCGCAGGCGCAAACACGCGTGACATACAAGTCCGCAAAGACCGGCACCTCATATTATCAGATGGCGGTGCAGGCGGCCGAAGCCATCAAGGCGGCGTCCAATGGTGAAATCATCGTGACCGTCGAAGAGAGTCAGGGATCTGTCCAGAATGTGATGGAAGCCTCGGTGCGCCCGGGCAACTACATGTTCACCACCCCGCCGGCGCTGGTGCCACTCGCGCAAGAAGGCAAGGCCATGTTCGAGGGGCGAGCCAATCCGCGCTTTGATGAAATTCGTGCACTTTTCCCGATACCGTCTTTGACAATGCACTTCGTCACACGGGTAGACGCCAATGTCGCGGGCTTTGAAGACCTGAAGGGCAAGAAGATTTTGATCGGAAAAGGGTCTTTTGGTGCTCGGGAAGGGGCCAAGTATCTTGATCTGTTCGGCGTGAAGGACGACGTTGAGCTTGCGAATGTGGAACTGTCCAACGCGGTTTCTGCGCTCAAGAACGGCCAGATCGATGGTTTTGTCACGTCAGGCTCCTATCCGGCACCAAACGTGATCGAAGCCGCCGCAAGCGTGGATGTTGATATCATGAGCCTGAGCGATGATGAAATCGCCCAGACAAAGCGCACCCGCATTGTCATTCCGGCGGGCACTTATACGGGGCAGGACGCAGACGTTGCAACCACGTCACTGCCTGTTGTGGCCTACACCACCACACAAATGGATGACGATACGGCGTATGCGGTGACCAAGTCATTCTGGGAAGAAAAGGCCAAGCTGGCCAAGGAAGCGCCTTGGTGGGCCGCTGTAGATCCGGCCATGCTGGAACTCAACACCACCAAGCTGCATCCGGGAGCATTGCGCTATTACGATGAGGCCGGTGTTGCCGTGCCGGACAGCCTGCGCTAACTCACGGAACGTTTGAGACACGCAAGGCCCGGACGTTTGGTTCGGGCCTTCAGTTTTTAGGGGCAACAGGTGACAGGACTTTCCCGTGCACTTTGGGTGACGCTGGGCGGCGCAACCATCGTTTTTCATCTTGGACTGATCTTTTACGGGCTGGTACCGAATCTGGTGAGCCGCCCGCTCCATATGGCACTGGCCTTGCCATGGGTGCTGATTTTTGTTGCCCGAAACAGGTTCGAAAAAGCATCGGGCTGGGTTTTGTGTGTGGTGGGATTGGCCGCCACGTTCTGGATTGCGTGGAACCATCAGATGCTTGGCGACCAGTACGGCTATCTGATGGGCAACTTTCAGGTAGCGATTGCCATCGCCTTGTTGGTTGTGGTGCTGGAAATGGCGCGCCGGTCCATTGGCTGGCCGCTGCCGCTGGTAGCGCTGCTCTCGATTCTTTATGGGGTGTTTGGAGAACACATTCCCGGCGAGTTTGGTTATGCGGGCATTCCGCTTCAAAGTTATCTGGGCACGCTGACAATTGCAGAAGGGGGGCTGTGGGGCAGCCTGACAGGCATTTCCGTCAGCGTGGTGGCCATTTTCGTGATCTTCGGCGCTGTGCTTAATGCTGGGGAGGCCGGACAGGGGTTCATGAATGTGGCCGCGGCCGCTGCTGGCCGTTTGCGTGGTGGTGCCGCCAAGGTTTCCGTTGTGTCGTCTGCGCTGTTTGGGTCCGTTTCAGGATCTGCGTCAGCCAATGTGGCGTCGACAGGGGCAATTACCCTGCCTGCGATGCGGCGGCTTGGTTATCCGCGAGCGCTTGCCGGAGCTGTCGAGGCCGTTGCCTCGTCTGGCGGGCAGATTACACCACCCTTGATGGGCGCCGGAGCCTTTGTAATGGTCGAACTGACCGGGGTTCCTTATACGGGTATCATGGCTGCGGCGATCTTGCCCGCTTTTCTGTATTTTCTTGCAGTATGGGTGGGTATAAACGCCTTTTCCCGCCGGTATGAGTTGAAAGGCCTGAGCCCGGAGGAGCGTCCCGACATGTCGACGGTTCTGATTACCTCTGGCTTCTTTCTGGTCCCTTTTACCGTTCTGCTGTTCGCGATGTTCGCCTTGGACTTCACGCCTCAGTATGCGGCCTGTATTTCCATTCTGGTTGGATTTGCGCTGTTGTTTATTGACAAGGCGCTCAGTTTTGACCGCGCACGCACCTTTGAGCGCCTGGAACAAGCGTTGGTGAACGCGGGCCAGCAGGTGTCAACGATCGCAGCGATTATTATCTGCGCATCCATCATCATAGGCACGCTGGGCATTACGGGCCTCGGCGTCAAGATCACGTCACTGATCCTGTCCGGATCCGGTGGCATGTTGTGGCCGGCCTTGCTGCTGACAGCCTTGGCCTGCCTGGTGCTTGGCATGGAGGTGCCGACAACAGCGGCCTACGTGATCTGTATTTCCGTGGCCGGGCCTGCGCTTACCGAGATTGGGTTGGAGCCGCTGCAGGCTCATATGTTCGTATTCTGGTTCGCCCTGCTTTCCACGATCACGCCGCCGGTTTGCGGCGCGGTCTTCATTTCTGCCGGCATGGTTGGAGAGAACTGGTTGAAAGTTGCCGTGTTCTCCATGGCGCTCGGCATTGGGCTTTATCTGGTGCCGTTGGGAATGGTCGCCAATCCCGCCTTGATTGAGCTTTCCAGTGCGCCGGTAGCTGCCCTGTTTGCCATGGTCAAGATCGGGCTGGGGCTCTCTCTAATCTCTTATGGTCTCATTTCCCCCTCGCGCTCCTATTTGCGCCTCCTTTACGGCATTGGTGGAGGCATTCTCATATTTATTTAAGACGAAAGTCTGGTTTCGCGTTGAGTAAGCGGGCGGGTCTGAAAGGATTCGCCCGTTTTTTGTGTATATCAGGGAGTTTGTTGGGTTTTTCACAGCCGGTGGTCCTTGTGAAAATGCCCGGAGCACCTGCGGAAACTTTCGTTTGTATTTCGTAATTACGCGAAATAGGTCCAAATGATGAAAAATGAAAATTGATTATAAGGATGAACCCTTATAAGTTGGTTTACTAATTCGGGGGTGGGAGCTCAAACCCCGTTACGACATCCTTTGATCACTGCCGAGTTCTGGACAGGCTGCTTGGCGGAGTCTGGTCGGGCTGTCGAATTTCGCAAGAAGAACGCCACAACGGCAGAGCCAGATGGCGACGGATTGGCGGCCTTGGGAGGGCCAACATGCTGCAATTGAAAGGCGTCGGCAAAGTTGTCGGCGGGGTGGACCATATCATGGATGTATCAATGACCCTCGAGGCGGGGTCATTGAACGTACTTCTTGGGCCCACGCTCTCAGGTAAAACGACCTTGATGCGATTGATGGCTGGGCTGGACAAGCCCACTTCGGGACGCATTTTGGCAAATGGCAAGGACGTGACCGGGCATTCCGTGCGCAAGCGCGACGTGGCCATGGTCTATCAGCAATTCATAAATTATCCCGCGCTTACCGTTTACGAGAATATTGCATCGCCGCTGCGCATAGCTCGTCTGGGGCAGGACGAGATTGATCGCAAGGTGAAAAAGGCGGCTGACCTGTTGAAGCTGTCACCGTATCTGGACCGAACCCCGCTCAATTTGTCCGGCGGTCAACAGCAGCGCACAGCCTTGGCACGAGCGCTGGTCAAGGGCGCGCATCTGGTGTTGATGGATGAGCCCTTGGCGAATCTGGATTACAAGCTGCGCGAAGAGTTGCGTGCGGAACTGCCGAAGATCTTCGCGGAGAGCGGCGCGGTATTTGTTTATGCAACCACCGAGCCGTCCGAGGCTTTGTTGCTTGGAGGCAAAACGGCCACTCTTCATGAAGGCCGGGTCAGCCAGTTCGGGCCAACACTGGATGTGTACAAGCGTCCCAACACATTGATTACAGCACAGACCTTTTCCGATCCCCCGATGAATACGCTCAGCATCGTCAAGAAGGGCGATGTACTGGAGCTGCCCAACGGCACTCAGATTCCGGTCGCGGACAACGAGAAACGCTTGGTGGATGGCCCGTATATCGCGGGTTTCCGGCCGCATCATCTGCATCTTTCCAAACGCACGGATCATCACTTTGGTTTGAAAGGGATGGTTCAGGTCTCTGAGATCACCGGTTCGGAGAGCTTCATTCACGTGGATTGTGTAGGGGAAACCTGGGTGGCTCTGGCTCATGGCATCCGCAACATCGAAGTGGACGACGAAATCGAGGTGTTCCTCGATCCGCGCAACTTCCTTGTTTTCGAAACCAATGGCCGTCTTGCGACGCTCGACATGCCGGTGGAGGCGTAAGGACCCATGGCAAACATTGAACTCAATCATATTCGCCACTCTTATTTGCCGAATCCGCAGTCCAAGACGGATTATGCGCTGAAGGAGGTGCATCACACCTTTGAAGACGGTGGCGCTTATGCGCTGTTGGGGCCATCTGGCTGTGGCAAGACCACTTTGCTCAACATTATCTCAGGCCTGCTGCGTCCTTCCGAAGGGGATCTTCTGTTTGATGGTGTTTCGGTTCGTGACCTGCCAACCGAGGCCCGGAATATCGCACAGGTGTTCCAGTTTCCGGTCGTTTACGACACCATGAGCGTTTACGACAATCTGGCGTTCCCACTGCGTAATCGCGGTGTCGAGGAGTCCGTTGTGGATGAAACGGTACGACACATCCTCGGCATCATTGACCTTGAGAGCAAGGCGCATCGCAAGGCGCAAGGACTGACCGCCGATGAGAAACAGAAGATCTCGTTGGGCCGGGGATTGGTGCGGGCGGATGTGAACGCAATCCTGTTTGATGAACCTCTGACGGTGATTGACCCGCACATGAAGTGGGTTTTGCGCTCGCAGCTGAAACACCTGCACAAGCAGTTTGGCTACACGATGGTCTACGTGACCCATGACCAGACCGAAGCTCTGACGTTCGCTGACAAGGTGGTGGTCATGTACGAGGGCGAGGTCGTTCAGATCGGAACACCTGACGAACTGTTTCAGCGCCCACAACACACATTCGTTGGTTATTTCATCGGATCACCGGGGATGAATGTTGTGCCGTGCACGTTGGAAGGCGAAGGCGCGCGCATCGGTTCGAACGTTGTGCCGTTGAATGGCGTGAATGGTGTGGGCACGGGACAGTCGCTCGAACTCGGGGTCCGGCCGGAGTTTGTGACCTTGAAACCTGCAGGGGAAGGGATGCCGATCCAGGTTCAGGCGGTTGAGGACGTTGGGCGCTATCGCATCGTACGCGCCAAGTTGGAGGATTACGACTTCAACGCCATTGTCATGGAAGGCCAAGAGATCCCGGAAAACCCCAGTGCCGTGATCAGCGCTGAAAACATCAATCTTTATGCCGATAGCTGGCTTGTTGGACGGGAGGGCTGATCTGATGGAAAAGACGATCAACAACAAAGCCTGGTTCATGGTTCTGCCGGTTCTTGCTCTGGTGGCGTTCTCGGCTGTTATCCCTTTGATGACGGTTGTGAACTACTCGGTGCAAGATACCTTTGGAAACAACCAGTTCTTCTGGGCAGGTACGGAATGGTTTGAGGAGTTGCTTGCTTCGGAACGGTTCCGCGATGCCTTGGTCCGAAATCTCATTTTTTCCTTCTCAATCCTTGCCATTGAAATTCCCCTCGGGATTTTTATTGCGCTGTGTATGCCGCGCAAAGGCTGGGGAGTGCCTGTTTGTCTTGTCCTGATGGCCCTGCCGCTTTTGGTGCCGTGGAATGTGGTGGGCACCATCTGGCAGGTCTTTGGCCGTGCGGATATCGGCTTGCTCGGTTACACACTCAATAACCTTGGCATCAACTACAACTACACGCAGGATCCTGTTGCCGCCTGGATAACCGTCATCGTGATGGACGTATGGCACTGGACCAGTCTTGTGGTGTTGTTGTGCTATGCAGGGCTGGTATCGATCCCGGAAGCCTACTATCAGGCCGCCCGTATCGATGGGGCGTCCAAGTGGGCGGTGTTTCGCTACATTCAACTGCCGAAAATGCAGCGGGTTTTGTTGATCGCCGTCCTGCTTCGCTTCATGGACAGCTTCATGATTTACACCGAGCCTTTTGTGGTTACTGGTGGTGGGCCCGGCAATTCAACCACGTTCCTCTCGATTGATCTGGTGAAGATGGCTCTGGGGCAGTTTGACCTTGGTCCGGCTGCTGCGATGTCGCTGGTCTATTTCCTGATCATTCTTGTGTTCTCCTATGTGTTCTACACCGTCATGACCAACGTGGGCGCCGACAAACCACAGGCAAAAGGGGAGTAAGCGCAGATGTCTGTCGTAACTGAGCCACAACAATCCGCTCGCTCAACTGGTGCCTTGCCGCAAGGTCGCGTCACGGGGCAAAGCAGGCTGCATCTGGAAAAGGCCAAACGGCCAATCTCGGAGCGGTTCACCTTTTTGGTGCCAACGCTGTACATCATTTTTCTGATGCTGCCGATCTACTGGCTCTTCAACATGAGCTTGAAGACCAATCAGGAGATCCTGTCGGGCTTCTCTCTCTGGCCGACGAACCCGACCCTTGCCAACTACATGGTGATTTTTACCGATCCCAGTTGGTATTCCGGCTACATCAACTCCATCACCTACGTGGTGTTGAACACGGTAATCTCCGTTGCTGTGGCGCTGCCCGCTGCCTATGCGTTCTCGCGCTATCGGTTTTTGGGGGACAAGCATCTGTTCTTCTGGCTGTTGACCAATCGCATGGCCCCGCCAGCGGTGTTCGCGCTGCCGTTCTTCCAGCTGTATTCTTCGTTTGGTCTCATCGATACTCACATTGCTGTCGCACTGGCGCATTGTCTGTTCAACGTGCCGTTGGCCGTCTGGATTTTGGAAGGCTTCATGTCGGGCGTGCCGAAAGAGATTGACGAGACCGCGTATATTGACGGCTACTCATTCCCGAAGTTCTTCGTGAAAATTTTCATGCCGCTGATTGCTAGCGGTATCGGGGTCGCGGCGTTTTTCTGCTTCATGTTCTCATGGGTGGAGCTGCTGATTGCCCGAACCCTCACCACCACCGACGCCAAGCCCATTGCCGCCACCATGACACGTACGGTTTCAGCCTCGGGGCTCGATTGGGGTGTGCTGGCGGCGGCCGGGGTGCTGACCATCATTCCGGGTGCGTTGGTCATCTGGTTTGTTCGAAATTACATCGCCAAGGGCTTTGCCCTGGGTCGTGTGTAAGCGGAAGGAGGACGACCCATGGATCTTTCGTGGATGGCGTGGACGGCGCCTACGGCAACCTTCTTCATCGTGATCGCCCTGCTCATCTTGAGCATGGGGATCTGGGAATACTTCGTGCCGGGAGGATCGCCCCGTATGGGCATCCTGCGGTTCGAAACCACCCGGGGTGACCGGCTTTTCATTTCCCTGCTGGGCAGCGCGTTCATCTGCCTGTTCTGGCTGGGAATTGTGGGTCTGAGCCTGTGGTGGGCGCTGGCTGTATGCGTAGCCTATGCGCTCTGCGTATTTCGCTGGGTGTAGAGCCACATGTCGGCGGCTCCGGGAGAGAGGCGCCGGCAGACTTTTAGTGTTAACGGGAGGATTAATATGCGACGTCACTTGATGGCCACGGCGGCCTTCAGCGTGCTGCTGGCAACGTCCGGCAATGCACTGGCCGACATGGAAGCAGCAAAACGTTGGATCGAAAGCGAGTTCCAGCCATCCACGCTCTCCAAGGAAGAGCAGATGGAAGAAATGGAATGGTTCATTGAAGCCGCTGAACCGTTCAAGGGCATGGAGATCAAGGTGGTTTCCGAGACCATCACGACCCATGAGTACGAGGCCAAGACTCTCGCCAAGGCCTTCTCCGAGATCACCGGCATCAAGGTTACTCATGACCTGATTGGTGAAGGAGACGTGGTTGAGAAGCTCCAGACTCAAATGCAGTCGGGTGAAAACATCTACGACGCCTATATCAACGATTCTGATCTGATCGGCACCCATGCGCGTTACCAGCAGGTTCGCAACTTGACCGACTGGATGGCAAACGAGGGGGCGGACGTAACCCTGCCGACTCTCGACATTGACGATTTTATCGGTCGGTCGTTCACTACTGGGCCGGATGGAAAACTCTATCAGCTTCCTGTGCAGCAGTTCGCGAACCTTTACTGGTTCCGCTACGACTGGTTCACGGATCCGGACATCAAGGCGCAGTTCAAGGAAAAGTACGGCTATGAGCTCGGCGTTCCGGTCAACTGGTCTGCTTATGAAGATATCGCTGAGTTCTTCACCAATGACATTGGCGAGATTGATGGCGAAAAAATCTATGGCCACATGGACTACGGCAAGAAGGACCCGTCGCTGGGATGGCGCTTCACCGACGCATGGCTCTCCATGGCCGGTGCTGGCGACAAGGGCATTCCCAACGGCCTGCCGGTTGATGAATGGGGTATCCGCGTGGACGGGTGCGTGCCAGTTGGGTCTACCGTCGAACGTGGCGGGGCAACCGACAGTCCTGCAGCCGTCTACTCCATCACCAAATACATTGACTGGCTGAAGCAGTATGCTCCGCCAGAAGCAGCAGGCATGGTTTTCTCCGAAGCTGGCCCGGTTCCGGCGCAGGGTAACGTTGCGCAGCAGATCTTCTGGTACACGGCCTTTACCGCCGACATGGTGAAGGAAGGTCTGCCGGTGGTGAACGAAGACGGTACGCCGAAGTGGCGTATGGCTCCGTCGCCAAAGGGCGCCTACTGGGAAGAAGGCATGAAGCTTGGGTATCAAGATGCCGGTGCCTGGACGCTGATGAAGTCTACACCGGAAGATCGAGCCAAGGCAGCGTGGCTTTATGCCCAGTTCACAGTTGCCAAGACGACCTCTTTGAAGAAGTCGCACGTGGGTCTTACGTTCATTCGTGACAGCGATGTGCGCCATGAATCCTTCACTGAGCGAGCACCTGAGCTGGGTGGTCTGGTGGAGTTCTATCGGTCCCCGGCACGTGTTCAGTGGACACCGACCGGAACCAATGTTCCAGACTATCCAAAGCTGGCGCAGCTGTGGTGGCAGAACATCGGTGATGCGTCCTCTGGCGCGAAGACCCCTCAAGAAGCCATGACCGCTCTGGCCGAAGCTCAGGAGAAGGTAATGGCTCGTCTTGAGCGCGCTGGCATTCAGGGCGAATGTGGTCCCAAGCTGGCTGAACCTCAATCTCGTGAGTACTGGCTGTCTCAGCCGGGTGCACCGAAGGCCAAGCTGGACAACGAAAAGCCAGAGCCGGTCACCGTCGACTATGATGAGTTGATCAAGAGCTGGGCCGACGCCAACAAGTAAGCGCGGCGCTTTGAAGCAAACAAAAAAGGGTCGGCCTGAAAGGGCCGACCCTTTATCGTGTTCCAAAACAGCCTGCCCATTTCTCGGTATCGGTGCTTTTTCGCATTGATGATTAAACGATTAATCAGTAGGTTTTGGGCTGAGACATCACAGAGCAGGCGCCGACAGCGCCTGGCGCATTGTGCGTATCCCGCTCAAGAGGAAAGAAAGCATGACCCCGCCTAGATTGACCCCGGAAATCCTCAGCGCGTTGACGCGGATCCCCATGCCGCGCGGGTTTGAAGAGGCACGACTTTCCCAAACTCTGCAGGTGGATGGACTGGAGTTGCCCGTTTATGCCTGCCAAACCCTGGTCATTGGATCGGGTGCAGCGGGACTGCGGGCCGCCTGTGAGGCCAAACGGCGCGGGCGTGACGTTCTCGTTGCGACGGGGGGCATGTACATGGGCACGTCGGCTTGTTCCGGGTCAGATAAACAGACGTTGCATACGGCTTCAACAAGTCGCAATGGCGACAATTTCGAAATATTGGCAACGGATCTGGCAGCCGGCGGCTGCATGGATGAAGACGTAGCTTATGTGGAGGCGGTTGGATCCATCGGGGCCATGGCCGGCCTGCAATACATCGGTCTGGAGTTGCCGGAAGACAAGCTTGGTGCGGTCTTGCGCTATCAGACCGACCATGACGAATATGGCCGGGCTACGAGCTGCGGTCCCCGCACCTCGCGCCTGATGGTGAAAGTGTTGCTGGAAGAAGCGCAGCGGCTTGCCATCCCGTTCATGACAAACGCAGCGGCGGTGAAGATCCTGACAAGTGGGGTCGGCGAGGCACGGCGCGTGTCTGGTCTCGTAGTTGCTACCAAGACCACCACGCACAATCCTTTCGGTCTTGCGGTAATCTCCTGTGAGGACCTTGTCATCGCCACTGGCGGGCCGGGCGAAATGTATCGCGATAGCGTGTATCCCAAAAAGTGCTTCGGCGCGCTGGGCCTGGCGCTTGATGCTGGCCTTGAACTGAGCAACCTGACAGAGAGCCAATTCGGTATCGGCACACCGCGGGAGACATTTCCCTGGAATCTGTCGGGCACCTACGTGCAAGTCATGCCCTATGTTTTCTCCCGGGATGCAGATGGCAATGAGTACAATTTCCTGGCTGATTACTATCGTACAACCCGGGAGCTGGTCTCAAACGTGTTCCGAAAGGGCTATCAGTGGCCGTTTCATGCAACCCGCATGTTGGAATTCGGCTCCAGCCTCGTCGACATCGCGGTTCATATCGAAATAACCAAAGGCCGGGAGGTGTTCCTTGACTTCCTCCGCAATCCAAAGCCTGCAAAGGATGGCAAAGCCTTCAGTCTGGATGATCTGGATGCTGATGTGCGGGCCTATCTTGCAAACAACGAGGCACTGGACGCGTTGCCGATTGAGCGACTGGTGCGCATGAACCCGCTGTCCATTGAACTTTACCGCATGAACGGAATTGATATCACCAAAGAGCCGCTGAAAATGGCGGTGAACAACCAGCATATGAATGGCGGGATCGATATTGATTTATGGGGGCGCACCAATCTCCATGGGTGCTATGCGGTTGGGGAGGCGGCCAGTACTCATGGTGTAACGCGTCCCGGTGGCTCTGCGCTCATTTCCGGGCAGGTGTTCGGCACAAGGGCAGCCAAGCATATTGCCTATGCGAACCGCGCTGCACCCAGTGGTGCGCAGGAGGCGTGGGGGCCGGTCCTGCAAGAAATGATTAGCGAACTCAAGGCGGTCACGGAAAATCCGTGCGCGGTTGATCTTCGCGAGGTGCGCAGCAGCATTCAAGCGCGGATGTCCGAAGCTGCAGGCTTTGTGTGTTCGGGCAATGCGGTCGCCGCAGCGTTGAACGAGGCTGAGGCGTTGGTTCAGCAGTTTGCGTCAAGGTCTGTCGGTTTGCTGGAACCGCACCGGGCCAATGATTACTTCATGTGGAAGCAGATGGCACTGTCTTCTGCTGCGGTTCTTGCCGCGTTGAACCATTATATCGCGGGCGGTGGGGGCAGCCGCGGCGCGCGCGTTATTCTGGATGAGTCTGCCACTGGCCTGCCGGAAACGGTCGACGGCCGGCTGGAAGCGTTCCGGTTCCGTCCTGAACAAGAGCACGACAAGGCCTGCAAGATCATGGTGTCTTTGGTGGGCAGTGCGCTGACCTGTACCGAAAGACAGATCAAAAAACGCGACCGCGCGCCGGTGTTCTTCGAAAAAGGGTGGGGTGAGTTCCTCAGCCAGCAGATTTACACGGACTGACCCTTGAGGGCGTCTGTCTTACCCGTTCAGGAGACAGACGCCTTTTGCGGCTCAAGCTGAAAGCGGCTGGAATCGCGCTCAATCAGCACCGGTGGGCGGCGATTGACGAGCGGGCCGACATGTCGACCGTCCAGTTGCGCCAACAGCGCCCGTGCAACTTCCGTTCCAATGCTTTTGGGAAACATCTCGATGGTCGTCAGCGGCGGGTTCCAGACCTCTGCTTCTGGCAGATTATCAAAGCCCACCAACGCGATGTCCTTTCCAACTTCTCGGCCCTGGCTCTTGAGACCTGCTGTGGCGCCCATGGCGATAATGTCATTATGGCAGAAGATGGCCGTGATTTCCGGGTGTTCCGTAATCAGTTCTATAGCTGCATTTCGGCCATTGTCGCGCGAGGGTGTGCACCGACGGGTAAAGAGTTCGATCGCACTATCATGGTTGTGATTTACTGTTTCCATGAATGCTGACAGGCGGTGTTCGCCCGTGGAAGTTGAGGCCAAACCACCAATGACACCCAGCTTGCGATGGCCTTTTGCCAGCAAGTGTTGGGCTGCCAGATGGGCGCCGTGATGGTCGTCAGCGCCGAAGAAGTCACAGTGCATGCCGTTCACTTCGCGCACAAATGTCACGAACGGCAAGCCGCGTGAGACGATGTTCTCCAGTGCCGCCGGGGTGGTGCCCGCTACCGGGCTGATGGCAATGCCGGCTACACCATGGGCGATGACTTCATCGATCATGGCTGCCTGCCGATCAAGGCTTTCACCAATATTGGCCATGATGGGCAGATAACCATGCTTGGACAGTTCTGCTTCGAAAGTCGCAGAGAACTCACCGTAGAACGGGTTGGCGATATTCTGAATCAATACGCCGATCAGCTTTGAGCGGCCTGTGCGCAAACGGGCAGCTGTGTAATCCTTCACAAAGCCCAGCTCGTTCATGGCAGCGCGGACCTTGTTGCGGGTCTCTTCCGTCATGCGACCGGTATCGTTGATCACATTTGACACTGTGGCTGATGAAACATCCGCCTTTTTTGCAATGTCGGCAATAGTGATCCGGGAAGCTCTTGTTGGTTTCATTGTAGTATCCCTTCTAGCGCTACGTTGATTATTGATAGAATATTTCACGCAGTGCGCGCTATAGGTGCAATGGTGTTAATAGGGGCTCTCCCGACAAAAAGGCGTTGATATTGTCCGTTAGGACACGTCCCATATTCAGCCGCGTTTCATGGGTGGCGCTGGAAATGTGGGGCGTTAGAATCACATTTTTGGCTTTGCACAAGGCACTGGGAACGTTCGGTTCATCTTCGAAAACATCCAGACAGGCGCCCCCGATGGTTCCGTTCTCAAGCGCTTCAATCAGGTCAGATTGATTGACGATCGAGCCCCTTGCAACATTCACGAGCAAACCGTCTGGACCGAGAGCTTCAAGGATCTTCTGGTTGACTGCATTGCGCGTTTGCGGCCCGCCACTGGCGGACACAATGAAAACGCGGCTTTGTTCAGCCAGTTCTTGCAGTGATCCGACGGACTGAGAGGTGCTGTCAGAATGTTGATTGATATCGTAGTACAAAGTCGTGCAATCAAAAGCTTGCAGAATCTGGGCTATTTTTCGGCCGATACGCCCGTAACCAAAAATGCCAACGCGTTTGCCGCGAATATCGAAGCCTGTCCCCAGTTTCCGGTCCAGCCAATGACCAGCTCGTACAAAATGATCCCCTTCGACCAATCGACGGCTGCCGGCCAGAGCGAGCGCAACCGCCATGTCGGCCACGGCATTGGTAAGGCTCTCCGGGGTTGTTGTAATCCGGATGCCGCGTGTTTTGGCCTCACTCAGGTCTATGCCGTCATATCCGACGCCGTAGACCGAAATGAGTTGCAGGTTGGGGAGTTGATTCATGAGGGCCCGAGGTAAACCGAGGTCGCCCTTGGTGGCAACAATTGTGACGTTTTGTGCAATTTGGGCGGGCAGGGTTTCCGAATCTTTCAGCTTCCAGAGGTGGTGGGTGGGGGCAAGATGTGCCAGATCAGAATTGATGCTGTCGGGGGTGTAGGGGCTGAGTTGGAGGATTGCGCTCATGCCGTCTCCGATTGGTTCCGCGTTAAGGCGTTGTTTTCACGCAAACATCCGCGCGTCCATGAAACCCAAAGGCTTCCCCCATTTCATGGAATGCATGCGGTGTCTCGCGCTGTTGCCAGCGCGAGGGCTATTATGCGCCTGCCTCTATCGTCGGTTCAAGCGGTGAAACGACCTCGTGATGCCAGAGCGTGGCTACAAGTAGGTGAACATGGCACCGACAACGCCGGCCATGCACACACCTATGATTGTTGCGCGCAGAACAATTGCACAGCAGTTAAGAGCTGTATGTACAGTATGAGTAAGCATCGAAACCTCCCCTAAGGTAAGACGCCTAAGAATTCACCCGATATGGCTATTGTGAGATATCTGTTTTACAGCCGCTAGTAGTAAACCTACTTAGCTAATACTAAGGGTTAGGCAGCTTTCGCTGAGTTACCAGTTGAAAGCGCGAATTTCCGTCGCACCCATGGCATTTGTCAAAGACGTTCCTGTCATCTGCGGTAAAAGGGTGCCAAGGTTGTTATAAAATCGCCGTTTCATAACAGGCGCGCTTCAACAAGGAGGCGGATGTGGGACGTCCCGCAAGCTTAAGTAATACCGTGTATGCCGGCATCAAGCATTCCATTGATACCGGGGAGTTTCCCGAGGGTTTGAAACTGCCTACGGAACATGCCTTGTGCGATCGATTTGGGGTGTCACGGCCTGTCATCCGGTCTGTGATGGATCGTTTGCGGCAGGAAGGTGTCATTGAAACAATTCGTGGATCTGGCAGCTTTGTCATAAAAGGCGGGGAAACGTCAGCAGCGCCCGAACCGCCGGTCACTCGATACCAGGTGGCTGATATCAGCGATATCATGGAATGTCAGGAAACCCGCCAGATATTCGAGTCGGAAATGGCTGCGCTGGCTGCTGAACGCTGGAATGAGCAGGATATGGCAGAGCTGGAAACAGCGCTGAACCAGATCCTGAAAGAGCACAGACGGTCGGGTGATATCGTTGAGGCCGACTACCAGTTCCATCGGGCGATCATAAAGGCTGCAAAAAACGCCTATGCGTTGGTCGTATTCGAGACAATGCGGGAACAGGTTCTCCTCGGCATGAGCATGAGCCGTGGGATCTACAATGTGCTGCCTGAATATGCCACTCGCCATGGGCTTCAAGAGCACGTTGATATGCTTGATGCCATTCGCGACCGGGATCCTGAGAGTGCTCGGGCCATCATGCGTCGGCACATTGCTTTTTTTGGCGAAAAAGTGCAGCAGGCGCGGGTTTGAATTGAGCAAAAAGAAAGCCCCGCTGGAGGTGCGGGGCTTTCGGGCTTGGGAGGAGGAGTTGTTTTTAGAGCACTCCACGCTCTTTCATAAAGGCCTCAACATCGGCCTTATAGGGGATCGGGGCGACGGCGCCGAAACCTTGAGTCGTCAAAGCTGCCGCTGCGTTTGCATATTTGAGTGAGTCTTCCAAAGACTTGCCAGCAACAATCTGACTGAAGAAGGCCCCGGAGAAACAGTCTCCTGCGCCCGTTGCATCCTTGGCTTCCACCGGGTTTCCTGCAACGCGTTTGCGCTCTTGCGCTGTAGCGTACATGGCGCCCTGCTTGCCGAGCTTCAAAATGACGTTTTGTGCGCCCAGCTTGAGATAGAAATCACAGATCTGATCTGGATCGTTCAAACCGGTCAGCAATTCGGCTTCGTCAACACTGGGCATAATGAAGTCTACATGGCGAGCGACCTCGTGAATCACGCCACGAGCTCTGTCCAGCCCCCACAATTTGAGACGCAGATTGGTGTCAAAAGACGTCAAGGTGTTGTTGGCCTTGGCGATTTCGATTGCCTTGAACACCGAGTCGCACGAGGTCACGCTGATGGCACAAGTGATCGCGGAGGTGTGCAGAAGCTTGGCGTTCTTGATCGCATCTTCCGGCAATTGATCTGGAGTGATGAGAGAGGCTGCCGATCCTTTGCGTGCAAACGTGAAGTGGTGACCCCGTTCGTCGTAGGAGATAAAGTAAATTCCGGTCGGTGCCTGCGGATTGCGGACAACCAGATCGGTCTTGACGCCTTCCTTCTCCCACAGGTCGACAAATTTGTCGCCAAACACATCTGCCCCCAAATGGGCAAGGACCGCGACCGAAGCCCCTTGGCGGGAGGCGCTGCAGGCGAAGTTGGATGTGTCGCCGCCAAAGCCGCTGAGATAATCAGGGCCGTCGCCGCTTTCCTTGACCTGGCTGAACTCGAACAGCGGTTCGCCAAAGCTGATGATATCTGCGGTCATTTGGGTCCTCTTGGTGTTCCCGTATCGTCACGCCGACAAAACCAGTAGCCGGGTGACGTGAATAGGTTTATATCGCCGATCGGTTGCCGCCGTTGGGCGGTTGCAGGAAATGCCGGTCCGTTCAGGGCGCGCTGGGCGCTTCATTGCCCAATTCGCGCGGCCACTCGCCGGCACCGGTATTTACTTGCTCATCAATCTATATAACTTGTATATAAGATAAACAAGAAATTATTGATAGCCGGAGCAATCCGTATGGAAACCTCGCGTTCAAGCCGGGCACCTCGTAAGCCCCGGGCCCACAATACACCGCCAACCGGTCCCGGAATGTACGCCGGTCGTACGGGTACATCGAGCGCGGATGTCATTCTGCGTGGTTTGCGGGCGCGAATCATTTCAACGGAGCTGGTGCCGGGAATACCCATTAGTGAACATGATCTGGCGCAGGCATATGGTGTCAGCCGAACGCCGGTACGGGAGGCCATCCTGCGCCTTTCCGATGAGCGGCTGGTGGAGGTCGCGCCCAAATCTGGCACTTTTGTCGGCCGCATCCCGTTGTCTGCCTTGCCTGAAGCACTCGTTGTGCGCCAGGCCCTTGAGGAAACCACCGTGCGGGCCGCCGTCCGGTTTGCGCAGGAAGATGATTTCGTCAAGCTTGAAAACCTGATTGAGACGCAACAACAGGCCGTTGGCAACGCGGACCGTCAGGCCCTGCATGATGCGGATGACGCCTTTCACGAACAGATAGCGCAAGCGGGGGGTTACCCCGGTATCTGGGAGCTGATTACCCAGGTCAAAGTGCACATTGACCGTTATCGCCGTTTGGCCCAGCTGGATATGGATCGCTTGGGCACTGTCATTGAGGAGCATCGCTTGCTGCTTCGCCATATGCGCGCACGGGATGCGGAGGGGGCGGTGCAGGCCATGGCCATCCATTTACACAAGTTGCGCAAAGACATGAGCCATCTGAAAAGCATCAAGCCAGAGTACTTCATTCATGATGCGGATTTGGCAGTCGAATTCACCAAGGCCCAAAGTGCTGTCAAGTCGGAGTTGCTGGCGGACGACCCGACCTGACAGCTTTGAAAATTAAGGGGCGCGCCCGGAAACTCACATTTCGGGGGGGCGTGGATCAGACACTGCGGTGCGTGAGCGTTGGGTGATTTGCTCTCGGTACAAGATGTAGAGACCGGAGGCAGCGATGATCAATGACCCGCCGATTGTGTAGTAGGACGGCACATCGCCGAAGATGGCGAAGCCCAGCAAGCCCATCCATATCATCTGCGTATACATGAACGGGGCCAAAATTGGTGCTGGCGCCAGACGGTAGGCCTGCTGCAAAATCCAGTGGCCGCCCATTGCGCCCACGCAAAGAAACCCGATCAGGCCGATCTCAATAGGTGCTGTCACTGGTATCCAGACGGTGTAGCTCAAGGGCGCCATGGCCACGGAGCCTGCAATGGCGGCATAAAACAACATGCTCTGGTTGTTGTCGGTTTGCGAAAGGATGCGGGTTTGCAACGTGTAAATGGAATAGCAGATTGCAGCACCAACGGAATACAGTGACGCCCAATGCATGCCTTCGGAGCCGGGACGGATCACCACAAGCACACCGATGAAACCGACCACGATTGCGGCCCATCTGCGCGGGCCCGCCCATTCGTTCAAAATGGGACCGGACAGGGCGGTGACCAACAACGGCATGGAAAACATGATCGTGATCGCCTGAGAAAGCGTCAGGTGTTGCATGGCCATGAAATGCAGATTGGTTACCGTGGCCAGCATGAGACCGCGGAACAGTTGAAGCAAAGGGCGTTTTGTCGTCAGGCATTGCGGATTGCTCCAGACGCGAAACAGCAGAATCACGGCCACAAACTGCACGACAAACCGAATAAAGGACAATTGAAACGGGTGAATGCCGCTGCTGAGAAACTTGGCGACGGCATCACTCGCTGAGAAGGCGAAAAAGGCGATACAAATCAAGCCGATGCCTTTGATGGGGTTCGACGTGTTTTCCATTTCAGGATCTTTGATGTAAGGCATGAACCACAGCCCGTCATTCGGGCTTTGTTGCTTTGCGTCGGCTCTGCCGGGGTGGACTTATGGGGCTTAAAAGAGTGGTTTGCTTTTTAGCATGGAGTGCGCTAGCACTGCGAGCTTAATGACTGGACTTCAGTTATATAACTTAGTTTCTCTCAACATAGTAGCCCGTTTATGTTCAGCCCCTTACTCGCTCATCTGGATTCATCCCTTGGAAATCTGCCTCAAGGTCCGCGCAATACTATAGCTGACGTGCCGGGGGTGCAGGTTGGTCATGTGACCTTGGCCGAAGGGGCGGTGCAAACCGGTGTCACGGCTGTGACAATTGGTGAAGAAAACCCGTTTCATGAGCGGATACGGGCGGCAGCGCATGTGTTGAATGGCTTTGGCAAGAGCACCGGGTTGGTTCAGGTCGAAGAATTGGGCCAATTGGAAACCCCTTTGGTGCTGACAAACACCTTGTCGGTTGGTGCCGCTCATGAAGGTGTGGTGCGATACATGATCGAGCGCACACCAGAGATCGGCCGCGAAGCGGGAACGGTCAATCCGGTTGTTTTTGAATGCAACGATGGCTATCTCAATGACATTCGGTCACTTTCCATAAAGCCCCACCACGTTGCGGAAGCTATTGAAGCGGCTTCTTCGGAGTTTGATCAAGGCGCGGTAGGCGCCGGGCGCGGCATGTCCGCTTTCGGATTGAAGGGCGGCATTGGCAGTGCGTCCCGACAGATCACCGTTGGCGGCAAGCTCTTTTATGTTGGGGCACTTGTTTTGACCAATATGGGACGCATGCCGGACTTCATCATGAACGGGCTGGATCTGGGGCCGCAACTCGAGCATGCGCTGGAGGATGAAACGGCGGGTCCGGAAAAAGGCTCGATCATCATGATCGTGGGAACGAACCTGCCGCTGTCGGATCGACAACTGAAGCGCGTTGCCAAGCGCACGGGCGTGGCTTTGGCGCGCACGGGATCTTATTTCGGGAATGGCAGTGGCGACATCGCGCTGGCTTTTACTACAGCTGATCCAATTCTGCTCAACTCACGAAAGCGCTTTCAAACAATACAGCAGCTGGATGAAGCGCGGATCGACCGTGTGTTCCGCGCAACAGTTGATGCGACCGAGGCGGCCATCCTCAACTCCATGCTTGCCGCAGAAACTGTCGTCGGGCGCACCAATCATGTGCGCCGGGGCTTGCGCAATGTTCTGGAGGATTTGAGCATCTGAGTGTCTGCCCTGCGGACTGGGTTGTGAACCGTACGATAAAAGAGGCGACTTTCAGGGCGCCAATCGTTTATTACCGGTGCTCATAGGCACGAAACGCAAGGGTAGAATAATGGAGTGGTCACCACAGCAGGATCAGGCATTAACCGAAGCCGCCAACTGGTTGCGCCGTGGGCAGCAGCAGGTGTTTCGGCTGTTCGGATTTGCGGGAACCGGCAAGACCACTCTGGCGCGGCATCTTGCTGAAGGGATTGATGGCGATGTGGCGTTCGGAGCCTTTACCGGCAAAGCTGCCCATGTATTGCGCCAGAAGGGTTGTGGGGACGCGTCCACCATCCATTCGCTGATCTATCGACCTCGTGCGGCCAAAACCGATGAAGAAGAGGAAGAGGAAGGCCCGCAGTTCCGCCTCAACCGCGACAGCGCGGCGGCCAAGTGTGATCTTATCATCATTGATGAATGCTCCATGGTGGATGAAGATCTGGGGCGTGACTTGTTGTCTTTTGGCAAGAAAGTATTGGTTCTGGGCGATCCGGCACAGCTGCCGCCCGTCAAAGGCGGCGGGTTCTTCACCGAGGCTGAGCCGGACTTCATGTTGACCGAGGTGCATCGTCAGGCCAAGGACAATCCGATCGTGCGCATGTCCATGACAATTCGGGATGGCGGCGAGCTGGAGTACGGACAGTTTGGCGAAAGCGCCATCATCTCCCGGCGCGACATCGACCGAGAGCAGATTTTGGCGGCAGATCAGGTGCTTGTTGGAACCAACAAGACCCGTCGCTCCTACAATAACCGTATTCGCGATTTGAAAGGCTTCACCACTCAGATGCCGGCGGTAGGCGACAAGCTTGTCTGCTTGCGCAACGACAAGCAAAAAGGGCTGCTCAACGGCGGCTTGTGGGCCGTAAAGCGCCTCCGTCCGCCGCGGGGCAATAACATCCGTTTTGATGTGGTGTCGGAAGACGATCTTTCCAAAACGGCGGTACAGGTCAAGGTTTTGCCTGCCATGTTCGAAGAGGGGGGCGAACAGTTGCCCTATTCAATCCGCCGCCGGGCGGATGAGTTCGACTATGGCTATGCCTTGACCGTGCACAAGTCGCAAGGTTCGCAATGGGATAATGTGGTGCTGTTTGATGAAAGCTGGGCGTTCCGTGAACACCAGCAGCGCTGGCTCTACACCGCGGTGACCCGTGCGGCGCAGCGCATCACGGTTGTACGCTGAGGGCGCGAGTCCCACCGCCCGAAATTGGGCTTTTTCTTCAGGTTTATTTTGCGTTGGCGCGATGGGCGTGCCGACAGCTTCAATGGGTAAACAATGTCCGATACGACTGCTTCTGTTTCTTCCACTCCATCCAAGGCCAGTGCGCTTCCTCCTGAAATCGCGCTGCGCATAGCGCGCCGGATTTCTGAGGAGATCGGCTGTGCGGCCGGGCAGGTTAGTGCCGCTGTTCAGCTTCTGGATGAAGGCGCCACCGTGCCGTTTGTGGCGCGCTATCGTAAGGAAGCGACGGGCGGGTTGGATGATACGCAGTTGCGTACGCTGGAAGAGCGCTTGATCTACATGCGGGAGATGGAGGATCGCCGCAAGGCTATCGTCAAATCCATCGAGGAGCAGGGCAAGCTCACCGATGACCTTGCCAAACAGATTGCAGCAGCGGACAGCAAGGCGGCTCTGGAAGACCTGTACCTGCCTTACAAGAAGAAGCGCCGCACAAAGGCGCAGATTGCGCGTGAAGCAGGGCTTGAGCCGCTTGCAGATTTGCTCTTGTCGGACCCCACTCGCCAGCCGGAAACGGAAGCGGCGACCTTCGTTGATGCCGACAAGGGGTTTGCCGATGCCAAAGCGGTGCTGGATGGGGCGCGGCAAATACTCATGGAACGGTTTTCGGAAAACGCGCAGCTTGTGGGCCGCCTGCGTACCTATGTTGCGAAAAATGGCGTCGTCCAAGCCAAGGTTGTCGAGGGCAAAGAACAGGAGGGCGCCAAGTTTGCTGATTATTTCGATTATGCCGAAAGCTGGTCGAAGATCCCGAGTCACCGGGCTTTGGCTCTGTTTCGTGGGCGCAATGAAGGGGTTCTCTCCGTCGACCTGACGGTGGATGCAGACGATGTTTCCAAGGTCAAGCCAGTGGAGCAGATGATTGCCGATGCCGCCGGCATCGAAGACCGTGGTCGCCCCGCCGACAAGTGGCTGTCCGACGTGGTGCGCTGGACCTGGAAGGTGAAGGTCGGGTTGCATGTTGAGCTGGATCTCATGAGTGATTTGAAGGATCGAGCCGAAGAAGAAGCCATCAATGTTTTCGCCCGTAACCTCAAGGACCTGTTGCTTGCCGCGCCAGCAGGCGCGCGGGCGACGTTGGGCCTTGATCCAGGCATCAGAACCGGCGTCAAGGTCGCAGTTGTCGATGCAACCGGCAAGTTGGTGGATACGGCGACGATTTATCCGTTCCAGCCACGCAATGACGTTGTGGGCTCCATTGCTGTTCTCAAGGCGCTGATTGCAAAACATCATGTTGGCTTGATTGCCATTGGCAACGGCACAGCAAGCCGCGAAACAGATCGTTTGGCCGCAGATCTCCTGAAGGAAATCCCAGCGGATGCCCGCCCGATCAAGGTCATGGTCAATGAGGCCGGCGCATCGGTGTATTCGGCCTCGGCGCTTGCGGCCAAGGAAATGCCAGATATCGATGTGTCCTTGCGCGGCGCGGCATCCATTGCGCGCCGCTTGCAGGATCCGCTGGCCGAGCTTGTGAAGATCGAGCCCAAGTCGATTGGGGTGGGGCAGTATCAGCACGACGTGAACCAGACAAAACTGGCGCGTGCTCTTGATGCTGTTGTTGAAGATGCCGTGAACGCGGTTGGAGTGGATCTGAATACGGCCTCTGCCTCTCTGCTGGCGCGGATTTCCGGGTTGAGTGACAGTCTGGCCAAGGCCGTTGTGGAGCACCGCAACAGTATCGGTCGCTTCAAAAACCGAAAGGAACTGTTGAAGGTGTCCCGTCTGGGCCCGAAAGCGTTTGAGCAGTGTGCGGGGTTCCTGCGCATATCTGATGGTGACAATCCGCTGGATGCCTCATCCGTTCACCCGGAAGCCTACCCGGTGGCGCAGAAGATCGTGAAGGCCTGCGGGCGTGATCTACGCGACATCATGGGCTCCAAGGTGCTGGCCAATCTGGATCCCAAGGAGTTCATTGACGATACTTTCGGCCTGCCAACCGTGAAGGATATCTTTGCGGAACTGGAAAAACCGGGTCGCGATCCTCGTCCCGAGTTCAAGACCGCAACCTTTCAGGATGGTGTTGAAACCATTTCCGACTTGCGTTCGGGCATGATGCTGGAAGGGACGGTCACCAATGTGACGAACTTCGGAGCCTTCGTGGATATTGGCGTCCATCAGGATGGTCTGGTCCACGTTTCGCAACTGGCTGATCGGTTCGTGGATGACCCGCACAAGGTTGTCAAGGCGGGCGACATCGTGAAGGTGCGGGTTGTCGAAGTGGATGTCCAGCGCAAGCGTATCGGGCTGACAATGAAGAAAGACAGTGGTGAGGCGCGTGAACAGGTGCGCGAACGCCAGTCCCGCGATGCCGGCCCGCGCGGTGGCGGACGTGGCTCGGCGCCGCGTGGCGGGCAGAACCGTGGTGGAAAATCCAGTCAGGCGGACGCCGGAGGCAACAACGCAATGGCAGCTGCATTGGCCGCTGCCTTCAACAAAGGCAAGAAATAGCCTAGAACATTTCCGAAAGGCGCTTGCGAGCGCCTTTCTCGTTTCTGCAGCAGGGGCCTGTCATGACCACCCAGATTTACGTTGATGCAGATTCCTGTCCCGTCAAGGCGGAGGTGTACCGGGTCGCGGAACGCTTTGGGCTGTTCGTTTTCGTGGTTGCCAACGCTTTCATGAATGTGCCGCGAGACCCGGACATTCGCCTCGTTGTCGTCAGCGAAGGACCGGATGAAGCGGACAACTGGATTGCCGAACGGGCAGGGCCGGGGGATTTGGTGATCACCCAAGACATTCCGCTGGCGTCGCGCTGCTTGAACGCAGGTGCGGCGGTGCTGTCGCCCAAGGGCAAGGAGTTTGATGCCAATTCCATCGGCATGGCTCTGGCTACGCGAAACCTGAAGGAAGATTTGCGTTCCTTCGGTGAGATGACCGGTGGGCCGCCGCCCTTTTCCCAAAGAGACCGATCTCATTTTCTGCAAGCCATGGACCGGGTGCTTGTTCGGTTGAAGAGAGCGTAAGAGACAAAAAAGGCGGGAAATCCCGCCTTTTTTGATGATCAATCCGAGGTGTTATGCCTTGGCGGGCGCGAGTCCCGACGTTCGCGATTGCTGCGGCGCGGGCCGCCTCCATCGCGCCGATCGCCGTGTCTCGGGCGCTTGTTGGGTGGGCGACGGTTACCCCGTTCCGGGTTGCCTTCGATCCGCGTAATCGTGATTGACTGCTCGCCTGTACCGTTCACCTTGATGGTTTCCATGAACTTGTCGGCCAGATGAGGGGCAAGTTCAAAACGGCTGTCGGCATCGAAAATGCGAATGGAACCGATATCGCGCTTGGTGATGTGACCTGCGCGACAAATCATCGGCAGCAACCAGCGCGGTTCGGCATTGTGCTTGCGCCCAACATTCAGGCGGAACCATACGCCGTTTTCGATGTTGCTGCGCGGACGGCGTTCGCGTTCCATGTCAGGTGTCGACTGAAGCAGCTCTTCCGGTGCCGGCAGTTTGCTTTTGACAGAGCGCACAAACGCTGCCGCAATCACATCGGCGGAGTACTTTTCCAACAACGCAGTTGCCAAAGCCTGATCATCCTCGGCGATTTCCTCAGCGAGTTCGGCACTGTTGAGAATCCGTTCGCGGTCTTTCTCGATGATTTCAGAGGCTGCAGGCGCAGCCCCCCACTCTGCCTTGACCTTGGCGCCGCTGAGCAGGCGCATAGCAGCACGGCGTCGGGTGTGTGGTACGATCAGCGTACACACGCCCTTGCGTCCTGCGCGGCCTGTTCGGCCGGATCGGTGTAGCAACGTTTCTGAGTTGTTGGGCAGATCAGCGTGGATCACCAGATCCAGATTCGGTAGGTCGATACCGCGCGCGGCCACGTCCGTTGCGACACAAACACGAGCACGCCCATTTCGCATGGACTGAAGCGCCTGATTACGCTCGTTCTGCGTCAATTCACCAGACAGCGCTACCACGGCAAAGCCACGGTTACCCAGACGGGCGGACAGATGCTTCACCATTTCGCGCGTGGCGCAGAAGATGATGGCGTTCTGGGCTTCGTAGAAGCGCAGAGCGTTGATGATCGCATTATCACGGTCGTTCGGCGCAACCTGCAGCGCGCGGTATTCGATATCCGTGTGCTGTTGGCGCTCCGTGACTGTCGAGATGCGCACAGCATCCTTTTGGTACGTTTTTGCGAGTGCCGCGATCTGTTTTGGTACCGTGGCCGAGAACATCAGTGTGCGACGTTCCACGGGTGCAGCACCGAGGATGAACTCCAGGTCTTCACGAAAGCCCAGGTCCAGCATTTCATCGGCTTCATCCATCACGACGGTACGTAGTGCCGACATGTCCAGATAGCCGCGTTCGATATGGTCTCGTAGGCGCCCCGGCGTTCCAACCACAATGTGCGCGCCAGCCGTCAGGGCTCGGCGCTCCTTGCGCATGTCCATACCGCCGACACAGGTCGCAAACTTTGCACCTGCTTCGCCATAGAGCCACTGCAGCTCGTTGTTGACCTGTAGCGCCAGTTCGCGCGTAGGGGCAACGACAAGCGCAATCGGCTCACCGGCGTGCGGCAGTGTTCCTGTGTCACCAAGGACTTCGGGCGCAATGGCAAGACCGAATGCAACGGTTTTGCCTGAGCCGGTCTGGGCCGAAACCAGAAGGTCGGCGCCATTGGCGTCAGCTTCAAGGACAGCGGATTGGACGGGCGTTAGTGTGGTGTAGCCGCGCTTTTCCAGTGCGGTGGAAAGCGTTGGGGCAACCCCTTCAAAATTCGTCATTTAAAGTTCTTTCAAGGAAAGAGTGCAACCCGCCTCGCCAGACGAGTATCTTATGGAGCGCATGGGTCCACATCCCGGAGGGTCTTTTACTCAAATAAAACGGCGAGGTCAACGTAAGCACCCTGAAGTATTACAGGGATGTCGTGTTATTGCGCGCCAAGCAGAACATCCATGTCATAGGGCTGTTGCGTATATCTGGCGGTTTTCGCATGCTCCCATGAAGTCACGGGGCTACACATACAAGACGGGAGAAGACTGATGAAAGCGCCATCTCTTAACAGGCGGCTTGCAGCCGCAAAAGCAGTCGGGCTCGTGGTGGGACTTGTCATTTTTTTTATTACACCTTTGGTGTGGCCCGATGCTGACATGATGTTGCGGATCGGGATGCTGCTCTGGTACGTGACGCTTGGTGGCATTATTGGGCTTGCCGGTGTTTTGGACCGGCACCCGGCGCTGGGCATCGCCTTGCCTTGGTGGCTGTTGGCCCCGCTGCTGGGTGGGTGGATGAATTTGGTGATCGTGCTGTTTACCTATGACCGTTTTAAGGCGCTAACCCTCTCAAATTTCGGGGATGTTGGCATTTATGCCTCGCCATTCTGGTTTGTGCCCGAAGGTGTCTTGTTCGGGCTGGTTGCGGGTGGGGTGGCCCATCTGGCAGGGGGCTCGGGCCGCAAACCGTGATATCGGTTTGCCGGGCGGCCTGTTGCATCCGGGGCTCTGCTCCACTAAGTCGGGATCCATAGCAGGTATTTTTGTGAAAGTATTCCTATGGACGAGCTCTTGGGCCTATTTACCAACATGTCCCGTTGGTGGGGGGTGGTGTTTCTGGTGGTGTTTATGGTGTCGGGACGCATGTTCCGGGATACATGGCGCGCCCAGAAACAAGGTTGGCAAGCCAAGTGCAGCGTCTATGGCGTGATCGCTGCACTCATGTTTGGATTGATGGTGTTCGGCAGCTTCGACTTTTCCAGCTAGCACATGCCCTGCGCTGAAACGCCGCGGCTTTGCGCAGGGGTGTCGTGCCTTCTTGCCGAACACAATTACGGAATCAGGCAGCGCTACTGTTGGCGGCCTTGTTCTTGCAAGGGTGCAACTTGTCACGCAACGGGCTGTTGGGATCAACTTCGCGGTTGCAGATGACGCAATGGTCGCTGCCCTCGATGGCGTTCAAACCGCCGCAGCTGCCTTGAATGGGTTTGTTGCGGAACACCGCTCCAATGGCCATGCCGGCCATGACAATCATAAGCGCAGCAAAAACAACACCGAATACAGCAAAAAAGGTTGTCATAGGTCAGTTACCCCTGAGGTTGGTTCGGGCGAGCCTCGAGTTTGGAAAAGGCCGAAGACGCCTGTTCGGAAAACCCGCCTTGCGCGCGGATGATCATGAATACCGGCAGGTTTTCCCGCTCCGCCAGTTCCATGCCCTTGTCCGGGCCCATGGCGTAGATGGCTGTCGCCCATCCATCCGCCAAAGCCGCTGTGTCTGCCAGCACAGTCACAGAGGCGAGCTTGTGACTGATAGGCCGTCCCGTGACCGGATCAATGATGTGAGACAGGCGTTTGCCGTCGACTTCCTTGTAGTTGCGGTAGTCGCCGGAGGTTGCCATGCCCATGTCCTCAACCTCGATCACGTGTTGCAAGACACGTTGAGACGGATCCGGCTTTTCTATGCCCACCACCCAAGGTGTCCCTTTTGAATTCAGACCTTTGGCATAAAGGTCTCCGCCGATCTCCACGAGGTATTCGCTAAAACCGTTGTCTTCCAGTGTCGCGGCGATCTTGTCGACGCCAAACCCCTTTGCAATCGCAGAGAGGTTGACCGTGGTTTGCGGATTGACCTTGCGCAGCGCAGGCGGATCGGTCTCGAACTCCAACATGGTTGCCATGCCGACAGCGTTCAAGGCAGCATGGATTTCTTCTGCACTGGGTTCTGGCGGCAGATCTTCACTGGGGCCGAACCCCCACAAGTCGATCAGCGGCGCCAGCGTGACGTCAAATCGTCCGCCGCTCAGCTCATGCAGTTTCAACGAGGATTGCATGATATCGCTGAAGTCCTTGGAGACCGGCAGCCATTCCGTGCTGCGGGAGGCATTGAACCTTTCCACTTCGGAGGACGGAATCCAGTTGGATAGGCTGTTGTTGACCTCCTTGAGGCTGGCGTCAATGGCTTGCTGAAGTTTGGTGCCGCTGAGTGGATTGTCGCCCTTGATCACGCGCACGTGGTAGGTCGTGCCCATGGTGGAGCCGGAGAACTTGATTTCCTGCCGCGTGGCCTCTTCCGGGCTACAGGCCGCCAGAAGGAGCGCAAACAGGGCAAGAGCGAAACGATGCATGGAGGCCTCGGTCGTGACAGTGTTTTGCCGCGTAATCCGCTTTATTGCGTATGCTGTCAAGTGAAATGATGTTTGAACGATGGCTATGTCGATGCATTCAACCTTTGGTGGAGTTTTGGGCTAGCCACGTGGAGTCTTTATGCATCACTCATCCACTGCCCTGCGTGGTTTTCCGGAAAAAGCGACTTTAACGTGACGGCAGACGTTAGAATTACTCTTGAAATATCAGGGGTCGCCGGATACCTAGTCATGGAATCCACGTAAGTCTAATTGCCGTAATGTGGGATTGTGATGCGCGGCAAACCAGACCCGTGGTGGGGGTGTGTGGTGAAGGTTGCGCAGTGCAGGGGGGTACCTGCTACTGTGCGTTGCACCACCGGGCCGGGCGCATCGATCCCAAGACGATGCATGGATTTCAGGTATCAGCCAGCTGGTGCAATCGCGCCGGTGCCAACCCTGAAACTCTCTTGCCAGTGCTTTCCCCTTCCAGAAAACGTCCTATTGGAGCCTAGCAAGGGTAAGGGATGAAGATAACAAAAGGATTGGACCTGCCAATAACCGGCGCTCCGCGACAGGAAATCCACGACGGCAAACCTGTCTGGCGCGTTGCTGTACATGGCGGCGACTATAATGGGCTCAAGCCCCGAATGCTGGTCGCAGAAGGCGACCACGTCAAGAAGGGCCAGCCTCTGTTCATCGACAAGCAGTCACCGGAAATCAACTACGTTGCGCCAGGTGCCGGAACGGTTGAGGCCATCAATCGAGGTGAGCGCCGCGTCTTGCAAACAGTCGTCATTCGTCTGGATGCAGAAGAGCAGGCCGTGGAGTATCCGGCACGGGATGCGGCTCAGCTGGATGCCCTTTCGACGGAAGAAGCGCGGGAGCAATTGGCAAAGTCCGGTTTGTGGACCTCGTTCCGCACCCGCCCGTACTCCAAGACGCCGAGCTTCGACAGCGTACCGCGTTCCATTTTTGTGACTGCCATGGATTCCAATCCGCTGGCCGCTGATGCGGGGCTGGTCATCAAGCGTCGCGCGGAAGACTTTGAAGCGGGGCTGCGGGTGCTTGGCAAGCTCACTGATGGACCGGTCTTTGTTTGCCACTATCCAAAGGACGAGGTGCCGGGCAAGGGGCTGCCGCAAGTGCGTCATGAAACCTTTGAAGGTGTCCATCCGGCAGGCAATGCAGGCACGCACATTCACTTCCTTGATCCGGTCAACGAGGAAAAGACGGTCTGGACCATCGGTTATCAGGATGTCATTGCCATTGGCGCCCTGTTCGTAACCGGCCAGCTGGACATGGAGCGGGTCATCTCCGTTGCGGGTCCGCAGGCGACGGATCCGCGTCTTGTCACCACACGCGTGGGCGCGGACCTGAAGACCTTGCTGGAGGGTGAAATCAATGACGACGTGCCGGTGCGTGTTGTCTCCGGCTCCATTCTCAGTGGACGTGCAGCGCATGATCAGTTTGCTTTCCTTGGGCGTTACCACACGCAGGTGACCTTGATGGAAGAGGACACCAAGCAGGATGTGCTTGGCTGGGTGCGCCCGTTCATGTCCAAGTTCTCCAATCAGAACGTTCATCCGTCCAGTTTGTTCCGTAAATCGTTGCGGTTCCCGTTCGGGACAAATCGCAACGGGTCTGTTCGCGCCATTGTGCCTATCGGGTCTTATGAACGCGTCATGCCGCTGGACATTCTGCCTACGCAGTTGATGCGAGCTTTGGTCACTTTGGATACGGACCTCTCGCAGAAGCTGGGGGCACTTGAACTGGACGAGGAAGATCTCGCCCTGATCACGTTCGTTTGTCATTCCAAGAACGAATACGGGGCGGCGCTTCGCGCGAACCTGGAAAAAATCGAGAAAGAGGGCTGACCCGTGGGCTTGCGCAGTGGATTAGATAAACTGGCGCCGCACTTCGAAAAGGGCGGCAAGTACGAAAAGTTCTACGCCATCTACGAGATGGTGGACACGTTCCTCTACACGCCGAAGACCGTCACAAAGGCAGCTCCGCATGCCCGTGACCACATGGATCTCAAGCGCGTGATGACCTATGTGGTGCTGGCTACCGTGCCTTGTATCCTCATGGGAATGTACAACACCGGCTATCAGGCCAACTCCGCAATTGCTGCAATGGGCATGAGTGAGGTGCCGGGCTGGCGCGCGGCGATCCTGTCCGGACTGGGAATTGGCTTCAACGCCGAGAGCATCTTTGCCAACATGGTGCACGGGGCTCTTTACTTCTTCCCGATCTATATCGTGACCTTGGCTGTCGGCGGCTTTTTCGAAGTTCTGTTCGCAACCATCCGTGGTCATGAAGTGAACGAGGGCTTCCTTGTTTCCTCCATGCTCTATTCGCTCATCCTGCCCGCTTCCACGCCCTTGTGGCAGGTGGGACTTGGCATCGCCTTTGGCGTTGTTCTGGGCAAGGAAGTGTTCGGAGGAACGGGGAAAAACTTCCTGAACCCGGCCCTTACCGGGCGCGCGTTCTTGTATTTTGCCTATCCGGCTTCCATGTCCGGCGATTCCGTATGGACGCCGGTGGATGGCTTTTCAGGCGCAACCGCGTTGGGCGTAACCGCGGCAGAAGGGGTGGCAGGTCTTGCCGATCACGGCATTACCTGGACCAGTTCCTTC
Source organism: Pseudovibrio exalbescens DSM 16456 (assembly GCF_000422785.1). Lineage (GTDB taxonomy): Bacteria > Pseudomonadota > Alphaproteobacteria > Rhizobiales > Stappiaceae > Pseudovibrio > Pseudovibrio exalbescens. The sequence continues at coordinate 40,091 of NZ_AUGS01000021.1, forward strand.
CTTGGCACTATTCAGGGTTCCTTCGGTGAAACCTCTGTTCTGGCTGCTGCCATCGGCATGGTGTTCCTTGTTTATACGGGCATTGCCAACTATCGCCTGATTGTTGGCTGTCTGGCCGGCATGATCGGTTTTACCCTGCTGCTCAACACCGTCGGGTCCGATACCAATCCGATGTTCGCCATGCCGTGGTATTGGCATCTGGTTACAGGTGGTTTCATGTTTGGTCTGGTCTTCATGGTGACTGAACCGGTGACCGCCGCCATGACCAATCCGGGGCGCTACATCTACGGGGCGCTGATCGGAGCCATGTGCATTCTCATTCGCGTCATCAACCCGGCGTTTCCGGAGGGCATGATGCTCGCGATCCTGTTCGCCAACATCTTCGCACCGTTGATCGACTACTACGTGGTGAAGGCCAACATCACGCGGAGGGTGAAACGCCATGCTTAAATCCAATATGGAACCTGCGCAGAACATGGGGCTGTGGGCGCGCTTCAAGGCGTTGCCTCTGGATTCCGCCCCGCGCACCATCACCGTTGCCGTCGTGTTGTGCCTGTTCTGCTCCATGATTGTTTCCGGCGCGGCTGTGATGTTGCGTCCGCAGCAGGAGCTGAACAAGGCGCTGGACAAGAAGGTCAACATTCTCAAGGTCGCCGGGCTTTATGAGCCGGGTGTTGATGTGGTCGAGGCCTACGAACGGGTCGAGCCGCGTCTTGTTGATCTTGAGACCGGCACGTTTACGGATATTGCCGATCCCAATACCTATGACCAGCGAGCCGCAGCCAACGATCCGACCATGAGTGTGGCTCTGGACGACGACCCGGCCTCCATCAAGCGGCAAGCAAAGGTTGCTTCGGTCTATCTCATTCGGAATGAGGCCGGCGCAATCGAGCGGATCATCCTGCCGGTTCATGGCTATGGATTGTGGTCCACGCTTTACGGGTTCGTAGCCCTGGAAGCGGACGGGAACGAGGTCTACGGCCTTCGGTTCTATGACCATGCAGAAACGCCGGGCCTCGGTGCCGAGGTGGACAATCCGCGGTGGCAGGCCCAGTGGCCGGGCAAGAAGATCTACGGCGAGGACGGGGATGTTCGCATCAGCGTGGCCAAGTCCGCCGGTTCTGGCCCGAACGCGCAGGACTACCACATCGATTCCCTGTCCGGGGCCACGTTGACCTCGCGCGGTGTCGATAACCTCATCCAGTTCTGGATGGGCGAGCGCGGCTTCAAGCCTTTCCTTGAAAACCTGAAGAACGGAGATGCCTAATGGCTGAGAGCAGAAAAAAGATGTTGCTCGACCCGCTCGTCGACAACAACCCGATCACCCTTCAGGTTTTGGGTATTTGTTCCGCGTTGGCGGTGACCTCCTCCCTGCAGGTGGCACTTGTCATGTCTCTTGCGGTGACTTCGGTCGTGGCCTTGTCGAACTTCTCGATCTCGCTGATCCGGAATCAGATTCCCTCTTCCATCCGCATTATCGTGCAGATGGTGATTATTGCCTCGCTGGTGATCCTGGTGGACCAGATCCTCAAGGCTTACCTCTATGAAATCTCAAAGACCCTCTCTGTCTTTGTGGGCCTCATCATCACCAACTGTATCGTAATGGGCCGTGCGGAAGCGTTTGCCATGAAAAACCCGCCGATCCCGTCCCTGATTGATGGGCTTGGCAATGGTTTGGGCTACTCGCTGATCCTCATGCTCGTAGGGTTTGTGCGCGAGTTGTTTGGTTCGGGGTCGCTGTTTGGAGTGCAAATTCTGCAAACGGTGAACAATGGCGGTTGGTACGTTCCCAACGGCATGTTGCTGTTGCCGCCCTCTGCGTTCTTCATCATCGGTTTGATCATCTGGGCCTTCCGCACATGGAAGCCGGCTCAGGTTGAAAAGCGTGAATACAAGATCATGGAAACGGAAGGGGCACACTGATCATGGAAGGTCTCGTTTCTCTTGCCGTCAAGGCGATCTTTGTCGAGAACCTCGCGCTCGCCTTCTTCCTTGGCATGTGTACGTTCCTCGCGGTTTCCAAAAAGGTGGATACCGCCATGGGGCTCGGCATTTCAGTCGTGATCGTTCAGGGCATCACCGTTCCGGTCAACAATTTGCTGTACCACTATCTGCTCAATGAAGGAGCGCTTTCCTGGGCGGGTCTGCAAAATGTGGATCTGCGTTTCCTCGGTCTCATTTGTTACATCGGTGTGATTGCGGCGATGGTGCAGATTCTGGAAATGGTTTTGGATCGCTTTTTTCCGGCCCTTTACAACGCGCTGGGCATCTTCTTGCCCCTGATTACCGTGAACTGCGCCATTCTGGGTGGGTCGCTGTTCATGGTGGAGCGTGACTACAGCTTCCCGGAGGCCAGTGTTTACGGGGTATCCTCTGGAATCGGCTGGGCGCTGGCCATCACGGCGATGGCAGGTGTGCGTGAGAAGCTCAAGTACTCCGATGTTCCCGACGGACTTCAGGGGTTGGGCATTACATTTATCACCGCAGGTTTGATGGCCATGGGTTTCATGGCGTTCTCCGGCGTTAAACTTTAAGGGGGCGGATCATGGAAGATTTTGCAGCAGGGATCAGCCTGTTTACCCTCATCGTTCTCGCCCTTGTGACCATTATTCTGGTGGCGCGCTCCAAGCTGGTGGCGTCGGGCAATGTCAATATCGAGATCAACGGTGAGAAAACCGTCTCCGTTCCCGCAGGTGGCAAGTTGTTGTCTGTGCTGGCGGATGAGAAGATCTTTGTGCCTTCAGCGTGTGGTGGTGGCGGTACGTGCGCCCAGTGCCGTGTGCGCATTCATGAAGGTGGTGGCTCGATTCTGGCGACGGAAGAAAGCCATATCACCAAGCGCGAAGCACGGTGTGGTGATCGTCTGTCCTGTCAGGTAGCAGTCAAGCAGGACATGAAAATCGAAGTACCGGAAGAGGTGTTTGGCGTCAAAAAGTGGGAGTGCACGGTTCGCTCCAACGATAACGTGGCGACCTTCATCAAGGAGCTGGTACTGGAACTGCCCGAAGGCGAAAACGTGAACTTCCGTGCAGGCGGGTACATTCAGATCGAGTGCCCTCCCTACAAGCATTCGTTCTCTGAGTTCGATGTGGCGGAGGAATATCGGGAGGACTGGGACAAGTTCAAGCTGTGGGATATTGAAGCGCGCAGCGATGTTCCGGTGATGCGGGCTTACTCCATGGCCAACTATCCCGAGGAGAAGGGCATCATCATGCTCAACGTGCGTATTGCAACGCCGCCTCCCGGATCAACCGGTATCCTTCCGGGTGCCATGTCCTCCTACATCTTCAACCTGAAGCCCGGGGACAAGGTCACGATTTCCGGTCCGTTTGGTGAGTTCTTTGCGCGCGATACGGACAAGGAGATGATTTTTGTCGGGGGCGGTGCGGGTATGGCGCCCATGCGTTCCCACATTTTTGATCAGTTCGGCCGCATCAAGACAAACCGTAAGGTGTCGTTCTGGTACGGTGCGCGTTCGAAGCGTGAAATGTTCTATGTGGAAGATTTCGACAAGCTGCAGGCGGAAAACCCGAACTTTGAATGGAACGTTGCCCTTTCCGACCCTTTGCCGGACGACGATTGGGATGGTTACACCGGGTTCATCCACAATGTCCTGTTCGAGCAATATCTGAAAAACCATCCGGCTCCAGAGGATTGCGAATACTACCTTTGCGGTCCCCCGATCATGAACACCTCGGTGATCAACATGCTGCTTGATCTCGGGGTGGAGCGGGAAGACATCATGCTGGATGACTTCGGCGGGTAAGCTGGGCATCTCATGGACAAGATCAGGCCGGCACCAAATGGGGTGCCGGCTTTTTCATGCGGTGCTTCGAGTTTCTCTCGGTCTCTTTCTCCCCCTCGGCTGTCATGTTGGACTTGCTCCGGCCTCCAGATTCACGGGGCCTCGCGGGTGCGCGTAGTTGCTGGTCTGGATCCCGCGTCAAGCGCGGGATGACCTGCGTGGGGTAGGGGCGAGGTTGGATCTTGGTCTTGTTGTTTTGCGTGAGCATGAGGTCGGTAGGGTTTCGGTCGGACAATTTGCAGAGAGTTCATTGTAGGGCTCTGGCCCTTTTATCTTTGCGCCGCGTTGCTGCTGGACCTGATCCTGTTTGCTTTTCGCGGTTCACTTTTGCCCTGTCCTGCCTCGTTGCCCCCGAACCTTCCATCGCCTTCCCCTCGGCTGTCATGTTGGACTTGCTCCGGCATCCAGATTAGCGGGCCTTCGCGGGTGCGCGAAACTGCCGTTCTGGATCCCGGCTCGGGGGCCGGGATGACCTGTGTGGGGTGAGCCCGTTGGCGTTCCGGATTTTGTGTCTGGCGCTTCTAGTTTCTCTCGGTCTCTTCCTTTCCTCAGCTGTCATGCCGGACAAGCGCAGCGCTGATCCGGCATCCATTTGGGCGGTTCGATGGGGCGGGCGTTGTGGCTCGTGGTGATGCGGTGCGCACGCACAATCTGCGTGTTTTGTTCAAACGAACGCATTTTGCGTGCAAGAGTTATCCTCCTTGAGGTGGGGCTGCGTTGGCGAGGGACTGCTGGCTCTTGCTCTGCCTTGGGTTGGGGGATAAGGGCGAGAATGGGTCAGCGTGACGGCTTGACGCCTTTTTTTGAGGGCGCTGTTCGTGTCGACGAATCGCGCAGGGGGATAACGTTGTGCCGTTTCGCTCGGCGCATCCGGTGGTGAGGATCCGGTTCTGGGGAGGATAAGTCGAGACCGGATTGCTGGCGCTGGTTATTCCTTGAGGCTTCAAGTGGCGGCGCTCTGCTTCTGGCTTTGTTTATTGGGTGTTCGCGACGTGGATGCGCCTCACTCGATGTGAGGTCCCACGCTTGGCCTTACCGTTTTGTGTCGTGGCTCGATCTGCGGGGTGCTCGTCCTTCCCTCGTTTGTCATGCCGGACTTGCTCCGGCATCCAGATTCACGGGGCCTCGCGGGTGCGCGTAATTGCTGGTCTGGATCCCGGCTCGGAGGCCGGGATGACCTGTGTGGGGTAGGGCGGTGTTTGTTCTTCTTCCCCTCAGCCGTCATGCCGGACAAGCGCAGCGCCGATCCGGCATCCATATGGGGGTGCGGTGTGTTTGAGCACCGCTCGTGTCGTCTCGCGTTTGTTAGTGCAGGATGTGGAGTTGTGTCTGCTTTTGCACCTTAGGTTTTTAACGGCCTGCACAAAGGGTGGGTTGTGAGGTTTTTTGTGTTTTCCCATGCGCTGTTGAAATTATGGATTTGTTAAGAGGGCTTGCCGGGCCTTGGTTTTCTGCGATGTTTTGGGTGTGTGGGGGTGGATTGGGTTGCATGGCTCTGGGGGGATTGGGAGTGGTGTTTGAGGTTTTTTCCTTGAATGGGTGATTTTTTTCAAAAGGACAGTTGACGGGGCGGGCGTGTCTGCCTATAACCCGCTCCACGCCGCCGGGACGGGGTGCTTGAGCGCTTCTGGTTGGTGGCAAAAAGATAAGGGTTTTCAAGGCATTTGCTTTGATCTTGTCTAAAGAGGCTTTTTGCTTCGGTTCATTGACAATTTTATATTGAGAAGGAAGAGAAACGCAGACGGCGGTTTTTGTTTTGATGCGCGTTGTGCATTGCACGACGGTAAAGACGAAAGCTTAGCCAGACAGGCGTTTTTCTTGAAAGTTACACCTTTAGGATGCTTTTGGCATCTTTAAGTTTGTGTTTCTCGTCGGCAGGCGCTCTTTATGGGTGTTTGTTTGATTTGAGATTTTTAAGATTGCG
>NZ_AUGS01000022.1 GCF_000422785.1 Pseudovibrio exalbescens DSM 16456
CGGGGCTTTTTGCGTTTTAAAGACCCATAAAATCCCACAGACAGCACCCGCACACCGCTATTCCATTTCCAGAAGGCCGGGCAGCACAGAAAGCCCCGGCAAGGACGTCTGTGCCCAGACATGACGGCCAGCAATGCGCATAAACAGGGGCGCCGGGCAAAGCTCAAACCCCGGCAACGTCAATTCCTTGTTTGAACCCGTATCCGTCTGCCATCACCCACCGATGTCATGCCGGACAAGCACCGCGCAGATCCGGCATCCAAAGCCACCAAGCCCGGAGAACCTGGCCACCATCCGACTGGATCCCGCGTCAAGCGCGGGATGACAAATGAGAGCAGTGATGAGAGAGCGGGCCGAGTGGCCGAAGCGTCACATGCCGTTTAAGAGGCTACCGCTGCATTCAGCTCTGCGAGGATTTTATCTGTAGTATCGCGCGTTTGCGACACAACGTGAGCGCACCATGCTTCAGAACTGATAAACAGCGCGTTCTTGAGGTACTCCTTGATGGCCCGGGCCGTCGCCTCCGCAACATACGGGTGGCGCTTGAGCCAATTATCGCGGCGGTGCGCTTCCAGGACGTGCCAAAACGGTTTTGTCCCGAACTCAAAAATATATTTGCGGGCAGGGGCCTTCAGCGGCAGCTCATCCATTGCGTTAATCATGAGGCCTTCAACAAGCGACGAGGGGCTGTTGGGGTCCTGCGGCTTATGGAAATTGATAAGCTCGAGATCCCCCTCGTTGCCCAGACCTGTATGCAGGTCGATCATCGCCGCATGATCGGTTTGTGCCGCAAAGCTCTCGAGTATGGCGCTCAGTTGCCGGCTTGGCTCGGTGCGTTGGGTGCCGCCGTAAAACAAGCCCATGGGGTGTGAGTGCTGCCCTTTCAAAACCTTTTGGGTAAGGGCGGCAAGGCCGTGCTTCTCAACATAGTCGATGAGCGGCGCCTCCTGTCGTTCGCGTTCCGGCCCTGAAATGGCATCGATGCAAATTGCCTCATGGAGTGCGGCGTAATCGGGATTCGGAGGAAGAGGTGCTGAAAAGTCACGATAGTTTCGGTTGGGATCAACGTTTGTTTCGTCGGTGCGCGTCATGAGTACTGCACCGGCCGGGTTGATTGCATGAATGAATACGATCTGAACTGTGCGTAGTCTTTCCTCCGCATATTTATGGAGAAGGTAAAGTTGCAGGCCGGAGCCGGCTGTCAATTCGGTTCCATGAACCCCGGACATTATGAACAAACGTTTTCTGGCGGTGTCTGGTCCAAGTGTTGCCACCAAGGTCTGGACTGGCCCACTGAGGCTGGTCAGTCCCTCGCATGGCACTGCCGTTACGGCCAGGCCTTTGGCTGCGCAGGCTGCGTCAAAGCGACTCTGGGCTTCGAAGTAGTCTTTGGAAAACCAAGAAGAATGTAACATGAGCCTGCCTGAAACCGTTGAATCTCGTTGGTGGTGTGGCTTGGACAACCACACATCCGGTGATACACAATTCTAACTGCGAAATACATCACGTGTTTTACGCCCAAGGGAGATTCAAAGGTCACATGAAAAAACTCATTCTTGATGTTGATACCGGGACTGATGATGCCGTTGCAGTCATGTTGGCAGCGCTGCATCCGGATCTGGACCTTGTTGGCGTAACGACCGTGAACGGGAATGCTGAGGTTCAGTATTGCACGGAAAACACCTTGAGAGTGTTGGATGTGATCGGGCGTTCGACCATTCCGGTTTTCGAAGGGCTAGCCAAGCCCTTTGCCCGTCCAGACTTTCCGGTGCCGCGCCGAAAGGATGACCTGACAGACAAGATACACGGAAAATACCTTGATCTTCCTCCGGCAACCTCCCGAAAGCAGGAGGCCGGCGCAGTTGAGTTCCTTATCGAAACCTATAGAGACGCAACAGATCCGATTACGCTTGTTCCGGTGGCACCTCTTTCCAATATTGCCGCAGCCATCACCCTTCATCCCAAGTTGGTGGAGATGATCCCGCATTTGGTGATCATGGGCGGTGGCCACCTGCATGGCAATGTAACTCCTTCTGCAGAGTTTAATATCTGGGCCGATCCGGAGGCCGCCAATGTGGTGTTTTCTGCCGGCTTCGAGAGGATTACGCTGGTGCCATTGGATGCGACCCACAAAGCTTTGGTCACGCGCGATGACTGCGCCGCGTTCCGGGCGCTTGGAACACCGGCCGGCGATGCCACAGCAACAGTTGTGGAACATCGCATTGGTGTTCACGACAAGATACAGCGCATGGAGATTGCCCATAGTGCACCGGTTCATGATGCGTTGTGTGTCGCCCATCTCATACAGCCGGACGTTATCACAACCGAGCCTCATCCGGTCGCCATTGAAACCCAAGGCGCTCTGACCGTTGGGCGTACAGTAATTGACGTGCGCCGACGTGGAACGGATGCGCGCCTGGTCAATGTGGCTTTTGATGCAGATGCGCGCAGCTTTGTCGACTTGATGCTGAATACATTCGGACAAAAGCACGGGTAGGGTGATCGTGAGTTCTTGTTTTATTGTTGATACGGATGGCGGAACGGATGATGCGCTGGCCCTTCTCATGCTTATCGGGATGGGCAGGGTGCCGGATGCCATTACGACGTGTTTTGGAAATGTGGGCCTTGAACAAGCGACGGTGAATATTCTGGATACGCTTGCCGTCGTGCAGCGCGATATCCCGGTTCATGCTGGGGCAGCAAGGCCGTTGGTCGGGCCTTTGGTTGATGCAACGGACGTGCATGGCCACGACGGTTTGGGTGGTATCGCGCGGCCACCACGCCGCGCAGCTTTGGCTTCACGAGATGGAGTCGGGTATCTGCGGGCACAGCTTTACCAAGCCTGCGCTGGAGGCGCCGCAGTGGACCTGTTGATGTTGGGCCCCCTGACCAATCTGGCCCGCGTGCTTGAAAGCGAGCCGGAACTCGCAAAGGGCATCAATAGGTTGTGGGTCATGGGCGGCACTTGCCGGGGCCGGGGCAATGTGACCGTTTCAGCAGAGTTCAATATTTATTGTGATCCGGAGGCGGCGGAGGTTGTCTTCGGTCTACCCATCAATACGCTTGTGGTGCCTTGGGAACCCTGCCTGCAAACAGCAGTGCCAGGAGCCGCCTTGGAGGGGGTATTGGCGCGCTTGCCCAAGGGGGGGCTCTGGGACTTCGTGCGTGGCATAAGTGATCATGGCCGACAATTGAGCCGCCGCTGGTATGATGAAGACAATCTTATCATGCCGGATCCTTTGGCGGCTGCGTGTGTTCTGGACGCCGAGGTTTCCACGCGCACCATGGTTTGTGGTTATCTTGTTGAGACCGCTGGCACTGTCAGTCGTGGAGCGACCTTTGTGGACCATGAAGCCAAGACCACACGTCCAGCGGTCGCAATCGTCGAGAAGGCGGACCGAACGAAGCTGGAAAAGCTCTTTGAGATGTCTTTGCAGAAACTGGCAAGTTGCCAATAAGACCTTGAACCAACGGCGTTCCGGCGGGCCTTTCTTTCATAGGAACATGGACCAGGCAGTGACTGTGAGCATGAGTGCGGCCATAGAGATGGTGGTGATGCGCAGGGCTTTCCCTTCGCCTATGACGCTGAGGATGGACTGACCGGCCAATGCCCACAGGGAGTGGGAAATGAGCCCTCCCGCCAAGAATCCCATGGTCAGAATGAACGCATTCTCAAACTGGCCCAGATTGTTGGCGGCAAAAAACGTGGTGAACGCCACGAGGCTCATGGCCCATGTTTTGGGGCTGAGCGGGTGAATGAACAATCCCTCCCAGAAACTTGGCAAAGTGACCGCACCTTTGGGTTGGATGGTCAGATTGACAATGCGCCATGCCAGATAGGTCATATAGCTCATGCTGGCGACCTTGAAGAGTGTGACGACTGGACCGCCTTGAGCCATGATTTGGCCGAGGCCAAAGGCCACGCACAGGTTTAGAAAGATACTGCCAACCTGAGAGGCCAGAATAACCGGGAAAGCCGTTTTGTAGCCCGCGCTGGTTCCAATCGCCATGAAGGTTAGATTTCCCGGGCCGGGTGTTCCGGTCATGATCGCGACGAAGGCTGCGAATGCGCCCACTGTTGCTATATCCATGATGATTGTACCCATACAATTGAAACAATTAGGTTGATGTGATAGAAATATCTGATGAATTGATCGGGTCAATGGATTTATTGTTACCATGACAATGTGGGTGCCGAACGTCAAAACTGCCGAAGGGCCAATATATCTCGCCATTGCCGAAGCCTTGGCTCAGGACGTGGCTGAAGGAAGACTACAGCCGGGAGACAAGCTGCCGCCGCAACGAGAGCTCGCGTATCAGCTCGGCGTAACGCTGGGGACCGTTAGCAGGGCGTACTCAGAAGCGGAGCGACGAAAACTGGTAAGGGGCGAGACCGGACGCGGAACGTTCATTTGCGGCGATGAAGATGCGCCGCCATCGCCTCTGACCCCGCCCGTAGATGGCAGCGGAAACCTTGATCTGGCACGTAATTTTGCCTTTACCCCACTGAATCCCGACTTGAGCGCAGCCATGATTGAGGTTGCCAAGAAGCCGGAGCTTGCGAGCCTGAACGCTTATGTACCCTCTGAAGGGCTTGAGGAGCACCGCTCGGTCGGCGCTGCGTTTTTCAATGCTCACTATGGCGGAGACGTAACTGCGCAGCAAACGTTGGTAACATGTGGTGCGCAGCACGGGATCAAGGTACTGATCAATAGCCTGTTTGAACGCGGTGATGTGATTGGGGTTGATGAACTGTGCTATCCGTCTCTTCTGGATAGTGCAGTCCATGATGGCTATCGGCTGGTGCCAATCCCGAACCTACGCAACACGGATGGCTCACTGGGGGCGATGGATCCGGATGCTATAAAAGCGGCGGCAAAGCGCTGCGGTCTTCGTGGCCTGTTTGTCATGCCAAGTGTTCACAACCCCACGACGCATACGATGACGCTGAAAGAGCGGCAGGCGATCGCTGATGCCTGTGCAGTTCATGGGGTGAAGGTTATTGAAGATGATCCTTACACGCCGTTCCTGAGTGAGGAAACCGTGCCGTTTGCGAGGCTCCTGCCAGAACTGACAGCGTCTATCAGTTCCATGTCAAAAGTGATGGCGCCGGGATTGCGTGTCGGGTTTGTGCACCTGCCGATGATGCGGACGGCAGGTATTCGGAACTTCATCGGAGAGAGTGTCTGGATGGCGTCGCCTGTGGTCGCAGAAATCGCCTGTTACTGGGTTCGTGCCGGTGCGGTTGAACAGACGCTTGCCGCCAAGCGAACGGCACTGGCGAGGCGTTTTGCTATTGTGCAGCGTATCTTGGCACGCTTCTCCGTGAAGGGCGGTGCGCAGAAGCCATTTGTTTGGGTGGGGATGCCGGAAGGGGTGAGTTCAATGGTGGTGCAGGAGTATCTGGGCCGAAAGGGGGTTGATATTCTCGCTTCCCACTATTTTCAGCTCCCCGAACGACATCGCCATGAAGGATTGAGGTTGTCCTTGGGCACCATACTACGGGATGAGGACTTTGAGCGGGCCTTGAACATACTGTGTGAGGCTTTGGAGACCTTTGGCTCTGGAAATCGTGGCCGCGAATTGATGGGTTAGAGCAAATGAAAACGCCGGAGCAGAAGCCCCGGCGTTTTTTACTAATGTCAGAAGCCTCACATGGGGCAGGTGTTGTCTGACATGTAATCGTGAATTTCGATCTTGCCTGAGATGATATCAGCCTTGGCGGCTTCAACTGCTGCGGCCATTTCTTCTGAGATCAGGTCGGCATTGTATTCGTCCAGCGCGTAGGCGACGCCGTCTTCTGCCAGACCAAGGGACTGAATGCCGGTCGAGAAGGTATCATTCTTGGCATCCATCAGGGCCTGTTCTACTGCAACGTCAACGCGCTTGACCATGGAAGTCAGTACAGAGCCGGGATGGAGGTGGTTCTGGTTTGAATCGACGCCAATTGCCAGCTTTCCTTCATCAGCCGCTGCTTGAAGCACGCCGAGACCAGTCGAGCCGGCTGCGTGGAATACAATATCGGCACCACGCGCAAACTGAGACTTGGCCAGTTCACCGCCCTTGACGGGGTCATTCCATGCAGCAGGAGTTGTGCCAGTCATGTTGCTGTAAACGGTAATGTCGCCGTTCACGGCAGCTGCACCTTGCTTATAGCCACACGAGAACTTGGAGATGAGCGGGATATCCATGCCGCCGACGAAGCCAATCTTGTCGGTTTCTGTTGCCATGGCAGCGATCATGCCCACCAGATAAGAGCCTTCATGTTCCTTAAACACGATCGAGCGCACATTGGGTTGATCCACAACCATGTCGACAATAGCGAACTTGGTTTCGGGAAACTCCTTGGATACCTTCTCCATGGCCGCTGCTTGCGCAAAGCCGATACCAATAATCGGGTTCATGCCACGGCGGGCGAAGTTCCGCATCGCCTGTTCGCGCTGAGACGGATTTGTGACTTCGAATTCGCGGTATTCGATGCCCGTCTTTTCTTTGAACGCTTCGGCTCCGCGATACGCCGCCTCGTTGAATGACTTGTCGAACTTGCCCCCCATGTCAAAGATAACGGCTGGCTTGAGGTCTGCAGCAACGGCGCCTGTGCTCAAGGCGGTTGCCAGCAGCGCACCTGCCGCGAATTTTTTCAAGAAAGTCATCCCCTAATCCTCCAGACTAAACATCTTGGTTCTAATAGACTCTGGTGACCCGACCTGTTCCCTCCCAAGTGCAGGTTCGCCACTTGAATGGAATCATCCGATCAACACGCTGTGAAAAGCCATAGTTTGCTTAAGGGAAGTCTAGGCTCGTCATCTGTTGTTCGCTTTTCCATTCCGGAGTGTGGTCGAGCTATTCGCAATTTCTTGCCCCAGACCGCCAGTTGGACACAGGCTTTCAGGCTAATCAAGAAAAAAACAAATGCTTTGACATTGACTGCAAAATTTTTCACTTGCTGCCGCTCTTGTGGGCGGCTTTTGTCAAAACCTAAACTTCTGATTACCTATAGTGCCAAAGGATTAAGCAGGAATCACTGCAGTTTTTCAGGAGCGAGAAAGTGCGAAAACTAATCTTTGTATGTGTAGGGGTGCTGCTGGGCCTTACGACGGCTACGCACGCGGACGTGACGGCCTGCGGAAATGACGGTACGGGATTCAATGGTTGGCTCAAGTCCTACAAAGAACAGGCACGAGCCGACGGGTTCTCACCGCGGACCATTGAAATGGCGCTGGACGGCGTACGCTACAATGCGAGAGTAATCCGTTACGACCGGAACCAAAAATCCTTCAAGATGACCTTTGAAGATTTTTACAAGTTGCGTGTGAACGATGCCCTCATTCGTAAAGGTCGCCGTCTCATGCAGGAACATGCCGGGTTACTAGACCGCATTGAGCAGCGCTTTGGCGTACCTAAAGAAATAGTGGTTGCCATTTGGGGGTTGGAGACCGGATATGGTCGCAACATTGGCGACATGTCGACAATGCGATCGCTCGCAACGCTGGCGTATGACTGTCGGCGCTCAGAGTTTTTTCGCAATGAACTGCGCCACGCCCTCATGATTGTCGAAAAAGGGGATCTGGAGCCCGCACGCATGAAGGGTGCATGGGCAGGGGAGTTGGGTCAGACCCAGTTTCTTGCCAGCTCCTACATCAAGTTCGCGTTGGACTTCGACGGGGACGGGCGCCGTGATTTGCTCTACAGCGTTCCCGATGCATTGGGTTCCACAGCGCACTATCTTTCGGCTTACGGGTGGCAAATGGGCCAACCCTGGGGGCCAGGTACGGCGAACCATGAAGTGATCCGCGCCTGGAATCGGGCCGGGGTATATGTGAAGACAATTCAGGTCATGGCCGAGAAGTTGACCGAACCAGCAAACTGAAAAAAGCCCGCCAACGGGGTCCTGTTGGCGGGCATTCCATTATCAGAACAGTGGAGGTTCTTCCGCCAGATTTTGTTGCCTGCGGGCTGCAGTGAGTGTGTTTGCCATCAACATGGCGATAGTCATCGGGCCGACCCCACCTGGTACTGGAGTTATGGCCTTTGCGACCGTTTTGGCGGTGTCAAAATCCACGTCGCCAACAAGCCTTGTCTTGCCTTCCCCTTTTTCCGGAGCCGGGATGCGATTGATGCCAACGTCAATGATGATTGCGCCTTCCTTGATCCAATCACCGGTGATCATTTGAGGCCGGCCAACTGCCGCGATCAGCAGATCTGCTCCCTTGACGACCTCTTGCAGGTCGCGGGTGCGCGAGTGGGAAATCGTGACCGTGCAGTTTTCTTGTAACAGCAGTTGGGCCACAGGTTTTCCAACAATGTTGGACCTGCCAACGATTACAGCATTCAAACCGGCAAGATCACCCCCGGCTGCGCGTTTTGCGAGCAAAACGGCCCCTGCGGGGGTGCATGGTACAAGGGCCTTTTCCGTTTGGCCCGCGCCCAGAAGCCCGACATTCACCGGGTGAAAACCGTCGACATCTTTTTCCGGCTTGATCAACTGTAATACCTTGCCTTCATCAATGTGAGCCGGCAGTGGAAGTTGCACCAAAATTCCGTGAATTTCGGGATCGTTGTTCAACTGGGTGACCAAAGACAGGATGTCGATTTCCGCTGCGTCGGCGGGCAGGTTATGCTGGACGGAATGAAATCCGCACTTTTCTGCCATACGTCCCTTGTTGCGAACGTAGACCTGACTGGCTGGATCTTCACCCACCAATACGACTGCAAGACCGGGCTTGACACCGGTCTCTTCTACCAAGCGTGTCGCACGGGCGCTGATTTCATCCGTAACAGAGGCTGCAGTTGCTTTGCCGTCGATGATGGTTGCCTCGCTCATGGAGCCTCCTATTTGAAAATGACTGTGCGATCGCCGTTCAGCAGGATGCGGTGCTCCAGATGGTAACGAACAGCGCGGGCAAGAACCTGACTCTCCGTATCCCGTCCCTGTGCAATGAGCTCATCTACCGAGTGATGGTGTTCCACTCGGCTTACATCCTGCTCGATGATGGGGCCTTCATCCAAGTCGGCTGTTACATAGTGAGCCGTGGCGCCGACCATTTTTACGCCGCGTTCGTGCGCCCGATGATAGGGGCGCGCACCAATAAAGCTGGGCAGGAAGGAATGGTGAATGTTGATGACCTTGCCCGCCAGTTTTTGGGAGAGGTCGTCCGATAGGATTTGCATGTAGCGGGCCAGGACAACCAGATCCACCCTTTCCCGCTCTACCAGTTTCAGGATCTCGGCTTCCTGCTCGCTTTTGGTGTCCTTCGATACGGGGAGATAATGAAACGGGATTTTTTCGTGCTCCACCCGTGAACGCCAAGTTTCATGGTTCGAGGCCACGCCAACCAATTCCATGCGAAGTTGGCCGGTGAAGTTGCGATAGAGCAGATCGTTCAGGCAATGACCCATTTTCGAAACCATGATGAGAACACGCGGTTTCCGGGAAAGGTCGTGTACCTCCCATTTGAAATCATAGGCCGTGGCGACGGGGCTGAAGCCTTCAACAAATTGCTCCCGCGTCATACCTTCGGGGGCGCTGAATGACACACGCATGAAGAAGCGTCTAGTTTCCGGGTCACCATATTGTGCGCTCTCGCAAATGTTGCAGCCTTGGGAAGTGATGCAGTTGGCAACGGCCGCGACGATCCCCTTGCGATCTCCGCAGGAGAGGGTCAACACAAAGTTGGCTTGGCTGTTCATGGTCAGCACGTGGTCCTTGATGATTATCTGAATTTTGGCGGGAGCATAGGCACAGTGCAGTGCGAAAGAAAGGTGAAATCATCGATATAATCCAGAAAATGAAGAAGAGCTCGGTGTTTTCCGCAGTGGTGTGCTCACGCGAGCGTCGCTTACCTATCGTCATTACATCCATGGGTGTTTCTTCCCAGCACGATGCGAGGAGTTGTTGCTGCCAGTTCGCGTTTTTATCCTTGAACTGTTTTCGGTGATGGAGTTCGGGACCCCTTCATGAAAATCTGCATGATTGTTGAGGCCTTGGAAGGGGACGAGATGGCACGTGTCGCGCTCGACTTGAGTGGCGGCCTTGCCAGTCGTGGTCATGTGGTGCAACTCATCGGCCTGACCGGCGCTCAACTTGAACAGCATCTGGTTCCGGATGGTGTTGAGGCTCTGTGTTTCCAACGTGGTAAAGTTTCTGTTGCATTGGCTGATCTCGTGCGGTTGTTTGAAAATGACCGTCCGGATGTTGTCATTGCACATGGGCAGCGAGCCAATACCTGTGCGATTACGGCGGCCAAGTTGCGTAGCAGGCCGCCTTTGCCTATTGTTGCCGTAGAGCACAGAATGTTCTCCGTGGATGCCAGTCTTGACGAAGATGCGAGGCGTGAAATCGCATTACTTGCGGTGCCGTACAGCTATCGTGATGCGGATGTGATTATCTGTGTCATGGAGAGCATTGCCTCCGTAATCGGATTGTGTGATTGGCTCGATGACGAGTTTCTTCGCGTGATCTACAACCCGCTTGTGTCGTTTGATGTGTTTGAGGCTTCAGAGCGCGCTATTGAAGAGCCGTGGTTTGAGCCCAAGGGACGCGTTGTCATTGTCAGTTCCGGCCCGCTGTCCAAGGGAAGCGGGCATGAGGATCTCTTGCAGGCTCTTGCCGTCAGTCGCTACAAGCTGGACCTTTTGGGTATTGTGATCGGTGAAGGGGAGGTGCGCGATGCATTGGAGCAGATGGCATCAAGTCTTGCTCTTGAGGATGTAGTTGTTTTGCCCGGTAACGTGAGTGGGATTGAACGGTTTTTGCGCGCTGCGGATGTTTATGTGCAACCCCACGCAGGTGATGCATTTGATCGTCAGGTTGCCGTTGCCATGGCTTTGGGAACACCTATGGCAGTGGTCGGCGGATCGGCTGGCGCGCATGAAATACTCGAGGATGTGGAGGCGGCAGTCCTGTGTGCCGAAGGAAGTGCTGAAGAGTTGTCGAGAGCGCTTGTGTCACTGTCCAAGTGCCGTAAGCCTGTAGATGCGCTGACGGAAAAGGCCCGGTTGTTTTCAGCTGAGCGTGTCTTTGATGCCTATGAAGGGGTGCTGAAAAAGGTGAGCATGCCGCCGGAGACCAATGGTTCCTGAGCAGACAAGATATTGATTGTTATTGTTTATTGAAAAATGGTCGGAGTGAGAGGATTCGAACCTCCGACCCCCTCGTCCCGAACGAGGTGCGCTACCAGGCTGCGCTACACTCCGACACAACTTCATATTTTATGAAGGGACGCTTGTCCGTCAAGGACCGGCGCCGAATATGTGAGCTATCTAACAACGGTCACCATTTTCGGCAAGTGGGGATTTCACGGTTGTGGAAGACTAAACTGCATTTTGAAGTGTCCGTAGTTCTGCTGTGGACCATTTGTGTTTTTCTCACAGAGAATGATTTGGGGGAGGTTGCCTAATCACATGGAGATGGCTATACAGAGCGCCACACAGCAATGGGGTGTGGCCAAGTGGTAAGGCAGCGGTTTTTGGTACCGTGTACCGTAGGTTCGAATCCTACCACCCCAGCCATTTTCTTCCTAAAATGAATGAAGTAATCAGGCAGTCAAAGTTCGCTTTGAGGCTGGTTTACTCGCGTGCGGAAGCCCACACCACTTCTGTGGCATGGGCCATATGCATTCGTGGTGGCTTTCGTTTTCAGTTCAGATCGGCAAACGTGCCACCGGTTTTCGCGAGGCTCTTGATCAAAGGCGCAGGCTCGGTTGCTTGATCAGCACCGAGAGCATCAAGAAGAGTTGATGCGCCGATGGTATCTGCATAGTGCATCAGGCCGCCGCGCCAGCGCGGAAAGCCATAGCCATGGATTTCGACCATATCTATCTCGAGTGGTCTGGTTGCGATCCCTTCGTCAAGAATGAAGCAAGCCTCATTGATCATCGGAAACAGGATGGCCCGCTGAATACTGTTGTCATCATGTGCTTTGTGAGCCACATGATGCTGACTTGCCTCTTCACGAATGAGTTTGAGCACTTCGTCATCTTCGAGTGGTGTGCGGCTGTTGTCTTCGTAGCGATACCAGCCGGCATTGCACTTTTGACCGAAGCGTTTTTTTTCGCACAAGCGGTCAGAAACAGGAGCAAAGACGTTGATACCCTTTTCCCGCGCCGCGTGTCTCTGGGCAGCTGCGATGTCGAGACCCGCAAGATCCTGCATTTCGAAGGGGCCCATGGGCATGCCGAAACGGCGCATGGCGCTATCTACCTGTGCAGGGGTTCCACCTTCCAAAAGAAGGCGCTCCGCGTTCTGACGATATACTTTCAGAATGCGATTGCCGATGAAGCCGTCGCATACGCCGGACCGAATGCCAACCTTGCGCAGTTTTCTGGCCAACTCAAAGCCCGTTGCAAGCACATCCGGTGCTGTGGCGTCCGCTTCGACAATTTCCAATAGCTTCATGATGTGCGCGGGGCTGAAAAAGTGCAGGCCGATGACATCTGTCGGGCGCTGGGTAGCGCGGGCGATGGCATTGACATCAAGGTAAGAGGTGTTGGTAGCCAGAATTGCTCCCGGTTTCAGGACTTGGTCAAGGCGCTTAAATACCTCCTGCTTGACCGGCATGCTTTCGAACACAGCTTCAATGGCAAGATCTACGTTTGCCAAGTCTTCGTAGGTCGTCGTCTGGCCAAGTGTTTCTATCAGCTCGCGTTGTCTGTCGGGTGTGAGCAAGCCACGTTTGACGCTAGCCTCAAGTATGGAGGCAACGCGTGAAGCGCCTGCTTTCAGGCTGTCCTCGTCACGCTCAACCAAGGTCACGCGTATTCCGGCCAGAAGAAGGGCTGTGGCAATGCCTGCGCCCATGGTGCCGCCACCAATGACACCTGCTGCGTCCAAGGGGCGTGATTGAACATCCTTCAGACTGTCCAGCCGTCCAACAGCCCGCTCGGCGAAGAAAGCATGGCGTAGGGCGCTGGCCTGATCGGACTGGCGTAACTCCAGGAAGCAAGAGCGCTCTTTGGCATAGGCGTCCTCAAATGCCAGAGTTACAGCGTTTTTGACCGCTTCCAATGCGTACAGAGGTGAAATCTGGCCTCGGGCCTTGCGTTCCAATCGGCTTTTTGCATGTGACCAGAAGTCGGGCTCTGTAGGCGCGTCTTTGATGGATCGGTCACGCGTTGATACCAAAGGCTGCGACGTACGGGTTTGGGCGAAAGCGATCGCTGCGTTCTCGAGTTCATCGTCAACAATCTGATCAACCAAGCCCAGGGAAGCTGCCTCTTTTGCGCTAATCGGTTTGCCGCTTGTGATCATTTCGACCGCCTGCGGTACAGGAATGAGCCGCGGCAAGCGCACAGTACCCCCGGCGCCGGGGATGAGACCCAGTGTCACTTCCGGTAGTCCCATTCGAGCAGAAGAAAGGGCAATGCGATAATGACACCCGAGCGCGACCTCCAAACCGCCGCCCAGTGCATTGCCATGCAGTGCTGCGACCCAGGGCTTGGAGCAGGCTTCGATTGCATCGATCACATCGGGCAGATGCGGTTCTCGTGCGGGTTGGTTGAACTCTCGCACATCTGCACCGGCAATGAAGGTGCGACCGGCACACACAAGAACCGCAGCTGCGATTTCGGGTGTAGCGTTGACGGTTTCTACCGCCCGTAATAGGCCTGTTCGAACTGCGTGCGAGAGAGCGTTGACAGGCGGGTGGTCAATCTGCACGACAGCGATAGACTCGTGCATTTTTATAGATACTGGCATGACGTCCTTTGTTGTCATCAGGTTAGACACCAAGATAAGCTTCGCGAACGCGATCATCCGCCAAAAGGTCATTGGCCGGGGCCGCCATGAGGATCTGGCCGGTTTCCATTACATAGCCGCGATCTGCGATGGACAAAGCCGCGAAGGCGTTTTGCTCAACGACAAATACTGTTACATCCAGCTCTTTGAGACTTTTTACGGTTTCCAGGATCTGATCAACCAGAATGGGAGCCAGCCCAAGACTGGGTTCGTCGAGCAGCAAGCACATTGGGCGACCCATCAGTGCACGCGCTATCGCCAGCATTTGCTGCTGGCCACCAGACAGGCCGCCGGCGGGCAGGTTGCGTTTCTCTCGCAGGATTGGGAACAGAGCAAAGGCTTCCTGCAGATCTTTGTCAACTCTGGCATCACGGTATTGGTAAGCACCTAAGCGCAGGTTCTCTTCCACTGACAGGTTGGTGAAGATCTGTCGGCCCTCAGGGGCCTGCACCAATCCTTGTTTGACACGGGCATAGGACGGCGCAGTGGTGATGTTGTCACCACGAAAGTGGATGGTTCCCTCTGTAACGGGTTGAATGCCGGACAAGCAGCGTAGCAGTGTAGTTTTGCCGGCGCCATTTGCTCCGACCAGTGTGACGATCTCGCCGGAGTGCACTTCAAGATCAATCCCATGAAGTACTTCGATCCGGCCATATCGGGTGCGCAGGCCATTAACCGAGAGCATCTGCGGCCTCCTTTCCTCCATGGCTGCCAAGGTACGCTTCGACGACTTTCGGGTCTCGGCTGATTTCTGCAGGTGTTCCCTCAGCAAGCTTCTCGCCATAGTTCAGAGCAATGACATGGTTGGAAATTTTCATGACCAGTTTCATGTCGTGCTCGACGAGTAGGATGGCGACGCCCTCCTGCGCAATTTCGGCGATCAGAGCATCAATTTCCTCGGTTTCTACTGCGTTACATCCGGCCGCCGGTTCATCCAGCAACAGAATGCGCGGGTTGCAAGCCAGAGCGCGGGCAATATCGATGCGTTTCAAGGCTCCATAGGAAAGCGAACTGGCCTCCATATGGGCCGCTTTTTCCAAGTGAACGCGCTTGAGCAAGGTCATGGCGCGTTCTTGTGTTTCGCGATTGCGCCGACTGCTGGAGGGAAGGCGAAGCAAGTCCACCCATACCGGGCTGCGCTCGGACATGTGGCAGCCCACCATGACGTTCTCGAGGGCGGTCATCTGTTCAAAGCTTTGCAAGTTCTGAAAGGTGCGTGACAATCCCCGCTCCGCTAACTTGTGCGGCTCCAGGGAAGTGACATCATCGCCGTCCAGTGTGACAGTGCCACGATCCGGCTTGTAGATCCCGGATATCATGTTGAACAGGGTCGTCTTGCCTGCACCGTTCGGGCCAATGATGGATACGATTTCTCCCGGCTGGACATCAAAATCGAGTGCATTCACCGCGGTAATACCGCCGAAATCGATACCCAGTCCGCGTACGCCAAGAAGACTCATGCAATGGCCCTCCGCGTCAGTGTTTTGCGCAGGGTCGGCAACAGGCCATCCCGCATGAATATCATGACCAACATCATGATGAGGCCCAGCATTACATGCTCATACTCGTGGAACACTGTGAGAGCTTGAGGCAGAGCGGTAAGAAGTGTCGCCCCAGCGATGCCGCCCAACACGGAACCCGCACCACCCAGGACAGTCATGGTGACCAACTCTACCGAGTGCAGGAAGCTCGCTATATCCGGAGTGATGAACCGGTTGAACAAAGCCAGCATGGAGCCTGCGATGGAGGCATATACGGCAGAGATTACAAATGCGACCAGTTTATAGCGCGCCACATCGGCTCCAACGGTCTTGGCTGCTATCTCCGAGTCATGAACGGAACGCAACACGCGCCCTGTAGGGCTGTTGTAAAGGTTCAGCGCAATCCATGCACCGAGCAGCACCATCACGCCAGCGAACCAATACCAGACTACAGAGGTTTTCAGGTTGACGTCAAAGAGACCTTCCAGCCCCTTTGTAAGGCCAAGTGACGCGACCATCATGCCGTCTGGCCCACCAGTAAATTGAGCCTCGTTGTTCAGCACCATCGAGATCAACATGCCCAACCCCAGTGTGGCAACGGCCAGATAGTGTCCCTTGAGGCGTAATATGGGACGGCCGACAAACCAGGCGAGCAAACCCGAGATTACGGCGCCCAGGATCAGGCTCAAGAATGGCGGCAAACCAAGATGGGTTGGAGCCAAGGCACAGGCGTAAGCGCCAATGCCGGAAAAGCCTGCATGCCCCAAGCTGATTTGGCCAGCATATCCGATGAGAATGACAAGCCCGATCACTGCGATGGAGTTGATGAAAATCAGCGTTCCAATGCGATAATAAAATGACGATGGAAACAGCATGGGCGCAATCAGGATGAGAATGCTCAGTATGAGGAGTGCGCGCACACGGGGTGGAATTCGGGTCAGCATGGTCAGACGCGCTCCATCGATTTTTGCCCGAACAGGCCCTGCGGCATGACGAACAGGGTGAGCAGAATGACTATGAAGGCTGCTGCATCCTTGTAGTCAGAAGACAGGTAACCAGCGGTGGTTGCCTCTATCAGGCCAATCAACAGGCCCCCGACCAGCGCGCCAAAGGGGTTGCCCATGCCGCCCAGCATTGCGGCGGCAAATCCCTTGAGGGCGAGCATGACACCAATGTCATAACTGGTGAGGGTGATTGGTGTGACCAACACGCCAGCTGTCGCTCCGACTGCAGCGGACAGCGCGAAACTCAGCGCCATGATGAAGTTCGTGTTGATACCAACCAAACGAGCGGCGAGGCGATTGTTGGCTGTTGCCAGCACGGCCTTTCCCATCAGGGTGCGGGTAAAGAAGGCATACAGACCGATGAAAACCGCTGCTGCACCGAACAGTACCCAAATGCTCTGCGGCAGCAACGTTGCGCCAGCTATATTGAAGGGCGTGTCGCCAGAAAATGCTGGAAATCGGTGAATTTGCTTGTCAAACACAATTTGTGCCAGGCCGCGCAGGAAAATTGACGCTCCAATGGTGATGATGATGAGGTTGACCACCGATGCACCACGGGCGGGTTCAATAGCCAGCTTGTTTAGCAAGATGCCGATTGTTGCCGTAAGAAGGATTGCCAGTGCCGCTGCTCCCCAGATCGGCACACCGGCGTCGAATATGAAGACTGTTGCCATACCGCCGAGCATCACGAACTCACCTTGAGCGAAGTTCACGACGGACGATGCGTTGTAGATAATCGTAAACCCGAGGGCGACCAGCGCATAAACAGCGCCAACCGTGAGCCCTGAGAACACGAATTGCAGAAACTCGGACATTGCGCCCAGACCTTTTCATTTGTCATGCTGTGCAGGATGCGGACCTGCCTTGCCTTTGAGGGCGAGAGACGATGCCTCTCGCCCAGCATCCGTGTGCGGACGGTTACTCGATGATTGTCCAGTCGCCGTCCCGGATCTCCAGCATCTTGAACGCGCTCAGATCCAGTCCGAGGTGATCGTCCGGGGACATGTTCACGACACCCGCTGTGCCGATAAAGCCTGAGGTATTTTCCAGAGCATATCGAATGGCTGCGGAATCCGTAGTTGTTCCTGCAGTTTCCATGGCGGCTGCCAGCATTTTGAAGGCATCGTACGCATGGCCACCAAACGTGGAGACGGGTTCTCCCGTCGCGGTCTGGTAGTCTTCGATGTACTTCATCACCACAGGCTTCTGGGGGTCATCTTCTGCGAGATTGTTGGCAACCAACAAAGCTGCGGCCGGAAGGCGAACGCCCTCGGCGGCATCACCAGCCAACTCGATAAAGCTTTTTGAGGCGACGCCATGAGACTGATAGAGCGGCAAGTCAATGCCGAGCTGGCGATAGTTGCGGGTGACGATGGCCGGGCCTTGACCAAAACCGGGGTTGACTACGGCCTGAATGCCGTCGGTATTCTTGATGTTGGTCAACTGCGGGGTCATGTCGGAATCGGATGGGCCATAGGTCTCATCTGCCACGATCTCGATGTCGAAGTCTCCTGCAACATCCATGCATTGGCCACGCATGGACTTTCCGAAACCACCAGTACCGGAAATCATGCCGATCTTGGAAATGCCATTGGCCTGCATGTCGGTGAAGATCTTTTCGCAAGCCATGCGATCTGTGTGTGGTGTCTTGAAAACCCACTTCTTGACCGGATCAATGATTGCAACGGCCCCTGCAAGCGAGATGAAAGGCACCTCTGCTTCTTCAAAGATTGGAACCATGGCCATGGTGGTTCCCGTCGTGCTGCCACCGATCACCGCAACCACTTCGTCGTCTTCTACAAGACGGGTTGCAAAGGTGCGGGCCTTGTTGGGGTCTCCGCCATCGTCATATTGGATCAGGCGTACCGGTTCGCCGTTGATGCCCCCCGCGGCGTTGATCTCGTCAACCAACATGGCAAGTGTTTTGGCCTCCGGATCACCCAGAAACGATGCGCGGCCAGTGATAGCCAGAGTGGAGCCAATCAGCACCTCGGCGAGTGCGGGTGTGGCCAGCGCCGTCATGGCTGACACGGCAGCGGCAAGAGTCGTTGTTTTCACAACCTGTTTCAGTTTCATGTCGTCCTCCCAAATCTAACATGAATGGTCATCTGTGGCCCCTCTCCACCGTGGGAGAGAGGCTATCGGTTCTTAGGACCGTCTTATGCGGCCTTGTGTTTACGCACAGCCGTAATGCGGAAACGATTTGCGACATACGCCGCATCTGTCAGGCAGGCGTTGCCTGCTGGGTTGGCGCCACTTACGTGGAAGTCGCTAAAGGCGGCATTCTGGTTCACGAAAACGCTGCCTGTGAGGTTGCACGACAAACCTACGCCAGCTTCAGAAAAGGCATCGGCTGCTGCTTCTTGTGTAGCTTCATCCGTCGCGTAGAGAGAAGCAGTGATAGCTCCCTTTGTTTTGGCGGTTGTGGCGGCTTGCTTAATCGCGTCAGCTACGGAGTTCACCCCAACAACAAAGCTGATTGGTCCAAACTGCTCTGACATGTGAGAGTCTGTTGTGTCGCCATCGACTTTCAAAATGGTTGGAGTGGCTGTACGAGCGCCATCCAGTCCCTCAATGGGTGATGAAGCTCGGACCACTTCACCCATGGTGCTGCTTGTCTTGACCCGTTCTACTGTTGCGGGGTTGGCAATTGCGCCACAGATGCCGGCGGCTCGCGCAGGATCGCCAAGTAGCTTGTCAACGGCCAGTTTGATACCGTCTGCCACTTCATCGAAGCTCTTGTGGCCTTGATCGGTATCTATCCCGTCACGTGGGACCCAGATCGTCTGTGGTGCAGTACACATCTGGCCACTGTATAGCGACAGTGAGAAGCCGATGTTCGAGCACATGCCTTTGAAATTGTCGGTTGAGGCGATGACGATCGAGTTTACACCTGCTTCTTCGGTGTAGACCAATGTGCCTTCTGCTGCGTTCTCCCGAACCCACTTGCCGAAAGCGTTGGAGCCAGTGAAGTCAATTATGCCGATCTCAGGATTTGCAACAAGATCCTTGGTCTTTTCGGCGCCTGGCTCATCCGCTGCTAGCACGAGAACGTTGGGGTCAAAGCCGGCTTCCATAAGGACTTCACGACCGATTTCAACTGTGATGGCAAGAGGAAGGATAGCCATTGGATGTGGTTTCACGATAACCGCATTGCCAGTTGCAAGGCTGGCGAAGATGCCGGGATATCCATTCCATGTTGGGAACGTGGCGCAGCCAATGGCCAGTGCAACACCCCGTGGCACGACCCGATACTGCTTTTCCATGACAATTGGATCATGCTTGCCTTGGGGTTTGGTCCAGGTTGCCGTGCCAGGCGTTCGGGTCATCTCCTCGTAGGCGTATGCGACTGCCTCAAGTCCTCGATCCTGTGCGTGAGGTCCCCCGGCCTGAAAGGCCATCATGAAAGCCTGCCCTGTGGTGTGCATGACCGCGTTTGCCATCTCAAAGCTACGCTTGTTCAGGCGATCAAGAAGCTCCATGCAAACACCAATACGTGCCTCGATTGAAGCCTTGCCCCAGGTCTTTCCTGCGGTTCTGGCCGCTGAAACAAGCTCTTCTACAGGCGCAGTTGGGTACTTGATGTTGATCTCTAGGCCATAGGGTGAATGCTCGGCTCCAGCCGACCCCGTGTTGGGATGGCCTTCGATTGCAAATGGTTTGCCAAGACGCGCCTTGAAAGCAGCCTCACCGTCCTCCTTGGCTGTTTCTCCATAAACCTTGCCGCTTGGCACTTCGGGATAAGCCGTCCAGAAGTCCCGCTTTTTCAGAGCCTCACATGCAGCCTCAAGTGTCTTTTGGTGGGCTTTGAAAAACTCACTCATGTTGATCTCCCAGCTCCATCGCCTGACCTGCCGCTTGCAGCAGTTTCTGCGATGGCCTCCAAACAAATTTTCGTCGGTTCCGATTGTTATCATTGACCGACTGGACGGTTTATGCAAGATAATTTTATAAATGATTACTCAGGCGAACGAATTGAATACTAAAGTCTAAGTGTTTCTGCGTTATCAGGTTGAAGCAGGGAGGGGGATGAAATGGCAGAAGCGCCAGTTCTGGTGGATCGGAAAGCGGGATATGTTGTCATTACGCTGAACCGGCCAGATAAGCTGAATGCTTTCAATGATGATCAACACATGGTGCTGTACGAGGCATTGGAATCAGCCGGCATGAACCCCGAGATGCGGGCCATTTTGTTAACGGGGGCAGGGCGTGCATTTTGTGCCGGGCAAGATCTGGGTGATCGTGACCCCTCAAAATTGGCCGAGGGGATCGATCTCGGCGAAACGATCGAAAAGTTTTATAACCCACTGATCCGCCTGATCCGTTCTCTGGAAAAACCGGTCGTTTGTGCTGTCAATGGTGTGGCGGCAGGAGCCGGGGCCAACATTGCTTTGGCTTGTGATGTCGTGTTGGCCGCAAAGTCGGCGAAGTTTATTCAGGCCTTTTCGAAAATTGGTCTCCTGCCTGATTCAGGGGGGACTTGGACGATGACGCGCTTGCTCGGGGAAGCCCGTGCCAAGGGGTTGATGATGACAGCGATGCCGCTGCCAGCAGAGACCGCTGAAGCGTGGGGGCTTATATGGCGTGCGGTCGACGATGATGCGTTGATGCGTGAAGCCACCCAACTTGCGGAGAGTTTTGCCGCTGGTCCAACTGTTGGGTTAGCGCTGACCAAGATGGCAGTGCAGGCAGCATCAAATAATTCCCTTGATGAGCAATTGGAACTGGAGCGGGACTATCAGCGCCGAGCCGGACGAACGCCGGATTATGCTGAAGGCGTGAGTGCGTTCTTGCAAAAGCGTGCACCAAACTTCACTGGGAGGGAATGAGCCATGACCAACAAGCTGGCTGATGAGATGAGCCCGGAGGAGTTGGCTACTGCCTGTTCCAAGGCAATGTGGGACGCGGATGAGGCTTCTCGCCGAATGGGAATGGTGATCGAGCACATCGCTCCGGGCAGGTCCAAAGTAACCATGGCCATTACGAAATGGATGTGCAACGGGCATGGCACAGCACACGGCGGGTTCATTTTCGCTTTGGCCGACAGCGCATTTGCGTTTGCGTGTAACAGCTACAACGCGCGGGCCGTCGCTCAACACTGCTCCATCACCTATGTGGCTCCGGCTTTGGAAGGAGATGAGCTGGTTGCCTCTGCGCAGGAAGTCACCCGGTTTGGGCGCAATGGCATCTACGACATTCGGGTTTGCAAACAGGATGGCAACCTGATTGCCGAGTTCAGGGGGCACTCTCGTCAAGTGCGTGGAACGCATGTGCCGGAGGAGGGCGCAGAATGACAGCCGAAGCTTTTCTGTGTGAAGGTAAACGCACAGCCATTGGCCGTTATGGAGGAGCCCTTTCTGCGGTTCGTCCTGATGACATGTTGGCTCATGTGATCCGCAAAGTGCTTGCGGAGGCGATAGGTCTCGATCCGGCCGCAATTGAAGACGTCTACATGGGCTGTGCCAATCAGGCGGGTGAGGACAATCGCAATGTGGCCCGTATGGCCGGGCTATTGGCCGGGTTGCCGGTAAGCGTACCAGGTACCACCATCAACCGCCTTTGTGGATCCGGTATGGATGCCATCGGGTTGGCAGCCCGATCCATCAAGGCGGGTGAGGCTGATATCATCTTGGCGGGCGGGGTGGAAAGCATGTCTCGGGCGCCGTTTGTGATGCCGAAGGCTGAGACCGCTTTCTCCCGTGGTGCGGCGGTGTACGACACCACTATCGGATGGCGGTTTGTCAACAAGCTCATGCAAGCACAGTTTGGGATCGATTCCATGCCCGAAACGGCAGAGAACGTGGCGGCGGATTTCAACGTATTGCGAGAGGATCAGGATGCTTTCGCATTGCGCAGTCAGCAACGGGCAGCAGCCGCACAAGCCAATGGACGGTTCGCAAAAGAAATAACGGCAGTCGAGGTACCGCAGAAAAAAGCGGCACCACTTGTGTTCGATCGCGATGAGCACCCTCGGGCAACCACATTGGACAAGTTGGCCGGTCTGCCAACTCCATTTCGGGATAATGGCACTGTTACGGCCGGTAACGCCTCAGGTGTCAATGATGGGGCGGCGGCTGTGATCATTGCCTCCGAAAAAGCGGTGGAACGTTATGACTTGAAGCCCAAGGCACGCATAACCGGGTTGGCGACTGCTGGCGTCGAGCCGCGGATCATGGGGCTCGGGCCTGCACCTGCCACTGAGATGCTGTTGGCACGTCAAGGATTGAAGATCGCCGATGTGGATCTGATCGAACTGAACGAGGCTTTTGCCTCTCAAGCGCTGGCAGTGTTGAGGAGACTTGGCCTGCCTGATGATGCTGCCCATGTGAATCCCAATGGCGGTGCCATTGCCCTCGGTCACCCGCTCGGAATGTCAGGCGCGCGACTGGCGTTGACCGCCGCTACAGAGATGACGCTTGGAGATGCGAGGCGGGCGCTTTGCACCATGTGCATTGGGGTGGGGCAGGGAATTGCCTTGATGCTGGAACGTCCCTGACGCCCATAAGTCTTACGATAATGAGGAGGAAGGACTGTAGCGCGGAGGAACATCGGGCGTTGCAGTCTACTGAGGAGGAAACCGATGAAAGACCTGTCGCCGAAGCCGGGCGAGCTGGAGCCAATCGAGACAGCATCCAGAGACGAGATCAATTCTGTACAGTTGGAGCGTATGAAGTGGTCTCTGAGCCACGCCTATGAGAACTCACCGTTTTATCGTAAGTCCTTTGATGATGCGGGCGTTCATCCTGACGACTTTCACAGCCTTTCAGATTTGGCCAAGTTTCCATTTACAGTGAAGTCGGATCTGCGTGACAATTATCCGTTCGGCATGTTTGCCGTTCCCAGAGAAAAACTGGCACGGGTACACGCGTCCTCGGGCACGACGGGGCGCCCGACCGTGGTCGGCTACACCCGCAAAGACATTGATACATGGGCGTCGGTTGTGGCGCGCTCTATCCGTGCCTCGGGAGGGCGTGCTGGCGACATGGTGCATGTCGCCTATGGATATGGACTGTTTACCGGAGGCCTTGGTGCGCATTACGGCGCAGAGGCGCTGGGTTGCACTGTTGTGCCCATTTCAGGAGGCATGACCGAACGGCAAGTGACCCTGATGCAGGACTTTAAGCCTGACATCATCATGGTTACGCCGTCCTACATGCTTTCAATCCTCGATGAATTTCGCCGTGCAGGTGTTGATCCACGCGACTCATCCTTGAAGGTGGGGATTTTTGGTGCGGAGCCGTGGACGAATGCTATGCGCCGTGAAATCGAAGAGGCGTTCGATATGCACGCGGTTGACATTTATGGGCTTTCTGAGGTCATGGGGCCTGGGGTTGCCAATGAATGCGTTGAGACGAAGGATGGATTGCACATCTGGGAAGATCATTTTTACCCGGAAGTGATTGATCCAGTGACCGGAGAAGTGTTGCCGGACGGCGAAAAGGGAGAACTTGTCTTTACGTCCCTGACCAAAGAGGCTTTTCCGATCATCCGCTACCGCACACGGGATTTAACCCGTCTTTTGCCGGGTACGGCCCGGTCCATGCGGCGTATGGAAAAAGTAACAGGACGGTCTGACGATATGATGATCGTGCGCGGAGTCAATGTATTCCCCACTCAGATTGAGGAGCAGGTGCTGAAGTGCTCCGGACTGTCGCCTCACTACAGGATCGAGTTGGTACGCGAGGGGCGAATGGACACCATGATCATATTCACGGAAGCCATGCCGGATGCCGCTTCGCAAGATGCGCGGCTCAACAGTGCCAGGGAACTTGCCCACCACGTTAAAAGTGTTATCGGCATATCCGTAAAGGTGAATGTGCTTGATCCCGGCGCCATGGAACGCTCGGTTGGCAAAGCCAAGCGAGTTGACGACAAACGTC
This sequence comes from Pseudovibrio exalbescens DSM 16456, assembly GCF_000422785.1. Classification (GTDB taxonomy): domain Bacteria; phylum Pseudomonadota; class Alphaproteobacteria; order Rhizobiales; family Stappiaceae; genus Pseudovibrio; species Pseudovibrio exalbescens. The sequence continues at coordinate 24,100 of NZ_AUGS01000022.1, forward strand.
CAAGCAGTTAGCAAGTCAGCGATTTTCAGGAAAGGATGGATTCTGGTGGCCCGGACTAAAGCGGTCGACTACGACCAAAAACGCGAAATGATCGTTAAAATGGCAGCATCCATGTTTGCTGCCGAGGGCTATGACAGAACCTCCATGTCCTCACTGGCTGCAGCGTGCGGCATGTCCAAGGCCCTAGTCTACCACTACTACAAGAACAAGGATGCCCTTTTATTCGATGTTATAGAGGGGCATCTTGTGGACCTGTGCGAACGCGTTGAGGCGGCTGACAAACCTGAAGCGGAGCCAATTGAGCGGCTCCGCCTTCTCTGTCATTCGTTGTTGCTTGGTTATCAAGATGCGGATGATGAGCACAAGGTTCAGCTCAATGCACTCAAGTTTTTGGGGGATGAGGAGCAGGAGCAGATCAAGGAACTTGAGCGCCGGCTTGTTGTGGTGTTTGCGAATGCTATTCGGAGCATAAATCCGAAATTCTCTCGCGCTGATGATGTTCTCCTTAAACCGGTTACCATGTCCGTTTTCGGCATGTTGAACTGGCATTACATGTGGTTCCGTCCAGATGGTCCGGTGAGCCGTGAGGAGTATGCCCGGATCGTTACCCAAATTGTTGTGGCCGGCGCGGGCTCGCTCTAGGCTTAACCCATCGATTCTTTGTAGGAAGTCAGTGCGGGCTTGATGCGCAATGGCGGGAAGATCTGGTGGGTATGACGGAAAAACCATTTGAGCCTGTGCTGGACGAGTTGATAACGCACCTTCATGGACGCGAACGGCTCAGGGTGTGGTCCATTATCATCACAATTTTCGGAGACGCTGTCCTGCCCCGTGGCGGTGAGATCTGGCTTGGGTCTCTGCTGGAAATTTGTGAGCACCTTGGTATCGAAGCCGGTTCTGTACGGGCGGCGATGTCTCGGTTGGCTCAGGATGGTTGGGTGACGCGGGAACGCGTTGGTCGAAAAAGCTTTTACAAGCTTGCCGAGGCGGGTCGCGCAGAGTTTGAGCGCGCTGGACGGCGAATTTATGCCCCGCTCGATACAGAATGGGACGGAACCTGGACCATCTTCATGGTATCCGACGCGGCTGGTGAGGCTCGGGATGCGCGCCGCGCTGAGTTGAAGGCCTGCGGTTTTGGTGCGGTGGCTCCAACTGTTTTTCTTCGACCTGAAATGCCGATCAGCTTGCCGCTACCATCCGTTGAGCAGGGCGATTTTCTTTTCTCCAGTCGGTTGGAGCGACCCGAAACTGCTGAGTTGTTGGCGCGTGACGTATGGTCATTGGATGAGCTGTCGGGAGATTATACAGCTTTCATGAGTGTTTTCTCAAAGCTCCAGGCTTATTTGGCGGCAGGACAGGGCTTGTCGCCGCTCTCGGCTATGGCTGCGCGCACCCTTGTAATCCATGACTTTCGCCGGTTGGTATTGCGGGACCCCATGCTGCCAGTTTGCATGACCGGCAATGACTGGGCTGGCCGACAAGCGCGGAAAATGGTTGCCCAAATATACACTGGATTGGCGGCGTCCAGCGACGAATGGCTTTCCCGCAATGCAGAAGGACCACATGGACCGTTAAAAATGACGAAGTATGCAGCAGCCAAGCGGTTTGCTGCTCGATAAAAATAATATGTTGCGAAAAATTAATTGACCGACTGGTTTTTGTAATACATGATAACCCGTAGAAGCTTGCAGCTAGCGGGAGGGACGCCATGTATTCGCAAGGCTTGATTGGAGCGGACGGCTCCACTGTCGAGACAGAAGAGTTTCTTGAGGCATTTCAGAAGCGTGTGGATGCCGAGCAGAAGATTGAGCCGAATGATCCGATGCCTGAGGGATATCGGCGCACGTTGGTACGTCAGATTTCGCAACATGCTCACTCGGAAATTGTTGGCATGCTGCCAGAGGGAAACTGGATCACCCGTGCACCCACTCTGCGACGCAAGGCTGCCTTGTTGGCAAAGGTTCAAGACGAAGGCGGCCATGGGTTGTATTTGTATTCGGCAGCAGAAACGCTGGGAGTTAGCCGAGAGGAACTGACAGATCAGTTGCTAACTGGTGCAGCAAAGTACTCGTCGATCTTCAACTACCCGGCTCTTACATGGGCTGATATTGGCGCTATTGGCTGGCTTGTAGATGGGGCCGCCATCATGAACCAAATTGCTCTGTGCCGGTGTTCCTACGGGCCATACTCCCGTGCCATGATCCGTATTTGCAAGGAAGAAAGTTTCCACCAGCGGCAGGGCTACGAGATCCTGTTGACCCTGTGTCGCGGTACCGATGCGCAGAAAAAGATGGCGCAGGAAGCTGTGAACCGCATCTGGTGGCCAGCGTTGATGATGTTTGGTCCTCACGATAGTGCATCGACGCATTCCGACCAGTCCATGCATTGGAAAATCAAGCGCTTTTCCAACGACAACCTGCGCGACAAGTTTGTAAACGCCACGGTGCCGCAAGCCGAATATCTGGGCTTGACCGTACCTGACCCAAACTTGAAGTGGAATGAAGAAAAACAGGGCTACGACTACAGCGATATTGACTGGGATGAGTTCTGGCGCGTGGTGAAGGGCGATGGGATTTGTAACCGCGATCGCATCAAAGCGCGACAAAAAGCACATCGTGAAGGAGCTTGGGTGCGTGAAGCAGCATTGGCTTTTGCCGAAAAACGTGCTGGCGCTGCCGACGCAGCGCGCACAGCAGCCGAATAACACGCATTGGGAGGAGAATGAGTCATGTCTGAGAAATTCACGCCTCTTTGGGAGGTTTTTATCCGGGCCCGTAATGGCTTGGCGCATAAGCATGCCGGATCTATCCATGCAGCTGATGCTGAAATGGCCTTGCAGGCCGCGCGAGATGTCTACACGCGCCGCGGAGAAGGGCAAAGCCTTTGGGTGGTCCGTTCCGATCAGATTGTTGCTTCTGATCCTAGTGACAAGGACATGATGTTCGAGCCAACCGCCTCGAAGATCTATCGTCACCCCACCTTCTATGAAATCCCCGAGGAAGTCGGCAATATGTGAGGTGGCTGAGATGGTCGATAACAACCTTCTGTTTCAATATCTGCTACGCTTGGGCGATGACCAGCAAATTCTCTCGCAGCGTTTGAGCGAATGGTGTGGACATGCACCTACGTTGGAGGAGGACTTGGCTCTTGCCAATATCGCTCTGGACCTTTTGGGCCAGGCGAGGTCACTCTACACCTATGCTGGTGAAGTTGAAGGCGCTGGGCGTGATGAGGATCAACTGGCGTTTCTCAGATACGAGAACGAGTATACAAACGCTCTGATCGTTGAACGACCCAATGGTGACTTTGCGCACACAATTACCCGACAGCTATTCTACTCCGTATACATGGACCTGCATTGGAACGCGCTCTTGTCATCGAAGGATGAGACGGTTCGAGCCATTGCTGCCAAGGCTGTCAAGGAAGTGGACTATCACGTGCGCCATGCTGCTGAATGGGTCATCCGCCTGGGTCAGGGTACTGAAGAAAGCCATCAGCGCATGGTGGAGGCGCTCGAGGAGTTTGCCATCTATACGGGTGAACTGTTTGAGATGGATGATCTCGCACAGCAAATGTTCAAAGCTGGTGTTGGCGTAGACCTGACATTGCTACGCCCTGAATGGGAGCAGCAGATTGCGGCGGTATTGGGTGAGGCCGGGCTGAGAATGCCAGAGGTTAACTGGATGCAAACAGGTGGACGCTCAGGTGAGCACACCGAGCACCTTGGTCATTTGCTCTGCGAGCTGCAGTATATGCAGCGTGCTTACCCGGGAATGACGTGGTGAGTGCGATGGCGGAAGTTCGCTCACTCGATCACGAAGCCATAAGGCGACAGGTTTGGGAGGCTGCGGCTGCGGTTCCCGACCCGGAGATTCCAGTGGTGACCGTGGCTGACCTTGGCATTTTGAGGGAGGTGCGGGTCGAGCCTGATGGAACACCGGTAGCGTTGGTTACGCCCACCTACTCTGGTTGCCCGGCGACGCGGATGATTGAAGAAGAGGTGCTGGCAGCCATACAACTGGCCGGGTTCCCCCAGGCGCGGGTTGAGACGGTATTAAGCCCGCCATGGACAACAGACTGGTTGAGCGCGGAGGGGCGTGAAAAACTGCGAGCCTATGGCATTGCACCGCCTCAAACAGGGTCCAACTCCAAGCGCGCATTGTTTGGGAAAACAAGTGTGGCCTGCCCGCATTGCGGCTCGGCGGAAACCGAACGCGTGAGCGAGTTTGGATCCACCCCTTGCAAGGCGCTCTATCGCTGCCTTTCGTGCCGAGAGCCGTTTGACTACTTCAAGTGTTTATGAGGGAGGAGGGACCATGTCCCGGTTTCACAAACTAAATGTGAAAGATGTTCGGAAGGAAACAGCAGATGCTGTCTCCATTCTGTTCGACATTCCACCGGAGCTGAAAGAACAGTATGCCTTCAAACCGGGTCAATATCTGACATTGCGTGCGATGGTAGATGGCAAAGAGGCTCGACGGAGCTATTCGATCTGCTCCGGGCTCGACGATAACGAAGTGCGTGTTGCGGTTAAAAGGGTAGATGGAGGGGTGTTCTCCACCTTCGCAAACGAGCATTTGCGTCCCGGTATGACACTGGATGTCATGAAACCTGAAGGACGGTTCGTTGCTGAGCCTGTTTCTGAACAGGAACGCAATTACGTTGCAATTGCCGCCGGGTCCGGCATTACACCGGTTCTTTCGATTATCAAGTCTACATTGGCCAGAGAGCCACAGAGCAGCTTCACTTTGTTCTATGGCAACAGAGACAGCGCCAGCGTTTTGTTTCGCGAAGAGCTGGAGGACTTGAAGGATACGTATCTGGGCCGCTTCACTCTTATACACATACTGAGCCGTGAAGGGCAGGACATAGACTTGCTCCATGGGCGTCTTGATGGCGCGCGCTTAAAGCGGTTCATTGAACTGAAGCTCTTGGACTTGCCCCAAACGGATGCATTTTTCCTGTGTGGTCCGGGCGACATGATTGAAACCGCCCGTTTGTTGCTTGAGGAACAGGGCGTAGGCCACGAGAAAATTCGTTATGAACTGTTTACACCTGCCGGTGAGACTGCTGCAAAACCCCGCTCTGAAAAAGCGCAGTGGATCGCTGAAGAAGGTGTTGAAGTATCCGTTATTCTAGACGGAGCACAGCGTACCTTCACCATGCAAGAGCAGGATACCAGCGTCATTGATGCCGCACATCGGCAGGGACTGGAGCTGCCTTTCTCTTGTAAGGGAGGCATGTGTTGTACCTGCCGCGCCAAGGTCGTTAAGGGTGAAGTGGAAATGGCAAACAACTACTCCCTTGAGCCGTGGGAGGTTGAGGCGGGGTTTGTCTTGACCTGTCAATCCCGACCGTTAACCAAAGAAGTGTTGATCGATTTTGACGAGATGTAGGCGGAATATCGCCACAGGTTCTTGTTGGGCTGCCCAGTGTCATGAGCGTTGGGCAGCCCTTTTGGGATTTGGCTTTATGTGTCCAGCGAGCGGGCGATCAACTCTTTCATGATCTCGTTTGAACCACCGTAAATCATCTGGACACGCGAGTCGGCATAGAGCCGGGCGATTGGATACTCCATCATGTAGCCATATCCGCCGAAAAGCTGCAGACACTCCGTTGCAACTTCGTTTTGTAGTTCAGACCCCCAGTATTTCGCCATTGAGGCGGTGGCGGCATCCAGAGTGCCCTGTTCCAATGATGCAATGCCATTGTTGATGAAGGCACGCAGCATTTCTGCTTTTGTCTTCATTTCTGCAAGTTTGAAGCGAGTGTTTTGCAGGTCCATGACACGCTGGCCAAACACCTTGCGCTCCTGAACGTAGCTAATAGTTTCGGATAGCGCGAAATCGATTGCCCCCAATGCCGAGATTCCAATCAGCAAGCGTTCCCAAGGCAATTGTTTCATCAACTGATAGAAGCCTTGCCCCTCCTCGGTGCCCAGCAGATTATCAGCAGGAACATGCTGATCTTCGAAAAAGAGCTCGGCTGTATCATTGCCCTTCATGCCGAGTTTTTTGAGATTGCGCCCACGCCGGAAGCCATCAGCTCCCTCGGATTCAACGCAAATCAATGAGATACCCTTGGCGCCAGCCGTCTTTTCTGTTTTGGCAACGACGAGCACGAGGTCCGCACTTTGACCATTTGTGATGAATATCTTGGAGCCATTGAGGCGATAGCCGTTTCCGTCCTTTTGAGCGGTAGTTCGAACAGCCTGCAAATCGGACCCTGCGCCCGGCTCGGTCATGGCAATTGCACCAATCATTTCGCCACTGACGAGTTTTGGCAGCCAGCGTTGTTTTTGTGCCTCGGCGCCATACGCGACGAGATAATGCATAACAATGGATTGAATACCAAAGCCCCACCCGAAGTCACTGCGAGCGGCCTGCTCATAAATGGCGATTGCGTCGAATGCTATCCCGCCGCCAGATCCGCCATAGATCTCCGGTATTGCGCCACCCATAATGCCAGCTTGGCCAGCTTTATTCCAAAATTCGCGATCAACAATGCCCTGTTCAGCCCACTTTTCGATGTTGGGTACCAACTCGGCATCAAAAAAACGGCCGACACTTTCAGAAAACAAGGTGTGTTCTTCTTGTTGCCAACTGGCGTGAGGGGTTATCAGGGCCATGTTTTCTCCTCCATAGACTGTCCCTGATAAAGTGTGCCGAGCAATGGGTGTTATGCCAACTCAGACCTTTGCCTCACTAATGGTACGCAGGTTGATGCTGCACGTGAACACGATTGATTTATCGATAAAACAAATACACTACATATATGATTTCAAGTATATGAAATAAAAAGAGCCCGCTTTGTGGCAAAGCGGGCTAGTTGTAAAGGTACCAAACACAGTGCAAACATCTGTGTAACAATACAATGCACCTGATTACGTTCGGGTACGCTACCTATACTTTTGGACTTTGTGGATATATCACGAATTCCAAGCGTTGAGCTTCTCTTGGGAAAGCAATGTATTTCCAAATCCTTTTTTAGATGTAGTTTGGGTCGATATAATTATCTCTTGTGCATTACAAGAGGTTAATGATTGAAATCCGTTAACTAAAAAATTTTATATTGTTGCTGGATGTTGTTCTATGTGGTTTACTTAGCGTAACTGTGTGCGCTAAGTAAAAAGAAAAACAATATGGTAGATCAAAACAACAGTAGTTCCTCCAAAAATACCATTGTATCCAGTGATCAGCAAGCGGCCGCTACTTCGGCGCAGCAGCTTGGGGCATTTGCTGAGGCGCAGACCCTCGCGTTTCCCAGTGGCGCCTCAGTCGATTTGGTGGGAGATGGTGCCGCAGAAAGGAACTGGATCATTCCCGAAGACGGCAAGGTCCAGTTCCCAGAAGACGCATTCATCGTTGATGGTATTCGTCTTGGAAACGATTTGTTGTTTCGTCAACCAGACGGATCGGTTTTGATTGTTAAAGACGGTGCTGCGGAAGGACTGCAGTTTTCCGTGGGGCCAACGCCAATAAACGTTGTCTTGTTGCCGGCTGACGAGGAGAACGATTCCGCTCTTGAGACAGCTACAATTTCAATAGAGCAGCAACCTGAAGCGGCTTCGTCCGGGGGTAATTTTACCCTTGTTGTACCAGAAATTAGCCCTGGGTTTCCAATTTCACCTTTGTTGCCACCGACGGAACTGACGTTTTCTACATTTCCCGAGCGCGAGCTTGATCGCGGTGATGAGTTGCCGGAAATATCCCTTGGGTTTGAGGACGGCTCAGGATTTCCTTCGGTTGTGTCTGCCTTCGAGGATCAAGATGGGCCAGGCGACAGCGGTGCCACGGTTGATTTGGGACTGAATATGGCGATTAGCCAGGGTAGTGCCTCTGTAACGATCGAGTTTTCAAACCTTCCGAATGGAACTGTCGCCAACGGAGGGGAGCTGCAATCTAGTGGAGTTTGGACCGGATCATTGGCCGAGGCGAATGAGCTTTCATTATATTTCCCCGGTGATTTTTCAGGCTCTATTGAAGCGGTTGCAACTGTATCTGGCAGCGGTGTTAGTGAAAGCGGAAAATTCGGTATCGAAGTTGCGCCGCGCCCTGATGTTGAGATTGCGGTTCAGCCAATCAATCTCGCGGAGACAGATGCGCCAGTATCTTTCAAACCCGCAGACTATATTGACGTAGATGAGTCAGATTCGGATGCATCAGAGTTTATCGAGACGATCACGTTCACTTTGGAGGATTTGCCGTCCGGAACCCTTGTGTCTGCAGGCACGCTTGATGGGAATGGCGATTTCACCTTTACCGGCACGCCCGCAGAGTTTGCCGCGCTTGAGATAACGCTGCCAAAGGACTTTTCAACGGAGAGTTCCGGTCCAGACCTTCAAGGTTCGATAACAGCTACATCCAATGAGGGAAGTGGCCCGGTCAAGCCAGTGTCACTCTCTGTTACGTTTGAAGGCGATGTGGCGGTTGATTTTACCGATTTGGTCGATCAGACAGCGCGAACCCCGACCATTGTGCTGACGGAGACGGATACGGGTACAGATCCCCTTTTGATTTCGCTGGGAGATTATCTCACAGCAGAGGCGACAGATGATCGAAACTCGGAAAGTCTGACGACAATCGAACTTGTACTTGACGGCCTGCCCGATGGGGCGCAGTTCTCAACCGATGGCGGCACAACATTCTCTACCGCCAACATCTCCGGCGGGTTGCTGACCTATACCGGGCCTGCCAGCGGCCTTGCCAATCTGGTGCTGTCGCTGCCAGCGGATTTCTCGACCGAAAACCCGCTCACAGGGATTGGCGGCACATTCACCGCCAACACGGATGAGGGCGGCACGGCCTCCGAGCCGTTTGGCATTCTGGTCAACTTCGAGCCGGATATCATCCTGTCCGCGCAAGATGCAACTGGCACGGAAGATGGTGATGGGGCAGGGGTTACAGTCGACCTTGGCATCGCCGCCGCCATCACCGATGCGGACCTGTCGGAAGGAGACGCCAATACGCCCGACACGGTCACGGTCACCTTTGACCGGCTGCCCGATGGCACCACGGCCAATGGGGGAACGCTGGATGTGGCAGGGCTGAGCTGGACCGGCAGTGTGGCTGAAGCCAACCAGCTGGCGCTCACCTTCCCTGAAGACTTCTCAACCGAGAGCGGGTCGGGGGGCACGGATCCAATCATGGTGACCACCACGGTCACAACGCCGGAAGGCAAGGAGACAGTGACCTCTACCATCACTGTCAAGGAAGCTTCAGACATTGATATCGATGGGAAGCCGATTGCGCTTTCCGAAACCGACGCCCCGGTTCCGTTCAAACCGGCGGACTACATCAACGTCACCCAGAGCGATGCCGATGGCTCGGAAGTGATTGAGAGCATCACCGTCACGTTCTCAGACCTGCCTCAGGGGACAAGTGTGTCCGCAGGTTCGCTTGATGGGAATGGTAATTTCACCTTCACCGGCACGCCCGCAGAGTTCGCCGCGCTTGAGATCACGCTGCCGACGGACTTTTCCACCCAGAACCCGGGCCCGGTGTTGCA
>NZ_KE383921.1:0-20065 GCF_000422785.1 Pseudovibrio exalbescens DSM 16456
GCGCCGTTCCCGCCCTACTGGATATGCCTTTCCGCAAACCTCGGCTGTTCCTGGCTGACAAGGGATACGATGGCGATGCAGTGCGCCAAAGCCTGCTGCTGGCTGGCATCAGCCCTGTCATTCCGCCAAAGTCAAACCGCAGGGAACCGATACCTTGCGACTTCCGGGCCTACAAGGACAGGAACCGGATCGAGCGCATGTTCAACAAGGTCAAACAGTTCCGCAGGATCGCTACACGATACGATAAAACCAAAGCGTCCTTCGAAGCTTTCCTCAATCTCGCGGCTGCACGTCTCTGGCTACGAAACTTTGTCAACAGAGCCTAAGACTGCCCCGGGAATGTAGGCCAACGTTTTTTCGAAAGTCATTCAAGCTAAACTGTCGTCAAATTATTGAGGATACGTGCGACCAGTGTTTTCTATTTCCTGTAGTAGCTGGATGCACGCGACAGTAATCTCGGCCCCCGAACCGGGATCCAGTTCGGCCTTTCCAACACACCAGTGCTCGCGGTTCTGGATACCGGATCTACGCCTCGCTGCGCTCAGCTTGTCCGGTATGACATCAGGGGGTGAGTTGAGTGCAGAAGGTCTCACCAACGCTTGGTCTCCGGCACCTCTACAGTAAGAGCCTGCGAGACGAGAAAACCTCTCCCGTTGCTCGTTCTACCTTACTCTCTGCTCTTGCACCGCGCTTCCCCCCAACACGAATGTCATCCCGGCACCCGAGCCGGGATCCAGTCGGGCCTTTCCCACCCGCCAGTACACACGGTTCTGGATACCGGATGCGCGCTTTCGCTTCTCCGGTATGATGCCAAGCAAAAAGCCCCCTTGCGCGGTGTGGGAAGGATAGGTCCGCGGATTACTTAACGTTCGCGCAACCACGCTCAGAATCAAAACTTAACTCTTACAATCAAGTTATCCACTGGCACGCCTTAATTGCGAATGAGAATAATTCTCATGTTTTCAACGGCTTGCAGCCTTCTTTTTTCTTATAATATTTCTAATGTATTGAAATATCGAAGGTTTTGTTGACTTGCACCAAATGTCGCAGGAATAGTGCCTACAGAATTCTACGCTATTGCGACTTATTCGCAGGCTTTTACCCAATGCATTTTGACGAAAAGCCTCCGAATTTGCGCAGACTTTGAACCGACCAGCGCTAGACATAAGGGAACCTCGATGCGTCTGATCAAGTCCGCACTACTCACAGCCTCTGCACTCGTCATGGCCGGCACAGCTGCCAACGCCGCCACCAAGGCCGAAGCTCTCGACAACTACGGTGACATCGCCCTGGCAATTTACGAGGACTCCCTCGCCAGCGCGAAAGATCTCAAAAAGGCGATTGACGCGCTGGTCGCGAACCCCTCCGAGGAAACGCTTGCCGCTGCCCGCCAGGCCTGGTTGCAATCGCGCAATCCCTACCAGCAAAGCGAAGTCTATCGTTTCGGCAACGCCATCGTTGACGATTGGGAAGGCAAGGTAAACGCATGGCCGCTGGATGAAGGCATGATTGACTACACCGATGCCGGCTACGGCACCGAGTCCGAAGCCAATCCGTACTATGCAGCCAATGTGATCGCCAATCCGACCTTCACTGCAGGCGGAGAAGAGATTGACGCCACCACCATCACCGCTGAGTTGCTGGCCGATCAATTGCAAGAAGCTGGCGAAGTGGAAGCCAACGTGGCAACAGGCTACCATGCCATCGAGTTTCTTCTGTGGGGTCAGGACCTTAACGGAACGAACGCGGGCGCTGGCACCCGCCCTGCAACCGACTTTGACACCGAAAACTGCAGTGGCGGCAACTGTGACCGGCGTGTTGAGTACCTTCAGGCCGTTACCGACCTCTTGATCTCCGATCTTGAGGACATGGTTGCCAACTGGAAAGATGGCGGCGATGCGCGCAAGGAACTGGCGGACAAGGGTGAAGACGGCGGCGTTGCCACCATTCTCACCGGCATGGGCTCTCTGTCCTACGGCGAGTTGGCAGGGGAACGCATGAAACTCGGCCTGATGCTGAACGACCCGGAAGAAGAGCACGACTGTTTTTCCGATAACACGCACAACTCCCACTACTACGACGTGGTAGGCATCAACAACGTCTTCCACGGCACCTATACCCGCCTTGACGGCAGCAAAGTGGAAGGGGCATCCCTCAAGGAGTTGATTGCCGAGAAGGATCCAGCGGTTGCGGCCGAGCTGGAAGAAAAGCTGCAGGCATCTCTGGCAGCCTTTGAAGCCCTGAAGACACGCGCCGAAACCGTTGAAGCCTATGACCAGATGATTGGCGAAGGAAACGACGAAGGAAACGCCGTGGTTCAGGCAGCCATTGATGCGCTGATTGACCAGACAGCGTCTATCCAACGCGCCGTTCAAACGCTTGAGCTGGAGCAGATCGCCTTTGAAGGTTCGGATTCGCTGGATAATCCATCCGCTGTATTCGAATAGGATGACCGCACCCCGGCCAGATTGGCCGGGGTGCCCGCACTGCCTGCCTCATTTTGTGTTCAGTTCAATAATTCAAAAAATTAAGGCCCCGTTATGCCAAAGATCGGTCAAGCCGCGCTCACTGCAAAAGCCGCGTTAGCCATCACCGTATCTCTCAATGTTTTTCTCAGCGCCCCCGCCGGCGCTGAACCTGCTTTCGGCCATCGAACCGACCTTTCTGCAAAGGACCGTGCCCGCATAGAGGCGGTGCTGCAGCCGGCAACAGACTTTTCCAAACCGGAAAAATATGAGCGCATGCAGGGCGGCGCAGGCACCTCCCGCAAGCGCATCAATCAGGACTCATTTTCCCACCCGACCCAGAACTTGAGCTTTGAAGAAGAGCAGGAGTTCAAGGTTGGCAATGGCCTCTTCAAGAAGCTGTGGGTCTCGTCCCCCTCCTCCACGCAAGCCTCCGATGGCTTGGGCCCGCTTTACAATGCCCGCTCCTGTCAGGGCTGCCACCTGAAGGACGGTCGGGGACGGCCTCCCGAGCCCGGTGAGCGTGCCGTGTCCATGTTCCTGCGCCTTTCCATCAAGCCGCAGACAGAAGAGCAAAAAGCACTGCTTGAAAGCGGGAAGGCACCGGTCATTCCCCACCCCGTGTATGGTGGACAGCTGCAATCCTTTGCCGTGCCCGGTCTGGCTGGTGAAGGCGAAATGAAGATCACCTACGAAGAAGTGCCGGTTGAGCTCGCCGACGGATCGGTGGTCTCCCTGCGCAAACCGACATATTCCATCGACAATCCCGGATACGGGCCATTGGGTGAAGACACCTTGATCTCACCGCGTGTGGCACCTCCCATGATCGGGCTTGGATTGCTCGAACAAGTGCATGAAGGCGACATTCTGGCCAACGCGGACCCGGAGGATACGGACGGCGACGGCATTTCCGGTCGCCCCGCCTGGGTGTATGACGCAGACAATGACACCAAGGTTCTCGGCCGTTTTGGCTGGAAAGGAGCCAACCCCACTGTGCGGGCGCAGGCAGCAGGTGCATTCAGCGGCGATGTGGGCATTTCAACACCGGACAAAACAAACCCTTATGGCGATTGTACTGAGGCTCAAGAGGCCTGTTACGCGCAGCCAAACGGCGTTCAACCACGCTTTGGCGATACGGAGGCGCCGGATCCGGTATTGGACCTTGTTACGTTCTATTCCGAAAACCTGGCGGTTCCGGCCCGTCGCAATGTGGATGACCCGCAGGTCTTGCGCGGCAAGGAGCTTTTCTACGCAGCTGGTTGCACCAGTTGCCACACGCCCAAATATGTGACCCGGCGTGACGCCCCCACAAAGGCGCATCAGTTCCAGCTCATCTGGCCGTATACCGACATGTTGCTGCACGATATGGGTGAAGGCTTGGCCGATGATCGCCCCTTTGGCGAGGCCAATGGCCGCGAATGGAAAACCCCACCACTATGGGGCATCGGGCTCACTAAAACCGTCAACGATCATACCTATTTTTTGCATGACGGCCGCGCACGAAACCTGCTGGAAGCAGTGCTGTGGCATGGCGGTGAAGCAGAGACAGCCAAGCAAGCCGTTGTTGCCATGGAACAGTCCGACCGCGAAGCCCTGATCAAGTTCCTGGAGTCGCTGTAATGCGCATGCATCTGAAAATACTCGGCTTAGCCGTCGGACTATCGCTCACCACCTGCTTTTCGGCGGGCGCGCAACAAACCGCGCCCGATTACAGCCAATTCGCGCCCAAGCTGATTGAAGCGTACATACGTCCGCAAACACAAGCCCTTACCACCACACTCGGCCGTCTGGAAAGCGCCACGGAAAACTTGTGCGCCGGCGAGCCTGAACCTGCAACCAGGCAAGCGTTCGAAGCTGCCATGTCCGACAGCGTGGCCCAACTGGCCCGAGTAGACTTCCTCAGGTTCGGCCCATTGGCTGAAGAAAACCGGGCGCAGCGTCTCGCCTTCTTGCCAGATCGCCGGCGTGTCATTCCGCGCCAGTTGCGCAAGATCATGGCTGAGCAGGACGAAAGCGTGACCACAGCCGCATCGCTTGCCGGCAAAAGCGTCGCGCTCCAAGGGCTGAACACGCTGGAATATTTCGCCTTCACTTCCGATGGCACCCTGACATTAGGAAGCGGTGAACAGCGCGATTTCGAATGCGCCTACGCCGTGGCCTTGACCAGAAACCTTGTCGCTACCTCTCGAGAGCTGGAGGCAGCATGGGCGGACCCGGATGGCTTTACTTCAGTCATTACACAGCCCACGCCGGAACACGCCTTGGTGCAGACCCACAAGGAAGCCGCAGAACTGACTTTCAACGCGATGGTCACTGGGCTTGTTCTGATCAAGGACCAGATCCTGCTACCTGTCATTGGAACTTCCGTGAAAAAGGCCAAGCCGTATCGCGCGCCCTTCTCGCGCAGTCGCAATGGCGCCGCCTATATGAATGCCTCCCTCAGTGGAATTGAGGAAGCACTGACCCGAGGTGGATTTTTGGCCGCTCTGCCAGAAGAAGGGAACTGGGTGCCCGGCAGCCTCCAGTTCGAGTTTGGCAATGCCCGCAAAGCGCTGGACGAGTTGCCCGGCCCCATTCGCGCGATTGGCAAAACCGAGCAAGGCCGAGACAAGCTGATTTATCTGGCCCTCGTTATTGATGGCCTGAAAGATACTATGGGCGGAAATCTGGCGGGCTATCTGGCACTGAGTGGAGGCTTCAATGCGCTGGATGGAGACTAAGGGCACACCCGTCACCCGGCGCAGTCTGCTGCAGGGATTGGCGGGCCTTGCGGTTATGAGTGCACTGCCCGGCAGCAATGCGTTCGCGAACGCAGAAAATACGCGTTTATTTCAAACGAACGCATTCGAGCCTTTGTTTGCGAGCGCCTTTCGCAAACCGAACGGAAGCTATGCCTTTCGTGTTTTGCGTGAAGACGGTTCATCCGTTTTTGAAGCGCCGCTCCCGGACAGAGGTCACTCCGCAGCGTGGCATCGTGAAACCGGCCGTCTCGTGGCCTTTGCCCGCCGTCCCGGAAATTTCGCAATGTATGTCAATGTGTTGACTGGCCACGAACCGCTGATGTTTACAGCGCCAGAGGGCCGGCATTTCTATGGCCACGGCGTCTTTTCTCCAGACGGGCGGCTACTTTATGCGCCCGAGAACGATTGGGAAGCAAAACGCGGTGTGATTGGGCTTTATGATATGACAGGCGCTTCACCGCGGCGCCTTGGCGAAATGGAAACCCATGGTGTTGGCCCCCACGATATTCTCATCTCACCCCAATGCGGATCCCTAGTAGTTGCCAACGGCGGCATTCATACCCGGCCTGATCGAGATCGCGAAAAACTCAATCTGGACAGCATGATCCCCAGTATTGCCTATCTGGATCCGCAGTCCGGCGATCTTTTGGCCCATCATCAGTTGGCCGACGACCTGCACCAGTTATCCCTGCGCCACATGGCGGCGGACGGTCACGGCCAAGTATGGGTTGGCGGGCAATATCAGGGGGACAAAAGCACCTTACCCCCCCTTGTTGCCAGTTTTGAACGAGATCGTGACCCGTGGCTCCATGACCTGCCTGTGGCCCTCAAGGGCCAGCTCAATAATTACGTCGGCAGCGTAACCGCCAGTGGAGATGGGGATGTTGTGGCCACGTCCTGCCCACGCGGGGGTAAAGTCTTGTTCTGGAACGCTAAATCAGGCGATTACATCGGCGTTCAAGAAGTTGCTGATGGGTGCGGCATCGCTCCGATAGATGAAGAATTTTTCCTCATTTCCGATGGGACAGGTGGTCTGCGTTTTGCGCAGGGCAGTGCGGACTATATGGAACTGACTGGTCAGATCGCGGGCGCTTCGTGGGACAACCATCTTATTTCACTTTAATTCGTTGAAACACTTGCAACTTCCCCAGCGGAACGGCAGGCTAGCATGATTGCCGCTGGAGGAGAATTATGCACCTGAACGATGCTGTTCGACTGGATATTGACCGCGCTGTTTTGTGTTGGCTCGCAACGGTTGATCCTGATGGCTACCCAAGCGTCAGCCCGAAAGAACTATTCTGCGCCTATGACAACCAGAGCATTATCATCGCCGATGTTGCCTCGCGCGGCACCATGCGTAACCTGACAACTTATCCCAAGGCGTGCGTGAGCTTTGTCGACATTTTTCGGCAAAAGGGCTTTAAAATCATGGGCCAAGCCACCCTGATTTCCGAGAGTGATGAAAACTTCAAGACCATGGCCCGGCCCTTGGTAGAACGCGCGGGAGGGGCTTACCCTGTAAGGGGCGTCATCCAGATTTCCGCTGAAAAGATCCAGCGCATATGGGCGCCCAGCTTCCATCTGTTCCCAGAGATGAGTGAAGCAGAGCGCATGGCGGACGCCTACAGAACGTATGGTGTGCGTCCTATCGAAAGGGGATAACTTCACCGTTTCATCGCGGCGGTTGCAAGACCCATCGCGATCATGGCACCCCCTCCGGTGCGCGTGAACCATGTCAGAACCGACGGTCGGGTAATACGTTTGCGCAACTGATCGGCCACCAGCGCGTACATCAACGCGTTCACGCCGCCTAAGGTGACAAATGTCGCCACCAACAACGCAAACTGCGGGAATAACGGGAGTTGCGGGTCAATGAACTGCGGCACAAAAGCAATGAAGAAGCCGATGGATTTGGGGTTCAACGCTGTCACGAGCAATGCGTGAAAGAACACGCTGCGTTCTGACTTGCGTTCAGGTGTCGGTATCACCCCAACATTCGTGGTTGGTGCGGTGCGGATCAACTTGAAACCCAGAAAAACCAGATAGATCGCCCCCAGCCACTTCAACACGGTGAAGAGTTCCGCTGACGCCATGACCAACGCCCCCAATCCCGCAAGAGAGGTCGTCATGGCCACAAGATCGCCGACAGCAACTCCAGCTGCCGTTGCAAGCGCAACCCGGCGGCCCTGACTGAGGGCATAACTCATCGTCAGCATGATGCTGGGACCGGGGATAGCCACGAGGACAATTGATGCTGCCACGAAGGCCAGCCAAACCTGCAGTTCCATAAGCGCCTCTCCAAACGTCAGGCCACGATGAAACCTCAAGGCTCTTCCAAAATCAACCCGCTTCAACCCAGGCGGGAGCGGCTATCAGGCCGTTTCAAGAAGTCCAGCCGATTCCGGATCAAGGAAAACAACACAGTTGGGATGTTTCTGCAGGATTGACGCCGGATACTGCGGGTCAACATCACCCGTGAACGCGTTTTTTACGGCAGTTGCCTTCCGTTCATCCGGCACGACACAGATAATCTTTTCCGCCTTCATCATCTGCGAAATGCTCATGGAGATTGCCGTTCGCGGAACCGAGTCCAGATCCGTGTACCAACCTTCCTTGACTTGCTGCACTCGAGAAACATCGTCCAGTTGCACCCCGGTGAAGGGCGCAGCCCCTTCAAAATTGGCGGGTGGCTCATTAAAGGCCAAATGGCAGTTTTCTCCGATCCCGCAGAAGCATAGATCGATTTTCGCTGCCTGAATGCGCTCACTGAGTTTGGTCAGTTCCTCGACAATATCGTCGGCATCTGCGTTGATGGGTACAAACTCCACCCCCGGAGCATGGTCCACAAACCGCTCGCGCAGATATCCTCTGAAGCTGGCGGGGTTATCCTCGCCAACTCCCACATATTCATCCAGATGGTAGGCGGTCACCTTATCCCATGGAACCTCGTTCTCCGGGTCCACCAAACGCTCCAACATGCCCACCTGACTGGTGCCGGTCGCAAGAATGATCGTCGCATGACCGTTACGCTCAATGGCCGATTTGATGGTTTCAATCCCCATCTTTGCGGCCTGCGTGTCGAGAGCTTCTCTGTCGTCGGCAACAATAATCTTCATTCTGGCTCCTCCCAACCCGGCGTCTGCGGCTTCTTGGTTTCTATCAACTGGATCTTAGCATACCCTGCCAAAGACTACCTGTTTTTGCCATGGATAGAAACCAAGAGGTTTCACAGAGCCACCGGGTTGGTGAACAAGCCCTTAGAATTGCAGGCTAAACCGGGCATTTAGGCCGTGGTTCTGGGCATCCGATGCGATCTGACCGGAGTAGGTCACGCCCACGCTGGCGCGATCGCTGAGGGCTGCTGCAAAGCCTGCTTCCACAAGGCCCACATCCTGCGCAATTGGCGTTCCTTCCACGGTGAAGCTGTTGCCGCCGGATGCAAAGCTCTGAGTGAAATCAATGGTTTCCTCAGATGCATGCTGCCAGCCAGCCATGCCGCGTGCGGTGATGGCGGTGTCGCCAAGCATGAAGGTGGACGCAACCCGCAGACCCAGTGTGGTGAACAGCACGTCATCGCTCTGGTCATCTGCTGTCAGAACTGCGTTGCCGCCTTCCTCGGTGAAGCCGTCACTTTCCAGGTTGACATAGGCAAGGCCTGCAAATGGCTCCAGATAAACACCAGAAACATCAAAGCCGTAGCCCAGTTCGCCGAAGGCCTGATAGGTCATGGCATCCTGATCGGAGGTCACGCTGTCGGTAAACGTACCGCCGCCCAAGGACACAGCGCGCTTGCTGTCCATCTGGTGCCAGGTGGCTGCCATGCCGCCGCGCACTTTGAACTGGTCAAACTGCGAGCCGATGTAAGCGCCGATGGTGTAGTTGTCGCTGTCCATGGAAGACTGGCGATCATCCACATCCATGTTGGAGGTGCTGTAGCCGCCCATCACGCCCACGCGGGCGGTGCCAAAGGCAAGCGCGTCCGCGCCGAACATGACGCCGCCGGTTGAGCGGTCCATTTCAGCGGCATTGCCATCTGCATCAGACTGGCCCCAGCTGCCGAAAGCCTGGCTCCACAGCGCAAGGCTGCCGAGTTTTTCGGTGCTCAGGTCAGACCCGACACGGGCGGCATCGCCGGCGGAGGCCTCATAGAGGCGATCGGCAGCCGCTGTGCGGGCAAAGCGGCTGTCTTCAATGAGCGCACCGCGTGCGGAAGCGTTGATTTCGCCGGACAGACTGTCATATGCGGCGGCGGCCTCTGCTTCAGAGGAGGTGCTCATCACAACAGCGTTGTAGACCGCATTGGATGTGTCCATGGAGCCAATAACGGCGCCAACCGCGTTTTGGTTGACCGAGGCATCCGCGATTTCAAAGGTCACGTCGTTGCGTGTCAGCGTCAAAGAGATGTCGTTGCCATCGCCCGATGCATAGTCAAGCGTTTCATCAAGGAACATCAGGTCGTTGATGTCCTTTACCTCAGTAAAAGTGCCGGTGATGGCGTTGGTGCCCTGATTATCAAGGATAATGAACGGACCGGTTGGGGCAACGTCCCACTGGGTGGAGTCGTTTGGCGTCATCACCAGTTCAAGCGAGGTACCGCTGACGTCCACATCACCTGTGACAACCAGTTGATCGGCCTGGGCAAGAGAGGCATCGACGTTACCTTCGACCTCGATTTCCAGCACGCCAGTGCCAGAGTAGTTTCCAGTAATGGTTGTCACGCCAATGGAGTTGCCCGGCGCGATGCGGCCGTTGTTGTTCGTGACATTGCCAATAATGGAGCCATGGCCACCCAGAATACCGGTGCCTTCGACTTCAACGTTACTCTGCAGGCTTGCCGTGTTCTTGTCAGAAGAAGAACCCACAACCAGCTTGCCGTCTCTGACGACTGTCGGGCCACCAACAACGTTATTGGCAGCATCCAGATTAAGAACACCCGCGCCGGTTTTCTCAAGGCTGCCTGTAGTGGTCACTGCGCCAGTGAGCGACAGGGTGTTGCCGGAAACATCCAGTTCTCCGTCCGAGTCATCCAGATCGAAGTTATCCAGCTCGATTGCCTCTGTGCCGGTCGTACGGAAGGTACCCCCATTCAAAGAAATGGCACCGGTACCGAGCTGATTGATGTGAGAGACTGTAAGAACGCCGCCATTGATCAAGGTGCCGCCGGAGTAGGTGTTGGCGCGCGTTAGGGTGATGTCGCCCTCGCCAGACTTGATCAGCTTGCCTTCGCCACTGATGACACGGTAAAAAGTGCCATCATCATTCTGATCAAATTCAAACTCAGCCCCACTCTCAACGTCAACATTGCTTTTCAGGTTCTCAGTGGTACCGACAAGCCGACCTGCTTCAATGGTTACCCCATTAACGTTGATCGTATCAGTAACAGTGAGTGTGCCTGTGCCGCGTTTTGTGACGGTTCCAACACCCAAGATGTCACCATTGAAAGTGCCATCAGTGTTCTGATCGAAACGGATATTGGAGGGGAGTTGTTGCACAAACCGACCCTGCAGGCTGTCGGTATTACCCGCAAGTGTGCCGCCGATAACTGTTGTGCCGCCGGTGTAGGTGTTGGTGCCATCGAGGACGAGAGTCTCAGAACCACTTTTTAGGACTGACCCATCTCCCGACAGGTTCCCAGTGTGAGTGCCCAAAGTTTCCTGAAAAAACCTCAGTTCAGCCTCGTCTGCGATCGCAACATCACCCTGCAGGTTGCTTGACTTAACGACAAGCATTCCGCCCTCAATGCGGGTACCCCCGGTATGGGTGTATTGCCCTTCTAGCGTCACCCCGTATGACCCAGTTTTAACCAAGCGGCCTTTACCCGAAACGTTTGCAGTCAACTGGCGGTCAACGTTAGCACCGGATGGAGGGTTCACCTCCAAAGTTGTGCCTTCTTCCAACGAGATATCGCCGACCAAGCTGTTGCCCCCGCCAGACAGGGTCCCTTGTTCAACAACAGTGCCGCCGGTGTAGGTGTTCTCGCCAGTCAGTGTGACAGTGCCGTTCCCGGTTTTGACTAAGCGGCCATCCCCGACGTACCTTACAGAAGA
The DNA here is from genome assembly GCF_000422785.1 of Pseudovibrio exalbescens DSM 16456. Taxonomy (GTDB): domain Bacteria; phylum Pseudomonadota; class Alphaproteobacteria; order Rhizobiales; family Stappiaceae; genus Pseudovibrio; species Pseudovibrio exalbescens. The sequence goes on from NZ_KE383921.1 coordinate 11,254, forward strand.
AGTGCCGCTCGTCGCCTGATCAAATGTGAGGGTTGTTCCCGCAGAGGACGAAATATACCCTTGGAGACTGTCAGTCGTGCCTTGCAGGGTACCCTCGTTGAGCCAAGTAATACCCTCATATGAGTTATTGCCGGTCAATATAAGGGTTCCGGCTCCGGTCTTGGTCAGCCCCCCATCGCCAGAAAGGGCGGCTTGGATGCCCACGTCGAAGGCCTGAGTGTCCACAGTCATGCCGTAAGTGGAAAGTGTGAATGTATCGTCCACGTCAAAGCCTGAGATAAAAGAGGCATTGTCTTCAAGTGCTTGTATGGTCCCGCCGTCTACATTTATTGAAACAGTACCGCCCGACTGAGCTTCAAGGTTCTTGCTGCTCAAAACTGCGCCGGATGCGATGGAGATATCGGCCGTGCCGTTGAGATGACCCAACCTCAAGTTACTCCTTGTGGTGAGTTTTCCACCGTTGCTCAGTTCCAGATGACCTGTGTCACGTTGGCCAATGAATGACGAGCTCCGGAACTCGACCTCTGTTCCCACACCATCAATGCTCATGTAGGCTGTTGTTTCAGGGTAAAACGTGTCGGATATCCAAACTTGTCCGAAGCTCGCAGAGGCTCCATTTAAGAACTCTGCGGCGGCATTGTCGCCGCTTACATGGAGCGAGCCCTCTGCTTCAACAGTCCCTCCGTTTACGCTCAGCACAGTTGTCTTAGAATTGTAATTGCCTTCAAGATCGACTCTTCCTCGATCCTGAGCGATCAGTTTACCTGAACTATCAACTGTCAGTGCGGCACCATCGCGCACTATAACATCGTTGTATATCTGCTCATCCGAGATCGTTCGGGACTCATTTGACAGATCCAGATCAGCAGCCATGCCCTTGGTCGTCGGCGCAAAGAGAATTGTTATTGCCGTGGTTGCCAACAAAAAAGGTCGAAGTGAATTTAAAGACTTTGGTGCGCTAGTGCTGCAGCTTTTCATTCTAGGGCCTTCCGAACAATGGCTCAAAAACGAACCAAATGAGAACGATTTGCCCTTTAAATGCCATGGTTGTTTTTTTTGCGCATGATGCAATTGCACTAAGCACACCAGAAACACTACGGAAAACAAAGTTTTATACAGGTTTTTGGGTTACCTTTTATTAACCAGTCAAGTCATCGCAGCAGGCGAAGACCTGTCATCCAGCGAGACGGTTGTATTCGACGCCTAACTTCTTCAAAGACCGAAATTTTCTTTTCTGCGCTTTGTTGAAAATCTTGTACTCCGCTTCAAGCTGTACAACTGAGCGGAGAGAGCGTAGGAACTAGCCACCTTTACCGGAGACTGGCTATGACCCTTTCAGCGCGCATCACCGGCCTTTACGTAGGCAAATCGGAACATCTGTGGCAGGACAAGGCGCCCTCAGCGATACGCAAAAAGTATCAGGAAGGGCCGCTGGAGTTGAACGAACTCGGTTTTCTAGAGGATGAGCAAGCGGATCTTAAAGTCCACGGCGGGCCGGAAAAGGCCGTTCATCATTACGCTTCAGAGCATTATGCAACCTGGGCCAGCGAGTATCCCGAGCAGGCGCACCTTTTCAAGCCTGGCGCCGTGGGTGAAAACATAGCTACAGAGGGCTTGACGGAACGCAACCTCTGCCTTGGTGACGTTTTTACTTTCGGCACCGCCAGGATTCAGATTTGCCAAGGCCGCCAGCCTTGCTGGAAGCTGGTGTCTCACACTGGCATCTCATCTCTTGCCATGCGGTTTCAAAAAACGGGCTTTACCGGCTGGTACTATCGGGTTCTTGAGGACGGGCGCGTAAGCGTTGGCGACACCATGACGCTTCTCGTACGCCCCCACGAGGACCTGGTGCTCGCGGATGTCATCGCCGCCCGGTTCAACCCACGTCTTGACCCAGCCTTGGCACAAAAACTGGCGGATACCCCTGAACTTTCAGGGAATTGGCGTAAGGCTTTTCTTAAAAAGACCCAAGCAGGATACACGGAGAACACAGATAAACGCTTGAAGGGCTGAAACCACCAGTCAAAGCTTTAAGCAGCTTTCCTGACTTCAACCCGAGGCGAAAACTCCCATATCAGCAGTGTTCATTCCTCCTGAACAGGCTTGCCCGCACGCTCCTCCCCTTGGCGGGCAAGCCGCTCTCTTCCAGACGCTCTTGAACCATTGGACCATTTCGATGGCCCCCGCCTTCGCTATGCTGATCCCGTCGTGAACCTTCACAATCAGCCCGCACCCGATGGTTTTTCATGCAACTGCTGACACCGCTTACCGACCGCCGCTATCGCCACCTGTTTGCCGCCCAGGTGATCGCGCTATTTGGTACGGGGTTGGCCACGGTTGCCCTGTCGCTGCTTGCGTTTGATCTTGCTGGCGATGAAGCTGGGCGGGTTTTGGGCACCGCCTTTACCATCAAGATGGTTGCTTATGTCTGCCTTGCACCGCTGACAGCCGCGATAACGGAGCGGCTTCCGCCACGAGCGGTTTTGGTTGTGCTGGATCTGATACGCGCCAGTGTGGCGCTCCTGTTGCCGTTCATCTCAGAAGTCTGCCACATCTATGTGCTGATCTTTGCCCTTCAAGCGGCATCCGCTGCATTTACACCAACTTTTCAGGCCACGATCCCTGAGGTTTTGCCGGAAGAAAAAGCCTACACCAACGCGCTGTCTCTTTCCCGTCTGGCCTATGATCTGGAGAACCTGCTGACCCCAACAGTCGCCGCTGCGGTGCTGCTGGTTGCGAGCTATCAGAGCCTGTTCATTGGCACCACACTTGGATTTTTGGCCTCGGCACTGCTCGTCTTGACCGTAGTTCTGCCCTCTCCGAAACCCAGCGGCTCAGCGCCGTTCCGCAAACGTTTGACATCAGGCTTGACCATCTATCTGCGCACACCACGCCTGCGGGGCATGTTGGCCGTGTACTTGAGCGTAGCCTCGGGCGGAGCCATGGTGATCATCAACACGGTCGTGCTGGTTCAGGGCACCTATGGTCTGGCACCCAATGATGTAGCGATCGCCCTCGCCTGTTTTGGGGGAGGCTCAATGGTCGCGGCCCTTGGGTTGCCTGCTGTTCTGGAACGCATACCGGACCGTACGGTCATGCAAGCAGGGGCAGCACTCATGGCAGTCACCATGACTGTGGCCACTCTGGTTTCCGGGTATGACCTGTTGCTGGGCCTTTGGACCATCATGGGGTTGGGATATGGCGCAGCGCAAACACCAGCCGGGCGGGTTCTCAAGCGCTCGGCGCACGCGGCGGACCGACCGGCCTTGTTTGCAGCCCAGTTTGCGCTCAGCCACGCCTGTTGGTTGCTGACCTACCCGCTGGCAGGCTGGCTTGGGGTTGCTTTGGGTCTTCCAATTACCTTTGCCATCCTTGGCACACTGTGCTGGGTCGGTTTTGGCCTCTCCATTGTCCTTTGGCCACGCCTTGATGAAGAAATCATTGAGCACAGCCACCCGGAACTCGCCCCAGACGACCCGCACCTGGCGGAGGGCGACCATCCTCATGGGCACACACATACCCATGTTTTCGTTATTGATGACCGCCACCCTCACTGGCCGCACCGGTTATAGCAGGGGTGGCCATTCAGGCTGTACCCCCCGCCACTCTCCGACGCGTTATGAACCTATGTAAAATAACGAATTAGCGTTGCCGCTTAGGACACTTACATTGGAAGCGCAGCGCTTAAACGGAGATTCTCTATGGAAAAGAATAGCTTGGAAGCCCAACTGGGCGACGCCCTGAAGATTATCTACGGCATTTATTACAAGACACAGAATTACCACTGGAACGTGGAAGGTCCCAACTTCATTTCACTGCATCAGCTGTTTGAAGAACAATACGATGCCCTGAAAGACCAGATTGACGATTTGGCTGAACTTATCCGCGGGCTGGATCAGAAAGTCACCTTCTCTTTGAAAGACATTGCCGAAGCTGATGCAATTGGTCCAGTGAAGGTAGAGGCCAGCGCTCAGGAAATGCTGAATGACCTGGTCGCCGACTATACCGTTGCGGAAAAAGCCTTTGCCGCAATCGTGGAAGCAGCAGCAGAGCGGAATGACGAAGTGGTGACGGGCTTTGCCTCCGAGGCGTTGACCGCCTATCGCAAAACCAAGTGGATGCTCAAAAGCTCAGCAGCTTAACAGCACCCATTCACGCAGATACAACCCACGCGCGGGTTCAAGTTCAGGCCCTCACCCGGCAAGGATGAGGGCCTTTTTATTGCAGTCTTAACGGTGTCACGATCGCTTAGTTGAACGTTTTCATGAACACCCATCATGTGGAGAAAAAAGTTTCCACCTCAAATCATCTTGAATTCACAATAACTTATAAATGAATGTGGCGGAATAACAGAAGGAATTCCCCTCCGAAATTTTGCTGTGTTGCCAAGATTTATTTAGGGTCTTCTCATTCAAGCTAAAGGAGAACACGTCATGGAGCCAAATCATCCGCTCTTGAAACGCGCCTATGAGCTTGCGGGAGACCGCGAAGAAATTCGCCAACTCTATGCCGATTGGGCCGGCACTTATGAGGCGGACACACTGGACGGCATGGGCTATGTGGGCCCGGCAGTCGCAGCAGAAGCGTTAGCAAAGGCACTGCCAAAAACCGGCCGCGTGCTGGATGCGGGCTGCGGTACCGGCCTTGCAGGCCTGGAACTGGCCAAACACAGCGCTGTGCAAATCGACGGCGTTGATCTGAGCGCTGAAATGCTCAAAAAGGCCGCTGAAAAGAATGTCTATACCAGCTTAGGTGAAGCGGACCTGACACGCCCGCTCGACATGCCCGAAAACAGCTACGACGGCGTCATCAGCGTGGGTGTCTTCACACTGGGCCACGTCCCCCCGCAATCGCTGGAGCATCTGGCACGCGTGGCCAAACCCGGTGCGCCCATGGTTGTAACTGTTCACGAGGGCGTGTGGGATAAAGAGGCTTATCCAACACAGTTGGCGCGTTTGAAGGAAGCCGGTGTTATCCGCGGTTACACGGTGGACAAGGCCTTCTATCACGAGAAGGAAAACTACACCTGCAAACTGTGCGTGCTGGAAGCCGCCTGACGGCCAACCTGTTGCGGGGCCGCGGGTTTTACCAAGCTCGGCGCCAAATGGTGAAGGGAGTTGCCATCAAACCTCGTTCCGTGGTTTAGCTGTAACCCACCACTGTTTATCCGCCGGAAAGGACCCGCATGCCCCCTGACACCCTGCCTGATGACAAGGAAACCGTTATCCTCGTCAACAGTCGTGACGAAGCGCTTGGCACTGCGGGGAAGCTTGCAGTCCATCGCGACGGACGCCTGCACAGAGCCATCTCCGTTTTCGCGTTCAATTCTGCTGGAGAGCTACTTATCCAACAGCGGGCTGCGGATAAGTACCACTCTGCGGGCAAGTGGGCGAACACGGCCTGCGGCCACCCCCGTCCGGATGAGCCGCTGGAAGCAGCAGCCCGGCGCCGACTACGCGCCGAGTTGGGTTTCGACAGCCCCCTCACCTTAGGCTTTCAAACCCTTTACAAGGCCGACTGCGGGAACGGACTGACTGAACACGAACTGGTCCATGTTTTCTTTTGCAAAACGGATCAAACAACAGCGCCGGTTCCTTCTGAAGTGCAAGCGGTGCGGTATGTATCGCTCGATCAGATCCACGCCGACCTCAACTCCAATCGCGACAGCTATGCGGTTTGGTTCCAGTTCTATCTGGACCACCATCTTACCGACCTGCAGAATTGGGCGGCGAAGCTGTAGCCGGACCACGCTTTCAACATGACAAAGATTTAACCCAAAAGCCTTTGAGAAAAGGCCGCGGCCTTGCTAAGTCTTTCGTCATGTTGCGCTGTTTGCTCGCCCTCTTGATGATTGTATTCACCCTGTCGCATGGCTTTGCCGGCGGGCAAGGTATGAGCGCGCACGTCGAGGCAACCTCGGAAACTCACCTCCAGATTGAGCTTGCGCAAGCGGACTCGGCTATGGGTCTTGACGAAGCCGAGGGCGCAATGGCGTGTTGTGACCACTTTGGCACTGATCAAACCGATACGAGCAGTTGTACGGCCCTTTGTGCCTTCCTTCCTGTAGCACCAACGCTGAGGCTCGCTACAGTAACCTTCGCTCACCCGGAAGCTCATGTGCCGCACCTGACCGACCAGAGCCAGAACACCCATTTCCGCCCACCCAACACCTAAGTGCGACCGCTACCAGCGGCTATCAAAATATATATAATTCAAACACTTAGGACTAAATCATGAAAAACGTCTTTAACGGAGCGCTGATCGCTGGCGCTGTTCTCATCTCTGTTGTAGCCCCCTCATCTGCCGAAAACCTCGGCGAGGTACACATCTACAAGTCTGAGTACTGTGGCTGCTGCACAGATTGGGCCGACGCTCTGGCCGAGAAAGGTTACTCCATATCCGTAACCAACACGGAAGAGCTGACCCCCATCAAAAAACAGGCTGGCGTATCGCAGGATCTGATGAGCTGTCATACGGCCACCTTGGCCGGGTACGTACTGGAAGGCCACGTTCCGCTTGCCGCCATTGACAAGCTATTGAAAGAAAAGCCGCAGATTACTGGCCTGTCTGTACCCGGCATGCCTGTGGGATCTCTTGGTATGGGTGAACCGGACGCTACGACGCGGTACACCGTATACGCTTATGGCGGGGATTTGGATAAGCCTATCCCCTTTTTTGAAGTAGGAAACTAAGGCCCGTACCTACCCGCGTGGGTATGCGTTCAAGATGCGTTGGTTTGAATAAAACCAGCGCATTTTGCGTTCACGTGACAAAATCTTTTGCCATCGCTTTTCCAATCACAGATCTGACGAGCGGGCATAAGTTTTGGCAGCTGCCAAGTCACGACTTGGCAGCTGTCGCCGCATCTTCCGTGAAAGGCGCTCAGCAACAAGCCTTGCAGGAAAAAACCCGCCAACGTATGCGACTGGATGTCGCACGCAGAAACGAAAGATCAACTGTTCGTTTCAATCACTGCCCTTGCCTTTATCGTCATCAGAGATTATACGTTTAATCAAAGCAAACAATCTGTGCATGTGGCTAACAAAGCCACACCTCGGCCCCATCGCTCCGCCACACTGCGGAGCTTTTCTTTTATTTACGGACACTTTCATGGTTAGCGCCCTCAGCCCGCGTGTGCTCGGCATTTTCTTTGCCATAGCCGCCACCCTGATATTCTCCATGCAGGACGCCATGACCAAGCAATTGGTCGAAACCCATTCTGTATGGTTCATACTCATGGCCCGCTATTGGGTTCACTTGATCGTTGCCACTGGCTGGGCCGCCTCCACACGCAAGGGATTGGCCGGAACCCTTCGCACCGGCAACCTGAAGCTGCAGATCACGCGCGGGGCGTTGCTGTTCGCCGAAATCTCCTTGATCACGATTTCCTTCAGCTTCCTGGGTCTGGCAGAAGTCACCGCTGTTTTGATGGCGCATCCGCTGATCGCTACGGCCCTTGCCGTATTCATTTTGGGGGAACCTGTTGGATGGCGCCGTGTGACCGCCCTTTTGGTGGGCATGATCGGTCTTTTGATCATCGTTCAACCGGGCGGCGACATTTGGGGCCCCGGCGCGCTGGTGGTCCTGGCTGCTGCAGTGAGCTTTGGCCTTTATCAATTGTTCACCCGGATGGCGAGCGCGCATGATGGCCCCGTCACCCACTTCTTCTATGTCGGCCTCATCGGGACGATCATGAGCACCTATATGGGCCTGCAGCATGTACCAGCGGTAGAAACCATCAACTGGACCTTGTTGTCACTCGTCTGTCTTTCCAGCATGTGTGCCCATTTCAGCCTGATGAAAGCGCTTTCCTTGACAATGGCAAGCGACATCCAGCCTTTCGCTTATTTGCAGCTTGTTTGGGCCATTCCGGTTGGCTTTGTAGTGTTCGGCGACCTACCCACAAGCACCACACTGCTCGGCGCGGTGCTGATCGTGGGTGCAGGATTGTTCACGCTGTTCCGTCAGCGCAAGGTACAGGAACAAGTCGCGACAGACACCGTGAAAGCCCCCAACACCCCCTAGGCCTGAAGCACTCGGAGAGCCGTTCAAGGGTCACGCCGTGAGATATGCTAGCTACGGTTGACCACCGCCAGCGCGCTCCCAATGCCGATGAAGGTTGTGCCGGTGATGCGGTTGAACCAACGCCCCACCCGCGCCTTGCTCAACCACGGAGCAAATGTGTGCGCGGAACCGGCAACCACAAACTCGTAGAGCACCTCAATTGCGGCAAACGTGAGCGCCATCACCATAAACTGCGGCAGAAACGGACTTGCCGGATTCATGAACTGCGGCAGGAAGGCGGCAAAGAAAATGATGACCTTGGGATTGGTGGAAGCACACAGAAAGCCTTGAAAAAACAACTTTCTCGCCGAGACTTCCGGCAAGTCCTGCCCCGCGCCCAACCGAACATAGGGGGATGGAGCAAGCCAGGTTCGCACACCCAGATAGACCAGATAAGCCGCACCAATCCATTTTCCCACCGTGAAAGCCGTGGTTGAAGCTGCCAATAACGCGCCGAGCCCGGCCATGCTGACGGCAACGACGAGAACGAAGCCAAGCGCCCCGCCAACAATAGTCGCAGCACTGCGCCGCAAGCCATAAAGCACCCCATGCGTGAGCGCCAACAAACCGCTCGGCCCTGGGGTGAGTGACAGTCCAACACACGCCGCGGCATATACCAACCACAAGTCAAGCGCCATTCTTCAGCCTCCGCAACCGTCGGGAAAGAGACCGCAGGGTATCAGGTTGCGTTGCCACGACAAGCGCTGAAATAAAATCGGCAGCTCAAACTGTAGGAGCGACGGAGGAG
>NZ_KE383921.1:22469-30919 GCF_000422785.1 Pseudovibrio exalbescens DSM 16456
AGAGTGGTCAGAGCGACCATTGCGGAGGTGTTTGTCAAAAGAGAAGACATTTTTTAGTCCCTAAAAAGTAAAACACTTGGGACATGCCGGAGTCGAACCGGCCCACGAAAGATGCATCATGCAATGCGGGCTTTCTATGAAATCTAGCATGGATTTCGCGCCGCATTCCGTGGAACGCCTTGTAGGGTGCTTATCTTTGAAAAGGAAGTAAAGAGAAAAATACATGGCCCTCGTCTTTTTACGCCAGAAACTGTGAATTTCCGCCGAAAAACACAAGAACAAGACACCGTCTTTCGCGGCAATACTGGTCCGAATCTCACATGGTGTCGCGCTGAATCAAAGAATAAAATTTTAATATCCCTCAAACCGAGCAGTTCTATTAAGTATTCATCAATATCTGATCGCGCAGCTGTTGTTCCATTGGTAAATCCGAAGCACATGTCGTTGGAAACGGAGCACGGGTGAGGCCGTGCTCTGTCTGTTCGACTAGGCGTGATTGGGCTGGTAGTCCGCAGGGTTCACGATTGCGGGGCGTCCTTCAATGGAAAGATGTGTGATGCGTGGTTCGCTTCTGGCAATAACCTTGCCTCGGCGGACAACGGCCAAACGGGCGGCTTTGAGACGCAGGGCCTCAATGGTGTCCCGTGCCTGCAGCAGCACGAAGTCCGCATTGCAGCCGCGCTCAACGCCGTATCCTTCCAGCTGCATGATCCCGGCTGGGTTCTTGGTGACCGCATCGAAGCAGTAGCGCATGTCACTACGGCTGGTGAGCTGAGCCACATGCAGCCCCATGCTGGCCACTTCCAACATGTCCGCATTGCCGAGGGAATACCAAGGGTCCATCACGCAATCATGGCCGAACGCCACGTTGATGTGGTGCGCGCGCAGTTCCGGCACACGGGTCTGGCCCCGGCGCTTGGGGTAGGTGTCGTGACGCCCCTGAAGCACAATGTTGATGAGCGGGTTGGCAATGGCAGACACCCTGGCTTCTGCCATGAGCGGCAGCAGCTTGGAGACGTAGTAATTGTCCATTGAGTGCATGGAGGTGAGGTGCGATCCTGCCACTCTGCCCTGAAGGCCCAGTCTTTGGGTCTCATAGGCCAGCGTTTCAATATGACGAGATAACGGATCGTCGCTTTCATCGCAGTGCATGTCCACCATCAGGCCGCGGTCCGCTGCCAGTTCGCACAGCGCCCGCACCGAGCGCGTGCCATCTTCCATGGTGCGCTCGAAATGAGGAATGCCGCCCACCACATCAACGCCCTTATCCAGCGCGCGCTTCATGTTTTCTTGGGAAGTGGGGAAGCGGTAGTAGCCGTCCTGAGGGAACGCGACCAGTTGCAGATCGATATATGGGGCGACCTTCTTCTTCACCTCAAGAAGGGCTTCCACGCCCAGAAGCCGATCATCGCAGATGTCCACGTGGCTGCGGATTGCCAAAAGGCCTTGAGACACCGCCAAATCGCAGTATTTCAACGCCCGCTCGACAACTGCGTCCACGGTAAGAAGCGGCTTCAGTTCAGCCCACAGGCTGATGCCTTCAAGCAAGGTGCCGCTTTCATTCATGCGTGGCAGGCCGAGGGAAAGCGTTGCATCCATATGGAAGTGGCTGTCCACAAAGGGTGGGCTGACGAGGTAGCCGTCTGCGTTCAGCACCTCAGCGGCTTCTGCGGTAATGCCACGCTCGATGGCGGTGATCTTGCCGCCACTGACGGCGATGTCCACGCCGGTTTCACCGGTGGTGAGTGTTGCGTTTTTGACCAATAGATCCAATGACATGACAACTGCCTGTTATCGCGAGTGTTTTTGTGTTGAGGGCGCGCTGGAGGTTAGCGCTGCCCTCGGAAGTAAGGTTGCAAAAGCGCCCTCGGGTAGTCTGCCTTGCGGGCTACGATCACCAGCGCCACGATGGAGAGCACATACGGGATCATGAGGAAGACCTGCGAGGGAATGGCCCCGCCAACCTCGTTCTGCAGGCGGATCTGAAAGGCGTCAAAGGCACCAAACAGCACCGCCCCCAGCAGCGCCTTGCCGGGCCGCCACGAGGCAAACACCACCAGCGCGATGCAGATCCAGCCGCGCCCGTTGATCATGCCGAAGAAGAAAGCATCAAACGCGGACATGGTGAGGAACGCACCGCCCAGAGCCATGAGAGCGGAGCCCACCATGACCGCCCCAATACGCAGGCCATAAACGGAAAGCCCCTGCGCTTCCACCGCAGCCGGGTTGTCTCCTACAGCGCGGATCGCCAACCCCAATGGCGTGCGATAAAGCACAAAACCAACCATCAGCACGAGAGCCAATGCAAGGAAAGTCATGGGCGTTTGCTGAAACAGCGCCGGGCCAATGAACGGCAGGTCCGACAGCCCCGGCACATCCAGCGGCTGGAAGGCCTCAATGCGCGGCGGAGACGAAACATTTGGTAGGGCTGTGCGGTAGGTGAAATAGCTCACGGCGGTGGCAAACAGGGTGATGCCAAGGCCGGAGACGTGCTGCGACAGCCCAAGGGGTACGGTGAGAATGCCGTGGAGCAGGCCAAACACGGCCCCGCACCCAGCCGCAACAGCAACGCCGGTCCAAAGGTCGGCCCCGATCCAGACCGCCATCCAGCCGGTCATGGCCCCGACAACGAAAATGCCCTCAATGCCAAGGTTCAGCACTCCAGCGCGCTCGCAAATGAGCGCCCCCAAAACGCCGAAGATAAGCGGTGTTGCAATGCGAATGGCAGCGGCCCAGAAACTGGCGGAGGTCAGAATGTCAACGTATTCCATCTCAGAACTCCTCGGCTTCTTTTTTCTTTGGCAGCTTGGGCCTGACGAAACGCATCTTGAAACGCACGAAAAGGCCCGAGACCAGCACACAGAGCAGTGACAGCGCCACGATGAGATCTGCGATGTAATTTGAAACACTCATGGCGCGGCTCATGCTGTCCGCCCCCACGAAAACGGCGGCAATGAAGATCGCAGCAGCCACAACACCGAGCGGAGACAAACCCGCCAGCATGGCAACCACGATGCCGGTATAGCCGAAACCGGGCGACAAATCCGCGGTCAGGTACCCTTTGAGGCCTGCCACTTCCGAGACACCGGCAAGGCCAGCCAAGGCCCCGGAAACGAGGCCCACCTTGACGTAGGTCGCCGTGACGGGGATGCCTGCATGCCGGGCGGCCGAAACGTTCTCCCCTGTCGCGCGGATTTCAAAGCCCCAGACGCTTCGGGTCATGATGATGAACACGATGAGCGCCGAAACCAGAGCAATGACCAGCCCCCAATGAACGCGCAGACGCGGGAACATCTTGGGCAAAGTGGCCGCTGCAGAAATGGGCTCGGACTGAGGCCAGCCCATGCCCATGGGGTCTTTCATCGGCCCTTCCAGCATCATCTGCACAAACAGCAGTACAACGAAATTCAACAGCAGCGTGGTGACCACCTCATCAGCCCCAAGCTTGGTCTTCAAAAGGGTCGGCACCAGCATCAAGGTACCGCCAGCCATCATGCCAGCAGCGATGATGAGCGGGATCATGATGTAAGGCGGCGCCGAAATTGCACCCGACCCAACGGCCACCGCGGCAAGGGCGCCCACGTAGAGCTGCCCTTCGGCCCCAATGTTCCATAGCTTGGCCTTGAAAGCGACGGCGGCGGCAAGCCCCGTGAGAATGAGCGGGGTGGCGCGGGCGAGCAACTCGGAAATGGCGAAGGGAGAGCCAAACGCGCCCTTTGCCATGGCAATGAAAGCGCCTTGAACATCCGCGCCCGCAGCAGAAATGGGAATAGCCGCCAAGGCCAACGCCGCAATACCTGCGATCACCGGAACCAAAACGGCATAAGTGGAAGAAACGTTTTCCCTCGGTTCGAACCGGATCATGCCGCTTCCTCCTTCTTCGGCTCAAGGCCAGCCATCATGAGCCCCACCGCGCTTTTATCCAGGGCCTCGGTTGGAACAGGCGCTGAAAGGTGACCCCGGTGGATTACGGCAATGCGGTCTGAAAGCTGAAACAGCTCATCCAGATCTTCAGAGATGAGAAGGACACCGGCCCCCCGATCCCGCGCTTCCAGCAGTCGGCGATGAACATCGGCCGTTGCGCCCACATCAAGGCCGCGGGACGGCTGAGCGGCGAGCACGAGGGCCGGATGCTGATCCAGCGTACGAGCCAGCACGATCTTTTGGATGTTGCCACCGGAAAGCAGACGGGCGCGCGCTCGTGGTCCCGGGCAACGGATGTCATAGGCCTTGATGGCGGCTTCTGCCCGGCGCTTGATGGCCCCATATCGGAGCAGGCCAAACCGCTGATAAGCGGGGCGGCGGATTTCCTCAATCACCAGATTACTGGCAACGGACAAGGAACCCACGATGCCGTCGTGGTGGCGATCTTCCGGAATGCGCGCAACACCTTGCTTGATGGCAGCGCTTGCCTTGGCCGGCAGCGGCTTGCCTTCTAGCGTAATGGAGCCGGAGGTTACGGTTTGAAGACCGGAAATGAGCTTTTGCAGTGTTGCCTGTCCGTTGCCGGATACGCCCGCAAGCCCTATTATTTCCCCACGCCGCAGCGACAGAGACACATGATCCAACGCCTCGCGCCCCTCTCCGGCACACACCTCTTGCAGCCTCAAGAATGGCTTGCCCGGATTGCCCGGTGTGCGCTGGACAGTTTCGACACTGTGCCCCACCATGAGGTCCGCAAGCATCTGACGATTGCAGATCGAGGTTTCCAGATCGGCAACTATTTCGCCGCTGCGCAACACGGCCACCCGATCAGAATGTCCCAACACCTCTACCATCTTGTGGGAAATGAAAATGATGCCAAGGCCTTGAGCGGCCAGTTTCTTGATGGTGGCGAACAAGCTCTCGGATTCTTGCGGTGTGAGCACTGCGGTGGGTTCATCAAGCACCAGAATGCGGGCGTCGCGATAAAGCGCTTTCAAAATCTCGACCCGCTGGCGCTCGCCAACGGCAAGGCGAGAGACCCGCACATCCAGATCCACCTCAAGTCCAGAGGTTTCCATCAGTTTTTTCAGCTTGGCTCTGGCCTTGGAGCGAGAAAACCGGCCCGCCCAAAGGCTTTCGGTCCCCAGTACGATGTTCTCAAGGCCGCTTAGGTTCTCAGCCAATGTAAAATGCTGGTGCACCATGCCGATACCCGCGTCAAGCGCGGCATGAGGCGCACCGGGCTCCAAGACCTCCAGCGCACCGGACCGGCTGCGCACCGTCACGGCACCTTCGTCCGCCACATAGTGCCCGAAAAGTATGTTCATCAGCGTGGTTTTGCCCGCGCCGTTTTCACCCAGAAGCGCAACAATCTCGCCAGAATGCAACTCCAGCGACACATCCTTGTTGGCGATAAGATCTCCAAAGCGCTTTGTTATGGAGTCCAGAGCCAAAAGCAGGTCGCGCTCTGCCCCACTCTCTTGGTTTTCATGCGCCATCACGTCCTCGCCTGATCTCAACTCGGTCTGCCTTCAAAGCGGCAGCCGGACCGGAAAAATGGCCGGTTCCCAACGAACCGGCCATCTTGTTTGACAGATCGGTCAACTCCCTTACTGGGAGGACTTTGGTTCCGTATCGTCGATCTCAACCGTGAAAGATTTGTCCAGAATGGCCGCTTCCTTCGCTTTCACAGCGTCCAGCGTGGCCGCATCAATCAAGCTTTCGTCCGCAACGAGACTTCCGCCCCCAAACTCCATGAAGGAATAGAGACCGTAGTCATCAGCCTTAAAGGTTCCATCTTTCACCGCCGCAATGGCCTTGTCGATGGTCGGCTCCATGTGCCAGATGGCAGAGGCAAGAATGGTACCGGGGTAATCAGATGCCGTATCGATCACGTTGCCAATGGCGAAAATGCCCTTTTCCTGCGCTGCATCGGATACACCAAAGCGCTCGGCATAAAGAACATCCGCGCCGTTATCGATCATGGCGTAGGCAGTTTCCTTGGCCTTTGGCGGATCATACCACGAGTTGATGAAGGTAACCATGAACTCCACATCCGGGTTCGTTTCACGGGCACCCGCCATGAAGGCGTGCATCAGGCGATTGACCTCTGGAATGGCGAAACCACCAACCATGCCGATCTTTCCGGACTTCGATGCAGCCCCGGCAATCATACCCGTAAGGTAGCTTGGCTCGTGGATGTAATTATCGAAAACTGCGAAGTTCGGCTCTGCAGCCGGAAAAGAAGAGCCCATGAGAAACGCAACCTCCGGGTACTCTGCCGCCACCGCACGGGCCGCACGCTCAACGGCGAAAGCTTCCCCGACAATGAGCTGGTTGCCGGCTTCCGCATACTCACGCATGACGCGCTCATAGTCGGTGTTGGCAGTGTTTTCGGAGTAAACGTAGGTAATCTCGCCGCGCTCTTCCGCAGCTGTCAGAGCCTTGTGAATGCGACCAACCCATTGCTGCTCGACCGGCACCGTGTAGATTGCCGCCACCTTGAGCGGTTCAGCCGCCTGGGCAACCCCATAACTTGCGCTGAATAGAACTGCGGCCATGACAAAAATGGCGGAAAAGACGGCGCGTCTCATCCAGCCTGCTGTTTGCTTTACAAACATAAACACCCCCTGATTGGCTAAGGAACCGGCGAATCCGCAGCACCCGTCGCGGGTTTCTGCGCCCTGCCCTTCATCGCGGGAATGATGGAAATATCAGATCGCTTTATAAAGGCATTAAAAACGGCTTTATACGAGAAGAATTCAGGCTTGACTAGGCGCTCCGTCAAAATTGAAGGAGGTAGAGCCCAGGTCTGCTTCCAAGTAAACGCTCGCCGAGCGCCGCAAGATGCCATCAAAACCTAGCGGGTTTGCTTGGTCCAACCTCAGATGCAATAAGCATAGGACAATCCAAAGCGCCGTCACGTTCACTGCAAAATATTTCAGCACAACAGATTTACTGAATATTATTTCGCTGTGCGCAAAGATTTACATCGCCAAAAAGCAACCAAGCGTTTTCAAAAGGTTGCCCAGGCCGGAACTTGAAAGACTCACACACCGGCCCTCAATAAACTGCCCATAAGGCACCTTTCCGGTTTTCTTTTTCCCTCGGCCTCCAAAAGCCCAAGAGGTACAACAAACCGCACAAGGACGCGTTCAAACACAAACAGGGCCCGCTGGATGCGGGCCCTGTTCCTGTCGAAAGCCGATTTGACGCCTTGCCTTATCCGCCGTAACCGAGGATTACGCGTGGAAGGAAGAGGCTGATTTCCGGCACGAAAGTAACGAGCATGAGGATGGAAATCACGGCCACATAGAAGGGCAGCATGGGCTTGATGATGTCCTTGATGGCCACATTGCCCACGGAGCAGGAGATGAACAGGGCGCTGCCCACCGGCGGGGTGATGATGCCGATACACAGGTTGTAGGTCATCATGATGCCGAAGTGCACCGGATCCATGCCCAGCTCGGTTGCCACCGGCAGGAAGATCGGCGTGAAGATCAACAGCGCCGGGGTCATGTCCATGAACGTTCCGATGACCAGCAGGCACAGGTTGATCACCAGCATGATCACCAGCGGGTTCTCAGAGACATTGGCCAGCGCTTCGGCAATGGCATACGGAATGTCGGAGAACGCCATGGCCCAGGACATGCCGATGGAACAGCCGATCAGGAGCAGCACGATGGAGGAGGTAATGGCCGATTCAAGGATCACGCCGGGCAGATCGGTAAACTTCACTTCCCGGTAGATGAACACGGCCAGCACCAGAGAATAGACCACCGCCACGGCAGAGGCTTCGGTGGCGGTAAAGATGCCGCCAATGATCCCGCCCATGATGATGACGATCAGCATCAACGGCAAGATGGCGTCCAGCGTCTTGTAGACCACTTCCTTGAACGGCGGCATGGGAATGATCGGATACCCGCGCTTGGCGGCAATGATGCCGGCCACGATCATCACGCCCAGCCCCATCAGGATGCCCGGAATGTACCCGGCCACGAACAGGGTGGCAACGGAGGTGCCCCCAGAGATCAGGGAGTACACGATCAAGGTGGAGGACGGCGGAATGAGCATGCCCGTCGGGCAAGAAGCCGCGTTCACGGCCGCCGAATAGGACGGGTCGTAGCCTTCCTTCTTCTGCAGCGGAGACATGATGCCGCCCACCGCAGCGGCAGAGGCCACAGCCGAGCCGGAGATGGCGCCAAACAGCATGTTGGCCAGAACGTTACAGTGCGCCAGCGCGCCGGGCAAACGCCCGCCCAGCACCTTGGCCAACTCGATCATGCGGGCCGCAATGCCGCCCCGGTTCATGATGTTGCCGGCCAGAATGAAGAACGGAATGGCCAGAAGGGTAAAGCTGTCCAGACCGGTGGCCATGCGCTGTGCGACCACAAACACGGCCTGATCAAAGGACATCAAAACGGTGATGCAGGTAACCGTCGCCAGACCGATCGCAAACGAGATCGGCACACCGAACGTCACCAGCACGGCGAAAACGCCAAACAGGATAAGTGCGCTTTGCAGTT
>NZ_AUGS01000025.1 GCF_000422785.1 Pseudovibrio exalbescens DSM 16456
TTGGCAACCGCCAGCTCCCCGATCTTGGCGTGGAGCTCTTTCACCTGCTCTTCGTCAATCTCCGGCTTTCGTTTGCCGCCACGTTCAAAAACGTCCGAAGCGCCTTCCAGCAGGGCACGCTTCCATTGATGGATCATGGTCGGATGAACCCCGAAGCGGCTCGCCAGTTCCGATATCGTCTCTTCGCCCTTCAACGCTGCCAGGGCGACTTTCGCCTTGAACTCCGGCGAGTGCTGCTTGCGTTTCGACATATCTGATCTCCTTTTCTCGAAGACCAGCAGACAACAAATCGTAGCTTACGTCAGTGTCCGATTTTCGGGAGGTAGCTCAATCTTTGCAATTGTAGGTTTCAAATTTATCATGATCAGCCCGGTGCCAACAACACTACAGAAATTCTACGCCGCACAACAATAGGTTTCAATCAGGAACTTTCTGCACCATTGTCCTATCCCATTTTACGATAAATACTTTCGTCACTTTCATAGGTGCGACCACCTATCAAATTCCTCCAGTAGAATCATTGTCGAACAATCCGCTGTGCGTTTTCGTTATAAACGCAGCACGTCATTTTGAAAGCAACGCTTGACCGTTTTGGCTCAGTTGTCATTCACTGCATCCCCTTCACTAAGCTTCTTCTTTTTCAGCCTGTAGTCCAACACACGATTCGCCACCATAATCGTTGCGCCAATCACTGTGAGGATCATCAAAACGCCGTGCAGAAATGGCTCAAGAAAGCCATTCCAAAACGGAGCCACCCACAGGTCGATCACCTTAACCAGCCAGGCACCGCCAAGCCAACTTGCCGTTGTCACTTCTTCCCGCAGCATCAGTCGCCCCCTAATCAGTCTCATCTACCGCCCCCGCGTGTTGATGTACCAATCGGCGCAGCGGGTCACGCGGGCATTCGCCCTGCTTAGTGCTGCGTCGGTTTTCAAAAGCGCAACATCCAGCTTGTCGCCGGTTTTGACGCCGCTGCGCTCCTGCTCCTTACAATCCCCCGGCAACGCTGGCGCTGCCTGCATCGCTGCAATCTGGGCCTTGATCTCTGCCCGCGGGCCCGAGTTAGTTTGCCCGCAGGCGGTCAACGAGCTGATCAGAAACAACACACTGAACAGGGACAGAGCTTGTCTTTTCATATGCCGCAATCTCCTCAGCCAGTTGGGCTGCTTCCATCGCTGTAAGTTGGCGAGCAACCTCAAATGCCTGCGCAGCTGCACGTTCTTTCTCAAGCTTTTCTGAAAGCGCCTTGTTTAATGCCCTAGCGGTGGCCAGCTCATCAGCTGCCACATATTCGGCAACAGCGGTGCGCACGGCGCTGCCCTTGTCCAGCTTGTGCCAGGTGAACAGGGCAAGCACAGTCATCACAGCCAGCCCTGCGCGGGAGCATAAAACCTTCCAGATCAGGCTTACCGCTCCCACTCGCCTGCCCCTTCCATGCAAAGCCGGTATTCAGCGGAGCGCCGGTTATGCAACCCCTTCACCACGCGCCCGCCGGCCCGATTAAACCAGGTCGCCGCCTCACATGCGCCCTCAAGGTCACCAGCGTTCAGCCGCCGCGTTGCGGTGGACCGGCAAAACGCGCCAGTGCCAATGTTGTAGGTGAGTGAAACAAACGCCACATAGCTCTTGTTCGGGATCCGGTCCGGTGCCTTCAGGCACTTGCGCATGCCCGCCTCGTGGCGCTTCAGGCTCGCCAGCAACATGGCGTCGCACTCCGCCCGTGTGTGCTGATCGCCAAGCTTCACGCCGCGCGTTTCGCCATAGCAGATGGTCGGCACTCCAACGATGTCCCGGTAGGCTGCAAGGCGCAGGCCTTCCCATGCACCCACAAAGGTAATGGCAAGCGCGGCCACCCCGCCCACCAATCTTGTCTTGTTCCTCATCTGGAAAGCTCCTTTTGTGCCATCAACCGAGCCGCGAATGCACCTGCAGTCGCGATGAACGAAAGCGCCAGCATCACGCCTTCAGGAACAAACCCGCCAAGGTAGGGAATTGCTGCCTCCAGCCCCTGCAACACAGCAGCGATGATCAACAGTCGCAGGCTCCAGGCCCGTGCAAGCACACGTCGCCAATCGGCCACGAGCACACCTCGTGCCGGTCGTTGGTTTTGGATTTTCATGATCCTGATCCTATTCAGGCGTGTAGATTATTGCGCCGCTGGTATCGCGCCAGGTGCCTGTGGACGTGTGAGACGCAGACGTTAGAACGCGCAGGCTTCCCGCTTCCATCACCATCAATCCGCCCGAGCGGTTTTGATTGAGCCAACTGTTCTTGTTCGTAAAATCGGCAGCAGAAAACGTGGGCAATTGAGTGCCACCGTACCCATGCACCACGCCATCGGATGACACGTCGAAAATCAGGTCATCGTCCAGTTCCGCCCTAAGGCCGCCATCCGGGCCCCTTTTGATCACAAGGCCCTTGGTCAGCGTGTCGGCCTCAGTCGCAGAGGTGAAGTGAATCGCAGCACCCAGAGATCCGCTATCCCGTCCCAGCCAGACAATGCTGCCTCTTGTCGAGACAATATGCCCATCCCTAGGCCCTACAGAAGTAGCAGTCACAATGCCGTTGCTGCATTCGGCCATGAATGCGAACAAATCCATGTCATGGGTAGAGGCAATGTTCGTCAGGCGCGCAGACTGGACATTGCCGGAGCCTCTTATACGCCCCGGCCCATCAAGACCGGGCGCATTGCTGACCTGAGAAAACTCGGTGATGCAATTGGCAAACTGAATGTCGTCGCAGTGGTCAAGAACAATTGCGTCATCCACGATCGTTCTGAAGCTGTCTCCCGTAAAAGAGTGCCCCCGAATGTGTCCGATCGTGGTCAAATCACCATCTATATAAAGCGAGGGTACGGCTGTATTGGTCGCCCGCCTGTCATGGTGATCCGGCCCGTGATAACTGTTGCCCATGCTCTGCAATCCGGTATTTCCTTCGGAAGACGAACCATCATGGGTGCTGATCACGGCAAGGCCGGAGGTGATGCGGTTAAAGCGGAAGCCGTTATAATCCGGGTTGATGTGAGATACCGGCGAGAAGTTCGCCACGACAACCCCTTGAACATCGAAATAGCCAAACACCGTCAGGCCTTCATAACCACCCTTGTTGCTCTCTGTCCAAAGGCCACAGGTAAAACCGGCCGCACGGTTGTCTTGCGTTGCCGAAGTCATTTGTCCAGATGCGTTGAACACATCCATGTCCTGCAGAATGGCAAAATCCTTGAGCACAGGCGGTGTTGGATACTTGTAGTACATGCAGGGTCGCACCACTGCAAAACGATCGTTGCGCGGTGTCGTGACGGTGATTGTCGGAGTGCCAGAAAACACGAAGGACATGCCGTTGATCCGGTGTTTATATCCCGGTCGCAACAGGCTCTTGTCTCCACCGTATTGCGGATAGGCCGCAATTACGGGCGCACCACTGCCATAAATCTGGATGCCCTCAGGCAGCTCAAAGCTCTCGGTACAACGATAAACACCGGGATAGCCGCCAAGAGGCAGGCCTGTAATCTCACCATAGCGCAGCCATGCCCGCACGGATGCCGTGTCATCACTGGCGTAATTGCCCCGCGCCCCAAACTCTCTTGGGCTGGGAAACGGCTTTGCCATCAACCAGTATCCACCATCGGCACTTTGCCAGTGCCATGGCTCCACAGGGTCCGGTGCGCTATCAAGCCGGGTCAAACGGAACGGATGCCCGCAATCCCCACGCTGGAAGATGCCAAGCATCTCCACGGTCACAACACCGGGCAGAATGGTTGTTCCCTCAAAAACGGCGCGGGATGTAAACTGCAATGCTGTCAGGCTTGCTGTTGCGCTTTCCGCAGCTTGCCGGGCAATCTGCGCTTGCACAGCGCTTTGCGCCGCTTGTGCCGCAGCGGTTGCGGCATCACCCGCGAAGTAACAACGCAGCGTGCCATCCGGCGCCCGCATCAACAAGAATGCCTGATCGGCAATCAGCTGGTTTTCCGGTAGCGGATCGCCTGCAGCAGTCAGGATCTCCTCACGCACGCCGTCAATGGCAATGAACGTGCCCCCGCCCTCGTTGTTGTAAAGAGCCGTTCCCACAAAAGCGACCACGGTGCCCCGCTCTCCGGAAGCCACAAGTGCAGCGGAGATCTCGTTTGGCGTACCGCTCATGTTGGTCAGTTGCCCGAAAGAGACATCCAGTCCCGCAACCTTCGTCCACCTCCCGCCGTCCCAGCGATAGTAACCGTTCTCACCGTTTGCGGCCCCTCTCACCTCGGCGCGCAATGCCCCTTCACCGCCCACAATGCCATTCAGCTCAGCCAATGACCCAACAACGATGGCAGGTCCAGCCCGTTCTGCCCACTTCAAGTATTGGCGCAGTTGCGAAAGCACCACTGCGTGGGCACCACTTCCCGGATCGCCCAGCACCTTGTGGTCGCGCAAGATGATGTCGAGGTCATAAGCAAGGGTCATGCAGCCCCCATCATGGTCGGTTGAGAAAATTGGTTAGACTTGCGCTCTAGGCGCTCACCGTAATTGTCTGGGCATCCGTATAGGGCGAAGAAAGCCCGGAGACGGTGCGCGCCTTGGCGCGAATTTCATACTCGTGGCCATCTTCCAAAACAGTGCTTGAGGAAAGTTGCCCCGGCTCAAGCCAAAGATAGCCGGTCTGCAAGTCCTCAGGATCAGTCACATCCACGATCTCGATCTGGTGCACATAACTGGTATCGCTCTGTGAAATCTCGAAGTATTGGCGCAGCCCCGACCCGCTGATCAAAAGCGTGGGTGTATCGGGCGCAATGCTGCTTTCAACCGAGGCCAGCACCTCCGGTGGTGTAACCCCTTCTGTGAGTTCATCATACTCAACACCATCGCGCTCCATGGAAATGGCAGTAAACTTCACACCGATGAAGTTGCCATGATCGTTGATCAAATACTCCCAGTCTTCACTTAGTTCAAAGGTGCCCTCAATCCCTTCCAGGTCGCTCCTGATACGGATGAAGCGCTCACCAATTACCGCAAGGCCGGTCACACCTGTGATGCATTCCAGCTCGATATCGGCATTTTGCCGATAGGCCGTGATCTTTTGCAGATGGCGCACCTGTCCGTGGTTGGTTGCCATCAGAAAGTCAGCGGTCGTGACTTCACGCCCGTAGGTGGCCGCAGCTGGATGAACGTACTCAATGGCATCTTGTTCGAGGTAGCCGTGGTCCGGGCTTGTATAGCGACTCTTGATCACCGTACCCGTACCAGAAACAAACCGTCCTCGTGTCTGGGTGATCTCAAGAAAGTCCTGGTCTGTCAGGGTAACCGTGGGCTCTTGCCAGCCCCCCATGCCAATGCCGATCTTGCCATTGGAGGTCAGTCTCAATCTTGCATCGCAGCACACCATCATCCGCTTTAAAATCGCGGCTGGCGTCTCGCTGTAAGCCCCCCAGCCGCTCAGCTCCCATTGCTTGCGAGTCTGCCCTTCTGGTCCTGGCACCTCACGATCACTGTCATCAGCGGCTGCAGCAAAATCCTCCAGATCCAGAATGTCCACCGGGATCGCAAGGCCGTTTTCGCGCAAAGGTGAAGTCAACTGGTTCTGAACAACAAGAGCCGCATTTCTGGAGAATTCCCATGTGGCTTGATGCGCAAATACTTGAGTTGCGTCTCGCTGATCATAGACTGGTGACAGGTCGGCAATTGCCCCCAACTCCGTGCGATAGGCATTGGGAAAAATGGCATAAACATCATTTGTGCATCTAAGCTCTGCCGCTATCAATGCTGTGCCAATCCCGCGCCAATGCTCGGTCACTGTCTCTGGAAACTCAGCTATCAGGTGATCAAAAGCAGTCTGGTTTTCAGTTCCATTTCTGGCATGAAACCGCAGATATTCGGTGTAATCATCAACGGACACCTCCCCGGTTTCGTCGGCGACCTCTTTGCCGTCCACCAGAAACGACCGCCACTTGCTCACCCGCCCATCAGCAAAGGCCACCAACATGCAATAGTTGTTACCGCCCGGCCAGCGCGAGCTGCTGCCCTTCACCCCGGCGAAAAGCAATTGCCCGCCCCCAAGCGCCGTGCCCCACCCCTTGCGCCGATACCCAACTGCCTGACGCACAATCTGCCTTTGGCTGGACGGAAGCGCTGCCTGAGGCGTTTGCGGCGCAGAGATAAACAGACCAGCCACTGCCCCGCCAAGGGCAATCACACCGCCCACACCCAAGGCACCAACCGCACTGGCAAGAGCACCGGCTGCGGCGTACCCGGCCGCATACGCACCGCTGCCCAAAATACCCGTGAGCGAAAGCGGCGCCGCCCCCAAGGCCGCCGCTGCACCGGCAATGAACGAGCCAATCGCGCCAACTACTGGCGGCATGGCAAGACCTCCCAGGCGGCAATGGCACGGGTTTGTGCGGGCAGTGGCAAAATGCCAACCTCAGTCAAAGTCCACCAGACCCCGCCGAAATGAATGGCTCCAACCGGCAAGCGTTGGGTATGCCCTTCAACCACCACCGCCGTTCGAACGCAGCCCACATCGCCATCGCAGGGCACTCGCGTGCTTGCCAGACCTGCCGCTCCCATACCTTTATCGAGGATCCTGTGAACACCACCCGCCGCAGCCACAAAAACGAGCGCTTCCGCCTCGGATGAATAGCGCCCGCGCCATTCGGCTGCTGGATCGGGACCACCGTTCCAAACCACCCAGTCAGCTGCAAAGCGGCAGCAGTCCACCTCATCAGGCCTGTAGCCAAAGCCTTTGCGAAAGACTTCAGCAAAGAAGGCATTCAAAACAGCATCCAGTGTCATATGAGTTTGATTGGTGTGCCCCGCGCCAACACAGTGGCGTAGTTGAATATCCGGTCATCCATACCGGGATACCGGCCTTTCTGATCGGCTTCAGTGTAGCGTCCATAGGCTGCTTCCGCCCGTTTTTCAAACAGACTTGCAACCATAATGGAGAGCGTATACCCCGGCGCACTGCCCGAGAGGCCCGCCCCGCTGCGGGCCGATCGTAAGCGCCGCATCACATAGATCTGATTGACGGCTTTTGGGCCAATCAGGTCCAGCGTCTGGCCATCCAGAAACAGGGTGTATTCAATCACGTATCGGCCGTAGACTTCCGATTGGTAGTCCCACATCATGTGTTTGATATGCTCTGGCAATCCGTGAACACGAAAGAACCCGCTTTGGTTTTCGCCGGTAGCTGAGAACGGAAAATCAGGCCCTTGCAGGTGACCGCGCATGCCGATCCATTTTTGCGGCTCATCCCCAAACCTGCGGTTTACGTTGCCATTCCACACATGAACCGTTTCCGACTTGAAACGAAACTCCCAGGCGCGTGCAATCTTCGCTCCCCGCTCGCTGATGGCCTTGATCTGTTCGGAGGTGAAAAGTCCCACTTCACACCTCGTGATCTGGATCGAAGGGAGCGGTATTCTCGATGAACTGTAAAGAAGGCGTCCCGTAGCGTCCGAACTGCTGGTCAAAGTCCATGCCCATTCCCTCAACCAGAGTGGCCATCACCCACGGCCTTGCGAACTCCACTTCATCACGGATCAAAATATCGTCCCGCAATTCTGGCCGGATCCGTACTTGAGCCGTGCTGTCATTCTGCATGTCGACAAAGCGGATCTGATAAAGGTGCCGGCCTATGGAAAATGCATGGCCTGGTATAATGGTGGCACAGGCCACCTTTGAAATTCGAACCGTAGTAGATCCGGCAAAGGCGTTTTCGGCGACAAGTGCCGTGGTGCCAGTTGATACGAAACGGTTTCCGCCGTCGAAGTCCATTCCGTTTGCAAACCCAACGTCCACCGGGTCAGAGCCCTTCGGATACTTGCCGAAATGATAGAATGGCAGAAGCACATGAACGTCGCGCCCATTCATCTGCGCCGCCAGCGCATCAAAGGCAGATTGGTTGATCCGTTGATGGACCGGCACCTCAGAAAAGCGCGGACGCCAGATCCCCAGCCCCGGCGCCGAGCCGTTCCCTAAACGCCCAGTAAGCGACATGCGATCCTGAGGGTTGGTCTGTGGGTCGAAACCCGGCGTGTAATGGCGCGGCGATATCAGCTCACGCGGCCATTCAATGTAACTAACCATTCAAGCACCCGAAGCCATGTGCGCCTGGGACTGCATGCGGCCAAAATTCTTTTGAACCAAGGCTGCCCCTGCCTGAGCACCGGCCGAAACGATCGACGGCGCTGCGTGCTGGACAACATTGCCAGCAAGATCACGCACCACAACATCGAAGAACCGAGAGGGCGCAACTGAAACGGTAAGTCCGCCTGCACCCGCCATAGGCCTCATGGGCGTTACACTGGCAGGACCGCGAATAAGCTCGGGCCCGGCCTCCCCGGCAATGCCCCATCGACCTGCACCGAGATTGCCACCGTCTTTGAAGAAACCGCCAAATTTACCAAGAAAACTCATAAGGCCGCCGCCGCCAGATGATGATCCGCCAAAGAACTTGCCAAACGGTCCCTCTCCAAACACAGCTGCCTGTATTGCCGCATTAGCTAGGTTCTGGATAAACGTATCAAGCGCCCGGTTGCCCGTTTCAATCTGGCCTGTGATCAGTTGAAACTGTGAGGCAATGTTCTGCCCCATGAAGCCTGCCATTTCTGCGGCCTGTTCCTGTTCATAAACAAGCTGGGCATTGGCGCGGGTCAGCTTTTCGATCTCGGCTCGCTGTAAAGCTGTTGCACCGGCGCCCGCGCTCGTGAGTTCGTTTGAGATCCGGCGCTCTACATCGTTCATTGCAATCTGCTGGCGTTCCAGTTGCAGAGCTTCAATCACCTGGTGGACTTGATCTGCCTGATTTCCTGCAGCGCTTGCGGCTGCCGCCCGTGCTTTGGTTTCGCCTTTGCTGAGTTCAAAGGCCCGCCGGGTCACTTCGATTACACGTTGGCCAGCATCACTGTCAGCGGTCACGCCCGCCGTTGAAAGGTTAAGATCTATCTGGCGCTGCAAGGGCGTCTTAGCTGCATTGGAGATCAGCTTTTCCTGCGCCGCAACCACAGCCTCAACGCGCTGGTTTGCAAGCTCTTGCTGCGCCTCCAGCCCAGCCAAATGGGCGTGAGTTTCCTGTTTACGTTGATGATCCAACTCGCGTAACAGTGCATTCTGCTGTTTACGCAGATCCCGCAGTTTAGCCTGATAGAACTGTAGCTTGCGTTCTCTGCTACTGTCGCGCATGTCATCGCGGCCGCGATAGAACGAAATTCGTTCGTGTACCTTTTCGATGTTTTGATTGACCGCGGACAGCGTTGCTGCTGAGCCGGCCGCCTCATTCACTCGGTTTACAGCATCAGCAATGCCTAGAATTGCCTCTCGAAGCCCAGTTGCTTCGGAGATTTGGGCACCCCAACGCTCTAGAAGTATCTGTGTCGCTTCAGAAAGACTGTCATAAGCACCAGCCAATCCACTCCCAGCAGCAACACCAGCCCCTCCGACCTGACTCTCAACCGCATCCAGAATGACATTCTGCGCCTGCGCCACCTGCCCGGTTTTAACGAAGTTGTTGATCAGGTCCCGTTGGCTTTGAGAAAAGGACACACCAACGCGCCTCAAGGCGGACAGGCCCGTGGCCGGATCTTCCAGTGCTTTACCCAGTTGCACAGCTGAGCTTTCCAACGTGCCAAAACCTACCGCAGCCAGATCTTGGCTAAGCTTGATTGTCCGGTCAAACGTCTCGCCTGTTATCGAGCGAAACGTCAGAAGCTGTGCAATGGCGTCTCGCGCTCCTGTGGTACCCGCCAGCGTATCGTAGCCAACACCCTGCGCCAGTTCTTCCAGTTGCTGCGCCGTGCGACCAGCGGAAAAGCCGGTGGCTTTCAACACCGCATCCAGCTTCAGGCTCTGTGTTTCAAAGCCCTCAAAGGCCTTCAGCGCTTTTGCGCTTACAACTGAAAGGCCGGCAATCCCGATCCCGAACGCGGCAACAGCCGGATTTACTCGAGTAAGCGATGACGCCATGGAGGAAAACCGGCCACTAATGGCACCAAGTGGTCCTTGCATCGCGGAAACAGACCGGCCCGCTTGCGCAAACGTGGTCTTAAGCCGCGCCCCTTTTGTAGCCGATGCTTGCATGGAGCGGTTGAAACGGCTCACATTTTTATTGTCGAATGCCTTTTTCTGGCTTTTCTCGATCTGCCGCAACTTGCGCAAAACGTCTTTGTTCTGCGCTTCGTAGAGCATCACGAGCTTTTCAGTGCCGCTAGCCATACTTCGCCACCAATCGCCTTAGTTCGTTGTGATCGTCTGGAGTGATCTGGCTGTCATCATCTGCAGCCCCGTTCGCCCGCTGCCAGCCCTTAATCGCTGCAAAAAGCTCCATCATGGACGCTCGCCAGAAAACATCAGGCGGCCAGCCGAGCACGGGCATCCACTGCATCCAGTCAGAGAGCGGCCAGCGCTTCAACTCGCGCTCGCCGCGTCCCCCTTTCCCTCATCAGTCCCCATATCTGGGATGAGTGCATCCATGATTGAGATCGAGAGCTCGGGCAGTTCCGCCACGCCAACTTTATCTGCAAATGCGGCTGCCGCATCACCTTCCACCACAAGCGCCTCAAAGCAGCGTCGCAACACAGAAAGCCGCTTCTTGTTGATCTCATTGATGAGATCGGCAATTGCCAGATCGGTCTCCACCTCAATTTGATCCAGGGCAGCCATGGTGGCGCACAAAATGTACTCTTTTCCGTTGAAAGAACAGGCGACTTCACCGCGAGACTTGATCGGCTTTCTCATACAAGGGCCTCCCAATCAACGGTTATGTCGCCGGTCATTGTCAGTTCGATGGAAAACTCCACCTCACCTTCCATGGGCCCGGAGGCCTCAACAGAGTTAAACAGCACAGTGCCCGTGAAGGTGCCCCACAGCGGAACGATGATTTGGCAAGTGACATAATCTTGCTCAATCGCTGCCCGAGCAATTTTCTGGTATTCCGGCTTTCCAACCGCCACGCCGTTTCCACTGATTGAAATCGTGCGAACCCCGTAAGCGCCCGAGTAATGAAGTGGTGCGCCCGGATCATCACATGGCGGACGGGTGGTATCGACCGTATTGTTATTGATCGAGAAGCTCTTGTCCTTGACGCCGCACACGGGCTCAAAGGTCTCTGGATCCCCGCCATCACCGAGCTTGATCAGCATCAGCCGGCCTTTACTTTCTGCACCCGCCATTCAAATCTCCTTTCGGCATGTGAACTGGATTGTCATCACCCCATGACGGGTCTTCCCGTCCGGATCGTTCAGCACACGCGTTTGATCAACACGCGAAAAGCAGGTAGATAGCCCTGCGATGGTCGGGCATTTGTCATGCAGCCGCTCGTAGATCTCGCCCATGATCTGTTTGACTTCGCTCTGCCCGCGCCCCTGCGACCAGATATGAAGAGTAAGAACGTGAGATCCCCCCGGCGCACACTGCGCGTCATCCTCGACAAACTCAGAGCCAGCTATCTCGATGAACGGGTAGTGAGCGTGCTGCGGGCGATGATCGACAACAGCACATATGCCTTGGATTGCCGGCTGGGTCAGCGCCTCATAAAGCCAGCGCTGCAGAGGCACAGCGTAATCCATCATTTGCGAAATGCCCGTTTGTGAGCTTTGGACAAGGCCCGCCGCATGCGCCCCGTATGTCGGCGCTTGAGCAGGCGCGCTACCGGAAAGATGAAAGGATGCGCCTCGGCATAAACGGTTCCGAACTCCGCAAAAACCCAACGCGCCATTGCGTAGATGCCCCAGCTACTGGTTGCAGAGATTGAGCGATACTCAACTACAGTCTTGTGCTCCTTTCGGCGCGCGTTGCGAAACGTCGCAACACCGCCTTTTACTTTCTCATTCCTTAGTGACGCAGCCAGCTCGCCGCTTTCCTTGGGCGCCAGTTCGCGTGAGAGCCTTACGTGCTCATCCGTGGTGCGCTTCAGCGCTTTGTCCATTTCATCATCAAGAGTAGGAACGATACGCCTCAACTTCTTGATATTATCATCCAACTCCCGTTGCTTGATGGTGATCCCATCTCGGCTCATTGAGCAACTCCTCGCTCCACGATCAGCTCGATCCGCCGCTTGCGCCCTTCCGGATCTCGAACGCTGCGGATGTTCATCGGGATCCCGTCGACAACCACGCGATCGGCTTCAGTGATGGATGCGGTAACAGTTGAATATCTGAGCGAAACCGTACCCATGGCACTGGCCTCGATCTGCCCGGATGAGACAACTTCCTTACCCTTTGACATACGCAGCTCACCCCGAATGGCAGCAATGATCTGCCATTCAACCGACACCCCGCCGGCACCGTCTGGGGTTTGCATTTCCCGCTCAACTTGAACCTTGTTTCTGAGCCACCCTGCCCGCATGAGTGCCCTCAAACGACAAAACGCCGATAGCGCTTGATCATCAATTCGGTTGACCTGGGCAATGTGGAGGCTTGTGAGCCCACCAACACATCCTCCCGATTGGCATAGTAGGACCCGACAATCATCAATGCGCCATAGCGGATGGCCGCTGGCACATTTTCCGGCAGATCGCCGAAACCAGATACATACTCAACCCGCACTGGCGTTGTGGTGTCTTTTGAAAGCAGAGGCGCGGTGAATGCGGGCAGGAACCGGATGAAAGAGCGTCCAAAGCCCTCAAGAAGCTCATAGCTCGCCGCATCAAGGGAGTGCTCCACACCAGATTTGTCGAGAAAGGTCACCGTGACCGCAGAGACATCACCGAACCAGAGTTCAAGCTCACGATCGACCGGCCAATCTCGATAAACCTCGCGCCAGGTCTGATTGAGCAGACAGCGATTAAGCGCCCCCTCATATCCGTCCAGCTGATCAACGGCGGCCTGCATATAGGCCAAAATCAAGCCGTCATCGTCGTTAAAATCCACCACGAGATGGGCCTTGGCCTCCTCCAGCGTGATAGGCAAACGCGGTGCTGCCCCCATCCTTGATGGTTTATGTTCACTCTTCATGGATCAATGACCACCAAACAGCGCTGCTTCAGTCCGCATCATCAGAGGAACCGGTCAGATCCAGCTCTGGATAGACGCCGAGGCCTTCTTTGCGCGCTTCCACCAGTTGCTTGGCGTTCAGCTTCTTTAAGGCCGGTGTCCTGCCTCTTGTCAGATCATCCAGCACCTTGCGTGTTTTGTAGTCTTTCTCATCGAGATTGATCACCTGCCCGTACCGCAGAAACCCGATCTCGGTTTTCCGGGTTTGAAGAACCTTCACCCACATTTGCTTTCTCCGATTTGGAATAGGCTCTGCGCTCCAACCATCGCGCAGAGCTTTAGGTCAGAAGACGGTTCTGCAGATCAGGCAAAGGTGAAGTTGCCTTTGACCATGGCAGCCTGACGCTTGATTGCCATTGCAACCCGCTTTCTGGCCTTCATTGTCAGCATGTCTTCAACGAAGTTGGTGTCGTGTTCTGAGGAAATCAGAACCTCGGTGCGTTGGCGATCATAGTAGGTGGCCGCCATTGCCAGATCGCCTGCCAGCCATTCGCCAGCCGACATGGTGTTGGTTTCGATCACATCCTTGCCCCATAACACGGGTGTTGTCATCGCGGCAGGATTGGCAAAAATGTAGCGATTATCAGCATCCTTTTGCATTTCGATCGCTGCCCAATCAAGCGGGTTCAAAACAAGATCCGTCACCGAATAGTCGGCAAGTGCCACCTGCAAAATGGCGAGGCGCAAGCGATCGATACGGGTTGCATCCGGCAGTCCAGACGGCGCCACGAAAGCAGGCGCCTCTGTCAGCAGCCCAATAAGGTTTTCTCCCGTGCCATCGCCCGCAAGGATTTGCTCTTCTTCTTCCAGATCCAGACCATAACGAAGCTCGGTGTCGATCTCCGTTTGCAGGAAATCGGCATCGGCAAGTGCTTCTTCCGTAATGTTGGTGTGATGGGAGATCTTCTTGACCTTGGCATCGGCCTTTTCCCAGCCGTAACTCGATTCCGGGCTGGCCGCTCCTTCAGCAACCATCGCACTTTGATTGTCGCGAAGGACCTGCTTTCGATAAGTAACCAGATCAGATCCCACAGTGCCTTGGGTCAGGCGGGCACGAAGCATCAGGCGGCGACGCGGCAAGCGCACCGGCACACGTTCTTCCTCATGAGTAATCAGGCCGCCGGCAGAACCGTCTGCTGTAGTGATTGCGTTGGCAACCTCAATACGCAGACTGCCTTTAGCCCCGTTTGCGGCAAAAGAACTGATTGCTTCCTGATTGGAAACAAACGCCTGCCCCAAGCTCTGCACCGGAGCGGGTGATGCGCTGGGACCGCTGGCGACGTGCTGAGACAGCTCTTGTGTCTTCGCATCAAGCCCTTCAAGGGTCGTGGTCAAATTTGATACAGCCTTGCTGAGCGCGGTTTGTTCACTGAGCAACCTGTCAGCGGTTGCCTTGGTCTCGTTTGAGACTTCACCGGAGCGCCTTGCCTCTTGCAACGCAGTCTCGGCAGTGGATTTCACATCCCCGCTTACCCGATCCAGCTGCTGTGAAACCTGTTTCAGAAGGGCTTCCATGTCGGAAGCTTCACTGCGGACCGTGCCCAATACGGCATCAGGACGCGTCGCGGCCAATGCCGCCACAGATATGGCGGGCATCATGGATTTCGTGATCATGGATCAATCTCCAGCTACATGGATTGCAATTTGGCGAGGATGCCCTGCACACCCGCCATATCGGCAGCGCCTGGCATGCCGGAGGAAGCAGCGCCAGACTTGCTTCCCTTCAACGCCGCACAAAGCGTCCGGCGATTGGAACGAGGAATGCCAAGGCGCGCCAGCAGAACATCGAGCTGTTTTTGCGCCGCATTGGCAGAAAGAGATTGGGCCGCGATCTCCGCTTTGCTGTCAACTTCATCGGAGGATAGCAGGGTATCGGCAAACCCTTGTTGAACCGCCTTTTCGCCGCTGATCCATGTTTCCTTGTCCAACATCGCGTGAAGATCAGCGGCTTTGATACCAGTACGGGCCGCATAGATGCTGACGGCCGACTTGTCGAAAGCCTCCAGCCACTCGGCCACATCCGCAAAGGCATGACGATCCCCGCAGGCACAAACCCAGGTGTTATGGATCATCAGGAATGCAGCACGGCCCACCTGTATCTCATCTGCGGCCATGGCAATGATGGATGCAGCACTGGCCGCCAGCCCCAAAACCTTCACCGTCACTTTGGCCTTGTGCTCGCGCAAAAGATTGTAAATCGCCAGACCTTCAAAGAAATCACCGCCCGGTGAGTTGATGGTCACCACCACATCATTGTCGCCCAACCCTTCAAGGCGACGGGCGACGCCCTTGGCTGTCACCGCTTCACTGAGCCAATTGTCACCGATGGGATCGAGGATCGAAATAACGTTGCCGTCTGTCTCCTCGCTGGATGCCTGCAAATCCGGGTTCCAACGCTGTAGAACCGCATCGCTTATGGCGCTTTGCAGCCCCTGCCGGCTGGTCAACCGGGCTTTGGGTAGCTCGCGGATGCTCATGTGTCCTCCTTGCCCAACATGTCCACCAGTCCCATGGAGGTCTGCACAACCAGCTCATCATTCTTGCCGCCACGCCGTGGCAGGTTCAGCTTGTCGCGCCCCTCATCGCCGGACATGAAACCGCCCATCCGCATTTTCAAAAGGAAGTCGCCCATGGCCTTGCTGTCCATTCTCAGCATGGCTTCGCGGGTGAACTCGGCATAATGCGTCCTGCGCTTTTCAACAGGGACCAGATCCTTCAAAATTCGCGCTTCAATACGGGTCAGCAGCGGATTGATACCCAGCGACAACCAGGAGAGCATGATGTGCTCAACCCCGGTGCCCCACATGGTTTGCCCCTGCCCGGCGTGGCCAATCACGATCGGCGGTGTTCCAAACCAGCGGCACACGTCCTCAACGTTGAAGCGCCGCGTTTCTAAAAGCTGGGCATCTTCCGGGTTCATCTGCAGCTGATAGAATTTCAGACCTGCTTCCAGAACCAGCATCTTGCCGGCACGGCTGGAGCCTGCATAGCGGGTCAGCAAATCTTGCAAGCTTGCCCGTTGGTCTGCGTTCAATGTCTGCTCGGAGCTCAGTACCCCGCTTGCCATCATCGCATTCGAGAACACACGGCTGGCGGTTTCATCCGCAGCCAACGCCGCCCCGATTGAACCCGCCCCGTAGCGAATGGCCGAGAGCCCGATACCATCACCTGGGCCAAAGCCCCGAAGATGAAAAACCTTGCCAGCCGGTAGTGTCTCAAGCTTGCCGCGATCCCTCACTGCATACTCAAACGATCCGTCTGCTGTACGTTTAGGCTCAACATCAAGCAACGGTTTTAGGCCAACAAGCCGGTTGCCAATCATCAACCGCTCGGCATAGGCGTTGCCCCTCAACACCATGTGTGCGGTCATTCCTTCCCAGAACTCTACGCCAGTCTGTTCCGGGTTCGGGCTTGTGGTCAGAATGTCCGACAGGTCATCCTCGATTTCTTCGCGCTTTGCCGCTGCTTTGCGGTAAAATTTCAGGGGCAGCGAGGACACGACCTGAGCCGTCTTGCGCACGCAGTCGAACGCGGCAGAAACCTCCAGAGACGTTGTGGCGTTGACGGTCTTTCCGCTCGGTGTCTTGTGGCTGGGACTTGTAAAGCCCGAAGCCGAGTTGAGCCCCACCCATCCGATGCCATCGCCCCGCAGCTCATTGCGCACCCCGCGCAGCGCCGCTCTTAAAAATCGCATCATATGACCATCACCGGATTTGCGAGGAACTCGTTGATGTTGTTGTTGCTGGCAACCGGATGCCTGCTCATCAGATCAAAGGCATTGAACGCCGCCACAACCGGATCAATTTTCATCGAACCTGAGGCCTGCTTTGTGACGTAGTCCGCATTGCCACGTTTTTCGGTTTTGGCATTGGACACACACCACGCCATCATCCGTGACCCACCATGAACGAGCGACCCATCTGCCAGCTTGCGCGCCATGCCTTTGGTCACCCCGGATAGCCGATAGCCTTGCGGAACACCGACAAGTTGCCCCTCTGTAAATCCGCGCTGGTTGAGTTCATCAATGATTGCTGCCACGCCAACCGGATCCAGTCCGATGGCGTTTTGCTCTGGAAACAATCCGCTATCGAGCACCTGCTCCAAAATATCCGCCACAATCAAGATATCGTCCTGCACCTGACTGCAGATGAAGAAGTCACCATCACTTTCAAAGCCACGCAGGATTTCCGAAATCTGCTTGCGGCGATCGAGTGCAATCTCGTGGCAACAGGCCATGGACCAGAGCAACCAGATGTTCGTCACCTTCTCCCTGCCGATCAGGCAAAGCCCCAACAAGTCATCCAGCCCCCCGCCATCGATGCCGGCAACCACGACCTCGCTGCGCTCAAGAAACGCGTCCAGATCACGGATCACCTCGAGAGTTGCCCTTTCCCAGTGATCAGCACCGGCCCACCGATCGCGATGCATGTTCATCCCGATCGGCACATTCAGGTGCTTTGCCAGGAAGGACTGTTTGTCACCGTCACCACTATCAAGCGCCTCTCGCAGCTTGGAAGTCAGCCACTCAAGGCGAACCGAGCGCCCCAGATTGGGGTTGGTGATGTAAAAATGCTCCGGCTTCAGATAGTCGCGGGACTTGATCATCTTCTGCGGGAACTCATAGAGAACCCCGAGCTTTTGCGGGTCTTCAATCTTGCCG
This sequence comes from Pseudovibrio exalbescens DSM 16456, assembly GCF_000422785.1. GTDB lineage: Bacteria > Pseudomonadota > Alphaproteobacteria > Rhizobiales > Stappiaceae > Pseudovibrio > Pseudovibrio exalbescens. The sequence goes on from NZ_AUGS01000025.1 coordinate 17,625, forward strand.
TCCCGCACATCACGGAAGTACTCAAGCTTGGACTTGAAAACCCCGGTTGCGGGCTCATCGGAATGTGTTGTCAGATAAACCACAAACCCTTCCGGCTTGGAAACAAGGCCTCCCGTTGCCTCCTGAAGCATGGCGGCCGCCTTGGGCTTTTTGCCAAACAACCAAAGCTCATCAACCAGTACGAAGCCCGCTTTCTTGCCCGATAGCGTATCGCTATCAGCTGCAACAATCTTCAGTTGCGCGCCGGTTGTCTCGTGCTTGATTGTTCGCTTGTGGTCATGAACGGTGAGGATGCCCTTCAACTCCTCATCGTAGTTGACCATCGCCGCCGCCGGCTCAAACGAGTTATTGGCAACTTCGATCGTCGGTGCCAGCAAGAGCAGCTCATTCAGGTGGCGCCAATTCCGGATCAGTGCCGTGATCATGATCCCCGCCGCGATGGTTGATTTCGCGTTCTTCTTCGAGATCAGGAGCATGAACTCGGTGATGAGCCGCTTGCCTGTCGCGGCATCATAGGCACCGAATATGGCAGCTACGAAATCAAACACCCACTGATCGCAGCACTCGCCAAAGGTGGGCATGCCCGGCACATCAACCACTTTTAGCGACTTGAACACATCAAGCGCCGCCTGCGCCTCATCCGGGAATAGCGGTTCCAGCGGGATCAGGGTCTCGCCGGCAACAATCCGCCGTTCCCAGTCTGGGCAGGCCGTTGTCCAATGCACTGTCAAATGCGCGATCCCGATCAGTTCAACAAGGGAGCCTCAGGCGGTGCATACTTGCCATCGTAGGAATGCGCTTGCTGTTTGCGCGCTTCCTTCTTTCCCAGTTTTTGAGCCGAGGCGATGGCAACGCTGGGTCCGCGATGCGCCAGCGCTGCGGCCTTGGCCTGCTGGTCTGCGCGCTCGAGCCGCGTCATGTACTTCTCGATGGCGGAAACATTGCCCGCCTCCACCTGTTCCATCAGCTTGGAAAGGCACTTGGCCTGGACACGTGCCTTGGCCTCCTCCTTGAACTTCAGCTCTCGAAAATAATTCTTGCGTAAAGTCGGCGGTGTGATGCTCAGCGCTGCAGCGATTTTTTCAAGCGTCCAGCCGAACGCCAGTAACTGTATGACAAGTTTACGTTTTTCGTCGGTCACGCGATGGGGTGGTCTGCCGCGCTTGCCAAAGCCTTCCGGGATCGGGTCCCCAAGCAGATCAAATTCGAAGTCAGCCAAAAAAAATCTCCCGATTAGGCTGGGGCCCGGTCTCGCTCTCCAGCCCTGCAGACTTTTACCCCACCCCCCTCATTCGGAGGACTGGGCCATCCGCTGCTTCCGAGCCAGCCCGGTTTTCCGGTTGTGACAGTAGATGCAAAGGCACTGGACGTTGACCGGATCCAGATCCGCCCCGCCATCCTTGCGCTCGATCTTGTGATCCGCGATCAGCTTGTCGCGCCGCTTGGAGAAATCCCCGCCGCATCCCTCGCAGACAAAGCCCCTCAGCTCTTTCACATCGGCGGCAAGAGCTCGCCATTCCGGTGTGCGGTAGAACGGATCCACCAGCTTTGCGGGCGCACGAAGCGCAGGCTTGGTTCGCCGCAACTGGCTTGCCATCATCTTCAACGCCATGACGCCCCCTTCTACCCTTTAAGAAAAACGGCCCGTGAGTTGCCTCACGAGCCAGTAACCCTTCCCCAGTGAAATCGAACGCACCGCTTTCCCCATAGAACCCCATCGCGCCAACTCCGCGAACTCGCGTCTTGTGTTGGCTGGGTCCGCCGCTGCGGTCACTCCCGCGCTCTGCGGGGTCCATCAGGGTCCAACGGATCGTCCTGCCCATATCATGCTGCCCCGCGTCGCAGCTTGGAAGCCCCCACAGTGACGGGGGTATTGATTCCAAGCATGGAAATCAGGCCCTTGACACGCTTGCCATCGCGCTCCACCGCCGTCACGGTAATCTCTTTTTCCTCGCCGTGTGAAAGGCTTACCAGCATCACCTCACCAACACTGATCGCTTCGGGAATACGCCCGTTATTTCTGTTTCGAGCAGCAACTAACAACTCCCGAATGCGCCGAATATCGCGTAAAGGCACCTGCATTGCCCGGCCATCCTCGCTCATCGAAAGCACGCGGATCACGCTCTCACACTCCAATGCCGTGGAGATCTGCTTGCCCTTTCGCCACTCAACACCGGCAAGCACGTACCTTGGCAACAACGGCTTTTCGATCACCCGCATCACACGTTTGCGCCGCCAGTAGCGCCGCTCGCTCACCAGCGGGCACCAGCCCACAAGCCCGGCCCGGCTCAGTTCAGCCGCTGCCCTCTGCTCTGCTTGCGGCTTCACCAGGCAAACAACCCAGATCAGCCCCGCACGCTCCAACGGTTGGTGTGTGTGATAGGTGCTCATTCCGCAGCCTCCTGCCCGCTGAAGGTCTCCCGATACGCCGCCTCGAAACTGGCCAGCGCGGCTCGCACTGCCGCCAGTTCATCGCCCGGTTCGTCCATGGGCCGTGCGGGCATGTAAACCCACTCCGGCAGGTCACGCTCGGCTCCAAACCACGGCCAGTTGTGCTCCTCGTGCAGCAACCGCCACGCCTGCCAAACCTCACCGCCCACCTTCACGGGCTCGAACATGTCCGCCAGCGGCGCCAGCGCCCCGTCCACCGTGATGGACGCCCGGCTGCGCACCGCCCGCTCCTGCATGGTGTTCACACGCGGCCAGCCATACCGCGCCACCCGCTGGGCCCGTTCCCGCTCCGCGTCCGGGCCACCCCGCTCAAGGATCGCCGCGATAAACCCGGTTGGTTTGGGAAACACGCCATAGGGCTCGCGCATCAGGTCGGCAAACCGCGCAGCGCCCCACGCCTTGCCAAACGGCCGGGCAACCTCCCCAGCCGTTGCCAGCCCCGCCTTGGCGTTCACCTTCAGCCAACGCTTTTCCGAGAGATAAACCGCGAATGAGCAAAACTTCTTGCGCCCTTCCGCCTTGCACTGCTCGATGTAAGCCCCCGCCAAGTCGCAAGCGGCCTGCCGCTCTTCCGCGCTGAGATCGAACCACGCCTTTTCCGCAGCAGCATCGCTATCGCTGGTGAAGGTGGGCCATTGCGCATGCACGCGCTTGAGCCGCCGCTTCCAGGTTTCCGGTGTCACGGTTGCCGTATCGGCTCCCTCAACCTGTTCCGGATTTTCTCGCGCGCGCTCTCTCTCAATCTGGACTGGTATTGGAATGTTATCTGGACTGTTCTTATCTTGGTGCACCTCGGTAACCACCTTAGGTGCATCTCGGTAACCACCTTCGTGAACCTCCTTCACCACCTTTTTTGAGGGAGGTGGTAACTCTCCTTCACCACCTTCAGCCTCTTTTCCGCGCGCATTTTTACCGCGAGGTGGTGATCCTCCTTCACCACCTCTTTCATCATTTATCACCCCACAACTAGCTACCAAATCCCGATCCGGCCACCTTGGTGTATACTCGTTCCGCTTCCATTTCTGGCCGCGAAATCCATGTGAGGATACCTCAATCCAGCCAGCTTCTCTGGCCTGTCTCAGATGGTCGATAACGGCCCTCTTGCTCAGGCTGGTGTATTCGGCCAAGGTCTCCACAGAGGGGTAACAGCTCTCCCCGAATGAGTTCATGAACGCACTCAGAGTTTGCAAAACGTGCTTGGTCATCGCCGGTAGGTTTGATTTGTAAATCGCCTGACGCCAACTCCAGGCTTGGGATTGCTCGCTCATTCCCGCCCCCTCTCTGACGTGCCAAGCACCCTCTGGAGTTCCTCGCCAAAGCGGTAGAAAGTCGGCAACGTTGTGCCATCAATCTCGCTTCGCTGCGGCTCCCGGGAGATGAGCCCCTTCTCCTCCAAAGCCAGCAAATGAACATTCAAGGTTGACCGGGCAATCTCCACTTCATCGCAAAGCTCGGCTTGGCTAATCTCAACGCCAAAGCTCCCTTGCCGGTGCTCAAGCAATGCAAGCAGGATCAATCTTTCTGGAGCCGTCAAACCCCGACGCCTGAAAACGAATTGTTGGATTGTTGGTGTCATAACCCACCCCCATCCTCAGCCCCAAAGCCCGAGAGGTAATCCACCCTCATTGCAGCCCCTCCTCCAAAAAGCCGAAAGCGCTGTCAAACCCGCCAGCATATTCGCCACTGCGATAAGGAGGGCGAGGCACCCCACACGATAGGATCGGAACTAGCGTCCGCCGCCTTACCAGCGGGCTCACGGCCCGCAGCGCCACTTTTAATTGTCCTGCATTTACAACTCGCTGTTTACCCATAATCAGTCTCCTTAGAGCTCTGGATGGCCCCGGTTCGCCGGGTGTAAAAAAGCCCCTCGCCCACGCGTAGGCACGCGAGGGGAAGAAAATCAGGTATCGGAAGGTTGGATTGGGAGTGCAGCGAGCTCGCATAGTATGGCGCTAGCGCGTTCATTATGGCGCTCAGCCCGTTTCACCAGCACTGACAACGTGTCAAGCAACGTGTAAACGGCATCCACTTTTCGTTCTGATCGAATGCCGTCCTCGGCCAGTGAAGTCATCGCGAGGATCAATGCTGTACTTTCACCAAGAACAGCACTCAAATTTAGCAGTTGCAGATAAATTTCCTCGGGCACATTTCGCCCGTCATTCGCCTGCTCGCACATGGCAAATCTCCTTGAGTCAGATTTAATCCGACCATCGGAAACGCCAATTTCTGGTGGTCGGACGAACAGGATTGGCGTTACCGCACTCAAGGAAGCGGCGAGCCCGAAGGCTCTCCCGAACGCCCGACCATAAGAAAAAACCACGCTCACGGAGAGGCGTGGCGCGGTGCAAGCGCCTTGAGTATCGGAAGGGACGCCAATCCCCGCGCGCCTTTTTGTGACGCACTCACCAGTAGAAAACTGGTTACTGGCAAACATGCACTTGCAGGGGTGATTTGTCAAACTCATGCAGCTACCCTCCCCATGCCTTCAGGGGCGCGCAGCCCATGAAGCTCCGCGTACTCGCGCACGAGGCCCGCCACATGGCCAGCCCCGCGCCCGAACAGTTGCCCCAGTTCGCTCCACCCCAGGTTTGTGCGCTCCCATGCCCAGTAAAGCGCCTCCCGTCGCACGCCGTGCAGCGCCGGCGCACGCCGCCGCGCACGAATTTCCGCCAAGGTGCGTTCATGTTTGCACGCAATTTCTTCAGCTATGGTCAGCGCCAAAGCACGCTGTTTGAGGCTCTTGCGTTCCGCCTCGGTCAGCATCTCCATCAGCCGATGCACATCATCCTCAGCCGCCTGTTGTTGCCGCGCCGCCTGCGCGCGGTGCAACAAGGTGCGCACCGCCTCTGCGCCCCGTCCGGAAAAGTATTCTCCAATCTGCTTGCAGGTCAGGCCCAGTTCATCATGGCACCGGGCCACGGCTTCACGGCGCGCTTGAAGCGATGGCCGTTTTCGGCACCGCCCACGCAAGCGCTCAACGGAAATGCCGGCCTCCGCAGCCTCCTGCTGGAGGATCTTCTCAACACGCGCTTTCACGCTCGGCTTTCTGGGGCTGGCTTTGCGCCGCTTGCGCCGCGCCTCCTCCTCGTTCTGCCAGCGCCCCGTCCGGTTGATATGCCGCGCTTCCGCCAGCAAAGCCTCCGGTGCGCGCTCAGGCATCCGTAGCGCCATCATCAGCACGGCCGGGTCATACGTTGGAAACACGCCCGCCTCGCGATACCGCGCCGCCAACCGGATCACCGAGCTGGTTGGAAAGCCCGAACCTGGAAAAAACTTAGGTGCTTGCATCAGTTGCCCCTCCGCTTTGCAACGCGTGCCAGTAGAGGTCAAAAAGCGCCTCCAGCTCCTCGCGTTCCTGTGGTTTCTTCCGCCGCTCCTGTATGATTTTCTTCAGCGTCTTCACGCAAAAGCCATTGCTCTTGGCCTCTGCGTAAACCGCCTTTTTGTCGTCGTTGAATGATTTGATCTCTTCGTCCAGCCGCTCCACGCGTTCCACGAACGCCCGCAGTTGGTCCGCAGCAATGCCCTGCCCTGTCATACGAAAGATCTCCCTAAAATGCCGCTGGTATCACCAGCGGGGGCAATTCCCGCAAACTTGGCACTGCACGCCCAACCACGACTGCGCCTGTAGCCATTTAGTTTCAGGGAGTTGCGGGGCGTAACCTTGATGGCATGGCCCTTTTTCGAAAATGCCGGGAAGGCACGCTTAATCGCGCTCCCGCAAGCACTCGAAGGAGTAATTACATGCCAAGTTTCACGTTTGATCTTAAGCCACAAAACGAACGCCAACAGCGGGTCCACGTTGTGTACGGGCCCGGCACATTTTCCATGATCTGTAGCTGTGGCAGCCGAACCGTGTGCAGGCACATGGTGTCCCTGCTGGCCGCAGAAACCGAGCAACTGACCAGCAACAACGCCCAGGAACTGGAAATGGTTGTTGCCCAATTCAAAGCAGAGGTGGTGCCCGTCTACCAACAGCAGGTAAAAGACGAAGAAATAGCCTGATCTAGGCTCTGGGGCGTGCAACAGGCCGAGCCTGTAACCCCGGCCTGCCAACAAACTGCGGGCGCAGTCACCTTCCCCCCCATGAACTATCCCCCTTGCTTGCAGGGGAGCCGAATCTACCGGTGATTGGTAGCGTGGATCACACACACCGCGCCACGGGGGGCTACTATGCGTCTGAATATATTGTTGTTTTGCGTTCTTGTTATATCGAAATGCATGGTCGTGATTGTGAGCGGCAGCAAGTTTCCGGATGAGGCAAACAACGCCCCCACAGCGTTTGTCATCCTTGTACACTTCGCAATCATGGCGGGTGTAATCTTGTTCGATATGATCACGAACCCGCAACACGCTCCACGAGATAAAGGAGACATAGACTACCGCGACTGGTGCATCGAGCACGGCAGGCGCCCGGACGGAACGAAAATCGGCAGCGAGGCCCTCAGGCCCGCACGGCCGCCTAGGAACTCTGTTTGCGGTGATGAAGTGAGGGAATGGGCCAATGATCGACACCAGCCCTCGCACTAATAACAACCGCTGGCAAAGCTTTGCGATCTTGTTCAAAAAGATCAGGGAGCTTGTTGCATGAGCCCCACTACCCTTTTCATTTTCCTCGCCCTTGTGTTCCTCATTTGGTTTTTTGCCAAAAGGCGCCACCTGCGCAAGCGCCGCGAACAGCAGCATCAGGAAGAGCAACTTGAACACTACAGAAATCAGTATCTTCAACGCCGAGATAAAAATAGGGGCATAAGCTCGCTCGTAGGCCAAGAGCTCACAATCGGCTATCACAACAGGTACGGAATAGAGAGCGAACTCACCATTCGGGTTAAAACCATTTGGTACCCAGACCCCGAAATCGGCGAGCACTTTTTCTATATCGATGCCTACTGCTGGGAAGTAGATGAAGTCCGTACATTTCGCTCGGATCGCATCGATTGGTTGAGTAATGGACAAGCTGGAATGTTCGTTGAAGGTTATGAGGTTCGACACTGGCTTGCTAGAGCACTCTGATGGCTTTGTGGGGATTATGCAGCCGCAACAAGCACTAGACATGAGCATCGCCCACTGGCTCGCCGTCGAAAACCTGCCGAGCTTTGAGAGGTGGAAGAACGGTGTCTTTTTCCGCTGCGAGCCGAAAAGCAGCGCTGTAAACTGCGGAGGCTGTTCCCATCCGCAAGTCTCGTTGTTCGTTGCTAATAAACTTGCTGATTGCGTTAGGACCAATACCGGCGGCGGTACTCCAATAGTGCGGGCTAATTTGGAGAGCCGCCATGGTTTGAATAACCCATTCCCGAAACTCAGCAGGATTCGGAATTCTGGTTCCATCTTCCATAGCAAACCCCCTTATAGCTACATTCACACTATAGGGTTATATAACATCTTTTTATTTTGATGAAATCACTTTTTGGCATGTTCACATTTTCACCGTTAAGGGTGAAAATGTCCCAACTCTTAACCCCAAGGGATACCTAACGTGAAAAAAAGTACTGTTAAGCCCAATGAAGAGGATCTTTGGGATCGGCGCCGGCGAAATCTTGCAGCAATTATTGCCTACAAACGAATGACACCTAAGGAAGTTTCGGAAAAAGCAGGTTACAGCATCAACACAGTGTCTAAGTTCCTGCGAGCAGACACTAAATCATTACGCTGGTCGACCCTCGAAGCGATTTGTAGCGTGATCGGACTGCCGTCAGCGCAAATATTGGACAGTGACAACCCACTATCAACCGCTAAAGCCGAACTTTATGAACTCATAAACGGAATGTCCGAAGATGAAGCGCGCTCTTTGCTGGATAAATTGAAATAGCTTGCTTCTTGATTTTGTTTTATTTTCTTCAACAATTCACCAGCCTGAACATCGGACATCCGGCTAATAATAATCGATAATTCCACCTTTGCACTTTTTTGCTTAGAATCCATAGCAACCTCACGTAAAGTATGCAGGTTAAACTTACACAACCATCGTCAGGTGTAAATACAAATTTGGTGAATGTAACCTTAAAGGGTTAGGCCTTCATGCAGTTTCCTTTTTGACGCATGCAGAGGCACCCGCGCACCTACTGTTTGTTCCACTCTACAACACGTTTTCTATGTGGTTGCGGAGATATTACTTTTTATAGTATTTTCACCCGAAAGGGTTAAATGGACAATGCTATGGACGAGAACTTTAAGCTTATAGCCTATCAGGGCTACGCGATTGGAAAAGGTCGATTCACGATGGGAGAAGTCGACCTGGAAACCACTTACAGCGCCGAGTGGCAAAGCGAGTATTTTGCGATGAACGGCCTAAAATATGACCCGGTTGTAATATTCGGCTTGAACAACACCGGCCTGATCGAGTGGCAAATCACAAATCCGAATAATAGCTTTTTGTCGGCAGCCTACGCTAGAGACATCAAGGCTGGCATTGCCTTTTCATCCTGCATTGGCGGAAATAGATTGATCGCAGGTGTGGCAAGAACCAAACCCTTCAGCCAAGCCGAGAAACAAAAGGTCCATCAACTGCTCACTGGTTATCATCTTGAAGAGCTATGTAACCGGACGCTGGCTTTGCAACCGTTACAGAAGGAGCTAATTCAACTCGCGAGTTCAGGCCACAAGGCAAAAGAGATAGCTCATCATTTTCGGGTTAGTGAAGACGCTATCAAGCAGCGCAAAAAGGCAATCCAACGACACATTGGCGTCGACAATTTTGCAACTGTAGTCGCCCTTGCAGCGCGCGCCGGCTTTGGGCTGGAGCAAAAAGTTCACCAAATAAACTAGCAGCCGAAAGCATTCAGATCCGCGATCGTAGCCTCCTAACTCAACTAGGAGGGATCTATGCAATCTGTCACTATGTCTTTCGAGACCATCCACGAATATGGGGATTTATGGCTTCAGCACCTTCAGATACGGAAGGCGCTATTTGTCGATGAGCTTAAGTGGAAAGTTCCGCACAATACTCTCATCGAATGGGATCAATATGACACTGGAAACACGGAATACGTAATCACCCACCGGGACGGTGTTGTCCTTGCAGCAAGCCGCATGAATCCATGCTCATTTGACATGGGCGGCCAGTCCTACATGATAAGGGATGCGGCTCTCAAGCGCTTGAACGGGCTTCCAGACCCTCAAATTCCCTTTCTTCCAACTGACGAAAAATGCTGGGAAGCTACACGCTTTACGGCCTGCCCTACTCTTGATCCAGAAACAAAAAACGAGGCGCTATCCGCCAACGCCAGAGCTCTTGCCAAAAGAGCAATAGGTGTCGGAGCAGAACGGCTTATCGCCCTTATGCATCCAGGCTTCGCGCGCTGGCTGACGAGGATCGCACTGCCAACAGAGAAAATCGGCCCTGTGGTTTTGGATGCAGAGGGTAACAAGGTCTGCGTCCTTCAAATGCAACTTCGGAAAATATGACCAGTCACTCTTTATTGTTTGACATTAACCCTATAGGGTGATGTAAATAATTTGCAGATTAAACCCGTCCACCACTCCTCCCATAGTGACGGGTAATACGGACGGTCAGGATAACCCTGACCGTCCTTCTCACAGGAGTGATAGCATGCCAAGAAACATGAGTTTTGCTCTTACAAAACAGCAAATCATAAACCGCAAAAAGACAGTCACTCGGCGCTTTGGCTGGGCTTTTCTGAAGCCAGGTACAGTTCTCAACGCTGTCGAAAAAGGCATGGGCCTAAAACCGGGCGAAAAAGTCAAACGACTTTGTCAAATCCGGGTCGTTTCTGTGCAAACAGAGTGCCTTAAAGACATCAGTCAAGAGGATTGCGCGCGCGAAGGTTTTCCGGAGTATTCCCCTGAAGACTTCGTGCGCATGTTCGCAGATCATCACAAACGCCCACCTGAATCGAAAGTCAATCGCATCGAGTTCGAGTACCTCGAAGACTGTCCATACTACCGCTAATAAAGTCTGCCGTGATCACTGTGCACCTCCCCACCACACAATCAGGAGGATCGAATGCTCGGCAGATACCCCGGAATCCGAAATGCCGTATTTCTGCTGAGTGAAGCAGCAAAACTGGCATTCTTGATGCTGTTAGCCAGTGCTGGCCTATGGCTAACACCGGCTTTGGATGCAGCCTTGATCGCAGCAAGAAACGGCCCCTTTTGAAATATCGGAAAGATGCAGAATGGCTGGTTCAGGGCAGAATGGAACGTCAGTCAACAGGTACGCTGGCAGGAGCAACATGATCTGCCAAAATGAAAGCCTCAGGCGAATATTAGAGGGTTGCATGTCACAACCAATGCCTAAAGTTCTACAAGCTGGAAAAACACCGGATGAATGGGTAACTGTTTTCAGTGAACGCGGAATCCCGGTCTCTGAACGCAAGCTCCGAGAGCGCGCTCGCCGGTTGGGTGCCTTTTGCACTCTCGGCAATGCGATGCTGCTCTTGCCGGAACATATAGATCGTATTTTCGAGGAAAAGCCATGCCTCTCACAATCTATCGAAAAGGCCTCAAATGGTGGATCCGTGGACGCGCTGATGGCATCGACGGCTACATTGACAGAAGCCTCAGAACATCTGATGAAGCGGTCGCAACAGCGAAGCTCGCAGAGATCGAAAGGCAAGCGCGGCAACGTGCGATCCTTGGACCAGATGCGCCATCAGAAAAAGATGAGCTGACCTTCGCTGCAGCCGTCATTCTGTACCCGGCCAAACCGGCGGAGGCAGGCTACCTTCAGAAGATCCTGCCCCACCTGGCGGCAAAGAAGGTCCGGGACATAACACCCAACGAAGTTCGAAATCTGGGCAGGCAAATCTACCCCAAAGCGGCAACGGATACCTGGAGAAGACAGGTCGTTGTTCCCATTAGCGCTGTCATAAACAATGCGCACCAAATAAAGGGAACGCCACCCATCAAGGTCAAAGCCTACACACCCGCAGAGCGTCAGGCTCAAGATGCGGCAAGAGGCAAGCAAAGCCGCGCCGAGAAGACTCCCGGCTCATGGGAGTGGCTTGATAAGTTCCGCGAGCATGCAAACCCCTATATGAGCGCGCTAGCGCTATTCATGTTCACCACCGGGGCCCGAGTTACGCAAGCCATTGAGCTGGTACCAGATGACCTTGATCTCCAAAACCATCGTGTCTGGATGCCACCATCCAAAGGCCACCCGGCACAATGGGTGAGCATCACAACAGATATGGTGGTTACCCTTGCAAACCTCCCTCCCCGGAATGGAAAAGTCTTTGGATACGCAAACCGGCACAGCATATACGGCCCGTGGCAACACGCATGTAAACAAGCAGGCATTGAGTACATCGGTCCGCATGCTGCTGGCCGCCACGGCTTCGGCACAGAGACCGTTGTCAGGCGCGGCGTGAACCCGGTAGATGTTGCCAAACACGGCCGCTGGTCAAGCCCGCGCGTGCTTCTGGATACCTATGCGCACTCACGGCAAGGTTCTCAAAATGTACTGGATGCGTTCTCTCGGGAAGAAAAGCGGAAATCTGCAAAACCCAAACAGTCACGATTCAACAAGTGACATAACTCACTGATATTACGTGAGAATATAAAAAAAGCACTCGCCCTTAGCAGGGGAGCGCCTTCGACCACTCGGCCACGTGTCCTTGACCGCGTAGATACCGATCCAAGCTTTAGAGATCAAGGCGCTTTTCTGCTTTTGTGAACTTTTCCCCATCAAGCCGTTGGCCTGCAACGGCTTATCAACATGGAAGGCTAACCCAGTCACGGCGTTGTATCCAGGTGCGGCCCACCACAGTCTGCAATCTCGCTCTGTAGGAAGTCACCAAACAAAAAAGCCCCACGACGGATCGCAGGGCTTTTCGGTTTTTGGCAAGGGCCCACCAGAGCCCCATGACAAGCGGCAGCTTACATCTGG
>NZ_AUGS01000026.1 GCF_000422785.1 Pseudovibrio exalbescens DSM 16456
CCGAGATCCACCAGCGTTTCCAGCAGACCATCCCAGACGCCTTGCTCTGCCCACCGGCGAAAGCGCACATAGACCGAATTCCATTTCCCGTAGCGCTCGTGCATGTCGCGCCAGGGGCAGCCAACGCGCAGCACATGTAGCATACCATTCAGATAACGGCGGTTATCCTGAGCTGGACGGGACTTTCGGCCCCGCTCTGACGGAAGCAACGCTTCGATCAATTCCCATTCCGCGTCTGTCAAATCGCCACGTGCCAAGGCTGCCTCCTAAAAGACAGTCTTGAATCACAGTTCAGCTGATTTGGGAACCCACTTTGTCAACAGGCCCTAGCTACCTGCTGCCCCCAGTTGCCGTTTACAAGGACAACCTCGATAGCACCGTCATTGCCGACGGCTTCCATTCCAAGGAAAACGTTTACAATTAAGGTCATGCAAGCCGGGCGCCTCTCCGGCGCTCGGCATGGGAGGTGGGAATGGCAAACCTGATTGAAATGCGCGGTATCGTAAAGCGTTTTGGGCCTGTAAAAGCGCTTGACGGGGTGGATCTCCGCCTCGAACCGGGGAAAATCCTTTCACTGTGCGGAGAAAACGGCTCGGGTAAATCAACACTCATGAAAGTGTTGTGCGGCATCTATCCCCATGGTGACTATGAAGGCCAGATCCTGTTCGAAGGAGAGGAGGTCAAAGCCAGAACAATCAAGGATACTGAGAAGCTTGGGATCGCCATCATCCACCAGGAGCTGACACTGATAAAGGAGCTGAGCATCCTTGAGAATATCTTCCTTGGTGCGGAAATCAGTACCAAGGGGCTGATGGATTTTCCGGCGATGCACAAGCGCACGGCCGAACTCCTGAAACGCGTGAAGCTTGATGTGTCACCGCAAACGAAAGTGGGCGATCTGGGCGTTGGCCAGCAACAACTGGTGGAGATCGCCAAGGCACTTTCCAAGAAGGCCAGAGTTTTGGTTCTGGATGAGCCATCTGCACCGCTGACGGAGTCTGAAACCGCAATCCTTCTGGATCTGGTTCAGGAACTGCGGGCTAGTGGGGTGAGCTGCATCTACATCTCTCACAAGCTGGGAGAGGTGAAACACATTTCCGACGATATCTGTGTGATCCGCGACGGCGTGCACATCGCCACCAAACCTGCCAGCACCATGACTACCGACGACATCATCACAATGATGGTCGGCCGCGAAATGAAGCAATTGTTCCCGCGAGAAGATCATGACATTGGCGAGGTTATTCTCAAGGTTGGCCCGATCAACGCCTGGGATATTTCCAATCCGCGCATGAAGAAGGTCGTCAACGCCAGCTTCGAACTGCGCAAGGGTGAGATACTCGGCGTTTCCGGCCTCGTCGGTTCCGGGCGAACAGAGCTAATGGAGTGCATCTACGGTTGTTATCGGGGCAATCATGAGGGTGGTGTCGAGCTGAACGGCAGGCCGTTGAAGCTTGCCAGTGCCCGTGAAGCGTTGGTGCAGGGCATTGCCATGGTGCCGGAAGATCGCAAGCGCAACGGGATCGTACCCATTATGAGTGTGGGGCAGAACATCACGCTGGCCTATCTCAACGAGTTTGCCAACTATGGCATGCTGAGCATGGCCAAGGAAACAAACGCCATCAAACAATCCATAGCCAGCTTGCGGGTAAAGACACCGGGACCCGAGCTGGCAATCCGTAACCTGTCGGGGGGCAACCAGCAGAAGGCCATTCTGGCGCGTTTCCTGTTGTCCACCCCGGATGTTCTCATCCTTGATGAGCCCACGCGCGGCATCGACGTGGGTGCTAAATACGAAATCTATCGGTTGATGTTTCAACTCGTCAAAAAAGGCATCAGCATCATCATGGTCTCCTCCGAGCTGCCCGAAGTACTTGGCATCAGCGACCGCGTTTTGGTCATGCACGAGGGCGTCATCAAGGGCGACCTGCCAAACGAAAATCTCACGCAAGAAATCATCATGGATTGCGCCCTTTCAGAAGGAACAGCACAATGAGTGAGCAACAGGCAACGAGCAAATCGGCGGACGGAGCCAATCAGGACCTGCTGGAAAAGCTCAAGCCCATGAACCTTCAGGTGTTGGTGATGCTGTTTGCCATCATCATCATCATGGTGTTTTTCTACTTCATGACAGATGGCAGCTATCTGACAACGCGCAATGTTTCCAACCTGTTTCGTCAAACCGCGATCACTGGCATTCTGGCCATCGGAATGGTCTTCGTGATCATCAGCGGTGAAATCGATCTGTCTGTTGGGTCCATGATGGGTCTGTTGGGCGGCGTAGCGGCCATTCTGGATGTATGGGTTGGATTGCCGCTGTCACTGACAATCGTTTTTACCCTCGCCGCCGGGTTGATTTTGGGCTTTTGGAATGGTTGGTGGGTTGCCTATCGAAAGGTGCCATCCTTCATCGTGACCCTCGCTGGAATGCTGGCGTTTCGCGGCATCCTGATCGGCCTTACCGATGGCACGACCGTTGCCCCGACCTCCAACGCCATGTCGATAATCGGACAAAGCTACCTTCCCGACATGTTCAGCATGGTTCTGGCTGTCGGTGTGCTGGCTGCCTACATGATCTGGCAGCAACGGGTCAGAGGTCAAAACACTCAGTATGGCATTCAGAATGAAGCGCAGGGCATGGCGTTCACAAAGTACGCCGTGATCGCAGTGTTTTCTCTAGGTATCGTGTTGTTGCTGAACGATTACCGCGGCGTACCGACGCCAGTACTCATTCTCACTGCGCTTATGTTGATCGGAACGTTCGTTGCCACCAAGACAACCTTTGGGCGCCGTGTTTACGCGATTGGCGGCAATGTCGAAGCCAGTCGCCTGTCTGGCATCGATGTCGAGAAGACCAAGCTTCGTGTTTATACCATGCATGGTCTGCTTGTGGGTGTTGCCGCGCTTATCCTGAGCTCTCGCCTTGGGGCGGGTTCTCCGTCTGCAGGTAACATGGCCGAACTTGATGCAATCGCCGCCTGCGTGATTGGTGGCGCGAGTCTGGCTGGCGGGGTCGGTACTGTAGTTGGTGCGGTCATTGGCGCGTTCATCATGGCATCACTGGATAACGGTATGAGCATGATGAACGTCCCAACCTTTTGGCAATACGTTGTAAAGGGCGGGATCCTGTTGTTGGCGGTATGGATGGACAGCGCCACAAAGCGTCGCGCGTAAACCATCCGTGTCGGTTTCCAATGTGAACTGATCAAGGGGTGACCGAACCTTGACTGGAACGAACGCCCCTTGATCTCGCCAATTTGATTGATGTCAGCCGCCGGTAGCTGACATGGCCCTATTGATCTGCCCCGCTTGTTGTTCAAAGTTGTGCCGCAACGGTTTGATTGCCAAGGCGTTTTGGATCACCTCGACAAGACCGCTTTCGGAAATGCCCTGCCGGAGATGGGGCTTCAGAGCAACCGAATGCGTGTTGCCAAGGCACATGTAGAGTGTGCCGTCGGCCCCCAACCGTACGCGGTTGCAGGTGGCGCAAAAATGCCGGGACAGCGGAGTTATGAAGCCGATCTGCGTTTTGGAGCCGGGAATGCGCAGATAACGCGCGGGACCGCCACCCGAGGCGATGTCTTCTACCAGTTGGAATTGGGCGGCGAGCCTGTCCTTCACCACATCCAGAGGCAGATAGTGGGAAAAGGCCTGTTGGCCGCCAGCGCCCATGGGCATGGTTTCAATATAGCGCAGGGTGAACCCCTGATCGAGGCAGTAGTGGGCCATGTCAACGACCTCGTCGTCGTTGATCCCCTTCATCACCAGCATGTTGATCTTGATGGGAGAAAAACCGGCGTGTTTTGCCGCTTCCAGCCCGGCAAAAACGTCTTCCAGCCGGGCACCATGGGTGATACGGGCAAAGCGGTCCGGGTTCAAACTGTCAAGCGAGATGTTGAGCCTGGAAACGCCCGCATTTCGCAATGCGGCACCATGGTGTGCAAGGAGCATTGCATTGGTGGACATGGACAGATCTTCGATGCCGGGCACGGCGTTAAGTCGCGCGGCCAGTTCTGCCACCCCCTTGCGCAGTAAAGGTTCGCCTCCGGTCAGGCGCAGGCGGTAAACGCCCAAGGCGGCAAACGCCGCTACCACCCTTTCAATCTCGTCAAAGGTGAGTTGACTGCTGGAATGCGCAGTGCATTTGCTTTCTGCGGGCATGCAGTAAAAGCAGCGCAAGTTGCAATGCTCCGTGAGGGAGAGCCGGAGATAGTCGATCTTGCGCCCATGAGGGTCGATAAAGGACATCATATGCTTCCTTGCGCTGCCTTGGTGGGGACGAACTGCCGGTCTTTCGAACCGGCAACTCGTGTTTTGATGGGATCAGGCGATCTTCTCGATCTTCGCCGGTAGAGCCTGCCGGACGGCCGCACCGGAGATAGGGTCCACCCAAACTCCGGGCTTGGAACGCGTTGGATCGACAAGGCCGAGGTCATTTTGCAACATGCCGGTAGCAAGGCGAGGATCCCCAGCTAACGTCACGCCGTCGATGGTGATGTCGGAAGCCCCGAACGCGCGATGTCCGAACCCGTGTTCGATGGCCACGGTGTTTTTCGCTACGCCATCTCGCACAACGGCGACACCTTGCACACTGCCGCCCGGCGATGTGAGCACAACCTGATCGCCGTTCTGGATGCCATGTTGTTCCGCCAGTTCACGGGCCATGTTGACCGTGTTGGAGGCCGTGATCCGCAGGAGGGACTTCGCTCCCACAGAGTAGGAGTTGTGCAGCGGGGACTTGAAGCTGATGACCTTGACCGGCCACTCGCTGAGCGGATAGATGTCAGCCACCTTGCTGCCATCGGCGAACTCCGCCTCGCGCCAGGTGGGAACCCCTGGTGAGCGTCGACCCGTCAGAGCACTACGGGCGCTGCCAACTCCCTCATTGTAGACCTGCATGGGCTTGCCGTAGGGATGTGCGCTTTTCTCGCCCTTGTAGCTGAGATCCTTGTTCTCGTAGCGTCCGCCCTTGGCAAAGATGGTGGCCGCCTTGCGCCACTCGTCCGGCTTGAGCGTGCCTTGAAGCAAGTCACGGATCCGCTCCACCCCTGAGACCTTCAGATCATCATCGCTGGCGTCCGGCACGGCCGAACCGCCAACCGTGGCCACATTAACGGCCCCGCGCAAGTAAAAGTCCTCGGGCCGGTTCAGCGGATGCATGATGCCATCCTTGTCGGGAATGGCGGCGTCGCCAAAGCCCGGAAGGCCCATGCGCTTGGCCGTGGCGATCAGGAACATGTCCACGTCAATGGGCACGCCGTCTTTCGTCTTGGCGACTTTTGGCTCGACCACCGGCCAACGGGCCGTGGTGATCTTGGTTGGCACCCCATTCCACGGCTTGGCAAAGCCCCAGCTTTCATACATCACCGTGTCCGGCACGATATAGTCGGCAAGGGCCGTGCTCTCGTTGATGAACGGGTCTATCGAGATGATCAGCGGCACCACACTGGGATCTTTCAGTTTGGGCACCAGATGCTCAATACCTGCGATGCCATAGATGGGGTTGGCGTTGCGCAGGATCAAAGCCTCGATGTTGTAGGGGTAGCCGTTGATCATGGAGGAGAACCATTCAGTGGCCAGTCCCGGTGCATTGGGATACCACGGCCCCTCAGCCGGGAAGGGCTTGCCCGCGGCCTGCTTGGCCTTGAACTCGGAGGTCTTCTCATATGGCACGTTGCGGCCCAAGGGCAGACCCTTGGGCTTTACCCCGCCCACGACTTTGGCAAGATCATAAGCTGGCCCGTTGGTATCGGGATACCAGCCGCCGAGCATGATGGTGCCACCCTTCCAGTTCAGGTTACCTATGAGCGTGTTCAGCATCATCAGTGCGAAGGCGTTGTAAAAACCCGAGCCACTCATCATGCCGCCGTGGGTGTTGACAGCGGCCTTGCGACCATGGCTGGTGAATTCCTTGGCAAGACCGGTAATGGTCTCAACGGGAATGCCGCAAGCAGCAGCGTATTCTTCATAGCTCAGGCGTTCGGCCTCCTCGCGCAACAAGGTGAGGCCGGTCTTGACGGCAATCGGGCCGTCCTTGCCGTTGACGAGTGCATTGAAGAACAGAGGGGCAGGACCGTCGCCAACAGGGACGGGGCCCTTGTCCGAGGCGACCATATATGGGTCGCTGTCGTCATATGGCTTGGCGCCTTCCGCCAGTTTCATGCCCACATCAGAGCCGCGCAACAGCTTGCCCATGCGCGGATGGTTTTCATCTACGATGACGAGGTGGGTGGCGTTGGTCCAACTGGCCTCGCCTGCGGCCGTTGCCGCTGCTTTGGACGGTTGGGCCAGATAGGTCTTGTTGAGGCGATCGTTTTCAAACATCCAGCGCATCATGCCCATGGCGAGCGCGCCATCCGTTCCCGGGATGATGGGCAGCCAGCGTGACCTGTCTCCGGAAGGGCCGTTCTGGGCGTTGTTGAGCACTGGATCGATGACCACATAATCCAGCTTGCCGCTGCTACGCGCTTCGGCAACAAGGGCCCCAATACGCTTGAACGGATTGCCTGCGTTGCCTGGCGCCGTTCCGATGAAAATGATGAACTCGGCTTCCTCGAAATCCGGCTTGGCGTGCGGCATTTTCTTCACGTTGCCGAACATTGCACCTGAGCCAGACCTGTAAGACCCGCCGCAATAAGAGCCATGGCGGGCGTAGTTGGTCGAACCATAGGCTTTCTTCAGCCACCGCAGGTTCATGTTGTCGCGGCCATCATTGACCGAGCTCAACATGACGACGCCATTTGCTCTGGGCCCAAACTCGGGCGCATCCGCCTTGATCGGTGTTTCCAGATCTCGGATTTCCCGGAGACCGGCCACTTTTCCCTCGCCAAACAGGTCTCCGCCTTCAACCACTTCCTCGACCAATTGTTCGAAGCTTATGGTCTCCCATTGACCTGAGCCGCGGGGGCCGACGCGTTTCAGGGGCTTGAGGACCCGGCGTGGATTGTCGAGTTGCTCAAGCACCGCATTGCCCCGCCCACACGCAGTGGATCGGTGCAGCATACCATCGCCCTTACCGGACTGGCCAAGCACGGCAAGGCTTTCACGCACGGGTGTTTCATAGGGCAGGAACTCGTTGGTGCTGAGCGGGCTATACGGATTGCCAGAAACCCTCAGTACCTTGTTGTTGGCTTTATCGACCCGCACTCGCACCCCGCACATGGAGGTGCAGCCGATGCACATGGCATAACTGACCGCCTGTTCAGGATTGAGCTCGATTTGGCCGTCCGCGGTGACCCGGTATTCGGGATCCGGAGCATTGCCAGTGACATTCTTGCGCGGTTGCTCTCCGGACCATTTGCCCCGCAGAACCTTTTTCACGGTTTCCGAATACCCTACAGCGAAGGCCCCCAAGGCTCCTGTAGCGACCGCGCCCTTCAAGACATTGCGACGTGTTGACATGAGTTTCATCCTTGGACAGTGCGAGAAGATGGGGCGGACGTGGGGATCGATGCCGGATCGCCCGGCAGATCAGCCTCGTCCCATGGCACGAACGTGGTGTAAACGATGAGCAGGAAGATCCAGAGCCCGAAGGTTCCAATCACACCCATCATGCCTTCAAGGCCGGTGGGCATGAGCGCGTCGTAAAGCCCGGATCCCACTTTCGGCACGGCCTGTCCGCCCATGAAGACGGTCCAGCGGAACATCCAGGCCGCGTGAATGGCGATGAGACCGGTAACCCATCCGGACCTTGCAGGAGCGAGTATCGCGATGAGGAACGGGATCACAATGGCCGCGGCTGCCCACAGGGCGATGTTCTGCCAGACCGGAAAACCAGCAACCGACGCGAGCGCTTCCGTGTGGCTTGCCGATAGGCCCGAGAAGGCGACGAGGAACCAGAGTGCGCCGAGCGCGGCTACCACGGCAAGGCCAGCGGCCAGCAGGCGGTTCATCCACGCTTCAATCGTCGGGCCCGTATCGAAAAAGCGCCCGAGTACCAGCATCACTCCAAGCGCGCCAACCGCACCTGTTGCTGCGAACTGCAAAGGAAGCAGGGGGGTGTTCCAAAGCGGACGGGAGTGAACCACAGCCACTTCCATGCCTGTGTAAAGCAGGATGCCGAGTGCGGCGACGCCAGCTCCGATGCCAAATGAGCGGGCAAAGCCGTTTGCCTCTCCCCGCAATGACAAAAGACGGAACAGCCAGGCAAAACGCCAGTTATCCTTTCCCCAGCGATAGAAGGCCGGGCGATGCACAGCCCAAGCATAAAGCAGAAGAAGGATGACATAGGACATTACGATCCATGCCCCCCAAGCCATCCATGAGGTGGCGTTTGTATAGACGAAAAACTCCCAGAAACGGGCTGGTTGGTGCAAGTCGGCCAGCAGCGCGACCGGGCCGGCGATGCCGGTGGTTACCGCCGTCAGCAGGGCAAGACGTGCAATGGGAAGCTGGGCGCGGCGACCTAGAACAAAAGCCGGAAAGGTCAGGAACACAGCTGTCGCCGATATACCGATGAGGAAGAA
Organism: Pseudovibrio exalbescens DSM 16456; assembly: GCF_000422785.1. Classification (GTDB taxonomy): domain Bacteria; phylum Pseudomonadota; class Alphaproteobacteria; order Rhizobiales; family Stappiaceae; genus Pseudovibrio; species Pseudovibrio exalbescens. Next base: position 8,466 of record NZ_AUGS01000026.1, read on the forward strand.
ATACTGCACTGCCCAAGGAAGCCATGCGGCCTCGTGGACTGTGCCAACAAGCTCATGTATTTGCATCAGACGCTCTCCCCGTGAGACTCAGGCGCATCGGTGACCATGGGGCGATATGCAGCTTCCCCGGCCACCCGGCCGTCCAGCGCTTCATCCAGCTGGATGTAATAGACATTCGGAGCCGTGTGCATTTCGGGTCGCAGAACCGACACGTCATTTTCTGCCAGCAGACGGGACACCGTACTCTCGGGATCGTTCAAATCGCCGAAGATGCGCGCGCCGCCCACACAGGTTTCAACGCAAGCGGGCAGCAGGCCAGCCTCGGTGCGGTGAACGCAGAATGTGCATTTATCGGCGGTCTGGGTTTCGTGATTGATGAAACGTGCGTCATAAGGGCAGGCCTGAACACAATAGGCGCAGCCCACGCACACGGACGCATCCACGAGCACTTCGCCTGTCCCTTCCTTCTTGTAGGTTGCTCCCACCGGGCAGACCGGGATGCAGGGCGGCTCATCGCAGTGATTGCAAAGCCGAGGCAGCATGACCATTGCCGGATCACGCCCTTCCTTGACCACTTCGTAAACGGAAACGTTGGTGCGCAACGCATCTTCCGGCACATCGTTTTCCATGATGCAGGCGACCGTGCAGGCTTGGCAGCCGATACATTTACGCAAGTCAATGACCATGCCCCAGTGCGGGCCGGTTGCATTGGTGGCGTCAGTCGCGGAACCGGACGCGGCATCGGCACTGTTGGCACCGGCGATACTTGCCGCAGCACCAATGGTTACCTGTCCGATCGATCCGAGAAATTGGCGGCGAGAACTATCCATGGCTGGTCCTTTCACTGACGCACCCTCCGCCAATGCCCGGCTTGAGCCAAAACAGGCGAGAGATGGTGCGCAGGGTCTCCCAAGGACCGTCCCTTTGCGGCGCAAATCAATGCGAAAAGGGGCGGCCGGTTTAAGAACCAGCCTAGAGACGCGGGCAAATGCAGGGTATCAGGCCAAACCCAAGACCTTTAGGGGTTACCCCCTAAACCTGGTCCCATCCAGCCGTGACAAGCTGCCGCACAAGGTCGGCAGGCGTTGTAGCTTCCATTTTGGCCATCAGGTTGTGGCGGTGGATTTCGACCGTCTTGGGGCTGATTCCCAAGTCCGCCGCGATCTGCTTGTTCTGCTTGCCATCCATGATGGCGCGTGCAACATCCGCTTCGCGGTTTGTCAGGCCTTCGATGCGCCCGTTTATGACCGCTTTCTTGTGGGCTGCCTCAGCGCTGGCGCGCGCATGGGCGAGCGCCTCGTTGATGCAGTCCACCAGCGCCATCCCGTTGACGGGCTTTTCAAAGAAATCCATGGCGCCAGAGCGCAGCGCCCGAACCGCCATGGGCACATCGGCATGGGCCGTTATGATGATTACGGGAAGGGAGCATTTGCGCCGGTCCAGCTCTACCAGCAGTTCCAGACCGGTCATGCCCGGCATACGCACGTCGGCGAGAATGCAGCCCACGACGGATCCGTCCAGCCCCTCAAGCAACTCCATGGCAGAGCCATGTGTCTTGATGGTGAAACCGAGAGAGGAAAGCATGAAGCCGAGCCCGTCACGCACTGCCCGGTCGTCATCGACAATGTGAATGAGCCCGCCATCATTCATGGTTTTCTCCAGTTGGCAGCCAGATGGCCACCTCAAGTCCGACCCCGTCTTGTGGGCTTTCTGCACGCATGGACCCGCCATGCGCTTCCAGAATGGAGCGGCTCAGAGCGAGCCCCAATCCAATGCCCTCAGCCTTGGTTGTATAAAAGGCTTCGGCGAAATGTCCAAGATCTTCCGCGCTCATGCCATGGCCAAAGTCCCGCACGCTGATTGAAACGCCGTCGGTTCCGTCATGGTACCGCCGGGCCACCAGAAACGCCTTGCGTCTTTCCGCTGGCACATCGCTCATGGCGTCAATGGCGTTTTGCACTAGGTTGAGCAGAACCTGTTGGATCTGAATGGGGTCAACGGTCAATAGCGGAAGATCTTCGGCAATATCCACCACAACCTTGACCCCGGCGCGGTTGGCTGAGGCTTCGTAGACAGCGGCGCAATCTGCAATCAGATCGGCGACGTTGACAGGAACCTGTTTGGTGTCTTTCTTGCGCACAAAGGCCCGGATGCGCTTGATGACTTCTGCCGCCCGATCGGTCTGCTGGGCGATCTCGTTGGCGGCTAGCGTCATATCGTCGGCGCTGAATTTGTTAGCCTTGAGCCGGAGCAGGCAGCCTTGGGCGTAGTTGGAAATGGCGGCCAATGGTTGGTTGAGTTCATGGGCAATGGAGGAGGCCATTTCGCCCAGAATGGACAACCTGGCCACATGCTCAAGCTCTCGAAGATGCTGGCGCTCGGCCTCTTCGGCACGCTTGCGCCGGTCCATTTCAAGCAGCAGCTTCTCGTTGGTCTCGTTGAGAGCCAGAGTGCGTTTGCGCACCAATGTCTCAATGCGTACCGAATAGATCGCCCACAAGATCAACGCACCGGCCAGAAGGATCAGCCATTCGCCATGATCCTCGACAAGCTCGCGCAGCGAAATGGGGGAGGTTCTCTCATAGGGGCCGATTTGCAACTGCCGCAGCACATCATGGACTGATTGATAGTCCAAAGGCACGGTCCAGAAATTCCCCTGTTCGATGCTTAAAAGTGTCACCGCCACCTGTTTGGCAAAGGCGGCGTCCGTCTTGGGTGTTTTGGCGAACGGCCAGTTGGGAAAGATCGGACTGGAGATAGCGCAGTCGGTCGGTTGGTCCTGGCGCAGCGCGAAAGACCGCAGCGAGTTGTAGCGAGCCGGGTCTTGCTGTTGCAACAACTCCAGAGTGCAGGTGCGCAGTACTGCCGCATCGGCCTTTCCGTCCAGTACAGCTTCGGCAACCAGATTCATGGGATAGCCGGTTTCCATCACCTCGATGCGGCGTGGCAGGGACGGGTTGGTCTTGTCCATTTCCGAGATGATGACGTGAAAGCCGCCGAAAGCGTCCTTGGAGACCACCGCCAGCTTCTTGCCGACCAGATCTTCCATACTGGTAAAATCGCTCGTCGTGACCAACGTCGAAGCGACCGGTTGACCGCGCTGCACCATTGCGATGCGGCTGATATGGTGGCGGTATTCGAGTTCAGCGTAATTGCCTGGATTTGTGATGACAAAATCCAGCCTGTTCTCGGAAAGAGCCTTGTCCAGGCCGTTTATGTCCAGCGCTTCGACCTCGAAGGTGATATCTGGAAATGCTTGCTCCAGGCCCTCTATCGTGGCGGCCCAACGGGCAAGAGTGTGCTTTGCACCAAGGACATCCAGCACCCCAATGCGTTTTGTTGGTTGAGCCAAGGCTGAGATTGATCCAGCGAGAAAGCTTGCCAGCAGGACAGCCAACAAGAGGGCACGGCGAAAGAAACAGAGCATGGCGTTTTGGTCGAAGCCTCACAAAGACGAGCGGTGTGCGCAAACTTCCCTAACACGGCAAGCCGCCCATAGGGCCATGATTCTTGAAAGAGCAGTGGCAACGGGCTTGTTTCGGTGTGACAACCCAATGCGTGTTTCTAGATATAAGTGCTATTGCGACTTAATTGCACCTACAGGTTTAGCTAAACATGATCCGGTCATTTAACCGGCTCCAGATTGGAAGCTTTAATTTTGCAAGATCGGAATGATTATCAGCTTCGTAGTCAAACAGAAACTCAGATCGCTGTTGCTGGTTTCAACTCTGCCGATCGTCATAGTCGTGCTTTGGGAAATTGTCGGACGACTTGGTTTAACCAATAGCTATTTGCTGCCTTCACCGAGTGCGATTTGGCTTGCAGCCGTTGAACTTTGGGAGCGCGGACACCTGCAGCGCCACCTTTTGGTGTCAGTAAGTCGCGTGCTCACAGGCTTTTCGGTTTCTGCAAGCCTCGCTTTGAGCTTGGCGGCCTTGCATCATGGCCTCCCTGTGGTGCGAAGGATTATGAGTGTACCTATGGAGGCGATCCGTGTTGTGCCTCCGCTTGCCATGGTTCCTGTGCTGATCCTCTGGCTTGGTATTGGTGAGGCTTCAAAGCTGGCAATAATCGTGCTGGCAAGCTTTTTCCCGATTTACCTCAGTGCACGCACAGCCCTTGCCTCCACAGACACGCGTCTTCTGGAGATGGCAAAAACGTTGCGCCTGTCGCGCATCGAACAAACTTGGTTCATCGTCATACCAAGCGCCATGCCGGGACTTCTAACTGGTTTGCGCCTTGGTTTCGGCTATGCGTGGCGCGCACTTGTTGGTGCTGAGATGATCGCCGCCGCCGCTGGCCTTGGTTATCTGATCATCGACAGTGAAGAACTGGCGCGAACCGACCGCATCTTTGTTGGCATTTTTGCCATCGCGGCCACCGGGCTTTTGCTGGATGCCATCTTCCTGCGCGTGCTGCCGAAAGATAACCGCTCAGGTATGCTTAAAGGGGTGTTTTGATGGATGTCATCCGCCTTACCAACCTCTACAAGAATTTCCCGCGATTTGATCAGGGAGCGGTGCAAACAGGCAACCATCCGGTGCTTACGAATTTCTCCCTAACACTGGATCGAAGCAAGATCACGGTTTTGATTGGGCGTTCGGGATGCGGGAAAACGACGCTGCTGCATATACTTGCAGGTCTGTGCAGCGTGGACCGTGGTTCCATCGATCCAGTCGATTTATCGAGGCGCAGCGGCGTTGTCTTTCAAGATCACAGGCTTTTGCCATGGGCCACTGTCGAGGCAAATCTGATGCTTGCGCTGCACGTCCGCAAAGACCTGTCCAAGCAGGCGAAACGGGATCGTGTGATTAACGTCCTCGGCAGTCTTGGACTTGAGAAGACTTTGAACAGTTTTCCTGCCGAGCTTTCTGGCGGCATGGCTCAACGGGTCGCACTGGGAAGGGCGTTGCTGTTGGAACCAGAGCTGTTTCTGCTCGATGAACCATTTGCCGCGTTGGATGCCATTACCCGCGCCGAAATGCAAAACCTGCTGCTTGATCTGCACATCAGTACGCCCACAACAACCCTTTTCGTCACTCACGATTTGGATGAGGCAAGTCTCATCGCCGACCGAATTTTGGTGATGGACCAAGGGCGGATCTGCTCTGACATCGCTGTGGACTTGCCACATCCGCGGCACTCCCAAGACGGCACTTTGCGTGCTTTGAAGGACCGCATCGAAGCCGCACTGAACAACGGTACCCCAAAGGCACCTTTCATCGACACACCATTGAGAAGCAACCAGGAACAACCCTATGTTTAAAACCCTCAAAGCGCTCGCCATTGCAGGCGCAATGGCGCTGTTCGCGGCGCCGGCATCGGCAAACGATATCAAGGAACTGAATGTTTCCTACGTGACTTCACCCTTTAACTTGCAGGTCATCGTCACAAAGCGGCATGAGCTGCTGGAAAAAGAGTTTGCGCAGGACAATATCCAGATCAACTGGCATAAAATCACCTCTGGCGCAAAACAGGCACAGGCGATGGCAGCCGGCTCGCTCGATTTCGGCATGGTAATGAACAGCTCATCCGTGCTGATATCCAACGCTATGGGGAACCCGATCCAGTTCGTTGCGGGTGTATCCCGCCCATCCGATACCTTCGCTTTGGTCTCCAAGGATGAGAGCATCCAGTCTTTCGCCGATCTCAAGGGTAAAACTGTTGCGGGTCCGAAGGGTACCGTCTTGCACCAGTTGTTGGTCGCAGGTCTGGTTAGCGAAGGTCTCACGGTTGACGATGTGAATTTCGTTTCAATGGGTATCCCAAAGGCACAAACAGCAATGCTGGCTGGCCAGATTGATGGCGCGCTTCTGGCTGCGAGTTCGGTTATCACCTCCGAACAACAGGGGGCTCACATTGTCGCAACTTCTCGGGGCCTTGCTGTACCGAAGCTGGGCATGACCGCTCCAACCAAGTTTGTTGAAGCACACCCGGATATCGTTGAACGTGTTGTCAAGGTTCACCGAGATGCAATGGCATGGATTGAAGCAAATCCTGAAGAAGCGATTGCGCTTGGTGCCGAAGAAGCTGGGATTTCCATTGCCGATGCTAAGCGCCTTGCGGCATGGGCTGACTTTACCACCACCTTCAGCGAGGAAGATTTGGAATCTCTGTCTGACGACATGGCCTTCCTGATCGCAAACGAGATGATGCGCGAAGAGATTGACATCAAATCTGTTTTTGCTTCCACCGCCTTGGCGCAATCTGAATAATTCTGATCAGGAACGACTACCCATGACATGTCGCTACTACGACGATCATTCCATCAAGCTGAAAGAGGGAGATCTCCCCCTCAGCTTCTCCCGCAATGACCTGATCGCCTATGCAGGCCCTGATGAGATCATAGCAACTGCACTTATGTTCAACATGTTCCGCTTTGCGTTTTCCAAACTGGCAAGAGATGGAGAATTGCTGGAACGGAACAGGGTTAAGGTTCAACTCGGTTTTCCGGGGCCCGGTGTGAAGGACTGTGTTGAGCTGGTGCTGCGTGGTCTTACACGCAACGCTGCCAACGTCACTGAGGTTACGGAAAACTTGCCTGAAGAGGCCCCGTTGGCGCTAGTTGGTCGCTTCTATTACGAGTTTGAATACGAAGATCGGCGCATCGGTCTTTGGCCGAAGGAAGGTTTTTTTACAGACGAATTCCGCGAAATGGTAATCACTTTCCAGCCGCGCAAAGGCTCAGATGAGGAGCAACGCAAGTTTCAGGAGTTCAAGGACGACTTGATCAGACGCATCATGTCGGCTGGTGAAGATAACCTCTTCAATTGGAAAGAGGTTCCGGTAGCTGACTGATCCTGCCTCCTCACAAAAATCAAAAAGCGCCTCGATTTCGAGGCGCTTTTTAAAGTTGTTGTCCATGGGCATCGCTAAATGTGCCCAGCCTTCAGCACCGGTATTTTCCTGAAGGATCTTAGGCGCATCCTTCGAGATGGCGCGGACAGTGGATAGCGCCACCTGAAAGGGCCGCGAGTGTCCTGCTTGTCATCTATTGACTTAAATAGGCTGTAGCTACGGTACCTAAAAGTTGAAGGAGTAAGTTCCGCCCATTCCGTAGCTTTGATAGCCTTGTGCCCCGATGCCATCGCCAAAGGCGCTGAACTGGATACGGCCGCCATTGCTCAGTAAACTGTCATAGCCAAGTTCCAGCCGCAGGCGTCCGCCGTCGTAGGCGGGTTCGCGCAATGCGGCTGCACCACTTCCGGACGTCTGCGACCAGATGCCGGAAAACCCGCCCGTAAGCACACTGCGACCCATCTCCTCGGCAAGCTGCACCTCGAAATCCGCGCCCAATTCAAGGTTCGTAAGCTGAAAGCCCTGCGATGGTATGGTATTGCCGAGTGCGTCCACATAGGCCTGTTGGTCGTCTCGGGTGTGAGTGGCTGAAAGGAAGTGATACAAGCTCCATTGCTCGGTACCGACTTCTCCGGTGACCCCCAGATGCGTCAGCCATCGCTCGGTATCGAAGTTGTCGCGATAGGTGCCCAGCGGAGCGACGTTGTTGCTGGTGTGCCCGTAAAGAACTTGCCCGCTGAAGACAAGTGGGTGGTTGGGTAGTCGATAAACGGCATAAGGCCCCAACAGCCAGCCATAGCCATCGACTTCTGCGGGGCCGTCGTTGCTCTCAGCGTAATCCATCTGCAGCATTGCGCCCAGCTTCAGATTTGGCCGCACAGAAAAGTGGCTGCCGAGCGTGGCGAGCGCATAACCCGACTCCTGTCCTTTGTCTTTGCTGAAGGCGGCGGTGAAGGTCCCCCACACGCCATCTTTGGGCGCAATGGCCAGATCAAAATTCATCTGATCTTCGGTGGCCTCCACGCCCCATGTGTTGCCTGCACCGCCATTGAGAAGGAAACCCGCCAACCGAGGCTGGTTGCTGACAAGATTGTTGGCTCGGGCCTTCATGAAATCGGCGATTACCTTGCTGGTTTGTTCCACGATGCGGTTGACCGCCGTCAGTTGGTTTGAGGCCGCATTGGGGATGCCGTCACTGTCCTGCACTGCTCGGGCCGGGAGGGAGACCACGAGATCACCGCGACCGTTGGCGCGCAGCAGCGCCTGATAGCTGGCAGCGCTGCCAGCGATTGAAAGCACCTCGCCTCCAGAGATCACCAGGTCCTCTTTTGTCAGCCCGGTCACTGAGCGTGAGAACTGAATGTCGAGCTGGTGCTCGCCCGGCCCACTGAAGCTGTCGGGCAGCCCCGACAGGGTTGCGCTCACGTTGGCGCGCAGGGTGACGAGGGTTTGGTCGGTGTTGGTTTTGGTGTCATCATAGACAGTGAGGGTAAAACCCAGCGACTGGTCAGGATCTCCTGGCGCTAGCTGCGGGGCGGTAAAGGTGGGTTGAGCCGCGGTGGGATCGCTCAGGGTGATGCCTGAGGGGGATGTCCAGACAAAAGCCAGAGTGTCGCCGTCTGGATCCGATGAGCCTGAACCGTCCAACGTGACGAGCGTGCCGCCCGCAACCACCTGAGCCGGTCCGGCATCGGCCACCGGGGCCGTATTTTCGGAGGTGCTCACGGGGACGGCAGCGGCACTGAATACCCCGGGTATCCCGGAGACCGCAATATGCTCTGCGGCTTCGGCCGGAATTGAGATCGTGATTGTTGGACTGCCGTCCGGTTCAATGCGGGCGGTGTAGTTTGCGCCGCTGCCCGTAAGGGCGGAGACCGAGCCGCCGCTCACCTGAATGTCAGAGGCGGTGAATCCTTGAACCGTCTTGGAAAATGTGATGACCGCATCAAACGCGCTATTGAACGCTGCCGGCACGTCCGAGATCACAGGCAGAGGTTCGTCCACATCCGCATAACCTAGATCTATCCGGGTCTCGGCGCTGCGATTACCAGCCACGTCCCTGAACATCCCGGCCGGAAAAGTCACAGAGACCTGTCCGTCACGTCGCGGGACAATTGTATAGCGCATTTTGTAATCCGGAAGAATGGTCGTGCCCATGAGGACTACTGTATCGGGAACAGTGGCCGAGTACCCAAGTTCAAAGATCGTACCGGGTGTGTATTCGAGGACAGAACGATAGCCGACATAGGGGGTGGTGCTTGATCCTGCATCCACCAGCGTGATGGTGGGCGCAGTGGTGTCCACAAAACCTGACAGAGTGTTGGAGGCCGTGTTGGCCACGCTGCCATAGTTGGACACGGCGCCTGCAGGCAGGGACAGCGATATGGCGCCATCGCCATCGGGCGTCGCGGTTAGAGTGTAGGTTTGTGTCTGGTCATAGGCGGGCGTAGGTGAACCAACCGAAAGGTTCGAGAGCGTCAGGTTGGTTGCGTCGAAATCAGACAATTTCAGCGCATCTGATGTATCCACGCCCGCATTGAATTCCACTGTCACGGTCTGCGCACCTGCCACGATGCCGCTAAATCCGGACAGAGACGGGGTCATGGAGCCAGGAACATCCACCACTTCGATGGTCATGCTCTGGGTGTCGCAGGTCGTGTAGACGCAGGTTTCCAGCGTTGCGGTATAGGTGCCAAAGCTCGTGTACGTGTGAACCGGGTTCTGTGCCGTGCTGGTATCTCCGTCGCCAAAGTCCCAGTTCCAAGTCTTCAAAGCAGGTGGGGTGGATGAGGATTGGTCAGTGAAGAAGACTGTATGCGGCACCGAAATTCCGAATCCAGGGTTAGCAGTGAAATCCGCTGTAATGCTGCTGACCCCTTCAGCCGTGCCGGAAAGTGTATTTGAGGCAAGGTTTGGGAACGATAGACTGTCGGTCGCCACGCCTGCAGGTACAAGGACCGTCACCGCGCCCGGTCCATCGGGTGAGACTGTGAACGTATAGGTGGCACCCGACCCGGCGAAGCTGGAAATGGTGGCATTTGTCACCTGGATGTCCGATGCATCAAAACCGTCGACTGTCTCGCTAAAGGTTGCGGTGACGGTTTGAGGATTAATAAAGGTGCTGCTCAGACCCGACAGGGTAACGGTCGGAACAGGATCAGTGAGCACGACATCTCGCTTCACCACTGTGCCGGTCACCCCGTACAGCCCGTAGTCAAAATCATACCGACCTATGCCAGGCACATCTGCTGTGAACCGGACGAACATTTGATCATCAGACGCGACAGTGCCATCCGCGCCGTCTTGGACAAGCCCCGTCACATTCGTGTAACCGCAGTTCGCCTCCAACCACGCGACCGTGATCGGCGAATGAGGCGTAGAAGCGCCGTCGGAGTAGCGAAAATAACTCCCTCCTGCGGCCCTAAAACCGGAAACAGGGGGGAAGATGAAGACGGTGGCACCACTGGAATGCTGCTCCACCCTTGCCGAGCACTGTCCTCCCGGCATTAAGACCGGCAGGGACGAACCGCTGGCGTCCAGCGCCTGTGCTGACTGAGTCGCGCCAAACAATGAGACGACGGCCAATGCCCTGCAAACGGCAACCTTGGTCACAGATCTGCAGGTGAGACTCTCAAGCCTGCCCCACACCGCCGCTGCAATTTTCATCAGTGTCACCATTCTCAACCTCCCGCCCGGCTACTTTGCCCTGCGCCGCCTCAGCGCGGATGCATGCCAAAACATGCCGCAGCCGGTGGTGGCGCGAACAGAAAGTAAGCCGGTGAATAATGGTCTTAGAGTCGTTTATGTTTCAAACGGTTGATCTGAAGGGGAAGACTACTCAAGTGCTGCCAGCAGTACAGGGCTGTGTTTGTCGATATTCTGGATTTAACTATCGATATATACACGTAGTCCGGTCGGCGCCGCCTCAAAATGGTCTGGTTGAGCTGTGGTCAACAATCAGGATCTTGACCTTTGATCCGTCGGCAAAGAAAGTTGCGTTTTGTGAAACGATTCAACTGAGCAATTCTCGATATGACAAGTTCATCCTCATCCTGTTCCCGCCCGATGGGGCTTCGTATCACGACCCCCGGAACATCTCGGCTGAAAACGGATGAAGTGGATATTGAAGTTGCCAGCTTTGCAGATCGAACTGGCACTGGATTGAAGTGGAGCCTGTCTCACTTCCGGTCCCAAGGGCCGGATGCGGTAGAAGTGCAAAGTGAACGTGCGGCAGAATATGTTTTTACGCAGGTGCCGCTTGCTGGTACGTTTGAAGCCGAGTTGAACTGTGGTACCCAATATGATGGCGCAACTGCTGGTTTGATACGGCCGAAAGAGTCCAGCGCCTTGTTCCGGTTCAATCATTCCGACAACGCGATGTTTGGCGTGCTCTTGCCGCTGACGGTTCTGGAGCAGTGGTTTGGCGGTGATGTGCCAAAAGGTGCCAGAGATCTGCTGAGGCGGGTTGGTAGCGCAACCTTGCACCGACCTTCACCCCTGCCGTTGTATCTCCGTCAAATGCTGGTCTCTTCTCTGGAGAACCAGTCTCCGCTTCGACATCACCTGGTTGAGGCAGCAGCCATACAGGTCATGGGCTTCCAGATTGATCAATTGACAGCATTTGGTGCGCCAACCTTTTTGCCTCATGAGTTGCAAGCCGCTCGTGAGGCGCAAGCAATTATGCAGGCAAATGCGATGGCGCCCCCAAATGCGAGAGATCTTGCAGCAAGTCTCGGCATTTCTGCCAACCGCCTCGCCAATGCCTACCGAGAGGTTTTCAATTGTACACTGGCACAAGGCGCGGCGCAGATCAGGTTACAAGCGGCGTGCGGGGCCTTGCAAGCTGGCGCCTCCATAAAGGTGGTTGCGCTGCAGGCGGGCTACTCAAGTGCAAGTAGCTTCACCTATGCCTTTAGGAAGCAACTCGGCTTGCCACCGCGTGAATGGCTCAATGCGCGTGCCCGCCGCAGCAAATAGACAATTTTCTACTGCAGGCTGATGCGATAGTCGCCGACCTTGGCAGACGTGGGGTAAAGGTTTGCGCTCCATTCCACACATGTCGCCATGGGTTTGATGCCGTGAGCGTCCATGGCCTTGAATAGCAGCTGGTTGGGGTTTGCGCAGGCCATTCGTATAGCTTCGGTTGGGGTTGCTATGCCCCAGTTAACCAGATTGCGAATGCCGTCATCAAGCTTCAAGCTGGAGCCTGCCAAGCCGGGCTCGCCGGGGCGGCATACAAGGCCGTTGGGCTTTGCTTCAATCGGTATGCCGGCGAACTCATACACCCCAGCGGGCGCCCCTGCAGGGGTCGCAGCATCAGTTACGAGGATCGTTCGTTCCAGCTGCTTTGCGCGGATCAAGCAGCGCAGTGTTTTCTCTGGTATGTGAAAACCGTCGGGAATGAAAGATGCCATAAGACGATCATCTCCGAGTTGGCGCCAAAGTGCATTATCCAATCGGGGAAGGAGTTGAGGCAGTCCGTTTCCCAAGTGCGTGCTCATAACAGCGCCTGCGTCGATTGCTGCATCGAGGGCGTCCTCGGTTGCTTGGGAATGCCCGATCGCGACAATTTTCCCATTCAGGGACGCTTCTTTGATAAACTCTGGCGCTCCTTTTTGCTCGGCGGCCACAGTGATGAGCAGGATTGGTCGGTCGAGTTTTGATTCCAGAGTCTCTACCAAGTTGTAGTCGGCAGGCATCATGGCCTCTTGCGGGTGCATGCCAGCGTACCCTTCGACGGGGCTCAAAAACGGCCCTTCAAGATGGTACCCCGGGGCCATCTTGTTTCCCAAAAGGGAACTGGAAAGCGCTCTATCAAGTGACTCGAACCGAGCAAGGAGTTTGTCCGGTGTGGCGCTTATGATCGTTGGCAGGCAAGTAGTGACACCCGTGGCGAGTATTGCATTCATTGCTTTTTCTATGTCACCAGAATCAAGGTTGCCGGAGTTCATATCCACGCCGGCAAATCCATTGATTTGCAGGTCAACCAGTCCGAGGCTCTGGAAGGTGCCCTGTGAGGTGAAAATGGAAGATTGTTCACGTAGAGATCCGAGCTTCCGAAAGTCGGCGTAACCTTCGGCGTCTTCATCGACTTCAATGAGATCCGCACCGTCAATTGCTGAGTAGCCCATGCTGGTCACCAATATGAGTTCTGGCTCAGAAAAACCGACTAATGGTTAGCTCTGAGCCTCGTGTTGTCATGCAAACATGTACTGCCTGCCCAATGATTGTGGAGACTGTAGTGCTCGTCGCTACAGCAAGCTTGCTGACTCCCTGTCTAGGAAAAGGGTGCAATTGGGGTGTTGCTGGCAAATGCTTGCGGGGTATTCCGGAGATACCTCAGAAAGAACTGCGTTTTTTACAGCTTCAGCTTTGCGAGCATCAGGTACTGAGAGAATGATCGCTTTCGACTTCATAATTTGGCGAATACTCATTGAAACCGCTTTGGTGGGTACTTCGTCCATGGTCGAAAACCAGCCTTCGCCGAATTGTTGTTTGCGACAAACGTCATCCAGTTCAACAATGATGTATGGGGCTTCAACATCGAAATCTGCTGGTGGGTCGTTAAACGCCAAATGACAGTTTTCGCCAATTCCTGCAAAGCAGACATCAATTTCCACCTGAGATATTCGGTCACTTAGTTTTTCTAGTTCTGCCTCAAGGTTGGCGCTGTCGCCATTTACTGGGAAAAACTCCGCATTTGTATCAACTTTCGAAACTACACGTTCCCGCATGTATCTCCGAAAACTTGCGGGATGATCACTGCTCATTCCCACATACTCATCGAGGTGAAAGAAACTGACTTTGGACCAATCGACACCAGAAGCAGGGCTTGTCAGTTCTTCCAGTATTTCGAATTGAGACGCACCAGTCGCAAGAATAAGATTTGCGTGGCCCTTTGCCTCAATTGCTTGGCGGACAAGTTCGCTCCCCCTTGCAGCTGCCGCTTTTCCCAATTCAGCCTTACTTTCTAACGTCACTACTTCCACAGCTTGCCTCCATTTTTTAACATATAATATCGTAAATGATATTATATAACGATAAACTGTACTTATGTGAGATATAGGTCGCTTCTGTCTGCTGTTTTGTCAACATAAATTAAAAACAAATATGATAATAAATATTGAAAACGGCGTTTTGTGCGGTTAGCTTTTCGATGGGAGTTATTGGGACTTCTGTTTTATCGCGGAGGAAAAAATGAAGCTGTCCTTAGTCAAAGTTGCCTTGTTGGCCGGTGCACTCGTTTCTGCGCCGTTCGCTGCAAATGCGGAAATCGTCTTGCGTCTTGCTGAAAACCAGCCCGACACAAATCCTGTGACAATGGCCATGCATAAATTTGCTGAGCTGGTTGGGGAGAAAACTAACGGAGAGGTTCGCGTTGAAGTGTATTCTGGCGCGCAATTAGGTCAAGAACCAGAGACGATTGAGCAGGCACAAGCAGGAATTATTGACTTTGCTCGTGTGAATAGCGTTGTTCTTGCCAATGTGAGCCCTTCTGTTGGCGTCTTTACGCTCCCCTATATTTTCAAGAACTCGGAGCATAAGTACAAAATACTTGATAGTGAGATTGGCGACAAAGTTCGCAAGGATCTCGAGCAGATTGGACTGATTGGCTTTCAGTTCATGGAGGCTGGTACTCGTAATTTTTACACTGGTGAAAATAAGAAGATTGAGTCCATCGAGGATATGAAGGGGCTGAAGATCCGGGTGCAGCCAGCTCCGATCTCCATCAAAATGGTCGAACTCCTTGGGGCAACGCCAACCCCAATGAACTATGGCGAGGTCTTTTCAGCATTGCAGTCCGGCGTGATTGATGGCGCTGAAAACGACTACGTGAGCTACTATACATCTTCACATTATGAAGCGGCTCCATACATCGTTGAAGATGGGCACTTGAGCCCGCCTGCAATTCTTCTGATGAACAAGGCGAAGTTCGACAGCTTGGAGCCAGATTTCCAGAACGCAATTCTGGAAGCAGGAAAAGAAGCCGCGTTGTTTGAACGTGAAGCCATGTTCAAGGCAAACGAGGAAGCCAAGCAAAAGGTTATCGACGCGGGCGTCACCGTTACAACCATTGACAACAGTAAGTTCAAGGAAGCTGTGCAGCCTCTTTATGCTGAGTATCCAGCTCTGTCTGAACTGGTAGCTGAGATCGCGGCCTTCGACCAATAAAAAGCAAAAAGTCGGACATGGCGCTCCTACTTTTGGGGCGCCTCCTTCCTTGTTTTGCCGGGGCTAAATGGCCCTCAACACATGTCCGCCATCGCCTTGCGAGGAGACAACGATGCGATCCACGAAGGCCTTCCTCTGGTATCTCGATGCCGTTATGGAATGGATTTGTCATAGCCTGCTAGTCGGTATTCTCGTGATTACTGTCATGCAGGTGTTTATGAGGTTCGTGCTCAATAGCCCGACCAGTTGGTCTGAGGAAATTGCGCTTTTGATGCTAATTTGGTTTGGCTTGATCGCCTGCGGCATCATGGTGGGGAGGAGAGGGCATATCGCCATCACTTTCCTCCGGGACCTGGTTCCGGGAAAGTGGCCGATCACCTTTGATCTCTTTGCTGACATTGTTGTGCTGATCTTCTCTGTTTTTTTGCTCAGCGTTTCAGAAAAGCTCTTGGCGTTGGTGGGGTTGCAGATCATGCCCGCTTCCGGTGTTTCTCGCGCTTGGCTTTATTGGCCTGTCGCTGTGGGCGGGGCTCTCATGACGATTAATGCGGCCGCCAACGTCGTAGAGACCGCATCAGTTTTATTTACCAAAGATGCTGCACAAGACGGGGACGTATAAACATGATTGATTTTATGGGCATCTCAATCCTGTTGGGAACCTTCGCCGTCTTGATGGCGCTACGGGTTCCAATTGCCTTTTCGCTCGGAATTTCCTCCGTATGCACGGCGCTTTATCTGAATATTCCCCTCCTGTTCGTTGCGCAGAAGATGGTAAACGGGTTGAATTCTTTCACATTCCTCGCTGTGCCGTTTTTTATTCTTGCTGGGCAGATAATGACCGAGGCTGGTATTTCCGAGCGTCTAGTGCGTTTTGCAGACACGCTGGTGGGGCGGATACGTGGGGGCATTGCTCAGGTAAACATCCTCACGTCAATGCTATTCGGCGGCATTTCTGGTTCGTCTGTAGCGGATGTTGCATCCGTTGGATCCTTCCTGATACCGGGAATGGTGCGTCGGGGGTACTCTCCGGGCTTTTCTACTGCGGTGACTGTGACATCATCGGTGCAGGGGGTTCTTATCCCACCAAGTCAGAACATGATTTATTACGCCCTCGCCGCAGGTGGTCTGCCAATCAGCAAATTGTTTTTGGCAGGTTACATTCCAGGTGTAATGATTGGGCTTTCGATGATGGTTCTTTGTTTCATTATTGCCATTGTCCAGAAGCATCCACGTGGTGAACGCCATTCATTCAAGGAAGCGCTGAAAATAACCGGCGAGGCATCTATCGGCCTGTTTACCATCGTGATCATTATTGGCGGCATTGTTGCGGGGATCTTTACGGCAACCGAATCTGCTGCGGTTGCCGCTACCTATGCCCTATTCGTGGGCTTTTTCATCTATCGGACCATGACCGCCAAAAAAGCGCTTGTCGTGCTTCGTGGATCACTCGAAACACTGGCAATGGTGATTGCGATCATCATGACATCTTCTGCATTTGGTTTTTTGCTGTCTTTTCTGAAGGTTCCGGTGGTTCTGTCAGAGGCAATATTTGCAATTAGTTCCGACCCGATAATTGTACTGTTGTGCATCAATATCTTGTTGCTGTTCCTTGGCATGCTGATGGATATGGGCATTTTGATCCTGATCCTTACCCCGATCCTTTTACCAGTTGCTGTCAGCATTGGTGTAGACCCAATTCATTTCGGCATGATCATGCTCATAAATCTCGGCATGGGCTTGATAACACCACCTGTGGGGACTTCACTTATTGTTGGTTGTACCATAGCAAAGATCTCGGTTGAGAGCTCATTGAAAAATCTGTTGCCATTCTATGTATTGATGATTGTTATTCTTTCTATGGTGACCTATTTTCCGCAAACCTCGTTGTTTTTGCCACAATTACTTGGGTAAGGATTGATGAATATTATTTCTCATCACAATTCCAATTCGCGCTTGAAACTGTCCATTTTTGATCTGGTTTTGAACGGCAAAGCGAATTCGCGGAAGGACATCATCAGTGCATTGGCTATAAGGCCGAATACCGTGTCGGAAATGGTGGCTGAACTAGTGGATATGGAGTTGATTTGGGAGCAAAAAGCTAAAGCAAGCGGACGAGGGAGACCAACTGTCTCCCTCGTCGCCAATTCCAGTCGGTTTGTGTGTATTTTGTTCCAGGTTGTGGGCCAATCCATCGTCGCAAGTTTGCGAAATTTGAATAATCAGGAGCTTTGGTCCGAGACCCACAAATTGTGTGAAACCGCAGACAACCATCAGGTTCTGAAGATATTCACTGATCTATATGAGGGAGCCCGTTCGGCAGTTCCCAAAGCCAGCGATTGTGCTTCGGTGATTTTCTCAATGCCAGGCATATTGGATCCGGAGAAGTGTATTTGGAAGTTTGTATCCCGTTGGCCGAATATGAGAGACCTTGATCTCAAACGGGTCATCAATTGTGGCCATGAACGTTTGTACTTGTTTCGTAATTTGGATCTCGAACTGTCTGCTCTTACGGTCAAAGAGGACGGCGGGCATGAAGCAGCTCTGATCGTGCATTGGGGGCAGGGTATTGGTTGCAGTTTCAGCCTTCCTTCAAACAATGGCTTATCGCGCCCTGGTCAATTCGGGGAAATCGGCCATTGGGTTATGGCCCGTGCCGGCGGGGACCTGTGTCGATGTGGAGGGAAAGGTTGCTTGGAAACGGTCGCTTCCCTTTGGGCATTGAAACCTCTTCTGAAAACGCACTGGCCTGAAGTGGAAGGGGATGAGCAAGAAATTGCCAATCAGCTCCACCTTTTAGATTTGTTATCTGTGCCTGAGTTCAGAGATGCTGTGACCGCTATTTCCAATACATTGACCAATCTCAGTCGCACCTTTTTTCCAAGCAAGATTTTGATGACGGGGCCCTTTGTGAATAATCCCTATGTATGGGCAGAGTTGAACAAACAGTATTCTGCAGCGGGGGCGCTCTCCAGCCTTGAGGTGCCGCCACTCATCAACGTCAGCCGCAGCTTGGATCTTGAGCGGCGGGGCGCCTTGAATGCTGTTCTGCCAAAGTATTTGTTGACGTATATTGAGAAAAACAGCCAAGACGGCAGCAAACATGTCGATTGAAGAAGAGGTTCTTGGAAAGCACAATGGTGTATCTGTTGTTCGCCATCGGCTGACAGACGACAATGGGCAAGTTGTCTCAATTCTGAACCTCGGAGTAACAGTACAACGCTGGCAGGTTCCTATTAAGGATGGCCTTCGTGACGTCGTTCTAGGCTACAAAAACTGGGAAAGCTACTTACCGGAGGGCCCTGCGCTCGGTTGCCTTGTTGGGCCGTTGGCGGGTCGGGTTGAGGGCGCGAGCTTCGTTCACGATGGTAAACGCTTCAACCTAACGCGAAACTCAAAGGGTGTGCATATTCACGGCGGTCCGGCGGGTATTGGAAAATTGGTATGGGGCGTGGATAGGGACGAGGAGAATAACGCGCTCCGCTACACACTTTCATTGCCTGATGGGCATATGGGGTATCCTGGAAAACGATCGCTGGAAGTCGAATACCGCCTCGCCAATGGACGGCTCTCATTGGCGATTTATTGCAGTACTGACGCCCTCACGCCGATGAATATTTCACAGCATATAGCATGGAATCTTAGTGGTCGCGCGCCAATATTCGACCACACCCTAACTATACCGTCTCGGAGAAGGGTTGAATTTGATCAATACATGGTGCCAACTGGTCAGCTGTTGTCGATTGATCAATCTAGTTCTTTCTTCTTTGCTAGATCAAAACGAATGCGAGATGGTTTTGGGCATCTTCAAAAGCTTGACGATTGCCTCGTGCTTGATGATCGTGGCCGCTCCGACACGGTGGCAGCAAAACTGGTCTCGCCAGATAGTGCGCTGGCGTTGCGCATCCTGTCAGATCAGCCAGCGGTAGTGGTCTACAACTGCTCAGGACTTCAAGGAGCAGGTAAATCTGCGAGTGATGTAAAACTACAGCCTTTCGCCGGAGTATGTATTGAAGATCAGGCGATAGTCGGTGCAATTAATCATCCGCATCTTCAAGACGTGTTTATTACGCCTGATGTTCCTTATCGGCATATGTGTCACATGGAGATTGGCGTTGATCAAGAGTGAGGAAAAGAAGAATAAAAAAGCCGGGTGGAACATCGCGCTTCCAACTGTTTGTGAAACGCTTCGGATTCTTGCTCGCACTAGGCTCTGTTGACAAAGTTTCGTAGCCAGAGACGTGCAGCCGCGAGATTGAGGAAAGCTTCGAAGGACGCTTTGGTTTTATCGTATCGTGTAGCGATCCTGCGGAACTGTTTGACCTTGTTGAACATGCGCTCGATCCGGTTCCTGTCCTTGTAGGCCCGGAAGTCGCAAGGTATCGGTTCCCTGCGGTTTGACTTTGGCGGAATGACAGGGCTGATGCCAGCCAGCAGCAGGCTTTGGCGCACTGCATCGCCATCGTATCCCTTGTCAGCCAGGAACAGCCGAGGTTTGCGGAAAGGCATAT
>NZ_AUGS01000027.1 GCF_000422785.1 Pseudovibrio exalbescens DSM 16456
CAAGCTCGCCCGCATCGCCTGGGCAATCCTTACCCGCGGAGAGACTTATAGACCCTATGGGCAGCCTGCCTAACCGCACGCAGCCCGAACCGAATTGGCAATAGCAGTCGATGATGCGTAACGATCGAGCCAATGGAGAGGCAAACCCGTCTGATTCAATGCGCCATTAAAGCGCGTCATCTTGATCAGGGACCTCACCGGCGGATTTCCATCAGGGCCAGCGGCAAACGCACGCCGCAAAAACAGGCCGGACATATGAAAGCAACCGATCACCGCAACAAGACAAAAACAGCTCTTGCCATAAGGGGCGTCCACATATGAATCACAGTTCAGCTGATTTGGGAACCCACTTTGTCAACAGGCCCTAAGTTCCGCATGACTGAACTTCTTATTGAGGCTTTTATTATTGTAGTCCAAAAAATCCAGATAAGCTTGCTCAACATCCTTGCGGTAACGCATATACGCAAAAGAATTACCCAGACCTACCGGTTCAGAAATACTCACAATCTCCGACATGTCTACCCTTTTAAGCTCTCCCAGCCGCTGAGTACCGAAACACTCGTCTCTATATTTTTCATAGATTTCGATTTTACAGTGATCGGCGCGAATGGAGACTTTGTAACTCAGGTTCTTGTAGTAGGCATCGGAGTTCTCCGTCAGATCTTGGGCCAGCCCTTCGATGCTTACGGAATCCAGCTTGTACTGATAATAAACCGTCGGCGCGTAGGCGAGCGCGATCAGAAAGCCGATCAGCGCACACGCCTTGAACATGCCCGATTTCAGGAAACTTAAGACCTTTTTCAAAACATCGCCCCCTTGTGCCCCATCACCCGAGCCCTTGACCTTGCCCGTCACGGGCAACCCGTGCCATTGCATTGGTAGAATACAGCGCTTGTTTAAACCCAAAGCTGCAGGAAACAAAGCTGAACTGCGGAGTATCAGCTGTGCCTGACGGGTAACACCGCCTCTCGGCCTTTGACCTGCTAGTGCTTTTGAGAGGATTGATTGAAATCAGTTGACGCGGTGGGACCTTGCGTATAAGCACAATCTCTGGTTCCAGACACCTGCCGCTCGCAGACTTTTCGTCTTGGTGAAGTTCTGGCATTGACGACGACCCAACACCCTTCACGCGTTTCGTGCGGGTGGCAATGCGAGCCCCATCCCCAATCACGGAATGCGTTGATGAGGAGATCGGGATGTCGTCTGAAGCCGTCACCCCCAATACATTCACGCAGGGTTCCCTTGCGACAACCTTTGCCAAAACCGCGCTGCCTATCATCTTCGTGATGAGCATGAACGGGCTGCTTTCCGTTGTTGATGCCGTCTTTCTGGGGGTGTTTGTCGGCCCGAACGCACTTGGCGCGGTCACGTTGATGCTCCCGCTTTACATGCTGATTGCCGCGCTTGCCACGCTGGTTGCCAGCGGCATGTCGAGCCTGCTTGCCCGGCATCTTGGCGGCAGTCGGTTCGATGAAGCGCGTGCCGTGTTTGCCGGTGCTCACGGTCTGGCGCTCACCCTCAGCGCCGGCCTCATTCTCCTGTTTCTGGCGGTTGGCCGTGACCTGACGCTGACTGCCGCCGCTGGCCCGGTGCCCATGGCTGAAATGGGGTATGTCTACCTTCGCATCACGGTACTGTTCTCACCGGTTCTGTTCGTACTCTCGGTAAACTCCGATGCCCTGCGCAACGAGGGCGGCATCGGCTTCATGGCAGCGGCGAGCCTTCTGGTGTCGCTTTCCAACATCGGCTTCAACTATCTGCTGATTGCGGTCTTGCACTTGGGCGTGGCGGGCTCGGCTTATGGAACCGTCCTGGCTCAGGGGGTGGCCTTTGCCATCATCCTGACCTTCCGCATCTGCGGGAAGACGAAACTGCGGCCGAGCGCGCTGTGGTGCACCACCCCCATGACCGCGTGGAAGTCCATCTTGGCGCTTGGCGCCCCACAAAGCCTCAACTTCATTGGCCTAGCGCTGGGTTCGGCGGCCATCATCACGGCACTGCAACTGGTGGAATCCGACACCTACGCGACCACGGTGTCAGCCTATGGCATCATCACCCGCGTCATGACGTTTGCCTTCCTACCGCTTCTGGGGCTTTCCCATGCTTTGCAGTCCATCACCGGCAACAACTACGGGGCGGAGCAGTGGCGACGATCGGATGACAGCCTGCGACTGGGCGTAGCGGCTGCGCTGGCCTACTGCCTCATTGCCGAAATCATTCTTATCGGTCTTGCCCGCCCGATCGGCCTGCTGTTTGTTGACGATGGAGATGTTGTCTCCGAGGTGGCCCGGATTATGCCGATGATTGTTGCCATGTTCTTCGCCGCTGGCCCCTTGGTGATGATCGCCGCCTATTTCCAAGCCATTGGCGATGCCGGGCCTGCGGCGATCCTGGGTCTGTCGAAACCCTATCTTTTCGCGATGCCGCTCACTTTCTTGCTGCCGTTTCCCTTGGGCGAGCAAGGCATCTGGATGGCCGGGCCTGTTGCCGAGGTGCTGCTTCTGGCGCTGACGGGATGCGTGCTCTGCCGGACAGCGCACCAAAAGGACCTCAGGTGGGGCTTGTTCAAATCGCCTTCGCCAGCACCTCAATGAAACCGCCAGTACAGAAAGCAGGGAGGGGAGAGGACGGCCTGCCGCCATTCCCTCTCTTGCCCCCTCAAGGCCGCCTAGGTGTACCTGCTGAACACCAATGCCGCGTTGACTCCGCCAAACCCGAAGGCATTTGACAGCACATGATCGACCTGGACCGCGCGGGCGCCTTCGGAGAGCAGATCGAAGGTCTCTGCCTCCGGCATTCTCCGATCGATGTTAAGGCTAGGGGGGAGGGTGCAGTTCTGAATGGCTAGAACCGAGAAAACCGCCTCTATGGCCCCAGCCGCGCCGAGCATGTGCCCGGTTGCCGATTTGGTAGACCCAATAGCCGGACCCCCTCCGCCAGATCCAAAGACCCGTTTCAGCGCAGCAAGCTCCGCAGCATCGCCCACGGGGGTAGACGTGGCATGGGCGTTGATATAGCCGATCGCATCGGTGCGAACGCCAGCCATTGCCAATGCGATTTCCATGGCGCGCGCCGCTTCACGCCCATCGGGCCACCCCGCAGTGACGTGATGGGCATCGGTTGTGGTGCCGTATCCCGACAGCACCGCCAAAGGCTGGGCCCCGCGTTGTTGCGCATGGCTCAGCCGCTCGATGACCAGCATTGCCGCGCCTTCGGAAAGAACAAAGCCATCGTGCGCGTCATCAAAGGGTCGCGAGGCCTTTCCGGGGTCATCGTTGTAGTTGAAGGAAAGCGCCTTGGCTGCCGTGAAGCCGCCAATGGCAACAGGATCAACGCACGCCTCCGTTCCTCCGCACAAGGCAATATCGGTCTCGCCTGCGCGGATCATGCGCATGGCATCCCCAATGGCCTGCGCCGAGGCTGCACAGGCCGTGGTCGGCGAACCGGCCGGTCCGTGAAAGCCAAAGCGAATGGAGACCTGCCCTGCGGCGAGGTTTGGCAGGAACGACGGGACTACGAACGGAGAAAGGCGCCGTACGCCGCCCGTGCGTATGGTTTCCGTAGCGCCGGTAATGGCCGGAACCCCGCCAACCCCAGTACCAATCACCGTGGAGGTGCGCATCCTCTCATCCGTGCTGTCCGGATGCCAATCAGCTTGTTCAAGCGCCTCTTGGGCGGCAGCAACCGCATACTGGATGAAAAGATCATTCCGGCGCAGCTCTCGTGCATCCATTGCCGCTTCGGGATCAAATCCGACCGGATCTTCCGCGCGCGAGGGAACGAGGCCCGCAATTTTGCATTTCCACCCTTCTGTGTCGAAGCGTGTGTTGGTGCGGATGCCGCTTTGTCCGGCGACCAGTCTTTCCCAGTTCGCGGCAACGCCAGACCCGAGGGGAGACACGGCGCCAAGCCCCGTCACAACGATAGGTTCATGCATGATTTTCTCCACTGTGTATATACACAGTATAGAGTGCACTGCGCTTTGTGAGCAACCCCTCCATCGTTTTTCATTCTTGCGCCAGGTGTCTGGCTACCCGTAGATAGGTCTCGGCATCCTGCTCGGAGAGCCCCTCTGTCAGCGCGGCTTTGGATTGCCGCCATTCTGGCAGAATGCGGTCCAGAACCGCATCTCCCTCCTCGGTGATCTCGCAAAGGCGCACATTTCCGGAAGCATTGGACACGCGCTGCACCAGCCCTTTGCGCTCGAGCAGATCAAGGTTTCGGGTCAAACTCGTTCGGTCAAGCAGAACCCGCTGTGCCAGCGTTGCAACCGGTTCACCGGGGTGAAGACGGATTGCCGCAAGAAGCGCAAACTGCTGTACCGTAACGCCGAACGGCTTGAGCTTGGTATCGTGCCGGCGCAGCAACGACCGCGCCGCTGCGATGGTATTGAGAACGAGGCAACTGGAGAGGTCATCGGACATCGGCAGGTTTCACTAGCATGGCTCATGGCAACAGGTAAATGAGAGCCGCAAACCTACAAAGTTTCACAGGGCGTTGTCGAGTTCTGCTTTGGGGGCTAAGCACTTGGGCCACACCATCGCATCCTCCTTCGGGATGAACCGCAAAACGCGAATGGCGGGAGCCTTAGCGGCCGTGCGTTACATTGAGGGTTTCTTCGAACCGTGCCGTTTCCCCCATGGCCTCTTTCATTAGGGCGTCGAAATCATCTGGTGGGTTTCCGCCGTTCAACATTCCTATAAAAGTCGCATAGGCATCGGTTCTGCTTCCATACGCCCGCAAGGTTTTTTCGTCGTTTACCCATGCAAGTACGATGACTTTTGCCTCGCTATTGAACCGGTAGAACAGCCGGTATTGTTGGAAGAATTTCGCTCGAAACCAGTGCTTTCTGTGATCGCCTAGAGTCCCACCCTGCCGGAACGCCGAATTGGCCGGATCAGTCGGTATTGCATCGGTTGCCAGCTTGAATATTGCCGCCAACCGTTTCGTGCAGTTCTTCTTTCGCCAGTTTTTGGGGTCGCGCATTTTGCGCGCTTCCACCTCTTCAATCAGCGCTTCAAGTTGATCAAGAAAGAGCGGGTGCGCATAGATCGACCATCCGTTGACGACAGTAGGCGCTTTGGCCTGCGCGGCAGCCCCAGTCATTCGTCCTCAGGTGAAAGCGGTTCATCAAGATTGACGTCAACGTCTCCGATTAGAGCTTTGAGACGGTCATGCAAGGCACCTTCGAAAGCCTGAAGGCGTTCCGGATGCGTCTTGATATCGGCTTCGACGAAATCAAGGAATGCGCCGAGCGCGGGATCTTCCTCTTCCTCACGAACGGCTTCAATATAAACTCGACCACTCGGCTCAGTGCAGTAGCGTATCTTGTCGCCCTTGCGCAGTTTCAGTTGCTTGCGCACGCCGCTTGGCACGGTGGTCTGATAGCGATCGGTGAGCTTCGACACATCTTCAGCGAGCGCGGTCATAGCAGTCTCCTAGAATTATTGACCGGTTGCGACATCAGTTAGGTAATGCATTTGCATTGTGACGTCAAGGCGCGTGGCAAGGGGCGTCGCTTTAGCAGGTGGTTGGCTTATCTCTTGGCTCACCCATATAGGTGACCTGAAACGCGAGTCCTTATCCCTTCGCGAAAAACTGCGGCCGTTTCTTTTAAGTAAAATTGACCTCAGGCGCAGTGACCTGACTTATCAGGCCGCCGGTGTTCACGGCACGATAAATGGACCTCGGCGGACGGGCGGCTCCATCTACGCTGCGGCGCACCCAGTTTCTTGCTTCCATTGATTTCAACGACTGCGACAACGCCCGATCTGTTATCGTTGGCAAATTGCGCCTGATCTCGCTGAAATGGCGGGGTGTGTGCAGCGATGTCAGAACCGGCACAGTCCATGACCGGCGCAGCAACCACCGATCCTCCTCTGTCGAAACACTATGAATCTTGTGGGCGATGGCCGCAACCGCACCGCCCAACTGTGTGAGGCGGAATTCCGGACGCAGCGGATGACCATGACCGGGATTGCGTTCGATCAAGCCCAGTTCAATCAAATGCTCCATGCTTTGCGCAAAGGCAGTCCTGCTTGCGCCCGTCGCTGCCAATAGGGGCGCTTGCCGTCCGGCGACACCCGAATGCAGGCTCGATAATATGGGCATCGCCCACGCCCGCGACGTGATGTTGACAAGCATTCCAATGTCCATAAAGTATAGTTAGTATATTTTAATTTTAAAGGAAAGCGCATGTCCCTCGTTTCCGTAGATCAAACCATCACCATCGCCATGTCGGTCAAGGACCGCCATGCGAGCGCAAAATGGTACGAAACCATGTTGGGATTTGAGGCTTTGTTTCATGCTGATGACGCCGGATGGTCCGAGCTTCGGACGAACACGCCCGGTGTCACCCTTGGTCTGGGCGAGCACACCAAGCCCGCGCCCGGCAACTGCGTACCAGTCTTTGGGATCGGTGATCTGGATGCTGCCCGGCAGAAACTGGAAGAGGCTGATGTCAAATTTGACGGCGAAACGACGGTGGTCGAGGGCATGGTCAAGACCGCGGCATTCTACGACCCTGATGGCAATGCCCTGATGCTTGCACAGGATTTGACCGGTGGAGCAGAGTAGGGTGTAGGTTTCTTGTGGGCAGCCTGATCTCAGCTCTTATCAACTGCCCTCGGTTTCCTCACTGATCAGCAGCTCAACGACGCTGACTGGCAAGAACATCCTCAATGGGTTAGATACGAGCGGCTAAAAGCCATAGCTTTTGTAGAGTGTCTTGCGGCGAGCAACACGGTCGGGGTCCCCGTAATCGAGAACGTCGAGCATGACCACGGCAACGCCGATGGCATCAGCGATACTTGCAATTCTGCGAAGGGCATCGACCGCGTGTGCGTTCAGGGCATAGAACCCGATGACTGAGCCAGAGGGGTTGACCATCAAGTAGAGACGGACGTTATCCGCCTTGGCCAATTTGTTGGCCGCCTTTTGGAAGTAGTGATCTATCTGTTCGACGCCACAAGAAAAAGCGGCTCAATCGTGTCCCCCTGAATCGAACGGCGCAATCGTGCGAGTCGGCTGCTGAATCGCAGTCTTGATGCGCGGCTTGGTGCGGAAACTCATCCGGGCCTCATCGTGCTCACCCAAAGCTGCCGCGCCATCACGGTTTGGCGCTTCGGCATGCCTCAATGGTGATGGCCTCGTCATGCTTGGTTGGGGCGCGGCCATGCACATAGCCGCCAGACACCACCATATCGGCAAACCCAGCCGCTTGCAGGGCAAGCGTCAGTTCATTGATACCCCACCACCGCAGTTTAAACAGATCCAGCTCTGAAGCGATTAGCTCGCCATTGCGCCAATGGTCATAGCGCAGATGAGACAGGGACGTTTGAGCAATATGGTCCGTTTCAACGGGTGTATCGGTCAGCGTCAAAAGTTCTGCGTCGGCTGGCGTCCAACTACGGACGCAAACACGCTCACCGAGGAAGCCGTTAATCGGGTCGATATCAAGGATCAGCCGCCCGTTGGGCAACAAATGCTCATGGAACCGGCGCAGGACAGCCATGGCGGCTACAGTATCCGTAATAAGTTGAAAAGACCCCGCGGGAATGATGATCGCCGCATAGCGTTTTTCGGTGGTGAAGCCTTCGAATGTTCCAAGCTTGAGATCGGTCGCCAGCCTTCGCTGGCTGCATTCTTCAATGCAGTAATCAAGCATCTGCCGGGACGCATCAAATCCCTCGACCGGAAACCCGTCTTTAAGGAGTGGCACAAGCATACGGCCATTGCCCACCGCGGGCTCCAGTATCGGGCCTCGCGGACACGCTGCCAGACGCATTCGATAATACTCGATATCTCCGAAGGACCGGCCCACCGGCTTGTCCAGATTGTAGACCCAAGCTGCGAGCTTTGCGTAACGATTTTGCATGGTATGCCGTGGACCCTGAAATGACCATTGCGTAGAGTGGCAAGTCCTATCACCCTGCGTTGCTGCTTCCAAGCCGCACAGCCATCTCTCAGCGCTGTTCAGGGGCTTTGCCACTCAGGTGCCACAGAGGCCGCGATGGTTGCATCCAGACCCTCAAATTCCATAAGACCTATGGTCTCATAGAGCTCCTTGCGGGTCTGCATTCGCTCGATCAAGGCGGTTGTCGCTCCGTCACGGGCTAGAGCGGTGTAAAGTTCCTCTTGAACCCGGTTGGCAACACGCAATGACGACACCGGCCAGATCACCATGTCATAGCCCAACTGCTCGAACTCGTCGGCAGTCAAGGTCGGGGTGCGCCCGAATTCTGTCATGTTGGCTAGAAGTTTAACCTCGGGCAGGGCCGCCCGGAACGCACGAAACATCTCGACAGTGGTCAGCGCTTCCGGAAAAATCGCATCTGCGCCTGCCTCCACATAAAGCCTTGCCCGTGCGATGGCCCCTTCAAGGCCCTCGGACGCCGCGGCATCCGTTCTGGCAATGATGACCAGATCCCGCCGTGCCTTTACGGCCGCGGCCACCTTGGCCGCCATCTCCTGTGGGGTGGCCAGTTTTTTGTCGTTGAGGTGACCGCATTTCTTGGGCAACAACTGGTCTTCCAGATGGACGGCGCCAGCCCCCGCATCCTCGAACACGCGCACCATATGCATGACGTTGAGAGCTTCGCCGTAGCCTGTATCTCCATCCACCAATATCGGCAGGCCTCCGGCCCGAGCCAGTTGGCGAATGAAAAAGGCCACTTCATTCACCGTTATGATGCCAAGGTCCGGCAGGCCCATGGACGCTGTCATTGCTGCACCGGAAAGATAAAGAGCATCAAACCCGGCGGCTTTCGCCTGCAATGCGGCCATCCCGTTATGGGCTCCGGGCAAACGCAAGATGCCAGGTGCATCAAGAAGTGCGCGAAAACGCGCGCCGGCAGGTTCCACAGGAAGCTCGCTGGCTAAAAGATAAGGCATGTCACTCTCCTTCAGGCGGCTTGGTTTGCAGGTGTATGCCCGCGCTCGGCAAGAGGCACGAACCCTCGGGGCTTGGGCCCGGTGTAAACGGCTGAGGGGCGAATGATCTTGCCGTCGATCCGCTGCTCAATCACATGCGCACCCCACCCGGAGGTTCGTGCCAGAACAAACAAGGGTGTGAAAAAGGCAGTTGGTACGCCCATCATGTGATAGGAAACGGCACTGAACCAATCCAGATTGGCAAACATGCCCCGCTCCTTGGCCATGACTGTCTCGATCCGCTCCGCAATATCATAGTGCCGCGTCGCGCCAGCTTCGTCAGACAGCTTTTTGGCCACACGCTTGATCACGCTGTTCCGAGGGTCTGCCACCGTGTAGACCGGATGGCCGAACCCGATCACGATCTCTTTTCGGCGTATACGCTCCAGAATGTCCGAGGCCGCCGCGTCCGGTCCGGGGTAGCGGGATTGAATATCAAACGCGGCTTCATTTGCACCGCCATGTTTTGGACCGCGCAGTGCACCAATCGCTCCTGTCAGGGAGGAGTACATATCGGCGCCGGTAGACGCGATTGACCGCGCCACAAACGTGGACGCGTTGAACTCGTGCTCGGCGTAGAGGATCAGGGATGTCTGCATGGCCCGCACATGAGAAGAGGAAGGGGCCTGCCCGTGAAGGAGGCGCAGAAAGTGCGCGGCAATGGAGGCATCATCTCCTTCAACATCAATGCGCTTGCCGTTGTGGGCGTAATGAAACCAATAGAGCAATACGGACCCGAGAGACGCTAGGAGGCGATCGATGATATCGCGCGCACCCGCTGCATTATGGTCCGATGCCTCCGGCAATGCACAGCCTAGGGCAGACACGCCGGTTCTCATGACGTCCATCGGATGTGTTGCGGGCGGTAATAGCTCCAGCGTCTGACAAACGGTCGCCGGCAAGCCACGTAATCGGGAAAGTTTAAGTTTATAGGCCTGCAACTGAGCTGCATCGGGAAGAGCGCCATGCACAAGAAGATAGGCGATCTCCTCAAAGGAGCAGGCCTCGGCAATATCGAGAATGTCGTAGCCTCGATAGTGCAAGTCATTTCCGCTGTGGCCAACGGTGCACAGGGCGGTGGTGCCCGCCTCAATGCCCGAAAGGGCTACAGACTTCTTTCGCCGTGCCGTCATGGTGTCCTCCCGTTTGAAGTAAAGTCGAAAATGCCCATGGGTCGGTGACTGCCAAGCTGGTCCGGGTTCACCGAAAGGTTGAGGCCAACAAGAGCCTCCGGTTTGAGCTCCTGAAGGGATTGGGCAACCTCGAGAAAACGCTGCTGTTCAGTCGGAGCCACCACTCCTTCGCTCAACTCCATGAACTTGCGGATGTAGTCCGGGCGCTTGAATGGACGGGCGCCATTGGGATGGGCATCAGCCAACGCCAGTTCATCCTCCACCACACGCCCATCACGCAGTGTCACGACAACGCGGCCACCAAACGCTTTCTTGTTGGGGTCATGGGCGTGGTACCGGCGGGTCCACTCTGGATCTTCTGTCGTGGAGATCTTGTGCCAAAGAGCGACTGTGCTTGGCCGGGAAGCCCGCTCGGGGGAATAGCTGTCCACGTGATGCCAACGGCCGTCTTCAAGGGCGACGGCGAAAATGTACATGATCGAATGGTCCAGCGTTTCGCGGCTGGCTTTGGGATCCATTTTCTGAGGGTCGCCCGCACCGGTTCCGATAACATAATGCGTGTGGTGGCTGGTGTGGATCACAATGCTTTCGATTGCGGCCAGATCGCCAATCTTCGTGGCCATGCGCCGGGCAAGATCAATCAGGGCCTGAGACTGATACTCCGCAGAATGTTCCTTGGTATAGGTGTCCAGAATGGCCCGTTTGGGTTCGCTGTGTTCAGGCAGGGGAACATGATAAACAGCAGAAGGACCGGAAAGCAGATAGGCGATGAAACCATCTTCTCCCTCCCAGGCCGGACTGGGAGCGCCTTCACCGCGCATGACGCGGTCTACGGCCTCAATGGCCATTTTCCCTGCAAACGCAGGCGCATAAGCTTTCCAGGACGATATCTCCCCCTTTCGGCTCTGCCGTGTGGTGGTGGTGGTATGAAGTGCCTGCTGAACTGCCTGGTAAATTGTCTCGACAGGTAGGTTCAATAGCGTGCCAATCCCGGCCGCTGCGGAAGGACCCAGATGGGCAATATGGTCGATCTTGTGTTGATGAAGGCAGATGCCTCGCACAAGATTCACCTGAATTTCATAGGCTGCGGCCAGTCCCCGGATCAGGTCCGCACCGGACAGACCAGTGTGTTGGGCAACGGCCAGCACCGGAGGAATGTTGTCCGCTGGATGGGAATAATCCGCTGCAAGAAACGTGTCGTGAAAATCCAGCTCGCGCACCGCAACGCCATTGGCCCAGGCAGCCCATTCCGGGCTGACCCGCTGGTCCGTCGTCATGCCAAACACTGTGGCGCCCGGTGAAAAGGGATGAGCCATTGCCTGTGACCTTGCCGACGCAACAGGGCGCCGGGCGAGGGAAGCGGCGGCGACCGCGGCATTATCAATAATCCTATTGATAATCATGTCTGCAACCTCGGCCTCCACGGCGACCGGATCGGCGGCAACTCTTGCTATTTTCCAGGCCAGTTGATCTTCACGTGGCAGGTGCTCTGCCGATTTCCAGGTTCTGACACTATGCGTTCTCATCTAGCTTCTGCTTCCATGGGAGGGACAGGAACAGGTCGCCCGGCATCATCAACGGCGACCATGGTGAACGTGGCTTGCGAAACAGACGTGCACCGGCTTTCTTCGGGGTGCTCGCAATGCCCACTGACATCAATGCGCATGGATGTGCGCCCAACCTGTGCGAGCGTTGCTGTTAAAAGAAACAGGCTGCCCAAGGGCACCGGCGCTTCGAACCGCGCTTCATGACAGGCCGCAAGCACAACCTTTGCACGGGCATGACGGCTGGCGGCGACAAACGCCGCCCGTGCCATGAGCGATAACCCACGCCCCCCGAACAGGGTCCCGTAGTGGTTCGCCTGATCCGGCAGAATGATTTCAGTAAGGGTGGTAGGTGGTGTCATCTGGTGAAGCCTTCGCATCTTTTGCAATTCCAGATTTACGCAGGGTTCAGAGTCGAATAAACTCCTGAATTGGCGTCAATTGGCGAACTGTTGCTTGCGAATTTGCAAATTTTGCGAAAGGTCTCTTGATGACAAAGTCATTTATGGGTGTTCGTCTGAGGGTCCTTCGGGAAGAACGCGGGCTAAGTCAGATTGGTCTTGCGCGAATGCTCAATTTGTCGCCCAGTTATCTCAACCAGATCGAACGCAACCAACGCCCTCTGACTGTTGCCGTTCTGCTGCGCCTCAATGAAGTTTTGGGGCTGGATGTTCAGTTGTTTGCAGAAGGGGATGAGGCGCGGCTGATCACCGATCTGCGGGCCGCTCTCAGTGATATTGGCACCAGGTCCAGTAAGGCGGAGCTGAGAGAACTGGCAACAAACATGCCGGGCATTGCACAGGCCATTGTTGACATGCAGCACAAACTGCGTGAAGCAACCGAACGTGTGGATCTGTTGGCGGAAAGAGTGTCCGGGGAAGCGAGCTCTCCACGGTTGCCAACAGCATTTGAAGCGGTGCGGGACTGGTTTTACAATCGTCGCAATTATGTAGCGCCCTTGGATGAGGCCGCAGAAGCCATAGGTGACAGCTTGCCCCACGGCGATATGACAGAAGGGCTCATTGCGCGGCTGGCGGGACGTCACGGTGTTCGGATCCGCGTTGAGCCAAGCACAAGAACCCTGCGCCGATATGATGAAACCGCGCGTCTTCTTTATCTGGCTGATCATTTGTCTTCCGGCCAGCGCGCTTTTCAAATCGCCGTTCAATTGGCGTTTCTGGAGCAAGATGCGGCGCTGCAGAAACTGGTGGGCGATTCCGGTTTGGATGCGGAGGCATCAGAGTTGCTCAGGATTGGCCTTGCCAGCTACTTTGCCGGAGCCGTAATCCTGCCCTATCGCGCGTTCTTGCAAACGGCCGAAGCGCTGAGCTATGACATTGAGTTGATTGGTCATCGTTTTGGCGTTGGGTTCGAAACCACCTGCCATCGACTTTCCACGCTCCAGCGTCCAAATGCCCGTGGCATTCCCTTTTTCTTCATCCGAGTCGACCGTGCCGGCAACATTTCCAAGCGACAATCCGCTACCGACTTCCACTTCTCGCGCGTAGGCGGTTCATGCCCGCTTTGGAAGGTGTATGGCGCCTTTTCTGACCCCGGCAAGATACTGACGCAAATTGCAGAGATGCCTGATGGCCGGCGCTACCTTTGGATCGCCCGGACGGTTGATCATGGGCCGGTTGGTTTCGGTGCCCCGCGGAAGGAGTTTGCCATAGCTCTCGGCTGTGACATCGCAGATGCAGAGCGTATGGTATACGCACGCGGTCTGGCCGACGCGGCTCAGGACCAGATCACCCCCATTGGACCTGGCTGCAAGTTGTGCGAGCGTCCGAACTGTCGCCAACGGGCCTTTCCGATGGTAGGGCGCCCTCTGGAAGCTGACGCGACCATACGCAACTTCGCACCTTATTCTGCAACGGTGCGCGAGATCCCGACCGGCGACACCTAGTTGTCTCACTCTCAGCCGAAAGGGTGTTTGTGTCTGCCAGACCTTCAAAGCGATGGAGCGGATTAAACCTATAGTCGTAATGGGCTTCGACACCATGGCCGTTAGGGTAGGCACTCATTCGGTCCGTAGGGCCAGACGGCAGGAGACAGGTACATGATTGGAACAACCATGACGCAGGGCCTTTCAGGGCTCGGCGTGTTTTTCGTTGCGGGCTTTGGCCCGATCACCCGAAACACGGAGGAAAGCCGGACGCTTTATGCGGATGCGCTTGGCCTGCCGCTCAAACCTTATGGCGACACCGCGGACTACTTTCTGACCGAGGATGGCGAACTGGAGGGATGCCGGCACTTTGCCCTGTGGCCGCTAGCCCAAGCCGCGCAGTCCTGTTTTGGCCGGGATGAGTGGCCCGCAGAGTTACCAGTACCGCAAGCGTGGCTTGAGTTCGACGTGAAGGACATCACCATCGCCACCGAGCGGCTGAAGGCGCGGGTCTATCACCTGTTGATCGCCAACAGGGAAGAGCCCTGGGGCCAGAAAGTGACGCGTTTTCTCAGTCCGGAGGGCCTGCTTGTCGCGGTGAGCGAAACGCCTTGGTTGCGGACAGATTGAACACTGAAACAGGCCCGCCGCAAGCGGCGTTGCCCCGTCTCAATTGTGAGCGGGGCAACGGGCGTCTCCGGCACCAACCCCATAACCGCCGATGCTTTGCCGACCCATCAAAGCGCAGGTTTCAATGCTCGATTGAATGCCTGAGTGGCAATGGCGATCAGGCGCTTATGGATTTCCAGACGGGATTGTCCCTCACCATCTGAGCAGATGGGCTCGCCAATGGCTTCGGAAACTGCGAGTTGGGCCGCACCAGGCTTGCATTTGCCAAACATGCTGTAGTGGCTCGCCTCCTCAATCAGGGAATAGGTGCTCTTCGAGATGGCCTTTGCGATCCCCGAGGCCAGCGCGGTCTGGGGGATCGCTCCCGGTTTGCCGAGGTTTACGATCTCCACGGGGATTGTGACCATAGAAAAGCTGTTGGTCTGGAAGACATCCGCCAGAGCAGGATCGATCACCATCGCAAATTTGATCCGCACATCGCGGTTGTTGCGACCAGCCAGTTCCATGTCCATGGCGTGAAGATCGATACCACTTTGTCTGACCCATTCACAAAGGGAAGGGTTGAGGGCGTTGGTGTCACAATAACCCGCCAAGCGGATAGGGTCGATACGCGCACCAGCCAATGCCAAAGCTGTATTCCCACCCATTGAAAGGCCGAGTATGCCAGTCCTCCCGGCTACCAGGCGCTTTTCCAAAAGCGGGAGCTGTTCAATAGTATCCAGAGTTGCGCTGATGTCCGTAGGCCTCAGCCACAGTTTCATTGTTTCAGCTGCTGATCTGTTCATTCCTCCATTTCCGGGATGAGTGGGAGCCGCCACTACGAAACCTTGCTTTGCCAATGGCGTCGCAATCCAGCTCATAGCCTGTGGGGTGCCTCCCAAGCCGGCACCATGGGATAGCAAGATCAGTGGATATTCCCCACGTGAGATCGGGGCGTCCAGCATTGCGTCCGTACCCACAAAAAACGCGTTTTCGCCAAGCGTGACGGGTTTGCCGCCAGTCTCTGCTGGATACCAAATAGTCACGGCCAGATCGCCACCTCGCTCCTTGGAGGGGGCTGCTATCTCGCGCACACCGACAAGTTCGCTGGCAGCGGCGGAGTGTGGCAACGTCAACATCGGATAGATGACGCCACAAAGCATCGTCGCAATTTTCATCAAAAATCTCATGGTATTTCCTCGTAGCCGTGGGATCGGCCTATAGTTGGCTCGAAATAGGCCGCGACGCGCCCTCAATCGCGATTCAGGTCGTTCTTTTGGTGACTGACTCGGATCGAGTGCGATGGACCATGAGGCAGGTGCTTCCGCACGCCATCTGGCGCCGCAGGTGTCTCGAGACCAATGTGCCGATAACTGCTCAAACTCATGTCGTCGAACCGGCTTGCAATGGCTTGGTCGTGCTTGATGCTTGTAGATGTCGGCGGTGCAGAAGTGTCTAAAACGTCAGCAGAGCTATTTACGTCATTGTTGGGGGGCATTTGCAACCGCCAGCCCTAAAACAGTCGCGACAGTGAGGATCGTTCGAGCTTGTGCCCATATTGAAGGAGAAAACCGAGTGACGCGATTTCGTCAATAAAAGCCGTCGCAAAAAGCATGTCCAACGCCGCCAAAGGCGCCTTATGTACGTTCCATTCATCCGCAATTCGGGCAGGGGCAAGAGCGCGTGACCCTTGCGGCGAAAATTGCGGCTACCGACACCATATTTGATGATTCAATGGACAAACAGTTGTCGCCCAACCATAGCCTTCGTTCGCGAAGAGCGGCTAAAGGAAGACAAAAAGGATCCGCGCTTCAAGCATATATATCGGCAAACCTTGGGGCACAGTTGCACAGCGATAACCGGAAAAATAGTTGATCCAGATATAGCCCTAATTGCACGCGAGCGCCGCCAAACCGGCACTTGCCTTTAAACCCGCCACAACAAACAGAAACCCCTCTGCCAAGCAGAATGGGATTCTCTCAACCTGAGTGCAAAGACAAAAAGGACAAGCTGACGAAATATGCACATGCTATTTTGATGATTATTTTTAACTAATATGGTAAATAATATAATACCATTCGGTGTTTTTCGCGGTAATTCTGGATATTGGCGTCATACAATTAAAAGAATTTCATTATTGTAGTTTGAATTAATTTGCCTACAAAACAACATTTGACTTTGGGAGAGCGAGAGGTGTTTTTCGTCTGGTCATAGGCATCTATAGGTCAGGGAAAAGCAAATGTATCACTTGCTACGTATTGCTATAGCTATAATTACAACCCTGGGGTGCGCATACGCTGAAAAGCAGCCAAGTTCTCGCATTGAAACTTATTCGGACTGGACATTGCGGTGCATTCCTTTTGGAGAAGAAAAGCCACCACAATGCCAACTACTTCAAGAGCTTTCCAACAAGCAAAGTGGCCAACGCATCCTCGCTTTTATTGTTGAAAGGGGTAACGACGAGAATTTGACGGGCACCCTTCTCATGCCATTTGGGCTGGACTTGCAAAAGGGTATCGAGGGCACCATTGATCCTGATCAGGCCCTTCAGAAAACGCATTTCAGCACATGCTTGCCCTCTGGGTGTTTGGCTTCTCTAGACATAGACGATGACTTGGAGCAGGGCCTGCGACGCGGCACGGCACTACAACTTTCTGTTTGGTCAATCTCTGCTGCACAAAGGGTCGAAATAGAACTGTCCCTGAAGGGGTTCACCGCGGCGCTCAACCGCCTCAATTCTCTTATGGAAAATCAATAAGTCCCATGCTGCATAGAGTGTCACTTTGCAACGCGCTGACAGGCGCTGTGTGGACGGTTCTGATTGCGGCCACTGGGCTCATGTGTACAACCGGCACCGCATCCTCTCAGACCATTCCTGAACAAATTCTGCGTGACCAGCAGCAAATCCAGATCCGTGAACAAGAGCAGAGGCGACTTGAGCAACGGCGCTATCTGGAACGCCCGCAACAAACAACAGGCTCAAGCGTTGAGCAATTGCAGTTGGCGCCCCGGCTTGACGCAGCCTGCTTCGACATCCAGGAAATTGTGGTTGTTGGCGATTTGACAGTTCCAACTGGGCAGGTAACCAGCAAGCTCGAAAGTCTTGCCGGACAATGTCTGACGCCGGTCGATCTGCGGAACATTCTTCGAGCCGTGACAAATTATTATGTGGGCAAGGGCTACATAACCACCCGCGCTTATCTGAAGCCGCAGGACATATCGCAGGGACGTTTTGAAGTTCTCGTCATTGAAGGCAATGTTGACGGTGTAACCCACCTTCTCAACGACGAGCCGCGCCACAATACCGAGCAGATATTTGGCAAACGCAAAGGCCAGATCCTGAACCTGCGGGATTTCGAACAAGGGCTGGATCAGATCAATCGGCTCGGCTCCAAACAAGCCAAGATCCGCATAGAGCCCGGACAACACGTCGGCACCAGTCACGTCTTCATTGATGTTAGGGATACTTACAGTGTCGACGCCTCGGCATCCCTATCCAATGAGGGGTCCCAATCCACCGGGCGCCATCAACTATCCAGTTCCTTCACCATGGAAGACACCCTTGGGTACTATGAGAGCGTTACCCTTACAGCCAAGACCTCTCTTGATGAGCTGGAGAACGACGTGTTCTCTCGCTCGGTAAACGGATACGTCTCAGTCCCCTGGCGTTACACTCTGTTCAGCTTGAGTGGGTCCTATCAGGAGTACCAATCGGAACTGTCATCCCCAAGCCGGGTCTTTCACTACAACGGCAGCAGTTGGGAAGCCCGCGCCGCGATGGAACAGACGGTTTTCCGTAACAAGAACTGGATCTGGAAGACGGGCACCGGCCTCACTCTTAAGGAAAACGCCAACTACATTGAAGATCTCTACATTGACGCGTCAAGCCAACGGCTGGCAATTGCCGAACTCTTCGGCTCCCTGAGTGGCCGCGTACTTTCCGGCGCAGCAAATGCTCGAGTGACCTTCAAGCAGGGACTGAACGCATTCGCAGCCCAGCAAGACCCAAACATCATCGGGCAGGCCCCAAGCGCCCAGTTTTCGGAAGTAGAGCTGGAAGCGACGTGGCGACGTGGTTGGGCGACCAGGTTTGGCGCGGTTTCATTTGCAACAAACGGCTTTGTCTCAGCCTCCAACCATACCCTGTTTTCCAGCGAACGCGTCAGCCTGGGCAGTTCCAGCACGGTGAGAGGCTTTCGAGATGACAGCCTGTCTGGAGATGTGGGCGGCTACCTACGCACAGAGGTTTCCTGGCAACCTTCACTTGACGGCGTTCTAAGCGATTTTTCTGCCGTGATCGGCCAACCCCAGGTGTTTGCTGCAGTGGATGCGGGGCGCATAGCCAATGACGGAGCAGACCCCAATGAGGGCGGCAGCATGGCTGGGGCCGCGGTTGGACTCAG
Organism: Pseudovibrio exalbescens DSM 16456; assembly: GCF_000422785.1. Classification (GTDB taxonomy): domain Bacteria; phylum Pseudomonadota; class Alphaproteobacteria; order Rhizobiales; family Stappiaceae; genus Pseudovibrio; species Pseudovibrio exalbescens. Next base: position 18,506 of record NZ_AUGS01000027.1, read on the forward strand.
GTTTGGCGGCGGCGCTCTTTCAGGGCAGATCGTTTACGAGCGCCCTCTTCATCACCCTCAATTCATTTCAGTAAATCAGCGCGGCTTCATCCGGGCGCAGGTGCGTTTGCGGGCACAGTTCTAGGTGGCATACATGAAAAAGATACTTAATGCGCTGTTCTGCTGTCTTTTTTCCCTGCAGGGTATCTTGCCAACCTATGCCCAAGGCCTCTCTGTGGATCCGGGCGCCAATGCACCGGGCCTCACCGAAGCAGCCAACGGCGTTCCGGTGGTCAACATCGTAACGCCCGATGGTCACGGCCTGTCCCGCAACAAGTTCACCGACTTCAATGTTGGAACGGAGGGGGTGATCCTCAACAACTCGGGTGTCATGGGCCGGTCTGAACTCGGCGGCCTGATCTACGAGAACCCCAACATCACAGAGGGTAACAATGCCTCTCTGATCTTAAACGAGGTCACCTCTTCAAACCGTTCCCTCCTTGAGGGGCCAACCGAGGTACACGGGCCTGCCGCAAACTACATTCTGGTGAATCCGAACGGCATGACCTGCAATGGCTGCGGCTTCATAAATATTCCACGGGCAACCCTTTCAACAGGAACGCCTGTGTTTGAAGAGGGCAAGCTCAGCAAGTTGCTGGTGCAAGATGGCGCAGTCACAATCGGGCCTTTGGGCCTGACTGCTGAAGGAACGGATTACTTCGATATCGTAGCTCGAAGTATCGAAGTCAACGGCAAGATACACGCCGGTGAATTTCTGGGCTTGTATGCTGGTCGAAACACCTACGATCCGAAGACAGGGAAGATCTCGCCCAATGATGGAAGCGACAGCGGCAAACCAGAATTTGCAATCGATACCGCCGCTTTGGGCGGAATGTATGCAGGCCAAATCAAGTTGGTGGGCACCGAGGCCGGCGTCGGTGTTCGAGCACCGGATGAAGTTGTCGCCACCACGGGCGATTTCACCATCAGCGCCTCCGGGCAGATTTCACTGGGCTCCGTCAGTGCCAAGCGCAACATAACTGCTAGCGCGCAAAAAGCCGATATTACAGTTCGCGAAAACGTGAGTGTTTACGCGGAAGATACGCTTTTGCTCAAAGCCGGCGCCGATCTGTGGATTTCCCCCAAAAGCGTTCTCGCGGCACGCTCCGACCTCACGCTTTCCGCGCAAAGCATATTTGCGAACGGAGCCGACATCGCCTCGGGGGTAGACAGAAATGGCAAGGCGCTGACCAACCACAGTGATCTGACCATCGCAGCAAGCGATAAGTTGGACCTCGGCGCAACAGTGGCCGCCTACGCCAGTGGTAACGGGGTACTTACCGCCGACGCGATCCGCCAAAGCGGTTCCTTGTCCACTGACGGCGACTTGTCTATGACCGCCAACACCCTCCAGATTAGCGGGAATAAGGGGCACCTTTACGGCGGGGCGCTACGCTTTGATGTTGCCGGCACGATGGTTATCGACGCGGCCATCGACGCACTTCAGTCCGAAACCGACGTTGAAATCACTGCCGGACGTCTGCACACAGCAGGCGACATTCGCGCCAAATCGGATGTTACCCTTCTTATCAAAAACGACGCGGTTCTCGCGGGCACCATCGATATGGATGGAGACCTTACGCTTTCGGCCCAAAATACGGAGATGAAGCAGTCCACACAGATAATTGCTGGGGGCGCAGTGAATGTTGATGTGGCTGACCTTTCTGTGCTTGGCACGATTGAGGCGCAAAACGGCCTTCAGTTTACCGCCGAGCAATTGGTATTGGGAGACGCGGCGCAGGTCCTCTCGGGCACGAACCTCCGCATCGATGCAGCATCGCTTCGCTCAAACGGCCAGATCAAAAGCACGGGCAATCTGAGCGCCTCGGCTCTTACCCTCCTTTCACTTGAAACCGGCAGCTACCTTCGGTCCAAAGGCGCTTTGAACTTATACGCGGGGAACGAACTGAGTATTGGCGGCAGGGCAGAAAACCAGCTGGCTACCGTTCTCAGCGATCAAGACCTGGTGCTTACCGCCGGGGGGCATCTACAGCTCGTGAGTTCTGACGCCTCTGTTGTTAGCTTGGGTTCCCTGAGCGCAACTGCGCACCAGCTCTCGGTTCAAGGTGCCCTGAAGAGTTCAGGCGACCTCTCTGTGCAGTTGCTCGGGGCCAACCTGTCTGAAATTGGTGAAAGCGGGGCCATTGAAACGGACAACCAGCTCACAATCTCTGCCCAGAGTGATCTGAGCACTGCAGGCAAGCTCTACGGTGGTGGCGCCGTAAATGTGGATACGGCCGGGAACTTCAATCTCCTTGAAACCGCGCAGATTACAACCTTCGGCCAGCTTGAACTGGGATCAAACGCGTTGAAGCTGTCCGGAGCAATCGAAGCTGTCGGGAATGTTGCAGTTGAAGCCCGCGAGGGTACCTTGCAGCAGTACTCTCAAGGCCAGATGCTCAGCAAAACGGGCGCTGTTCACCTAACCGCCGCTGGGGATCTACTGCTCGCCGGAACCACCCAATCTCAGGAGCAGATGCAGATTGAAGCCGACGGCAACGTTCATGTGGCGGGCTCTGTTGCCACTCTTTCCGGCGACGTATGGCTTGAAGCCACCCGGTCCATCGGCCTTTCCAACGACGCTATCGTCTCTGCGGGGGGCAGTTTGAACACCCGCTCCGCAGCCCTTGAAACCAGTGGAACTCTGAGCGGCTCGGACCTGTCCATAGCCACCCGAAGCAACAGTCTGGAACTGCACTCTGGCTCGTTGACCCAAACAACATCAGGCGCCTTGGATCTGCAATCGGCAGCCAATATTATCCAGAACGGCGACGTTCTTTCTTCAGCTGCATTGAACATCGAGGTACAGGGCACGTATTGGGGAGCGGCCACGTCGAACCTCACGGCAACAGAACGCCTTTTGCTGGATGCCGCCTCCACGGAACTGGGTGGCACAGCCTCAATTCTGGGCGATATTGATATAACGAGCCGTACCGGCCCAACTCATCTTCACGGGACCAGCAATATCATCGCGGGCAATGCCGTCCGTGTGCGCAGCAACGGTTCCATTGACACAGCTGGGACCATAGAAACCAACGGGCTCCTGAGCTTGGAAACAACGGCTGGTGCCATAAAAAACACTGGGTCGATCAGAAGCGGCCTGTCCTCAAACAACGACGTGGCATTGTCGCTCACCGCAGCCAACAGAATCCGCAACGATGGACTTTTCTATTCCTCGGGCTCCATAGCCGCCCACGCCGATAGCTACTCCGGAAACGGCGATGTCAAAACACTGAAATCGCTTGAAGTTGAGACTGCTTCCGATATTGCAATCGAGGCCGGTGCAGTTTGGCTATCTGGCCAGCATACAACAGTCTCTGGCACGTCCCTTTCGGTTTCAGGCAGTCTGGAAACAGCGGGCTCTCTTGCTGTCGGCGTCGACACGCTCACCATCAACAACAGCGGGACGCTCCTGAGCGATGGCGCGCTTGAGCTCACGGCGGCCGATCGCTTCACCATTGCAAATGGCGCTACTGTCCTCAGTGACGTGATTGAGGCAAGCGCTGGAACAATCGACAACGGGGGGCAAGTAGGGGCCGAAACCCGGCTGTCGCTTTCCTCATCAGACAGCATACGCAATGGAGAAACAGGTGAGCTGCTTTCAAACTCGGACTTGAGCCTTGACGCCGCAGAACTGACCAATGAAGGACAGATAAACGCTTCGGTGCAAACCCGTGTGCACGTAAATGGCAGCGATAACAACGCACTGACCAACACGGTCTCTGGCAGATTGGAAAGCCAAGGACAGCTCCGGATTACCGCCAGCTCGGTGGACAATTGGGGCATGTTCTCAGGCAAAACCGGCCTGAATTTCACTACCAGTGGCGACGTCGTGATCCGGGACGGTGCCGTGTGGCAGAGCGAGCAGGGCCCCCTATCCATTACCGCCAGAAACCTTCTCAATGAAGGTGCCCTTGCCAGTGGGCAGAACATTGTTCTGCGTTCAGAACAGCTGGACAACGACGGCGGGCTCATTCTTGCCAAGACCGATATCCTCATCGAAGGTAAGACGGCCGGTTCCAAAAGCATGCAGTTGCTGAACTACAACGGTGGGGCGATCGAAGCTCTGGAAGGCAACATCACTCTGCGCACTCAGGATCTTCAAAACCTGACGGCGGTCGAAACCACCGTAAAAACCTACGAGTACGCGAACAATTATATCTACTATACCTATCCACCTGACTGGCTATCTTACAGAAGACCTCAAAACAACATTTACATGCGCATGGGATATGTTTCCTACGGAACATATCGCGCGCTTTATGGCCGCCAAGGTGGTACCGGATATGTGTTTGCACCCGACATTGTCATGATCGAGCAGATCCTGGCGGACAAAGGGGCAGAACCTGAAGACTGGGATCCAAACTGGTGGAAAGAATACGCGCCAACAAGTTTTGAAACCTTTGATCCCAATCAGGGTCACCTAGAGAGATGGAACATCCTTTCCCCCGATGAGGAACACAGGGTTCCGAGAGGTGGGCAGGTGATTGTCTTCATCGAGCAGGGCATCGTAACCAAGCAGGATCCAACGGCAGAAATCACCGCCCGCAAGGGCAGCATCACCATTGATGCTGACAATATCGTCAACCGCTCCAGCAATATCATCGCGGATCAGGATATCTCCCTGTCCGGCGACACACTGACCAACGAAGGTGTCAGCCTGTCCCGCACATATGGCGCACGGTTAAGCTACCGCTCAAGGCGGGAACATCGTGGCTTCGGTTGGATTGGCCAAATACCGAGAAGTGGAACTCGCATCGTCGAGAACTCACCGGTCGCCGCTGTGCCCGGTGTGATCAGCGCGGGGGGCGCTCTCACAGGCAATCTGGCCACGTCAATTACCAACTCAAGTGTCGATCCGGGTGACGAAAACCCACTCAGCTTCGTCAGTGCCAACAACATCCAGATCCTGCAAAGAACCGCCGACACCGTTTTGAAGGTTGATCCGCTTACGGGGGCCTCATTGTCAGCCCCGGATGCAGTAACCCCGGGTCTGGGATCACTTGACACACTCAATTACGGCGACCTGGATCTGACAAGCCCTGACGTTGTCAACCCGCGGGCACCGCAGGGGAAGGACTTCCTGCGCGCCATCGGGCTAACCTCCAACGCCCAGCTCTTCAAACAGGCGCCGGAGGGGGCAGGGTATCTCATTGAAACCCGCTTCGAGTTCATCGATCCCTCGGGCTTTTATGGACATGACTATTTTGCTGAAACAGTTGGCATTCAAAGTGTTGATGCCTATGCCGTATCATTGGGCGACGCCTACTTTGACACGCGTCTGATCAACGATCAGGTGCTCGCTGCCACCGGCCAACGTTGGCTGACTGACGATGGTACCTCAGAGGCTGATCAAGTTCGCCAGCTCATGCATAATGCAGCAGATGCCGCCTCGGGCCTGAACCTTACCTATGGCGTTGCCCTCTCAGCCGATCAGGTCGCACTGCTGACCAAAGACATTGTCTGGTATGAGAAAACCGTAGTCAGTGGCCATGAGGTCGTGGTGCCACGACTTTACCTCGCCGACAGCACAAGCCGCAATCGGTCGGGTGCCATCATTGCCGGGCGCAATATCAGCCTCGCCTCAGCCGACGTCCTCAACACGAAGGGGCGCCTTTCCGCTAATGACAACCTGACGGTACTTGCATCCAACACGCTCACCAACCGGTCCGGCGTGCTGTCAGGCTCGACCGTGGATCTGCAGGCGCGCGAAATCAAGATCGAGACTGCGATCACAACCACCGGCAACGGTGATGACCGCATCGGTTCAATCATTGATGACATTGCCAGTGTGTCTGCAGCTGAGAGCCTGTCCATCACCAGCACAGGCGACACCACTATTGCAGGCGGCAGTGTTTCCAGTGGCGGCGATCTGACGCTCAACACCGGCGGCGATCTCAAGGTTACGGGTGCACAGACAAGCTCACACTATCACTATGAAAGCAGGCACGGACGGGTACATCGTGAAGGACGCCACGACAAAACTCAGTTTGTCACCTCGGACATTCAAGCTGCCGACACGCTGCAAATCACCTCTGAAAAGGGCATAACCCTCGAAGGGGCATTGGTTGCCAGCGATGGGACAGCCACCCTTTCTGCAAACGACGACATCAACATAACAAGCCTGGAAGAAAGCGCCTACGACTTCAGCTATCTGAGGAAGTCTGGCAGCTTCTCCGGCAAGACCCGCCGCAACGAAGAAGCGCGCACCACTCAGGTGGGCTCCTTGGTAACGGCAACGGATGGCCTTACAATCCGGTCCAGCCAAGGGTCCATCGATGTAACGGCGTCTGCACTCGCAAGTGAGGGCACCGTCAAGCTGGACGCGGCGGACGATATCGCGCTTGCCAGTGCAACCGAGGACTACAGCCAGAGCGTCTTCAAAAAGAGCCACGGTTTCTTCGGAAGTGCTGGTGGCGGAACCCTTACCGTCGGTTACAAGAAGGAAAAACACACCTTCGACACGCAGATGTCGACGGAAGTTGTTTCCTCCGTTTCCGGTGAGACCATCGACATCACGGCCGGCAATGATTTCACCTCGGAAGCAGGCATTCTAAACGCGGGCGAAGACCTGTACATTGCCGCTGGAAATGACATCAACCTGACCACAGCAACGGACACCTACGCCCATTCCGAAAGCCACAAGATCGACAGCATTGCGCTCAGCATTGGGGTGTTTGAAAATGTCTCCGGCCCGGTCAAGACGCTGGCCCGCACACCTCAAGAAATGACAGCTGGCAAAGGCAATGCTGGGTATCAGGCTGTCACCGCTGTATCGGGTGCCCTGAAAGCCGCTGAGGCTGCCCAGTCGCTGGCCAACATGGCGCAAGGCGGCACGATTGCAGGGGTGCGCGTCGGCATTGGCGTCTCTTCTGAACGCAGCAGCAGCGAGGTCGCAAGCGCCGCAGACAAGACTGGGCACCTCAACGCAGGCCGTGACATCACCCTGGAGGCTGGCAGAGACCTGACCTCGGAAGGAACACAGATCGTGGCGGGCCGCGACGCCTCGTTGACGGCAGGTCGCGACCTTACCCTTGAAGCCGCGCAAACCGCGCAATCTAACGCATCATCCTCTTCCAGCAAGTCCGCGGGCATAGGCCTTTCCGTTGGTATTGGCATTGGCAAAGAGCCTTTTTCAGTCGGTGTGGATGCCAATATCGCCGGACAAAAAGCAAAAGGCAGCGGCCAAAGCGCCACCAACACCAACTCTTTGGTGCAGGCTGAGCGGGATGTGTCGCTCACATCCGGTCAAGACACCACCCTCAACGGCGCGCAGGTTAAGGGCGAGACAGTCACAGCCCGCGTAGGCGGCGATCTCACCATCGAAAGCCAGCAGGACACGGCCCGCAGCACAGACAAGTCCACCGGCGGTTCTCTGGGGCTTTCGCTAAGCGCCAACTCAGTGGGAGGCTCAGTCAGCATCAACAACTCCAACGGCTCCGCCTCCAAGGCATGGGTCACAGACCAGTCCGGCATTGTGGCATCCGGTAAGGTGGATATCCGGACGGAAAACAACACGGACCTGACCGGCGGTCTCATCGCCTCGGAAAGCGGCGATCTCACCCTCGATACGGGCACGCTCACCCATTCCGACATTCAGGATCATGACAAGGCTTCCTCCACCGGCATTGCCCTTTCCGGCTCAGTCAACGTCACCAGCGAAAAGCAGAAGCCAGAAGGTGGGGGAGACAACCCGGGTGACGCCACCACAAAGAAAATCGTCGAAGCCCACGGTTCGCTCGAAGGCACCTATTCCGCTCGCGACAAGCGGCAGATAACCCGCGCCACGGTGGGCGAGGGGGAGATCCTCATCCGCGATGAGGACAAGCAGCAGGAGCTGGAGGAGAGCGGCGCAACCACCTCGCTCGCCTCCCTCAACCGCGACGTCACCATCGCCCAGGAAATCACACGGGACGAAGAAGAATACGTCGGCGTCTATATCTCCGACGAAGCGGTACGGGCGGCGGTAGAAAGTATTGAAGTCGTTGGTCGTGCCCTTGCCGATGTCTCGGATGAACTGTTCGAAACGCTTGGCAAAGACAGCGCCAATATTGGGCAGTTGAGTGCTGCCAAAAAGGCCGGGCAACTCTCAGATGAGGCAATCGTCCGGCAACTGGCCCAGTGCGGCACAAGCCAGCAAGGCTTCAATCTGCTTAACTGGATCGTCTCTCCTGCACTTGCGGGCCCTGCCTCTTGCACGGTGCGTACCAATGATGGCTTCACCATCAATCTCACGCAGGAGGAAGGGCGCCAATGTCTTGAAGCGTATCTTGGCATCGCCATTGCCGATCCGGCCAAGGCCAGCAAACTTACCAAATGGCTGGCACAGGGAACACTCTC
>NZ_AUGS01000028.1 GCF_000422785.1 Pseudovibrio exalbescens DSM 16456
GCCGCTGCGATCACCGATGCGGACCTGTCGGAAGGAGACGCCAATACGCCCGACACGGTCACGGTCACCTTTGACCGGCTGCCCGATGGCACCACGGCCAATGGGGGCACGCTGGATGTGGCAGGGCTGAGCTGGACCGGCAGTGTGGCCGAGGCCAATCAGCTGGCGCTCACCTTCCCTGAAGACTTCTCAACCGAAAGTTCTCCTGTTGGAACGGCAGAGACGGTCATCGCAGTCTCCACCACCGTGGCGACACCAGAAGGCCAAGTTACTGTCAACTCCACAATTGATATCGCAGCAACGGAAGACATCAACATCACTGCTCAGGACAAGACGGTCGATGAAGACAGTGGGTCGATCGCGTTGAATCTCGGTCTTGCCATTACGGATAGCGACTTTTCCGAGCAGTTGGTTGAACCGGTCTCTATCACATTCTCTGGTTTGCCCAATACAGCAAGCTTTAATGCTGGCAGCTACGATGGCAACACTGGCGTATGGACAGGAACGCTTGCGGAGTATACCGCACTCACCATCACGGACCTGCCGGAGCACTTTTCCGGTGTAATTGGCGGGGAAGTGACTGCCAACTCGAATGAAGGCAGTGATACGGCCACATTCAAGGTGAATGTGTTGCCGATTGCCGAGCCAACAATCACCATGAGCGTGACAGCTGTCGACACCGCTGGTGATGTGGTGATTGCCAAGGAAGATACGCCGTTCACCGTGAGCATCAGTGCGCAAACGCCTGATCAAGATGGATCTGAAAGCCTCAGCACCATTGTCATTTCAAACGTACCGGACGGATGGGTCGCCCTCTCAAGTGGCAATACCGTTGCTTCCGGCGCTTTTGCCTCTGGTGGCAGCGATGTTCAGAGCGCCACTTACAATAGTGCAACGGGAGATCTGACCATCACCTTGAAGCCGGGCCTTCAGACTTGGTCGGGTAGTCTGACCATGAAGCCTTCTGGCGATACAGATCTGGATGTCAGCACGTTGATGGGCGGTGATATGACGGCGACGGTGACGTCGATTGATACCGCAAGTGGCCTTACCTCCGACTCTGAAACAGCAAGTGATACGGTGGAGGTTGACGTCGATGCGGTGATTGATGATCCGGACATTCGCGTGAGCGATCAAAGAACAAATGAGGACCTCAACTCGGTCGGTCAGTCGCGCTTGCGCTTCAATCGTTTGCGCCTTGGGGATACAGATGGCTCTGAGAGCTATGGCACCATAACCGTAACAATTACGTTGGCTGAGACCGCAAGCGATAGCTTCAATCTTGGCAACGACGTTTACCTGTTCTCTAGCGCTTCATCAAACCGAGGCGATATCGCCTTGATCAGCAGCAATGCGACCTCGGCAACCTATGAGATCACGCAGCCTGACGGGGTTTCTGACGCCCAGTTCCAAGGGTTCGTGCAGAACCTTCGTATTTCCTATCCGCAGAATTTCAGTGGTGTTTTTGACATCTCAGGTACTGTTGAGGTCAAGGAGACGGACACCCCCGTCACTCAAAGCGGCGATAACGAATACGATACATCCGACAACACCTTGGTGGAGCCGTTCAGTACACAAGTAACCGTGCAGCCAAAAGCGGAAGCTGAATTGACGGTGACACTTGTGCCGCCGTCAGATGGGTTTGTGACCACTCCGGAAAATGACCCGGATTCCGATGTTGTGGTGCAACCTGGAGACAAGACACCAACAGTGGAGATCAACGAGGACTCCAGTGTAGATCTGCAGATTGCCGCAAGTACGCCAGATACGGATGGTTCGGAAGACATTTCCATCATCACTGTTGTCTGCATTCCAAATGGTTGGTTCCCATATCAACCAAGCGGTGCGGTCGACCCAGCCATATTCGGCGCAGATGCTGCCAAAATACAAAGCGCCACCTATGATCAGTCAACCGGAAATCTGGTGCTTGATCTTGTTCCGGGAACAACCGAGTTCAATGGGACGCTGACACTGACGCCGTTGGCCCATGATGATCGGGACGCCGATGCTTCTGATGCCTTGCCCGGACAGGACAGCAGTGGCTTCTTCGGTGATATTGGCGTCGAGATGACGGTTGTGGACACGCGCAATGCCGGCGGCTCTGTTGAGGATTCACGCCAAGTGTCTGTGAGTGTCGATATTGACGTAGAGGCGGTCAATGATCCGTCCGTCTTGCCAAACCCAACGTCCGTTGAAGAGAACGTGGTTGATGGCTCAGGTGGGATTATGGATATCCCTCTTCTGCCGATTAACCCGGATGTCGATGGCTCGGAAACCATAGAAGCTGTCGTCCTGATGGGAATACCCAAGGGAATGGTTGTCTATTTCCGCGATGCCGGGGGGAGCCTCAACCCTGCAAAACTCACGTCAGTCGATCCCGCAACGGGAACGACAAGTTGGTCTTTGCAGAACGGGCAATGGGAGACAGCGGTCATCTCCGGCGTCCCAACGCACTTTTCCGGCGTTTTGACGGCTGACCCATCTACAGGTGAGCCGATGCGCAGCCCAGATGGTTCGACGACGATTGAGGCGCGAGTAACAACCCGCGAGCTTAATGATGGTGAATTGGGACAAAACGTCGAAGCCCCGCTCATCATCGAGGTTGTTCCTACCGTTGATGGCGGCCGGCCAAATCAGCGCTTCGAGATTGATGAGGATCAGCGGTTCAATCCGAAGCTGGACGGCAACTTGATTGATGACCGGGATCAGTCTCCGGAGGAGCTTACTGGGAATGTGGTCATCTCACTGGGCACTGGTTTGCCGAATTCTGCCGGTGTTAACGCTCGGTTCTTCCTGGATGACCCATCTTCGGGAACCTCCACGGAAATTTTCCTCGATGCTGGCGGTAACATTACAATCCCGGCAGATCAGATCGGTAACTTCGTTGTTGTCCCGCCCAAGGACAGCAACGAAGACTTTTCTCTCGGTATTCAGTACGAAGTGCGGGAGGCTACAGACCCAACAGGTCCGACTAAAACCGAGACCGGTACGCTAACTTTCGAGGTTAAGGGAATAGCGGATACGCCTACGATTTCCGTACCGGCTGGCGGAGCCTCAGAAGCCTATGTTGGGGATGATAGCGGCGCCTTCTTGTTGGACACTGTCAAGGGCGGTGTTGATGGAGCGGCCACGCGTCTGGGTGGGATGATGACTGAAATCCTGCCAGACGGCATCAACTATGATGGGTCGGAGAACATCTACTTCGTGATTACAGGAGATGCTCTTGCGGATGTACCTAAAGGCGGCGGTCTTACAACCGGTACGCCTGCGGTTACGTTCGAGAACGGCATTGATACAGGAGCTGGCGCGGTCATTGTTTCTGCGGCCGACATTGGAAACCTCCAGTTTGTGCCCCGAAATGTTGGTGTAGATACGGACTACAAGTTCACACTGACAGCGATTGTCGTTGAGAACGATGAGAGCATTCCCGCAGGGTCCAATCTGACCGACGCCTCTCAACTCAAAGGTGTCGCGATAGCTCAGGGTGATTTTTACGTTCATGTAGAGAATGTAACCGGCGGAGGCGGGCCGGGCTGTGATATTGACAATCTGCCGCCTGTGCCAGACGTGACGCTCGTTGATGCGACGGACGGTCAATCTCCGCTGAATGGCATCGAGGATCAAGCCCTGACCTTTACGCTCCAACTCAATAACTATGGCGGAGATTGGTCGAGCCTGCCGGACGAAACTTCCGTTGATCTGGATGGCATTCCTGCTGGCTCAACACTGACTGCAAGTGATCCTGCCGCATTGGTGTTCAATCCGGTCACTGGATCGTACTCAGTAGATCCGGCTGTGGTTACACCATCAACCGTGTTCTCACTTACATTGCCCGAACATGTCTCGAGTGCGAATACTCCATTTGATGGGGTAAGTGAGATCTCGACGACATCGCTCTCTCTCAATGTCCGGTGTGGTTTTGCCAACAGTGTTGAGCAAACAACAGCCATTGATGTAGAGCCGGTTGCGGACGCACCAACGGTAACCGTCAATCGCATGGCAGGTTTGGAAGACACACTTATTCCGCTTAATGCGAGTGTTGGATTGGTCGATCCGGGTGAAACTCTTGGCCCCATTGCCGTGATAACCATAAATGCAAGTGATGGGGTTATTACTGATGCGGGTGGAACGCCACTGGTACCCACAAGCACATCCGGAGGTGTACTAGGTTATGAGGTGCCTCTTGCAGATTTGAACTCGCTAAACTTCCAGCCGACAGCCCAACTGCATGGTGAGTTCCCAATCACCATCACGGCGACTTCGATGGAACCGAATGGGGATACGGCGACCACGACCCGAAACGGGACAATCCGGGTGGAAGCGGTTGCTGATGTTGGGAACATTGACTTTGATCCTGGCTTGCCAACGGGCGTTGATGGTGCGGATGTGTTGCCTCTTGTTGAAACGCTGGAGGACATGGACCAGTTACTGGCCAGTGTCGTCAGTGCCTCAACACCGGATCAGGACGGTTCGGAAGTCTATAACATCACGTTGTCGGGTGTGCCGGCTTATCTGACCGTTTCTGCCGGACTGGACAATGGCATTGGCCCAGATGGATTGCGCAGCTTCACCTTGACGCCTTCGGAGTTTGCATCCGTAAAAATCGGTTTGAGCGACGAGCATGCGCGTACACCGGATGGGTTGGATGTATCTTTGCCTGACCAAGTGCGATTGACCGTGCATGTGAACACGTTGGAACTTAGTAATGGAGACACAAACACAGGCCAGGCGGACTTCCTGTTCAAGGTTCTTCCAGATGCTGATGTACCCACGGTTGAAGCGAGCGATGCAGTAACCAACGAAGACACCGAGATCCCACTCTCGATATCCGGGGATGTGACAGATCCTCATGAGGTTATTGCGGAATATGTGATCCGGGATATCCCCGATGGTGCTCAGATACTGGTGAACGGTTCAACCTTTGGAACCGGCCCGGGCGAGGTGCGGGTTCCGGCCGCGGACATAGGCAACGTATCGTTCCTTCCAGCACCTGATAGCTCAGATACCGTTACCTTGAAGGTGGTGTCAGTTGCTTCCGAGCCAACTGTTGGTGATCAAACTGCGGCCAATGCCACGGAAGAATCTGCACCTGCGGATCTGGTTATCACTGTAAATCCGACACCAGATCTTGCGGTTTCCACCTTACCTATTGTTGAGAGTGAAACGTCGTCTGGAGCCGCGCCATTACTCATTGCCTTAAGTCCTTATTTGACCGCGACAGTGGGTGATGTGGATGGGTCGGAAACGCTCGATACAATCTCGCTACAGATCAATGACTTACCCGCTGGTTCGCAGTTTTCTACGGATGGCGGAGTGTCGTTCTCGCAAGCGAACATAAGTTCCGGTGTATTGTCGTATACTGGAGCGGCAAGTGAACTGCCGAATCTGGCGTTGTCGCTGCCGGCTGACTTTTCGACAACCAACCCTGTACAGCCCATATCCGGCACTTTCTCCGCGACCACGAATGAGGGCGGAAACGAAAGCGCGCCAATTTCGATAGTCGTGACGGACACTTCAGATATTGAGTTGTCTTCTGAAGACGTGAGTGGTGTTGAGGATGCGGACGGGATCGGCGTGACCTTGGATTTGAAACTGTCTGCAGCGATTACGGATGCGGATGGGTCTGAAGGGAATGCCAATACACCAGATACCGTCGAGATCAGTTTTGATCGATTGCCGCCTGGGACAAGCGCCAATGGTGGAACACTGGATGTTGGCAGTTTGAAATGGACCGGTTCCGTAGCTGAGGCCAATGCGTTGAGCCTGACATTCCCTCAGGACTTTTCTACGGAGACAGCCTCCGGTGTGTCCACGCCGATACAGGTCAGCACGACTCTTTCTACACCAGAAAGTCAGGAAACAACCAACTCTACGATTACGATTGACCCGGCACCAGATGCAGATGTTTCGGCGGCTCCTGCCGATGTCGCCCAATCCGGTGCGGCGATCGTTGTGCCTTTGAACGTTATGGCAGGAATCTCTGATGCTGTTGGTCCAGTACCTGAAACTCTGGAGCAGGTAGAGATAACGTTCACCGGTTTGCCAGCAGGTGCTTCGTTTAACGAAGGCACTTTGAATGGCAATAGTCTGATCCTTTCACGTGCGAGTTACGCCAATGAGGCCACCTTTATTGCTGCATTGACTGCGGTTGCAGTGACATTGCCCGCAGATTTCTTCGGCGATATCAGTGCACAAGCTCAGGCCACGAGCACTGAAGGAACAGGAGATGTGTTCAACTTCGGCTTCAATGTGAATGCGCAACCGGATGTACAGCCGATTGTGATTGATGAAGCGGATCAGGCCACCTTCGTTCTGACAGAGGCGGATTTCTTGGCGGGCGCGGATGATCCTGATGGCAATACGCTTTCGGTCACCAATGTCCAACTGAGTTCGTCAGATGCCATTTTGCAACCCGGAGCGACGCCCGGTACTTGGGAGGTTACTGTGGATCCGGGGTATAGTGGCTCTTTGCCTGTGACTTTTGATGTGGTGGATAACGGAAGTGCACCTGCGACTACGTCCGCTTCCGCAACGGTGACGGTCAGCAACGATAACAGGATCCAACTTGTTGATACCGGTACAGATGACGCCGTTGCTGACGGCGTAACCGGCGATGTTCTGGCTGACGCGTCAGGGTCTGCGAACCTATATGATGTAGCAGAAGGGACAGCCAACAACGATGTGGTGCGTGTGGATGCCACGCGCGACTATGATGGCATTGATGCATTTGAGTTGTCAGGCGGTCAGGATTTACTCGATCTGTCGCAGGCTACGCGTGGGCTTCAAGGTGACTTGGGCGCCGGCGATGACTTTGCAATTGGGTCTGATTACGCTGACGTGCTGCGCGGTGGGCAAGGAGCTGACCGCTTGGAGGGTGGTGGCGGAGCAGACACCCTTGAGGGAGGCGCCGGTGCCGACACCTTTGTCATGTCTTCCGTTGATGCTGCCGATACCATTGCGGATTACAACGCAGGAGAGGGAGACGTGGTAGACCTTACCGGATTGTTCGACGTCTCCGGTAATGTCAGTGAATATGTTAACTATGACAGCAGTACAGGAAACTTGTCTGTGGACGTTGATGGCAACAGCAACGGAGCCAGTTTTGTCCATGTCGTGACGATTGATGCCTTTGGCGGTGGTGCGCCCGGAAGTGTCAGCATCACCGTGGATGACGGTAGCACAGACAGTAATACTGTCGTTTGATACACCCTCCCGGTTGGGGGAGGAGAGGCAGGGGGAATGCTGGGAGGCGCCCCCTGTTTCTGTTTGTTTGGTCGCTCAACCGCAATGCGGCTTGAGTTCTCGATTACAGGTCCAAGCCGCCAATGGCGACGTATTTGGTGTCCAGATAATCTTCAAGGCCTTGATGGC
The DNA here is from genome assembly GCF_000422785.1 of Pseudovibrio exalbescens DSM 16456. GTDB lineage: Bacteria > Pseudomonadota > Alphaproteobacteria > Rhizobiales > Stappiaceae > Pseudovibrio > Pseudovibrio exalbescens. The sequence continues at coordinate 7,372 of NZ_AUGS01000028.1, forward strand.
CGCCTTCCTTGCCCAAGCCGCTTTCTTTCAACCCACCGAAAGGTGCCTCAACCGTGGTGATGATGCCCTCATTGATCCCGATCAGACCATATTCGAGTTCCTCATTGAGGCGGAAAGCGCGTCCCAAATCCTTCGTATAGGCATAGGCTGCCAAACCAAATTCGGTGTCGTTGGCCTTGGAGATTGCTTCTTCTTCGCTGGAGAACCGAAAGATTGCAGCGATAGGACCAAAAATCTCTTCGTTGGTGACCTGCATTGCGTCATTGGCCTCCGCAATAACGGTGGGTTCAAAGAACTGGCCACCTAGTGCGTGACGCTTACCACCTTGGACAATTCGCCCACCTTTCTCACGGGCGTCGTTCATGAACTCATCCATTTTGGCGAGGGCTGTATCGTCAATCAACGGGCCTTGCTCCGTTCCGTCCTCAAGTCCGTTTCCGACTTTCAGTTGTGATGTAGCTGCCGCCAGCTTGCCTACGAACTTGTCGTAGACACTGTCGTGAACGTAGAACCGATTGGTGCAAACGCAGGTTTGGCCGGAGTTGCGGAACTTTGCCGCCATTGCGCCTTTGACGGCGCGGTCCAGATCTGCGTCCTCAAACACAATGAATGGCGCGTTGCCGCCAAGCTCCATGGACACCTTCTTGACCGTATCGGCAGACTGTCGAATGAGTGTTTTGCCAACTTCTGTTGAGCCCGTGAAGGTGACTTTTCGCACAATCGGGTTCGCCATGATTTCACCACCAATGGCGCGAGCCGAGCCGGTAAGAATGTTTACCGCACCTGCTGGAAAGCCCACTTCCTCCGCCAGAACGCCCCAAGCCAGAGCTGAGTACGGGGTGACCGTGGCCGGTTTCACGACTGTGGTGCATCCTGCAGCCAATGCGGGGCCAAGTTTGCGGGCTAACATGGAACTCGGAAAGTTCCATGGCGTGATGGCGCCTACCACCCCTGTTGGATGCTTGGTGACCAGAATGCGTCGACCTCGGAGCGGAGAAGGGACTATGTCGCCATATGCCCGTCGGATCTCCTCTGCGTACCAGAGAACATAGGCCGCCCCGATGGCGATTTCTCCGCGGGCCTCAGCCAGTGGCTTGCCCTGTTCCGTGGTCAGCAGTGTGGCAAGGGCATCCTGATTATCCATCAGCGCATCATGGAGTTTTCTTAGTAGAATGGCCCGCTCGGTAGCTGTTGTTCGCTTGAATTTATTGAAGGCGGTCTGTGCGGCGTCGATCGCGCGTTTGGTTTCAGACGCGCCACTGTTGGGAACTTTGCCAATTACCTCTCCCGTAGCAGGGTTGATAACGTCTACCGTGGCACCGCTCTCAGAGGGGACCCACTGACCACCGATGAGATTGGATTCTTTGAGAAACTTTGAATAATCAGCCATGAGATCCTTGGTCGAACCATACCCTGTTGGAAGATGTATTGATGAATAAACGCGGAGCCGCTTTCATGAGTTCCGTTGTTTGTGAGCGGTGTTAGAGCTACCTCTAGCAGAGGCCGCATAAGGGTTTCCACTCATATTTGGTAGGGTATGATCTGATTTTGCCCCAACGTGCCCGGACCTTTTTTGGCCATCATCACCGACACCATGACGAGTGCCGGTGATTTTTCGCAATACGCTAGACCTAGTTCTCGGCCGCGGCCAAGAGAGAAGCGTTGCCACCAGCCGCAGTTGTATCCACGCAAAGATGCCTTTCAAGAGCATAGCGCTCAGGTTGGCTACGCTCACATATGAGTGGCAACAACTGTCCGTCCCGTTCCGCCAGTTCAGCTCTGTAGCTGTTGAGCAGTGTCATGTCCGCGAAACTGGCGACACCCGCAAGACCTTGGAGTTTGATCAGTGCGTCATCATGCAAGACGGCGTTCACGCCTGTAACTGGAGCTCCGAGTTTTTTCAAACCGTCCGCCAGATCTGATGCGCCGTCGCCGACCAGAAGTGCCGCATTTCCGGCCGCAAGACTGCAAACAGCCTGTTCTTCCAGAGCTGCCCGATCCGGACCGAGGCATAGGAGTGTGCCTCGTGGGGCGCTGGAGAGCTTGTTGGTCTCCCCTGTGGGGCCCGGTAACAACCTGCTCTGGTCGGAGCGGGCCCTGTCAATCAGTACGGCAAGTGCTGGAAATGACATAGCAAGAGCGTCGAACCGGTGCTCGTCAGCAGTCCATGTTTGACCCTGGAGCGCATTCAGTTCCTGTTGCAGTGTTGCTGTACCGACTTGCTCGAGATTGTGCGGGGCGGTTCCCGGCACCACTTGAGCTTTGATCAGGCGAGCCACGTAGTGTGGTCCCCCCGCTTTGGGGCCTGTACCCGATAGTCCCTCTCCACCAAATGGTTGCGAGCCGACGATCGCTCCGATCTGGTTGCGGTTGACATAGAGATTGCCGCAGTGCATCCGATCGACAATGTGCTGAACCCGACTGTCAATACGGGTATGCAAGCCAAATGTGAGTCCATATCCTTTGTCATTGATGGCGTCGATGACGCGATCAATCTGATCTGCCTTGAAAGTGGCTACATGGAGCACAGGGCCGAAGATCTCCTCTTCCAGCTCCTCAATGCCGCTGAGCTTGATCACTGCCGGACCGACAAAATGCCCGATTTGTGGTTTGTTCAAGCGCTTCAACAGCCGCCCGCGCGCCTCCCATTTCTGGCAGTGGGTTTCAATCTTGTTTTGAGAGGCGCTGTCGATAACAGGTCCCACATCCACACTCAAGCTGATCGGGTTTCCCAACTCCAGCTCATCCATGGCGCCATACAACATGGTGAGGAACCGGTCGGCGACATCCTCCTGGATGTACAGCATCCGCAGAGCTGAACAGCGTTGGCCTGCGCTTTGGAAACTTGAGGTGATGATATCACGAATGGCTTGTTCCGGTAGAGCCGTTGAATCAACAATCATCGCGTTCAAGCCACCGGTCTCAGCAATCAATGGTGCGTCGGGCTGCAAGTGGCGCGCCATTGCCTTGTTGATGGTTTGAGCGGTGGCGGTTGATCCAGTGAATGAAACGCCGGCAACCCGAGGGTCTGTCGTCAAGGCGGCTCCCACATCCGATCCGCCACCGGGCAGCAGTTGGACTGCGGCTTTGGGCACTCCGGCTTCATGCATAAGCCGAACGGCAAAGGCTGCGATCAGCGGCGTCGGCGCGGCGGGCTTGGCAATCACTGTATTGCCCGCCGCCAAGGCAGCGAAAATCTGGCCGGAAAATATCGCCAGAGGGAAGTTCCATGGTGAGATGCAGGAAATGACCCCGCGCGGTGAGATGCCGCCATGCTCGCGCTCCAAGCGAATGGCTTCCTGCGCATAAAAGCGAGCAAAGTCAACCGCCTCTCGAAGCTCGTTTATGGCATCAAGATACGTCTTCCCTGCTTCCCTCGTGAGAATGGCGAAAATTTCATAGGCATTGTTCTCAAGGGCGGTCGCAGCGCGGTTGAGAATGGCAGCGCGTTCCTTGGCTGATAATGTCCCCCATTCGGAGGTGCCCTGCTGTGCAGCTGCCAACGCCACCTCGATATCTGAAGAGGTCGCATTTGCGACGGAACCGACCTGATCTTTCGGGTCGCTTGGATTGACGACGGGCACCGCTGGCTTGCCTTGAACCGTGCCGGCGATCAAAGGCGCCGCTTTCCACTGTGTATTGCGAAGTGCAGTCAGTTCCTGCTCATATACGTCGCGGGCTTGCGGGTCGCTGAGGTCCCATCCCTTGGAATTTCTTCGTTCAGGACCAAACAAGGTCGGTCCGGTTTCAATGCGGTCGTTCTGGATTGGCAGGCCAGAGGTCTCGAAGTGTTCAATCGGATCTTCGGCGATGGTCTCGGGTGCGATGGCCTCGTTTCGGATCTGATTGACAAAAGAAGAATTCGCCCCGTTTTCCAGTAGGCGGCGTACCAGATAAGCGAGCAGATCCTTGTGAGCACCAACAGGCGCATAGATGCGGCACCGAGTCTCGTGGGCTTGCATGGTGGTGTCATGAAGCGCTTCACCCATCCCATGCAGGCGCTGGAACTCGAATTCGGTCTTTGAATGGCTTTTTGCCATTTCCAGAATGCATGCCACGCTCTGGGCGTTATGGGTTGCGAACTGAGGATAGATCCGGTCTGTCATGGCAAGGAGTTTGCGGGCGCAGGCTGCGTAGGAAATGTCAGTATTGTTCTTGCGCGTAAACACCGGAAAGTCCGGCAGGCCAAGGGTCTGAGCCCGCTTTATTTCCGTATCCCAGTAGGCACCCTTTACGAGACGGACCATGATTTTGCGGCCATGGTGTTGGGCAAGCTGGTAGAGCCAGTCAATCACTTGGCTGCAACGTTTGCCGTAGGCCTGTACCACTACACCAAAGCCATGCCACCCTTCCAGGGCAGGGTCTGCCAGGACGTGTTCAATCACATCAAGAGACAGATCAAGCCGATCAGCTTCTTCAGCGTCGATGTTGAAACCCATATTGGCTTCGCGTGCCTGTTTGGCCAAGGCGAGCGTTCGAGGGACCAGTTCATTCAGAACGCGCTGTTTCTTCGCAAACTCATAGCGGGGATGCAGAGCCGACAGTTTGACCGAGATGCCAGGGTTTTCGCGAATTTCCTCTGAATGGCAGGCGAGAGCGATTTCGCTGATTGCCTCGGAGTAGGCTGTTTGATAGCGCTGGGCATCCTCTGCGGTAAGTGCTGCCTCGCCCAACATGTCGTAGGAGTAGGTGTATCCCTTGCCCTCATAGTGGCGTGCGTTTTTTCGCGCTTCCGCAATATCCCTACCCAGTACGAACTGTCGTCCCAGTTCCTTCATGGCTTGAGACACTGCGCGGCGCACAACAGGTTCGCCAAGACGCTTTATCATGCCATGCAACGCCCCCGTCAAACCTTGATGGTCCTTGCCGAGCACCTTGCCAGTGAGCAAGAGCGCCCAAGTGGAAGCGTTTACCAGCGATGAACTGGATTTGCCGAGATGCTCGCCCCATTCACTCGGTGTTATCTTGTCAGAGATCAACTCATCGATGGTATCTGGATCTGGCACGCGGAGCAAAGCTTCGGCCAAACACATCAAGGCAATACCTTCTTGAGTTGACAGACCATATTGGCCGAGAAAGCTCTCCATCAGTGTGGGAGTGGTTGTAGAGCGCAGCTCCTTGATCAGGCGTGTCGCTTCCAGCGTAATGGCCTGCCTTTCCGTCTCATCAAGAGCGATGATGTCCGCGAGCTGTTTGACAGTGTCACTTTCGGGGGCCAGATAGGCGGCGCGGATTGTGGTGCGAATATCGGACTTTTCGAGTGTAGCGACCATTAAGCTCTCCCAGGCTGATCGTCTGCGTACTTTCCCGCATATTACCAAAACCGGGCAGGCCATGTTTCCTAGAATTCTTGTGAAATACGGAAATATGACTACAATTGGTTTGTTTTTTAAATCATATGCTCGCGGGGAGGGGTTCTATTGGGAGATTTGGATGGATTTGATCTCAAGATCCTGGAAATACTAGCAGATGACGGACGGATCACGGTTACGGAGCTCGCCCGTCGTGTGGGGCTCTCCAAAACGCCATGCCAATTGCGCATGAAGCGTCTGGAGGAGAAGGGCTATATTCTCGGCTATCGGGCGATCATTGATCCTGTGAAATTGTCAGCGGGTCATATTGCGTTCGTTCAGGTCAAGCTTAATGACACTCGCTCACAATCCCTCGAAGCATTCAACAAGGCAGCGCGGAGCATCCGCGAAATAGAGCAGTGTCACATGATCGCTAGCAGCTTTGATTATCTTCTAAAGGTGCGGACGAAAGATATCGCAAGCTATCGTCAGGTTCTGGGAGAAAAAATCTCGGCCATGCCGCACGTTGCGCAGACCTCGACGTTTGTATGCATGGAGCCAGTGAAGGAAAGGGCCGGCGCGTTCTAACGCGCCACCTCTGGTTCTGCGGTGGTAATGACCTTATGCAGCATGTACTTCGATCCAATGCCATACTCCATCAGCTTTTCATCAAGCTGAGGTACGTGAACTTCTTCAAAACCCCTTTTGTGCCAGTAGTCTACCGCTTGTGGGATCGCAGTTATGGCAATTTGTGAGTATCCGTCGCGTCCTGCCAAAGCGTCCAGTTTTGTCAAGACAGCACGGGCCGCGCCAATGCCTTGAGCCTCTGCAATGAGGGCGATGTCATGGAGGTACATCACATCGCACCCGCCAGGAAGAACCTCTATAACCGAATTCAGCGGTGGGATGTCATTCAGGCGCCATGGATGGGCAATGACATATCCAAGAATATGCTCGGGCTCCGCCTCCGGAACCAGAATAAAGCAACCCTCCGGATACAACGCTCTTTTTTGGTAAAAGCTGGTCGTCTCATCGGGAAGATGCGGGTATGCCTTTTCCATGATCGGGGACAGGCGTCCAACCGCTTCCTCGCTCATTGGCATCCAAATATATCCGTCCATACCATGCTCCACTGTGAAGACAGGATTGGGCCTATCAGTTTAGGTTGCTTTCAGCCACGTGATAAGCCCCTTGTGCCGCTAGGGTATCCGAGAATTTCCTCAGGTTTGTGTCGCTATGCAAGTTGGCAGCCAGTTTGGGTATTCAACTTTAGCGGCAGTTGATTGCGGATGGCGGGGTTGAGATGGCTCGCGAGGTGTTGCCAGTCATCGCGGGGCCGCGGCTTTTGGTACCGCGCGCCCATCTTTTTACCGCTGCCGGAGCTCTATGCTTCCAGGGCTTGCCTTACCCAAGTGTTGCAACCATGACTGCCTTAATGGTGTGCATGCGATTTTCGGCCTGCTCGAAAGCGATGTTGCGTTCTGATTCAAAAACCTCCTCAGTCACCTCAAGGGCTGGCAGACCGAACTTCTGAAAAATCTCCTCGCCAATCTTCGTCTCGCGGTTATGAAATGCAGGCAGGCAGTGCATGAACTTGGTCTTCGGGTTGCCAGTGCCCTTAATCAAGTCGTCATTCACCTGATAAGGCTTGAGCAACTTGATACGGCTTTCCCATACGTCCACGTTTTCGCCCATGGACACCCAGACATCCGTATGGATGAAATCGACGCCGTTTGTTCCTTCCTTCGGGTCTTCCGTGAGCAAAATCCTTGCACCGGTCTTTGATGCGATCTGGTGAGCGTCATCAATCACATGCTGCTCTGGTTGCAGACCCTTCGGTGCCACTATGCGCACATCACAGCCCATTATGGCCCCCAACATCAGCAGCGAATGACCCATGTTGTTTCGTGCGTCACCCAGATAGGCATAAGAGATATCACCGCGGTTCTTCTCGGTGTGCTCTGTCATGGTGAGAAAATCGGCAAGCATCTGTGTTGGGTGCCATTCGTCAGTCAGGCCGTTGTAAACTGGAACGCCTGCGTATTCAGAGAGCTCCTCAACGGCGCTTTGCGATTTGCCACGAAACTGGATGGCGTCAAACATCCGCCCCAGAACGCGGGCTGTATCCTTCATGGATTCCTTGTGACCGATCTGGGAGCCCGAGGGATCTAGGTAAGTTACATGTCCTCCTTGATCCCGCGCCGCCACCTCGAAGGCGCAGCGGGTCCGGGTGGATGTTTTTTCGAAAATCAGACAGATGTTTTTCCCCGTCAGCATCTGCCGTTCCAGACCCGCGTATTTGGCCCTCTTCAGATCGCGAGCAAGATCTATTAGGTGTAGCAGTTCCCGCTGTGTGAAGTCTTTGATTTTCAAAAAACTACGGCCCTTGAGGTTGAAAGCCATTGCCTCTGGTCTCCCCTGTAATCTGGAATTATCTATTCGGTTGTTCTTGAAAGAAAAATGGATCTGGCACAGAGCCGACGTCAACTGCGAAGCATGACAAGTTGCTTTATCGGTTTCGTCGTATGCTCATCGTAGTGCCACCCGTTCAAGCGGAGTATTGGTCCATGTGGCGCCTTGATTCTTGCGCCTGATGAAAAAGGCGTTCGACAGATCTGCTGATCTGAGCCTTAAACAGTTCAACTGATCTTACGCCTTACCAGCAGTTGTGGCTAGATAGAGTTTTCAGTTTTGCGTTTTTCTTTTGGGCAACGTTGTGTTGGTTGCCTGTCACTTGCTTCATGTTAGAGACAACAACACATCAACAAGTTTTTGCGAGTCATATTTGCCGGGCTCGTTCTTACGAGCCAAGGGCAGAGCGACCAGTTCGATTTTGTGATCTTTTAGAATACCGATATCCAGATAATCTGCGAAACAAGTATCAGCCACAATAAAATTCAACAACTGCGATGTGGGTGTCGAGGCCCCCGCGTCTTTCTTCAATTGGCTGATGAGACGCTCAACTGCCTGTGTAGGGGAGATGCCGGTCAACTCCGGATCTGTGCCAAGGCTGGGCACGTACACTTTGGGGTTACCGTTTTCCGCAATGGTCCGGCCAACGCCCCGTGGGAGAAGATTTGCCAGTACGGAGCTGAAGAAACTGCCCGGCGGATAGCAGATCAGATCTGCCTCGAGTACCAGATCCTGCCGACGCAGCGGAAATGGTACGTCCACCGGCTCCATGCTGTCGAGCGACGTTGTGAGAAACACGTCGATAATGGGGCTCGTGATCGGGTCGACCTCTTTGCCAGTCATCATGTGCTGACCGACAATGATACGCCCGTCTTCAAGGCGTGCAGCCAGATGCAGCTTTTCGTTGGTGGAAACGGTAACATGACCAAGCGTGTTCACCAATTTGGAGAACAAAAACACGATGGGATCTAGCTCGCGATTGTTGTTCAAGTAGCCGCCCGCAAGAATGAGGTTTCCCAAGCTTGCACCGCGCAAATCGAAGTCCTCCGGCATTGCGAGGGCGAAATAGTGGAATTGGTTCTGGATCAGGCCGCGCATGGGCATAGGAACTGCGGCAATCAGGGGATGGCTGCCACCTACAAGCCCTGCCAATTCGTGACGCAAGGTTGTGTGACTGGCTGTTTTCGGCAGTCGGTGGGAGAAAAGCTGATAAACCTCAGGGTGCCCGAGAAGGCTTTCATCCGCTAATGCCATCAAACGGCTGCGTACATCCCCAATGGCAGGCATGTCGAAGGCTTGGCGCAGGATTGCAGAACTGCCTCCGCTGTCGAATGGCGTTATGAGATGCGCGCTGTTGTGTGTGTAGGCCTTAAGTGTTCTGGAAATGCCGTTAAGTGCCGTGCCGCCGCTGAAAAACAGGAGTTTGGGACCGAGCTCCGGCACACGTTTGTATCGGTTGATGCGAACCGGATCGGGGAGTTTCAAACGGCGTTTAATCTGCATGGCGCACCGAGCTGTTTGGGGATGGCATGCGTCGGTTGTAGTGGGAACTTCGGGATGGAGCAATGATGCCGAAGTTGTTCCCGTTGTTCTTCACGGGGCTTTGAGCCGCAATGGTGTGCTGGAGTTTTGGATGGTACCTTGCTATAGGGCCTGCTGATACAAATGGGCCGTCCGACTCGGCAAGAGAACAGCAAAGGCAGAAGCGCAATGATGAAACTGCGCGAAATCCGGCAAATGCTTTTTGACAGCAAGCAACTTCTTCAGGAAGAGCTTGTCCTGAGCCGGCACGGACACTCGTTTGTGTTGCGCAGTAACAATGCGTCTCTCCTGTCGGAACTGACGAGTCGGCTGCGGAATTACATCGTTGATCCTGATGATAAGGTCGACGTAGGGGCCACAATTGTGGTTTTTGAAGGTGAGGATGTTGAAATGCCCTTCAGGTGGCGTCAGTGGCCGCTTGTTGATGGAGAGGGCACCGGCATTCGCGATCTGAAAAAGGCTCGCGCGGTGCGGCAAGCTTCCATTGGTCTGACTTTTCTCCAAAGTCGGAAACACCGTATAGCCCGGGGTGCTTGCGCGGAGAATCTCGATCGTATCGAAGAGTTCATTCACCAGCAATTTGCCAATGAATTGCTCAGCGAGGGTGGAGTTTTATGCCATGCGACATGCATTCGCATGGGGGAGCGGGCGATCGCGATTGCAGGCCCGGATCGTGAGAGGGCCGAAGCGCTTGCAAACGCTGTGCTGGTAGATCCGCGAGCTCAACTGGTGACCCAGGGCGACGTGATCGTTAGCGGTAAACCCGGCTTCCGTCCTCTGGCATATGTCTTGGCACCTAAAGCGGATGCGCCAATGGAAGGTGCAGCTGCAGAGGTTCCATCCCGGAAAAAGGGTCAAGCCAAAGGCAAAAAGAAAGGCGCTGTCGTACCTTCAACAAAGGCACTTGCCTTGTCCACTCTGGTCCTGACAAATCGGCTGGACGCGGCGGATAAAGAAATTGATGTGCGCCGTATCAATCCGCTATCCCGACCAGGGCTCATCACAGGGGTGATGGTGGGAGCGACACCATTTTCTGCAAAGCCTGAAGGTGGCTACTTTGCGCCGGGCGAAGCACCGAGTGTGCGCGCTTATGTTCAGCAACTGAAAAACCTTGATTGCTATGAAGCGCGTATTGATTTGGGCGCTGGCAACATGGGCCATGCCGCTCCTGCATTGTTAGAGACCGCAGCATAACCTGCGGCAAACTGCGGTTAACTTGTAATCCCGATAGATCCTGCCTTGGGATTACCCTATTTGCTTGGCATGAGCTGCCCTATCGGCATCAATAAAACAACCAAGAAAGAGAGTTAATGAGCTACTCCGAGTATTCGGGAGCTGCCTCTGGCTCTGAAGACACGTTTACTTCGATCCCTGTTGCATTCATGAAGACCTCTGAGCGTCTGGGGGCTCAGGCTGCCTACTGCGTGCGCACTGATGCAGGTTGGGAGCCAACCAGCTGGGCGGAATACGCCAGGCAGGTGTGTCAAGCGGCCCGTGCGTTGATTGCAATCGGCGTTCGAGCAGGCGATACAATCTGTATCCTGAGCTACAACCGGCCCGAATGGACCATTACGGACATCGCAGCGATGATGATCGGTGCGTCTCCAACCGGCATTTATTGGACCGCGTCACCAGATGAAATCCGGTATATCCTGCGCCATAGCGAGGGTCGGGTTCTGATTGCTGAAGACGAGCAGCAGCTTGATCAGCTCAAGGAACATCGAGGCGAGTTTGTCCATCTGCGCTGCGTGGTGAAGCTTAACGGGAAGCCCAACGACGAGAAAGAGTTGGACTGGGATAGCTTTATGGCTTTGGGCCGCGCGGAAAAGGCGGCAGATCTGGAAGAAGAGCGCATCCGCCGTCTGAACGCTCTGTTACCTGAAGATATCGCCGTGCAGATTTATACGTCTGGCACTACCGGCAAGCCCAAGGCCGTCCAATTGAGCCATCGTGCATTGCGTGCCGAATCCGACGGTTTGACGCATGTTCAGCGAATGACCAGTGATGACCGATACCTCTCCTACCTGCCTCTGGCCCATGTTGCAGAGCAAGTGGGTACGATCGTGCAATCCTGCGATCATGGATATTGCGTCTACTTTGCACGTTCAATTGCGGAGGTGCCCGAGCATTTGAAAGAGGTGCGCCCCTCAATCCTGTTTGGAGTGCCGCGTGTTTACGAGAAGATGATGGACAAGGTGCAAGAGCGCCTCGCTACCGTCACGGGTGCCAAGCGCAAGTTGGCAGACTGGTCACTGACCACGGTGCGCCAATGGCATGAACGTAAGCTTGAAAAGCAACGAACCGGGCCGCTTCTTGATTTGAAGGCTCGATTGGCGCGCAAACTCGTCGTGGATAAGGTCAAGCGGCAGATCGGGCTGGACAAGCAAAACATCATTATCAGTGGCGGAGCACCGTTGCCGCTGGAAGTTCAGAAGTTCTTTCTTGGCCTCGATGTCGTGCTGCGCATCGTCTACGGACAATCGGAGAGTTGTGGCGGGACCACGTTCAACTCGCCAGATGAAACGCGACTTGGATCGGTAGGCAAGCCGATCTATGGCATGGAAGTGAAGATTGCGGAGGACGGGGAGATCCTTGCCAGGGGGCCTGCGAACTTTTCGGGCTATTCCCACGATCCTGAGGCGACAGACGAAGTGCTCGTGGATGGTTGGCTGCGCACCGGTGATATCGGATACATTGATGAGGATGGCTTCGTTTATGTAACCGGTCGCAAACGGGATATCATCGTCACCTCCGGAGGCAAGAATATTGCTCCGGCAAAACTGGAACAGCTTCTGGGAGCCGATCCTCTCATAGAATACTCAGTCGTTGTAGGAAATAACCGCAATTATCTGGGTGCGCTGCTGTCTCTGGAACCCCAGGCTCTGGCTGATTTTGCACAGGCACATGGCTTGTCGATGGAGGAGGTTTGGGAGTCTGCGCAGTTGAAGGTTGCATTGGATAAAGCCATTGCCGTTGTGAATGCGAAAGTTGCGCGCGCAGAACAAATCCGCGACTTTCGGGTCATCAGAGAAGGACTTTCCATCAATGCTGGCGAGTTAACCGCGACACTCAAAGTGCGTCGCGCAGGTGTTCTGGACAAACACGGATCACTCGTTAATCAGATGTATTCCTCTTAAAAAAAGCCCCCTTCAGGCACCTGAGGGGGCTCTTTTTTGCATTCGATGCAGCTTTTAGTCTTCAAGGAACCACTTGGCTGCGTTGCCGTAGCAGATATCCTTAACCATCTGGCCAGCAAGCTCATAATCCGCCGGCATATGGCCCTTTGTCATCCATTCGCCGATCATCTTGCAGAGCAGACGGCGGAAATATTCGTGACGTGGGAATGACAGGAAGGAACGGCTGTCAGTCAACATGCCGAGGAACTGAGAGAGCAAACCCATTTGAGCAAGCTGCGTCATCTGACGTTCCATGCCATCCAGCTGATCGTTGTGCCACCAGCCGGTGCCGGCCTGCACCTTGCCGCCAATTGAGCCATCCTGGAAGTTGCCGGCTGTTGTTACAACCACTTCGTTCTTGGTCGGGTCAAGGGAGTAAAGCACTGTGCGCGGCAGGAGATCGTCTTGATCCAGCGTATCGAGGAACTGGTTCAGCGGGTTGGCAAGCTCGCGGTCATCAATGCCATCCACACCGACATCCGGGCCCAGTGCCTTGAACAGACGGGTACGGTTGTTTCGGGTCGCGCCGACGTGAATTTGCATGACCCAGCCACGGCGAGCGTATTCCTGCGCCAGATAAACTTGAACGGCAGACTGGAAGGCAGTGATGTCGTCCAGAGTCAGAGTTTCGCCATTCAAGCCAAGCTTGAAGACGCGCTCCAACTCGGTGGCGCCGGGAACAGGCGCGAACAGCATGCAGTCGAGGCCGTGGTCTGCAGCGCGGCAGCCATGCGCATCAAAGTGGTCGAGGCGAAGCTTCAAGGCTTCCAGAAGTTTTTCGTAGCTGTTGATGTCAAAGCCAACAGTCTCCGCCAGACGGGCAATGTAGCCCGGGAATGCGGGTTTGTTGATCTTGAAGGCGTTGTCTGGGCGGAACGTTGGCCGCACCTTCATCGAGATGTTGGCGTCTTCTGCGATCTGCTTGTGGTAGCGCAGATCATCTGCCGGGTCGTCGGTTGTGCCGAGCATTACCACGTTCTGCATTTCCAGCAGCCCGCGCGCACCGAATTCTTTCTGTGCCAGTTTCTGGTTACAGGTTTCCCAGACTTGATCTGCCGTTTTGGCGGACAAGACGACGCCATCAAGCCCGAAGTAGCGGTACATCTCAAGATGTGACCAATGGTAGAGCGGGTTGCCGATGAACTTCGGCATGACTTCCGCATAGGCGTTGAACTTTTCGCGGAAAGTCGTTTCGTTGCCGGTGATGAAGCGTTCGTTTACCCCGGCCCAACGCATGGCGCGCCACTTGTAGTGATCTCCGGCAAGCCAAGTGCTGCCGATGTCCTCAAACTGTTGGTTCTCGGCAATGGCTTTGGGGTCGAGGTGGTTGTGATAATCCACGATCGGCATGTCGGCGGCGTAATCGTGGTAGAGCTTCTTTGCTGCTTCCGTTTCAAGCAGAAAATCTTTTCCCAGGAAAGGCTGCATCATGACGGTGCCCTTGTTGCTTTGGGAGACCGCGGTCTCCGCTGATTGGTGAAAGAGGGCCGGCCGGCCCCTTTGCGCCTGTGTCAAAGGGGTCGGCCGCAGAGGTCTTGGGGGGAGACCCGATCAGTTCGCGAGGTCGGCAACAGCCTGTGCGGCACCCTTGTCCGCTACTTCTGCATAGGCAGCATGAACAGCCTTTGTGAACTTCTCATTGGCTACAAGGTCAGCCGGGAATACGGCGTCCAGAGCCAGAAGAGCGTTGACATAGGCTTCGCGATCATCTGCGTACGTTTCCACGATCTCCGCGAGCTTGTCTTTCATCGGGTCCACGACTTCGTACGTCTCATCGCCACGCTTGCCCTTGATGTAGTTCATCCAGCCGCCGATGCCGAGGATCAGATGGCGGTGATCAGTGCCGTGTTCCAGATGATACCGGACAGAGTTCAGCCAGCGCTGCGGCATTTTCTGAGTGCCGTCTGCGGCGATCTGCCATGTGCGGTGCTTCAGCTGAGAGTTGGAATAACGCTTCAGCAACATGTCAGCATAGCCGATCAGATCAACATCACCCGGTACGTCCAGCGTTGGCCGCTGTTCGTCTACCATCAGCTTGCGCGCCTCGGCGTAGAACACAGGGTCCGCTGCACATTCTGCGATGGTTTCCTTGCCGGCGAGGAAGCCAAGGTAGGCGAGGAAGGAGTGGGAGCCATTGAGCGTGCGCAGCTTCATTTCTTCGAATGGAGCTACATCTTCGACCAACTGTGCTCCGGCCAGTTCCCACTGAGGCCGACCGGCAGTGAAGTTGTCTTCAATCACCCACTGGCGGAACGGCTCGCAAACAATGCAGTTCGGGTCAGCCTGTCCAACCAGTTCGTCACGGACGATCGCGCGGGATTCGTCGGTGAGAGCCGGTACGATGCGGTCAACCATGGTGGATGGGAAGGTTACGTTTTCTTTCACCCAAGCGGCCAAATCCGGATCAAACGTTGACGCGAACTCCTGAACTGCAATGCTGGTCAGGTAGCCATTATGCGGCAGGTTATCACAGGACATGACGGTGATAGGTCCGTTGCCCAGTTCGCGGCGCTTGCGCAGACCAGCTACAATCAAGCCAATGGCGGTCTTGGGCGCGGAGAGGTTTTCAAGATCATGCTGGATCATCGGGTTATCCGTATCCAGGTGTTCATTCCTCACGCAGTAGCCCTTTTCGGTGATCGTCATGGAGATCACCTTGAGATCCTCTTCAGCCAAGCCGTTGATGAGCTTTTCAATGCCATCGCGGGCAACGTGCTGTGTATCGCAGACTGCACCCAGCAACCGGGTTGACTTGCCTTCATCGCTCGTTTCCACGAGCGTGTAGAGACGTTGATTGGCGTCCAGATGGTTGAACAGATCGGGAGTGCCGAACAGCTCAATCACGCGCATACCCCAATCACCGCCGCCTGCAGCAAGGGTTTCATGCAAGTGCATTGCGATGTGAGCACGGGCAAAGGCACCAAAGCCGATATGGGCAACGCGCGCCTTGAGCTGCGTGCGATCGTAAGTTGGTTGTTCAACGCTCGCTGGGAGCGCATTCAGATCGAGAGGCTTAAATTCTGTCGTCATTAGTGATCAACCTTTAGAATTCGCTGAGGGCAAAGGCCATGGAGGCGGTCGGTAGCGCGTCCCCATTGACGCGGAGCGGAATATCCAAACCGTTGGTGCCAAGACCCGCAACGCTTACAATAACCTGACGCTCACCTGGCTCCATGGAACCCGTTCGGCGTATGGTCAATTCGTTCCCAGAAGCTGTGCCAGTCAACTGGATTTCGAGAGTGAGGTGCTCGCCGTTTTCCCATTTGCGGCTGATGCCGTCATCCTCGAACACATCGAGCGTACGCTCGCCGGTTCCTTGGAATGGGAAGACTGCCAGCTCTTCAAGGTGGCATTCTGTTGTATTCTTGGCAAAAGCGTTTGCCAGCGGAATGACAGTACCTGCGCGTACGAACAGAGGCAAACGTTCCAGAGGTGCGTCCACCTCGATCGTCTGGCCACCTGCATGGTAGATACCGGTGTCGAACTCGTACCAACCAACGCCATTTTCAGGCAGGTATACTTGGCGTTTGCGTTGGCCTTCTGTCACGACGGATGCGACCAGTATGTCTTCACCAAGCATGAAATCGTCGTTCTCGGTGAAGGTGTTCTGATCAGCCTCGTGGTCCATCAATGTTGGACGTAGCATAGGCTCGTCGTTGACATGAGCCTTCCACAGCAGGGTGTAGAAATAGGGCAGGAGCTGCTGACGCAGGTGCATTGCTGCCCGGATCATCGGCGTTACTTCTGGATACATCCAAGGTTCGTTGACAGTTTTGTCGTCATTCCATGAATGGATCGTGAAGCGAGGATGCATGACACCGTTCTGCACCCAGCGGACAAACAGCTCAGGATCCGGCCGGTCGCCAGAGAAGCCGCCTACGTCGTGTCCGATGTTGTAAATACCTGACATGGACAGGCCTAGGCCCATCTTGATGTTGTATTTGAGGTTGTTCCAACCGGTGCGGTTGTCACCCGTCCATGTCTGAACATGCCGCTGCAGGCCAGGGCAACCACTGCGGGAGATCAGGTAGGGACGTTCTTCGGGCGCATATTCGAGCTGAGCTTCTTCGGAGGCCCGCATCATGAGCAGGGAGAACAACGGGCGAATGAGACCAACGTCAATTGGTTTGCCAAAGCCATCACACTGAGCTTTGAAGTCCCAGATTTCATACTCGTTGTTGTCATTCCACGTGGAGCCGATTCCACGCTCAAGCAGCTGTTCTGTTACGTTCTTTTTCCACCAATCAATTGTTTCCTGCCTAGTGAAGTCAAGGTGCGATCCGTCGGAATCCCAATAGAGGGAGATTTCAGGCTGGTCGGCTTCGCTGTCCTTGATGAACAGTCCACGGCTTGCCAAATCGTCGTACATCGGGTGGCTGGTCAGCAAGCATGGTTTGATGTTTGCAGCCAGATTGATGCCGGCGTTGCGGAACTTGTCCGTCATGCCCTTCGGATCAGGGATCTTGTCGTAGTTCCAGTTGAATACGTAGCGCAGATCTCCGATGGAGGTGTATCCGGAGGAGAGCTGGAAGCTGTCGCACGGGATCGCGTGCTGTTCAACCAGGTCGATAAAGCCTTCAAGCTGTTCTTGCGCGTTGGGGGCGTCTGTATAGCTCATTGTGGAGCCGGAATAGCCGAGGCTCCACTTGGGAGGAAACGCCGTCTTGCCGGTCAAGCGAACCTGTGACTTGGTGACGTCCTTGATGGTTGGGCCGAGCGTGAAGTAGTAGTCTAGGTCCCCGTCTTCACACCGGTAGGCTCGGTAAGCCACGTGGTAGTTGTCGAGTTCGTTGCCAAGATCGAACCAGCACGTCGCCAGATTGTCGTAGAACACACCGTAGGCAATGCCGCTTTCACTCTTGGTGATGGTGAACGGCAGGTGCTTGTAAAGCGGGTCCGTCGTCTCGGCGTCATATCCCATTGCGTCCAGGTTCCGCATTTCATAGCGGCGCCCGTTGCGTTGAAGATTGCCGGCTTTTTCTCCAAGGCCGTAGTAGCGATCACCTTTGAACCGACGCAGGAAGTGCGAGTTCTTGTGGTCTTGAAGGCCCAGCATGTAGGCATGGGTCGGACGGTCGGCTGCAATGGTGACCCACTGACCGTTCTCGTCCTTGGCTTCCCACTGCAGGGCGAGAGGCTTGATCACCGTAACACGCAACTTGGCGGTTTCGATCACCAGTTTCTCGTCGCTCAGGTCCTGTTTGAAGGTGGGCAACGAGAAGCCGTCGGTGGCAAGCCGCGAGCGTCCCCCCCACGGAACGGTCGTTCCGTGGGGTTGGATGGACCACGTCCGGTCCTGCCTCAAGGTCTTGTCCTTTTGAAGCAGGACGCGGATCACGTCGTCTTCAAGAACAAAGATCGAGAACAGGTGACGGTTTTGCACCTCAAGATCGATGCGATTACCGTCGGTGGTGTGATGAGACCAGTGTTTGAGTGCTTTCATTGTCGTGATCCCTTATCCGCCGTAACCGAGGATTACGCGTGGAAGGAAGAGGCTGATTTCCGGGACGAAAGTAACGAGCATGAGGATGGAAATCACGGCCACGTAGAAGGGCAGCATGGGCTTGATGATGTCCTTGATGGCCACATTGCCCACGGAGCAGGAGATGAACAGGGCGCTGCCCACCGGCGGGGTGATGATGCCGATACACAGGTTGTAGGTCATCATGATGCCGAAGTGCACCGGATCCATGCCCAGCTCGGTCGCCACCGGCAGGAAGATCGGCGTGAAGATCAACAGCGCCGGGGTCATGTCCATGAACGTTCCGATGACCAGCAGGCACAGGTTGATCACCAGCATGATCACCAGCGGGTTCTCAGAGACATTGGCCAGCGCTTCGGCAATGGCATACGGAATGTCGGAGAACGCCATGGCCCAGGACATGCCGATGGAACAGCCGATCAGGAGCAGCACGATGGAGGAGGTAATGGCCGATTCAAGGATCACGCCGGGCAGATCGGTAAACTTCACTTCCCGGTAGATGAACACGGCCAGCACCAGAGAATAGACCACCGCCACGGCAGAGGCTTCGGTGGCGGTAAAGATGCCGCCGATGATCCCGCCCATGATGATGACGATCAGCATCAATGGCAAGATGGCGTCCAGCGTCTTGTAGACCACTTCCTTGAACGGCGGCATGGGGATGATCGGGTACCCGCGCTTGGCGGCAATGATGCCGGCCACGATCATCACGCCCAGCCCCATCAGGATGCCCGGAATGTAACCGGCCACGAACAGGGTGGCAACGGAGGTGCCCCCGGAGATCAGGGAGTACACGATCAAGGTGGAGGACGGCGGAATGAGCATGCCCGTCGGGCAAGAAGCCGCGTTCACGGCCGCCGAATAGGACGGGTCGTAGCCTTCCTTCTTCTGCAGCGGAGACATGATGCCGCCCACCGCAGCGGCAGAGGCCACAGCCGAGCCGGAGATGGCGCCAAACAGCATGTTGGCCAGAACGTTACAGTGCGCCAGCGCGCCGGGCAAACGCCCGCCCAGCACCTTGGCCAACTCGATCATGCGGGCCGCAATGCCGCCCCGGTTCATGATGTTGCCGGCCAGAATGAAGAACGGAATGGCCAGAAGGGTAAAGCTGTCCAGACCGGTGGCCATGCGCTGTGCGACCACAAACACGGCCTGATCAAAGGACATCAAAACGGTGATGCAGGTAACCGTCGCCAGACCGATCGCAAACGAGATCGGCACACCGAACGTCACCAGCACGGCGAAAACGCCAAACAGGATAAGTGCGCTTTGCAGTT
>NZ_AUGS01000029.1 GCF_000422785.1 Pseudovibrio exalbescens DSM 16456
TCGTTCCGATCGCAATGGAAGATGGTCTGCGTTTCGCTATCCGCGAAGGCGGCCGCACCGTTGGTGCTGGCGTCGTTGCTGAAATCATCGAATAAGATCGGCTTGACCGATCCTTGGCGCCACGCTAGAAGCAGTGGCGCCGGCCTTTAACGAGGCCGAGCAATGAGCTCTTTCTCGCTGTGGTGAGAAGGTGTAGGGGTATAGCTCAGTTGGTAGAGCGACGGTCTCCAAAACCGTAGGTCGGGGGTTCGAGCCCCTCTGCCCCTGCCATTTTGCTCTTGATAAGCAAGCCGACATGGCTTAAAGAAGTTTTTTTCTGATGGTGGGGCGCGTGGATCACTTCACGCGCCCACCTGTCGTGAGTTGGGCCGGTACGGATGGCAAAAACCAATCCTTTTACATTTATTCAGCAGGTTCGTTCCGAGACTGCGAAAGTTACATGGCCTACCCGCCGTGAAACCGCGATTACGACTGTCATGGTCTTTATCATGGTGTTTCTGGCGGCACTCTTCTTCCTGGCTGCAGACCAGTTGATGAGCTATGTAATCTCTTTGTTGCTTGGCCTTGGTGGCTGAAGTTAGCACGATTTAGGAGCGAACTTTAAATATGGCTAAGCGCTGGTACATCGTTCACGCCTACTCGAATTTCGAGAAGAAGGTTGCTGATGCGATTAAAGAAAAAGCACGGCAACAGGGGCTTGAGGATCTGTTTGAAGAGGTTCTCGTCCCGACCGAGAAGGTTACAGAGGTCCGCCGCGGTCGCAAAGTTGAAAGCGAGCGCAAATTCTTCCCCGGTTATGTTTTGGTGAAGATGGAGATGACCGACGAAGCGTATCACCTTATCAATGATACGCCGAAGGTCTCTGGCTTTCTGGGGAACGACAAAAAGCCGATGCCGATTTCTGAGGCCGAAGCCCGTCGCATTCAGGGGCAGGTCGAGGAAGGCGTTGAGGCGCCCAAGCCGTCTATCAGTTTCGAAGTGGGCGAACAGGTTCGCGTCAGCGATGGTCCGTTTGCTTCCTTCTCCGGCCTTGTTGAAGAGGTCGATGAGGAGCGGGCTCGTCTGAAAGTGACGGTGTCCATTTTCGGCCGTGCTACGCCGGTCGAACTCGAATACGGCCAGGTCGACAAAGTCGGCTGAACCGTTCAATCGGGGCGGCGGACTTGGGGCACTTTCGCCGGTGTCTTTTGGTCGGACCGCCCACTCTCTTGTGATCCTGCGGGATCACCTATTCCTTTTTGGAGAGGATTATGGCGAAGAAAATTGAAGGTTACCTAAAGCTTCAGGTGCCGGCGGGTTCTGCTACGCCGTCTCCGCCAATTGGCCCGGCACTGGGTCAGCGCGGCCTGAACATCATGGAGTTCTGTAAGGCGTTCAATGCGAAGACGCAGGACGTTGAAAAGGGTGCTCCATGCCCGACAGTAATTACGTATTACTCTGACAAGTCTTTCTCTTTTGAGGTCAAGACTGCTCCTGTGTCCTTCTTTCTGAAGAAGGCAGCGAACATCAAGTCTGGTTCTCAGACACCTGGTCGCGCCAAGGTAGCTTCCGTGACCAAGGCTCAGGTTCGTGAGATCGCTGAAGCCAAGATGAAAGACCTGAACGCCAACGATATTGAATCAGCAATGATCATGATCGAAGGCTCTGCCCGCTCCATGGGCATTGAAGTGACGGAGTAAGATCGATGGCGAAAGTTGGTAAGCGCATTAAAGCGGCCCGTGAAGGCATTGATCGCAACAAGACCTATGGTCTTGGTGAAGCTCTGTCCATGCTCAAGGATCGGTCCAAGACCAAGTTCGACGAAAGCATTGAACTTGCCATCAACCTCGGCGTAGATCCTCGTCATGCGGACCAGATGGTTCGTGGTGCGTGTGTTCTGCCGAACGGTACCGGCAAGACAGTTCGCGTTGCCGTATTTGCGCGCGATGCCAAGGCTGAAGAAGCCAAGGCAGCTGGTGCGGACATTGTTGGTGCTGAAGATCTGGTTGCAGAAATTCAGGGCGGTACGATCAATTTCGACACAGTGATCGCAACACCGGACATGATGCCGCTGGTCGGTCGTCTCGGTAAGGTTCTCGGCCCGCGCGGCATGATGCCGAACCCGAAGGTCGGTACTGTAACGCCAGACGTCACCAAGGCTGTTAAAGACGCCAAGGGTGGTGCTGTTCAGTTCCGCGTCGAGAAGGCCGGTATCATTCATGCAGGTGTAGGCAAGGTGTCCTTCGACATCGCCAAGCTGGAAGAAAACGTCAAGGCAATGGTTGATGCCGTTATCAAGGCAAAGCCATCGGGCGCCAAGGGTACCTACCTGAAGCGTGTAGCGATTTCATCCACAATGGGCCCTGGTATCAAAGTTGAGCTGGCTTCCGTAACCGAATAACGGTAGACAGCTATCGATTTGCCCTCTCGCTTCTGTGAGAGGGTGCGGTTGGAGCGTAAAGCTCTAACATCCCTGTCCGAGACTGCAGGTGTTGGCCGCTATGGTCAGCTTAAGCCATTCGGGCCTGCATAGATGGAGAAGGACCGTTGACTAGACCTATGGATAGTGACCGGTTCGAACCGTTAAGCCTTGCTGCGTCATTCGACGGGTGAGGGGACAGGAACCCTGAGCGTCGTTTGATGATCATTGTACCCCAGTGATCGGAAAGCGGCAAAGGCAAACCGGCAATAGTCCCTCAAGGATTGTTGCTAAATGGAGAAGGCAAGTGGAAAGAGCGGATAAGCAAAAGTTCGTCTCGTCCTTCAACGAGGTGTTGAACAACACCGGCGTTGTGGTCGTGGCGCACTACGCCGGTCTGTCGGTCTCGCAGATGACCAAGCTTCGTAACGAAGCGCGCGAAGCCGGTGGTACCGTAAAAGTTGCTAAGAACCGCCTTGTCAAGCTTGCCCTTCAAGGCACTGAGCTGGAGCACATCAGCGATCTGTTCCAGGGGCCAACCGTTCTCGTTTATTCCGAGGACCCGGTTGCTGCTCCTAAGGTTGCTGCAAACTTCGCCAAGGCAAACGACAAGCTTGTCATCCTTGGTGGTGCTCTCGGTTCTACAAACCTCGATGCTGCTGGCGTCAAGGCCCTGGCAGAAATGCCAAGCCTCGACGAACTGCGCGGCAAGCTCGTTGGTCTGCTTCAGACCCCGGCTTCCCGTATTGCACAGGTTACAAGCGCACCGGCCGGGCAACTCGCTCGCGTCTTCAATGCGTATGCCGAAAAGGGCGAAGCCGCTTAAGGCGGAACCACTTATTTTTTGTCAAAACCCTAGCGGTTCGAACAGTAAGGTACAAAGAAAATGGCTGATCTCGAAAAGATCGTTGAAGAACTCTCTGCCCTCACCGTCATGGAAGCTGCTGAGCTGTCCAAGATGCTCGAAGAAAAGTGGGGCGTTTCCGCTGCTGCTCCAGTAGCAGTTGCTGCTGCTGGTGGTGCTGCTGATGCAGGCGCTGCTGCTGAAGAACAGACCGAATTCGACGTGATCCTGGCTGATGCCGGCGCGAAGAAGATCAACGTGATCAAGGAAGTACGTGCGATCACCGGTCTTGGCCTGAAGGAAGCCAAGGAGCTCGTAGAAGGCGCTCCGAAGCCAATCAAGGAAGGCGTTGAAAAGGCAGAAGCTGAAGAGCTGAAGAAGAAGCTCGAAGAAGCTGGTGCAAAGATCGAACTCAAGTAATTTTGGGTTCTTTATAACGGTCCCGGAGAGATCCGGGACCGATTTCGTACCCTGGCGGGTTTCCTTGCCGGGGTAAACGTCCCAACGGGGACGGTTCTGTTAAGGTACGCGTTACTAGGGCTTCGTAGTTTCGCCGAACCGTCACCTTGAGTGATACGAGGAGCGACAATGACGCAAACGTTCAACGGTCGCAAGAGGGTCCGTAAGTACTTCGGGTCCATCCGCGATGTAGCGGCCATGCCGAACCTTATCGAGGTGCAGAAGGCATCGTATGATCAATTTCTGCAAGTCGAAAAGACCGAGGGTGGTCGTGTTGATGAGGGCCTAGAGGCCGTCTTCAAATCCGTCTTTCCGATCTCGGATTTTGCCGGAACTTCCCTTCTCGAATTCGTTTCCTACGAATTCGAACATCCTAAATATGACGTGGACGAATGTCGTCAGCGGGATATGACCTACGCAGCTCCTCTGAAGCTGACGTTGCGTCTCATCGTGTTTGACGTCGATGAGGACACAGGCGCAAAGTCCGTGAAAGACATCAAGGAACAAGATGTCTACATGGGCGATATTCCGTTCATGACGGATAACGGTACGTTCATCATCAACGGTACCGAACGCGTTATCGTGTCTCAGATGCACCGGTCTCCTGGTGTGTTCTTCGACCACGACAAGGGCAAGACTCATTCGTCAGGCAAGTTGCTGTTTGCCGCGCGCGTGATTCCTTACCGTGGTTCCTGGCTGGATATCGAGTTCGATGCCAAGGACATCGTCCACGCACGTATCGACCGTCGTCGTAAGATCCCTGTGACGTCACTTTTGATGGCGCTGGGTCTCGACCACGAAGAGATCCTGAACACCTTCTATCGTCGCATTGATTATACCCGTATGGGCAACGATGCGTGGCGGGCGCCGTTTGACGCCGACCGCATGAAGGGGTCCAAGGCAACGCGTGATCTGATTGATGCTGACAGCGGCGAAGTGGTCGTTGAAGAAGGCAAGAAGATTACTGCCCGGACAATTCGCCAGTTGGAAGAGCAGGGTGTTGCTGCACTGAAAGTGGGCGATGAGGACCTGTACGGCCAGTATCTGGCTGAAGATGTGGTTGATCCGTCCTCCGGTGAGGTTTACGCCGAAGCTGGTGATGAAGTCACCGAGAAGCTTCTGGCCGAGTTCGTTGAGCGCGGTTTCCACGATCTGGCTGTTCTTGACATCGACCACGTGACTCACGGTGCCTATATCCGTGATACACTGGCGGCCGATAAGAATGACAGCCGTGAAGATGCATTGTTTGACATCTACCGCGTGATGCGTCCGGGCGAACCGCCCACCATCGAAACCGCGGAAGCGATGTTTCATTCGTTGTTCTTCGATGCTGAACGCTACGATCTTTCCGCGGTTGGCCGTGTGAAGATGAACATGCGCATGGACCTTCAGTGCGACGACAGCGTGCGTGTTCTGCGCAAGGAAGACATTCTGGCCGTTATCCGCACGCTGGTGGACATGCGTGATGGGCGCGGGGAGATCGATGATATCGATAACCTTGGCAACCGTCGTGTCCGTTCCGTTGGCGAGCTGATGGAAAACCAGTATCGCGTTGGGTTGCTGCGTATGGAGCGGGCGATCAAGGAGCGTATGAGCTCCGTTGAGATCGACACCGTGATGCCGCAGGATCTGATCAATGCGAAGCCTGCAGCGGCTGCTGTTCGTGAGTTCTTTGGTTCCTCTCAGCTGTCTCAGTTTATGGACCAGACCAACCCGCTTTCAGAAGTCACGCACAAGCGTCGTCTTTCTGCACTTGGCCCAGGTGGTCTGACCCGTGAGCGCGCCGGCTTTGAAGTGCGCGACGTGCACCCGACCCACTATGGTCGTATCTGTCCGATTGAGACGCCAGAAGGCCCGAACATTGGTCTGATCAACTCGCTGGCTACTTATGCTCGCGTCAACAAGTACGGCTTCATTGAAAGCCCGTACCGCAAGGTTGTCGACGGCAAGGTAACACGTGACGTGATCTATCTCTCCGCCATGGAAGAGAGCAAGTACTACGTTTCGCAGGCCAACGCTGAGTTGAACGACGATTTCGAGTTTGTTTCGGATCTCGTGCAGTGCCGTCACGCTGGTGAAAACATTCTGGTCCCACCAAGCCGTGTGGATTTGATGGACGTTTCGCCAAAGCAGCTCGTGTCGGTCGCAGCTTCGTTGATTCCGTTCCTTGAAAACGATGACGCCAACCGGGCCCTGATGGGTTCGAACATGATGCGTCAGGCGGTGCCGTTGGTTCGTGCGGAAGCTCCTTATGTGGGCACCGGCATGGAGCCTGTGGTGGCGCGTGACTCCGGTGCGGCCATTGGTGCTCGCCGTGGTGGTGTTGTCGATCAGGTGGATGCAACGCGTATCGTTATCCGTGCGACCGAAGATCTGGATCCGTCCAAGTCCGGCGTTGATATCTATCGCTTGCTGAAGTTCCAGCGCTCCAACCAGGATACCTGTATCAACCAGCGGCCGCTGGTGAACGTGGGTGACCGGGTTCAGAAAGGCGACATCATTGCTGATGGTCCGTCGACAGATTTGGGTGATCTGGCTCTGGGTCGTAACGTGCTCGTGGCTTTCATGCCATGGAACGGTTACAACTTCGAGGACTCCATCCTTCTGTCCGAGCGCATCGTACGTGATGACGTGTTCACCTCCATCCACCTCGAAGAATTCGAAGTGATGGCGCGTGACACCAAGCTTGGTCCGGAAGAAATCACACGCGACATTCCGAACGTTTCGGAAGAGGCTCTCAAGAACCTTGACGAAGCCGGTATTGTTTACGTAGGTGCGGAGGTCAAGCCGGGCGATATTCTCGTCGGCAAGATTACGCCGAAGGGCGAGAGCCCGATGACACCAGAAGAAAAGCTTCTGCGTGCCATCTTCGGTGAAAAGGCATCGGACGTTCGTGATACCTCGCTGCGTCTGTCTCCGGGCGTCTCCGGTACCGTTGTTGAAGTTCGTGTGTTCAACCGCCACGGCGTTGAAAAAGACGAGCGCGCGATGTCCATCGAGCGTGAGGAAATCGAACGTCTGGCGAAAGACCGCGACGACGAACAGGCTATCCTTGACCGGAACGTCTATGGCCGCTTGGCCGAGATGATCATGGGTCATGTGGCCGTTGGTGGCCCGAAGAACTTCCGCAAGGGTGTTGAGATCGACGGAAATGTTCTCAACGAGTTCCCACGGTCGCAGTGGTGGCAGTTTGCGGTCGAAGACGAAAAGCTCATGAGCGAGCTTGAAGCTCTTCGCGGATCTTATGACGAAAGCCGCAAGCGTCTCGAGCAGCGGTTTATCGACAAGGTCGAGAAGCTGCAGCGCGGTGATGAATTGCCACCTGGCGTCATGAAGATGGTCAAGGTCTTCGTCGCTGTGAAGCGCAAGATCCAGCCGGGTGACAAGATGGCCGGTCGTCACGGGAACAAGGGTGTGGTCTCCAAGATCAACCCGTGTGAAGACATGCCGTTCCTCGAAGATGGAACGCACGTGGACATCGTGTTGAACCCGCTGGGTGTGCCATCACGCATGAACGTCGGTCAGATCCTTGAAACACACCTCGGTTGGGCTTGTGCCGGAATGGGCAAGCGCATCGGTGAACTCTATGATGAGTACAAGAAGACCGGTGAAATCGAGAAGCTGCGTGGCAAGGTCGTCGAGATCTACGGTGACAACCTCAAGGGTGATCCCGTCAAGGAGTACGACGACGAGGGCATCGTGAAGTTGGGCGAGCAGCTCAAGCAGGGTGTTTCTATCGCAACGCCAGTGTTTGACGGGGCCCGCGAGCCTGATGTTGTGGACATGCTCAACATCGCCGAAGAGAACCCATCTGGCCAGTCGACACTGTTCGACGGGCGTACGGGTGAACAGTTCGATCGGCCGGTGACTGTGGGCTATATCTACATGCTCAAGCTTCACCACCTTGTGGACGACAAGATCCACGCCCGTTCGATTGGTCCGTACTCGCTCGTTACTCAGCAGCCGCTGGGTGGTAAGGCGCAGTTTGGTGGCCAGCGCTTCGGTGAGATGGAAGTGTGGGCGCTTGAAGCTTACGGCGCAGCGTACACCCTCCAGGAAATGCTCACCGTCAAGTCGGACGACGTGGCGGGGCGTACCAAGGTGTACGAAGCGATTGTTCGTGGCGATGACACGTTCGAAGCCGGCATTCCAGAGAGCTTTAACGTTCTCGTCAAGGAAATGCGGTCACTCGGACTTAATGTCGAGTTGCAGGAAAAAGGTGCGCGTTATCCGGTCAATGACGATGACGCAACGGCCGTGGATGCAGCGGAATAAAGTAGCCGTGACAAATCCCGCCGATAACATTCACTTTATGCCGGTAGCAGGGGAATTCGCAGAATGCGGGTTCCCCCACCGCGCATGTTAGGAGAGAGCCGATGTCGCAAGAGGTCATGAACCTGTTCAATCAACAGGCTCCCGCACAGAGCTTCGATCATATCCGCATCTCGATTGCGAGCCCGGAAAAAATCCTTTCCTGGTCTTTCGGTGAAATCAAAAAGCCGGAAACGATCAACTACCGCACGTTCAAACCAGAGCGTGAGGGCCTGTTCTGTGCTCGCATTTTCGGTCCGATCAAGGACTATGAGTGCTTGTGCGGTAAGTACAAGCGCATGAAATACAAAGGCGTTATCTGTGAAAAGTGTGGCGTTGAAGTCACTCTTTCCCGTGTACGTCGTGAACGGATGGGTCACATTGAGCTCGCTGCTCCTGTCGCTCACATCTGGTTCTTGAAGTCGCTGCCATCGCGCATTGGCTTGCTTCTGGACATGACGCTCAAGGATCTTGAGCGGGTTCTGTATTTCGAGAACTACATTGTTCTTGAGCCGGGTTTGACGCCGCTCAAGCAGCATCAGTTGCTCTCGGAAGAAGAATACGTTCTGGCGCAGGACGAGTATGGTGAAGATGCCTTCACGGCGATGATCGGCGCGGAAGCCATCCGCGAGATTCTGGCCAGTATGGATCTTCAGGCTGAAAGCGAGAAGATCCGTCAGGAGATCGCAGAAGCTACAACCGAACTCAAGCCTAAGAAGCTGGCCAAGCGTTTGAAGGTTGTTGAGGCATTCCTCGAGTCCGGTAACCGGCCTGAGTGGATGATCCTGACCGTTGTTCCTGTCATTCCACCGGATCTTCGTCCGCTGGTGCCGCTGGATGGTGGCCGGTTTGCGACGTCGGATCTGAACGACCTTTACCGTCGTGTGATCAACCGTAACAACCGCTTGAAGCGTCTCATTGAATTGCGTGCGCCGGATATCATTATCCGTAACGAAAAGCGCATGCTGCAGGAGTCTGTTGATGCACTGTTCGATAACGGCCGTCGTGGCCGTGTCATTCAAGGTGCCAACAAGCGTCCTCTGAAGTCGCTTTCCGACATGCTGAAGGGTAAGCAGGGTCGTTTCCGTCAGAACCTTCTTGGTAAGCGCGTGGACTACTCCGGTCGTTCCGTTATTACTGTGGGTCCGGAACTGAAGCTGCACCAGTGCGGTCTGCCGAAGAAGATGGCGCTTGAGCTGTTCAAGCCGTTCATCTACTCGCGGCTTGACGCCAAGGGCTTCTCTTCAACGGTCAAGCAGGCCAAGAAGCTGGTTGAAAAGGAACGCCCGGAAGTTTGGGACATTCTCGACGAGGTGATCCGCGAACACCCTGTTCTGCTAAACCGTGCGCCTACGCTTCACCGTCTTGGTATTCAGGCTTTTGAGCCGACCCTGATTGAAGGTAAGGCAATTCAGTTGCACCCACTCGTCTGTTCGGCGTTTAACGCTGACTTTGACGGTGACCAGATGGCTGTGCACGTACCGCTCTCACTGGAAGCCCAGTTGGAAGCACGTACGCTGATGATGTCCACCAACAACATTCTGCATCCGGCAAACGGTGGTCCGATCATCGTGCCATCGCAGGATATTGTTCTGGGTCTCTACTATCTGTCCATCATGGCAGAAGGTGAGCCAGGAGAAGGGATGGCGTTCGGCAACCTTGGCGAACTGCACCATGCGCTTGAAAACAAGACTATCACGGTTCACACCAAGATCCGCGGTCGCTTCAAGACGGTTGATGAATTCGGTCAGCCAGTCTCCAAGATCTATGAGACCACTCCAGGTCGCATGATGATCGGTGAGCTGTTGCCGAAGCACCATGAAGTTCCCTTCGACATCTGCAATAAGCTGATGACGAAAAAGGACATCTCCAAGATGATCGACACGGTCTACCGTGCGACCGGTCAGAAGGAGACGGTTATCTTCTGTGACCGTATCATGGACCTTGGGTTCAAGAACGCCTGCCGCGCTGGCATTTCCTTTGGTAAGGATGACATGGTCATTCCGGATGCGAAGGAAAAGCTGGTCGATGAGACCTCTGCGATGGTTGCTGAATACGAACAGCAGTACAACGACGGTCTGATTACGCAGGGCGAGAAGTACAACAAGGTTGTTGATGCCTGGGCGAAGTGTACCGATAAGGTTGCTGACGAGATGATGAAACGCATCTCGGCTGTGGAATACGACGAGGAAACGGGTCGTGAGAAGCAGATGAACTCTGTTTACATGATGGCCCACTCCGGTGCGCGTGGTTCTCCGGCACAGATGAAGCAGCTCGGCGGTATGCGTGGTCTGATGGCCAAGCCGGACGGTTCTATCATCGAAAACCCGATTATCGCGAACTTTAAGGAAGGTCTGTCGGTTCTCGAGTACTTCAACTCATCGCACGGTGCCCGTAAGGGTCTTGCTGATACGGCGTTGAAGACTGCGAACTCCGGTTACCTCACCCGTCGTCTGGTCGATGTGGCACAGGACAGCATCATTCTTGAGCCTGACTGTGGATCCGAAAACGGTATCTCCGTACAGGCCATCGTTGATGCAGGTAACGTCATCGCGTCTCTGGGTAGTCGTGTTCTTGGCCGTACGGCTGCAGAAGACGTCCACAACAACGCCACGGGCGAGCTGATTGTGCCGAAGGGCAAGCTGATCGACGAGAAGGATGTTGAAGTCATCGAAGCCGCCAAGGTTCAGATGATCAAGATCCGCTCCGTTCTGACCTGTGAAACCAGGACCGGCGTGTGTGCAGCGTGTTATGGCCGTGACCTTGCGCGCGGTACACCTGTCAACATCGGTGAGGCGGTTGGTGTTGTTGCCGCTCAGTCCATTGGTGAGCCAGGCACCCAGCTGACAATGCGTACCTTCCATATCGGTGGTACGGCACAGGTGGTCGACTCCTCGTTCATCGAGTCCAACTTCGATGGCACCATCAAGATGCGCAACCGCAATGTCGTTCGGGACTCCTCAGGCAACAACGTGGTGATGGCACGAAACATGTCGATCATCGTGGTTGACAGCGATGGCAACGAACGCGCGTCCCATCGTCTGATGTATGGCTCCAAGCTGCACGTTGACGAAGGTGACAAGGTCAAGCGCAGTCAGCGTCTGGCAGAATGGGATCCATATACCCGTCCGATTTTGACGGAAGTAGCTGGTCGTGTGGGCTTTGAAGATCTCGTGGATGGTTCTTCCGTCAAGGAGACCACGGATGAGGCAACGGGTATTACCAAGCGCGTGGTCATCGACTGGCGTGGGTCTTCCCGTGGTGCAGACCTGAAGCCTGCTATCGTCGTACAGGACGAGAACGGCAATCCGGTTAAGCTGCCACGTGGCGGCGATGCCCGGTCTCTGTTGTCCGTTGATGCCATCTTGTCGGTACAGCCGGGAGATGTCGTTCATGCGGGTGACGTGCTGGCACGTATTCCGCTTGAAAGCGCGAAGACCAAGGACATTACCGGTGGTCTGCCGCGTGTGGCAGAGCTGTTTGAAGCACGGCGTCCGAAGGATCATGCAATCATCGCGGAAGTCGATGGGACGATCCGTTTCGGTCGTGACTACAAGAACAAGCGCCGCATCATCATCGATCCGACTGAGGAAGGTGTTGAACCGGTTGAGTACCTCATTCCAAAGGGCAAGCACTTCCATCTTCAGGAAGGCGATACCATCGAGAAGGGTGAGTACCTGATCGACGGTAACCCAGCGCCGCATGACATCCTTGCCATTAAGGGTGTTGAGGCTCTGGCCGCGTTCCTGGTCAACGAGATTCAGGAAGTCTATCGTCTTCAGGGTGTGGGCATCAACGACAAGCACATTGAAGTTATTGTGCGTCAGATGCTGCAGAAGGTCGAGATCACCGATCCAGGTGATACTGAATTCTTCGCTGGCGAACAGATCGACAAGATCGACTTCGAAGAAGCTAACCAGCGGGCGATCGACAATGCACGCGATCCGGCCAAGGCGGTTCCAGTTCTTCTGGGTATCACCAAGGCGTCGTTGCAGACCCGTTCGTTCTTCTCTGCTGCATCGTTCCAGGAAACCACTCGTGTCCTGACCGAAGCAGCGGTTGGCGGAAAGATCGATCCGCTTGATGGTCTGAAGGAAAATGTGATCGTGGGTCGCCTGATCCCGGCCGGTACCGGCGGGACGATGAACCGGATCCGCAAGATCGCAACCCTGCGCGATGATCTGATCATGGATGCGCGCCGGGCAGCGTCAACCGCCGGGTCGGCGGATGCGATGCTGGAAGATTTCAGCGGCAGCATTGACTGATCGCTGAACACGCTCAAGATAAAGAGGCCGCCCCGCGAAGGGCGGCCTTTTCCATTTATACAAAGGAGCCAAACATGGCCGAGACAGACAACCCAACACCATTGAATGGTGCGGGCGATACACCAACACTCTACATTCTTGTCGGTCGCGGCTGGGAAGTGGAAGAGGGAACTCCGGATGATGCTGTTCCGTTCAATATCCTGGTAACGGCAGCTGATGATGACGGCGCAGTCCGTCGGGGTCTGGAAGCGCTGGGTGCGCAGGGCTTCATTGAAGCAGAGCTTGATCAGATCGGGATCGTCACGGAACGCCCGGAAGAGGAAACTTTTCAGGCTGCCTACGATGACGCACTGGCCGGCAATGTTGCTGTGATTGCCTTCAAGGACTAAGGTGCTTTCTCAGTTTGGTCCGTGGAATCAATCGGCGATCGTTGAAGGGTCTCAAATGTCAGCAAGCGCCGGCGTTTGGAATCTGAAAACCCGACCCGAAGAAAAGTTTCATGGATTAATCTGTTTGAGTAATTTAATTACCCTGCTCGCGTTGGCCTCAATATGGGCTGCCAAGTGCCCGTTAATATAGTCTTTACCCGAGATTATTTTGCGCAGGGGTACTTGACGAAACATGGTGCTGTGAGTAGGTTCCGCGCAACCCCGTGGCAGGCGGTAAGCAATGTCCTTTTTCTATGGCGCCGCGCCGAGAAATACTGAAGCTTAAACGCTGCCGGGTTCATAGGCGAATACACGTCGAACTCATGATCGCGTTCACGCGTGATCCTCTGCCATCGCAGCGCCTTCCGCAGAAAGCGGATTAGGCGCGCTTGCGTTTGTCTAAAGGGATGCAGAGTTCGACGGAGAACATTAGGTAAAGGGCAATAAAGTATGCCGACGATCAATCAGTTGATCCGTAAGCCGCGCAAGGATCCTCCGAAGCGGAACAAGGTTCCGGCAATGGAAGCAAATCCGCAGAAGCGTGGCGTTTGTACGCGCGTTTATACCACGACGCCAAAGAAGCCGAACTCGGCTCTGCGTAAAGTGGCTAAGATCCGTCTGACGAATGGCTTCGAGGTCATTGGATATATCCCGGGTGAGGGGCACAACCTGCAGGAACACTCCGTTGTGATGATCCGCGGCGGTCGTGTAAAGGACTTGCCGGGTGTGCGTTATCACATTCTTCGTGGTGTTCTTGATACCCAGGGTGTTAAGGACCGTAAGCAGCGTCGCTCCCATTACGGCGCGAAGCGCCCGAAATAAGAGGATAACCATATGTCCCGTCGTCACGCTGCTGAAAAGCGTAAAGTTCTTCCAGATCCCAAGTTTGGTGACATTGTCATTACCAAGT
Source organism: Pseudovibrio exalbescens DSM 16456 (assembly GCF_000422785.1). Lineage (GTDB taxonomy): Bacteria > Pseudomonadota > Alphaproteobacteria > Rhizobiales > Stappiaceae > Pseudovibrio > Pseudovibrio exalbescens. The sequence goes on from NZ_AUGS01000029.1 coordinate 13,616, forward strand.
TTATGAACGCGGTAATGTATGATGGCAAGAAATCTGTTGCCGAAGGTATCGTTTACGGTGCGTTCGACATCATGCAAAAGAAGACCGGCAACAATCCAGTAGAAGTGTTTCACTCCGCTCTGGAAAACGTGATGCCGCAGGTTGAGGTTCGCTCCCGCCGTGTTGGTGGTGCGACCTATCAGGTTCCGGTTGAAGTTCGTGCAGAACGTCGCCAGGCCTTGGCTATTCGTTGGCTGATTGCAGCCGCGCGCGGCCGCAACGAAACCACAATGGTTGAGCGTCTTTCTGGCGAACTGCTGGATGCGGCCAACAACCGTGGTAACTCCGTAAAGAAGCGCGAAGACACGCACCGTATGGCGGAAGCCAACCGCGCGTTCTCGCATTATCGCTGGTAAAATCCCCGGAAAGAGGCTGGCGCTATGTCACGCACACACAAAATCGAGGACTACCGCAATTTCGGCATCATGGCCCACATTGATGCCGGTAAGACGACGACAACAGAACGTATTCTGTTCTACACCGGTCGGTCCCACAAGATCGGTGAAGTTCATGATGGCGCAGCCACCATGGACTGGATGGAGCAGGAGCAGGAGCGCGGTATCACCATTACCTCCGCTGCTACCACTGCGTTCTGGAAGGAAAAGCGTCTGAACATCATTGACACCCCAGGTCACGTTGACTTCACGATTGAAGTTGAGCGTTCCCTGCGTGTGCTCGATGGTGCGGTAGCTCTTCTTGACGCCAACGCAGGCGTCGAACCGCAGACTGAAACTGTTTGGCGTCAGGCTGACAAGTATCACGTCCCGCGGATGATCTTCGTCAACAAGATGGACAAGCTGGGTGCCGATTTCTTCCGCTGTGTGGAAATGATCGAGAAGCGTCTAGGCGCGAACCCACTTTGCTTGCAGCTGCCTATCGGCGCTGAGAGTGAGTTCCAGGGCGTTGTCGATCTGCTGAAGATGAAAGCTCTCATCTGGCGTGGTGAAAACCTCGGCGCAAGCTGGGATGAGCTGGATATTCCGGAGGACCTGGTTGATCAGGCTCAGGAATACCGTGAAAAGCTCATTGAGACCGCTGTGGAAGCTGACGAAGCAGCAATGGAAGCTTATCTGGAAGGTGAAGAGCCTTCTTTCGAGCAGCTTCAGGGGCTGATCCGTAAGGGCACCATCAATGGCGATTTTGTGCCTGTGCTGTGCGGTACCGCTTTCAAGAACAAGGGTGTTCAGCCTCTGCTTGACGCCGTTGTAGACTATCTTCCTAGCCCGGTCGATGTTGCAAACATCAAGGGTATCGATCCCAAGACCGAGGAAGAAACCGTTCGCAAGTCCGGTGATGAGCATCCGCTGGGCATGCTTGCGTTCAAGATCGCGAACGACCCGTTCGTTGGCTCTTTGACCTTCTGCCGTATCTACTCCGGTGTGCTGAACAAAGGTACCTCGGTTCTGAATACCGTGAAGGACAAGCGCGAACGTGTTGGTCGCATGATGCAGATGCACTCCAACAGCCGCGAAGACATCGAAGTTGCCTATGCTGGTGACATCGTTGCGATCGCTGGTCTGAAGGATACCACGACGGGTGATACGCTCTGTGATCCTCTGAAGCCGGTTATTCTGGAACGCATGGAGTTCCCGGATCCGGTTATCGAGATTGCTGTAGAGCCGAAGACCAAAGCTGACCAGGAAAAGATGGGCATTGCCCTGAACCGTCTGGCTGCTGAGGATCCGTCCTTCCGCGTCAAGACCGACGAAGAGTCCGGCCAGACCATTATTGCTGGCATGGGTGAACTTCACCTGGACATCATCGTCGATCGCATGAAGCGTGAGTTCAAGGTTGAAGCGAACATTGGTGCGCCTCAGGTTGCTTACCGTGAGACCATCACCAAGTCCGCCGAAGTTGACTATACCCACAAGAAGCAGTCTGGTGGTTCTGGTCAGTTCGCTCGCGTTAAGCTCACTATTGAGCCAAATGAAACCGGTGCAGGTTTCGAATTCAAGAACACGGTTGTGGGTGGTAACGTTCCGAAGGAATACATCCCGGGCGTTGAAAAGGGTGTCGAAAGCGTTATGTCTTCCGGCCCTCTGGCAGGCTTCCCAATGGTCGATATCAAGGTCACCCTCACAGATGGTGCTTACCACGATGTTGACTCCTCCGTGATGGCGTTCGAGATCGCTGGCCGTGCTGGTTTCCGAGAAGCTGTTAGCAAAGCTGGCGCAAAGCTTCTGGAACCCATTATGAAGGTTGAGGTTGTCACTCCAGAAGAGTACATGGGTGACGTAATCGGTGATTTGAATTCACGTCGTGGTCAGATCGCCGGTACCGAAAACCGCGGTATCGTGACCGTTATCACTGCTATGGTTCCGCTGGCCAACATGTTTGGTTACGTAAACAACCTGCGCTCCATGTCGCAGGGGCGTGCACAGTATTCCATGGTGTTCGATCATTACGATCTTGTCCCACAGGCTGTGGCAGACGAGGTTCAGGCAAAATACGCCTGAGCCTAGTTTTTGACAGTCGACGGGATTACAGAGAGAACGGAGAAATCCGATGGCTAAAGAAAAATTTGACCGTACGAAGCCACACGTCAACATCGGCACAATCGGCCACGTTGACCACGGCAAGACCACTCTGACTGCTGCTATCACCAAGCAGTTCGGTGACTTCAAGGCTTATGACGAAATCGACGGTGCGCCGGAAGAGAAGGCTCGTGGTATCACGATCTCGACCGCTCACGTTGAGTACGAAACCGACGCTCGTCACTATGCTCACGTTGACTGCCCAGGTCACGCTGACTACGTGAAGAACATGATCACCGGTGCAGCGCAGATGGACGGCGCCATTCTGGTTGTGAACGCAGCTGACGGCCCAATGCCGCAGACCCGCGAGCACATCCTTCTGGCTCGTCAGGTTGGTGTTCC
>NZ_AUGS01000030.1 GCF_000422785.1 Pseudovibrio exalbescens DSM 16456
CAGCGCCGTTCCCGCCCTACTGGATATGCCTTTCCGCAAACCTCGGCTGTTCCTGGCTGACAAGGGATACGATGGCGATGCAGTGCGCCAAAGCCTGCTGCTGGCTGGCATCAGCCCTGTCATTCCGCCAAAGTCAAACCGCAGGGAACCGATACCTTGCGACTTCCGGGCCTACAAGGACAGGAACCGGATCGAGCGCATGTTCAACAAGGTCAAACAGTTCCGCAGGATCGCTACACGATACGATAAAACCAAAGCGTCCTTCGAAGCTTTCCTCAATCTCGCGGCTGCACGTCTCTGGCTACGAAACTTTGTCAACAGAGCCTAGGAACTTCCTTCATGCCATTATCGAGCATAGCGTTGGTTTCAACGTCCTCGTCCAGTGCCAGTTCCACCGCGATTTCGGCGGCCTTATTGGCAAGCAAGGAAATCGGCTTGTAAACGGTCATGGTCTGCGTACCGGCAGCAATCCGACGAACCGCGGCAAGGTCCGCATCCTGCCCGGAGATTGCGACCTTTCCGGCAAGACCCTGAGCTTCTAGGGCCTGAATTGCACCACCAGCTGTGGAGTCGTTGGAAGCAACCACAGCATCGATCTTGTTGTCGTTGGCTGTCAGCGCGTTCTCCATGATTTTCAGCGCATTTTCGGCCAGCCACGAGTCGACCCACTGGTCGCCAACCACTTCGATCTTACCCGCATCGATGGCTGGCTGCAGAGCCTTCATCTGGCCTGCACGGAACATCTTCGCGTTGTTGTCGGTGGGAGCACCCCCCATCAGGAAGTAGCGACCTTCAGGCTGAGCCTTCAGCATGGCCTCACCCTGCATTTGACCCACCTTTTCGTTGTCAAATGACAGGTAGAAGTCGAGGTCCGCATTGTTGATGAGACGGTCATAGGCTAAAACCTTGATGCCGTCGTATTTTGCATCGCGGATGACGTTGGAGAGGACTTCACCGTTGTAGGGAATGATGACAAGAACATCGACGCCTTGCGAGATCATGTTCTCAATCTGCGAGATCTGCGTCTGTTCGTTGCCATTTGCCGACTGAACATAGACTTCGGCACCCAACATCTCAGCCTTAGCAACAAAGATATCGCGGTCCTTCTGCCAGCGCTCCAGACGAAGATCATCGATGGCCATGCCAATCTTGAGAGCATCTGCTGACGCAGCGGTACTCATGGCACCAATTGCGGCCGCACATAGCAATGTCACTAGTTTCTTCATGTCTGCCTCCCTGCAGTAAAATCTAAAGAATGAAGCTGTTTGAAACGTGCATTCCCGGAGGGGCATATCACCCGCAAATAGGCTCCCGGTGACTCACCCCGTGAAATTAATTTAACACTAAAAATAATTCGGTATATAACGAAAAATACTGATATTTCAGAAAGTTATTGAGCAGATCTCTGACCATCCCAAACACGAAAAGCCCGCACCGCACGTGGCGGAGCGAGCCCTTCCTCGGGAGAAAACAACCGGCTTAAACGAAGCGGTTGATGTAGTTTTCTAGGCGCTCCTGACGCCCGGATCTGGGCTCAGGATTGACCCCTTCCTTCAACACCCAATCGCTGAGGCTTTCCAGGGTCGCCCCGTCCATGAGAGCCTTGATTTTGTCGCTTTGCCAATCGGCGTAGCGCCGAATCACTTCAGCTTCCAGACCGCCGTCTTTGATCATGGCCGCCGCAGCCTTGAGACCGCGAGCGCACACATCCATTGCCCCTGCATGGGCGAGGACGAGATCCTCTGCATCAAGCGACTGGCGGCGGATCTTGGCGTCGAAGTTGGTACCCCCGGTGCTGAACCCACCATTCTTCATGATGTAATAGTAGGCCAGAGCAACCTCGGGCACGTTGTTCGGGAACTGGTCGGTATCCCAACCGGACTGGTAGTCATTCCGGTTCATGTCGATGGAGCCGAATACTCCCAGAGCTTGCGCCAGGGCGATTTCGTGCTCGAAGCTGTGGCCAGCCAGAATTGCATGGCCCTGCTCGATATTCAGCTTCACTTCGTTTTCGAGGCCATATTTCTGCAGGAAACTGAAGCACGTGGCCACATCGAAGTCGTACTGGTGTTTGGAGGGCTCTTGTGGCTTCGGCTCCACCAGAATGGTGCCCTTGAAGCCGATCTTGTGCTTGTACTCAACCACCATGTTGAGGAAACGGCCCATGTGGTCCATTTCAGCAGCAAGATCGGTGTTTAAAAGGGTTTCATAGCCCTCACGCCCTCCCCAAAGCACATAGTTCTCACCGCCCAGCTTGTGGGTTGCATCCATGCAGCTCTTTACGGTCGCAGCCGCATAGGCATACACCTCCGGGTCCGGATTGGTGGAGGCACCCGACATCCAGCGGCGATGGTTGAACATGTTGGCCGTCCCCCACAGCAGCTTGGTGCCGGAGGTCTCCATCTTGCCCGCGAAGTAATCGGTGATTTCTTGAAGGTACTTCAGGTCTTCTTCAAAGGAGCTGCCTTCCGGGCGCGCATCTACATCGTGGAAACAAAAATAGGGCTGGCCGAGGCGTTCAAACAAGGCGAACGCCGCATCGGCCTTTGCCTTCGCCTTGTCCATGGCGTTGCCGAACCACGGGCGATCGAACGTGCGACCGCCGAATGGATCCCCGCCTTCCCACGCAAAAGAGTGCCAATAGGCCACTGCAAAGCGCAGTTGATCTTCCATGCGCTTGCCCATGACGATTTCGTCAGGATTGTAGTGACGGAAGGCGAACTCGTTGTCCGTCTCCGGGCCTTCATATTTGAGTTTGGGAATATCGCCGAAGAATGACATCTCATAGGCTCCTTATTGCCAGATAGGCGCTTCTGAAACGGGCGTAAGCATCCTCAAACGCCCCTTTCAACTGCGGTTCAGGGTCAAAACATTCAGTTTTGGGGGGGACAGTGCAGACAGTTTCGAGATCAGCCTTTTCGGCCGCGGTGAGGCCAAGGCGGGCAGCACCGAAGGCGCCGCCAAAATCACCGGCGGTGGGCCGTTCCACAGGGATGTCAAGAACGGTCGCCGCCAGCTTCAGCCAGTAGTCAGACTGGGAGCCGCCTCCCACGGCAGTCAGGCGTTCCAGCTTGGTACCGGTTGAGGTTAGGGCTTCCTGGCAGTCCCGGAAGCCGTAGATAACGCCTTCCAAAACGGCTTGTGTCAGAGCATCACGATCAGCCAAATGAGAGAGACCGAGGAAAGCACCGCGTACGGAAGCATCATTGTGAGGCGTGCGCTCACCGCCCAGATAAGGCAGGAACAGGGCGCCGCCCGGCGCCTTCAGCTCGGTTCCCAAAGCTCCCGCCAACTCGGAAGAGGAAACTCCCGGCACTTTTGCAAACCAGTTGAGCGCGTCTGTTGCCGCCAAAATGACACCCATCTGGTGCCAACGGCCCGGCAATGCGTGACAGAATGTGTGAACGGCGCTTTCGGGTGCTGGCTGGTAAGCATTGCTCGCCGCAAAAAGCACGCCGGAGGTCCCCAGAGACAAAAAGCCCCGCCCGGCCTTAATCGCACCCACGGCAACAGCGGAAGCAGCATTGTCCCCTGCCCCGCCTGCGACGACTACCGAGCCCGCAATACCCCAGCGCTGGCATAGCTCAGCGCGGAGTCCACCACTGGCATCAGTGCCTTCAACAAGCTTTGGCATGTGCTCAGGACCAAGGTCGCATGCCGCGAGAAGGTCGTCGGACCACTTACGATTGCCCACATCAAGCCAACTGGTACCGGAGGCATCAGACATTTCAGAGACAGCTTCACCGGTGAGCCACAGACGCAGATAGTCTTTAGGCAGTAGAACACGGCGAACCTTGGCAAAAAGTCCTGGTTTGTTGCGCCTCATCCAAAGCAGTTTGGGTGCAGTAAAGCCGGGAAAAACGATGGAACCGGATGCGCTTCTGAATGATGGTATGCTGTCCAGCTCAGCAGCCTCTTCATGAGAGCGGGTGTCGTTCCAGAGGATACATGGATAGACCGGCTTATCCTGCGCATCCAACATGGTAGCGCCATGCATCTGACCAGACAAACCAATGCCTTTCACCGCGGCAAGTTGCGGGGCTGCCTTTGCTTTCAGTTGATCGAAAACAGTTTCAGCAGCAGCAATCCATTGCATCGGATCTTGTTCGCTCCACCCCGATTGAGGGCGGCTCTCCTCAAGCGGAGCGTGCGCCGTTGCGACGATCTCCTGCTCGGCATTCATGAGCACAGCCTTCAAACCAGACGTACCCAGATCCAGCCCGAGATACATGTCAATCCTCCCAGTTCTCCTCGGCGACGACGAATCCTTCCTCACCACGCGCCATATAGAATCCTATTAAATTTACATCTCAAATTATATATGAGGCAATACATATATCTCACGTTTTCGCGCAGCCCCACTTAGATACGAGCGACAAGACAAACAAATTCCGCGGTCTGCAAAGGCGGTTACCTGCAGTTCAGATTGGTTATCTTTTTTCGAAACTAAGAAGAGCTCGCGTGGCGCTACAGGGAAGCGTTCATGCACTCATTCAGCGCAAACGCAGCAGCTCCCTTAGCCCACATCAGATCGCCCCACCGATGTACTACAATTTCGGGTACAGGCGCATCCACATGGATGATGTTGCGCTGCACTTCCTCCTTGAACTCAGGAGAAGAAAGATAGTCGAGCCGCATTTGTTCACCAGACAGGATGATAAGCTTTGGATCGAATATGTTTATAAGGTTCGCAAGCCCGAGTGAGAACAGCTTGCCTGCGCGTGCAAAAATGGACTGAGCATCATGATTGCCATCCGTGGCGATCTCGTAGAGTTTGTCGAGACGTTGTTCGACAGACGCCCCCGGCAAGTCCGGAAGCACGATGGATGCTTCACGCAAAAGCGCATAGTCCGCTATATAGGCCTCAAGACAGCCCCGTTGACCACAGCGACACAGCGCTCCGTCCGGAATGATCTTGGTATGACCAAATTCCGCTCCCCGTCCCTGCGCACCGCGGTAGACCTGCCCATCAATCACGATACCCATGCCGACGCCGTGTTCAATGGTGACGACAATGAAGTCATCCAGCGTGCGGCCATAGCCGAACCAAAGCTCTGCCAGCGCCACCAGATTGGTGTCGTTGTCAACAAATACCGGGATGGGAAGATGATCGGTCAGCGTCGTAAGAAGCGACACATTGCGTTTTTTAAGAAGTGGGCTCCAATGAACAAACCCTTCTTCCTTGTTCACGATACCGGGGACACCGATCCCGACGCCTGCCAAATCCTCCACCTTCTGTTCTGCAGTTTCTGCCAGATCTTGCAGCAGTGCATTAAGGGTCACGGCCAGTTCTTCAGCCTCAAACGAGGCTGCATCAAACGGGCGAACGAGGCTGCCCAAGGTATTGCCCTCCAGATCCACAATCATGGAGGAGATAACCCCTTCGGAAAGCTTGATACCCGCAACAACACATGATGAAGGACGCAGCTTGAGCTCAACTCGCGGGCGGCCGCGCCTGACTTCTCCGTTGGGGGTCGGGCGATCGACCTCCTCAATCAACCCATCCGCCATCATCTCGGCTGTAATGGTCGTGACTGTCGCAGGGCTCAGACCCGTTTCCTTGGCAATATCAATACGCGCAAGCTGGCCGGACTTCCTCAACTTGGAAAATATCAGGACACGGCCCTGTTTTCTCTGTTCAATCAGTGAGGATTTCATCTTCTACACAGCCCGCCCTTGTTCCTTTTTCCGGAGCACACCCGATTCCAAAGGTAACATAGCCCCACAGAGCCTTTAATTCGACAAATGAATTTAAAACGCCGGTAATTTTCCGATTGAGTTTTGCAGTCGGCCTATCTTGGCTGGTCACTCAGGCAAGTTCACACCAACCCCAGATACAACCCAAGCCCTGCCAAGTAAGCCAAGCCCACCTCGAGGTCTCGAAACTGGCACTTCTCATCGAGTTGATGGGGTTGAAGAAATGGCAGGCGCGAGATGTATGGATTTACCACCTCTCGCTAATCAAACGTGAGGAAAAACCGATTACAACCTTCACCTTGGGCCCACTCTTTAGTGTCGTTTATCTGACCATCGTCTCAAGCCTTGGCCCACTTGATCATTGCCGAAAATCATCGGTGAACCTTGGCTTTAGTGATGTTTGCAGCGGTACATCCAAGCTTCATACCTTGCTCATTGGCATAAACGGTAGTCCCGAGACAGGACAATCGATCAAGTGCTCGTCTACAGCCAAAAAGCAGTCAAATTCGCAAACGACTTTGTCGACAAGACAATCTTAGACTCCCGCCAACCGGCATACCAATTTCACCTTATTAAGAATCTCTCCTCAACTCCGAGCTAAGGAGATGATTTAGCTTAAACAGTTGTTCATGCAGGTTGTGCAGACGCTTCTTGTCCTGCTGTATCTTCTCCAGCATCCAGCTCCGAAACTCATGCACAGCCCGGCGAGCCAAATGCCGGTTTGGACACGATAACCAATACGACTGATTGCGCACCGGCTTTAATTGCGGGAATAATGGACGAAGCGAACCATCAAGTATTGCATCTTGCGCAAGGGTGGTACTTTCCAACGCAACGCCCAAGCCCTCAGACGCCATATGAAGCGACATGGCTGAACGATCAAAGTGCAACCCCTGACGCAGCTGATCAACTTGTAGATTATTCTCAGTCAACCATCGGTCCCAGGAGACCGCCGACTTAACGGATTGGATCAGCCGAACTGAAGTAAGCACCTCTACCGGATCTCGATAGGCATAGTTTTGATAGACTTCCTGATTGCAAAGCGGAAATACGATATCTTCCAAAAGCAACTCAGAATGCAAGTAATCTCGCATATCGCGACCATAGCGTATTTCCAAATCCACTCTTTCTTTTTCAAAATCAGTTAGCTCGGAAGTCGCATCGACATGGATATCTATATCCGGGTTCGCGCGAATGAACTCTGGTAGACGCTTGGTCAACCAAAGCGTGCCAAAGGTTGGCGCCACTCGCACCATTAGGGGACGATGGCGGGTGCGCCGGGAAATCTGCCGTTCACTACTTTGAATTATCGCCAAGGCTTCAGAAGTGGCTCGGAACAGCCGCTCTCCATCCTCTGTGAGAACCAGTTGCCGTTTCACCCGACGAAACAGAGCTACACCAAGAGAACTTTCCAATGCTTTGAGTTGCTGGCTGATCGCCGATGCAGAAACGCCGAGTTCATCAGTCGCTCTGGTCAAACTTCTGTGCCTGGATACGGCCTCGAAATATACAACCGCCTTCAGGGGTATGCGTCCGTTCAAGTGCATGATGCGTGTTATCCAGTCGTATCTTCGATGCCAAGCTGGTGCATGAACCACGTTTTGAACGCCCCAACTTTTGGCAAGCGGGTACGCGATTGCATGTAATTCAAACTGTGGCCTTGTATTGTGTATCCCGTCAGACCAAATGGCGCTACGAGTTGGCGGGCGGCAAGCTCTTCATGAACATGGAAATGACTTTCTAGAATAATCCCGGCACCGTTAACCGCTGCGTTGATGGACATAAACGAGCGATCGAATCTCGGTCCTCGCTCCTGATAAAGGCTGAGCAAACCCTCTGCGTCGAACCAATTGTACCAACTAAACAAGTTCACTTCAGAGTGGATCAGCGTGTGCCCAGCCAAATCAATGGGTGACCGAATTGGTCTTGGCCCGTCAGCTAGTTCTGGGCAACACAATACCAGCATTGTCTCGGGAGGAAACGGGACCCGGCGCACACCGGGTTGCGCTGGATATTCCCCAAAGCGAATGTCAAAATCCGCTTCACTAGAAAGAAGATCCGCCGCTCCCGGGGAAGCATTAAGCCGGATGTCAAACCCCGGATTGTCGCGCTGAAATTCGGGCAACCTCGGCATAAGCCATTGTTTCGCTAAACTTGGCACACAATGAATTGTAAGAACGTCCGCACGCGCGGAGCGATCAACGGCGTTGCTGGCAGCTTCCAGTTCGTTGAAGCCCCGGGCTACACGCTCGCCATAGCGGCGCCCCATTTCCGTTAAAAGGATTGAGCGATTGACGCGCTCGAACAACTGTACGCCAAGCTCATTTTCCAAAGAGCGCACCTGATGGCTGATCGCCGAGGGCGTTACATTCAGTTCCTCAGCAGCAACCGAAAAAGAGCCCAAACGCGCAGCGGCGTCAAAAGCTTGAAGTGCCTTGAGTGATGGTATCTTACGCATTAATCTACAATGATGTTCTCGTTTACCAACACTAACCGAGTTTTCCGTCTGGTTACCAGTGCGAAAACGTTCCGCATTGCTAACCTACAGCACCTTGTGCTGGCACCACGAAGTACTCAAAGCTCGAAATCGTAGATTATCTGGTGGTGGTAGGTCCTCCCCTTGTCAAGGATAGTGCAGGGGAAGGCGGGGTCATTGACACCATTCACGAAGCCTTTGGGCTCAAGGCACAGCCCAGAGAAGCGTGTATAGGAACTCCCTTGCTTGCCTTCAACGCCATCAAGATTGTGCCCGTTATAAAAATGCAGCGTTTCCTCATTTGAAGACACCACCAGCCGGCGCCCGCCAGCCTTAACTTCAGCAAGCTTTCGAATGCAACCCTGTGGCTGATGCTTAACAAGAGGAAAACAATAGGAATGGTTGATCTCAATGCCTCGCTCGACAACAGGGCTTAAAGGCGAATAGTTCTGGAAATCAAATTCTGTGCCCGTGACTGGAAGAATTTCCCCATTTGGTATGCGATCCGCCCTCTGCTCCAAATACCGATCGCCGTAGATGATCAACTCATGATTGCGTATCGTTCCACTTTCGTGACCTTCTAGGTTGAAGTAGCTATGTGCGGTAAGGCTAATTGGAGTGGGACCGTTGGCATTGGCGGTGAACGACAAACTCAGTTGATTCTTATCATTGAGCTCATACCTCGCTTCCACGTTCACATCATGGCGAAAGCCTTCTTCCCCATCCAGATCATTCAAAAGCAGGACAACGGCGACAAAGTCATCACCTGCTTCAGTGCGAAGCAGTTTCCATACACGGCGATGGTATCCAAAGCGCCCGCCATGCACACAGTGTCGCCCCTTGTATGCATTCGCATCCACCTTTACAGTCTCGCCGTCAAGTTCAAAAGAAGCGCCTTCTATGCGATTGGCAACACGCCCTATCAGCGCGCCGAAGTAATGTTTATCTGAGGTGTAGGCTTTAAGGTTTTCGAACCCTAGAACAACGTCCGCAAGCTGATCTTTTTCGTCAGGAACATAAAGCTCCGTGATAATGCCGCCCAACTCCAGGATTGAGACAGACATTCCCCGGTTATTCTCCATCTTCAGCTGATTAACCTGCTGATTGTAATAGATTCCAAAGGCTTTTGCTGAAATTTTCATGAAACGCAACCATGGAAACGCCGCTCGGGAAACCGAACGGCTGAAGGTAATCAGTTGACAACGTTTACTGGATTTCCTTCCAGGCACGAACGAATATTCGCTGCCACCATTTCCATAATTCGCCGGCGTGCATCAAGTGTTGCCCACGCAACGTGCGGGGTGATAAAGCAGTTCTTCGCTGTCAAAAGAGGGTTATTCGCTGCTGGAGGTTCCTGCTGCAGCGTATCTAAGCCAGCACCTGCGATGATACCTTGATTTAAAGCAGAAGCCAGATCAGCCTCTACCACCAACTGACCGCGAGATGTATTGATGAGGTACGCTGTGTCCTTCATCTGATCGAACCTATACCGATCCATCAGGTTGATCGTATCGGGCAAAGCCGGGCAATGAAGTGATACGATGTCTGAACGCTCAAAAAGCTCTTGTAGACCTACCATCTCATGCTGGTAGTCAGGTAAGCTTTTGGCGTAATTGTCATGTGCCACTACGTTCATTCGAAACGCAGTGCCCAGTTCTCCGACCCGCTGACCGATGTTGCCGAAGCCAATGATACCAATAGTTTTGCCCGCCAGCTCAATTTGCGGCGTCAACCAATAGGTCCAATCAGAGTTCTTGGTCCAACCCATATTATCGCGAACATCAGTACTATTCTGCGACACATTCCGGACAAGCTGGAAGATTAGCGCGAACACCATCTCCGCTACTGTATTGGTACCGTAAACAGGAACGTTGACGACAGGGATTCCCTTCTCTCGTGCATAAGAGGTGTCAACGACGTTGTAACCCGTGGCAAGTACCGCGATACACTCGAGATCGGGCGTCGCATCAATAACCTCTCTAGAGATTGGCGTTTTGTTCGTGAGCAGGATGCTTGCCAGCTTCGCCCTTTCGATTACTTCATCTATACCACCAGTCGAGCGATCATAGATAACAAGGTCACCTAAGCTGGAAATTGGATCCCATGGGTTGTCACCTGGGTTAAGAGTATAGCCATCAAGGCAGACGATCTTTTTCATGGGAACCTCAATACGCACCTGCGAGCTTGTTTTTTACCCGGCTGAAGATCTTCCGGATTGCGGTGTTTATGAATGGAATCTGGCTACACACAATCGCGACGATTATGAGAACGAGAACGAGCGAAATCGGGCGATCAACCATCGGCCAAAGGCTGCCGCCAGTGGTTTTCAAGCCGGTACGCAAAGCCGTATCAGCCATTGGCCCAAGGATTACACCAATCACTAGAGGAGCAATTGGCAAATGCAACTTTATAAAGAAGTAGGAAATGATCCCAATGATCCCCATCAGGTACAGATTAAAGACATGTAATCCGAGGGCAAAAGAACCAATCACACATAGCACAGCAATCAACGGCATGAACAAAGTCTGTGGTACGCGCAGAATATGAATAACCTGCTTTGACAAAATCATACCGCAGATCCACATTGCAATACCTGCAGCAAACAGAATTGCGGTTACTTGCGGAACGAAATCCGGATTTGATTTCAGCAACATCGGCCCTGGGGCAACATTGTGCAGCATTAACGCGCCCAAAAGCATGACTGCGGGTGGAGAACCAGGAATGCCTAGGCTCAGAAGTGGGATCATTGCACCACCCACACAAGCTTGGTTGGCCACGCAGGTTGAAATGACACCTTCAGGTGCGCCTTTGCCGAATTCCTCGGGCGTTTTGCTTGTCTTGCGCGCAATACCATAAGAAACCCAAGCAGCAATGTCTTCACCGATGCCTGGCACTGCACCGATGCCAACGCCAGTAAACGCGGAAGTGATGATGTTGCGAAGGTTCTGGAACATCGTTCGAAAATCGGGGAGCAGCTTGCCTAGGCTTTTTGCATTCATGGAGCCTAGCTTCATCTTCGATTCCAGAACAATCATGATCTGCGGAATGCCAAAGGCACCAATCAAGACAGGAACCACATCAATGCCGTTATCCAAATCATGCATCCCAAAGGTGAAACGCGGATACATTTGGATATGATCCTGACCGATGGTGGACAGCCAAATCCCGAACAACCCGGCAATCCAACCCTTGATGGCCAACTCTGGCGATGTCAGGCTACCGGAAATAAGAATGCCAAACAGCGCAAGCAGAAAGTACTCATAGGATGTAAATTGTAGCGCCACCTGCGCAATAAGCGGTGAGAGCAAAGCCACAAAAGTCATACCCACGAGAGAACCAATCAGCGATGAAGTCGTTGCTAAACCAAACGCACGTCCCGCCTGACCCTTATGAGCCATCGGGTAGCCGTCCATGGCAGTTGCGGCAGAAGCCGCGGTGCCCGGGATATTCAGCAGGATGGCCGTGTACATACCGCCATAAACACCGCCTACGTAAATTGCCAGTAACGCCAGCAATGCAGTTTCGCTATCTAGGCCGTAAGTAAGTGTAGTGAGCAATGCAACACCGAGCGTCGCAGTCAGACCGGGCATAGCACCAAAGATGATACCTAGAAAAGTGCTCCCGATAAGAATGACGATCAGAAGCGGTGAACTGAAGATTTGCAAAAGCATCCCGCTGAAAACGTTGAGAATGTTCATTATTCCCTCCCCTTAGAACGCGTCATCAAGCGACTGCAGTTGATCATCGGACAAGTTGCCGTCTTCAACCTGCTTCTTCGGTGCCAGGTATGTGTAGTAGGTGGTGTTCATAACCCGCTCAACGACCAACCCCTCCTTCGGCATAGGAACCAGCAAGAAATAACGGAAGGTAGGAACAAGTATCGCCGGGAACACGCAGGAGATGATAAGAACGCGACGGACTTTGCGCCTAGCTTCCTGCCCTTTTCTTGTTGCAAACTGCAGCATGACTGTAATCAGCAAGACTGCACACGCAATGAGGATCCAGTCGGTCAAGAAGTCGACTACACGGTTTGCGTAGGCCCCAACACCAGACAAAAACAACACCACAGATATAATGATGGTCCCGTAATAGATAGCAATCAATCTGCGGCTCAACTTCTCATCATCAAGATAATATAGACCGATGTAAAACAACAGAAAAACAAACGATCCAAGAAAGAAGTCATACCAAGAAATGAAAACAAATATGTAGGAAATAATACCGCCTCCGGACAAAAGAAACCCGGTCGGATTGATTTCTGAGAAATGCTGGCAAAACAACGCCCAGCCATTTTCCGTCGCACTCTTCCAACACACAGAGAGCCCTGCAAGAAATAAGCAAGTGCCAATGAACAATGGAAGAAGACCCGGCGACTCGTACCAAGTCGTAGTAACCCCACCGACTGTTCCGGAGAAAGGCATGGTCAACGAGTTTGAAACAATGAAAACTGAAAACAGCAGAACGACGATTGAGAATACAAAGTCCCATCCGATAAGGCGCTCCTGTTCCAGTGTCTTCTGTGCGAGCTTGTCGCTCTCTTGCATTTGTTCTGGATGATTAGACATGATTTCCCGCCCCATAACTGCAGATCCTAAAGAGAAGGAATTACTCCTCGCTCCGGTGCAGAGGACTAATAATGTGCGCTAGTTTAGGCTGTTTCGGATCTATACTAGTTGGCACCTTAATTTCGCTCTCCACTAAAGACGCCAGCGCAATGGGCAGTCTCGATGAGCGACCTAAAAAGTGTTCGAGTAGAGAGTAGAGGTACAGCGCAGTCGATGCACCTCTACTGGCGTCTGCAATTACTCTGGACGAGGAATGCCGAGTGTTTCTGGATTTACCTTGGCAGCACCCAAGTCCCAAAGGGTCCATGAGAACAAGGATTCCAAGCGGTCCATGCGTTCGTTTGCCACTTTGCCGAACTCACCAATCACTTCGTAGTGGTTCTCTGCAGCAAATTTTTGCACCTCGTCACTCTTCATTGCTGACAAGAACGCCTTGGCGATAGTTTTTTTTACCTCAACGGGCACATCTTTGCGCACTGCAAAGCCAATTGCTTGGCCAATTGGTAGATGCTTTTTGAGTTGAGGGTACAACTCCAGCGCAGATGGTATGGTCATCTCACCCAAGTAATACGGGCGATCGGTCAGTGTTCCGAGAGGCTTGAAGTCACCGGACTGGATCAGTTGGTTTTGCTCAGCAACAGTGGTTACCACAATATCAATTTCACCACTCAATGCTGCGTTTTGACTTGCCGAGGAACCTGGATAAGGAATGAAGTTCAGTTCGCCTCCAATACCTTTTTCGAATGCCAGCAGGTTGATGTGGTGAAGGGAGCCTGCCCCACCGGCCCCAGCCCGCACTTTTCCTGGGTTATCCTTAATATATGTGACTAATTCTTCCATAGTATTCCATGGTGCATTTTTGCCCACAGAAACCACATCAGGCGAGCTTGTGGCGATAAAAAAGTCAAACACGTCAACACGTTTGTCCCAACCACCCATTACCGCAGCAGTTACATTGGATTCTGAAAGGCCTATGAGTGTGTAGCCATCTGGTTTGGCATTGTAGCCTTCAAGCAAACCAACGGATCCAGACACACCAACGGTTTTGTTTACCACATTAATGTTTGTGCCAATGAACTTGGACATTGCAGCGGTAACAACACGGTTGGTAACATCAGTACCGCCGCCAGCTGACCAAGTAACAACATCTGTGATATTGCGGCTTGGATAGCGTTCATCAGCTGATGCAACTCCCATTGTCAGCACCATTGCTGCCGCGGCTAGTCCGGTAATTAAATGCTTAGTTTTCACTGTAACCTCCCGATTAAACAGTAGTTGGAATAGCATGTAGATCTCTTCGATCTATACGTACCAGTCGGGACCTCCCCCCGAACTGGCAATTCTTTCTAGATTTTGATGAAGTACTTTTCTAGATCAGACCAAATATCCATGTACTCTTTTTTCTTCAAAGTTTCTTCAAAGGTGGACATGCCGATCTCGTCTATACGTCTAGAAATCTTATTCGACATCCGAACGTTAGCTTCAAACATCTTCACAATATCCCAGCGCGTTGGGGACGTGTCAGACGTTAGCCAACCTTGGTAGTTGTACTTCTTCAAGTAAAAGATAAACTCAACGTACTGCATCAAGCTGCGACTGCCGCAGAAGAAATCCCAGTCCCACTTCCCATCATTGTCATTGATGTGGATGTAATATTTCACGCCTTCAGATTGCAGAAGAGCAAGCTCTTCCGCTGGATTGTTATCACCGTAAAGGGAGTGCCCGTAATCCAGCGTTACTCCTATGCTCGGATTGCCTATACTTTTGATTAGACAAATGGTTTTGGCTGCATCGTCCAAGTAACAACGACCCCGCACCTCATTTGGCTTGTACTCTATAAAAAGCGGAATGTGAGGTTTGTAATCACCGGCTTGAGCAATTGTATCTAGGAGCCTCTTCCAAATCTCACCGTAATCGGCCTGAAAACTGAACTCATAACCGTCGCTCAACGGGCAGCACTGCACCTTGTCTGCATCAACGGCTTCCGCAAAATCCTTTGCTTCCTTTATGAACCTCACAGCACGCGCACGAACCTCAGTGTTCGGAGACGTCAGACCTCCGGACTTAAACTCCTCTTCCACCTTCACGTTAACGTTGATGCAAGCAACCTTGACATCGTACTTCGAAAGCAACTCTTTCAATTGATCCAAGTTTTCGAAGTTGACCTCGTATGGATACACCAATTCGGCACCGGTCATGCCTTCGATGCTTTTAAGAACCTGGAATTTCTGAGCTACCTCCCGAAAATCGGACACTGACGTAAGCTACGATTTGTTGTCTGCTGGTCTTCGAGAAAAGGAGATCAGATATGTCGAAACGCAAGCAGCACTCGCCGGAGTTCAAGGCGAAAGTCGCCCTGGCAGCGTTGAAGGGCGAAGAGACGATATCGGAACTGGCGAGCCGCTTCGGGGTTCATCCGACCATGATCCATCAATGGAAGCGTGCCCTGCTGGAAGGCGCTTCGGACGTTTTTGAACGTGGCGGCAAACGAAAGCCGGAGATTG
>NZ_AUGS01000031.1 GCF_000422785.1 Pseudovibrio exalbescens DSM 16456
GTGCTATGAAACGCTTCTGGCCGACGGCCTGAAGGCCAAGGTGGCGGTTGAAAACAACATCTCCGACAAGGCGGTTGAGAACATCATTGAAGCCAATACGTTGTTGTCCGGTCTCGGCTTTGAAAGCTCGGGTCTTGCCGCGGCGCATGCGATCCATAACGGGTTGACCAAGCTGGAAGAATGCCACCACCTCTATCACGGTGAGAAGGTTGCCTTCGGCACCTTGACACAACTTCTTTTGGAAAACGCGCCGATGGAAGAGATCCGCACGGTGATCGAGTTCTGCCGCTCCGTTGGTCTGCCAACCAACCTGTTCGACATGGGCGTGAAGGAACTGGACCATGCCAAGCTGATGGAAGTGGCGGAAGCCTCTTGCGCGGAAGGGGAAACCATTCACAACATGCCGTTTGCCGTGACACCGGAAATGGTGTTTGCAGCCATGCTGTCCGCACACGAAATCGGCCAGATGTAAGCTGCCGCTTGTCATGGGGCTCTGGTGGGCCCTTGCCAAAAACCGAAAAGCCCTGCGATCCGTCGTGGGGCTTTTTTGTTTGGTGGAGCAGCTTTGGATATGTACTAGCGCGCAGTGTTGATTGGACCATCCCTCACAAATGATGAGGGCACCCCTCCAAAGAAACGATTGGATTTGGTCGTTGTTCGTGGGCATGGTGCGCTTCATGACAGATACCACTCTTTCCCCAAAGAGCGCTTCCTCGCCAGCCAGTCGTCGTGACGTTCCAGCCACCCAGGTCGCTCCCATCACCTTTTCCCGACGGCAAAAGGTGCAGCTCGCAATTGTTCTGGTGCTCAGCATGGGCGCGGGAGGAATTGCTGCTTCCTACCTTTCCACGCAAATGGCGGCCACCAGTGCCTTGGTCGTGTTTTGCATAGGCATGTGGGCGACAGCAGTTGTGCCATTGCATTGGACATCCCTGCTGTTCTTCCTGATTGTGGTGGTGTTTCAGATTGCACCTGCCCAAACTGTTTTTTCCGGGTTTGGATCGTCAACATTCTGGTTGTTGTTCGCGAGCTTGGTGTTGAATGCCTCCATCCGTTTTACAGGACTGGATCAGCGCGCAGCCGGCCTGATTGCCCGTCTCCTGGGAAGTTCCTATCGCGGTGTCCTATCCGGTGTGATCGTGTTTGCGCTCGCCCTCAGTTTCGTTATTCCATCTGCCATTGGGCGTATTGTGATCATGGTGCCAATCATCATTACTTTGGCTGAAAGAATGGGATATGGCGAAGGTTCCAATGGACGTGTCGGGATGGTGCTGGCGGCGTCCTTTGCAACCTTCATGCCCGCGCTGACGATCCTGCCAGCCAATGTTCCCAATCTCATTCTTTCCAGTATGGCAGAAACGCTTTACGGTCATCAGATCGCTTATGCGGACTATCTTCTGTTGCACTTTCCTGTGCTTGGCGCGGCCAAGGCCGTTCTGTTGCTTTTCGTGGTTGCTTGGTTGTTTCCGGATACAGCGCCACGGCACAGCGCTAAAGACACCGCAACTTCGGTTCCCCTATCAGGGCGCGAGCGGCATCTTCTTGCTGTGCTGGCTCTCTGCCTTGGGTTGTGGCTAACAGACAGCCTGCATCATGTCTCACCCGGATGGGTTGCCTTGGGAGCAGCCATCTACATTCTGCTGCCACAGACCAATCTTGCCGCAAAGGATTGTTTTGAAAAGCTGAACTACGCCTCGTTGTTTTTTGTGGTTGGATTCATTGGTTTGGGGGCCGTCATCTCCGACAGTGGTCTTGGAGCCGTATTGGTTCAGAACGTGGCGGCAAATGTCGGTTTGGAGGAAGGCGCTCGTCTCTGGAACGTTGGTGTCTTGACACTTCTGTCCAGCCTGGTCGCGCTCGTGACAAATTTGCCGGGCGTTCCGGCTATCATGACGCCGATGGCAAAGGATCTGGCCGTCTTGACGGGCCTGCCGCTCTCGACTGTTCTGATGACGCAAGTCCTGGCCTTTTCGAATGTATTTCTGCCTTATCAGGCACCGCCGCTCGTGGCAGCCATGCAGATCGGGCAGTTGTCCCTTGCCGCTGTAACCAAGGTTTGCCTCAGTTTGTTTGTTTTGGGTGCCCTCTTGCTATGGCCATTGGATCTGGTCTGGTGGCATATTCTGGGCTTGATCTAGGGTGAGTGGCCTCAACTGATGACGGGGCAACAAGAGACGTGCAATGGAAATCTACCAGTTAAAAACCTTTGTCAGTGTGGCCCGCGAAGGAAGCATTACCCGAGCCTCTGAAAAGCTGAACCTGAGTCAACCTGCCGTAAGCGCCCATATCAAAGCAATTGAGGAGACGCTTGGTTTGCACGTCTTCGAACGCACGGCCCGAGGGATGGTTTTGACGGCTGAAGGCGCGCGTCTGCTGATCAAGGCAGAGGCCACCTTGAGTGTTCATCAGGACCTGATGGCGGAAGCCTCGCGCATCAAGGGGGCTGTGACAGGCAAACTGCGCATCGGTGCTGGGGATGTCTCCAATGCCGAGTCGGTTGGTCGTCTGCTTACACGGCTGGCGCAACGCTGCCCCGAGGTGGAGGTGGAATTGCAACACGGCTTCGGACAGGATGTTGTGAACGGCATCAAGGAGGGGACGTTGGATGCCGGGATTTTCAATAGGGCCCACTCCGACGATCCGAGTTTGATGCATGTCGAGATGTCCCACTTTGGCGTTTTTCTAGCTGTTCCGAAAGGCTCTGGATTTACGCCGGGCAAACCGGATTGGGATCGGTTGTCGCAAATGCAATGGATTTGCCCGCCAAGCAATACCTGTTGCGGCCGAACGGCCGAACAATTGTTTGAAACGCATCAGATTCAGTCCAAACGCGTCATTCGGATCGACCGGGAAAGCGTCACACGCACATTGGTTGCGGGCGGTGTTGGTGTTGGCCTGCTGCATTCGGATACTGCTTGGGAAGCTGAGGCCAATGGAGAGGTTGATTTGATTTTTCAAACGCCTACGCGGGTGCGTGTCTTGTTTGCTCACTTGGCAAGCCGTCACAACGACCCGCTATTGAAAATCGCACGGGAACTGGCGCAGGAAGACGCAGGGGAGGCAGCGCTCCCGGACTGGCTGTAGGTTTGAAGGTGGTTGGGATGTGACCCGTATTGCTATCCCATGACACGCCGAAAGGTGTCAGGATAGTCAAATACAAACCCATCTTCATCCACGTCAAGGATGGTTGAGAAGCCGCGGAAAAGCCCCTCATAGAGATAACCTGCTTCGGTTTTCCGGGTATAGCGCTGGCGCACTCTTTCAGGTTGTAGTGTGGGTACGGGAACATAAGCAACACTCAGATCTGCCGAAGCATTCAGGTCGAGCTCCAAGCGCCGTATCGGCAGCGTGTTGGTGAACGGTGTTGCGGCAAAATCAATATCAAGACAGCCGCTTAATTCTTTCAGATCGGTCCCGGATCCATCCTGCCACTGTCCCTTCCCGTCTGAAACAAGGGTGAGGCAGATGCCATCTGTTGTTTCAGCAAAGAAGCGCCGGGTGAGCCAGTTCAGATCCAGTTCCATGGTGTAGCGCAGTCCATAGGCGGCGTCTGCCCTGTTGCCGATCACAACACTGGATACCGAAAAGAGGTTGCCAACCTGCCTGATCGAAAAGTGTTCAAGCCCGGTTCCATTCCAGTCTGACCATCGAATGCTGCGGTTTAGTTGTGTCACAGTCCCCTCCCTTGAGCGGTGGGCGCTGGCAATCCAATTAAAACGCCAGCGTACCCAAACCGTTGCCGAGCCGATCATTCCAGTTTGCCAGCGCTCGTGCAAGCCGGCCACCGGCGCCGTTTTCCGGATCGCTGGCGCGCATGACGGCCCACCAGTCCAACGAGAATCCGTTTTCGCCGATGGGCTTGGCGATCAAGGTCCCATCTGCAATTTCTGGTTCAATGGCCCAGCGACTGAAGACCCCGACACCGAAACCGGCGCGGACAAGGTCAATCACCGCTTCGGGGGTCGGCATATGCGTGACCCGGCGGTACATGGTGTCTGGAACTCCGAGTATGGTTTCCCACTCGAAGCCGGGCTCGTAGGAGATCGGGTAGGCATAGTACCGTTCCTCGATCAGGCTCTCGGAATCGATGTAGGGCAACTCGGCCAACCGGTGATCGGGAGACATGACCGCGACCAACGGATCTGATCCCAGGTTGAACCATCGAAACTTCGGCAAGGCTGAGGGCCGTCCATACATGGTGACAACATCCACAGTGCCTTGACTGAGAGAAGACAACGGTTTGGAAGTCGCGCTGCCGGCCAGGTCAACGGTGAGTTGCGGGTCTGCCTTCTCCAAGTGGCTCAAGAATGCAGGCAGCCAGTGGTAGCGGCTGTAGGTTGCCTGACCGAGCCGGACGAGGATCTGCTTGCCGTTGTAGGATGCCTCCAACTCTTGCTCCAACCGGCCCAGCTCATCAAGAAACTGCTCCGAGAGCGCGCGAATCTTTTCGCCTTCCGGAGTGAGCGTCACAACTTTTTCTGTGCGGCGCAAAAGGCGGAAACCAATCCGTCTCTCGGCTTCTTTCAGTCGATGGGAGGCGGCCGATTGGGTTATGCCCAAGCGAACTGCGGCAGCGGTGATGCTGCGGGTCTCGGCGACAGCGCTCAAAAGCGCGAGGTGACTAATCGTGAGGCGCGGAATCATGCGCTTATGAAATCATTTCACAGCGTCTTTGAATATTTCGAATTTCCCCTTTGCCCCAAAAAAAAATAGCGGTGGCGCTATGAAGAAAGGTGCTCGCATATCCCTGTCCGAAATCGGACCAAACACAGCAACCGCGCTGATTGCGTTTACGGCTGTGTGCTTCGGCCTTGTGCCGTTGTTCGCGAAGGAACTGCAGGGCCAAGGTGTTGGTTCTGCAGCGATTGCCCTATACAGGTACATCTTTTCTGCGTTGATGCTGAGCCCTTTCTTGCCGTTGAGTAAGGGGAAGCTGCGTCAGGCAGGCTTGATGACCGTCACAGGCGTCTTTTTGGGCCTGGGATGGATAGGGTATTTGGAAGCGGTGAAGACAGTGCCGGTTGCGGTCGCTGGCGTGGTCTACATGACCTATCCGCTCTTTGTCCTGCTGTTTGCATGGATTCTCGTTGGCATGCGCCCCACCCGGAACTCGGTGATTGCGGGGGGCATGATTGTTGTCGCAGCGGCTCTGGTGGCAGATCCGACGGTTTTGACGCCGGATATGTCCATGGCCCTCTTGATGGCTTGGACCGCACCCCTTGGGTTTGGTCTGTTGGTGGTTGTTTTGACGACCATGGTCGATCGTCTGACCGGCCTTGAGCGTATGGCGACCGGCATGTTGGGTGCCACGCTTGGCTTGGCGCCGGGTGCTATCATGGCGGAAGGGGCGGCCATTGTTCCGACCGATTGGTCCATGATTGCCACCATCGCGGGTTTGGGGTTCGTAACCTCTGTTATTCCGCAGGTGATTTACACGTTCTCGTGTATGCGGGTCGGTCCGGCACGGTCCGGCATTGCAGGCAGTTTGGAACTGCCAACCATGTTCGTCATCGGCTACATGGCGTTTGGTGAGGCACTTGGCCCCCGTGAAATCGTTGCGGCGGCAATGGTTCTGGCGGCTGTGGTGATCTCTCAAACCACCAAAAAGGCCAAGGCTTCTCAAACCCCGGTGGAACAACCAACGGCTCTTGTTTCCTGATCAAACGGAAAACCCCCGCAGTCCAGACAACTGCGGGGGTTTTTCAATCTGCGGCATTCAGATTCTCAAGAAGGTTCCTAACTTACGGCAGGGAGCGCATTTCCTTGAGGATCGCCGAAAGGTTCTTGATGACCGCCGCCGTTATCTGACGGCCTTTGTCGGCGCTGGCGGTTGTGGCATCGCCAACGACTCCGCTGCCGCCTGAAAGGCGCTTCATGGAGCGGATGTAGTCAACGGCGTTACCGCCAGCCAATCCGGCGTCATATCGTTCACCTGCCCGGGCAAACTGCAAACCCTCCGGAGCGCGGTCGAGTTTGACCTTCTGTGGTTGGGCCAGCAACATGACTGATGTCTCGAACTCGCACGCGTGGCCCGTGCCAAGTTTGCCACTATCTGAAATACCTTCCAGATCCTGTGCGGCTGCCCGCCACCACGCCGTAAACAGAACACGGGCGTTCTTACCTTGTCTAACGCCGAGTTTTTCGGCAATGACCTTGCCGATGGCGTTGTTCCCGCCGTGAGAGTTGAGGATCAGGATGTTACGAAAGCCATGGTGAAGAACTGATTCCAGAATGCCCAGCACATAGGCCATGAATGCTTCGTGCGTTGCAGTGAGCGATCCTGGAAAGTCCATGTGATGCTCTGAGCAACCAACCTTGACGCACGGCAGGGTCAGGACATCCTTGCCAAGGGCTGTATTCAGCTCTTGAAGGAAAAAGGTGCCGATATCCGCATCGACCGAAAGAGGCAGGTGCGGGCCATGTTGTTCGATGGCGGCAATATTGAGAACGACCGGCGTTTCGCGGTCGAACTCGCCCAGATCTTCACTGGTAAGATCTTCCCAGTTCATGACTGTAGTTCCCTGATTGCACGTGGAGGATAGCCTGAAGGCCAAGCCCTAACGGTGAATGGCCCACATTTCGATTTCAACTTTGAAGGTGGAGAGCAGGCCGGATTGTACGGCGGTGCGAACGGGGCGAGGCTCCGGCATGTATTCTTGATACACGACGTTGAACCGGTCCCATTCATCCAGATTCGTCAAGTAGACGTTGACCTTGAAAACATCCGAAAAATCGCAGTTCACGGTCTTCAACTGCTTCAGGCAGTTGTCCAGCGTCACACGCGTCTGTTCCTCGATTGTCTCCCCGATGACGTTGCCTTGCTCATCAAGCGGAGCCTGACCGGAGATCAAGGCGAGTTTGTCGGCTTTGACAACAAGAACGGGAGAATAAGGGCCAGCAGTCACGTGTTGGCTTGCGTCTTCGGGAAGGTGTTTCCCAACTTCCATGGAGTGTTCCTTTGTATCAGGTATTGATGCTGAGGCTCATTTTTTCGAGAAAATCGCGGCTGGCCCGCTCAGCTCTCTCAGGATCGTTTTGCTCAATTGGCTCTGCGATCTGCTCCAGAGACCGGACCATGTTGTTGCGTATCAGAGTGCTGACACGGGTCTTCGGTCGCTCACCGCCAAAACGAACATCCTCGCGCGCCTTGATAATCAGGTCGAAGATGTGAAGCAGGAAGCCGTTGTCGGCGATCTCATAGAGCAGGCGGAAGAATTGATAGACGCCTTCCTTGTAGTCCAGCCAGTCTTGCGGGTTGGCGACGCGATCTAGCCGGCGGCGCAATTCCTTCTTGTGCTCTTCCGTGGCGTAGCGGGCTGCGGTCGCGGTAACCCACGGTTCGAACGCTGTGCGCGCCTCCACATGCTCTGCCAGGTTGCCTTTGGTGATATCGACGCCGTGATCAATGGTTTCCACCGCGTTGTCCAGCCGATCCGAGACAAAGGTGCCGCTGCCGGTCCGGCGGTAAATCAGACCCTGCTCCTCAAGGCTTTGCAGTGCCCGTTGTACTGCGCCTCGACTGATACCGAACTGATCTGCCAGCGCACGCTCCGATGGCAAACGCTGCCCGGTTTGGAAATCGCCGTTTCTCAGGGCATTCAGCAGGTGCGCATAAAGATCTGCTGAGTAAACGTCTTGTTCCATCACTCTCATGTTTCCTCAAGTGGTCTTGGCCGGCTCGGCCTGCAGCGTCTCTTTATTCACACACCAAGATGGATCCAGCGGCGCCAATAATCAACCAAAATGATCCAATTAGTACCAATAATTGATATACCAGCATCGGATCTCCGCGAAAATACGATAATATACGTATCTTATTTTCGTTGACTTGTAGATATTTCAGTCCAATATAGATCCAATAAGGTCCAATTTGGTGGGTGGAGCGTCCGATTTGGGTTTCTGGAGGGTAATCATGCTCCAATTGGTGAGGAATATCCATGCGCAGCTTTTGTGGGCGCGTTGCTCACGTCATCGACGTGATACTCGATAAGGTCATTATCGGGCTGTTTGGTCTCTTGCTTATAGATGTATGGTTTGCCGTTCTGGACCGCTACGTGTTCAAATGGCAAGTGATCTGGGTTGAAGAGGCCGCCCGTTATCTCATGGTCTGGACCATGCTGTTGGCGGTGGCGACAGCCATGTATCGGCGCCAACATGTCTTCATCTCGTTCTTCTACGAAAAGTTCCCAGAAAAACAACGATTGGTCTTGGCTGGTCTGATTGATTTGGTGAGCGTTGTCGTCTTCTGGAGCATTGCCATTCTCTCCGTAGGTTTTGCCCTGAAGGCTTACGGGACACGCACCAATATTTTTGGCATGCCTCTCACCATACCCCACGCAGCGGTCGGTGTTTCATTCGCTTTGACCGCTCTCCAGCTCACCCTCATGTTTATTCGCGACTTCGGCCAGTTGCCCACCCAGCAGCTTGAGGTGGACGTTCCCGGAGAGACCTCGCAGGAGACAAAACCATGATTGTGCTGTTTCTCTTCGTAGCATCTCTTCTGGTTGGATTGCCTATTGGTGTGGCCATTGGTGTGACCACGTTTGCCGGGTATATTTCCCTGGGCGGTGGCATCGTCGACAATGGTTTTCTGGGTATGGTGCCAAGCCGCATGTTCGCTGCGTTGAACAGCTTTGCGTTTCTGGCAATGCCGTTCTTCATTCTCGCCGGCGAAATCATGAACAAGACCGGCATCACGGATCGGATTCTCCAGTTTGCCAAGGCGCTGGTGGGTCATTGGCGGGGCGGTTTGGCGCACACCAACATGCTCTCTTCCTTGTTGTTTGCCGGTGTCTCCGGCTCAGCAACGGCTGATGCTGCCGCATTTGGGCGCACACTCGTGCCGGCAATGGTACGTCACGGATACTCGCGGTCTTTTGCGTGTGCGATTACGGCAGCTGGGTCCATTGTCGGGCCAACGGTTCCGCCGTCCAGCCTGATGGTTCTTTATGGCTCGATCATGGGTGTTTCGATTGCAGGATTGTTCGCCTCCGGTATCCTGCCCGGCGTGGTTATCACCTTGCTCTGCATGGCGCTGATCATGTTGACCGGTCGCGCCAAGAATCTGCCGCGTGAAGATATTGTCCTGAGCAGAAAAGCCGTCTGGGCTGCGTTCAAGCGCGCGTTTCTGGCCCTGTTGATGCCCGCAATTATTCTGGGCGGTATCCTGGGCGGCATTGTCACGCCAACGGAAGCCGCCGCGATCGCCGTGGGCTATGCATTGTTCATCGGCCTGTTCGTTTACAAGAATCTGAAATTTTCCGACCTTCCCGGCATTCTTGCCAGAACTGCCCGCATCAATGGCGTGGTGTTTCTGATTGTTGCAATGGCTTCCGCCTTGGGTTGGTGGTTGGGTTTCGAACGCATTCCGCAGAACCTGTCTGCCACATTGCTTGCGATTACGGAAAACAAGCAGCTCGTTCTGCTCATGTTGATCGGCATCTTGTTGGTCTTTGGCATGGTGATGGATATTGCCGCTGTTTTGATCATCATGGGTCCGGTCTTGATGCCGATAATGGCTCAGATCGGTCTGGATCCCATTCACGCCGGTATCATCGTGGTTCTTGCTCTTAATATTTCGCTCATGACGCCTCCAATTGGCGCCTGTCTGTTCGTGCTGGCTTCGGTTACCGGAGAAAAGATTGGCGGCATCATGAAGGAGCTTTGGCCTTACCTTCTCTTGGAGGTCACGGTTCTTCTGGGCTTTGCATTCCTGCCGAGTGTGGCCCTCTTCATTCCGAGAATGCTCGGATTTTAAGTCTCAGTGTTAAAACGGGAGATAATACAATGAGATCTATGCGTAGTTTGATCGCCGCCGCATGCATGACGGCTCTAGTGGGAGGCGGTGCCTCTGCAGCCGAAATGCGGATCGGCCATGACGCGCCGCCGGATGCCAAAGGGAACGTGACCCATGCATACGCAGCGGTTCTGGGTTCGGCAGTTGAAGCAGCAACCAACGGAGACATCACGGTCGAGATTTATCCGAACAACCAGTTGGGTAACTCCGAAGAACGGCTTCAGCAAGTTCGCGACGGTGTCATTCAGGGCAGCGTGGCTTCGGTCGGATCATTGACGCCTGTCTATCCTGACCTCGACATTCTCAATCTGCCATTTGCATTCGATAACATGGCAGCCGTCTACAAGGTCTATGAGGGCGAGTTCGGCAAGAAGCTGGCGCGTTCCATTGAAGAAAAACTGGGTGATGTGATTGTGCTCGGGATCGCGGATCCGGGCGGGTTCTTTGCACTGACCAACTCGAAAAAGCCGATCCAGACCCTCGAAGACTTCAAGGGCCTTCGCATTCGCACTATGACGGTTCCAGCTCACCAGCGTTTGATCCAGGCATTGGGTGCAGAAGCCTACCCACTGGCATGGAGCGAGGTTTACACGGGTCTGCAAACGGGTGTGATTGATGGCCAGATGAACCCGGTTCCAACCGTATACCGCACCAAGTTGTTTGAAGTGCAGTCCAATACCAGCCTGATCAAGCACCTCTACAACCCGCTGTTCTTCCTCGTGAACAAGCAGTTCTTCGAGGGCCTGACCCCGGAACAACAGGACATCTTGCGCGCAGCAAGCATGGAAGCTGTAGTGGCTACCCGTGGTCTGGGCCGCATTTCCGAAGCTCAGGACACAGTTCAATTGATGGAGCGGATGGAAGTAAACACGCCTGCTCGTGAAGAAGTTGAGCGGATGCGTGAGATTGCCATCGCGGAGATGGACAAGTACTTCGAAGAAACACTGTCTGATAACGGGAAAGAGCTGCTCAAGGAGTTCAAGGCAGCCATCGCAGAAGCCAATGCCTCTGTCTACCTGAAATAAGACAATCCTCCCAAAGGTCGGGGCTCAGGCCCCGGCCTTCCAATCCTGCCACAATCGGTATCACCATGACTAAGCACAGAATAACGAAATTCGAGTTCACCGAGGTCATCATTCGTGCAAATCCGGGCGTCATCAATTCGGCGACGCTGGACAAGCCCCTGCATATGCTGCCCGTCGGCGCAAAGGGTTCATGGTCAACCCAATTCGACGAGTTGCCCAAGCTCATTGTTCGCATGACATTGTCCGATGGCACCGTCGGCTATGGCGAGTTCATGCGCGACCACAATACAAAGTTGGTTCAGGATATTGCGGAAAGCCTGCTCGGTGTTGCCATCGAGGACCTTTGTCTCCAAAAGCTTCCGATCCTGTTGTCGCGCGAATATGATGGTTTCGAATGTGCGATCTGGGACGCGGCTGCCAAGCTGCAAGGCGTGCCGCTACACAAGATGTTGGGCGGGGCGATACAGGACAAGGTCAAGGTTACTGCCTGGTCGAGCCATCGTACTCTGGACGAAGTTGGGCCGTGGGTGCGCCAGTATCAGGACAAGGGCTACGAGACGATCAAGTTCAAGGCCGATCTTGAAGATGATGTTGTCGGGATGTGCGAAAAGATTGCGGAACACGCCCCGAAGATGAAGGTCATCTTTGATCCCAATCAGCGATTTGAGAATCTCGGTGAAACCAAAAAGATCGTGCGTGGGCTGGAGAAAGTCGGCAACGTGATGATCTTGGAAGATCCGATGCCGATCTGGATGCTGCAGGACTATCGTGCCCTTCGCGAATTCACCGATATTCGGATCATTCGCCACATATCACTTCCCTACATCTGGCAGGGCCAGCGCCAGCAGGACGTGGTCAACGCCTTGATCCATCACGCAGTGGATGGTTTCAACTTCAACGGGGGCCTTGCTGGATTTCATCGCTTGGCGCAGGTTGCCCATTGCGCCAATGTGTATTTCTGGCATGGCTCTGAGGTGGATCTTGGTATTCTTGAGGCCATGTACGTCCACCAGGCCGCTGCAACACAGAACTGCATTTGGCCAAGTGACATTTTCGGCCGAAACATCCGCTCTCACGATCTACTGAAAACACCGCTGAAGTTCGAGCCGCCATTTGTACATATTCCCGAAGGACCGGGTCTTGGCGTTGAGCCGGATGAAGATGCGCTGAGCGCGTTCAAGCAGGCCGAGTTTATCGTCGACTGATGTGATCCGTGATTGATGGATGAAACGGATACAAACAATTCCTAATTGGCCCGCAGTCCGAATGGACCGCGGGCCAATTGTTTTTAGGGAGTGTTTTTAGGGGGCACTAGCCTTTGATAGTTTCGGCCAGCGCCTTGATCATGATCAGGCTTGATGTTGCACCGGCGTCCTGGTGGCCGATGGAGCGTTCGCCCAGATAAGAGGCGCGGCCCTTGCGCGCCTGCATGGGAATGGTGCCCTTGGCCGCTTCTTCGCCCGCAGCCACCATCTTGTCGAGGGCGGTGGGCAGATCGCTGCCAGCCTCTTTGGCGTCATTGGCGGCTTTCATGACCGGCCACCACACGTCGCACATGGTCTTGTCGCCGGGCTCGGCCTTGCCGCGCATGACAACGCCGGCCGTGCCGTCTTCCAGCATCTTGATCAGTTCAGCCAGGTCCAGCTCTTCCTTGGTGGCGGTGGAGGTGGCAGCGCGGATGAA
>NZ_AUGS01000032.1 GCF_000422785.1 Pseudovibrio exalbescens DSM 16456
TTGGCAGCGCATCGAACAACACCAACCCGATCAGCAGATGCACAGTGTAGCTTAATTTACGCCTAAACCTGTCCAACGGATGGGGAGTAGCTCATTCTGCTCCAACGTACGTGGTTGGTTATATTCGGAAAACCGGTCTTTGGTCTGCCCTAGAAATGGGGTAATTACCGCATGTCTAAACATGTCAGTTTCCTCTCCGCAACTAAACTGCATTTCATCAAGACAACTGACCTCGGACAGTTAGCCTGATGGGGGCCGGAAGGCTCAGCACTAACGCTCTGGGAAACAGCAACTCCTTCCCAGCAACATTTCGAATTGCAAATGAGCAGTTCGCTCCACAATGAAAGTGGCCGCCGCTCCTCCCTACGCATTTGGTGGCCAATCACAATCAAAGCGCCACGTCGGCACAATGATTTTATGACATGGCACTCACTCTCTTTCGGCCATGTGTTTCATGGGGTTCGTCTATGGCTTGATACTGAAATTCAGAGACCACAAGTTCAAATGAATTCGATTTGCTTTATGGAGAATTAAATTCATCTTTTTTTGTTTTGGAAGCATTATGAAAAATAGAAAAGAGCCAAGGGAAGAATAAGAAATCAATCCTAATATCTCATATCTATCTGATAGTATTATTATATATTACGACTTCAGATGTCTCAGACCTGCTCATTATAGTGTATTTTCACCAACAGATCAGGTAAGTGTCGGTACGTACCCAAACACATAAATGAAGATGATCTAATGATCTTGTTAAGTTTTTGTATTGGTTCGGCGCCTTCAGTTTTGGCTTAATGGTGGCAAGGGAGATCCCTGTTTTTATAGCCATAACCTTCGCACCAAGTTCCGATGCTGACCGCTATTGTGCAAATACGCACTTCAGTGAATGACCGGTCTTGGCCGAATTGGGAGGACCGAACACATGACAATCACCATGACCCAAATGGCGAACGCCATTCGATTTCTTTCTATGGATGCGATTTTGCGCGCCAAAGACGGCCATCCGGGCACTCCATTGGGTGGTGCAGACATCGCAACAGCTTTGTTTACAAAACACATGAAGCATGACCCAAAGCACCCATGCTGGCCAGACAGAGATCGCTTTGTGCATTCAGCTGGTCACGGCTCTATGCTGATCTACTCTCTTCTCCATCTGAGCGGGTACGAGCACTTCAGCATAGATCAGTTGAAAAACTTCCGCGTCTTGGGATCAACTACTCCTGGCCACCCTGAATACGAGGGTGATAACGGTATCGAGACTACAACCGGACCGTTAGGTCAGGGCATTGCCAACGCAGTTGGGATGGCCATTGCCGAACGCATCATGAACGCTCGTTTTGGTGACGACATTGTAGATCACTACACTTATGCCTACACGGGTGACGGTTGCTTGATGGAAGGTATAGCTGCTGAAATCATTGCAATCGCTGGCCATCTGAAACTGGGGAAGCTCATCTTCCTATGGGATGACAATCGCATGACCGACGATGGGCCGACCGACCAGGCCGTGATCGAGGACAATGTGGCTCGCTTTGACAACGCCGGTTGGCATACACAGCGTGTTGATGGGCATGATCCAGAAGAAGTTGCGGAGGCGATCGCCAAGGCTAAACTAGACAACCGACCTTCAATGATCGCATGTCGCACTACCATTGGCTACGGCATCCCCCGCATTCAAGATGACCGAGCGGCTCATGGCGGCAAACTCACCCCAGATGATACTGTCGAAGCTCGCGAATATCTCAACTGGCCATACGAACCGTTCTTCATACCCGAAGAAATCATGCACGCTTGGGCTATTTCTGGCGAGGACGGGGCGAGAGAACGTGAAGCTTGGATTGAGCGTTACAACAAAATGGCACCAGACGACCGTGCCGAGTTTGAACGCCTAATGAACAGAGAACTCCCGGAAAACTGGGCTGAGGCACTAAAGGAATTCAAGCGACAAGCGGTTAATAACCCACAGGCTAAAGCAGGAATCGCTGTTTCTGGCGAAGTTTTGTCTTTGCTTGCCGAAGTTGTTCCGGAAATCGTTAGCGGCGCGCCAGACCTTGAAGCAGCAACCAAGCACAAGCAGCAATTAAGGCCGTTCACCAAGGATGACAGGGCCGGACGATATATTCACTATGGCGTTCGTGAGCATGCCATGGGCGCCATCATGAATGGAATGACGGTTCACAAAGGCATCGTGTCGGTTGGCTCTACATTTCTAGTGTTTTCTGACTACATGCGCCACACACTACGCATGGCGGCATTGATGCGCATTCCCGGCATGTTCATTTTCAGTCATGACTCAATAGGAATTGGGAAAAACGGTCCAACGCATCAGCCTGTCGAAACACTTGCTTCACTTCGCGCCTATCCCAACATGTGGGTTTTCCGCCCGGCAGACCAAGTGGAAATGGCAGAATGCTGGGAACTTGGCATGCAACACAAGGATGGACCAACATCCATCATCTGCTCACGACAACCGCTGCCTCCTGTACGCACCCAACACGAAACATCAAACCTGTGTTCTCGTGGTGGTTACGTTCTGGAGGAAGCAAAGGGCGGAGTGCGCTTGGCTACTTTGTTCGCAACCGGGTATGAGGTTTCAATTGCAGTGAAAGCTCGCACAATACTGGAGAGCAGAGGCATACCGACTGCCGTCGTCTCAATGCCAAGCTGGGAGCTCTTCGAAAAGCAGGACGACGCTTATCGCGAGCACGTACTCGGACGACACACAGCGCGTGTCGCTGTTGAGGCTGCCGTGCGTCTCGGTTGGGACCGGTACATCGGAGAGAGTGGCCGCTTTATTGGCATGAGTTCCTTTGGCGCATCGGGTGATTTCCCCGATCTATTCAACCACTTTGGGATCACCCCAGAGGCCGTGGCCGAAGCAGCAGAGGCGCAACTGAAGTAAAGCGCGCCCGTGGGCGGCTTTGTTGTGCCGCCCACCAACTCAGAACCAATTGAGAGTAGCCATGAAATCTCCCCGCGTCTTCTTGGAAGGCTTGTTTGAGGCGGCGATTGCCTCTGCTCAGCCTGAAAACTGCGTACCGCCGTACCTCCCAGAAAACATCTCAGGTAGACTGGTTGTCATTGGGGCGGGAAAAGCTTCCGCTGCTATGGCCCGTGCCGTCGAACGATCTTGGGACGGACCATTAGAAGGCCTTGTGGTAACTCGTTATGGATACTCAGTCCCTTGCGAGCGCATTGAAATTGCCGAGGCAGCACATCCTGTTCCCGATGAAGCTGGAATGCGGGCTGCGATGCGAATGATGAACTATGTCAGCGCTTTGGGTGAGGAAGACACAGTGCTCTGCCTTATGTCAGGCGGTGGATCAGCATTGCTGCCACTCCCGGCACCCGGCATCTCTCTGGAGGATAAGCAAAAAATAAACCGTGCCCTCCTTAAATGCGGAGCCACCATCAGCGAAATGAATTGCATCCGCCGGCACCTTTCAATGATAAAAGGAGGTAATCTGGCAGCAGCAGCTTCACCCGCACGGATTATCAATCTACTGATCTCCGATGTTCCTGGTGATGACCCGTCCAATATTGCATCAGGCCCAACCATTTTTGATAGTTCGGCTCCTTCAGATGCCATCGCAATTGTGAACCACTATGGGATAGAGCTACCAGCTTCTGCAAAATTGCACCTTGAGCGCGCACAAACTCGTCATTCACCAGAGTATGCGCTCAAATCAGTCGCGAAACAGCCCGAAACACATATCATTGCCGCTCCATTATTGGGTCTCCGGGCGGCCGCAGAAAGAAGTATTTCTCAAGGCATCCCAGCTTACATACTAAGCGACAGCATAGAAGGCGAAGCGTCGGATGTTGGTACTGTTATGGCAGGTATTGCGCGCCATGTCGCAAACCATATGCACCCGTTCAAGACACCTTGTCTTCTTCTTTCAGGCGGAGAAACAACCGTGACTCTCAACGGACATGGGCGCGGAGGTCGCAATGTGGAGTTTCTTCTTTCCCTCGCATTAAACCTTAATAAGCAACCGGGGATCTACGCGCTCGCCGGAGACACGGACGGGATTGACGGGATCGAGGAGATAGCAGGCGCATACTGTGATCCTGCGACTCTCAAACGAGCAGAAGACATGATGATAAGCCCTCACGAAGCCCTGGCCAATAACGATGCACACGGTTTCTTCGAGTCCATTGGTGACAGCGTCATTACAGGCCCAACGCTTACGAACATTAATGACTTCAGGGCAATTCTCGTTACCGATGAGACATTCCCAGCGCTGGATGACGCTGACAAAGACTAGCCCTTCACCGGTTTAGCCTTGTCCTACTGCCAACAAGGCTAAAGGGGTCTGCCATCGAACTGCATCTCTTGACATGGCAGACCCCGCACTTCCGATCCCGCTTGACAGATCCGACAAGATAGTCGCTGTACCGGTCACAACAAATCGAGTCCAAAATGCATTCTTCTTCGCTTCCGCACACCAATCCAACAAACAAACTCCAAGACATGGCAAGCGCAATCCGCTTTCTGACAATGGATATGGTAGGCGCTGCCAACTCCGGGCACCCTGGAATGCCGATGGGTATGGCTGATGTCGCTACCGTGCTTTTCAGCCGATTTCTAAAATTCGACGCCTCAGATCCAACTTGGCCTGATCGAGACAGATTCGTGCTTTCGGCCGGCCATGGCTCACCACTTCTTTACTCCCTTCTCTATTTATGCGGCTACAACGACATCGATGTTGAAGATTTGAAGCAATTCAGAAAATTTAGCAGCAGAACTGCCGGACACCCCGAGATAGACCAACTAGCAGGTGTAGAGGTTACAACTGGTCCACTTGGTCAGGGATTTGCAAATGGGGTTGGCATGGCGGTAGCTGAACGCATACTGGCGGCGGAGTTCGGCGATGACCTCGTTGATCATTATACATACGTTATGGTTGGCGATGGATGCCTTATGGAGGGCATCTCACAGGAGGCAATCTCGTTTGCTTCCCACAACCAACTAAGCAAACTCATTGTGTTGTTCGACGACAATAGCGTGACAATTGATGGCAACACGTCTCTTTCAACTTCTGAGAACCAGATAGACCGATTCAATGCTGCCGGGTGGCATACTCAAGAGATCGATGGACATGATTTTGAAGCGATAGAAGGGGCTATCCGCAATGCGCGGTTGAGCCCACGCCCGTCGATGATAGCCTGCAAGACAGTCATCGGAAAGGGCTCAACTGAAAAGCAAGGAACCGCTGCGGCGCATCATGGCGCATTTTCCGCGTCTGACCGAGCAAACATGCAACAGCTCTATAATTGGCAAGAACTGGAGTTCATAATCCCCAAAACCATCTTGGATAACTGGCGTGCAGCGGGTACTCGCGGAGTTCCTCAACGCAAAAGTTGGAAGCGTTTGTTTGCCGACCTACAGCCATCAAAGGCACAGGAGTTTGATCGCAGAATGATGGGTGCATGCCCCGAGAACCTGTCTTCTGCGCTAAGCGCTCTAAAACAAACTCTTTTGGGCTCCCCGCCAACAGCGACCCGAGTTGCCAGCTTGAAAGTGCTTGAAACACTTCAGCCCATCATGCCGGAATTGATTGGCGGTTCCGCAGATTTAGGCAGTTCGACCCAGACGCACCCGTCAACCGCAAGTACGTTCTCAAGGGAAAATCCTTCGGGTCGGTATATTCCTTTTGGCGTCAGAGAGCATGCCATGGCAGCCATTATGAATGGAGCAGCTCTGCATGGTGGGTTTGTCCCATACGGGGGGACATTCTTATGTTTCCTCGACTACGCACGGCATTCAATTCGCTTGTCCGCACTAATGAACCTACCAGTAATCTATGTAGGCACCCACGACAGCATCTGTGTTGGTGAAGACGGCCCAACCCACCAACCCGTCGAACAAGTGGCAAGTTTTCGCTCAATGCCAAATCTTAATGTCTTTCGACCTGGAGACCTTATCGAAGCAGTAGAATGTTGGGAGTTGGCCCTGCAAGAAC
Source organism: Pseudovibrio exalbescens DSM 16456 (assembly GCF_000422785.1). Lineage (GTDB taxonomy): Bacteria > Pseudomonadota > Alphaproteobacteria > Rhizobiales > Stappiaceae > Pseudovibrio > Pseudovibrio exalbescens. The sequence continues at coordinate 5,967 of NZ_AUGS01000032.1, forward strand.
GTCGCCCGGCCTTGCTTGTCATGTCCCGCCAAGCCCTTCCTGTAGTTCGCCGAGATGTTGAGACAAACTGGTGCAAATTGGGGGGATATGTGTTCAAAGAAGCCTCTTCAGCGCGACAGGTAACTCTGATCGCCACCGGTTCTGAACTGTCGCTCGCGCTCGGTACCGCAACAATACTTGAAAACGATGGGCTTCCGACCGCAGTAGTTTCATTGCCAAACTGGAGATTGTTCGACGCACAAAGGTCCGATTACAAGGAATTTGTATTAGGTTCTAGCGAAACTTTAAAGGTTGCCATCGAAGCAATGTCACCAATCGGCTGGGAAAGGTACGTAGGGCGCGATGGGATCATTTGTGGGATCGATCAATTCGGCCATTCCGGTCCAGCAAGCGATGTCTATACTCACTTCGGCTTCACAGATAAGGCGATAGCACAAAGGGTTCAGGACAGACTGAAGAGATGATCCTCCTCTTCATGTCCCGACCGGGCGGTGCGCCTTTAAAGGCACCGCCCGGCCTTCACATAAATGCATTGATTCTTAAAATGTTCTGTGCTCCAGATTAAGACACAAAAACCCCACACAAAGCAAAACTAGACACGAAGAGAGCTCCACTCAATATAACGGCATTCTTTTAGGCCCTGTTGACAAAGTCGCGCAGCCATATGCGAGTTGCGGCGAGATTGAGGAACGCGGCGAAGGATGCCTTGGTCTTGTCGTATCGGGTGGCGATCCTACGGAACTGTTTGACCTTGTTGAACATGCGCTCGATCCGGTTCCTGTCCTTGTAGGCCCGGAAGTCGCAAGGTATCGGTTCCCTGCGGTTTGACTTTGGCGGAATGACAGGGCTGATGCCAGCCAGCAGCAGGCTTTGGCGCACTGCATCGCCATCGTATCCCTTGTCAGCCAGGAACAGCCGAGGTTTGCGGAAAGGCATATCCAGTAGGGCGGGAACGGCGCTGTAGTCGGATGCTTCACCGCCTGTCAGGACAAAGCCGAGAGGGCGTCCTTGACCGTCCGTTCGGGCGTGGATTTTCGTCGTAAAGCCGCCGCGTGATCGACCAAAAGCCTCCTTATGAGTCCCCCTTTTGCGCCGGCGGCCTGACTGTGGCCGCGGACTGTGGTGCTGTCGATCATGTGTTGCCAGTCATCGGTGAGCCCGAGATCCACCAGCGTTTCCAGCAGACCATCCCAGACGCCTTGCTCTGCCCACCGGCGAAAGCGCACATAGACCGAATTCCATTTCCCGTAGCGCTCGTGCATGTCGCGCCAGGGGCAGCCAACGCGCAGCACATGTAGCATACCATTCAGATA
>NZ_AUGS01000033.1 GCF_000422785.1 Pseudovibrio exalbescens DSM 16456
AGACCGATCGCAAACGAGATCGGCACACCGAACGTCACCAGCACGGCGAAAACGCCAAACAGGATAAGTGCGCTTTGCAGTTCCATGGGGGACTCTCTTCAATTCTCGGCTTACTCGGCCGCATCCTCAACTGGCTTGTCGTTCGGACCGGTGCCGGTGCCGTTGATCAGGCCGATGGCAAATTCAACGCAGTAAAACAGGATCACCGCCCCGGAGAACGGAATGGCTGCGTAGACATAGCCCATGGGAATGCGCAGGGCCGGAGAAACCTGGCCCGTGGACAAAGTCTTGGCCACAAGGTTGTAGCCGCCGTACAGCATGATCGTGATCGCAAACACCGCGATCGCAAGCGTGATGAACAGGTCCGAAAGCTGCTTCGTGCGCCCAACAAGCGAACCGGTCAAAAGATCAATCGCAAGGTGACGGCGCTGGCCAAGCGTATACGCCGCGCCAATCAAACCAATCCACATGAACATGAACCGCGCCATCTCGTCCGTAACCGTGCTCGGCTGACCCAAGATAAACCGCGATACAACCTGCCAAACAACACACACTACCAGAACAGCAAATACCAGAACGGTAACTGTGCTGAGAATGCGGTTAACAATATTTGATAGTGTTTTCATCTCTATCATCCATTTTTGCCTGTGGGCCTCGCGCAACCGACGATAATTGGTCTGCCAATTGAGAAGAGCGATCAATCTAACGAATAGTGCTCGGAATTCTCGCGATTTTGCCCGACAGAGCGTCTTTTATGGCGCGATGCTAACGGCTTTTGGCCGTAGAGGCATCCCGCAAGAACACGTATTTTGCTGATTTGGTCGACCTATTTTGCCCTTTGGCTGATATAACACGAAAGATAAGGATTCGATATACCCTGAGTGAAGTGCGGGTAGATCTTCCAAGCAAAAACGCGTAAAACTGGCATCGCAAAAGAAAATCCCCTGGGAGAAAGAATAACAATGCGAACCCCATCCCAACTACTTGCTCTTGTGCTCACTGCCAGTGTCGGCCTTGCCGTTGGCGCAGCGAACGCCAAAAGCCTGCGCGTAAGCCATAACCTGCCGACGGACAATCCAGCCCACATTTCTCTTGAATTCATGGCGGAACGCGTCGATGAACTGACCAACGGCGACCTGCGTCTGCGCGTGTTTCCCAACGGCCAGTTGGGCACCCAACGCGAATCTGTGGAATTGATGCAGAACGGCCTGCTGGACATGGCCCGTTCCAACGCTGCAGAGATGGAAGCCTTCGAACCATCATATGCGGTGATGAACCTGCCCTACATCTTCGAGAGCGAGCCTCATTATTATGAGGTGCTGACGAGCGACGTGGCCGAAGACATCTTCAACGCTTCGCGGGACAAGGGCTTCATTGGCCTTGCATTCATGGTGGATGGTTCCCGCTCCTTCTATGCCAACAAGGCCATCAAGGAACCGTCAGATCTTAATGGCATGAAGATCCGGGTGCAGCCCTCTCCCTCTGCCATTCAGATGGTTGAGTTGCTCGGCGGTTCCCCCACCCCCATCGCTTTCGGCGAGCTGTATTCCGCCCTGCAACAGGGTGTGGTTGATGGTGCCGAAAACAATCCGCAAGCTCTGGTGGACGTTCGCCACGGTGAAGTCGCCAAAGTCTACTCTCAAGACGAACACACCATGATCCCCGGTGTGTTGATGATCTCGACCCAGGTATGGGACACCCTGACGGAAGAGCAGCAAAATGCCCTGAAACAGGCCGCGCGGGAGATGATGGACTTTCACCGCGATCTTTATAACAAGCAAACGCTTGAAATGATCGAAGTCGCCAAGAACGACCTCGGTGTCGAATTTGTGGAAGTCGAAAAAGGGCCCTTCATCGAAGCCGTTCAGCCCATGCACGAAGAGCTGGCCGCAAAGTCTGACAAGATGGCCGACCTCATCAAGCGTATCAAGGACAGAGCTCCAAGCCTCTCGGAGTAAAAACGGTCAGGTTAGCTTGAAATAGAAATAATACCCGCCGCTCTTTTTTGTCAGATACGAAAGAGAGCGGCGCCTCCCTTCGCGAATCCCCACCTTCCGCGCAGGTTACCGGCTAACCTTTTTTGCATGTTTTTCGAAAAGTGGTTAGCCAATATTAATTAACCTGGATACCAATCCGGCTCAGGATCTCTTCACATAAACTGCGGAGTTTTAAGAATTTTTTGCCTTCGAGCCCGCAAATGTATCTCTGGAAAACCCGCCTGAGATATTAGGTGATAACACTAGGTCGCCGTTAAATAGGTTGACCAAATACCCGAAACAGTTTGATATCCCTGTCATGCAGTCGATTCCACCTAGGGGTTAACAGGAGTGATCGTCTGTACCCTAAGCCGGAAGGCTACTAATTAAACGGGAGAAATTCTATATGTTCCGCAAGTCACATCTTCTTTGTGCGCTTCTGACTTCCGCTGTCATGATGGGCGCAACAACTGTTGACGCCAAAACTCTGCGCGTAAGCCACAACCTGCCGACCGAAAACCCTGCTCACATTTCTCTCGAGTACATGGCTGATCTGGTCGAAGAGAAAACCGATGGCGAACTGAAGATGCGCGTTTTCCCGAACGCTCAGCTTGGCACTCAGCGCGAGTCCGTTGAGCTGGTTCAGAACGGTCTTCTGGACATGGCTCGCTCCAACGCTGCTGAAATGGAAGCTTTCGAGCCAACCTACGGCGTTATGAACCTGCCATACATCTTCGAATCCGAACAGCACTACTTTGATGTTCTGATGTCTGACGTTGCCGATGAAATCTTCATGGCTTCCAAGGACAAGGGTTTCGTTGGTCTGGCATTCATGGTGGACGGTTCCCGTTCGTTCTACGCCAACAAGGAAATCAACTCGCCAGCAGACCTGGAAGGCATGAAGATCCGCGTACAGCCATCTCCATCCGCTATCCAGATGGTTGAGCTGCTCGGTGGCGCACCAACCCCGATCGCGTTCGGCGAACTGTACTCCGCTCTGCAGCAGGGTGTTGTTGATGGCGCTGAAAACAACCCGCAGGCTCTGGTGGACGTACGTCACGGTGAAGTAGCAAAGGTCTACTCTCAGGACGAACACACCATGATCCCAGGTGTTCTCATGATTTCCACTCAGGTTTGGGACTCCCTGCCTGAAGACCAGCAGCAGGCTCTGCAGGAAGCTGGTAAGGAAATGATGGCGTACCACCGCGACATCTACAACGAACAGACCAAGGAAATGGTCCAGATCGCCAAGGAAGAACTCGGCGTGAAGTTCGTTGAAGTTGAAAAGGGTCCGTTCATTGAAGCAGTTCTGCCAATGCACGAAGAACTGGCTGCAAAGTCCGACCAGCTGGCTGACCTGATCGACCGCATCAAGGGTCTGGCCAAGTAAGACCTCTCTGGTCGTAACAAGCCAAAGATTTGCAGAAGGCGCCTCCAACGAGGCGCCTTTTTTTTGTCTGCTTTTAGCTTTTTTAGACATATGAGGGTATGTGTAGAGGTCTCAAAGGCGAGTTGACTGGTTTATCCATGAGTACATTGAGTCCGTCTTTCGCAACTCTGACAAAACTGAAGCTGGTCTTGTCCGGCTTCTTGCTCTTGCCATCTTTGATCGCACTGGTTGGAATCCTCCTCGCATTCATCACGGTTGCGATAGACAGGGCGTTTGTGTCTCAAGTGCCAGCAGAGCAGCTCGGCCTACTTGGGTTGGGCGTGTCCGGGGCACGATCTGTTCTTAGTACAATTTCTGGCGCAATGATGACCGTTCTCAGCCTAGTCTATTCACTGACCTTGGTTGTATTTACCCTGGCAGCGGGAAACATAGGCCCACGGTTGCTTACGAGTTTTTCTCAAAACCGTGTAAGTCAGGTAACGATCGGCATGCTGGGCGCAACATTCTTGTACGCGCTTTTCGTTCTTTACATGCTTGTCGAACATGACGAACCGCGCATATCAACAATTGTGGCGATCTTTCTTGCTGCAGCCAGCTTTTTTTGCCTCGTGTACTTCGTTCACGATGTCTCACAGCAAATAATGGTCGATAATGCGATAGGCAGGACCCAGCGTGCATTCCGTCGTGAGATTGATCGAATTCTTTTGGAAGAACCTGCGGAAAGCGAAGAGGAAGATCGAAGGATTCCGCGTGGTGAGGGCACCTCAATTGTTGCCGACGCGGAAGGTTATATCACGGGCGTTGACATTGAAAGATTGCTACAGATTGCAACTGAAAACGATTGCTTCATCGAGATGAAGGTTAGTCCCGGCGACTTCGTCTTTCCGAGAACCAGGATTTCCGTGCAATACGGTGCAGAAGATAAACTGGCTCAAAAAGTACGATCCTGTCTTTTATTGGCTGATGCCAGAGCGCCAGAAGGAGACCTGAGGTTCCATGTTTATCTCAGTGTAGAGATAGCGCTGAGAGCATTGTCAGCGGGGGTTAATGATGCCTACACGGCGATTTCAGCGATAGACCATTTGTGTGCGTCGCTTTCTATAATGATGCAGCGAGGGGTACCCTCTTCTCTTGCATGCGACAATGAGGGGACGCCGCGGGTCTGGTGTTGCCTTATCAATCTTGAAGATACAGTAAGTGAAGCACTGCACATCTTGCGCCGAGCTGCCAATACCAACTTCCAAGTTCAGCTGCATCTCGTGAAGACCATTGGCAAGATGCTTGAGACGACGCCAAGCTACTACCAGAAGCACCTTCATGAGCACCTTCTTGCCATTGCTTCTTCCGCAAAGAATGAGATCAAAATCCCATTGGACAGGCGTGAGATGGCGGAGCAGCTGAATTTGGCACGCGGCAAGAGCCTTTACCGATCATAAGTCCTGTTCTTGCTAATAAGTTGACGTGAATCTCCGGCTCTTTAGCTTAGCTCACAAAAAGCGACCGTCCTCAGGAGCCAGCCATGTCTCAGCGCCCTAATACCCGCCACCCCCAGATCACACAGGCCATGATCGAGGCCTATGATGAATACACGCATCTGACACTGGACAGACGCGGGTTCATGGAACGTTTGCGGTGCCTCGCAGGATCTGCCGCTGCCGCTGGCGCCATTTTGCCTTTGTTGCAAGCCAATGGCGCAATGGCGTCCGTCGTTGCCCCTGATGATTCACGAGTTGTCAGCGAGGAGGTATCCTTTCCCGGCGCAACGGGCGAAATGAAAGGGTATCTGGTGCGCCCTGCCGGTGACACCGACAAACTCCCAGCTATCCTGGTGGTGCACGAAAACCGCGGTCTCAATGACCACATTCGCGATATCACGCGCCGACTTGCCGTTGCCGGGTACATGCCCATGGCGGTGGACTTTCTTTCCGCCGATGGCGGGACACCGGCAGATGAAGACAAAGCCCGTCAAATGATCCGCGCGCTGGAAGCGGAGAATACTTTGCACAACGGAAAAGAAGCCATTGCCTACCTTGCCAATCGCGACGACAGCACAGGCGCCGTGGGTGCCATCGGGTTTTGTTGGGGCGGCCAACTGGTCAATAATCTGGCGGTGGTATCGCCGGAATTGAAGGCGGTCGTTTCCTACTATGGTCGCCAGCCGGAAACCACGCTCGTTCCGCAAATTTCAGCAGCGCTATTGCTGCACTATGCCGGCCTCGATGACCGCATCAATTCCGGCATCGATGATTTCCGCAGCGCACTGGAAGATAACGGCAAGGAATTCACAATCTACATGTACGACGGGGTGAACCACGCCTTCAACAACGACACGTCACAGGCCCGATACAACAAGGAGGCCGCTGATCTGGCCTGGAGCCGGACACTTGATTTCTTCAAGGAAAAGCTGAAAGCCTAGCCCAAACCTGCCCACAAACAGGAAAAGCCAGCCGCCCAAAGGCGACTGGCTTCGACGTGATCCTGTGATTTGGGATTATTGGGGCAGGATCACCTTGTCGATAACGTGAATGACGCCGTTGTCAGCCTCGATGTCAGCTGAGACTACCTTGGCGTTGTTCACCATGGGGCCATTGTCCAGATCAATCGTGATTTCCCCGCCCTGCACGGTTTCTGCTGTCATGTCATCCTGAAGGTCAGTCGACATCACTTTGCCTGGGACTACATGGTAGGTGAGAACAGCGACAAGCTGGTCCTTGTTTTCAGGCTTCAGCAGGTCTTCCACTGTTCCCTCAGGCAAGGCTGCAAAGGCTTCGTCTGTCGGCGCAAAAACAGTGAACGGTCCAGGACCGGATAGTGTCTCCACCAAGTCAGCCGCTGTTGCTGCTGCGAGGAGCGTGTTGAAGTTACCCGCGCTCTTGGCGGTTTCAACGATGTTGGCAGCCAACGCGGATGTCGCAACAGAAGCGGACAACAGAGCGGCAGCGGCAGTAACTTTTAGAAACTTCATCGGATAGAACCTCCGTGTATGATGTAGAGACGCTTGCTCTACGGCGACGGGCGGTTGTCCGGTTCAAAAAAACGGTGCGCTGTGTGATCACAAGTTTGTGCTTAAATGCCGTCGCGATTTGAATGATCTAGAGGCCCTCTAACCTCGTATTGTAATCCTTTCTCTGAGCTACTCCCCATCCGTTGGACAGGTTTAGGCGTAAATTAAGCTACACTGTGCATCTGCTGATCGGGTTGGTGTTGTTCGATGCGCTGCCAATAGACCACGGCAGGCGGTTTGCCGCCAAGGGCGGAGTGGGGGCGTTTCCGGTTATAGAAGTCCAGCCACTTTCGGATACCGGCCCTGGCCTGTGAGCCGGTTTCCCAGGCGTGCAGATAAACGCACTCGTATTTGAGCGTGCGCCACAGCCGTTCGACGAAGATGTTGTCGAGGAACCGTCCCTTGCCATCCATAGATATACGCACGCCCATCCG
>NZ_AUGS01000034.1 GCF_000422785.1 Pseudovibrio exalbescens DSM 16456
TCACCTCATTTGCATGGACGGACCGGCTGCGGCGGATGGGCGTGCGTATATCTATGGATGGCAAGGGACGGTTCCTCGACAACATCTTCGTCGAACGGCTGTGGCGCACGCTCAAATACGAGTGCGTTTATCTGCACGCCTGGGAAACCGGCTCACAGGCCAGGGCCGGTATCCGAAAGTGGCTGGACTTCTATAACCGGAAACGCCCCCACTCCGCCCTTGGCGGCAAACCGCCTGCCGTGGTCTATTGGCAGCGCATCGAACAACACCAACCCGATCAGCAGATGCACAGTGTAGCTTAATTTACGCCTAAACCTGTCCAACGGATGGGGAGTAGCTCAACCTGAAATGTGAAGGCTGCTACTATTTCGAGGATGGGAAGACCGCCAAATCGCGCCCAATGTCTTCAGAGGAAGAGTGGAAACGTTTTTATTCCGCAGAAAGTGCACGGGGTGTTTCCATGGCCTATTTTGTGGGCGCCGAGCCAGCTCTGGAACCCAAACGCCTTATGGCTGCAGCGCCGTTCTTCCCCTATGGCAACATTGGCACCAATGGCACCATTAGAATACCGAGGGAGGTTCCCTATCGAATAGGGGTGTCAGTGTGGGCGGGCGATGACAGCACCGACCGCTTGCTGCGTGGTGGTAGCGTGTTTCGCAAAGCGCTTGAAATATATAAGGGGGATCGGCGTGCCATCATGTTGTTCACCCTTTCGCGCAAGACGATAGATCACATTCCGAAAATGACCCAGGCTTGCCGGGATCACGGTCTGCCGCTGACCTTCAACATTTACTCACCAACAACCAGTTTCTTGAACAAGCTTAGGGAAAACCGCCCCCACGATCGTGATTTCTTTCGGTTCAGTACGCACAGCGACAACCCGTTGCTGTCTGCCGAAGATCTGAACCGCATTCGGCACTTGATAAGCGAACAAATGGATGCCTATCCAGAAACCGTCATCTACGACCATCACTATAACCGCCTGATGAGTGCCCCGCAGCCGCCTCACGAAGTTGACAGGCAAACTGGCATCGCCGAGTCCTGTGGCTCACGCATTGTGGAACCTATGCGTTATTATGGGGCTGATTTGCAACAGAAGGCAGTCAAGTGTTGCACGCCTGATGTGGATTGCCGGAGCTGCCGACTTTATTCGGGGGGATGGTCATCCAGGTTTGTTCCTAGTGCGACGGATCTGGCAACGATTGCGTCCTTTGAAGCTTGGCTGAAGACCATGAGGACACTGGGCAGGATCTTCCTGTTGCCGCGGGAGGATGGCTGCATCTCACCCGCCAAGCCATTATCAGCGGCCGACAACCTTCCCGAGTTTGCAGGGGTGGATTGATGCAGGATACCCCTCATGTTCCCCGGTTCAAGTTTCAACCAGCGGCGCATACCACGTGGCGTGGACTGTCAGATATTGCGCGTTTTCGTCCGAACACCCGACCGGTTGAGATGCTCACTGAGCCGGTCATTCTGCGTAAAATACGCCAGCAACCGGTGGCTCTGATCACGGATGCAACGGCAACGCAAAAAGCCTTGTTCAGGCATTCGTCCCTGTTCCCGAAAGCAGATGTGCAGCAAAAACTTGCCTATGTCGCGTTCGGTGAAAGCCTGAGCGGTACGACCGGCGCTCAAAACGCCAATCAACGGCAGATCATGCGCCAGTTGCTTCACAGTATCCTGGGACCGTCTCTGCAACAGGTGGTTCAAGAAGCAACAGAGGACGCGATCACAGGTTGGCTGCAAGCTGGCCGTATCAATTTGAGCCTGGCACTGCCTGAACTTGTTCTGCAGGTTGCGTGGGCTACACTATTTGGCCCCGGTTCCTATGAAGGGCGCGATCATGATGTGTTGGAAACAGCGAAACGGCTGGACCAAGCCGACAGGGGAGACTTTCGCGGCAATGCCGAAGTGCTCCGCGACCTGATACAGCGCTTCATCGACAGGCGCAGGTGGGAACGTCTACCGCATACAAATCCCTTTCGCCATATCACCAATCCGGATCCAGTTTCTCAAACAGGTCTTACTCAAAGCGAACTGTTGGCAAATGCAGCTGGTCTTGCTGGCTCCGGCCATGTGACAACCGGTCTGACATTGGCATGGGCACTTTGGCTTCTTGGACAATGCGGTACGATGCAAGAGCGATTGCACGAGCGGCTCAAGCAAGCACCAAACGGCACGTCAGCCGCTTCATTGCTTGCACTGACCAACGAAACCATGCGGCTATTTCCACCAGCCACCGAGACGATGAGACGTGCGGACTACCCCTTGACTATTGCTGGGACACGCATCGAGCCAGGTACTTTGTTGATCTTTTCAATCTATGGCCTGCACCGCTCTCCGCGCTACTGGTCTGAGCCCGATGCGTTTAAACCGGAAAGATTCCTGGAGGCGTCTTCATTGCCACCATCCGGTGCGTTCATCCCGTTCTCTGGAGGCGCTTCCGGCTGTTTGGGTGCAGCTATCGCCAGAGAAGAATTGCGGCTTATTCTGACAGAAATCTTGAAACGAATAACTATCAGAGTATCTCCGGGAATGGCTGCATCCGTAGGATTGACTGCCGGGGTGTGCCTGTATCCGAACCAACCCCTTTATGCCGAAGTTGCCGCGAACTAATTGTTTCGATTAATGATCCGCGTATTCAGTTCGCTATAATTCAGAGGTAATTTTAAACAAGTTTAGTTTCGCAACTAATTTCAAATCCATTGTATTTTCTGCCCAACACAAAATACCGAATATTCAAGAGCGAAATAAAACCATAGGTTTATATAAGAAATAAAGCAGCTTATGGTTTTAGTATTTTGCAGAAAGTGAAGCATACATCATCGAAAAGCTTTGGTGATGTACGTCTTCACATTCCAGCTCCCTATCAAAAACCAAAGCTACAACCCAGAGAGGATGCAATGGGACAACCCTTCATCTCGCAGATTTCACTATGGGGTTTGGATTTTGCCGTGGAAGACTGGGCATTCTGTGACGGGCAGATCGTTCCTGTTTCCCAAAATCCTGCGCTGTTTTCGTTACTTGGCGACAAGTACGGTGGAAACGGCACCACTGATTTTGGTCTTCCCAATCTCAAGGGCCGCATTGCCCGTGGAACCGGCAGTCAGGATAGAGGCGCTGTTGGGGGCGCAGAAACCATACAGATGACCACGGCGATGATGCCTGAACATTCGCACCCCGGCACCATATTGACCGTTGCCGACACGGCTGCAGAAGGAGCGCCAGATGTAGGCCGGGTGCTCGCAAAACCTGCTGTTACGCGGTCGGGCACAACCGCTGTCGGCAGTTCTTTTGCGCCTTACCAACTGGCGGACAGCTCCTTTAGTGCCGGGACTTCACAATCTTTGAGCGTAGGTCAAAACGTGCCTATTTCGATCCGCAGCCCCTATCAAACAGTGACTTATGAGATCGCCCTGCAAGGTGTCTACCCTCAACGCGATTAGACACCGGTTCTTCCCTTTCCCCTACTTTCTGGAGCACGACATGGCAGAGCCATTCATTTCTCAGATTTCCGCGTTTGGGCTCGGTTTCACCATCCGCGACTGGATTATATGTTCAGGTCAGATCCTCTCGATACAGCAAAATCAGGCCCTGTTCTCCCTCATCAGTAATGTTTATGGCGGCGATGGCTCAAACACGTTCGGAGTGCCCAACCTGACCGACAAAACGGTTGTGCATTCGGGCCTGGGCCCAGGGTTATCAAGCCGCACAATTGGAACATACTACCCATACGCTGACGCGCTCTTGTTCACGTCCAATTTACCAGCGCACAGCCACGGAATCGCCCAGAAGGCGCAACCCAAAGTCGGAACAACGCTCACCCCATCGCCCAACACTGTCACTGCAATTCCAGAGGGTAACTTCGCCGGAATCAAAATACAGGCGGACTGGTACGCAAGTGGTCAGAACTTTCAGGATCTGGGCTCCGACGGCTCTCCTCCCACAGGCTATGCCGGGGGCAACCAACATTTGCCAACAATCTCGCCCTATCAAGTCGTAACCTATGAGATGGCATTGTTTGGTACGTACCCGCCTCATTCAAACTAACGCCCTGCCTGGGTGTCCTTGTCTTCAGCATCACGGCTTGGCTCCGTATGCTCGTTTTGATGGAGAGATACAGTGTCCCAACCTTTCCTCTCACAAATATCCATTTTTCCCCTTATGTTCGCAGTAGACAAATGGGCTTTCTGTGATGGCCAAGTACTGGCAGTAGCGCAATACAATGCCTTGTACTCTCTGCTCGGAACTAACTTCGGCGGAAATGGTTATTCGAATTTTCAGCTACCCGAACTGCGAGGGCGCGTAGCCGTTCATCAAACCGGCAGTTTTCCTTACATTATTGGTCAAAGGTCCGGAACCGAGACCCAAACTCTGACGACTGACAATCTGCCTGCCCATACACATGGCGGATTGTATTTCGGAGCCGCTGATGTCGATGGCACTGAAGCGCCCAGCACACTCGCGGTAGCAGCCATTCCCAAAGTTGGCGATATTGTTGGCAAAGGCTTTTCAACGCCAGACGGCTCGGAAGTCCAACTGGCTTCTTCGGGATCACGTACCGAAAGCATGGGATCTGGCGATCCTTTCAGCATCATGGATCCGTTCCTAGTCATGAACTACGAAATCGCAATGGTCGGCGCATATCCGCAGCGCGCATAGCAAACTCCACACATCAACAACGTCGGAGCCCTCAGCATGCCGGAGATCAATCCTCTTGACATCACTCTGCGTCCCGCGCGAGCCGGGGATGAGGCATTCTTGAAGAAGCTGCACCAAGCGGAACGCCATTGGGAGTTTGCTCCCCTATTAAATGCAGGGGCAGTTGACACCTATCAAAAGGTTCTAGCCCAACAGTACGATGCACATCACACGGTGTATTTCCGATCCTACGACATGGCCAAGTACGGCTTAATTCTTTGGTGCGGCAAGCCGATCGGTCGCCTGTATCTTGATGAACGCGATAGCGAGGTCCGAGTTCTGGATATCGCGCTAATGCCTGAGTACCGCGGGGCCGGCATTGGCCGTCTGGTGATGCGCGGGGTCTGTGCCGGAGCGGCGAGAAAGCGCTTACCGGTTCAGCTCCACGTACACGCTTTGAACTCAGCCGCTTACCGTTTCTACTATCGCCTCGGCTTTGAACCGACCGAAACCAACCAACGTCACATTCGAATGCGTTGGTATCACCCCAGCTACGAAGACTTCGCCAGAGGACAGTTCATTCCGCCCGATGTTGTAATACGCCGCCTCCAAGGCACGTCACCTGCGGCGGCGCAGCGGTAATCCTTTTCATCGGAAGATCGCATTGCACAAGCGCTGTTTGTCAGCGCGATGACCCAAGAGGAGAATGAAATGAAAACAATTGCCGACTTGAAACACGATGACTTCAGTGTGTTGATTGGCGAAACGTTCGATATAGGTCCTCATCAGGCAAAACTCGCCAAAGTTGAGTTGGGTCCCGAGACACCTGATGAGTTCCGCCAGCAATTTTCCCTAACATTCGACTGTCCTGAAGGCTTTGCCGGAGATCACAATACCTATGCGCTTTCACATGAAAAAATAGGTACTCACGCTGTGTTCATGTCTAAAGTAATGGGCTCAGGCAACAAGCCCAGCCTTCAAATTATATTCGGTTAAAATAACAATATAAATAGTAGATGGAGATTGTATACTCGATTAAATCTCCATCTATAATTTTATTATTTACTTAGATAGGTCTATACAAAATATTTTTTGATTAAACGGCTTACCGTCAAAACCAACAATTGCGCATAAACCCCAAAATTACTTATCGAATACAAGTTGACATTTTCAAGATGGTGGGGTGCGGTGTGGATGTAAATTGTAATCTCCTTGCAGGTTTTTACGAAGGTAAAACGATCGCAATCACAGGAGCAGGCGGATCTGTCGGGCAACTGCTGACCAGACGCCTACTTCAATTGAACATCCGGCGTCTCATTGCGATAGACATAGACCCCACAGCCCTGCGCGCTCTTTCAACCCAGACAGCCAATGATCCCAGAGTGCAAACTGTACTTCAGGACATAACAGAGGCTCCGAAACTTGCGGAACTGTTTACTGGAACCGAGATTGTTTTCCATGCGGCTGCACAAAAACACATCTGCATCGCAGAAGAAGATCCTATTGGCACTTTACGGATCAACGCCTTCGGTCTTGCCAACGTGCGAAATGCCGCCTTCAAGGCCGGCGTTGACCGCCTCGTTTTCACCTCATCGGATAAAGCAGTCGCCCCTACGGGAACCATGGGTGCATCCAAACTGATTGGTGAACGAATTCTAGGCTCTGTTGACAAAGTTTCGTAGCCAGAGACGTGCAGCCGCGAGATTGAGGAAAGCTTCGAAGGACGCTTTGGTTTTATCGTATCGTGTAGCGATCCTGCGGAACTGTTTGACCTTGTTGAACATGCGCTCGATCCGGTTCCTGTCCTTGTAGGCCCGGAAGTCGCAAGGTATCGGTTCCCTGCGGTTTGACTTTGGCGGAATGACAGGGCTGATGCCAGCCAGCAGCAGGCTTTGGCGCACTGCATCGCCATCGTATCCCTTGTCAGCCAGGAACAGCCGAGGTTTGCGGAAAGGCATATCCAGTAGGGCGGGAACGGCGCTGTAGTCGGATGCTTCACCGCCT
>NZ_AUGS01000035.1 GCF_000422785.1 Pseudovibrio exalbescens DSM 16456
AGAACGTGGCCACCATCCGACTGGATCCCGCGTCAAGCGCGGGATGACATCTGAGAGCAGTGATGAGAGAGCGGGAAAAAAAATGCCAGCGCCCAGAAAAAGACATGTGAAAGCGGAACAAGAAACGACACTGTGTCTTATGAAAGGTCTACAAAGAGCGCCCGTAACCCAGCAGCTGGCAATAAGGAAGGCTAAATCAGATAGCCTGGGACCCGGAGTTTGGTAAGTCTAACAATGCAAATGCGACCAATAGAGCTGAATAGGTAGGCACGTGCCAGCCTGACGACCTGGGGCAGTTCCTCGGTTAACCCGTATCCGTCTGCCACCACCCACCCATGTCATGCCGGACAAGCACCGCGCAGATCCGGCATCCAGAGCCACCAAGCCCGGAGAACCTGGCCGCCACCCTACTGGATCCCGGCTCGGGGGCCGGGATGACAAATGAGGCAACGGGAGGGGGCGAGTGGGCAACGCGAATAAACAATGAGGGGCCTGCGGTTTGTAATGGGTCTAGCAGTATTGGCAGCGCGCGCTGGGATTGGAAATAGGCACAAATCGGGCAGGTGAAGCGATCCCGCAGCGTGAATTGCGACCAATAGAGCTGAATAGGTAGGCACGCGCCAGCCTAACGACCTGGGGCAGTTCCTTCTGTAAAACTGTATGCGCCCACCACCACCACCTGCGTCATGCCGGACACAGATCCGGCATCCAAAGCCATCAAGCCCGGAGAACGTAGCCGCCACCCGACTGGATCCCGCGTCAAGCGCGGGATGACAAATGAGAGCAGTGATGAGAGAGCGGGGCAAGAGGCCAAAGCCCCGGCAAGGGCATATAGGGCGAGATCAGGCGAGCGGCTGGAAATAAGGCAGGCCGAGCGCCCACTACCACCCGCATCATGCGGGACACAGATCCGGCATCCAAAGCCATCAAGCCCGGAGAACGTAGCCGCCGCCCGATTGGATCCCGGCTCGGGCCCCGGGATGACAAATGAGGCAACGAGAGGGGGCGGGCGAAATTCTCAGTTTTGGAATAAAAGACAAGGCGGCAGTAGAATGCTGAGGTGCGGGTCTTGCTGCAAGGTGAGGAGATGCCGCTGTTGCCCGCAAATTTGTTGATTCTGCTATGAAAAAGCCCCGCAATAGCATACTGCGGGGCTTTTCTTGTCTGTCGCTCTATTCTCTCAGGCCACGCTCAGTGTTCTGAGTTTTGCCTTCAGGCTTGGCAAGAGGGATGGACTTGCAGAAAGCTTGGACAAGCCCGCTTTCAGGAGGGTTTCGGTAACCTTGGTGTCGCCAGCCATTTCCCCGCACATTGAGACCGGGATACCGGCCTTTTTGCCCGCCTCACAGGTCATTCGGATGGCGGTCAGCACGGCCGGTTCGTTGTAGTCGACGAGTTCGGCGACCTGAGGATTGCCCCGGTCTGCTGCCATCACATATTGGGTGAGGTCATTGGTGCCGATGGAGAAGAAGTCGGCTTCTGCTGCCAGAGCCTCGGCATCGAGCACGGCACTTGGCACCTCGATCATGATGCCCACCTGCATGGGGGCCTGTTCTTCCGGCAATCCCAGCTCGGTGCGGCAGTCGGCCACCAGCGCCTTGACGGCCTTGAGCTCGCGCACATTGGCAATCATGGGCACCATCATCTGGATGTTGGGCTGTTCGCTTGCGGCCCGGATCAGAGCGCGGATCTGGGTCTTGAACAGCGCCGGGTCGGACAGGCACATGCGCACCCCGCGGTGTCCTAGGAACGGGTTTTCCTCTTCGGCCATGGGGTAGGAGGCCAGCGGCTTGTCGCCGCCCACATCCAGCGTGCGGATGGTGATCGGCTGGTCGCCAAAGGCAGCGGCGATGCGCTTGTACTCTTGGTACTGGCTGTCTTC
Organism: Pseudovibrio exalbescens DSM 16456; assembly: GCF_000422785.1. Lineage (GTDB taxonomy): Bacteria > Pseudomonadota > Alphaproteobacteria > Rhizobiales > Stappiaceae > Pseudovibrio > Pseudovibrio exalbescens. The sequence continues at coordinate 1,883 of NZ_AUGS01000035.1, forward strand.
ATCCGGCAACTCGGCCCGGGCCTGGAACAGGAACTCGGTGCGCAGCAGGCCAACGCCTTCCGCCCCTGAGGCCAGGGCCTTTTCCACATCGGCAAAACCGCCAATGTTGGCCTGCACCGGATAATGCACCCCATCCAGGGTGATGGCCGGTTCAAGGGCCCGGGTCAGGGTTTCATCGCGCTCCTTGATCCAGGCGGTGCGGCGTGCCTCAAGCTCGCCAGCCTTTTCGTCCGATGGCGCGGTCCACAGCAGGCCCTCAAAGCCGTCCAGTGTCACGGTCTGGCCCGGCGTGACCTCGCTCAGGCAGCCGGTGGCGCGCACGATGGCCGGAATGCCCATGGCGCGGGCAATGATGGCGCTGTGAGAGGTCTTGCCCCCGCCCTGAAGGCAAATGCCCAGCACGGTGTCCTTGTTCAGACGCGCGGTGTCGGAAGGCGACAGATCCTCGGCAAACAAGATGGTGTTGGGCGCAATGTCCACGCCCGCATCTTCTTCACCGGTGAGCGCCAGCATCACCTGACGGGTGATGTCGAGCACGTCCATGGCGCGCTCGCGCATGTAGGCGCTTTCGGCGGCCTCATACTGGGCCTTCAAGGCGGTCATGACCTCCATCCAGGCCCGCTCGGCAATGGCCCCGCCTTCCACGGCGGCCAAAAGCTTTGGCTGCAGGTCCGGGTCGGTGAGCATGGCCTCGTGAGCGGCAAAGATCTCGGCCTTGGCCTTGTCCTTGGCGGCCTTTGCCGCAGCACTTTGCGCCCGCATGGTCTCGGCAACGGTTGCAATGGTGTCGCTCAGACGGCGGGTTTCCTCGCCCGCTGAGGTAAAGGCACGGGCCGGCACCTCAGGCATCTTGACGGTAAAGAAGGCGGCAGGTGCGCTCACAATGCCGTCAGAGGCGGCAACGCCGACAATGGCGCCTTCAACGGCACTTGGGGCAGGCGCGGTTTGTTCTTCAGTCTCCGCCGCTTCTACGGGTGCGTTTACGTCTTCGCCAAAGCCATCTCTGGCCAGCGCCGCGAAGGCGGCGATAGCGTCTTGCGCCTGTGCTCCAGCCGCAGAAAGCACGATATGATCACCCTTGCGAACGCCCAGAACCGCGAGCGCGTTGAGGCTCTTGGCATTGGCGCGCTCGCCCTTGCATTCAAGGGTCAGATCGGCTTCGAACCCGGCCAGAGCGCCAACAATGGCAGCCGCCGGACGGGCGTGCAGGCCATGAGGGTTCAAAACGGTCCATTCGAAGGTGAGCGCGTCACTGCAGGCAGCTTGGCTTGCAGCCGGACCTGCGGCCTCGTCTTCAACGCCCAGATGCTTCAGCTTGGCGGCCAGCGCGCCCATGGCTTCTGCCTTGACCGCAGACAGCGGCAACCCAGAAGCGGCAGCCACCGTGGCGGCCATGGTGCCTTCCACGATCGGCGCGGCGCACAGCTCCACCTTGGAAGCCAGGTCCGGATCAATGAGCTCCAGCGCCATTTCCGCGGAGAGCAGCGCGCTCCCCAGATCCATCAGCACCAGCACGCCGCTGTCATCGGCAACGGTCTCAATGGCGCTCATCACTGCAACGGGATCGGTGCCAATGGGGTTGGCGGGATCATCGATCCCGCCCGCAACCGCAATGGGGCACTTTCCCTGTGTCATCTGTTCAGCCAGTTCAGCCACGCCATCAGCGAGCTGCCGACTGTGGGACACAACGACAATACCTACCAAGTTCAGCCCCCGCTTACTGTTTCGGCCAGCGCCTTGATCATGATCAGGCTTGATGTTGCACCGGCGTCCTGGTGGCCGATGGAGCGTTCGCCCAGATAAGAGGCGCGGCCCTT
>NZ_AUGS01000036.1 GCF_000422785.1 Pseudovibrio exalbescens DSM 16456
GCCCGGCATTCAGGAAGTTGATCATTGGCAGGCCGGTCCTCCCTGATTGGGCCTCCACCTGCTAAACAAAGTCACACAAAAGACTATGGGGGACATGGCGACGGCACGAAAGTAAGGACTAACTCTTACGTCAGCGCAAACAAGCCATACCTGCCATAATTAATGTGTACTTCCGAATACATTTTCCCGGATCTAGCAAGAGAACAGAAACAGATCGGCACTCTGAGTTCCTATTATCATATTGATGATATGTCATTTTTTTTGAATAGCTGCGTAGCCTCTTTCGGCATCCAGCCCGGTCCGAACATGGCTCCAGAATGAAGAACCCCACGGAAAACACAGGATCGACTTGATGAAAAAACAACGGAATTCGTTCTTTCAGAATTTTCGAACGAGTTCGTATTTATCGATTATTGGTCGACCTAAACCAAATGACATGACGAACTCGCATTCAAAATAAGCTGAGAGGCCCACCGCTTCCGGCCAGCGAGATCTTTCGAAAACGATCATAAACACTCTGAAACGAACGCCTTACTTGGGATCAGCGATATAAATGCCCCTGAAATCTCTAAGGTTTGTCAGGGTCAGACCTGAAATGACGCTATCACCGAGCGCCTCGAAAAAACCGTGTCCGTCTTTATTGTCAAGAGCTGCCTCGGGGTTGATATCCTAGTTTCCAGCGCTTCTTAGGGCGATCGGATCAGAGATCGCGCCGGCAATCTCCGTCATACCACCTACCCAGTCCGTACGCCTCCCAGCGCATGAACACCCATGCAATCGTCAATCGTCTTCGCCAAAGCGGCCCTGTGATCGCACTTGCCTTCAATGTTAACTCTCTTGAGACCATTACCCTCCATGCGCACGCTGGCAAACTTAGAAGGAAAGCATCCAGGATACCCATTAGTGGCCTCCTGAGCGTCAAGATTGCCCCCTGAAACAAGCAGTGTAGCAACGCCAGTGATGTTATGACACCACCGCACATGCCCAATATGTACAAAAATTTACATGCAGGACAATCAGAACTATCCGCCTGCCAACCAATTACAGGGCGTAGAAAAACACTTGTCTTTATATGCTTTTTATCGAGAAGGTGAAAGAAAAAATCTTTAGCTTAGCGTATAAAATGGAGCATTCCCAAGCGGAAGACTTTAATGCAACATGCCATAAGCGAAGGCCAACCTGTGGCATCCGCTGAGCCAGTCTCAATTTAAAAGGCTGGCAATTGCTAAATCCAGCTCCATTCGACACCAACCAGATACAACACCCGATATAACGTTCATATCAAGTCAGGTAAACGTGATGAACGCTGGCTTTTTATTTGAGCCTCAACACGATCCCGATCGCCAATAGAACGCAGCACAGGCAGCCCCCTAAATAACCAAGCTCAGCTCAGTCGTTGTAAAGCCAATACCCCGGACTGGCATCGCCCCCCCCCCTTTCGGACCGTACAAAAACAGCTCCAATCACCAAGGTCACGGTGGCAACCGACAGAACTGGATAAATCTACAACCATAGTTGAAACGGAATTTTAGAACCGACTGCAAGCATATCAGATCCCCCTGAACGCTCAGTTCAGGAGTACGCGGAGTATACTACCGAAGTGCCCAATAGGATCTCACCTCAACATTTGGTAGTACCCGCCATTTCTGACCGGCGTTGCCCGCCGGAAAACAATTGGAGTTTATTGAGTTTTACGAAACTTTACAGATCCACGTGGATCTCAGTTCGGCTCTTATCTGATAATTCCAACATGCTTCTCTATTCTGTGTGATATGTGATCCTGTGAGGAGATTCATAATATTGCTGATACATCACACCTGTAAGAACGTAAAACTTAATAATATTTCTGGCATGAAGCGCTCTGGGGCGCATGTTTAAACCGTTAATAACAAATATATCACAAGCGGCCGGATTTACTTGAAACTCTGATATACAATTGATTTTCTGCGGAGTTGCCTTTTTCGTTTGTGTTTTTTTCGCCTTCCAACTGATCAAAATCGATCATTTTATGGCAACTGACGTAGTAATCCGGATGTGAGCGTGATTGCGCAGGTGTGCTAGGAAGGAATGGCAAGAAATTCGGGTTTGGGTGACCTGTGTCCGCAGATGCAGGCAAATTGGCCGACCCATTCAAGGTGTCCGC
>NZ_AUGS01000037.1 GCF_000422785.1 Pseudovibrio exalbescens DSM 16456
GAAAGGCCAATCAAACTCGGAAATAGCTGGTTCTCCGCGAAATCTATTTAGGTAGAGCGTCCTGTGAATACTCCTGGGGGTAGAGCACTGGATGGGCTATGGGGGCTCACCGCCTTACTGATCCTAACCAAACTCCGAATACCAGGAAGTACTGCAGGGCAGACACACAGTGGGTGCTAACGTCCATTGTGGAGAGGGCAACAACCCTGACCGCCAGTTAAGGTCCCTAAGTTATGGCTAAGTGGGAAAGGATGTAGAGATCCCAAAACAACCAGGATGTTGGCTTAGAAGCAGCCATCATTTAAAGAAAGCGTAACAGCTCACTGGTCTAAATAAGGGTCTCCGCGCCGAAAATGTACCGGGGCTCAAGCCATACACCGAAACTGCGGGCGTGTTTGACACGCGGTAGCGGAGCGTTCTGTAAGTCTGCGAAGGGATACTCGTGAGAGATCCTGGAGATATCAGAAGTGCGAATGCTGACATGAGTAACGATAAAGAGGGTGAGAGACCCTCTCGCCGAAAGTCCAAGGGTTCCTGCGCAACGCTAATCGGCGCAGGGTTAGCCGGCCCCTAAGGTGAGGCCGAAAGGCGTAGCCGATGGGAATGGGGTTAATAGTCCCCAGCCAGTGGGAAGTGACGGATGCCGTGTGTTGTATGCCCTTATTGGATTGGGTGTGCAGCGAAGGTGTCCCTGGAAATAGCTCCCACATTCGACCGTACCCGAAACCGACACAGGTGGACTGGTAGAGCATACCAAGGCGCTTGAGAGAACTGTGCTGAAGGAACTCGGCAAATTGCTCCCGTAAGTTCGCGAGAAGGGAGACCCGTGATTGGGCAACCAGTCATGGGTGGCACAGACCAGGGGGTTGCGACTGTTTATCAAAAACACAGGGCTCTGCGAAGCCGCAAGGCGACGTATAGGGTCTGACGCCTGCCCGGTGCCGGAAGGTTAAGAGGAGGTGTGCAAGCACCGAATTGAAGCCCCGGTAAACGGCGGCCGTAACTATAACGGTCCTAAGGTAGCGAAATTCCTTGTCGGGTAAGTTCCGACCTGCACGAATGGCGTAACGACTTCCCCGCTGTCTCCAGCACAGGCTCAGTGAAATTGAATTCCCCGTGAAGATGCGGGGTTCCTGCGGTCAGACGGAAAGACCCCGTGCACCTTTACTACAGCTTCACACTGGTATTCGTGATGACATGTGTAGGATAGGTGGTAGGCGTTGAAATGAGGGCGCCAGCTCTCATGGAGCCATCCTTGAAATACCACCCTTGTCCTCATGGATATCTAACCGCGGCGCAACAACGCCCGGGACCGTGTGTGGCGGGTAGTTTGACTGGGGCGGTCGCCTCCCAAATGGTAACGGAGGCGCGCGAAGGTGGGCTCAGAGCGGTCGGAAATCGCTCGTCGAGTGCAATGGCATAAGCCCGCCTGACTGCGAGACTGACAAGTCGAGCAGAGACGAAAGTCGGTCATAGTGATCCGGTGGTCCCTCGTGGAAGGGCCATCGCTCAACGGATAAAAGGTACGCCGGGGATAACAGGCTGATGATGCCCAAGAGTCCATATCGACGGCATTGTTTGGCACCTCGATGTCGGCTCATCGCATCCTGGGGCTGGAGCAGGTCCCAAGGGTTTGGCTGTTCGCCAATTAAAGCGGTACGTGAGCTGGGTTCAGAACGTCGCGAGACAGTTCGGTCCCTATCTGCCGTGGGTGTAGGAGAATTGAGAGGATCTGTCCCTAGTACGAGAGGACCGGGATGGACGTACCTCTGGTGGACCTGTTGTGGCGCCAGCCGCATTGCAGGGTAGCTATGTACGGAAAGGATAACCGCTGAAGGCATCTAAGCGGGAAACCTACCTCAAAAC
>NZ_AUGS01000038.1 GCF_000422785.1 Pseudovibrio exalbescens DSM 16456
GCCATGGACTTGTCAGCGCTGGCTGCCAGCGGTACCGCGTTCACCACCACACGGCTGCCGAAATCTCTGAAGAACGTTGTTGACACGCCAAATGGCCCAGATACAGGAGTGTCGTATCCGAACCTTGCTCGCCCGACAGCTTCAACACCAGCAAACACGATTTTGGGTGACTTGGATGAGTTTGGTAGACCAACAGGCGTGGTTTCAACGATTACGCCGGGTTCACTAGGTACAGGCACACCAGCAAATCCATCTATTAGACCACCTGGTTTTGAAGGCGCTGGCTCTAATCATGCGCGAGGACATTTGCTTGCTCGTATGCTGGGTGGCGCTGGGGACGAAGCACGTAATCTTGTCACGCTATTTCAGCGTAACGCTAATCATCCGAATATGTCTTCGTTTGAGCGCCAAGTTCAGGCTGCGGTTAGGAATGGCGAAACCGTAAATTTCAGGGCTATTCCGGTTTATACTGGCAGCAATCCGATGCCTACTGGAGTAACACTGACTGTGCGTGGTTCAAATGGCTTCGACTTGGACGTTTCTATACCTAACGTAAATGGATTGCAGTAATGGATTTTGCAGAAATCACAGCGCGTTTGGCAGGACCAAGTGCACCTAAGGAGACAGATCAACTTGATTGGGATGCAATCGAACGTGACTTCGGAATTGAGTTCCCTACCGGCTACAAAAAATTCGTCTCCACATATGGTACAGGTTCTATCGGAGGGTTTTTGTGGATTTTTAACCCAAGGTCCGCCAATCGGAGTTTGAACGGCGAGGCAATTCGATATTTTCAATACAGCTATGAAGAACTGAAGCAAGACTTTCCAGCTGACTATGCGCGTCCTGCATTCCCATCAGTAGATTCATTTTTGCCTTGGGCTGTTACGGACAACGGCGATACTTTTGTGTGGATTATGAACGGCGGACCGGCGGATAAATGGTGCGTTGGGGTAATGGGTTCAGATCAAGCTCAGGAAGAAATATCAGAGCTAGGCTTTGTCGAGTTCGTTGTTCACCTGCTAGATAATAAGATACAGTCAGATATTTTACCCCAACAGTTCCTAAAAATGGACAAGTTTTTCGAACCTGTTGCTTGATATTCTGCCAGAACATGAAACTCGCATGACTTTTCTCCGCGACCTGATCCCAACCATGCTTGCGCTGCTCATCGCCGTGTTGGCAACAAGCGTTGGCTTGGCAACGACCGGAGTTTGGGTGCATGCAAGCTATCCGCTTGTTCAGTAGGAGCTGAGCGTTGAGCCTGTCAATCTGACTTACACAGCCCCGGCACCTCCGACAATCGATGCAAACTTCACGACTACCGGCACAGCGTTCGCGCCAACTGTTGATCTGCGCTCTGTGGAAGGCGGCGTAACCCGCGCCACGGTGGGCGAGGGGGAGATCCTCATCCGCGATGAGGACAAGCAGCAGGAGCTGGAGGAGAGCGGCGCAACCACCTCGCTCGCC
>NZ_AUGS01000039.1 GCF_000422785.1 Pseudovibrio exalbescens DSM 16456
CGTCTCCTTGCCTTCCGGCGTTGTGACCGTGGTGGTCACCATGATTGGCGTTTCCGGTAGGCCAAGCGCTGAACTTTGCGTTGAAAAATCCGCGGGGAAGGTAAGCGTCAACGCATTTGCTTCGTTGACCGAGCCTGTCCAGGTGAGATTACCCACATCCAGCAGCCCGCCATTGGCTATCGTCCCCGTTGGCAGTCGATCAAAGGTCAGAACAACAGTATTTGGGGTATCGTTGTTTCCTTCAGAACCATCCGCATCGGAAATGTCAGCGTCAATTGCCAAGGCGACGGTAACACCGGAGTCGCCCGGCCCATCTGCATCTTCTTTGCCGTAAACTTCAGAGGATTTCAGATCGATGTCTTCTACGGGCAAAATCTTGATTGTTGAATTGACGGATTCCTGCCCCTCGGGCGTCGTTACCGCTGTGGTTACCTTGATAGGCTCTCCCGGTGCAAAGTCCCCTTTGACCAGCTGAACGTTATCAATAAAGCCACCATAAGTATCATTCTCGCTGGCAAGCTCCCTGAACTCAAGACGATCGAGCCCAGCTTCACCGGTGACCTTGAAGGTGTGTGTCACCCAATCAGGGCCTTGAGCGTCAAGCGTGGCAATTTTCTGATTGTTCCAGTAGACCTCAATTGTTTCGGTACCGCCCCGACGCGCAGCAATATCAACGCTCAAGAGATAAGTTTCGCCCGTTTCCGCAGGCACATCCTGATAAAGAGTATCAACAGCACGTTCGGAATCGATCTCGGCATACTGGTCGCCATCGGATGCCACACGCCCCTGATAACGATCTTGAACCTCAACACGTGTACCTGACCAGCCCGGTACCCCTGTACCACCGGGATAAGAGCCCCAGTCACCCTTTGGTAAATCCGGCGCTTCAAAACTCCCGTTCACGATGAGGTTTGTTCCTGTTGGGGTGAAGACTTCACTCTCGGTTGAGAAGTCTTCGGGGAAGGTGAGTGCCAGTTGGTTGGCCTCGGCCACACTGCCGGTCCAACTCAACCCTGCCACATCCAGCGTTCCCCCATTAGCCGTGGTGCCATCGGGCAGCCGGTCAAAGGTGATCGTGACCGTGTCAGGCGTGTTGGCATCTCCCTCCGACAGGTCCGCATCGGTGATGGCAGTGGAAATGCCAAGATCCACGGTGTTGCCGTTTTCGTCCTCATTGATACACACGTCTGGCGCAGACAGGATGATATCCGGCTCGAAGTTGACCAGAATGCCGAACGGCTCAGAGGCCGTGCCACCCTCATCCGTGTTGGCGGTGAACGTGCCACTGATCGAAGTCTGCGGGTTCTCGGTCGAAAAGTCCGCTGGCAGCGACAGCACCAGGTTGGCAAGGCCGCTGGC
>NZ_AUGS01000040.1 GCF_000422785.1 Pseudovibrio exalbescens DSM 16456
GCCATGGACTTGTCAGCGCTGGCTGCCAGCGGTACCGCGTTCACCACCACACGGCTGCCGAAATCTCTGAAGAACGTTGTTGACACGCCAAATGGGCCAGATACAACACGATTGACCGCTGCTGACTTCCCAAAAGTGAGGACAACTGTAAGTCAAAAACAAAATCGACACATCGAAGGCCGAGCCGAATATCGTGGTGGTGGAACACTGGTGAGCCAAGCAGACGCGCAACGGGTGCTAGATGCGTATCACAGTGGCGATGCGATTATTTTAGGGAAAACATCACAAGGTTTCCCAGTCGTGCGCTTTAATGGCGTAACTGGAATAAACAACAATGTTGGCGCGGGTATAGCAAACCAGCCAACGAATGTATTCATTGTAAAAGGGACTGCTAGCCCAAGTATTGTCCCTTCGAACCCGAACTGGACGCCATAATGCCGTCATTGATCGATTGGAACTGGTACGAGCTTATGTTGGTTCAGGCGTTGTCGGGGGTGATCTCACCTAACTTCAGAATGGTAACACTTAATTTTGCAGGTGATTGTTGGATTGTCGAAGCTTGGCTGCTCGAAGAAAGCCAGCAGGATAGCGAAGAGTTTTACGACGCAATTGATGAGTTTTCAATTTACATTGAAGATGTAAAACAAGAGCTTTCAGCTTGCGCTTATCAGAAAATTGTTGGCCAGTTAGTAGTTGGCGGGCGACCACTGCGTCCCAAGTTTGCAGAAGACACCAGAGTGGTATTTAGACGCCGGGAGGCATAGAATAAAGCACTGAAATGACACGAGCCTTCCGTTGTCATTGATGTTGTCTTTGGCGCGGCTGAAGTGGCTGGCGCTGTTTACCTCCACAGGTCTGGCTAGTGGCATGGGAAGCCGCTCTGCCTCTGCTGAAGAAATGTTCATGGTTCAGTGGTTGCTAGATGCAGCTGAGCAGATGGATGGCAAACCAAGAGGACAGCTGTTTCAAGCCTATGCGAAAGGTCTGGCAAACGGTACCAGCCTTCGCGAACACATGAGCGAGGAGCGCTGGCAGATTTGGGTAAACCCCAACCTGACAACGCAGGAAAAGTTCGCAGCGCAGGAAAACACCGGCCTTGAGTTTGGCCCAATCATGGCCATGGCAGTGATGGGCGGAAAATGGGGCACAACGCGCAATGGCTCCAGCATGCTTGGAGCAAAAGGCACGCAAACAGCTAGCACAACAGTATGGAAGGGGACAGGTATGAGCTACTCCCCATCCGTTGGACAGGTTTAGGCGTAAATTAAGCTACACTGTGCATCTGCTGATCGGGTTGGTGTTGTTCGATGCGCTGCCAA